>CAVPPT010000034.1:0-12677 GCA_963707405.1 uncultured Planctomycetaceae bacterium | reverse complement strand
GCTGGCGACCGCATCGGCCACGACGTACACCAGATAACCCGCCGCCAGCAGATCGAGGGCCGTCTGCAGCACGCAGACATGCGCCTCGATGCCGGCCATCACCACCCGCGTGCGGTCGCGCAGCCGGGGATCGCTCGCCTCTGCCGCACGATCCCAGCCCAGCACCTCGGCACAGCTGAAGCGGAGCTTCTCGGGCCGCTGTTCAATGAGTTCGGCCAGCGCGGGGACAGTGGGCCCCAACCCACGTGGATACTGCTCGGTGGCGAACACAGGCACGTCGAGAAGTCGGGCCGCCTGCACCAGTCGCACGCAGTTGTCGAGCATCTGATCGGCCACCGGAATGGCGGGCAAGAGCTTTTCCTGCATGTCGACAATCAGCAGGCGGGAGTCCTCGCGCGACAACAGATCGCCGCTGCGCAGATAGGTGGGAGGCTGCTCGGTCATGAGCCGATGCTATGTTCGCTTGCGAAGACTTGCAATGTGCCGCGTGCTCGGCTGACGAGCAGCGAGCGGGGGACGTCAGGGAATGACACGAGCCGGACGCGTCAGCGACGGCAAGCTGGACAAGCCAGCAGTGGCACCCCGGCGCTCGACCTTCCCCACGTGGAGGGTGCATTCTCGATGCCTGACACCCTCGCTGCCGGTTCGATACCGACTCCTCCGGCTTCGATGCACACACGCCGCACCCACCACACCACCGACGATGTGGGCCAGCGGGATCGGCACCATGTTCGACGCGGCACTGTCGACGAACAGTGTCTGCGCGGTCAGGTACTCGTACGCCGTCTTCGCCATGAACCCGCACAACAGCACCGTCGTGGCACCCGCCCAGAGCCGTCGGCCTGAGGCAAGTCTGTGTTTCAGTATCGACACCGCCAGCATGACGAACAAGGCCGAGTCGATTCCCGACAACCCGCGATAGGTCTCGAGCCCCGGCATCAACACCCACAGAGCCGCCGGAATGCCGACGGCCGTCGCGATGACACACCGCAGCCAGCGGCGGCGGTCGTCCAGCTCACACAGACAACCCAGCACGAGCAGCACGCCGGCGTCCCACACCAGGTGGTCGAACGAGCAGTGCGTGAGATGACAGCTGAGGATCCGCCAGACTTCGCCGGCGGCAATGGCTGCCCGGTCGTACTGCAGTCGCTCCAGTAATGAGGGGCACAGCTGCAGCCCGACGGCGACCGCCACCAACAGCAGCGAGACGTATGGAATACGTCTCGCTGCGTCCCGGAGGTTCGGGAGGTTCGACATCACGCCTCTCCTTCAGCGGTCTCGTCATCCTTGCGACGACGACGAGCGGCATAGCCCAGTCCGGCGAGGGCCAGAGCAATGCCCCCGCTGATCGGGTCGAGTGCTCCGCCACCAGTTCCGCCTCCGGGACTCGGCCCCCACTGCAGATCCCGGCTGCCGGAGGACGAGGGGCTGGGGCCGGACAGCGAGGGGTCGCTTACCTGGACCGGGTCCGACGCCTGCCGCTGAGTCACGACCGGCGACTTCAACACGGTCGGATCGATCGGACCCAGGTCGGCGAGTGCCCTCTCGCGCAATCCCTGCAGCTGTGTCATCACCTGCTGCTGCTGGGCGCGGTCCCTGCCCACGCGAGTAAGATTGCGACGATCGATCTTCCACCGCTCGTACTCGGCGTCGTTCTCCAGCACGAGGAACGACGTGTACTCGGTGACGATCGAATAGGTCTCGCCCAGTCCGACGATCTCATCGATCACCGCCGTTCGCGATCCCTGTCGGTCCGCTTCTCTCAGCAGCCGGTCGCACCTTCTTCGAGGCCCACATCCGTTCGATCTCCGGATTCGCCGGATCGCTTCGACGGGAAGCTGATCGGCACCGACTGCTCGGTCGGGGCTCCGTTGATCTCCGCCTGCACCTTCACCTGAACATCGCCCCCCGTCCGGTATCGGCCGTACAGTCGCACCGGCATGCCATGATACAGGTCGGGCAGCTGACGCGGTTCGAGGTCGTACACGTCGGCATCGTTAAACGTAATCTTCACGTCGCTCGCAGCGGGCCGCAGCAGCTTGCGGCGGAAAGACTGTGCCTGCCGGGCGAAGTCATCCCCCTGCGAGAGAAACGCCGCCAGACCGCCGGCATCCTCGGCCATCTGAGAGAGCAGCGGCCGGTTGACCTCGTTTCCCACGCCGATGCAGAACACGCGCGTCCCCGAAGGTCGTGAGCCGATGAGGTTCAAGAGTTCGCGACGTTCCGATTGCTCGGTCATCCCATCGCTGAGAATGACGACGTTGAGCGGACGATCGGGGTCGCCGTACTTGTAGGCGGTCGCCATCGCAGGCCTCAGCACCGTGCCCCCCCGGCCCTGCTGAGAGCGCAGGAACTCGACTGCCTGGGACTGCGACTGCTCGTTTACCGGCTGCAGCTGGTTGAACAGCGTCGTCGGAGCCACGTTGAACGTGATGAGCTCGAAGCGGTCTTCTGCCCCGAGTTCGCGGACGAAGGCGTCGATCGACTCCCGCGACATCCGCAGTTTGCCGTCCCGTGCCATGCTCCCGGAAATGTCCAGCACGAAGACGTAGTCCATCCCGGTGTACGCTTCGGCCAGTTCGTCACCGGCGGTGAGCGTGAGCTGGAAGTAACCGTCCTCGCCGGGCTGCTTCGACGTGATGACATCGATGCCCGTGTGCGGCCGCACGGCGTGATAGGCGAGTACGATGTCGCGGTTCAGATCTCCGCCATCGGTTTCGAGACTCGCGACGTAGTACGTGTTCGTATGTTTGACGACGACGAACTCGTCGCCATGACTGGGGCTTTCCAGCGTCTCGATCGGAATCTCTGACTTCACATGCATCGTGAGGGCGAACTTGCCGCGCGTCTGGGCGTCGATGCCGGGCCGCGGGGCTGTCGCCAGCGGATACACGTACGTCGCCCAGTCATGGTCGAAGTCGAGTTCCTGGTAGTAGGTGATCTGCACGCGCTGCTCGGCCAGCGGGCCGATGGGGAAGATGCGCATCTCGAAGTTCTTGTAGTCGACCTGTTCGAGCAGTCCGGGATCGCGCCGCACCTGTTTGTAACTGTTGTAGATCTCGCGGGCCCGTTCCTTCTCGACGACTTCGCCCACCATCTCCTTGCCGCCAATCCACATGCTGAAGTTCGCTACCGACGCTCCCTTGGGCACAGGGAACAGATACAGGGCTTCGACCTGCCGGTCTTCGGTGTTACGAAACACCTGCGTGACATGCGTGACGGCGACGCCGTTGTTGATGGTGACTTCGGCGGCATGTTCCTGGATTTCGAGGACGCCTCCCAGGCCTCCTTCGGCGATGAGCATGCCGGCGGCGTTCGCTGATGTGGGAGTGAATGCAGCGAGGGCACACAGGGCCATCGCGACGAGCAGTGTCGTGCGTTTGCGTGTACTGTTCATGATTGGCGTCTCCAGTTTGGGACTCACATATTTCGTGACTCGAACGACAAGTTCTTGCAGACAGGGCGTGACCTCCAGAGAAATCACACGCCTGAACTTTTGGGAATTGAAGAGCCGCAACGATTCGGCTAAGAGGGAATCCGGGTCACATGGAGGAGTTCGCGGATCGACTGGCGATCCAGAAGCATGAGCCGCGACCGTGCGCGACACCTGAGGCACTCCAATTCATCATGACAAGACATGCGAGCAACTGACCCATGAACGGTGCGAAGAACAACGGGCCTGATGATCGTGGTTATGCAATGCTGGGCGCGGTTCTCGGCGCGCTCCTTGTACATCCGATCGCCTTTGTGCTGGCTTATGTGAAGGGCTTCGTGCTGGGAGCGGGTGGCGGGCAAGTTCCGATGGCCGCCACTCGCACGTTCGGGACTGTACGCTATGGACTGAGTGGGGGTGAGGCGGGTGTTGGCGAGTTGCTCGTCCTATACGTCTTCAGTGTGGGAATCGTCCCGCTGGTGCTCTCCGTGATCGGAGGAGCAGCCGGCTACCGCTTCGGGCCTCGCCTGGCTTCGACGGGTTCAGTGGACAATCCACCACCAGACGAACGTCCCGCCACAACGTCTGCGATCGCATGGATCACAGCCGTGTGGGCAGCTGGCCTGTACGTCATCGGGTTCGTTGTCATGACGACGGTTGTTCGGTTGGGCAGTTCAGCAGGCTGGGAGGTGCTTCGCTGGCTGTTGCCACTGCTGCACGCCGGCATCTGGGGCGGGGGAGCGATTGCCGCGTACTTCCGCCATCGCTCGTGGCAGGTTTCCGCGGCGCTCGTCACCATCGGCGTCCTGCTGCGAGTCCTCCCCGTTCATATCGTCTTTGGGAGGGGATACGGGCTCCTGTTCGTCGCGATCCTGTTTCTGATCTATGCCGGAATCATGCGCCAGTTGCCGTCGCGAAAGGTCGGCGTCGCCGACCCTGGAAGTGGACCTGCCGCCCCGCGCTCATCATTCGGTGCATGGACGGCGTTTTTCCTGGGTGGCATCACCTTCTATGCGTCGCTGTGCCTGTTCTGCGTCGTGTGGATGATGTCTCTTGGCCCAAACTCTGAGAACTGGGGACCAGGCATGCTCCTCATCCTTGGGGCATGGGGTGTGCCAGTCTTCGGGGGCATCGCAGCGAGCGTACACGCGTGGACCGGCCCGTGGACCTGGTTGACTCCTCGTGCGGCATGGATCTCTGTGGGAGCTGGCTTGTCAGTCTGTCTGCTGATCTGGCTTTCGCTGCTGATCCATTAGCCCGCCGGGTGCCATGCCCGCATCGCGCAGCAAGGCGGGCATGTCGTCGAATCGGAATGGGATGTACCTACATTACTGGGGCCGTGGAGTGTTGTGGGCTTAGTTGGAGCAGTCCGCGGTGGGTGGCTGGGGTCAGATTGCCGAGAATCGGTGCGGAATGTTCTCATGACGGGATCGGCAATCTGCCCCCAGTGTGATTTCCATCAGACCGATCATGCGGCGGCATCGCATCAACATCAACGAGCCGAGGCAGGCTCACGAACTGACGTTCTCCTGTTACCGCCGGTTTCCTTTCCTCAAGGCGGAACGGACCTGTCAATGGCTCGCCGATGCGCTGGAGCAGGCTCGGCGCGACTTGGACTTCTCTGTCTGGGCGTATGTCTTCATGCCGGACCATGCCCACGTCATCATCTACCCTAGGCAAGAAGATTACGACATCGCCGGGATTCGCAAGTCCATCAAGGGCCCCGTCGGGCGAAAGGCGATTGCGCACCTGATGGCATACGACCCGGAATGGTTGCCCCGGATCACGCGGCAGCGGGGTGGGAAAACGGAGCGGCTCTTCTGGCAGTCGGGTGGTGGCTATGATCGAAACATCGTGACCAGCCAGGCGCTGCTGTCAATGATTGAGTATCTGCACAACAACCCGGTCCGGAAAGAACTGGTCGTTCGTGGAAGAGACTGGCGATGGTCCAGCGCGGCGTGGTATGACGACTTGTCCAACGTGCCGTTGATCCCTGATCGAATCCCTTCGGATTGGCTGGAGTGACTCGGCACAGACACGTGACTGGGGGCAGGTTGCCTGTGATGACTCACTCAAATATCAGAGACTGCACTCGGCAACCTGACCCCAGCCACCCGTCGACCCTCCCCACGGGGAGGGTGAATTCAAATGGAAGCCACCCTCCCGCTGGACAAGCCAGCGGTGGCACCCGGGCGTTGTCCTGTGGAAGGTTTCCCACGATGATGAACGGCCGACATCCATCCCCCCCCGACAATACCTCGCAGGCCATGGTTTATGCTGCTCACTCGATCGATGGCCGTACTCTGTCTGTCGTCATCACTGTGTGCGTCGGCGGCTGAGCCCGTGGGTGCCGATGCGACTGCCGGCTGCCTCGATTCGCCAAAGAGCGTTGATCGTCTGCTGATCGAATCGCCCGGCACCTACGAGAACTATCTCGTCGACAGCCAGTGGGCCGGTGGCAACCGTGTCAAGATCACGGCGGACAACGTCATCCTCCGCCACTGTGAGATTCGCAACGCCACGGGGAACGGCGTGGGTGTGTTCGCAGGCGATGTGCAGATTGAGAGTTGCCGCATCCATCATCTGCTCAACTCGACGTTTGACCAGCAGCACGACGCCCACGGAATCACAGGTCGGCCGCAGCGTCTGGTTGTTCGTAACTGCGAGATCTTCTATGTGTCGGGAGATTGCCTGCAGTTCGATCCCGGACGGGCACCGTGGGATGATGTCCTCGTGGAGAACTGCACGTTGTGGACCGGTCCGCTGCCTGCTGATGCGGCGGGGTTCAAGGCGGGCGAGCGTCCCGGGGAGAACGCCTTCGACTCGAAAACGCCGGCCGACGGCCCGCGCTGTCGGATCACATTCCGCAACTGTCTGTTCCACGGCTGGAACCAGCCGGGCCAGGTCAGCATGCTTGCCGCCCTGAACCTCAAGGAGAACGTCGAGGCCACGATCGAGAACTGCGTGTTCCGCGATAACCAGGTGGCGTTCCGCCTCCGCGGCCCGGGACGCAACGGCGGGGCGTTGGTCACCATTCGCGGCAGTGCGGTGTTCGACACCGGGGTTGCCGTCCGTATGGAGGACCGGCTGGAGAACCTGACGATCCACGGACTGGGCTTCGGCAAAGGGGTCGAACGCCGGTTTCACCAGGTGGGGGATGGTCCCTGGCCGGGTTTCACCAGCACCGGTGAGCAAACCCTGGACTCGTTCGAGCAGTCTCTTCCGTAGCGATCAGCTTCGAGCGATCAACGTCCAAGACTGATCGTGTGAAGCGTCGGGTGCCGCTGCTGGAATGTCCTGCAGTGGGGATGTCGAGCGCCCAGCACTCGCTCACGCCTCCCGCTCGCCAGGATGAACAGACGTCACGCCTTCTTCGCGGCGGCGCGTTTGCGGCGTTCGCGGTACAGCACACCCGCCAGTCCGGTACCGAACAGAATCAGCGTGCCCGGCTCTGGCACCGCCGTGTCTTCGACCGAGATGTTGAGCAGATAGAAGCTGCCGCCCGCGGGTCCCTGTCCGGTGAGAATGCCTTGTCCCGCTGTGGCGCCCGACTGCGCGACACCGATGGTGTAGACACCCGCCTGGGTGAACGTGTGCGTCAGGTAGGGATCGGTGGTGAGGAAGCTGCCGGAGTCAACCGGCCCGGCCATCGTGTCGTTCGTCGCGATGAGGGCTCCGGTGGGCGAGAACAGGAACAAGACGGGATTGAATGAGAACAGCGGTAGAGCGAGGTCAACGTCGAAGATTCCCTGGGCCCCCGGTGCTCCGACCGTGAACGAGAAGTAATCGAAGGTACCGTCCCCGGTCCCGATCACGGTGGCGTGGGGCAGCGTTGTGCTGTCCTGGATGAAGGCCTGCGACTCGCTCGTCATGCCCGAATCGACCGACTGGGCGGTGGCGAGCGTGTTGTTGGCTTCCTGCTCGAGGATGAAGCCGGCGTTGGTGGGAGTGACAAGTCCCAGCCAGGCGGGCAGCAGAGTGAGGGCACAGACCGTGTGCAGGGGGAAGCGTGCAGCCATGTCGAACTCTCCGTGTTCCGAAAGGGCTGACGATCGTGCCGATCCTCCGGCCCTGTCCTCCGTGTGGGCAAGAACTTGCCCAATCTCACGATCGGATGTCCGTTACATCCACTTGAGAAATCACCGACGCACGGCGGTGGATTCACGTTCCCGGTGCTGATCGGCCAGGTCGGGCTGACCTAATGCATCGTAGATTCTGGCGAGACTGCGATGGATGTCCGCCGGGTCGACCGCCCCCTGGAGTCCGCGTTCCAGTTCCGGAAGTGCCTCGCGGTACTGGCCCATCATCAGCAGGATCTGACCTTTCGTCTCGCGGATGGCCGGCTGATCGGGAGAGAGTTCCACGGCGGTCTCTGCGAACTGCAGGGCCCGCGGCAAGTCAGCAGTCGATCGCTGAGCCAGCGCCCACGCCAGATTGTTGAGACACACCGGACTGTCGGGCTGCAGGCGCTGTGCGGTTTCGAAGTGCAGGCGGGCCGTCTCGTTGTCGTGCACCGACAGTGCCCGCCCGCCGAGAATCGTATGCACCATCGCCGGTGCGTCTCCCTTGGCGAGCACGTCCTGCATCAACCGGCCGATGCGCGGGTCGTTCGCATCCTGCCGGGCCGCCAGTTGGGCCAGTCGCAGCAGCGCCCCCTCATGACCGGGAGCCGACCTGAGTGCCCGCTGCAGCAGATCGAGCCGCGTTCCCAGACTCTGTACGCTCGTGGGGGCATTGGCCAGTGAATCGTAAGTCTGCAGACACAGCCCCGCGAGATGCTCCCGCAGGCGGGGATCGTTCTGCAGCCGCAGTCCACTCTGCAGCACGTCGGCGGCTTGCGCGATCACTCAGCAAGGTGAGACTGTCGGTCCAGGCGAGGCGTGCGTTGACATCGTGCGGATTGCTGGACACCTGCGTGCGATAGAAGTCCGCCGCTGATCGCGCGTGTGTCTGTGCCAAATCGGCGCGGTTCATCTGCAGCAGGACGCGGGCGACCGCCAGATGCAGCGCAGGGTCCTGACTCGCAGCAGCCGTGAACTCCCGCACAGCGAACTCGGTCTGTCCCAACGCGAGGTCGATCTGCGCCAGCAGCATGCGGGCCGGTGCCTGTTCCGGTTGCAGTTCGAGCAGCCGGACGGCATGGATTCGTGCCCGCGTGAGGTCGAGGGGCGTGTTGTGATCGGTGCCCGCGTGATGCCGGGCCAGCCACCAGTGTGCGGGGGCGAAACCGGGCCGGTCGTCGGGGGCGATGCGCAGCATGTGTCGCGCGGCCCGTTCGTAGTTCTCTTCGTGCGCGGCACACACGCCAAGATGATACTGGGCGATGGGGTCATCCGGCCTGAGGAGAGCGAGCTTGCGGCTGAGGAGTTCGATCTGGTCCCAGTCTTCGGCCCGGTTGGCCCGGTTGAGACTGACCAGATAGCGATCGCGTGCGGCCCCGTTCTCGACATGATGTGCCGCCGTGTTGAGGAGCACGACGGTCGCGGCCAGCATCAACAGGGCGGGCAGTCCCCAGACGAAGGTGCGCACGGCTTGTTGCCTGTCCTGCTGCCGGCGGATCTCGCGATGAAAGTTCGACTCACCCATCGGACGACTCCTGTGCACGCGCGCGAATCACGACTTGCAACCGCCCGGCCACCTGCTGGAATAGTGCCGTCACACGCTCGCGTTCTGCCGCGGTGAGCGGGATTTCACTAGCGACGAATACCTGCAGTTGGAGTGTCTCCGGAGATCGCAGGCGATCGACCAGCCGTTTCGCCTTGTTGGTGCTGGGAGGCGTGAGTGCCTGGGCCGATCCATCCAGCAGACTGAAGACGAGCCAGCCCTGTTCGCCTGTTTCGCGGTCGAAGGTCGCGTGGACCTGATGGAGGTATTCGGCGTCCAGCGTATCGGTGAGGGCCTCGCGGCTGGTGAGCTTCCATCCCTGCCCCTCGTAACAGCGCGAGAGTTCGTGCCAGGCAAAGAACAGGCGGTCCACCGCAATCGCCACTTCCAGGTCGCCCGAGCGATAGATCCAGCGATTGCTGTGCTTGCCGAAGTCACTCGAAAAGTCACGCTCGACGGCCTCGTAATTCTGCAGCGACCAGTCGTCGAGCGTGGGCGGGAGAAAGTCGCGGGACAGCTCGGGGAACGGATCGTGTGTGAACCGGCGCGGTTGCGAGGCCATCAGACCCGAGAGTTCCGCCACGAACAACAGTCCATAGGCGGCACAGGCAATGCCGGTGATGAGACGCGTACGGGGGCGGATGCTGCGGACAGGCGCAGGCGACGTATCGGGCACATCATCTGCCCAACGCGCGCGCCGCGAGTGACCCGCATAGTACCGGTACGATCGCGGACGGCGTCGCAGGGGCCGCGTCAGGGACTTCAGCCAGTAGCCGGCCCAGTGCAGCAGTTGATCACTGCTGAGTACCAGCAGCAGGGCGGCAGCGAAGACCACCATCCCCAGGGCCTCGTGGATCCAACCGGTGGAGAGATCGACCTGCCACCACGCATGGGCCAGCGCGATCGCCAGCACCCGCACGAGGTTGAACAGCACCGCCCAGGCGACGGTGAGCAGCATCAGCACGGCACCCCGGCGAACGCCGCGCGAGGCCATCACCAGCGAGACGGCGCTCGCCGCCAGCAGTGCGAACAGCGAGTGCACGCCGCTGCAGGCTTCGTCAATCAGAAAGGTGCGGTGGCCGATGTGCAGGACGTTGCCCGACATCAGGTGGTCGACTTCCAGCCAGTCGAGCACCTGGCTCGACAGCCGCGACGTCAGCGCCTGCAGCTGCGAGATGAGCGTCAGGTCGGCCCCCAGTGGCGGAGGCACGATAAACCACAGCAACATCCACGTGCCAAACAGATACGGGACGACCCGCAGCCCCCACACATGCACCAGCGCGAAACCGGTGGCGAGGACTGCCGACGTCGCTGCCAGAAACGGAGACCCGAGAACCACAGCGACGGAAAGTGTCGAGACCGACAGGGCCAGCAGGCCCCGTTCGAGCCATGCTCCCCGGACGAACACCAGGTCGCGCAGCTCCGTGCGCCGCCGCCACATCAGGATGCACACCACTCCCACCAGCAGCGGAAAGAAGCGGTAGTGGGGGCGTCGCCACATCTGAGAAAGATGCACGCTCAGCAGCGGCGCATGGGCCAGCAGCAACGCCAGCCACAATCCGATGATGGCCTTGGGCGAGGGTCGGCGATCTTCACCAGCGAGCGCTGTCGTCATCGGTCCCGTCTCTGCCCGCGGGACGCTCGGAGGATGCGCTCACCGATCGCGACAACCGGCGGCGTGCCGGTGTCTGCTGTCGGTGGTGATGGCGGACCGACGTGCGTCCCTGGGATCGGCCTGCCATCCGCCTGACCCGGCCAGCGGTCGCGGCCTCTCGCGCAGAGGCGGAGATGGCGCCGAAGTCCCGGGCGGAAAGAGGACGATCCGTCCACGGAGTCCTCGTTCCAGACACCGGAACTATCGACAGCCTGTGCACAGGCGCTGCAGTCGATGTGACCGGCGAGTCGCTCACGCCGGCCAACTCTGACGGTCAGGCAGCGCGGGCAGACGCTGCGGGCCCATCTCCCCGTGCCGACCGGTCCGCCGACAATCGCAAGGTCCCCTTGCTCATGCCCCGGCGGCTCGTCTCGGCGAGGAACTCGACAATGGGAGTCAGCGCCGGGGATTTCTGCTCGACGAGTCGTTCCAAGGCATGCGGGAGGCTGAGACCCAGGTGGTAGATGACGCGAAAGGCCTCCTTCACTCTGGCCCGTTCTTCGGGACCATAGCCCGCCCGCCGCAGCCCGACGAGATTGATGCCGACCACCGAGCCGTCCTGTGCGGTCATCATGAAGGGGGGGATGTCCTGTGTGATCTTCGACAGTCCGCCGATCATCGCCAGCCGCCCAATCCGCGTGAACTGATGCACCGCCGCGTTCCCTGAGATGATCGCCTGCCGGGCAATGTGCACATGGCCTCCCAGCAGCGATCCGCTGATGAGCGTGACGTCGTCGTCAAGCACGCAGTTATGGCCGACGTGCGAGTTGGTCATCAGGTAACAGTTCTTCCCGACGCTGGTCACGGCCTCGGGTCCGGTGGCGCGATGAATCGTCACTCCTTCGCGAATGATGGTCCCCGCGCCGATGCGACAGGACGAGTTCTCATCCTTGAAGGCCCGATCCTGAGGCACATCCCCGACGACCGCATGCGAGTGGATGCGACAGTTTTCGCCGATCACCGTCGGGCCGTACACGACAGCGAACGGGCGGATGACGGTGCCGGCTCCGATCGTCACCGGCCCGTCGATAACCACATGGGGACCGATCTCCGCCGAGGGATGAATCTCCGCACACAAATCGACCAGAGCGAGAGGATGCACGGCCATGGATGAGGCTCCGAACAGTGTGGCAGACGCTATGGGCAGTCAATCGAAGGGGGAGCTCAGGCCGTGATGCTGGGTCGTCAGCCAGCCTGATCCAGCATCGCGGTCGCTCATGTGGGTTCCCGGAAGTCACCATCGGTGGCGAGCAGCCGTCCCTCGGGGGGCGGGATTCTCGCGAGGGGCCGAAACCAGGTCAATCCCAGTCTGCGGGAGTTTCAGGCCCACGAATCAGGGCCTCCAGCACGGCCGTGCGGGAGAGCAGGTCGGGGTGGCCGCCGGAGTGTTGATGCTCCCGCAGTTCGTCGGACACCATCCCGGCGACGTCCAGCGCCTGCTGATGCAGGCGTGCCGAGTCGAGCCGGTTGCGATCCATCTCCCGGTACAGTGCCCAGGTCATCCCTCCCACCAGCAGCGAAATGATGGTGATGGCGACCCCGGCGGCTCCAATAACGGCACTGATGATGCCCAGCGTATTGGGTCGCTGATCGTGCATAGCCCGCTGCACCGTCTCCCGCAGTGCGCCGATCTCCGAACGAACCGCACCAAAGGCGGAGTCCAGACGGCCCACCGCCACCTTCATCTCGCCGACCTCCCGCCACAGCGCCTGCAGATCGTCATGAGCAAGAGGCATCGGGGAATGAGTGGTCTTCGACATGGCGGAGAAAGCGGGGAGCAAGGAGCGTGGAGTGACGAAACTCCTCTCCCCTCAGGGGAGAGGCTGGGTGAGGGGTGAAACGAACGGCGCTCTCACCCTCCCCCGACCCCTCCCTGGCAGGGAGGGGAGTAGTCCGAAGGTTGAAATCGGAAGTTTGGATTCCGACTTCCCAATTCCCACTTCCTATCCACTACGCACCATCGACCTTGGTCACGAACACTGTGTC
>CAVPPT010000033.1:0-12465 GCA_963707405.1 uncultured Planctomycetaceae bacterium | reverse complement strand
TGCGGACGTACATCCCCAGAAAGCGACAGAACGCTGGTCGTGGGGAGCAGAAACGGAAGACCGTCGAGGCGGCGCGTGTGGAGCAACTGCTGGATCGGCGTGGGAACATCTCGTCGGAGCATCTAGAGGCTTGGGTACGCGCACGAAACTGTTGCCGTAAACTGCCCCAGCAATCGGAGACATCCAGGAGGGGTGAGTTCGCTCGTGCAGATGAACCCGGTGAGCATCGTAACGGAGCCCGACCCGGTCGAGAAGTCCCTCCCTGACAAGACGCGAGAAACGAAAACGCCGCCCCAAGGAAATTCGCCGGACTCCTCAACGTTCGGACCGACACACTGCGAGCGGGCGTCAGGCGCCCCAAACGAAGTGAGGAACAGGCGCTCGAACCTGGTCGTCGCCGGCGAAGGGGATCATCATCTGCCCGTGATCTTCTTCCCCTTCAGGCGACTCCTCGACTTTCATCCCGAGCAGGTCGCGGAAGCCGTCCTTCCAGCGAGCCACGCTGTTCCAGCGCCGCGGGGTCGCTGGGGAGTCGGACCGGGAGGGCAAGGTCCGAGCCTGCCGAGCTGAGTGGCACGCACGGCGGCTTCGGTCTGGCGGGGACGCTGAGTTCTTCCCGCTGAATTGTTTTCAGGGCGGAGCCGCTGTTCGAGGCGAGCGGGAGCAACGCCCGGGCATGACCAGCCGGTGTTCCCGCGTGCACGCCTGCTCAACGGCCGGGGAGCCCGAGCAGGCGAAAGCATGTCGCTGATGGTGGTCGCATCATGTCAGCCGTCCGGCCAGTTCCTCAACGGTGGTCCGTTGCCGCAGGTATCCGCGAAAGGTCCTGGCCTTCTCCAGGTCGTCGAGGTCTTCGCGTTCGAGATTCTCTTCGAGGGCGTACTCGCAGGTCAATGGTCGACCACATCGACGACCCGCAGGGAATCTGGGCGAGGCCAGCCTGACGGGACGCCTGCCACCGCGTTCTCCGGCGATCAACTGGAACTGCCCCTGTACAAGTCTCGCACGACGAGGGGCTGCAGGATCCGTGCTCGCGGATGCTGCCGGCCAGCTCCCGCAGGCTCTCGGTGTCGAAGTGCTTTCGCGGCTGCCAGGGGTTCCGCTCGATGGCGTCGATGGGGACCAGGACCAGGGACGCCTGGCCGGGCGGGGCCGCTCGGTGTCGGCCATGGGCTGGTTGCCGAACAGCGAACTCGATCCGCGGCCAGGCGACGGCGGGGTCGTGAATCGTGGGGGTTTCATCACACTCATCACAGGGGCCTTCCTTGGCTGATAACTCGTCCCGTTCGCACTCGGACGAACGAGGATCGAGTGGGGCCGGGACTGAAACCGGTCAATGGGTGGAGACAAGACCTGGTTCCACAGACGGTTTCACGTGAAACTGGGATCCTGGGATGGACAGGAGGTTCTGGTTCACATTGTCGCGGTGCGACAGTCGGCCAAACAGCGAGCGACGAGTGGCGAGAAGGGGGGACCCGAAGTCAAGCTGGCAGCTTTGATTCCCGTGCCGAGCCGTCGTCGAGGGCAAGGAGACCCCGCGGGAAAGACGAAAGCCGGTCTCATTTAACGCGCGGCCACCCTGCCACTTTACTCCTCTGCCACTCCGAAGGCACCCGCTCCTCTGCGAGTCGCGGCTGAACCGATCAACCCGTTAACCCATCAACGTCAATGATGGCCGCCCTGGATTTCGCGGGCCCGGGCCATGGCATCCTCGGCTTCCTGGATCCGACCGCATCTCATGCAGATCACCGAAAGCTGCGTGTGCGAGAAGGGATCGTTGGGTTCCAGTTCCACCACTCGCAGAGCATGCTTGATGGCACTCTCGAAGTGCCCTTGTTTTTGCAGGTGCACGGCCAGCGCGGCATGGGTCAGCGTGTGATTGGGGTCGACCTCCGAGAGCCTCGTTGAGCTTCGCGATGGCCCCGTCCAGGTCCCCGCATTCTTCAGTTGCGTGGCCTGATCATAAATCTCGTCGGCGGTGGCCATCAGTCGTCTCCCCGAAATGTCCGTAAGGCTAGTTGCTGACCCGCAGGTGATGCAGGCCAGCCTTATGATAGACTCGATTCGCCAGCGAGAAACCGACGTTCAGATTTTCCCACTCACCTGGTTTCACGTGAAACCAGTTTCTGCCGGAGTTGCACCCCGCGGATGAACAAAGTCCCAGCATCACCAGAGAGAACGACGGTGAGTCGGCACGAGCTGGTGCATTGTCGGCGTCCTCTCACTATTGGGGCTTTTGTTGCACCTGGCACCCGACAGCGCATGGCGGTCGAGCACTTTGACGAAGGCGTGTACGCCTCGAACCTCTACTGCCCTCCCCAGTACCAGTATCCGGCCCGATACCTCTACGCCCCTCCTTTGCTGCCCAGCTTGCTGGAATGGTTTCTGATTCTCGGGGGGACACCTGTGGCGGCGATGGCTGTCAATGTGCTCGCCGGGTCACTGACGGTCACTTCCGTGTGGTGGGTGACCCGCGACGGGTTTGGCCCGGTCGCGGCTCTGGCAGCGACGACTCTGGCCGCAACGAGCGGTTTCACATCGCCTTCAGCCGCATGGCACTGACCGACGTTCTACTCTGCCTGTGGATGCTGTGGGGGGTGTACTTTGCCTGGCGGGGGATCATCACCGGCATACCGGTCTCGCTTCTGCTGGCGGGACTGTTCGCAGCCCTCGCCTGGTGGACGAAGTACAACGGGTGGTTGACCCTCGCCATCAGTGGAGCCGGGCTGCTGGCCTGGCTGTGCGTCCAGCAATTTCGACCCGGCTGGTCCCCCAGTGTGCGCTGGGGAACGATCGCTGGGCTGGCCGTCATTGGCTGGTTGCCCGTGCTGTGGGACCTCCAGAGTGTGGGCGGATATGCCGTGGTGAGTGCCAATCACGCCCGATACTTCGGCGGACTCGAGGGCTGGTGGGACCGGCTGACGCGACAGTTTGTCACCATGAGTGCGTTCGACGGACCAGTCACGCGCCTCGGACTGCTGGCCGCTGTCGTCTGCCCAGCCATCCTCGTGTCTCGCAATCGAGACCGTCTCAGTCATCGGGCGGTGCCAGTGCTGCTGGTGATCGCAGCTGCCGGCATGCTGGGGGGGTCACCGCTGGCATTGTCAGTGCTCGGTATCGGCGGGGTGATCCTGTCGCTCACACTGCTGAACAAGCCAGCAGTGGCACCCACACACTGGTCGACGCTCGCCGTGTGGATGCTCACGGCATGGCTGGTCGGACTGTTGGTGGCTGTGCCTCTTTATCATCCGTATCCGCGGCTCACGCTCCCCTGGCTTGTCGCCGCGTGGATGGCAGCGGGTCTGGGAATCAGCCGGTCGGTCGGTGGATCGATTCCTGGAGAAAAGCTCGCTGCCCGGCAGGAGGTGCACTGGTCGCGGCTAGTGATCGCCTCGGTCGTGTTGTGGTGCGGCAGCGTGTTGTGGGGACTCACGTCGGAAGAGTCACGAACGTCGGTTGCCTGGCAGTCGCGCGGTGTGGGTCCCCGTCGCCGGGCAACTTCTGGGGGACATCAACCAGTTACTGGGTGATGAACCGACTGCGGCGGACGGGCCGCGGGGCGTGGTGTACGTCGTCGGCGAACCGGGGCTGTTCTTCCACCTGGCGAATCAGGTGGCAAGCCGTGGTGAAGCGTTGCTCATCCTGCCCGCAGGGGATCTGGCCATGGTCGTGGCCGCAGGGACCGACACGCCACTGGAGACGTTTGCCATCACCGCCCAACATGCCCAGAGGAGTCCGTTGGAGGAGTCGACCAACAGCCGACTGCAGCCGATGGGGACCTATCCTTATCGACCGAGCTTCATGGTGCTGATCGACGAGTACCCGCCGGCAGTGGCGCGCGATCCAGAGCGGTTGCCGTCGGAGGAAGTGCGACTGTATCGAGCGACGAGGGGCGAGTAGCGAGAGGCGAGTACGGGACAGGATTGCGGCGTTCGGGTATCGTTCATCGCGGTCCGGGACAGCCCTGCCCACTGCGATCAGCGCAGATACGGAATCGTGGCGTCAGTCCAGTTGTCGGACGTGGTCACGGGCCTGTCGGACGCCGTCACCGGTCGCCGGGCTTCGAATGCGTCATCGGGGAACGGACGCGGTTCGCCTTCCTCAGCCGGGGCGGTCGGTGCCGGGGAGGCGGTTGGATGGGAGATCCACTCCAGCGAATGGCCCCCACCGGGAGTTGACGATTTCGGTGTAGCGCCGAGCCATGGCGTGCGATCGCCGGGCATTGGGTCGACCGCCGAGAGCGGGGCATGAATACTGAGGTGTTTCGCAAACTCAGCGCCGGTCATGCCTCGGTCGCTTTGAGTTGTTCGCTCGGTGGGAACACTTCGAGTGCCGGCCGCCTTTGTCTGCGGATCGCTCACGTGTCCCACGGCCTCCAGTGGTGCGCGAGGCTGTGCGCCGTCCTCCGCATGTGAACGGAATCCCGCCTGTTCAATTCCGGAACTGCGGAGCGGCGGGGCCAGATGACCCGGATCGTCTCCCGGAGGAGTGATCCGAATCTCATGGCTGGTGTCGAACTGTCTGCCGTCGGAGGTCACCAGTCGACCATGCAACAGCACCTTGTCCGAGCGAGGCACACCCTCGAGTGGCAACTCGAACTGATAGCCGGACTGGATGACGCCCTTGTGCCAATGCTGACGGACTTCGGAGAGATCGTACGACCAACGACCGATCGGTTCGGTACCTTCCGTGCCGCCCAGATCGAATGCTTCGACCAGAATCTTGCCTGGAATCTTGACCAGCTCTCCCTGGTCGTCATGCGGGATCAGTACGACGGAGAGTGCATCATCACCCGGCTGCTGATCGGTGTCGGCCCCCCCGGTCATCAGCGAGCTGAACTCGATGCCCGCCACCCGGTAGTAGGCATCCTCAGCATCTTCGGGGATCGCGGGTCGGTCGGTCCCGGCGAGTTGTTCGCGCAGACTATCGGACTCTCGCTGCGAGCGTTGGAGGTTGCGTTCCATCACCTCGATCTTCGACTGATAAGTCGAGAGCATTTCCTCCTGGTTGCGGAGCCGGGCCTCGAGGTGGTCCCGTTGTCTTGTCGAGGCACAGCCCAGCGCTGCTGTCAGCAGTGCAAGAGAGAGATACCGTCCCCACCGGGACATCCGTGTCCGTCGCGTGGTCATGGTCAGTTGCCGGGTTCGGGTCGAAGGGAAACGACCAGCATCAGGGCTGCAGCTCAGGTTGTCGGAGGATGCTCAAACTGCTCCAGAATATTATCGATCAGGCCGTAGCTGCGCGCCTCTTCCGAGGACATGAAGTTGTCGCGATCGGTGTCGGCTTCAATCTGTTCGAGCGTCTGGCCGGTGTGCTTCAGCAGAATCTGGTTCAGCTTGCGTTTCATCTTGATCACCTCCTTGGCATGAATTTCGAGGTCAGTCGCCGTCCCCTCCATCCCCGCCAGAGGTTGATGGATCATGATGCGGCTGTTGGGCAGGGCGTTACGCTTGCCCGGAGCCCCGGCCGTCAGCAGCAGGGCCCCCATACTCGCGCACTGACCGATGCAGTACGTCGCGACATCGCAGGTGATGTACTGCATGGTGTCGTAAATCCCCATGCCGGACGTCACCGACCCGCCGGGGGAATTGATGTACATGTGAATATCTGCCTTCGGGTCGTCGAACTGCAGAAACAGCAGCTGCGCGACGATGGCATTGGCCACCTCGTCGTTGATGGCGCTGCCCAGGAACACGATGCGATCCTTCAGCAGGCGGGAGTAGATATCCATCGCCCGCTCTTCGCGGCCGCTCTTTTCAATCACAAAGGGAATCAGTGGCATGGTGAGTTTCCTGTGCGAGTTCGCCGTCCCGTCGCGGACCTGCCCGGTGGGTGGACGCTGCCTCATTCTTCAAAATGGCCTCTATTCTGTTCACGCCTTGGGAGGCGCGGGCTTCTTGTCGCTCTTCTTGGTGACGACGTCGTCCACGAGACCGTACTCCTTAGCCTGCATGGCATTAAGGTAACGATCCCGCTCGGTGTCCCGGGCAATGACGTCGATGGCCTGCCCGGTGTGGTCAGCCAGGATGCGATTGAGTGTCTCCCGGGTCTCGAGGATTTCCCGCGCCTGGATTTCGATGTCGCTGACCTGCCCGCCGACTGACCCGTATGGCTGGTGGATCATCATCTTGGCATGGGGGAGGATGAAGCGTTTCCCCTTGGCCCCTCCGGCCATCAAAATGGCACCGCCGCTCGCGGCCAGTCCGACACAGTAGGTGCAGACTTCGGGATCGAGGTACTGCATCGTGTCGTAGATGGCCAGCGTCGCCGTCACCGAGCCGCCGGGGCTGTTGATGTAAAAGTGGATGTCCTGGTGCTTGTTCTCCGACTGCAGGTACAGCAACTTCATGACGATGAGGTTGGCGTTGCTGTCGTAGATCGGACCATCCAGAAAGATGATGCGGTTCTCGAGCAGCAGATCGCCAATGCCCAACTGCCGCGTCCGTTGATAGTCGCGGGCCGCCTGCGGATTCACCGGCATGCCGGAACTCAATTCAAACATGGAACTTGCCTCGCTGTGTGCATATCGATCCAGCCCGGACCAGCCGGCGGACCACTCCGCTGGGTGGGATAGTGCATTGTACGTGGGCCAGTCAAGGGGGATAGAGGGGGCATGTGTCGCTGTCACGAAACAAAGCGGGCAGCCCCGGATCTTGATCCGGTGTCGCCAATCGACAGGAGGTCGTGGGGGATGTCGCGCTGTCAACAGACGGCGCGGGAACGTCTCTCGCCCGGAAGTCGTCCCGCAACCTCTTGCGTCTACGCCTTACCGATTCAAGAAGCGGTGCTACCCACAGGAAGAAGCGGTACTACCCGCTGGAATTCACGCTCCCTGTGGGGAGGGTCGAACGTAGCGAGGGGAGGGGTTAGCAGGTCCACTCGCCAGGTGCCACTGGCTCCTCCAGTGTGTCACAACGAGTGCGACCTCATGACGTTGCACTGGCAAAGCCAGTCGCACACAACTCTGAGAGCAACGTGTGATGCAGAACCAGGGCCACGCCCTCAGGGCCGTGCCGCCCCCGAATCGCACGTTGACACAACATGTTGACCCATTTCAAATTGCCTTGATAGACTCCCGCCCCGCGCCAACTGCTGTGGCGGAAGATCGGGCGGGGAAACCCCAGTCATTGCGCCCCCCTCCGACGAGACACGGACCGCTGCGTGTGGTCCTGATGGGATCTCCCATCGCGCAGTCGGGACTGAAACTCGAACCCGGAGCCTCGGAATGTGCGGCATTGTCGGCTATGTCGGTTATCGTGACGCGGCCACCTTTCTGCTCGAGGGGCTGCACCGCCTCGAATACCGCGGGTACGACAGCGCGGGCATCGCCGTCCATGATGAGGAAGACCTCCACATCCGCAAACGGGCCGGACGCGTGGGCGATCTCGCCTCGCTCGTCGAATCGCAGCCAGTCCATGGCACACTGGGCATCGGTCACACCCGCTGGGCGACACACGGAGGCACGACCGATGCCAACTCCCATCCGCACCAGGGGGGACAGGGCGAAGTTGTGCTCGCTCACAACGGCATCATCGAGAATTACGATGCGCTCCGCAGCCAGTTGCAGTCTCAGGGATACATCTTCCGCACGGAGACCGACACCGAGGCGATCGCCCACATGCTGGCGCAGCAGCTCGACAAGCTGACTCAACGCGGCGGTGATCCCTCGGAAATCGATACCTGTCTGCGGGCTGTGCAGGCGACACTCCGCCGGCTCAAGGGCACCTATGGCCTCGCGATCCTGTTTCGGCAGCACCCCGACATGCTGATGGTCGCGAGGGCCGGCAGTCCGCTGGTGATCGGGATCGGCAAAGGCGAGCACTTCGTCGCCAGCGATGCCAGTCCGCTTGTCGGTTACACCGATGAGGTCGTGTACATGGCCGATCACGAGATTGCCGTCGTCACGCAGTCGGGCATCGATCTGCATCACCGCGACTCCGGTCAACTCTCGCCGTCCATCAGCACGCTCGATCATCAGGTGGGAGACATCGACAAAGGTGACTTCGAGCACTACATGCTCAAGGAGATCTTCGAGCAGCCCAAGTCGATTGAAAACGCGATGCGCGGGCGGCTGGATGACGACGAAGCCACCGCGAAGTTCGGCGGTCTCAACCTCACCCTCGCCGCAGCTCCGCCGCGTCGACCGCATCGTGCTCACCGCGTGCGGCACCAGCTGGCACGCCGGTCTGGTCGGGGAGTACCTGCTGGAAGAGTTCGCCCGCATCCCCACTGAGGTCGAGTATGCCAGCGAGTTGCGTTACCGCAATCCACCGCTCGACGACCGCACCATGGTGTTCGCGATCACCCAGTCGGGAGAGACGGCCGACACCCTCGCCGCGATGCGCGAGTGCCAGCGGAAGGGGCTCCCGACCCTGGCCATCTGCAACGTCGTCGGCTCCACCATCGCCCGCGAAGCTGATGGCGGCGTGTATCTGCATGCCGGTCCCGAGATCGGCGTCGCCTCGACCAAGGCGTTCACGTCACAGGTGACGGTGCTGGCCCTGCTGGCGCTGTACTTCGGACGGATGCGACACCTCTCGTGGCCGGCCGGACAACGGATGATCCAGCAGCTGCGCGAGATCCCCGCACTGGTCGAGAAGACGTTCCAGTGTCACGATACCGTGCAGGAAATCGCCCGCAAGTATTACGAAAACACAAACTTCCTCTATCTGGGACGGCTGTACAACTTCCCGGTCGCACTCGAAGGGGCCCTCAAGCTCAAGGAAATCAGCTATATCCATGCCGAGGGTTACCCCGCCGCCGAGATGAAGCACGGCCCCATCGCCCTCGTCGATCCGCACACACCCAGCGTCTTCATCACTCCCCACGGAGAGACCTACCCGAAGGTGATGAGCAATCTTGAAGAAGTGAAGGCCCGCAAGGGGCCGGTGATCGCCATCGCCTGCCACGAGGACGACCGCATCGCTGACCTGGTCGACGACGTCATCTATGTGCCGGATGTCCCCGAGTATCTGCAGCCGCTGATCACCAGCATCCCGCTGCAACTGCTGGCGTATCACATTGCGGTGTTGCGCGGCTGCGACGTCGACAAACCCCGCAACCTCGCCAAGAGCGTAACGGTCGAGTGACTGCGGCGAGCTGAGGACGTCAGTCCCCCGATTTCGTCGTCGACGCTGCCAGCTTCGATCGCGCCACGCCCACGAGCCGCGCCCGTGGGTCCGTGAACGCGGGTGGCTCAGATGGCTCCGCCATCTGGGGCGGCGCAGCCGCAGTGAGGTCGCCGGGAAATCAATCGATCCACGTCAGTGGCACGCCGACAGAGCGACCCTGTTCCCACCAGCGTGCTGAACTCCAGCGCCAATCGACCGCCTGCGGCACCAGTCCCCGATCTACGGGATTGTCATGCATGTAGGTAACTTTCTCCCGCAGCTTTGCCTGCGTGTAGATCTCATAGGGATAGTACTTCGCCTGCCAGAATCGCTCTTTCATGTTCGACGCCGCGTAGTACTTCGGTCGATGTTCGCGATACCAGCGTTTGATGCGCTGGCTGCTGATCCGCTTCCAACCCTGCATGAACCGGCTGAGCTGTCGGGGCTGTGGAAACCAGACGACAGCATGCACATGCTCGGGCATGATAACAAAGCCGACGCATGTGGCATCGTGCCGCCGGAGCTGCTCGTTGAGGACACCCAACGCGATTCGCTTGGGTTGATCCTCATCCAGTGCGCGACGCCGGCGGTAACATGAGAACGTGACAAAGTGGGCGTAGAGTTCACTGTCGAGAATCCGCCGGCGGTCGGACATGGATCGCTCCGATGACGACAGCATTCTGGTTGATGGAGGTCCAACCGGCTACCTCTTTGCGGCTGCACCGCCCAGATTGCAATGAATTGCAATCTGAGCCACCCGCGGGTGATGAACCGGTGCATTGCGTGCGCTTCATGCACCCTACTGCTCTGGAGTCAATCGAGAAGTGTCACGCACAGTCGAATTCTTCAAGGATTGACTCGCATTCGAAGGCGCGGCGAGGAGTGGCTTGGCGAGATCGCTGAGCAAGCCTGACGCGGCGATGTCGGCCCAGTCTCGGTGAGAAATCGGCTGGCCCCTACCACGTCAAGCCGGCGTAGTTGTTCGGCATTGAATACGGCGGTCATCGCCTTGGCTCGCATTCGGGCATAGAGTTCAGCCTCTGTCGCATCCGCGATCACCGGACTCGCGGGATCAGGCTACTTATGAATCCAGCCGCTGAGTTCTGGCCGGCACTTGCAGCGGGGGCGGTTGGATCGAGTGCCGACGGTCGACTCGATCGTCCTCCGAGGTCAGCCCGATGTCCAGGTCGTTCTTGCCGGGCAAGACTTTGGCCCGCCAGTTTGGTTTCGCTGTTGTACCGGGCCGGGATCGCCTGCCCCGCAGCAGTCTGCCCGGACACTCTCACCTCGAAGTCCCCGGTGGGACAGCCCGACATTTCCTGAGAGGGCGCAACCGATAGCGGCCCGCGTCGTCGGTCCTGGCGCCGGCGACCGCAACTCCCTGAATGACGAACTCGACCTGGACTCCGGTAACCGGCTGACCGTCGATCGTCACGGTCCCCTCGGCCCGGGCCAGCGCGGTCGGAAGGCGGTGGCACCCGGCGACGTATTGGATTTCGCTCCCGTACTCGACGACACCCCCGACGTCAGGTCGAAATTCAGGACGTTGTGGCCCGGCTTGACCGTGACCAGCATGCTGTGACTTGTGCCACTGTCCCGATCAGGAATGCCACTGTATCGAGCAGGAATAGTGGTTCCTCCGTCGAGCTCATTTCCGATGAACACCCTACAGGCACCTGCAGGGACACTGAACTTGCCGTCCATCTGCAGCGAGTAACGACCGTCGTCACCGGTCACACCGGAGGCGGGGGGGCCGTAGTGTCCTGAACCTCACGGTCACCTTCTTTGCGGGCTGGCCGTCGAGCGTCACCGTTCCCGAGACAGTGGCCAGCTGCGTGGCAGCCGGCGGAGTATCACTGCTGGTCGGCTCAGCCGTGGAGATTCCGTCACGCGGGGCACTGCTGGGCAAGCCAGCAGTCGCACCCGGCGTGTCTGTCGGGATCGTCGATCGAGCTGCCCACGTCCTGGGTGCCCTTGCCTCTGTGGCGGCGGCCTGGCGGGCGAGCAGCTCCAGCAGCTCGACAATCTGGTGATGCGTCCGTTGGTCCTGCTTGACCACCAGCCCTCCGCTGAACGGACTCGCCGTCCCTCCCTCGCCGTCCTTGATCTGCCATCAGGTTGTGCCGGGGATCGACGTCTCCAGGATTTGTACCAGCGTCTCTGGGACGCCTTCGCCAGCCGGGCCAGACTGTACACCCGCGCCTCCAGCCGCTCCTCGGCCCGTTTCTTCCGGAGTGACCATCACTTCGTCCTCGATCAGCGTATCGAGATCGAACGGACCACGTCGAGGGTCTGTGGCCCGCTCCGCCAGGGACACGCCCGTAAGGACGAGATTGACCGGCTCATCAGTCGGCACGCCGATGTCGTTCAGGGCGACCTCATCGATGAGAATCGTGATTTCGTGTAACTGTGCGACGTATTCGGACGGCATCGTGGAAGGCTGTTGACCGAACTCGAAGCTGGTCGGTTCGTCGAGGGCCTCCTCAATCCGCTCCGCCGCGGACTCGCCGTCCATAGTCGAACCGCTCGGGCGGCAGGCGGCACTGCTGGCTGGCCCTGCAGTGGGAATTCGCGTCGCTACCCGCGGACTCGCACCACCTGCTGCGGAATTGTCGGCACTTGCACATCGAAGCCGGTGTCCCCGGCAAGCCGACGATATCCGAATCGCTCACCTCGCCCAGTTCCTCGACCGTCTGCCGATAGACCTTGCCGTTCCTCGTGAAGAAACTCACCTGGGCGGCCAGTTGCTCGACGGGCGGTGTGACGACAGCCTCCGAAGAACTCATCGATGGGCTGGTCCTGCAGGTACCGCCGCGGAGGATGGTCGTCACCGCAACAGTGCCGCCGCCGGGGGGCAGCGTCGGGTCGCCGTCGTGTCCCGACAGCAGGGCCGCCATTGGGACCAGCACCAGCACAGAGAGGGTGGCGGCGGTCGTCGTCAGAGGGCTGGATGCGAATCATCTCCTGCCCGGCAAGACGGGCCGCTTCGTGGGTGAAGAGGGGACCGGCGGGGTCACCCGGCCGGTGTACGACAGGCCCGCCTCGATCGCCGGGCCGACCAGGGTCTCCAGCGGGGTGGCCGCTGGTCAGCGACACGCCACACTGCACGGCCGCGAGGGCCGCCGAGTAGGCGATGCTGGACCGTGTCAGCCGCAGCTTCAGTTCCTTCCTGCTCCTGCGCTTTAGTCGTCCCTCGATGTTGCTCACCGACAGACCCAGCAGCTTGGCGATCTCGACGTTCTGATTCCCCTTCGAGGTAGTGCAGCACCAGCGGCGTACGGTACTTCTCCGGTAGCCCCGGCCAGTTCTTCATCGAGCTTCGGCGTTCGTGGGCCTGGAGTTCGATGTCGGCCAG
>CAVPPT010000032.1:0-165696 GCA_963707405.1 uncultured Planctomycetaceae bacterium | reverse complement strand
TCTTGTCGAGGCACAGCCCAGCGCCGCTGTCAGCAGTGCAAGAGAGAGATACCGCTCCCACCGGGACATCCGTGTCCGTCGCGTGGTCATGGTCAGTTGCCGGGTTCGGGTCGAAGGGAAAACGACCAGCATCAGGGCTGCAGCTCAGGTTGTCGGAGGATGCTCAAACTGCTCCAGAATATTATCGATCAGGCCGTAGCTGTGCGCCTCTTCCGAGGACATGAAGTTGTCGCGATCGGTGTCGGCTTCAATCTGTTCGAGCGTCTGGCCGGTGTGCTTCAGCAGAATCTGGTTCAGCTTGCGTTTCATCTTGATCATCTTCTTGGCATCGGTTTCGAGGTCAGTCGCCGTCCCTCCATCCCCGCCAGAGGTTGATGGATCATGATGCGGCTGTTGGGCAGGGCGTTACGCTTGCCCGGAGCCCCGGCCGTCAGCAGCAGGGCCCCCATACTTGTGCACTGACCGATGCAGTACGTCGCGACATCGCAGGTGATGTACTGCATGGTGTTGTAAATCCCCATGCCGGACGTCACCGACCCGCCGGGGGAATTGATGTACATATGAATATCTGCCTTCGGGTCGTCGAACTGCAGAAAAAGCAGCTGCGCGACGACGGCATTGGCCACCTCGTCGTTGATGGCGCTGCCCAGAAACACGATGCGATCCTTCAGCAGGCGGGAGTAGATATCCATCGCCCGCTCTTCGCGGCCGCTCTTTTCAATCACAAAGGGAATCAGTGGCATGGTGAGTTTCCTGTGCGAGTTCGCCGTCCCGTCGCGGACCTGCCCGGTGGGTGGACGCTGCCTCATTCTTCAAAATGGCCTCTATTCTGTTCACGCCTTGGGAGGCGGGCTTCTTGTCGCTCTTCTTGGTGACGACGTCGTCCACGAGACCGTACTCCTTAGCCTGCATGGCATTAAGGTAACGATCCCGCTCGGTGTCCCGGGCAATGACGTCGATGGCCTGCCCGGTGTGGTCAGCCAGGGATGCGATCGAGTGTCTCCCGGGTCTCGAGGATTTCCCGCGAGCTGGATTTCGATGTCGCTGACCTGCCCGCCGACTGACCCGTATGGCTGGTGGATCATCATCTTGGCATGGGGGAGGATGAAGCGTTTCCCCTTGGCCCCTCCCGGCCATCAAAATGGCACCGCCGCTCGCGGCCAGTCCGACACAGTAGGTGCAGACTTCGGGATCGAGGTACTGCATCGTGTCGTAGATGGCCAGCGTCGCCGTCACCGAGCCGCCGGGGCTGTTGATGTAAAAGTGGATGTCCTGGTGCTTGTTCTCCGACTGCAGGTACAGCAACTTCATGACGATGAGGTTGGCGTTGCTGTCGTAGATCGGACCATCCAGAAAGATGATGCGGTTCTCGAGCAGCAGATCGCCAATGCCCAACTGCCGCGTCCGTTGATAGTCGCGGGCCGCCTGCGGATTCACCGGCATGCCGGAACTCAATTCAAACATGGAACTTGCCTCGCTGTGTGCATATCGATCCAGCCCGGACCAGCCGGCGGACCACTCCGCTGGGTGGGATAGTGCATTGTACGTGGGCCAGTCAAGGGGGATAGAGGGGGCATGTGTCGCTGTCACGAAACAGCGGGCAGCCCCGGATTCTATCGGTGTCGCCAATCGACAGGAGGTCGTGGGGGATGTCGCGCTGTCAACAGACGGCGCGGAACGTCTCTCGCCCGGAAGTCGTCCCGCAACCTCTTGCGTCTACGCCTTACCGATTCAAGAAGCGGTGCTACCCACAGGAAGAAGCGGTACTACCCGCTGGAATTCACGCTCCCTGTGGGGAGGGTCGAACGTAGCGAGGGGAGGGGTTAGCAGGTCCACTCGCCAGGGTGCCACTGGCTCCTCCAGTGTGTCACAACGAGTGCGACCTCATGACGTTGCACTGGCAAAGCCAGTCGCACACAACTCTGAGAGCAACGTGTGATGCAGAACCAGGGCCACGCCCTCAGGGCCGTGCCGCCCCCGAATCGCACGTTGACACAACATGTTGACCCATTTCAAATTGCCTTGATAGACTCCCGCCCGCGAACTGCTGTGGCGGAAGATCGGGCGGGGAAACCCCAGTCATTGCGCCCTCCTCATGAGACACGGACCGCTGCGTGTGGTCCTGATGGGATCTCCCATCGCGCGTCGGGACTGAAACTCGAACCCGGAGCCTCGGAATGTGCGGCATTGTCGGATACGTCGGTCAGCGGGAAGCGGCCACCGGTTTCTGCTCGAGGGGCTGCACCGCCTCGAATACCGGGGCTACGACAGTGCGGGGATCGCCGTCCATGATGGACGGCAAGACTCCACATCGGAAACGGCCGGACGCGTGCGGGATCTCGAACCTCACTCGACGAATCGCAGCCGTCCAAGGGACGGCTCGGCATCGGCCACACCCGCTGGGCGACGCATGGCGGAACGACCGATAAGAACTCGCATCCGCATCTGGGGGGACAGCGGCGAAGTCGTGCTCGCCCACAACGGCAGTCATCGAGAATTACATGCGTCCTGCGAACCAGTTGCAGTCTCAGGGATACATCTTTCGCACGGAGACCGACACCGAAGCGATCGCCCATCTGATGGCGCAGCAGCTCGACGAGCTGATCAACGCGGCGGTGATCCCTCTCGGAAATCGAAACCTGTCTGCGGGCGTCCAGGCGACACTCCACCGGCTCAAGGGCACCTATGGACTCGCGATCCTGTTTCGGCATTACCCCGACATGATGATGGTCGCGCGGGCCGGCAGTCCGCTGGTGATTGGGATCGGCAACGGCGAGCACTTCGTCGCCAGCGATGCCAGTCCGCTTGTCGGTTACACCGATGAGGTCGTGTACATGGCCGATCACGAGATTGCCGTCGTCACGCAGTCGGGCATCGATCTCCATCACCGCGACTCCGGTCGACTCTCGCCGTCCATCAGCACGCTCGATCATCAGGTGGGAGACATCGACAAAGGTGACTTCGAGCACTACATGCTCAAAGGAGATCTTCGAGCAGCCCAAGTCGATTGAAAACGCGATGCGCGGGCGGCTGGATGACGACGAAGCCACCGCGAAGTTCGGCGGTCTCAACCTCACCCTCGCGCAGCTCCGCCGCGTCGACCGCATCGTGCTCACCGCGTGCGGTACCAGCTGGCACGCCGGTCTGGTCGGGGAATACCTGCTGGAAGAGTTCGCCCGCATCCCCACTGAGGTCGAGTACGCCAGCGAGTTGCGTTATCGCAATCCACCGCTCGACGACCGCACCATGGTGTTCGCGATCACCCAGTCGGGAGAGACGGCCGACACCCTCGCCGCGATGCGCGAGTGCCAGCGGAAGGGGCTCCCGACCCTGGCCATCTGCAACGTCGTAGGCTCGACCATCGCCCGCGAAGCTGACGGCGGCGTGTATCTGCATGCCGGTCCCGAGATCGGCGTCGCCTCGACCAAGGCGTTCACGTCACAGGTGACGGTGCTGGCCCTGCTGGCGCTGTACTTCGGACGGATGCGACACCTCTCGTGGCCGGCCGGACAACGGATGATCCAGCAGCCTGCGCGAAACCTCCCGCACTGGTCGAGAAAACGTTCCAATGTCACGATACCGTGCAGGAAATCGCCCGCAAGTATTACGAAAACACAAACTTCCTCTATCTGGGACGGCTGTACAACTTCCCGGTCGCACTCGAAGGGGCCCTCAAGCTCAAGGAAATCAGCTACATCCATGCCGAGGGTTACCCCGCCGCCGAGATGAAGCACGGCCCCATCGCCCTCGTCGATCCGCACACACCCAGCGTCTTCATCACTCCCCACGGAGAGACCTACCCGAAGGTGATGAGCAATCTTGAAGAAGTGAAGGCCCGCAAGGGGCCGGTGATCGCCATCGCCTGCCACGAGGACGACCGCATCGCTGACCTGGTCGACGACGTCATCTATGTGCCGGATGTCCCCGAGTATCTGCAGCCGCTGATCACCAGCATCCCGCTGCAGCTGCTGGCGTATCACATTGCGGTGTTGCGCGGCTGCGATGTCGACAAACCCCGCAACCTCGCCAAGAGCGTAACGGTCGAGTGACTGCGGCGAGCTGAGGACGTCAGTCCCCCGATTTCGTCGTCGACGCCGCCAGCTTCGATCTCGCCACGCCCACGAGCCGCGCCCCGTGGGTCCGTGAACGCGGGTGGCTCGACGGCTCCGCCATCTGGGCCGGCGCAGCCCGCAGCGAGGTCGCCGGGAAATCAATCGATCCACGTCAGTGGCACGCCGACAGAGCGACCCTGTTCCCACCAGCGTGCTGAACTCCAGCGCCAATCCACCGCCTGCGCACCAGTCCCCCGATCTACGGGATTGTCATCGGCATGTAGGTAACTTTCTCCCGCAGCTTTGCCTGCGTGTAGATCTCATAGGGATAGTACTTCGCCTGCCAGAATCGCTCTTTCATGTTCGACGCCGCGTAGTACTTCGGTCGATGTTCGCGATACCAGCGTTTGATGCGCTGGCTGCTGATCCGCTTCCAACCCTGCATGAACCGGCTGAGCTGTCGGGGCTGTGGAAACCAGACGACAGCATATGCACACGCTCGGGCATGATAACAAAGCCGACGCATGTGGCATCGTGCCGCCGGAGCTGCTCGTTGAGGACACCCATCGCGATTCGTTCTTGGGCTTCGATCCTCATCCAGTTGTGCGACGCCGGCGGTAACATGAGAACGTGACAAAGTGGGCGTAGAGTTCACTGTCGAGAATCCGCCGGCGGTCGGACATGGATCGCTCCGATGACGACAGCATTCTGGTTGATGGAGGTCCAACCGGCTACCTTCTTCGCCGGCTGCGCCGCCCCAGATTGCAATGAATTGCAATCTGAGCCACCCGCGGGTGATGAACCGGTGCATTGCGCTGCGCTTCATGCACCCTACTGCTCTGGAGTCAATCGAGAAGTGTCACGCACAGTCGAATTCTTCAAGGATTGACTCGCATTCGAAAGCGCGGCGAGGAGTGGCTTGGCGAGATCGCTGAGCAAGCCTGACGCGGCGATGTCGGCCCGAGTCTCGGTGAGAAATCGGCTGGCCCCTACCACGTCAAGCCGGCGTAGTTGTTCGGCATTGAATACGGCGGTCATCGCCTTGGCTCGCATTCGGGCATAGAGTTCAGCCTCTGTCGCATCCGCGATCACCGGACTCGCGGGGATCAGGCTACTTATGAATCCAGCCGCTGAGTTCTGGCCGGCACTTGCAGCGGGGGCGGTTGGATCGAGTGCCGACGGTCGACTCGAATCGTCCTCCGAGGTCAGCCCGATGTCCAGGTCGTTCTTGCCGGGCAAGACTTTGGCCCGCAGTTTGGTTTCGCTGTTGTACCGGGCCGGGATCGCCTGCCCCGCAGCAGTCTGCCCGGACACTCTCACCTCGAAGTCCCCGGTGGGACAGCCCGACATTTCCTGAGAGCGCAACCGATAGCGGCCCGCGTCGTCGGTCCTGTGCCGGCGACCGCAACTCCCTGAATGACGAACTCGACCTGGACTCCGGTAACCGGCTGACCGTCGATCGTCACGGTCCCCTCGACCTGGGCCAGCGCCGGTCGGAAGGCGGTGGCACCCGGCGACGTATTGGATTTCGCTCCCGTACTCGACGACACCCCCGACGTCAGGTCGAAATTCAGGACGTTGTGGCCCGGCTTGACCGTGACCAGCATGCTGTGACTTGTGCCACTGTCCCGATCAGGAATGCCACTGTATCGAGCAGGAATAGTGGTTCCTCCGTCGAGCTCATTTCCGATGAACACCCTACAGGCACCTGCAGGGACACTGAACTTGCCGTCCATCTGCAGCGAGTAACGACCGTCGTCACCGGTCACACCGGAGGCGGGGGGGCCGAGTGTCCTGAACCTCACGGTCACCTTCTTTGCGGGCTGGCCGTCGAGCGTCACCGTTCCCGAGACAGTGGCCAGCTGCGTGGCAGCCGGCGGAGTATCACTGCTGGCTGGCTCAGCCGTGGAGATTCCTTTGTCACGCGGGGCACTGCTGGGCAAGCCAGCAGTCGCACCCGGCGTGTCTGTCGGGATCGTCGATCCAGGTGCCGACGACGTCCTGGGTGCCCTTGCCTCTGTGGCGGCGGCCTGGCGGGCGAGCAGCTCCAGCAGCTCGACAATCTGGTGATGCGTCCGTTGGTCCTGCTTGACCACCAGCCCTCCGCTGAACGGACTCGCCGTCCCTCCCGCGCCGTCGATCGTGATCCAGGTCGCGCCGGGGATCGACGTCTCCAGGATCTGTACCAGCGTCTCGGGGGGGATGTCGCCAGCCGGGCCAGACTGTACACCCGCGCCTCCAGCCGCTCCTCGGCCCGTTCTTTGGAAGTGACCTTCATCACTTCGTCCTCGATCAGCGTATCGAGATCGAACGGCGACAGCATGATGTCGAGCGCGCTCCGCAGGGACACGCCCGTAAGGACGAGATTGACCGGCTCATCAGTCGGCACGCCGATGTCGTTCAGGGCGACCTCATCGATGAGAATCGTGATTTTGTGTAACTGTGCGACGTATTGGACGGCATCGTGGAGCGGTGTGTCGACGAACTCGAAGCTGGTCGGTTCGTCGAGGGCCTCCTCAATCCGCTCCGCCGCGGGACTCGCCGTCCGATAGTCGAACCGCTCGGGCGGCAGGGTGGCACTGCTGGCTGGCCCTGCAGTGGGGGTCGTGTTGTCACCCGGCGCACTCGCACCACCTGCTGCGGAATTGTCTCGCGCACTTGCACATCGAAGCCGGTGTCCCCGGTAAAGCTGATGATATCCGAATCGCTCACCTCGCCCAGTTCCTCGACCGTCTGCCGATAGACCTTGCCGTTCCTCGTGAAGAAACTCACCTGGGGGAGCTGCGAGTTGTCGACGGGCGGTGTGACGACAGCCTCCGAAGACTCATCGATGGGCTGGTCCTCAGGCAATGCCGCGAGGATGGTCGTCACCGCAACAGTGCCGCCGCCGGGGGGCAGCGTCGGGTCGCCGTCGTGTCCCGACAGCAGGGCCGCCATTGGGACCAGCACCAGCACAGAGAGGGTGGCGGCGGTCGTCGTCAGAGTGCTCATGCGAATCATCTCCTGCCCGGCAAGACGGGCCGCTTCGTGGGTGAACAAACCACCGGCGGGGTCTCCGGCGGTGTACGACAGGCCCGCCTCAATCGCCGGGCCGACCAGGGTCTCCAGCGGGGTGGCCGCCGTCAGCGACTGCGACCACTGCACGGCGGCGAGGGCCGCCGAGAGGCCGATGCCGCACCGTGTCAGTCGCAGCTTCAGTTCCTTCCGCCCGCGCTTCAGTCGTCCCTCGACGTTGCTCACCGACAGACCCAGCAGTTTGGCGATGTCGGCGTTCGACTTGCCTTCGAGGTAGTGCAGCACCAGCGGTGTGCGGTACTTCTCCGGCAGACCGGCGAGTTCTTCATCGAGCTTCTGACGTTCGTGCCGGAGCTCGACGTCGGCCAGTGTGGAGTCTTCGATCATGGTGACATCCTGCAACAGCCGGATGCGGCGGTGCCGGCTCTCGGCCGCCCGCAGCGACGTGCGGTAGGCGACGCCATGCAGCCAGCTGACGATGGACCGCCGCCTGAGAATGCGATGGGCATCGCGGGCCAGGACGAGAAAGGTGGCCTGAAAGGCATCCTCGACATCGTGGGAGTTGCGGAGCACGCGGCGACAGACGCCGTGGACGAGGCCCCCGTGCCTGCGCACCAGTTCGGCGAACGCCGTTTCATCCCGCCGGCGGACGAACCTCGTCACCAGGGCGCTGATCGTCCGCAAGCGGCGGTGTGGTGCTGTGCTGGGTGGTCATACGCTGCCCCGGTTTGTCCTTCACTATAACCTAGTGCAGGGGCGGACCGAATCCGGTCGCGAAAAATGGGGAGATTCTTGAAGAAGTGAGGAGCAAGGAGTGAGGAGCAAGGGGAAAGGGAGACAAGGAGAGCGGCAATCCACATCGTCGAGCATTGGAGTGGCACAGTGGCAGAGGAGCGGAGTGACGAGAGGCGAGGAATGACGAACTCAAAGTCCGTGGATGGCGATTACCACGGGTTGCATGGAAAGTGAAATGAACCGTCTCGGTCAAGATGCATGGGCGAATTGATTGCATTACGGAGTTTGGGTTGTTAACGTCCTCCTGGGCAACTGGAGAATTCCTCTCTTGGGTTGTCGGGTCAAGCTTTCGGAGATTGAGACATGACGCCGATTCGCATGTTTACGGTCGTTGGTTTCGAGCCTGCTGTTGCTGTGCAGCGACATTGCGTCGGCGGCACCATACACCTTCAGCAATGCGCCAGGTGATGGAACTGTGACCATTGGTACTGATGGTTTTGGTGCATTCGGTTCGTCGGTCGGAACTGATGCGACGAATGCCTTCTATGATCCCACCGGAGTCGGCGGGGTTGCGGGAACTGTGTTCGAGTCCGGTGTGGCGATTGGCTTCGGTGGACCAAGAACATTTCTTACGTCAGGGGATATTGGCGGCAGTGGCGGATTGGCCAATCCAGCCACAGCCGGGACACTGCTGTCCGGCATGAGTAGCTTCAGCTTTGGTGGCCTCGAATTTGTGCTCACGCAGACGCTGACTCCACTGTTTACCGGTCTCATGCAAACCGGCTCTGTGTTGACACAGTCCTACGTGATGACCAACTCGAGTCCCTCCACCTTGGCGTACGACCTGGTGCGCTATCTCGACGGCGATCTGCTGTTTGACGGCAGTCTGATTGACGGTGGTGGCACGCTGGGTGCCGGTACCGGTCAGATCCTGTTCGAGACCGACAGTGCAACCGGTGCCGCGACCCCAACGACCTTTGTAGGCATCACCGGTGTTGGCGGAGTTATCCCCGGGACAGATCGATTTGAGATTTCGTCATTTTCGGGTCTTCGCGCCCTTGTTCTCGCCGGAACTCCACTGGGTGACTTTGTGTCGGGAGATGTCGCCCCTGTGGATGGATTTATCGATGCTGGGAGCGGCTACGATGTCACGCTGGCCCTGCGAAACGTCTTCTCGCTTGGAGCGGGTGCCACCGACACCTACACCACGACCACGATCTTCGGCAGCGGGACACCGGATTCCGTCGCACGCATTCCCGAGCCCTCGTCAGTGGCACTGCTCTCGATGGCGATGCTCGGCATGTGCGGCTCATACCGCCGGAAGCGTCGCAACGCCCAGAAAACATGAAGCGGATTGTAAACGCGACTGAGTACACACCGAGGTCACCTGCCTCCGACGGGTGACCTCGCTTGTTTTTGAGCAGCGGCACGGGCCTTCCCGCCCTGCCCGTTCACTCGTCTTCTTCGCCGCGGGTGATGTCGTACTTCTTCAGCTTGCGGTCGAGAGTGGTCCGTTCGATGCCCAACTGGCGGGCCGTGGCCGACTTGTTCCAGCGGTGACGTTCCAGCGTCGCCATGATGTACTGCTTCTCGATGTCATCCAGCGTCACGTCCTGCCGGGCGACCTGCGTCCAGATTTCCTCTGCAGGTGCTTCAACCGCCTCCGTCGTGGGAGACGCTGCAGGCACGACAACAGACGGCGACGCACCACTGAGGGCGGCGGCCCGCGCACCGGTCAGCAGTCGAATGTCCTCCGCTGTCAGCTGTTCGTGGTCGCTCAATATCAGCGAGCGTTCGACGACGTTCTTGAGTTCGCGCACGTTGCCCGGCCACGTATATCGCGCAGCACATCGAGGGCTGCGGGCGAGAACCCCCGCGCCCGCACGCGCGATTTCCCCGCCAGACGTTTCAGGAAGTGCAGGGCGATCGTCGGGATATCCTCGGGATGTTCCCGCAGCGGCGCGACGAATACCTCAATCACCTGCAGCCGGAAGTACAGGTCCTGCCGGAACTCCCCCTTGCGCACGGCGTCTTCCAGATTGCGGTTGGTCGCCGTCACCACGCGCACATCGACTTCGATCGGTTTGCTGCCCCCGACCCGTTCAAAGGAGTGCCCCTCCAGCACCCGCAGAAACTTGGCCTGCACCTCGGGGCTCATCTCGCCAATCTCATCGAGGAACAGCGTCCCCCCATGAGCCTGTTCGAACTTCCCGATCTTCTGCCCGGCGGCTCCGGTGAACGAACCTTTCTCGTGTCCGAACAGTTCACTCTCCAGCAGGCTTTCGGTGAGGGCAGCACAGTTCACACAGACAAACGCTCCGTCTCGCCGTGGGCTGTTGAAGTGCACGGCCCGTGCAACCAGTTCCTTGCCGACGCCGCTCTCTCCGCGAATCAGTACGGTCGCTTCGGTCGGGGCGATGCGTCCGATCGTCTGACGCAGTTGGTTCATCAGCGGACTCTCGCCGATGAGTTCGGTCTCGACCTCGAGTTGCTGCCTGAGATCGAGGTTCTCTTCCTCCGCCCGTGAAAGCCCCTCGACCAGGGCTTCGCGATCCCGCAGGTTCTCCAGGGCGACGGCAAACTGGTCAGCGACGGCCAGTGTGAACTCGAGGTCGCCCGAGTCCAGCGGTCGTTCGCTGCGCGTGGAGTACAGATGAATGACCCCGAGCACGCGCCGGTCCCGGCGGACCGGTGCACAGATGGCACTGTGGGCAGCGAGCTTCCCCAGACTGTCCCGCTCGTCGAGCGAGCTGTCCTGCGACACGTCTCGCGCCGAGCAGCGCCTCGCGATCTTTCAGGACAAGTTCCGAGAGATACCGCGACACTTCCGGATCGCTTCCGACCTGCGGAGCTGCGCCGCCAGGCACTCCAGTTCGTCCGCAGACGGTTCATCCGACAGGGCCGGCAACACCAGCACCGCTCCCACGGCGGCACTTGTTCCCTTGAACAGTCCGTCCAGCGTGCGTTCGGCCAGTGCTTCAAGGTCATTGGCCTCGGCCATCGCCCGGGCCAGTCGGTACAGCTCCTGCAGGCCGGGTGACGTGCGCCCCACGTCGCGCGGAATCTCCGCCGGGCGGTCGTACTGGGTTCCTGATTTGCGTTCGATGATATCGAACGGTTCGGACCCCGCGTCGTCCAGCAGACTCGCCCCCGTCCCGATGCGTCCGGTTCCTCGCGCGGTGAACTCGATATCACAGTTGCCGATCGTGAGTATCTGCCCCTCCTCCAGCGGCTGCTCCCGTTCGAGCCGCACACCATCGATCAGCACACCATTGCGACTCGCCAGATCGCGGATGTGCCAAAGACCTTCGCTGTAGAAGATCTCGCAGTGGTGCCGCGAACACTTGGCGTCGGGGATGACGATGCGGTTCGAGTGAGCCCGACCGATGGTCGTGATCTCTCCGGGACGCAGCGACACCACGCTGCGACGGGCCGATCCCCGTCGCACGATGAGACACGTCGAACTCGCAGGCGGAGTGATCGGTTCCAGAGGATCGGCTGACGTCATACCTGATCGTAGTCTGACGCGAAGACCCAGGGAAAGCGTCCATTGGATCGGCTCGTTTGTTGCATCAGGGGCGGGATCGTAACAAATTGGCAGTGTGACATCAGTGACTGGCAGTCAGCGGAGGGCACGTGGTGGTGGGGAAGGCCGCGCAAATCCCGTGCCGAACAGAGTTGGGCTGGTCCAACAGTACCGATGACGATCGACGCTTCGTTCCGCACTCGACGCTGCCGGTGGGCTCTCGATGGGTTGCAACCGCCGGGCGTTTTCGCAAAGGTGATGGTCACGGCTCAACCTCCCCAGGAATCCCGTCATGATCCCGCGCGCCTCCTCCCGCTGATGCTGTTGTGTCTGTTCGCCGCCCCTGCATTCGCCGCTGACGCCCAACGGCCGAACGTGCTGTTCCTCATCTCCGATGACCTCAACAACCTGCTGGGCTGCTACGACGATCCGCAGGCGCGGACGCCGAACATCGATCGTCTCGCCGAGCGCGGCGTGCTGTTCGAGCGGGCCTACTGCAGCTTTCCGCTCTGCGGACCGAGTCGCAACTCGATGCTCACAGGACTGTATCCCAACAGTACCGGCATCCTGTCGAACTCGCAGATCTTCCGTCAGACCATTCCCTCGCAGTACAGCATGCCCCAGGCATTCCGCCTGGATGGTTATTTCGCGGCCCGCATCGGCAAGCTGTATCACTACAACGTCCCGAAGTCGATCGGCACCAACGGGCACGACGACCCGGCTTCGTGGGAACTGGAGCTCAATCCTGCCGGTGTCGATCGGCTGGAAGAGGAGCACGAGATCTTCACGCTGACGCCGGGGCAGTTCGGCGGCACCCTGAGCTGGTACGCCTCTCCCAAGAGCGATGAGTATCACACCGACGGAATGAACGCCAGCGATGCCGAGTGGGTCCTCGAACGCTGTGCGCGAGCGGGACGACCGGCCGTTCTTTCTGGCGGTCGGATTCTTCCGGCCGCACACGCCGTATGTCGCTCCGAAGAATCCGTACTTCGACTGGTATCCCAAAGCCGAAATGCCCGTCGTGCAGGGAGTGAAGGAGGACCAGGCGGACATTCCGGCGGCGGGGCTGGGGAGCTACAAGAAGGAGCAGGACAAACTGACCGACGACCTGCGCCGACAGTGCCTGCAGGCCTACTATGCGAGCATCAGCTTCATGGATGCACAGGTGGGCCGGGTGGTGGACGCCCTCGATCGACTGGGGCTCGCGGACAACACGATCATCGTGTTCACGAGCGATCACGGCTATCACATCGGCGAGCATGGCCTGTGGCAGAAGATGAGCCTGTTCGAGGAGAGTGCACGTGTCCCGATGCTGATCGTGGCCCCCGGAGTCTCGCAGACAGGAGGAGTCGCGGCATCGCCGGTCTCGCAGGTCGATTTGTTCCCGACACTGGCGGAGCTGTGCGATGTGCCGGCTCCGGACAACCTGCAGGGGCAGAGTCTGGTGCCGATGCTGAAGGACCCGTCGCTCCCCGGCCGAGGCTGGGCGATCACCCAGGTATCGCGCGGCGGTGGCAACCGTCGGGCCACCGTGGGGACCGACGTCAGTTCAAAGGGCAAGGGTTACTTCGGATACACGCTGCGGACTCCGCGCTGGCGGTATACCGAGTGGGACGAAGGAGCCGAGGGGCGCGAGCTGTACGATCACGATTCCGACCCGCATGAACTGACGAACCTCGCGGAGGATGCTAAGCACGCGGACACGGTGGCCGCAGCTGTCGACTCAACTGCGTGAGGCGGCGAAGACGACGTTTCCTCCGTCAGGCAAGACACCGCCGCTCAGCGAGGGTCTGTGGGCACCGAACCTGACCGATCCGTGACAACACCTCATTGAACACCCACGGGTCACGGCCCGTGGGCTTTGGCGCTGTGCTGCGTATGGGGAGTCGTCGTTGATCCGCCGAGTGCTGCTGCCTCTCATTGTCCTGCTGGCGTGTCTGGTGTACGCGCTGCTGCGCTACAACGTGTTCGGAACCGTCAGTCCGCAACAGATCCCGCTATACATTGTGAACAAGGCGCTCTCGTTCGCGGGGCTGATTCTGCTGGGGTGCTCGCGCTGTGTGGGCGAGCCGGTGCGACGACGTGAGCTCGGTCGGGTAGGTCTGGGCCTGGTGCTGGTGCACGTGGTGCTGTCCCTGTGCATTCTCAACGCCCGTTACTTTGCAAAGCTGTTCGCTGCCACCGGCTATATGACGTGGCAAGGGGAGGCGTCGATGCTGACCGGTTGTCTGTCGCTGCTGGCGCTGGTGATGCTGTTCTTTACGAAACATAACTCCGCACTGGAGGGGACGACATCACGAAGCAACGGTCTCCTGCCGGGACTGGGACGTGCCATGCTGCTGCTGGCGGTCGCTCATGTCGGACTGATCGGCTACGTGGGCTGGTTTCGACCCGGCGAATGGCCCGGTTCCATGCCCCCCATCACACTGCTCTCGTGCGTTGCTGCTCTGGTCGCCGTCCTCTGGCGGCGGCGCGCTTTGTGAATCCGTCGGACGCATTCGATCACACTCGTGCGTGGGCTTTGCGCTTGCGGATGCCGCGATCATAGTGATACATACTGGAATTTCCTGAGTTTCCCGAGGGCGCACACGAGGATCGAGTCCATGACCGACTGCCGAAATCACATTCTGATGTGCACCATGTTGCTGTTGACGTCGGGGACGTCCCGTTGGTGTTTCGCCGACGACGGCACACGACTGAGCGACGAGTGGTTTTCCTATTCCATCATGGTCGATGGTCCGTGGCAACGCGCCCCCCTGAGCGGGTTCATGGTTCCCGGCGTCGTCCGTTGCGGTTGGTCGGGTGACAACGCGGCCTCCATCGTCATTCTTTGTCCAGGAGCCGGGGAAAGTCTTCAGCGCCCGCGAGCTGCTCACCATCTCGGAACCGGCAATGAAGAGTCAGCCGGGCACAGCCGTTCGCGTCGCAGAGGTACGTCCAGTGGCGGGGCGGGAAGCGATGTGGATGCTTATCGACGGACCGGGGACCGGTGGGGCGATCGACGGCAAGGGGGACGTCAAGACGACGCAGCACTGGGTGGCGGTTCCTCATGACAAGAACATCATTGTTGCCTTGCTGACGTGCCCGACTAACGATTACGCCGGGCTGCAGAAGTCATTTGAGTCGGCCATAATCTCACTGAAGTTTACGGGTCCACCGACGACGAAGCCCTGAAATGCCGGGCGGAGTCAATGCAGCAGGTACAGCAGCAACGAACCTTGAAATGCCGCGATCGAGGTGACAATGACGTCGCGATAGCGTGCTGCGGACACAGCGATCGCCCGCAATGCCCAGAGCACCACCAGCGTGCCACCGAGCTTCGCCGTCAGAAAATAACTCAGTCCCTCCGGGTCCATCTGGATGAGCTTGAGGCAGATGAGGCTCTGTTCCGTGAACTGGATCACCTCCCGGCACTGGACGACCATCAGCGCGTCGTAGACCGAGACGCCTGCAATGAATGTCCACTGCAACCAGAAGCGCATTCGCCAGTTGCGCCGCGGGAGTGCCGCCTCACATTGAAGCGTATTGATGGACTGCTCAGTTCGCATCGGTCGACCTCCCTCAGACCTCTGAACCTGCGTTCGCTCACTCTCTGCCGGATGACAGTTTTGAGTGTCCTTGATGCAGAACAGGTGCCGCGATTGGGGAACTCCCGGTTAATTCGGCGCAACGCATTACATTGCGAGGAGTAACCTCAATTGCAACTCATCGGGTTGCCCCGGGATGTTGCCTTGTTAATGGGCTTTTGTGCACTGAGGGGAGTGCTATGCCATACGGCGAAACGATATTGCACCCAGAAATGGCACCTCGTCGTGTGAGGAAGACGTGTGAACTGCCGGGTCTCGTTGACGCCCGGTGCCCAACGCCTACACTCCAGACATAGTCTCACCTGCCTGTCCGATTGGGATCGCGTCCATGCGTAACGGCTTTTCAACATTGATGTGGGTGGCATGCACCCTGGCCGGACTTTCATTTGCGGCGGTGCCGACCTTTGCTCAGCAGGCAGCTCCCCCGCAGAATGATGCTGTGGTCGCGACGATGGATGGCGCGTTCACTCCTCCGGCAGACGAAAAGCCATTCTGGGACAACGCGCAGGCCTTTGTGGATGCCTATGCCGCCCGCGATGCGCAGGCCATCGGGCAGTTGTTCACCGAAGATGCCGAGTTCTTCGACGAGTTCGGCGAGCGGACCACGGGCCGCGATGCGATCATCGCACTGTTTCAGGACGTCTTCGATGCAACTCCCGATGCCTCGATCGACGCCATTGATCTGGAGCGAGTCCGCTTCATCACGCCGGCCGTCGCGCTCGAAGAAGGGGTCACGAAGTCCCGTTCCGCGCCCGGAGCGGTCCTGCAGCCCAGCCGGTATGTCGCCCTGCATGTGAAGGGGTCCGACGGCATCTATCGCATCAACACCCTCAAGAGTCACGGGCAGGAGGCCGGCGAGCGGGTCGAACAGTTGAATCAACTGGCCTGGCTGGTCGGAGACTGGGTCAACGAAACAGGCGACGGTGTGGTGAATACGTCGTGCCAATGGAGTGAGGACGGCAACTACCTGCTCCGTTCGTTCGACATCACTCGCGAGGGAGAGACCGTGATGAACGGCAATCAGCGCATTGGCTGGGACCCGTTGAGAAAGCAGTTGCGCTCCTGGACCTTTGATTCCGCAGGTGGATTCTTCGAGGGGCAGTGGGTTCAGGCAGACGATCACTGGCTGGTGACGGTGAATGGTGTCACCGCCGAGGGTGAGCCGGCTTCCGGGACTTCCGTCTACACCCTCGTGGATGCCGAGATGATCACCTGGCGTTATCGCGATCTGATTATCGGCAACACGATCTCCGAAGACATGGCCCCCATCACCATGGTGCGTCGCCCACCGCTGCCGGCGACCGCCTCCAAGGCTGAGTGACTGCGGCTCGCGCCCCTCTCTCATTGGATCACACAGGACGGACAATTCTCATGCGACACTTCGCACTGACTATCGCCATCGGCGGAATGCTGATGCTTCCTGCGAGTGAACTTCTGGCCCGAGGTGTCGGCGGCGGCGGTCGCGGCGGAGGAGGGGGCGGTGGAATCAGCCGGCCTGCGGGGGGAGGTGGTGGTGGACGTCCCTCGGGTGGCGGCGGCGGGATCAGCCGTCCTTCCGGCGGAGGGGGCATCAGTCGGCCCTCAGGGGGAGGCGCGTCACGCCCCTCGTCACCCTCGCTCAGTCGTCCCTCATCACGTCCTTCCGGAGGATCGGTCTCTCGCCCCTCGCCTCCCTCGGGCAATCGCCCTTCGGTCGGTTCGGGAAACCGCCCCAGCGGCGGAACGGTCAATCGTCCCTCGACAGGCACCGGCAATCGTCCTTCCATCGGCTCCGGCAATCGTCCCGGCATCGGTTCAGGGGATCGCCCGGGGAGTGGCTCTACCAGTCGCCCGAGCATTACACCCGGACAACGGCCGGGGACGACACCGGGGACCGGTCAGCGACCGGGATTGACTCCTGGAGGTGGCAATCGTCCGGACATTGGCGGGGGCTCTCGGCCCGGTGCAGGCGACTTCCAACGACCCAGTCAACGTCCCAGCCAACTTCCCTCACGTCCCGATCTGGGAAGCCGTCCGGGGATCGGTGATCGACCCGGAACTGGGGATCGTCCAGGCATCGGCAATCGGCCCGGCACAGGGGACCGCCCTGGCATCGGTGACAGGCCGAGCATCGGCAATCGTCCCGGCACCGGAGATCGTCCGGGCATTGGAGATCGTCCGGGTTCCGGTCTGCCCGGGCTGGGGAATCGCCCCGGGACCCGACCGAGTGTGCCGGATCGGCGCGATGATCTGCGGGACCGTCTGCAGAATTCGGATCGTCGCGACAACATCGGCGACCGAGGCAACGATTTGCGGAACCGTGTGGACGACCGCTGGGTCGATCGGGGCCGCAACGAATGGAACAACTGGAACAATAACCGCTATGTTCATCATCACCACTGGCATCATGGCAACTGGGGGGGCAACTACTGGCGGCCGGGTCGCTGGTACCGCAACTGGTGGAATACCTACCCGGTGCTGACTGCGTTCGGCCTGACGTCGTGGGCCGTCAATCGGATGGGGTGTGCCTTCGGGTGGTATCGGTACCGCAACCCGTTTGTCGTCAGCGGCGGGACGACGGTCATCGACAACCGTGTCTTCAACTACTCGCAGCCAATTGTCGTGTCGTCCCAACCGGCGCTGTCGGCCCCCGGGGAGGAAGAGGCCACTGCGTTTCCACCCGGAGTTTCTCCGGAGGCCATGAGCCAGTTCGACACGGCCCGGCAGCAGTTCTTCGCTGAAGATTTCAGCGGGGCATTGGTGTCGGTGGACGCGGCACTGCAGCAGATGCCCAGCGATGCGGTGCTGCACGAGTTCCGGGCCCTCACCCTGTTCGCTCTGGGCCAATATCAGGATGCAGCGGCGACCCTGTATGCCGTGCTGAGTGCGGGACCCGGTTGGGACTGGACGACGATGATCGGTCTGTATCCCAACGTGGAAGTTTACACCCGGCAGTTGCGGGCCCTCGAGGCGTTTCGGGATGCGCATCCCGATGATCCCGCCCCCCGGTTGCTACTGGCCTATCATTACCTTACCGCAGGTCATGTCGATGCGGCGGTCGGTCAACTCAAGCGGCTGCTGCCGTTGTTGCCCGACGATCCGCTCGTGTTGGAATTGCTTGAGGAACTCGATCCGTCTGCCGTGCCTGAGCGAGCGTTCGAGCCACCCCCGGCACCACCGGCGGGGACCACCATCGACCCGGCCACACTGGTCGGCAGGTGGCAGTCCGCGCGAGAGGATGGGGAGTCGTTCACCATGGAACTCAAGGAGGACGGCGAGTTTGCCTGGAGCTTCACCCAAGGTGGGCAGACTCAGACCGTGACGGGGGTGTACGACATCGACGCGGATGCCGTCCTCGCGATGGAGATTGAAGACGGCGGCGTCATGCTGGCCCAGTTGCTTCCACAGGGAGACAAACTCGAATTCACGATGCTCGGGGACGACCGTGGCACTCCCCCGCTGCAGTTCTTGCGGTCGCGGTAGCGATTGAGCGTCGCGAGGATGAATAACCGAGCTTGAGTGCGAGACATCACCCCGGCTGCTACAAACAGCCGGGGTGATGAACCCACTACGCGCACGGTCATCTAGTGCTTTGTCACGCCGTCGATTTCGGTTTGTGTGCCACTGGCTTTGCCAGTGCAACATCAATAGGTCACGCTCGTTGTGACACACTGGCGGAGCCAATGGCACCCGAATTCAAACTATTGACAAAGTACTAGCGACTCCTTGCTACTTACTCCTGCCTCCCCGACACTCCGTACTTGCGAATGTAGCCGTCAACCTTCAGCTTGCGGCGGGTGTTATCGCTGCTCATGTAGCGGATCTTCCCGAAAATCGGGCGCTCTGGGCCCCACGCGCGATCGTATCGCCCCAGCACCCAGAAGATGCCGGAGTACGAGTTGGGATTGCGGCCGTCCACCGCGTACTTGTTGTTGAGCTGGATCATAATCTCCGCCGCCTGCTGGGGAGACGCTGACCATTCGAGAATCTTCTTGCCCCACAGCATCCGCAGGTAGTTGTGCATCCGCCCTTCGGTGACGAGCTGCCGCTGCGCGGCGTTCCAGAGTTCGTCATGAGTACGGGCCGACTCGAACTGTTCCAGTTCGTACACATACTCCCGCGGATCGCCGGCATGGTCGGCGAGCGTTTGCTGTGCCCAGTCGGGTAGCGACTCGTACCGGTGGTAGTCGTCCCGCTGCCAGCACATGTTGTAACCCAGCTCACGCCAGGTGATGAGTTCATCGAGAAAGCTCTCCGCCTCGGGTGACATGCCCCACCACCCCTCGCGTTTACCGCCGGCGGATGACCCGAGTTCAGCGGCCGACCACTCCTCGTTCCTGGCGAGCCGGGCAAACACTTCGTGGGCCGAGATGTGTCCAAAGTGCAGCCAGGGTGAGAGTCCGCTGGCGGCGTCCGCCTCGGGGTCGTTGCGCTGGTCGGCATACCGCATGAGCCGGTCGGTAAGGAAGGTCTCGAGCGTGTGGGCTGCGGCGCACGTTCCCCCGTCGAAGGCCGCGGGTGTGACGTCGTGATCAATGGGCAAGTCGGCGAGGCGCGCAGGCGTCGCCTCCAGCAGAGAGTCGCTCGCTTCTGGCCAGCGTTCCATGATCTCGCGCGGCAGCGCAGGGGCTGTGGGCAACGAGACTCCGTGAAAGGGATCGGCCAGCGGGAAGTCCGCCAGATGCGGTGCCAACTGCTTCTGCAGGAAGCGGCGAAAGTCGTATGCGCGGACGAAGACGCGATCGGCAGCCCGCAGGGGCAAGAGACCGTTCGAGTCCACCGCCTCCAGCGCGACCGGCAACCGTTGGCCCGCCGAGGCAATCATTGTCGGCAGAAAGAAACAGGGAAAGTCGTCGGTAACAACGACGCACGCCCGATTCGAGAGGGCTTCGAGCAGTCCTTGACCATGCTGCGGTCCGGGTTCGACATAGGCATAGAATCGGCAGGGGGTGTCGTGCAGGGCCCGGCGGTTGTCGGCCATTCCCTGCAGGATGAAGCGATGCAGGCGGTCGCTGGCCCAGCAATGGCCACTGCGCAGAGCCTCCATCACGACCAATGGCTTCTGAAGCTGAGTGCACCACTCGATCGCCCGCTGCAGACTGAAGTTCCACGACGTGCGACGATTGGCAATCATCCAGTACAGCACATAATCACAGTCGGTGCGCACTCCCGTTGAGCCGATGCGTCGCACGCGCAGAGCAGGGACGGAGGGCATCGACCGGGTTACCTCACCGTCTCAACGTTGCCGAACTGTTTTGCCAGTTGCTGCTGGCGATAGCTGAAGATGCGTCTCAGGTCGCGGCTCACCAATAGTGCGTTGACGACCCGACCCCCGGGAACGGAATAGTCGACGCCGTCGCGACACAGCGTCCCGCCGTCGGTCGGCTCGAAGCTGTGTTCGTGTCTCCAGAGATGGTACGGCCCGCGTACCTGTTCGTCGACGAAGCGGTGCGGAGGTTCCCACACGGTGATCTCGCTGCGCCAGCGGAGCGGAATCCCATGCACGCGCAGGCGGTAGTCGATGAGCGTCCCCGCGTGCATGTCGAGTGGTTCGGGCGTCAGCACGTCAAATCGCAGCGAAGAGGGCGTCAGGACTTCGAGATTGTGGGCGTCGCTGAAGAACTCGAAGACGGTGTCGATCGGCTGCGGCACGACCATTTCCGCCGTAAGCCGGAAGACACCGGGCTGATTGGGGTGGGGCTGGATGTTCATGCTGGATTGTAGACCTCTGCAGGAAATGGGCGACTAACCCGGTCGGTGATCGCGACGAAAACAGTTAAGCATGTAGCCGCATTCCGGATCGGTGACTAACATCCACACGGCGAGTTTCTTGTGGGAGATGCACCAATGACGGGCGAAACCGGGCGGTCTGATCGCGGAAATAACCCCGGAGTTCCGCAGCGGGTAGCGATCAGCGGAGCCGGTGGCCTTGTGGGGAGTGCCCTTGTCAAGTCGCTGCGAGACTCGGGAGGGGACGTCGTCAAGCTGGTGCGTCGTTCTCCCCGGCGTGATAGCGAAGTCCAGTGGGACACGGCGCAGGGACTGTTGGATGCAACGCGGCTGCAGGGGGTGGCGGCGGTGGTCCATCTGGCAGGCGAGGGCATCGCCGATGGACGTTGGACAGCAGCGAAGAAGCAGCGCATCCGCGACAGTCGTGTGCTGGGGACGAGAGCCCTGTGTCAGAGTCTGGCCCAGCTCGATCGGCGGCCGCAGGTGCTCGTGTGTGCTTCGGCGATTGGGTATTACGGCGACCGGGGTGACGAGGTTCTCGACGAGTGGAGCGAACCGGGACAGGGGTTTCTGGCGGATGTGTGCCGGGAGTGGGAGGAGGCGACCCGTCCCGCTGTTGAGGCCGACATCCGGGTGGTGAATGTACGGATCGGCATCGTGTTGACTCCCAAGGGCGGAGCACTGGCCAAGATGCTGCTTCCCTTCCGGATGGGAGCTGGTGGCGTCGTCGGCTCGGGCAAGCAATACTGGAGCTGGATCGGGTTGTCGGATCTGGTGGGCGTGTTCCGGCACTGCTTGTCAAATGACGAGCTGCGCGGCCGGTCAATGGGACGGCTCCGCACCCGCTGACCAACAGCCAGTTCACACGCGTGATGGGACAGGTGCTGCACCGACCGACAATCATTCCGATGCCGGCCTTTCTGGCGAGACTGGCCTTGGGGGAGATGTCAGACGACCTGCTGCTCTCCAGCGCCCGCGTCATCCCCAAGAAACTGGAAGCAACCGGGTACTCCTTCGCTTATCCGGAACTCGAACACTGTCTCGAACACGAACTGGCCCAAGCGTGAGCGACACTCAGGACGACCCATCAACATATCAAGAGGCCCTTGATCGCCTGCGAGACCTGTTCGCACGGTCCGAATCCCTGGGGTTGAAGGAGCCGGCGGCAATGGCACTGGCGACCGCCGATGCCGACAGCCGACCTGCGGTCCGCATGGTCCTCATGCGGGGGTTCGATGAGCGCGGAGTCGTGTTCTACACGAACATCCGCAGCCGCAAGGGAAATGACCTCGCCGCCAATCCCCGGGCCGCCGTCTGTTTCTACTGGGAAGGCTTGGAGGAACAGGTGCGGATCGAAGGGCGTGTCGAGCCGGCGGGAGATGAAGAAGCCGACGCCTACTGGGCCCGGCGACCGCGTGAGAGCCGGCTGGGGGCCTGGGCCTCTCGCCAGTCGCAGACACTGGACTCGCGCGACACACTGGAGGCGCTGGTCGCCCAATTTGATGCCCGGTATCCTCATGAGGACATTCCGCGTCCTGATTTCTGGCGGGGATATCGCCTCATCCCCGAGCGGATCGAGTTCTGGCATGGTCAGCCGGCCCGACTGCATGAGCGCGACGTCTATGAACGGACCGCGGGCGGCTGGGTCCATCGGCTGCTGTTTCCCTGACTGGCCGATGGGGGTTGGCCGAAAGCCCGCCGACGGCGTCGGCGGGTCTCTGATAGCTGAGAGCAATCGGCTGATCACTCAGACATCTGCCCCGAACGGCACAAGCCTTTTTCAGGAATAATGTTGCGTCGTAATTGCGAGTCCGATCCCCCGCGATCAGGGCCGGATGACCGGCTCAGGTTTGCACAAGACGGATCGCTTGCATCGTTTCAGAGGCCCGGAAAAACCCGGCCCTCGTGTCACATATCTTCCGGTCCCGCTTGACACTCACAGCGACAAGGGGTGTAATCTCCATTGTGACTCTGCCGACATTGGGTCAGGCTGCAGAAGAGTGTTCGCTTGAGCGAGCAGAGTCACGAGCTGGGACTTGAGGATTGTTAGTGCGCATTGAGAGGTTTCGACTCTCCTGAGGCTGGGAATGGGAGTGTTGTACCAATGACTCGATCGCTTCAGACAATTCTCACCTGCCGATTACGGGACAGGCTCGCGAAGTGCGTGGTCCGGCTCAGAATGCGCGTCTGAAACTCCGATAGAGATAACGGAGCGTCAGGCGGCAGGTCAGGCTGTGAAACAGGCTAAGATGGCTGGGCTCGATACACCACGAGTGGTGATTACCGGGATCGGAGTGGTTTCGCCGGTGGGGATCGGCAAAGACCCCTTCTGGCGGAATCTCGTTGCTGGTCGTTCCGGGATCGACTTCCTCAAGTCGCTGCCCAACGATGAGCTGCCGTCCAAACTGGCTGCAGAAATCCGGGATTTCGATCCTCTCGAATACGTCTATCAGAAGAAGTTTCTCAAGGTCATGTCCCGGGACATCCAGCTGGGTGTGTCCGCCGCCTCTTTGGCGATGAGCGACTCAGGCCTGCAAGCGGGGGATGTAGATCCCGATCGCCTGGGTGTCGAGTTCGGCACCGGGCATATGGCCTTCACTCCCCAGGAACTGGCTGACGCTGCTGCCGACTATGCCGATCCGAGCCAGCGGGATGGCTACTCGCGCTGGGGCGACGACGGCATGGGGAAGATTGCCCCCTTGTGGTTGCTGCGACAGTTGCCGAACATGCCGGCGTGCCACGTCGCGATTGAACATGATGCCCGCGGACCGAACAACACCATCACAAGTGGCGATGCCTCGGCCCTGCTGGCACTGGCGGAGGCGATCCGGGTCATTCAGCGGGGACACGCCGACGCCATGATTGTCGGTGCCTGCAGCTCACGCATCGACCCCATCGACATCGCCCGTCTGAATCTGATCGACCATCTATCGCACCAGGACGATCCACGGCGGGCCTGCCGCCCGTTCGACCGGAACCGGGATGGCACGATCGTTGGCGAAGGAGCTGCTGTATTTGTCATCGAACGTTTCGCCCATGCCGTCGTGCGCGGGGCCGACATCTATGCCGAGGTACTGGGTGTCGCCGGTGGCTGTGATGGCAAGGGTCACACAAACGGCTCCGGGGGCAAGGGCATCGTCCGCTCGGTCCAGGCGGCCCTGCGACGCTCGGGAATCGAGCCCCGCGAGATCGGTCACATCAACGCGCATGGCAAGAGCACCAAGCGCGACGACTGGGTCGAAGCCCGCGCCTATCACGAGGCCCTGGGCAGCGTGGCCGAGTCCGTCCCGGTGACGGCCCTCAAGAGTTACTTCGGTTCATTTGATGCCGGATCTGGAGCGGTTGAACTGGCGGGGAGTCTGCTCGCACTGCGTCACCGCACCATCCCGATGACGCTGAACTATCAGACGCCCGATCCTCTATGCCGGCTCAATGTCGTGCGGGACGAACCTCAACGTCATCGCGGTGATGTCGCCCTGAGCGTGAACCGCACGCCGATGGGACAGAGTGCGGCGGCCCTCCTGCGGGCTCTCTGATTGCCGACGCCGCTGATTCGCCGGGTCCCCGGAGCTTTGCTTGAGTCCTGCCGTCGTCTCGACCGCACAGACGCACCACACCCAGTCCGGGGGTGATCACAGAAACGCCGAATAGACATCCGCCAGGGCTCCAATCACCGGGGCATCGTCGCCGCAGACCGAGTATTCGAAGCCCGCCAGATTCTGGAAGCCTTCCAGCGCGTACTCCAGGTAAGACTCCTCGGCTCGCCGTCGATACAAGTCGCGCACACGCGGAGACAGGTCGCACACGCCGCCGCCGATCACCAGCAGGTCGTAGTCACCCAGATAGTCTGCACAAAGCAGGGTGATCCCCAGCGCACGGGCCTGATCGTCGAAGAGCTCGAGAGCGAGCGGGTCGCCCTGGGCAGCCAGTTCCCGCAGTCGCTTGGCCTTGTCGCGAGCCGTTCCTGGAACCTGATGCAGCGGATGTTCGCGCCAAGCATCCAGCGACAGCCGGTAGGCGAGTTGATGCGTCAGCCCAGTCAGTGAGATCGCCGACTCCGCGGTGCTGCAGGCATTGCCCACCGGCAACTGCCGGTCGTGCTCGTAACGAAAGGCGAACTCGGGGAGCAGGATGTGTCCGACATGACCGGCCCGGCCTTCACTGCCCCGCACCGCCTTGCCATGCCGCACGAATCCCCCGCCCAGCCCGGTGCCGACGATCACCATAAACAACGACGTGAAGTCTTCCGCAGGTGTCTCACCCAGCGAGAGTTTTTCCCAGGTGACGTTGCCGCTCCGCACCGAGTATTCCCCCAGCGCCGCTGCCTGACCGTCGCCGATGTAGCGCACTTTCAGTGACGGTCCCCGTTGACGCAGCGCCTCTTCCAATGCGGCGCGGATGGGGAAGTGGTCCCACAGCTGCGGATCGAGATTTGGAGTTCCCCGCAGCACACCGTCCAGTGTGGCAGGTCCGGGCGTCGCCAGTCCGACTGCGGGGACATCAGTGAGCGATCCCCCCAACTGCGACAGGCAGGCCTGAATCTGAGAGGCGATCGCTCCGATCGTTGCGGACGGTCCGATGGCCGCCTGCGTTGGAAACTGGTCCGAGACAAGCAGCACCTCCCGCCGGTCGTTGCCGACACAGACGGTCGTTGTCGTTCCGCCGACGTCCACGCCGATGAACAGTTTCACGCCGTCTCCTCGCCTGGAATGTGACCCGTCATTCGAGCGCCTGACGCATGTCGGCGACGAGATCGTCCGGATGTTCGATGCCGACCGACACGCGAATGGTGTTCTCGCTGATGCCCGCCGCCCGTCGAGCGTCGAGCGTCATGCTGGCATGACTCATCGTCTCGGGATACTCGACGAGGGACTCGACGCCCCCCAGCGATTCAGCCAGTGCGAACAGCCGCAGGCGATCGAACACCTTTTCCGCCGCCGGTCGTCCCCCGCGCACATCGAAGCTGAGCATCGCCCCGAAACCGTCCTGCTGTCGCTTCGCCAATGCATGATGCGGATGCGATTCGAGACCGGGATAGTACACCCGTTCCACAGCCGGATGTTCGTGCAGCATGCGGGCCAGTGCCATCGCCCCCCGCTGATGTGCCTCCATGCGCGGGCCGAGCGTCTTGATCCCCCGCAGCACCAGCCAGGCATCGAACGGCGAGCAGCCCAGCCCCAGTGCGTTGACGATGTACGCCACCCGCTCCTGCTGCTCGGCATGCCGCGTCACCACGCACCCGCCGACGACATCCGAATGCCCGTTGAGGTACTTCGTCGTCGAGTGGATGACGACATCAACTCCGTGCTCAAAGGGGCGTTGCAGGTAGGGAGACAGAAAGGTGTTGTCGGCGATCGTCAGGCAGCCTGCGGCTTTGGCGATCTGTGTGATGGCTGCGATCTCCACCAGGTTGAGCAGCGGGTTGCTGGGGGTCTCGATCCAGATGCACTTCGTCTGAGAGGTGAGGGCCTGCGTGACGCGGGCCGGCTCACCCATTGTGACGAATGAGAATGTCAGCCCCATGCGGGTGAACACATCCGAAAACAGCCGGTAGGTCCCGCCGTAGATGTCGTGCCCGGCGATGATGTGATCGCCCGGCTGAAACAGGTGCAGCACGGTGGTGATGGCGGCCATGCCGGTGCAGGTCGCCTTGCAGTCGATGCCCCCCTCCAGCGACGCGATGTTCTCTTCGAGCGCCTTCCGCGTGGGGTTGCCGCTGCGGGTGTAGTCGAACCCCCGGTTCGTCTGCAGGTTGTCCCAGTAGAACGTCGACGTCGGGTAGATCGGTGTAATGCAGCTGTTGTAGGAGGAATCCTTGTTGACGCCGGTGTGCACGGCACGGGTCTGAAAATGCATGGTCTCTCTCAGGTCGGAGGGTCGCAGGTGCAGCGGATGGTTCTGCAGGGGACACGCGAATTCGTGGGAGGTTCAGGCGTGCTGTTTGTTCCGGCGGTGATTGTAGAGCAGTCGCGATTGGGGGGAAACAGTCGTCTGGGTGTGCGCACCAGAGCGCAGCGAGGGGAAGGGGTCGCCCCGGATCTTGATCCGGGGTCGCACCGCGACAGGAGGTTGTGGGTGTTACCGCGTCGTCACTGGACCACGCGGGGACGTCACTCGGCCGGACGTCGTCCCACAACCTCTGGCTGCTGCGCCGCACTGTTTGGGGCACCCGTTCAGCAGGTACAACGCCAGGAGCTTTCCTCTGCCGCCCTGCGGATTTGTGACGCAGGCACCTCTCTATGAGAGCATTCCAAACGCTGGTGTCGAAGCTGGCAGCTTCGACTACGATCAGCGGCCGTGTCGCGTCGTCCCTCAGCGAACCGGGTCCGCGGCGTCTTCCAGACCTGCCACGGGCTCGGGTTTCGATTCGCTGCCGGAACCCGATCGTGTCGGTAGTTGCTGATGCAGTTGCTCGATCTCGGCAATCAGCCCCTGCAGGTCCTGATACTTCTGGTCGAACTGATGCCGGAGGGTGTCCAGTTCCTTCAGCTCGGTGTCGCGAGATGTTGACGTCTGTCGCAGGGCGACCACGAGACCATCGCGAACATCCTGATCGGCTTCCTGAGGAGCATTGGGATTGCCTTCCAGTTCCGCCATACGCCGCTGGAGCTGGTCCTGGGATTTCTCGATGAGTGACTGTTGTGTCTGGAGCAGACCCTGCTGGGCGATCACGCCCTGTGCTGCATCGGCCGTCAGGGCCTGCAGATCCGCGAACTGGTTTCGCCAACTGATCGGAATGGCCTCCCGGATGCGCCAGGCACCGTCGGTCTGCCACTGCTGGACCTCACCCGGAAGAGGCGGCCGCGTCAACTGGGCTGCAGACCGGTCCTGCTCGGCACCGGTCACCCGGAAGGTTCCCATGAACTTCGCGGCACCATCCCGATTCTGCCCGAACAGATACAGCAGCTTGCCAGTGGTGAGACCCTGCCCGGCTCCGACACCCAACTGAACGACGGCCGCATTCGCATCGAGCACGCCCCCTTCATTGGCGGGCGTCATCCAGGTGCGGCCCCACTGCGTCATCTGGCGATTGACGTCCTGCTGCAGGGCGTCGACATCGAAGCGCTTCTTTCGCAGTTGCTCCTCCTGGTCGGTCACCTGCTTCTCACGTTCGCCGACGCGCTTGAGCCACTCGCCCCGACTCCCCAGCAACCCGTTGGTGAGGACGACGGCGACGACGGTCAACAGGGCGATCATGCCCAGAAAGACTTTACCGAGCGTATGCATCCGAAAGTCCTGCGTGGATAACTGGAGTTGGCGAGAGTTGCATCATATCAGGCCGCTCGACCCGTTTCGTACCTCATCGACCGCAGAGCGCCGCTTCCCACACCCCGCGAGAAAAAGCAGCGACTGCGCAACTGCGTCCCATCATGTCATGAGCACCGGTTGTGCCGACTCGGCGGATTCCCGGACAGGGACAGTTCCGCGGGGCCCTGCGGTCATCGTAGGGCGTAGCGTCAACGCCGGTCAATCGGAAGAATTCCCCTGGGATGAGCCAGCGACTACACTCCAGCCGACCAGTGACGGCCCGGGGGGGCTTGGTCCCCCGAAGAGGGACCGTGGCCCGGGGTCAACGCCGCGTCTTCGTATTCTCCCAGCCGGATCATCCATGGCACTGCAGACAGACCCTGCCAAGTTCAAACGCGAGGACCTCAAGCCGGGCGAAGTGCTGTGCACCTATTGCACGGGACGCTGTTGCCGGTATTTCGCATTGCCACTCGAGACGCCGGAGACCCGAGACGACTTCGATCACATCCGCTGGTACATGCTGCACGGCGATGTGAACGTGTTCGTGGAAGGGGAGGACTGGTATCTCGTCGTGAACAATGTCTGCCGACATCTTCTGCCGGACAATCGCTGCGGGATCTGACGATGATCGGCCCTCCATCTGCCGCAAGTACACGACCGAAGAATGCGAATTCGACGACGATGCAGTCTACGACAAGTACTTCGAGACACCCGAGCAGGTCTGGGAGTATGCCGAGGCGCTGCTTCCGCACGAGTTTCCTCCATCCCGAACCACATCCTCCCGGGAGTTGTCCCTTCCGGTTCTGAGCAGTGTTTGACGAGTCGCCGAGTGCGGCACCGCTGCCCTGTTCCATCGCCTGCATTTTTTGTCGACGACACTCCCGTGAGCCAACCGCAAATCACACCCCGTACCCTCAAGGGGTTTCGCGACTATCTCCCGCAGGTCATGCTGGCACGGGAAGCGCTGATCGGCACTGCGCGACAGGTGTATCGCAGTTACGGGTTTTCCCCCATCGATACACCGGCCCTCGAGTATGCCGAAATCCTGCTGGGCAAAGGGGGAGACGAGTCGGACAAGCAGTTATTCCGGTTCACTGACCAGGGGGATCGGGATGTCGCCATGCGATTCGATCTCACCGTCCCCTTTGCCCGCTTTGCCGCCCAGCACATTAACGAACTGGGGACTCCCTTCCGGCGGTATCACATCGGCACCGTCTGGCGGGCCGAGAACACCCAGCGCGGCCGTTACCGCGAGTTCATGCAGTGCGACTTCGACACGATCGGCACCGACTCCAACGTCGCCGACATCGAGACCCTGCTGGTCATTCACGATCTGATGGCGCAGATCGGCTTCGAGGGATTCACGATTCGCGTCAATCACCGCCAGCTGCTCAATGGATTGCTCGAGTCACTGGGTCTGCTGGACCAGTCTGCGACGGTGCTGCGCGTACTCGACAAACTGGCGAAGATCGGCCCGGAAAAAGTGCGTGAGGAAATGCTCACAGTACAGGTAGATCCCGCCGCTGCCGACCGCGTACTGGCATTCGCCGCGATCACCGGCTCTCCGCAAGAGGTTCTGACGCAGGTGGAGCCGCTCGTTGCCACCAGCGAGCGGGGTCAACTGGCCGTCGGACGACTGCGGGAACTGTCCAATGCCTGTGCGATGGCCGGGATCCCTGAGCAACGGCTGGATTTGGATGTCTCTATCGCGCGGGGACTCGACTACTATACCGGGACAATTTACGAAACCTTTCTGGACGACCTGCCTGAGATCGGCAGTGTGTGTTCGGGAGGACGCTATGACAATCTGGCCGGTTTGTTCACCAACCAGCCACTGCCTGGCGTCGGGGCCAGTCTGGGGCTTGATCGCCTGCTGGCGGCGATGGACGAACTGGGTCTGTTGCCCCAGGTCAAGACCCCGGCCCCGGTGCTGGTGGCGCTGTTCGATGAGACCCGCGTGGGTGAATACCTGCGCATCGGCCGCAAGTTGCGTGAGGCAGGCATCGGCGTCGAGGTGTTCCCCCAGCCCAAGCCCCTCAAGAAGCAGCTGCAGTATGCTGACCGCAAGGGATTTCGCCTGGCCCTGATTGCCGGTTCACAGGAGTTCGAGAACCACCGCTGGCAGATCAAGGACCTCCTCGCTGGGGAACAGATCGAGGTTTCCGAAGACGATCTGCTGGGCGAAGTGCAGCGCCGCATCGCTCCATAGGCCGACTGGGCGGCGAGCGATACTCACTTCTTCGGACGAAACACCGTCAGACGTGCGGGGTCCGTTTCCAGGTACGGGCCCTCCAGCAGGTCGATGCAATACGGAATGGCCGGGAAGACGGCGTCGAGACACTCGCGGATCGCCTTCGGCTGACCCGGCAGATTGACGATCAATGTGCGGCCGCGAATGCCCGCCGTCTGCCGCGAGAGGATGGCGGTCGGCACCTTCTCCAGCGAGACTTTTCGCATCAGCTCACCAAAGCCGGGCATCAGCTTGTCGCAGATCGCCTCGGTCGCCTCGGGGACAATGTCTCGCGCAGCGGGGCCGGTGCTGCCGGTAGTGATGACCAGGCAACAGTGCTCCTCATCGCACAGTTCGCAGAGTGTCGCCTCGACCTGTGCGCGTTCATCAGGGATGACGCGGGAGACATCTTCAAAAGGAGTCTGCAGCACTTCGCGAAGGTAGTCCCGGATGGCCGGCCCGCCCCGGTCCTCATACTCGCCGCGACTGGCCCGGTCCGAGATCGTCACGCGTCCGATTCTTGCCGTCGTCATGCGGTGCTCCGGATGTTCGTCCCTGTCGGGACCCTGCCTCACAATCGCCCGCAGCTACCCGCCGACCGCCGTCGGTCGGCTCTCTCATCCTTCAATCGTCGATCGGGGCCGGTTCGAAGTCACCTGGATTGACCCAGTTCGCCTGCGTCTGCGCCGGATCCTGCATGAAGCGCTCATAGAAACGGGCGCTGTCGGTCGCCACCGGATACTTGTCGAAAATCTCGCCATTCCCCAACGCCCGCGGGTCCTGCTGCTCAATCAGTTCGGCCATCATCTCAGCCCGCAGCGTGCTCATCCGTGCGGCGTGATCGGGTTGCCCCGCCAAGTTCTGCATGCACTCCGGATCATCGGCGATGTGAAAGAACTCTTCACTCGGTCGTTTGCCGAACGACTGCTGCCAGTAGCGGGCGTCGGTTCCCGACCGGCGGAGTTGGAGGATCTGTGTCTTCGTGGGACTGCCATCGACATTCAGATAACCGGTCTCCGGGTTGCAGCAGGGCCAGCGGTCCGGCGTGAAGTTCTCCAGATACAACCAGCCGTCCCTGATGATGCCGCGAACAGGATAACCGGCGTCGTCGGGGCGACCGACGTCGTGACGTTCCTTGCCGATCAGCACATGGTCCCGCTCGGGAATCACCTGACCGGACTTGTCGGAGCGGAAGATCGGCGTGAGACTGCGGCCAGTAATCGGCTGCATCCCGTCGGCGGCGGCATCGACTCCCGCCACTTCCAGGAACGTCGGGGCATAGTCGATGAAGCTCACGTAGTCGTCGACGGTCCGGCCGGGATGAGCGATCCCCTGCGGCCACATGATTGCCAGTGGCAGATGGTTCGAGAGTTCGTACTCCTGTCCCTTGATGCGCGGAAACGGCATGCCGTTGTCCGAAGTCACCACGACGAGCGTATTGGCCAGTTCGCCACGGCGGTCGAGTTCTTCCAGCATCTTCAACAGATGCTGATCGAACCATTCGACCTCCAGGGCATAGTCGAGCATGTCGTTGCGGATGGTATCGTTGTCGGGCCAGAACGTCGGGACGTGATCGATGTCGCCGGGCAACTTGCCTCCGACCTTCTGACCGGAACCATATTCGTAGCCGCGATGCGGTTCGCGGCATCCATACCAGAAGCAGAACGGACTCCCGACCGGCCGCGCGTCCAGAAAGTCGACAAAGTTACCGGCGTAGTCGACGGCGGTGATGCCGCGTGTCGGGGACTTGAGCTTGCGCATCGAAGGGTTTCCCTGCGAGGTCGCGGGCCTTGCCCTCCGCCGTTTCTGCCACTCCGGGAGACCAGCCCTTGGCCGTCAACCCGACGAAGTACCCGGCCCCTTCGAGTGCCTCCACATACGTCTTGAACTTCAGGGGGAAGAACGGCATGTGGTTGCAGGCGGCTTCCAGCTGCCAAGTGTTGCGACCGGTGAGAATGCAGGCACGTGAGGGAGCACACTTGGCGTTGGGTGTGTAGGCATTCGTGAACAGCAGCCCCTCGTGCGCCACGCGGTCGAACCCGGGCGTGTTCACCCACTCGCAGCCATAGGCACCGAAGTGCAGCGAGGCGTCGTCGGCGATGCAGAACAGGATGTTCGGTCGGGCCGCCTGGGCCGCGCTGGCATCAGACGTGAGGACTGCGAGGGCAATCAAACAGAGGATACTGCGGAGGTATTTCATGGGTTGTTCAGGAATTGCCAAGGGCAGAGGGCGAAGTGCAGAGAGTCTTTCCGAGTTGAATCTTTGGCGGAACCGAGGACTCACGGGCCGCTGCCTGTGGGCTTGAGTGCCACCTACCATCAACCAACCCGCCGACGCCGTCAGCGGGCATTGTGCTACTCATTAACCCTCATATGGAAAATAGTCGAGGCCGAATGTCTCTGCCACCGCCCGGTTGGTGACGTGCCCCTGATGCACATTGACAGCGGCGGCCAGCCCCGGGTCGCGGGCACAAGCGGCCGGCAGTCCGAGCGTCGCAATCCGCTGGGCGTAGGGAAACGTCACGTTGCACAGTGCGTAGGTGCTGGTGCGTCCGACGGCTCCCGGCATGTTCGTCACGCAGTAGTGCACGATCCCCTGTTCAACATAGGTGGGCTCGGCATGTGTCGTGGGCCGGCTCGTTTCGACACAGCCTCCCTGGTCGATGCAGACATCGATGATGACCGCACCCGGCTTCATCAGCCGCAGGTCGTCGGCCATCACCAGATGCGGGGCCTTCGCGCCGGGAATCAGCACCGCGCCGATCACGAGGTCGGCCAGCTGCAGTTGTTCGCGGATGATGTGCCGATCGGAAAACAGTGTATTGACGTTGGGCGGCATGATGTCTTCGAGATATCGCAGGCGATCGACGTTGACATCGAGCAGCGTGACATCGGCCTGAAACCCGGCGGCGATCTGTGCCGCGTTCTTGCCGACGACGCCTCCACCGAGAATGACGATGGTCGCCGGCTGAACACCGGGCACACCGCCCAGCAGAATGCCGCGCCCTTCCTGCGGACGTTCGAGGTACTTCGCCCCTTCCTGGATGCTCATTCGCCCGGCGACTTCGCTCATCGGTGTCAGGCAGGGGAGATCCCCGCGTGGTCCCTGCAACGTCTCATAGGCGACCGCCGTGATGCCCGAGTCCAGCACGCGGCGTGTCAGTTCTTCATCCGCCGCAAAGTGGAAGTAGGTGAACAGGATCTGCCCGCGCCGCAGCAGCGGCCATTCTTCCGGCAGCGGCTCCTTCACCTTGACGATCAAGTCAGCACGGGCATAGATGTCGTCCGCACACTCGACGATCTCTGCACCTCCGGCGGCATAGTCATCATTGCGGATTCCGCTGCCGATCCCGGCATCCTTCTGGAGCAGCACGCGGTGTCCGGCTCTGGTGAGTTCTTCGACTCCCACCGGGAGCATGCCGACACGATACTCATCCGACTTGACCTCGCAGGGCACACCGACAACGGCCATCACATGCTCCGGTTTGCGAACTGATTACGTCTTCCGTCGACAGGGTCTGGCGTTCAAACGTGTTCGTCAAGACCATCGCCCTGTTGCATTCGTCCGATTATGGTATACTCAGATGTGCGCGGGAACTCACCCACTGGACGCTGGCCGCGAACATCCCGGCGTCCCCCTCCCTCCACTGTGGAGCAAACGTTGATGAGACGCCTGCTCGCTGCCGTTCCCTTGTGTCTGTTGCTCGCAGGGTCCTGGTCTACCGGGGCCGATGACTCCACCGACATCGAGTTCTTCGAGGAACGCATCCGCCCGGTGCTGGTGAAGAGTTGCTACAAATGCCACTCCGACGAATCCAAAGAAGTGAAGGGCGGCCTGCTGCTCGACACGCGTGAAGGGATTCAGCGCGGAGGCGAGAGCGGTCACGGCGTGGTGCCGGGGAAGCTCGACCAGAGCACGATCATCGAGGCGATCCGTTACGAAGGTCTGGAGATGCCTCCGGACGAACAGCTGCCCGAAAGCGTCATCACGGATTTCGAGAAGTGGGTGCTGATGGGAGCCCCGGATCTGCGCGATGGCAAGGCGATGCTGATTCAGAAGACCATCGACTTCGACCAGGCTCGCCAGTTCTGGGCGTTCCAGCCAATTGCTCAGCCTGCCATCCCGGCGGTGCAGGACGCCGACTGGCCTGCAACTGACATCGACCGATTTGTGCTGGCCCGTCTGGAGGAGGACGGACTGCATCCGGTGGGAGATGCCGAGCCGGCGCAGCTGGTGCGGCGTGTGTTCTTTGATCTGACCGGACTGCCGCCCGGTCCGGCTGATGTCGAGTCGTTCGTTGCCGACCCCTCGCCGGAGGCGTACGAAGCTCTCATCGATCGGCTGCTCGACTCGCCGCAGTTCGGCGAGCGCTGGGGTCGTCACTGGATGGATGTCGTGCGGTTCGCTGAGTCGACCGGGATGGAACGCAACTTCACCTATCCCCACGCCTGGCGCTACCGGGATTACGTCATCGAGTCGTTCAATGAAGACAAGCCGTTCGACCAGTTCGTGCGTGAACAGGTGGCCGGGGATCTGCTGCCTGCTGCGACTTCAGCGGAGCGGGGTGAACAAATCGTCGCAACGGGGATGCTCGCGATCGGTCCGAAGCTGCTCAATGAGAATAATGCCGAGGCCTTTCGGATGGAGGTCGTGGACGACCAGATCGACGTCGTCTCGCGGGCCTTTCTCGGACTGACCGCCAGCTGTGCCCGCTGCCACGACCACAAGTTCGATCCGATCCCGCAGTCCGAATACTATGCGCTGGCCGGCATCTTCTGTTCGACTGACACGCTCTTCGGTACGGCGACACAGAACGGCAACCGTCAGCCCGCTGAGTTGATTGCGCTCTCCGGAACGTCGGTCAAGCCCGTCAAGGCGGACGGCAAAAGCACCAACAATGCCAATGATTCCAGGAAGGATGTGCGCAAGCTGATCACCGCGCTCGAGGCAAGGCTTAAGTCGCTGCAGAAGCGGGACGAAAAGAACAAGACGATCGAACGGCAGATTGCGAATGTCGAGAAGCAGTTGCGAACCCTGCGCGGTCAGACGAAGACTCCTGATGCCATATCCGACGACAAACCCGCTGAAGAACCGGACGTCACCACGACCGAGCCGGTGCTGCTGATGGGCACGCTCGATGCCGGTTCGGTCGCGGATACCCAGGTCCGTCTGCGGGGCGAACCGCGCGATCATGGCGACACTGTCCGCCGCGGCTTCCTGACGATTGCCACGCTGTCTGACCCGCCCGCCATCCCTGAGGATCACAGCGGTCGCCGGCAACTCGCCGACTGGCTCGTGGATGAGGCAAACCCGCTCACGGCCCGTGTCGCCGTCAATCGCATCTGGCAACATCTGTTCGGCCGGGGCATCGTCCCGACCGCGAACAACTTCGGAGTGAGCGGCGTCCCACCCAGCCATCCCGAGCTGCTCGATCATCTGTCGATGCGGTTTCAAGAAAACGGCTGGTCCTTCAAGGAGACAATTCGCGAGATCATGCTGTCGCGCGTCTACCGCCTCAGTACACAGGATGACACCGCCGCTCTGGAGGTCGACCCGGACAATACGCTGTTGTGGCGGATGAACCAGCGCCGCCTCGAAGTCGAAGCGATTCGTGATGCGATGCTCGCCGCGGCGGGACAAATTGACCTCACCCCCATGCAGGGGTCGGTGGTGGCGACCATTGGTGATGGCAACGTGGGACAAGGCATCCGGGAGGAACGCTTCGCGCTCGACAGCTTCAAACGCAGTGTGTACATGCCGATCGTGCGCGGGGCCGTGCCTGAGATGTTGAAGATCTTCGACTTCCCTGAGCCGAGCATCATCTCAGACCAGCGGGAGGAGACAATCGTGCCGACGCAGGCCTTGTTCATGATGAACAGTGATTTCGTCGTCGCGCAGTCCGAGCAACTGGCCCGCCGTGTTCTCGCCGACGAAGGCCTCGACAGTCTGGGACGGGTCGACCTGGCGTATCAGTTGACGCTCGCCCGGCACCCGTCGGCGGGCGAAGCCGAGATGTCGCTGGACTTCATCGAACAGGCAAACCAGATGAGCGACACAGACAAGTCTGATGCCGACAGGACACTGATCGGCTGGACCGGCTTCTGCCAGGCGCTGCTGGCCTCGGCAGAGTTTCGCTATCTGGATTGATTCCCACTCGTCATCACAGGTTTCTGGACCTCATACTGTTTGGTTCCTAACCCAGGAGCAGCCATGTATTCTCGACGACAAATCCTCAAGACGACCTCGTGCGGCTTCGGATACTTGGCCTTCGCCGGACTGGCGAGCGAACTCGCCAGCGGGAGGCGCGGGCTGCGGAGGGCTATCTCAATCCGCTCGCCCCGCGCGAACCGCACTTCGAGCCTCGTGCCAAGCGGGTCATCTTCCTGTGCATGCGTGGCGGTCCGTCGCATGTCGACACCTTCGACTACAAGCCGGCGTTGGCCGAATTTGACGGCAAGAATCCAGGTGCACTGGGGGACGCTGCCAACGGGCACAAGGTCGCAAGTTGATGAAGTCGCCCTGGGAGTTCGAGCCCCGGGGCGAAAGCGGCTTGCCGATCTCCGACCTGTATCCGCACCTCTCCAAGCACGCCGACGATCTCTGCCTGCTCAACGGGGCTCACACCGACATTCCCAACCATCCGCAGGCGCTCGTGCAATTGCACACCGGCAACTTCCAGTTCGTGCGGCCGTCGGTGGGTGCCTGGGTGCTGTACGGACTGGGAACCGAGAACCAGGATCTGCCCGGCTTCATCACCATCAAGCCGCCCGCGCGGCTGGCGGAGCGCAGAATTACGGCAGCGCGTTCCTGCCGGCCATGTATCAAGGGACGCGATCTGGCAGATGACGGCAATGCCCGAAGGACGCGATCGGCAACATCTCCAATGACCCTTTCAGGGAGACCTGCAGCGGAAGCAGCTCGATTTGGTGCAGTCGATGAACCGACGCTGCAGGACAGGAACCCGACCAACACGCAGATGGAGGGTGTCATCGAGTCGTACGAACTGGCCTTCCGCATGCAGTCGGCCGTCCCGCAGTGATGGACTCTTCCGACGAGACGCAGCAGACGCTCACGGCGTATGGCATCGGCGAGAAGGCGACCGACGATTTCGGACGGCAATGTCTGATGGCCCGCCGATTCGCCGAGGCCGGCGTCCGCTTCATCGAGCTGACGCACGAAGGCTGGGACCAGCACAAGCAGCTGAAGTCGAAACTGACCGCGAACTGCGGGCGACCGACCAGCCGATCGCGGCGCTGATCGCCGATCTGAAGCAGCGCGACATGCTCAAGGACACGCTAATCATCTGGAGCGGCGAGTTCGGCCGCACGCCGGCGACCAAGAGCGACGACGGCCGCGACCACAACGCACCGGCTTCTCGGTGTGGATGGCGGGCGGTGGCGTGAAGGGCGGAATGCGATACGGAGCGACCGACGATTTCGGCATCGCGGCGGTGGAGAACAAGATCCACATCCACGATCTGCACGCGACCACGCTGCACCTGCTGGGCCTCGACCACACGAAGCTCACGTACCGCTACGCCGGCCGCGACTTCCGTCTGACCGACGTCTACGGTCACGTCGCCGAAGAGATCATCAGCTGAAAGTTGAACTCGCAGGGTCATCCGTCGGCTGGGTGATGGCATGTCGGGAGAGTTCTGGTCCGATGGCCCGCAACATGAAGACCTCCCAAGGGAGTGATTCCATGCAGCGACGGGAGTTTCTCGCGGCGGCAGGTCAACTCGCCACGTTGTCAGGTCTGCCTGGCATGGTGGTCTTGGGAGACGACCAGCGTGTGGCTGCGTCCGGACCGCTGAAAATCCATCCGCAGAACCCGCGGTACTTCAGCAACTGCGCGTGGCGAGGCGATTCTGCTTACGGGGTCGCACATGTGGAACAACCTCGTGGACATGGGACGCAGCGATCCCCCCGAGGCGCTCGACTTCGCGGCCTATCTCGACTTCCTCGAACGGTACGGGCACAACTTCATCCGGTTGTGGGCGTGGGATTCGCTGACGTGGGAGACTCGTGCGAACGGCAAGCAGGGGAAGGACTTTGTGCATCATGTCTCGCCGCACCCCTGGCTGCGCACGGGTCCGGAGGCGGCGCTCGACGGCAAACCCCGATTCGATCTGACCAGGCTTGATCCCGCGTACTTTGAGCGGCTGCGCACGCGTATCAGCCAGGCAGGACGGCGCGGCATCTATGTCTCGGTGATGCTCTTCGAGGGCTGGGGACTGATGCATGGCAATCTGCGCCCGGGGACCAATTCCGGCTGGGCTTGGCGTGGTCATCCGTTCCATCCCAAAAACAACATCAACGGCATCGATGCGGGTGTTGAGAACGAAGAGAACGTGGGCCGGGTACACAGTCGGGCCGATCCCAGAGTCAACGAGATCCAGGCCGCCTACATCCGCAAAGTCGTCGATGCGGTGAACGACCTCGACAACGTGCTCTACGAAGTCATTAACGAAGGGGGTGAGAGGGAGTGGGATTGGTGGGTCGTCGATACGTTACGTGAACACGAACGCGGGAAGCCCAGACAGCATCCGATCGGGATCACCGGCCACGGTGCGGAGTCACTCGTCGACATGCTGGCGAGTCCGGCCGACTGGATCTCACCAGGCAGAAAGGACGGTTTCAAAGACGATCCGCCGGCATGGGACGGGCAGAAGGTCAGCCTGCTCGACACCGATCATGTGTGGGGCATCGGTGGGAATTCGCCGTGGGTCTGGAAGAGCTTCCTGCGGGGCCACAACCCGACCTTCATGGACCCTTACGATGGAGAGGTCCTCGGCACACGGTTCGATCCGCAGTGGGAGCCGATCCGTCGCAGCATGGGCTTCGTGCGGCAACTTTCCCTGCGCGTCCCGCTGGCGACGATGACTCCGCACGGCGAGCTGGCTTCCACCGGGTTCTGCCTGTCGGACCCCGGCGCAGAGTACCTCGTGTATCTTCCCCAGGGAGGCAACGTCACACTCGATCTGCGCCCGAAGGATCAACGCTTTTCGGTGGAGTGGCTCGAGTGTTCCACCGGTAACGCCCGGGCGGCAGCTGCACTGGACGGGGGTGACTCCCGCCGCGTCTCTGCCCCCTTCGCCGGCGATGCCGTGCTGCACCTGCGGGCCGTCTGAACTGTGGGCTCCCGGCCCTCCTGGAATTGGAATCTGGGGAGATTTCGCGCAACCGGGGACACCCCTGGGCCGAAGATCGCCACCGGGAGCCAGACGAGACCGGGAGTACCCCGCGACCGTCAACAAGTGCCATTCTTGAGTCGATTCCTTTCGGCTTCAAGTGCTGCTCCCGCTACGCACTGTTGCTGTGCTTCTGCCCGTTGTCCCAAGTCAACTCAAGAGAAAGTGAATCGATCATGCCTACACTCACCTGGAAAGACAGCCGACTGCCTGCCAACGACGTGGCCCCTTGGGATACAACCGTGATGTTCGTCAGTCCGAAGATCACCATTGCGGAAATGGTCCGGGATTCAGTGTCGTGGTGCGAGAACAATCAGGGTTCTGACATGCACCTGATGATCTACTGCCATGGAGACTCAGCCTATCTGCAGATTTGCAAGGAGGGCTTGCTCACACACAACCTCTCGAAACTCAGTCCGCTGAAACCCTTCTTTGATGATGTCAGCATTCATGCGTGCCTAGTTGCGAAAGGAACAGCTGGACGCGCATTCTGCACGAAGATGGCGCAGGTCCTTGTGGCACCCGTGGAAGCAGCCGTGAGCCTCCAGTCCAACACGGGCCCCCAGACCCTATATGGTCAAATCGACGACAGGAAATATGACGGTGCCTATTATATCCATCAACCCTCTGGTGCGCGGCAAGGGCCGCTGAGGTCCTCTGATCCGCAACCGACGATTCATGCCAGCTATTATTGAGCGAGGTTTGTGGGATCGTCGTCCAGCCATCGAGCCTCGCGGATGAATGCGGCTTCGGGAAGTCGCAAGTTGTTGCGTGATTTCACCATACAAATTGGAGAGTTCAGATGGCTGAACAGGAACTGGAGCACTTCAGTCGACGGGAACCCCGGCCTGAGCCGGAACCGGCCGACGGAACAAAGGCGAAGAAGAAGGCTCCCCCGTCACCCAGCAGCATTATCGTCACGCAAGTGAATCCGTCCTCGATGACTGTGCCGAATGAGGCAAATAACCCAGTGGTCAAACCGCCCGTGCTCACCAGCCCACCAGCGAGTTTTCGCTTCTTGCAGTCGACGACGTCGGAGTGGATTCACGAGTTTCTCTTCAAGATCCAAAAGGGCGGTAAGGTGTTCTGGATGGGTGCAGCCGTTCCCATGGGAACGACCGACTTCACACGTGCCCAGATCTTTTTTCATCCGACCGTGAAACAAGGTCACGAGATTCGTGCCGCCGAAGAAGACTATCACGACTTCAAGGGAGGCTGGTCGACCGGGACATCGCCGCTTCAACGCTATGTCGCCATGCAGGGTGGGCAGCTCGCTGAGGCCAGGAGGTTGATGCCCTTGCTCGTCCCATTCATGACGATGGCGGCCGTCAATAAGGGCGGTTCCGACAACATGTTCAGCGACCGGCCTGTGGACACGCTCAATACCGTGATCGCAGCTATACAAAGCGAGGTGACCGGTACGACAGGTGCCCATCCCAAGTTGTCCAAGCTAGGATCCTCCAGCTTCAGTTCCGGAATCCATGCACTGAGAATGTTCGTGGGCTCCCTGGGCTCCTCTGGACTCATCAAGGAGATTATCGATTTTGACAGCCCCCACATTGTTTCCGAGCGGACAAAGCGGCTGTTGCGTTTGCGCGGTGCCACGACCAGGTGTTTTACTCAGATCCCCAAGGCGGAGATCGGATCTGTCACCCTGACCAATGCGCACTTTGAACGGGTTACCGCACACAATCATCATACGGACTTGAAAACTCGTCTCCATGCACAAATTGGCTTCCTGATGTACATGCAGGCAATGCAGCACAGCGTGATTAGGTGACCGGCCGAAGCCATTCAGCACGGGCCATGATTGCATGGAGTACTGGTTTCCCTCCTGACGGTCCATGAATTTCAGCGTACCGAAACTGTGTCCAATCGTTTGCCAGTGGAGCCAGCACGCGTTGTTGTCGACAACCCCAGTATTCAAATGCCAAGATACCCGTTGGATCTGCGTGTGGACATTGCGATGACCAGGAGCATCAGTCCTTTCGAGGCGGTGCCGTGGCACCTTGCCGGGGAGCATGGACTTCCGGTGCATCGTCCGGAAGCGGCGTCTGTTCGGGAGGTGTCAGATCCACTGGCGGGAGGTCCTTGATCCGCAGGTCCCGGAACTCAACACGCATCTTCGGCCCGGCATGCAGCTGCAGTCCGATCACGCCGCGCAGTGACCGGAGATCCGCATCATGATCCCAGACTTCGGCGACGAGAGTCCCATCCAGCTGATGAGTGATGTGGTTCCCGCTCGCCACAATGGTCAGTTCCCGCCATTCGCTGAGGTCCGCTGGCACCGGGGTTCCATCGGCGGTCAGCGCGAGCACGGTTAGGTCGATCGTCCCCGCGAGCATCCGGCGACCATCGGGCGTGATGACCACGCGTTCGCTCCGGGTCGCCATGATACCCCGTCCCTTTTCTTCGTACACCATTCCCAGCAGATCGGGCCGTGGATGAATGTCCGCCTGGTAGCCGCTGAGTACCCACTTACCAAGGTCTCCTCGCTCCTGCGACCGATACTGGACACCGCTGTTGTTGTTGCCGATCACCCGGAACCGCGCCCGCAGTTCGAAGTTACCGGGCTGCGACCCCCGCCAGATGAGAAACCTGTTGTGCGGAAGTTGTCCGTCGGCGGTCGTTTCTCCCACAAGGCTGCCGTCCGCCACTCGCCACAACTGCGGATCACCCTCCCAGCTGGTGAGGTCGTACCCGTTGAAGATGGGTCGAAAGCCGGCTTCGTGACGCGGATCGTCTGCGTCATCAGCCCGGCGAATCTCATCAGGAAATGCTGCGGCCAGTTTCTGTTTGATGTCAGTCAGTTCGGAGTTATCGGCCAGATTGCGATACTCGGTCGGATCGGCTGCATGGTCGTACAGTTCTTCGGAGCCGTCGCTGTAGCGGATGTATCGCCAGCGCTGTGAGCGGACCGACTGATGCCGGCCGCCGTTGATTGTGTATGCGGGCCTCTCGCGCGGCAGCGCCGGATCCTCAAGCCAGGGCACGAGACTCTCACCATCCAGACGTTCGTATGCAGGCAAACCACACAAATCGAGCAACGTCGGATACAGATCGACCAGGCTGACCGGTGCGTCGCACGTGCTGTCGGGCTGAGTGACACCGGGAGCGACGATCATCAGCGGGACGCGGGTCCCCTCTTCCCAGTTCGTCCCTTTGTGCCACTTCTGTTTCTCCCCCAGATGCCAGCCATGATCGGACCACAATGCGATGATCGTATTGTCACGCTGTCCGCTGTCTTCGAGGGCGTCGAGCACTTTGCCGAGATTGGTATCCGCGTAAGTGATCTGGGCGAGGTACGCCTGCACCGCGGCTTCATACAGACCGTTTTGTGTGATGCGGGCATGGTAGTCGCCGAAGTAGTTCCCCAGGTGCCGCTTCGCAATCGCCGGGACATCGTCGAGATCGTCCGCCGGATTGAGGTGAGGCAGCTGAATGGATTGGATGGGGTACTGCTGGAAGTACGCCGGCGGGCAGTACCACGGACCATGTGGCGCGTAGAGTCCCACAGCCACAAACCAGGGAGACGCCTGTGAGTTGTCGGACGGCGCGCCATCGGACCGACGCAACACGCCTGCGGCCCAGTCGGACACCTGACCATCTTCGGTCACGGCTTCAGAGACATCGATCGGCCCCCAGTCCCAATGCCAGATGTCCAGACCGTTGAAATTGCGACCGGTGGGGACGGGCAGCTTCGGAAGCTGCTGTTCGTGCGAGGGGAATCGCTCAGTCCAGGCAGCGGATCGATCGAATCCCTGCAGTCCGCCATGTCCCCCCTGCAGCGCCCCGCACTCCGCGCCATGATTGGCATGAAAGATCTTGCCCCCCGCCGCCGTCCAGTACCCCTGCTTCCGGAAATACTCGGGCAAAGTGAGATGACCGGTGAGATACGGCGACGTGCGCCAGTCCTGCTCGTTGCCATGCACGCCGTTGGTCGAGGGAAGCGTCCCCGTCATCACGCTGGTCCGGGAGGGGTTGCACAGCGACGCATTGCAGTGGGCGTTGGTGAACAGGACACCCCGACTCGCCAGCCGGTCGAGATTCGGTGTCTGCACCTGCGGATGTCCGCCCAGACACCCCACCCAGTCGTTGAGGTCATCGATGGCGATGAACAGCACGTTGGGTCGAGCGGCCTTCGCTGCAGGGCCGCCGGCGGCAGCAACGACGCAGAGAATCATCACCGGTAAGAGACGTGACATCGGGAATCCTCGGGAAGAGGCGACGGACGACAACGACCGGTCGACAATAACACCACTGCACATCCGGTTCCATTCATCGCCTGGGGATGGAGGCACGTGTGCGAGTTCGCACAAAGAGGAAACGGCATCACATCTCGGAGTGAGTTGTTTCAACGAAAGTGAGACAGTTCGGTATCAGTTAGAAGAGACGGTCTCTGGGTCTTCGTAAGAGAGGGTCCGTTGCCGGAGCCCCAGGTTAATCTGCTTTCGTCGGTGACGCGCCTGTGACAGCTTCCGCCGACGACGTTCGTGGAGCACGCGCGGGTTCCCCCGGTAGTAATCCACCGGTCTCAGGAACCCCAGCGAGCTGTGCAACCGCTGTGTGTTGTAATGCTTGATGATCCGCCGCAAGGCATCCTCCGCTTCGAATCGGCTCCCCGGCTCCACCTTCTCCAACGCTTCCCGGAAAGTCCGGTTCGCCCGCTCCATGATCCCGTTCTCCTCCGGACAATGCGGCGTGATCTTGTGGTGCGTCAATCCGTGATACTCCAGCAGCCCGTGAAATTCCTTCGAGATGTAACCGCTCCCGTTGTCGCTGCGGATCTCCGGCCTCACCGCCAGCTCTCCCGTCCCGGTCCGCGGCAGTGTCTCCACCGCCCGCTGCGCCGCCAGGCTCAGCGTCACCCCGTCCATGCTCGTGAGCAGCTCGTGGTGCACAATGTATCGCGAGTATTCGTCGATGAACGCCACGAAGAAGTACATCTGAGCGTTCACCTTTACGTACATCAGGTCGGTCCCCCAGATCTCGTCCGGACGGCTCGCCTGCTCCCGCTCCTCGCGGTACCGCTTCTTCCGACGGCTCCACGAGGCCATCAGCCTCTGCTCCCGCAGAATCCGGTACACCGTCGAGGCGCTCAGACACGCCACATCCTCGTCGATCATCCGCCACGACAGCTCCCGATGACGCACCTCCGGATGCGCCAGGGCATAGTCCCGCACCGCCCGCTTCTCCCGGGCCAGCGCCTCGAACGCCTGCACCACGCGCACCAGCTCGCCAGGCTCCTTCCGACTCCAGGGTTTCTCCCGCAGCCACCGGTAGTAGCTGCTGCGGGCCACTCCCAGCGCCTGCAGGGTCCGGGACACCAGCCAACCGCTTCTGGTCTTCGTCTGTTTCACTTCTTCGTGCACCCGCTGCTGCAGTTCCGGGGGAAGCTGACCGTGGTCCTCTAATCCAAGAGCGTTTTTTTTAGCTCCAGGTTCTCCGCCGTAATCTCCGCAATCACGTCCTTGCAGCGTGACAGCTCCCCCTCCAGACGCTCCTCCTTCCGGGACGGCTTCGGTGCTCGATCGTCGAAGACCCGCGCTGCACTCGACAGCAGCGTCTTCTTCCAGCCGTAGTACTGCGTCGGATTGATCCCCTCCCGCCGGCACAGTTCCGAGACCTCCACGTCCGGCTCCAACCCCGCCAGCACAATCCGTAACTTGTCCTCCGCACTCCACCGACGACGCTGCCGCTTCCTCGTCATGGCCTCGCTCCTCGTTCCTGGTCTGCGAGACCGCTATCCTAACTTCACTCCTGTCTCACTGCCGCTGAAGCACTACACGAGTGTGGGCGATGGCGCTTGGCGATCCCTCGCTGCGAACGCCGATACGTCACGCTTTGCGAATCCGGCCCGGCAGAAACTGATGCCAGTGATTGAACAGCCTTGTATAGCCGAGCAACACGGCACCAGTGGTTCCCAGCGCCGTTGTCGCTGCGATCAGGAACATGATGACGATCTGATAGCGGACAGCGGCCATGGGCTCCGCCCCGGCGAGGATCTGCCCCGTCATCATGCCGGGCAGACTGACGATGCCCGCGACCATCATCGAATTGATGATCGGAATCATCCCGGTGCGAATGGCGTGCACCACACAGGGCCGTGCCGCCTCCCACCGCGTCGCCCCGAGCGTCAGCCGCAGTTCGACCTCTGCGCGCCGCGCCGTCAGCTCCTGCGTCAATCGGTCCAGCCCCAGCGAGATGCCGTTGAGTGCATTCCCGAGGATCATCCCCATCAGCGGAATGGCGTACTGGGCGGGATTCTCTCGCCAGACGGACGGGGCGATCACCAGCGTCAGAGCAACGCCCAGCACGAACCAGGTGCTCCCCGTTACTGCCGCCAGGCTCGTCCACCAGATGCCGCGGAAGCGACGATCGGTCCGCTGCACGGCCGCAATCCCGGCGATGATCGACATCAACACCATCAGGCCGATGACGACGATCGGATGCGCTGCGTGAACACCCAGTCCAGTACGAGTCCGACAAGCAGCAGTTGCACGACTGTTCGGACCGCTGCGATCAGCAGACGCCGCGCCAGCCCCAGTCGCAGTGCGAGAGAGATCGCCCCATTGATCAGGATCAACGCCGCCGCGGCCGCCACGTTGACATACGAGAGATCGTGATAGGTCACTGTGGTGCCTCTCCCGCCACAATGCGACCTTCCTGGACACGCACTCGCCTGTCTGCCAGGCGTGCGGCCTGCTGCAGGTTGTGAGTGACGAGCAGCAGTGCGCGGTCCTGCTGTGCCTGCTGCCAGTCCTGAACGAGAGTTTCGATGGCGGCGGCGGACGTTTCGTCCAGTGAGGCCGTCGGCTCATCGAGCAGCAACACCTGCGGATGCCCCTGCAGCACGCGCAGCAGGGCCACGATCTGCGACTCCCCTCCGGAGAGTTCCGCCGCCGGCTGCGAAAGAAACGATTCATGCTTTCGGAGTCTCCGCAACTGAGCGACGATCCACGACTCGTCGAACAAACGCCCCGCCCAGGTTCGCAGCGAGAATGGAGCACTGAGATTGTCCCGAACCGTTCCTTCCAGAAGCACGGGCCGTTGATGCAGGTAGGCGACTTGCAGTCGATAGTCAGGCACCATCGCGGCTGTGACGGGACGTCCCTGGAAGCGAATCTCTCCTCCACTCAGCGGATCGAGCAGGGCGATCGCCCGCAGCAGCACGGTCTTGCCGGACCCCGGTGGGCCGACGATCGCCGTACGCGAACGTTCAGGCAGCGTGAGCGAGGCACCCTCCAGAAGGAGTGTCCCATCCTCAGTGACTCGCTGCACGTCAATCGCCTCGATCAGAGGAAGTCCCACCGGCTTTTCTCGCCACTCGCTGCTCGCCATTCACACCGCTGGACAAGCCCGCAGTGGCACCCGGCACTCAACTCTCATCACTGGACACCCAACATGCGTCACTGCCCTTGCCCCGGACGGACATCAGTCGCGATACTGAAATCACCCCCGCTGTCCTCGCACGATGAGTTCCGAATCATATCGATGTTTGCACTCAGATCCCTCTCACTGACCCTGTTGATGGGCACTTGCCTGACTCCGGTCGGCTTCGCCCAGGATGCGGACACGTCCTCGCCCGAGCCATCCTTCTCTCCCGAACAGATCGAATTCTACACGACGCAGATTCAACCGCTGCTCGAAAAGAACTGCTACAAATGTCATGGCGGTTCGAAGGTCAAGGGGGGCCTGAATCTGTCCGGTCGATGGCGCCTGCTGACGGGGGGCGACAGTGGCCCCGCCGTCGATCTGGAAAGCCCCGCGGCCAGCCTGCTGCTGGACGCGATCAACTACGAAAACTACGAGATGCCTCCCTCGGGAAAACTCCCCCCCGAGCAGATCGCACTCATCACGAAATGGGTGGAGCTGGGGGCCCCGATGCCGGTGCTGGACAAGGCGGCAGCTCCTCCGGCTGAAGAGCATCACGGCCCGCCGCAGGTCAACGACGAAACTCGCGCCCACTGGGCGTTTCAACCCGTGCACTCCCCGTCGATGCCGGACGTCAGCCATGAGGACTGGGTCGCCAACCCGATCGACGCCTTCGTCCTCGCGCGGCTCGACGCAGCAGGACTTGCTCCCGCTCCCGCTGCCGACTCGCACGCTCTGTGCCGCAGGTTGTACTACGACCTGACCGGTCTCCCACCCACTCCCGAAGAGGTCGACGCCTTCGTCAACGACACCTCACCCGACGCCTACGAGCGGTTGGTGGAGACGCTGCTCGACTCACCGCACTACGGTGAGCACTGGGCACGCTACTGGCTCGACCTGGTGCGCTATGCAGAGACGAACAGCTTTGAGCGCGACAATCCCAAGCCCTATGTCTGGCGCTACCGAGACTATGTCATCCGGGCCTTCAACGACGACAAGCCCTATGACCAGTTCATCCGCGAACAGCTGGCGGGAGATGAACTCGACGAGGTGACCACGGATGGCATCATCGCGACGGGCTTCTATCGACTGGGACTGTGGGACGATGAACCCGCCGACCCGCTGCTGGCCTACTACGACGGACTCGACGACATCGCGGCGACGACGGCCCAGGCATTCCTCGGATTGACGATGAACTGTGCCCGCTGTCATGACCACAAGCTCGACCCGATTCCGCAGGCCGACTACTACAGCTTTCTGGCGTTCTTCCGCAACATCCGCCACTACGGTGCGCGTGCCGATGACACAGTCCTGGCCGCTTCGGTCCGAGACATCGACCTCCCCGCAGAACAGGGCGAGCAGCAGGAGCGGCTCGAACGGCATCGGGATCAGGTCGAGAAACTCACGCGGTACTTGCGCCGCATCGAAGAGAAAGCCTTACCGGAACTGGTCGGCGGCGAACGGGACGACTTCCAGGACATCAGCGCCCGGCACGACATCCTCTCGCGCGGCGTCGGTCGCCTGATTTCGGAGAAGGAACTTAATCAATACAACCACCTGCGCGATGAGCTGGACAAGCTCGAACGGAATCCTCCGCCCGCCCTGGCGCAGGCGCTCGCCGTCAAGGAGAACGGCCCCGACGCCCCGCTCAGCCATGTGCTCATTCGTGGCAATCCGCAGGCTGAGGGGAATGAGGTGCAGCCGGCGTTCCCGTCGGTGTTGTCTCCACCCGAACCTCACATCGTGGTGCCCGCTCATGGGGAGAGCACGGGTCGGCGGCGGGCCCTGGCGGAGTGGATCACCAATCCCCATAACCCGCTCACGGCGCGGGTGATGGCCAATCGGCTGTGGCAGTGGCACTTCGGACGCGGCCTGGTGCGATCGGCCAACAACTTCGGCCTGCAGGGAGACCTGCCGACACACCCCGAACTGCTCGACTGGCTGGCCGCCGAGTTCATCGCCCGCGGCTGGAGTCTCAAGGCGATGCACCGGCTCATCGTGATGTCCAACACGTACCGCATGGCGTCCAGTGAGGAGCGAGGAGCGGGGAGCGAAGAGTCAGCCATCAGCCAACCGACATCAGCCACGGACCCCACCAACGACCTGTTGTGGCGGTTCGACATGCGCCGGCTGCGGGCCGAGGAGATTCGCGACTCCATCCTCGCCGTCAATGGCACACTCAACCGCGAAAAGATGTTCGGGCCCAGCATTTACCCGGTGATTCCTGCAGCGGTTCTCGCCGGCCAGTCGCGGCCCGGTGAAGGCTGGGAAGACTCATCGGAGGAGGACCGGCGGCGGCGGAGCATCTACATCCATCTGAAGCGGTCGCTGGTGGTGCCGATTCTGGCCGCCTTCGATGTCGCCGACACCGATTTCACCTGCCCGGTCCGCTTTGCCACCACGCAGCCCACGCAGGCTTTGGGGATGCTCAACAGCGAGTTCATCAACGAACAGGCTGAGGTGTTCGCCGACTACCTGCGCACGCAGGTCGGCCATGACCCGCGGGAACAGGTGACGCTCGCCCTGCGGCAGACTTTGCAGCGTGATCCGACAGAAGTGGAAGTCGACCGCGGCCTCGCGTTGATGACATCCCTGCGGCAGGACCACGGCCTGTCTGTGCCCCAGTCGCTGCACTACTTCTGCCTGACTGCCCTCAACCTGAACGAGTTCGTCTATCTGGACTGACGCGTGAGTGAATTGACGGATTGATGCATCTGGCCGTAAGCGCCCGTTGACTGCTTCTCGCACCCTGCCAGCAGGGTGCGAGAAGCAGATTCCTGGGACGTCATTCGTCCCCCCTTCCCCGGAGTGGCAAGCCGATGCGTGGTCGCTGGATCGGGGGAGTGGGTGGACCTGGTCGTCGAAGCTGTCCGCTTCGATGCCGCAGCTTCGGCGAAGACCCACGGGTTGCCACGCGTGGGCTTTGGATGCGACGCTGCATCTGGCGGTTGCTTCCGACGTTGATGCTCGGCATGACGTCTCCTCTCTGGGCCGGGGATCCTCTGTGGCGGATCGACCTGCAGCCAGACGCGGGTGAACAGGCAGAGGTTCGCGGCCGTGTGCTTGTCGAAGCGGCGGATGGCGGATTGCTGGTGGAAGATCGCAGTCGCCGCCTGTGGACGATCCCCCCCGATCATCTGGTGACGCGCGAACCGACCGGGCAGGAGTTCGCCCCCGCCACCACCGACGAGCTGCAGGAGGAGCTGCAGACACTGATGCGACCAGCCGGCGGGTCGAACTCCGCGTCGGCGGTCGTCACGCCCCACTATGTGATTCTCTCCCAGGGGAGTCGGGAACAGGCCGAGTTGTGCGGCGTTCTGCTGGAGGGGCTCCTGCAAGGGTTCATCGACTTCTGGGCCGACTGCGGACTGTCGCTGCAACTGCCCGAAGGGACCACTGCCTGTGTTGATCTTCACCAGTCGTGAGGCGTATCGGGTTTATGTGACCGACGACTCCGGTCCCGAACTGGTGGACAACCCCGGCTACTACTCGATGCGGACCAACCGTATCGTCCTGCTGGCACCTGAGACGGGGGACACGACAGGACCCGGGCGACGCACACAGACGGCGGCCGCAGAGCGATTCTTTCGCACACTGGTGCATGAGGGGACGCATCAGCTCGCCTACAACTGCGGGCTGCACACGCGGTATGCGGACAACCCGGTGTGGCTCACCGAAGGGATGGCGATGCTGTACGAGGCCCTCTCCGATGATCTGCGTCGGGATGCGCTCCGCTGGCAAACGGTTGACGGTACGACGGCCTCGACGTCGGGACTGCTGAAGCCACTCGCACTCCGGACGCATCCCGAGCGCCTGCAGACGTTTCGCGAGTCCCTGAAGCAACGGCCTGCCGACTCGCTGACATCGCTGGTCGCGACCGATGAGCGATTTCGCAGCGACGCGTCGTTTGCCGCCGCCTATGCCGAGGCCTGGGCATTCTCGCATTACCTGTTGACGTCGCACCGGGAGGAGTACATCGCGTTCCTGTCACATCTGCAGAAGCAACCCCGGCTGGTGTGGGCTTCTGCTGACGAGCGCCGGGCGGCCTTCGAGGAGTCCTTCGGCCCGCTCGATGAACTCAACGCCGACTTCCTGCGTCATGTGCGACGCCTGCGCCGGTGACCGGGTGTCAGTCATTCCCGGTTTGCTCTGCCGATGCGTGCTTTGTGGTCGCATCTCATGGCTGACGCGGCGGGCGGCGCGGTTTTGTATCCCTCCTCCGGCCCCGCTATGCTGTGGGAACCTCTGATTCTCGTCTCTCCGCAGGACGCTGACATGTCACGCACTTGTTTGATCCTGGTTCCCGGTCTCTTGAGCGTGCTGTGTTCGCCGGCGACATCGGCCGAACCGGTGTCGACCTTCGAGCTGCGTGACGGGGACCGTGTGGTGCTCGTGGGGGGGACACTCATCGAGCGCGAACAGTCCTACGGTGACTGGGAAGCGGTCCTCACCGCCGCCTGGCCCAACCGGCAGATCATGTTCCGCAACCTTGGCTGGAGTGGCGACACCGTCTGGGGTGAATCGCGCGGGATGTTCGAACCTGAGCAGGGATACGGCCTGTTGGTCGAGCAGGTACGCGCTGCCGAGCCGACGGTGCTGATCCTCGCCTATGGGCAGAACGAAGCCTTCAACGGCCCGGCTGGGCTGGACTCGTTCCGGCAGCAGTACGAGAAGCTGCTGGCGGAGGTTGCCGGCGACGGAGTCCGCTGTGTGTTTCTGGCTCCGCTGAAGTACACGTTCGACACCGGTCGGCCAGAGACATCTCCTCCGCTTGACGAATACAACCGGAGTGCCGAGCTGTATGGACTGGCGATCCGCGAGCTCGCGGCCCGCAGGGGGGATGTCTTCATCGACTGGACGTCTCGACAGACAGATTCGTCGACGGGTGAACTGACCGACTGGGTGCAGATCTTCTCACGTGAGGGATACCGGACGACGGCCCGCTGGTGGCTGCCGCATCTGAAAGGCGAGCATGTGCCGGCCCTCGCTGAGGTGCTGCAGCGTCCGGATGCCGACAGACGGCTCGATCCGTTGCGGCAGGCGATTGTGGCCAAGAATGATTTGTTCTTTCATCGCTGGCGTCCGCAGAACTGGACGTACCTGTATGGCTTCCGTGAGCACGAACAGGGACAGAACGCCGCCGAGGTTCCGCGCTTCGTCCCGTTGATCGAGGAGGTCGAACGCGAGATTGCGGATCTCAAGACATTCGACACCGAACTCGCACGGCCAGGCAACTGATTCGGGATCGCGAAAGAGATAACGGTCGTTCTTTCGAAGATGTTTCCGTTCAATTCGCCACCCGCTGTGATTTCCGCGTTCTCTGCGGTTGATGCTTACCGCCGAGGTCGCAGAGTACGCGGAGACCTGAATCGAAACACGAACAGCAGGACGAGACGAAGCAACGTCAGGAGCGGAGAGGAAGCAACAGCGATGTCCGCACTTCGCAGAGTCGTGAAAAACTGTGAAGCACCGCGACATCGATGCCCATGGGAGACTCTTCCCGGGCAAAACTGAGTTTAGAGCTGACGACCTCCGACTGTTATGGTGTTACAAACCAGCGTTCCCTCCAGAGCTTGATCATGAACTTCCAGAAGACAACCCGGCGGCTGCTGTTCCTGATGGGGTGTTTGTCCCTCACGCCCACCCTCGCTCTCGCCCAGCGGGATCTCAACAACATTCCCCTGCCCGATCCGGAACTCGAACGGCAGACCTTTGTGCTCCCCGAGGGGTTCGAGGTCAATCTCTTCGCCGCCGATCCGCTGATCGCCAAGCCGATCCAGATGAACTTCGATGCGCAGGGGCGGCTGTGGGTCGCCAGCAGCGAGCATCTATCCGCAGATCGAGCCCGGGCGAGCAGGCCAACGACAAGATCCTGGTGCTCGAAGACACCGACGGCGACGGCGAGGCCGACAAGACGCACCGTCTTCGCCGACGGCCTGCTCATTCCCACCGGCGTCGTTCCCGGCGACGGCGGCGTCTATGTCGCCAACAGCACCGAGCTGCTGCACCTCACCGACACCGATGGCGACGGCAAGGCCGACGAGCGGCGCGTCGTGCTCTCCGGCTTCGGCACCGAGGACACGCACCACATCCTGCACACGCTGCGCTGGGGGCCGGACGGCACGCTGTACATGAACCAGTCGATCTACATCCACAGCCACGTCGAAACGCCGTAGGGCGTGCGAGCGGCTGAACGGCGGCGGCATCTGGCAGTTCCGCCCCGAGACGATGCGAGCTCGACGTCTTCGCCCGCGGGCTGGGTCAACCCGTGGGGACATCACTTCGACCGCTGCGGGCAGTCGTTCGCCACCGACGGCGCCGGCGGCGAAGGCATCAACTACGTCTTTCCCGGTGCGTCTTACGCGACGGCCTATGCGGCGCCAGCGGATTCTGCGCGGGCCTGAACCCCGGCAGCCCCAAGCATTGCGGGCTGGAAATCGTCAGCGGCCGGCACCTGCCCGACGACTGGCAGGGCAGCCTGATCACGAACGACTTTCGCGGCCATCGCGTCTGCCGGTTCGTCGCTGACCGAGGACGGCTCCGGCTTCTCGCTCGCAAGAGCAGACCGGAAGTCATCAAGTCGGACCACGTCGCCTTTCGCCCGATCGACGTGAAGATGGGGCCGGACGGCGCGATCTACATCGCCGACTGGTACAACCCGATCATCCAGCACGGCGAAGTCGACTTCCGCGACCCGCGCCGCGACCACACGCACGGCCGCATCTGGCGGGTGAGCGTGCCAACCGGCCGCTCGTCGACAGGCCACAGCTTGTCGGAGCGTCGACAGAAGATCTGCTCGAGCAACTGACCGCACCGGAGATTTGGACCCGTCAGCAGACCCGGCGGCTGCTCAACGAGCGCGGGCTCGACATCCTGCCCGCCCTCAAGCAGTGGGCCCGCAACCTCGACAACAGTACGCCTGAATATCACCGGCACCGGCTCGAGGCGTTGTGGGTCTATCAGGGACTGGATGTCATCGATCCGGAACTGCTCGACTCGTTGCTGCGGTGCAGCGACCATCGTGTGCGAGCCGGCGCGACCCGTGTGCTAAATGACTGGTACGACAAGCTCTCCAATTCACTGGCCCTGCTGGAGGTGCTCGTGGGTGATGAACATCCGCGCGTACGCATGGAGGCGGTACGGGTGTTGAGCCGTCTGCAACCGCCCGAGGCGATCGAAGTCGCGCTGCGGGCGCTCGATCCCTCGGTGCATCCGGCCTCGGCGTCGGATGACTGGCAGACCGATGATCCGGCGAAGATCCGTGAGGCGGACCCGGTCGAGGTCGATGAGTGGCTCGACTACGCCCTGTGGCTCACCGCGCACGAGTTGCAACCGATCTGGGAGCCGGCGCTGCTGAGCGGGGAGATTGACTTCGGCGGGCGGACGGACCATCTGGTGTTCGCGCTGCGGTCAGCGGGCTCGGCAACGACGGTGCCTGTGCTCACCCGGCTGCTACGTGAAGGACACGTCGCCGAGGAGCATCGGGATGATGTCCTGGATGTGATCGCGGAGTTCGGCGGCCCGCACGAGTTGCAGGAAGTGCTGGAACTGGCGGCAGCAGCCACTGATCCCACGATACAAGTGGCCAGTCTCCGGCGATTGCTCACCGCACACACTCGCCGCAAGGTGCAGCCTGCGGGGGATCACGCGGGGCTGGACCGACTGCTGACATCGTCGGAGGCCCCGGTGCGGGCGGAGGCAGCACGATGTGCGGGAGCCTGGCACGTCGAACGGATGCGGGACGCTGTCCGCTCACTGGCTCAGGACCGCGCCGAGAACATCGCAATCCGGAAGGCAGCCATCGAGGGAGTCGCACTGTTCGGCGATGCGAGCGCTGCAGAGCTGTTACAGGACGACTCTTGGGCCAGTGAGCCTGTCGATGTGCGACTCGCCGTGGCTTCGGCACTACTGCGGCTGCGACCCCAAGCTGCCGTGCAGTCCGCCGTCGTCTTGATGCAGGATGCCAATGCCCTGGGGCAGATTGAACCGTTGCTGCAGAGCATTCTCAGCCGCAAGGATGCCGCCGGGCTGCTGAGCGAGGCGCTGCAAGGGACGACACTCTCTGCCGATGCCGGTGTGCTGGCGCTGCGGGCGGTACGGTCGTCGGGTCAGCCGTTCCCCGAGTTGTCCGCCGCGCTGGAGAAAGCGGCAGGCATCACCACCGGCCCGATGACGCTCACCGTCGATGAGATGGCCGAGCTGGTGCGTGCTGTCGAAGGGCAGGGCGACCCGGTGAATGGCGAGCGCCTCTATCGCCGGGCCGACCTGAGCTGCGTGAAGTGTCATGCCATTGGCGGGGCGGGGGGTCAGGTGGGACCAGACCTGGTGAGTCTGGGAGCCTCGGCTCAGATCGACTATCTGATCGATGCGCTGCTCGATCCCAACAAGCAGGTCAAGGAGAACTTTCACACGATGATCGTGCTCACCGATTCCGGGGAAACGATCTCGGGAATCGTGGTGCGACAGTCGGATGACGAACTGATTCTGCGCGATGCCGAGGCACGCGAACTGCATGTCCCACTGAAGTCGGTCGAGCTGATGAATCAGGGAGTGTCGCTGATGCCGGCCGGGCTCACTGACAAACTCACACGGGCCGAACTGATCGATCTGACCGCGTTCCTGAAAGCTCTCGGACGAGTGCCCGCATTCACCATTGGGACGACGCGGGTGGTTCGTGATTGGGAGGTGTTGCAGCCGACGGAGCAGGCGGCCTATCAACTGCGGCGGGTGAGCTATGCGGCGGCAGCGAGCGACGATCCGGCGTTCCAGTGGCGACGTGTCTTCAGCACCGTGGGCGGGGCGTTGCCGCTCGACGAACTGGAGCAGGTGGATGTCCGTAACCGGAGTGCGGCGGGCACGCGTGGCGTCGCGTTCGCACGCTTCCGCGTCGAGTCACCAGCGGACGGCGCACCGATCGCAGTGACATTTGACAACATCGACGGGCTGACCGCCTGGTGGGGCGACGAGCCTGTGACCCTGCAGCCGGTCACATCGCTGCAGATGCAGCGCGGCGAGAACCGGCTGACGATCGCCGTCGACCTCAATGTGCGGACGGCTGATCTGCGCGTCGCCACCAACGCCCCAGGGACGAGCGCCGAGTGACCAGCGTCAAGCGACCATGGCTATCAGCCAAGAGCCAGCACGCTTACTTCACCGGTTTGACCCACTCGGCACGGGCACCCTTGGGCCCCATGCCGGATTCGAATTCGACCAACTGACCTTCGTACAGTTGCTCGTAGGTGGTGTCCCTCAGCGCAGACATGTGAAAGAACAGGTCCGTTCCGCCGGCCTCAATAAACCCGAAGCCCTTTTCCGTCAGCTTCTTGATCTTGCCCTGAGCCATCGACACGACTCCTGAAACGTAACACAATCCAGTCGCGAAGTGAGGCGGCTGCCGCGGAGATCACCGGCACCCTTCACTCCGTTAACACTCAATCGGCGGTCGCTTCGGCCTCGGCAGCTGCCGTGGTGACGACCTCGGCGGCACACTTGGGACACACAGACACCTCGCGGACGATTTCATGCCCTTCGCCGCCACGATCGTAGGGCTTGCACTTGCGCACTGGTCGCCCACGCCGAAACCGCGGACCGCCGCGTTCCACTGGCTCGCTTCCCCGCGAGTTGTACACTTTCGGTCGTGTGGCCACGGTGATCTTCGCCGTGGGAACACCCGCAGGCACGATCGTCTTGCACATCTGACAGCGAAACATAAGTCACTACTTTCGTCGCGTTATTCCTGGTAAAGAAAGATCCCGCGCGCGCACGCCGGCAGGTTTGAGTCAATGTGGATCTGCAAAGAGACCCCGAGCCTGCAACGCTCAGTCATTGTCCGCAGCAGCGGACGGGCTTCAAAAATCGTCCCGGCACTCAATTCCACGCCTCAGTCGCAGTTCCTCAAACTCGAAAGCCACCGGTTGATCCAGCCGATCCGCAACGAGGCAGTCGTCAGGACAACTCATGCCACGGTCCCCCGGTTGCAACAGTACAGGTCCCGGGAGCGGGCTCTCGTGTCAATAAGTCCCGGAGGATTCACGCCCAAATTAGACCAAACAGCCCGGAGATCTGCAATCGCATTGCGCCGCCCGGCCAATATCAAAGCCGGGCGATGGCATCGCCGGGCCCGCGTACAAGCCAGCAGCTTCAACGACCACAGGAGATTCACCTCCGTCCGGCAATTGGGTATCATCAAGTGGTGATGACTGTGACTCCCCAAGCGAAAGGAACGACATGAAGACGAACCTCGCTGCGACCGGTCTGGTCGCATTGTCGCTGACCCTCATGACGCCACCGACATCGGCCCATTCGCTGTTGGGGACGCCCCTCAAGGAGAAGTACGAACTGCGTAGCGTCTCATGCACGGCTTGTCATCTCCAGGAGGAACGGGTGAAGTCGATCGAACATCTGACGCCGTTCGGTGATGACGTCGCGAAGATCCTCGATGGCAAGGCAGTTACCAAGCGCGTGGAAGCGGCCAAGGATCTGGAGAGCGCGGAACGAAAAAAGGTCTACGAGGCGATCCAGAAAGAGTACGTCGAAGCGCTCAATAAACTCGACCAGATGAAGGCCCACAACGGCAAGCTGTACGCAGAGGCCCTGCCGGCCGGCGACATCGAAGGCACCAAGCCGCGCTGAGCCGGAGGTGGAACGCTCCTTGACAGTCAGAGCCACGGTCGAACCCCGGTCGTGCAGTCTCAGGCGTACGGAGCGTTATCGGGGACCTGACGTCCCCCGCTCGCCCCTCATCCTCGCGTTGGCTGACTGCAATGTCGAAGACAGTGCATCGCGACGCGCCCGCTTCTTCACACAGGATTCACAGAGTCCCTCACGCCGCATCGGTGCAGGCGGTATCATTCACAGATTGCATTGCTGTGCCTGATCCTTCAGATTTCCCAGGAGCCCCGACACCATGTTCGACCTGTCTGCCTTGCGAACGGTGATGAATACGGAACAGCAGGTCAGCCGCCGGGTGGTGCTGGCGTGGGGAGCCGCCTTGTCGAGCGTTCCCTTCCTCGGACGGGAGTCGCAGACTGTCCGGGCCAGCAGCTTCACCAACGATCCCTTCACACTGGGAGTCGCCTCGGGCGATCCCGACAGCGGCAGCGTGGTGATCTGGACCCGCCTCGCCCCTCAGCCGCTCGATGCCAACGGGGGCATGGCACCGACATCGGTCGAAGTCCGCTGGGAGGTTGCCCAAGATGAGGGTTTTCAGCAACCGGTCGCCTCGGGTGTGGCACTCGCGACACCGCAGTTGGCGCACAGCGTGCATGTGGTGGTGAAGGGACTGCAGCCGGACCGCTGGTACTGGTATCGCTTTCACGCGGGCGATGCGACCAGTCCCTTGGGCCACACGCGAACCATGCCCCACCACGGCACCCAGCCCGATCATCTGCGATTTGCGTTCGCCTCGTGTCAGCATTACGAGACCGGCCTGTTCACGGCGTACGATCAGATGAGCCGTGACGACCTCGACCTGGTCGTGCACCTGGGAGATTACATCTACGAGGATGGGGGACGGGACGGGCACGTCCGCAGACATGCGGGAGGCGAGATCATGTCACTGGGCGACTATCGCATCCGCTACGCACAGTACCGCAGCGATCCGCTGCTGCAGGGCATGCATGCCCAGTGTCCCTGGCTGGTGACCCCCGACGACCACGAAGTCGACAACAACTACGCAGGCGCGATCTCCGAGCACGCCGACGTCGATCCGCTGCAACTGCTGATGCGCCGGGCGAATGCCTATCAGGCATACTACGAGATCATGCCGCTGCGGCCCCGTTCGCTGCCGCGCGGTCCCGACATGCGATTGTACCGGCATGCCCCCTTCGGCCGGCTGGCAGACTTCTTCGTGCTCGACACGCGGCAGTACCGCAGTGATCAGCCGAACGGCGATCGAAAGTCGCCACTCAACGAGGCGGCGATGCGTCCGGGCAATTCCTTGCTGGGGATTCGCCAGCGCGACTGGCTGCACGCGCGACTGCTCGCCTCCCAGGGTACGTGGAATATCCTCGCCCAGCAGGTGATGATGGGCTTGGTGGGTTTTCATGCGCGCGAAGCCGAGCCCCTCACATACTCGATGGACCAGTGGCCCGGTTGTGCGCATGAGCGGATCGGTCTGTTGCAATTCCTCGAAGATCGCCGCATCCCCAATCCGGTCGTGCTCACCGGAGACATCCACTCCAACTGGGTGAACAACCTGCGTGTCGACGACCGTCAGCACGACGGGCCGGTGGTGGCGACCGAGTTCGTTGGGACATCGATCTCCAGCGGCGGCAATGGCATCGACCTCATCCGCGATCACGACCAGTTGCTCGCCGACAATCCCTGCGTGCAATTCCACAATGCCGAACGTGGCTATGTGCGCTGCAGCGTGACGCCCGACGCCTGGACGAGTGAGTTCATGGTGGTGGACGACGTGACCAGGCCGGGCGGCCGCGTCTTTCCGCGCGCCACGTTTGTCGTGGAGGCGGGCACACCAGGGGCCCATCCGGCATAAGTCTTTTTTGGGGGGCAAGGCAACGAACACGCCCCTGACCGCCCGCGAGTGGTCAGGAGAGCGCCGCATCCATCGGACGTTTCACCCCTCGTGTATCACTAGCACACGCGCGTCAGCGCTTGTCAGAAACGACACCCTGGCAGCAGTGCCTCAGGAGCAACAGCATTTCGGTCCATTGAATCTGACGTGTCGCCTGCGCCAGGGGTGCTGCCTCATCTTTCGCGCACGCCTCGCACAGGTCGACAAACGCCAGTGGATCCCAGTCTCTGGACGTTCGGAGCCGGCTTTGCCAGCGACTGCTCTGCGGGTCCGTGCTGTCCTTGAGAACGGCGTCAGCCAGCGGGGCGAGGTCCTTGAAGACCGGATGCCGACCGACCCGGCGGAACCAGTACCTAGCGTTGGAGTAGTCCGGTTCGCGGCGGTGCATGATGCCGTGCCAGTAATCTCCCGACCGATGCGTGCCTTGCCCCTCGATTGCCTGGGAGTGCTGATGGCTTTCGTCCAGAAAGTCGTGAAGCTGCAGCAGTCCTGCTGTGACCGGCGTCTGATCGACATCACTTGCTCTCCCATCCAGGAGGTCACCACACATCAGGTGCTCGCGCAGCCAGTTCCACTCCTTTGTGGGTGTCTCTGGCACCAGCGACGGCAACTCGACGGTTGATGCAGTGGCGCCGGTGATCCCTTCGATTTTGGGTGAGAGAGCCAGCTGCCGACTATCTGACAGACGGATCAGCAGATCCCACAGCGGAGTGTTGACGCTGCGCAACATCGGGGCGACGTCCAGTGGACGCGGCAGGAGGACAGCCGCGTGCGACAGAGAGGATGTCGCGCGTACGGCCACCCCGAGGGGCAAGTCGCTGAATACGGACAGATGCTCCCGGGAGCCGCCCAGAGGGACGACCACGGCTGCAGCCGCCGGAAACTGCCCCTGTGCTTCCCCCAGCAAGGCGTCCCACCCGCTCCCCGTCTCTACCTCCATTGGCAGGATTAGCAGGGGCTCAGAGGTCTGCGAGAGTTCGTCTGCGAGTGATAGCGATGTGCTGTAAACTATTTTCATTGCTGGTGATGCGACTCCTATTGGCCCGGCGATCCTTATCCCGCGGGCCGATCAGACACGGGAAGGTCATCGTGCAAGGTCCGCCCACTTCCCGAGGGAGATGATAGCCTCATCTCCCCCCAATTCCCAAGAATCGCTGATCCTCGAAGACAGATTGTCCATCACCGGATCGGCCGGAATTCTGGGAAAATCCCGCGCAATCCTTTGCGCACCCTTTGCGGAGGGGTATCCTGTAGCCAATCGACTGTCACGGGTGCCAGGAACTGTCGATCGCTTTCAGGCTGTGGGAGCGGCAGTTCCAAATCGGCTCGTCGCGGGTGAGCGGCGATTAGTGGGTCAGCAGTCGCGCTGCGTCACGACAAGGAAGCTGTGAACAGCCACAACTGAAGGGTGCCGCACCTGCGTGCGATCAGTTTTCTGATCACGCCAGGCGGCCACGTGGTTTATGGACATCATGCCCAAGGGATACCACATCGACGAGTCGACGTGGTTCTATCTCTCGTTGCTCCTGATTGTTGCGGTCTTCTTCCGTTTCCATCGCGTCTGGTCGTTGCGAAACGTCGACTTGGGGCTGTTGCTGGCCTCGGGACCGGGACTCCTCCTCGTGCGAGACGAGCGCCCTCAGGTGAGGCTGTTCGGGTTCGCCTGGATGTTCACCCTGTCGGGAGTGTACCTGATTCGGTTGCTCTGGGACTCCCTGCTGAAGAAGCGGCCACCGCTTTCGCAGAATCTTAATGCACCGGGGATGGCGTTCCTCTGTGCGTCCGCGTTCGTTCTGCTCACATTGCAGGCCGTCTCTCAGCATCCCGCCACGGTCTCGACACGGCAAACGTTGCAGAACGCCGAGGACCTCCTGACGGGAACGGATCGCAGTGGACAGGCTGCAGAGACTGCCGGCGACATCGACACCGGCCCGACCCCCACGCTCATCTACGCCCCCATCGAACTGATGTTCGAGCAGCTCGCCCCGCGGGTCATGGCGATGCTGGCCCATCTGGCCGTGGTCGTAGGACTGATGTTTGTGGGTCGAAACCTGTTCGGAGATGCCCAGCTGGGCCTGGCGATGGCGACCCTGTACCTGTTGCTCCCCTGCACAGCTTACGACGTCGGCGAGTTCAATTATGTGCTCCCGGCGGCGCTCGTCGTGTGGGCGATTGTCGCCTACCAGAAGCCGCTGGTATCGGGAGTGCTGATGGGACTGGCCTGCGGGGCGCTATTCTTCCCGCTGTTCCTCGTCCCGCTGTGGGTCGCCTTTTACGGACGCCGGGGAGGCCTGCGCTTTCTGGGAGCCCTCACCATCGTCGCGGCCGGACTGCTGGCCAGTTACGCCCTGACCTCTGCCAATCCCGATTCGTTCTGGCAGAAGACAATGGGCACGATCCGGCTGACGGCCCTCGCCTTTGAGAACGGGCGGGGTGTCGACGGCTTCTGGAAGGAGGGGGACTACACGTCGTTCTATCGCACACCGGTGATCGTCGGCTACTTCGTACTGATGACCATTCTCACGATCTGGCCCCGCAAGAAGAACCTGGAACACCTCATGGCCTCGTCCGCCGCCATGATCGTGGGCACCCAGTTCTGGTATCCGCAACAAGGGGGTGTCTACCTGTTGTGGTACCTACCGCTGATGATCTTGGTGGTCTTCAGGCCGCGCCTGGAGCATCTCAGCCCACCGGCAGACCCGCACATTCTGGTGGAAGTGAAACGGGATCCCGTCAGGCCCTCACGCACAGCGACCGGACGCGTCGACCGGATCCATCTGTTTCGTTGAGCGTTGTGCTGCCGTCAGTCTGACAGATCCGCCGGGTTGATTCCCAGGTCGACGATGGTACACCCCAGGGTGACCTGCAGTCCCAGGTCGTCGGACCGGTCGAGGATCGCGTCACTTTCGGTTCCCGGACTCAGCCAGAACTCCTGGTGAGTGATGCCGGCCACGTCGTCAAGCAGCCCCAGTCCCACGGCGGGCGGAACATAGAACACGATGCGGTCGATCCGGTCCCGCGAGACGTCCGTCAGCGAGCGAAACGCGTTCAAACCTTCGATGGTCTGCGCCTGCGGATGGATCGGAAAGACGTCGTACCCCGCCTGCTGATGCGCCCGTACCGACTTGTTACCGAACTTGCTGCGGTCGGCACTCGCGCCCACGATGGCGACGGATCGGCGGGACATACTGTTCGTTCCTGTGACTGGGATGATGGAAAACGCCCGCCGGCGGCGTCCGGCGGGTACCTGCAGTTCGCGGGATTCTGCCTGGGTTTGAACGCGCCTCCCAGTGATTATGCAAACAAGACACTCAGTTCGATGATGTCGCCCGGTGCAGGCGGACTTCGCCATGCATCGTATAGAAGCGGAAGCCCTCTCCCTCGGGGACAATGATGCCGCTCGACTGGTTCAATTCCGGCGGACTCAGCGGATTTCCCGCGAACTTCACCCAGTGAATCAGGTCCGTGGAAGTAGCGATCGCCGAGGCCCAGAGTCTCGGCGGCACCGCTGACCCGGACCCGTGATAGCAGGCGTAGTATTGCCCGCCCTGTTTGATGATCTGGTTCAGGGCGATCATCTGCCGGTCATAGTCCCCGGGACCCAGGGCGAGCACCGGTTCATCCTGCACGTTGGTGAACGTCTTGAGGTCCGTCGACGTGGCCAGCCACACGCCGGCATCGCGCCGTTCATAGAACAGATGCCAGGTACCATCCTCGTACCATGCCGTCGGGGTGCCGAATGGTCCCGGCGGAATCGGCTCACCGGACGTCAGTCGAATGTCGAGCGTCCCCTCTCGCTTCCAGTGGAGGCCGTCGTCTGAGGTGAGTAACTGCGCCTGGTCGTTCAGCCCTTCGGCGAACATTACGTACCCACCGTCGTGCTTGAGGACCTGGACATCCTCGACCCAGAACCCATCGATCAGCGGTCCTTGCGGATGTCGCGACCAGTGCACTCCGTCGGTTGACGTCGCATAACCGAGCTTTCTCAGGCCCTCCGGAGTGCCGTCATAGCCGGTGTACCACATCCGCCAGTCGTCACCCTCGTGGAGGATCCAGCCTCGCTCGCGAATGGCTGCATCCCAGTGACCCTCTCCTGCCGGGGTGAACACCAGTTGCCCCGGAGGCACGCCAAACTCGACCAGTGCCGGTGGAAAGTTCTGTGCGCTCGCCGATCCCCCGCACAGTGCCAACAACACCAGAATCGTCGCGAGGATGAGCTTTCGCATCACAGCATGACCGACATCCTGGCAAGGGTACATGATTCACCGGGGCCTGATGACGTCGACACCCATCCACTTCCGCAGGACTTCGGGGATGACGACGCTGCCGTCCGCCTGCTGATGGTTCTCCAGCAGGGCGATCAACGCCCGGGCAATCGACACCGCCGTCCCGTTGAGCGTGTGCACGAACTGCGTCCCCTTGCGCTGGGCCGACCGGCACCGGATCCCCAACCTGCGCGCCTGATAGTCGGTGCAGTTGGAGGCCGATGTGACTTCGCCGTACTCGCCCCCATCTCCCCGACCGGGCATCCAGGCTTCGAGATCGAACTTGCGGTAGGCCGGGCCTCCCAGGTCGCCCGTCGCTGTATCGATGACGCGGTAAGGAATCCCCAGCCCCTGAAAGATCTCTTCTTCGATCCGCACGACCATCTCGTGAAACTGGCCCGACGCCTCCAGATCGGGGGCGGTGAACCCGAACATTTCCACCTTGGTGAACTGGTGCACGCGATAGATACCCCGCGTCGCCTTGCCATGGGCTCCCGCCTCGGTGCGGAAGCAGTGTGACAGACCCGCCATCTTGAGCGGCAGCGACTCGATCGGCAAGATTTCGTCCTTGAGCATGCCGCCCAGCGTGATCTCCGCCGTCGCCACGAGTGACAAGTCCGTGTTCTCGACCGAGTAGATCTGTGCCTCGGGGCCGCGGGGCATGAAGCCGATCCCTTCCAGCACTTCGTCACGGGCCAGGTCCGGTGTCGTGAACAGGGTAAAGCCCTCGCTCCGCAGTTTCTCGATCGCGTACTGGACCAGCGCGAGCTCCAGGAACACCGCTTCGTTCTTGAGGTAATAGAAGCCATGCCCGGCCACCTTGGAACCGGCGGCCAGATCAACAAGATCCAGCGACTCCATCAGTGCGACGTGATCCTTCGGCGTGAAGTCGAACGTCGGCCTGTCTCCCCATTCCCGCAACGTCGTCGCGGCATCCTCGCCGCCGACGGGGGCATCGGGGTGGGTCAGATTGGGGATGCGGCTCTGCTCGATCTTGAGGGCTGCCTCGACATCACGCAGGGAACTCTCGTTGTCCGCGACGAGCACCTTGAGTTCCTTCCCCCGTGCCACCAGTCCCGCCCTTTCGTCTGAGGCGGCCTTGGGAATCTGGCCGGCAATGTCTTTTTGTTCGTGCCGCAGGGCGTCTCCTGCCGAGATCAGCGTTCCGCGCTGTTCGCGCAGGTCGATCAGGCGGGGGATGTCGCAGGCCACGCCGCGGCGGGTGCAGTTCTCCTCCACCAGTTCGCGGTTGTCACAGATGAATTGCAGATCGAGCATTCGTCATTGTCGTGGGATAGAGTACGAACAACAGAGGGGACAGAGGTTTACAGAGGACGAGCAGCGCGGTCACTCGGTGAAACTCTGTCCCCTCGGTGGTGAGTCACGTTGAGCTTTCGGGTCAATGTCTGCAAGGGGGATCGTAATGTCCGGCAGTCGCCCAATCGGCATGCCGCATGGCACACGGCCCAACGTCGATTACAGCGCCTGCGCCTGGGTGAGCAACTCGGCGCACTGCTTCTTGTACGCCTCGATCGGGGCCGACTCCTCGGCAGCAGTTAACTGTTTGAGGGCCTGGTCTTTTTGCTTGCCGGCCAGGAACACGTCCCCCAGGCTGCGGTGCCAGCGGTACAGGCTCTGTTTCGCCTTGGCGTCGGGACCAAGGTCGTGGGCTTTCTGAGCGGACGCAACCGCCCTGTCGAGCTTGCCGTCCTGCTGCCACGCGACGGCGGCCTCCATGTAACACCACGACGCGAGATCCTTGCTCAGCGGGGCCGTGGCCTCATACAGAACGGCCGACTTCTCGTTCTGCCGGGCGAGTCGGTAGGCGAAGGCCAGGTCGGCCATCAGCTCGGCATCGGGAGGGTTGCTTTCCTTGTTGTCGATGGCGACCAGTTGCTCCAGAAACGTCGCCTGCATGCCGAAATCACGCGTGATGAGGCTGTGATAGCCCGACAGCATGTGGACCGGCAGTCGCTCTTCGGGGTGTTTGGCAGTCCGCTCCTCATACCGCTTCTTGAAGGTGTCGAGCTGATTCTTGCGCTGGCAGTTCCCCAGCAGATCACGGACCGCCATCGACACGCTCGCCTTATGCGTTGTGAGGGCCACAACCTGTTCGGCGGTCTGGAACATCTTCTCGTAGTCGCCCCCCTCGGCGTAGACTTTGACTAGGGGCTGCAGGGCGTTCTTCTTCTCCAAGTCGTTGCGGGCCAGTTCGACCGCCGCCTCGAACGCCGGCTTGCTGGCCGCCAGATTGCCCGAACGATACAGCCCGGCGGCCGCGGACATCGCGGAGCGGTAGTTGTCGAACTTCAGGTCGTCGGCCGCAGCCGATCCCGCCACCAGGACCAGCGTCATCACGAGGGCCGTGTGCCGCGAGAGTCTGCCGTGCATGGGAGTTCTCCAGGGATCAGGAATCGGCCAGGCTCATCCAGAGATGGGCGCTGGCCAGAGTGCCGTTGTGAAAGTCGTTCAGATGAAAGTGTTCGTTCGGGCCGTGGAGGTTGTCGCTATTGCGACCCCAGCCGAGCAGCAGTGTATCGACTCCCAGCAACTCCTTGAAAGAGGCGACGACCGGGATCGAGCCCCCCTCGCGGATCATCACCGGCGGGCGTCCGAAGCCGGCCTCGATCGCCCGTCGGGCTGCCGCCATGTACGGGCTGCTGGTGTCGCAGACCATCGCCGGACAGCCATGATACTTCCGAAACGTCAGCCTGCAGCCGGGAGGACACTGATCTCGCAGGTAGCCTTCCAGATGGCGGGCCACGTCATCCGGGTTCTGGTCGGGCACCAGCCGGCAGGTGATCTTGGCCGTCGCCTTCGCCGGGATGATCGTCTTCGGTCCTTCTCCCATGTATCCGCCGAACAGACCATTCACATCGCACGTCGGCCGGGCCCAGCGGCGTTCGAGCGTGCTGAATCCTGCCTCTCCCTGCGAGGCGGGGATGCCGATTGACTGGCAGAAGTCCGCGTCGTTGAATGGCAGGTTCGCGAAGTTCGTGCGTTCCTCCTTCGTCAGCGGGATGACGTCGTCGTAGAAACCCGGAATCTGCACACGGCCGTCGTCGTCGTGCAGTCGGGCGATGAGCCGGGCAAGCATGTTGGCCGGATTCGCGACCGCGCCGCCGAAGACGCCGCTGTGCAGGTCCTGTTTCGGACCGTGCAGCGTCACTTCACAGGCTATGATGCCGCGCAGACCATACGTGATCGCCGGGATCCCGTCGCCATACTGGGCCGTGTCGCTGATCACGCAGACATCGCAAGCCAGACGTTCCTTCTCCGCCGCGAGGAAGCGATCGAGATTGTCCGACCCGACTTCCTCCTCCCCTTCGATGAGGAACTTCACATTGACCGGCAGTCGGCCTTGTGCCCGCAACCACGCCTCCACCGACTTGATGTGCGTGAAGATCTGCCCCTTGTCGTCGGTCGCTCCTCGGGCGAAGACACAGCCGTCCCGCACGCTTGGCTCGAAGGGGGGCGTCTGCCACTCATCGAGCGGGTCGGGCGGTTGCACGTCGTAGTGACCATAGACGAGTGCCGTCGGCTGTCCGGGGGCGTCCATCCACTCGGCATAGACCAGTGGATGCCCGGCGGTCTCGATCAACTCGACGTCGAGGCCGATCGCCTCAAGCTGTTGCCGCACGAATTCGGCCGCCAGTCGGCAGTCTCCGCCATGACGTGAATCCGCACTGACACTGGGAATCTTGAGGAAGTCCAGGAGTTCCTCAAGTCGCTGGTCACGAGACGCGTCGAGCTGCGCGAAAACGTCCGCCGGGTTGAACTCGGTCATGGATCGCCGTGCCTGGGGTGCGGGACCGTTGGGGCCTCAGCACGGAGCGTAGCGGATGGCCCGCGAACTGGGCAGGGCACGTCGACCGGTTGCCTTGGGATCCCGATCTCGTGCTTTGTCAACAGCTTGAACTCGGGTGCCACTGGCCTCGCCAGTGTGTCACAACGAGTGTGATCCATGAAATTGCACTGGCGAAGCCAGTGGCACACAACTCGAAAGTCATGGCCTAACAAAGCCCTAATCGTCTTCGTCGATGATGTCGTCTTCGCTGAGGACGATCGGATCCTGCGTGTCGCCGCGCGGACCGGTGCGTGATTCCTCGACCGCAAAGCTGCGGCCCTCATCGGGGATGACGACCGGGACATCCTGACTAATCATGCCCGGTGCAACAGTGCGACGCCGTGGACTCGCGGGTGCCTGCTTTTCACGCCCGTTCGCCGCGTTTCGCGATCGAGCAGCGACTTCCTCGACGGTGAACACGACATCGCCGACCGAAACCTCATCCCCACGCGCAATCCTCGCAGAACCGCGCACCTGTGTGCCATTTACAGACACGCCATTCATACTGCCCAGATCCCGGATGAGATACCGGTTGTCAACCTGAGCGATACAGCAATGTTTGCGAGACACCTTGCGGCTGGAAGTGATAACGACGTCGCAATCCGGGTGACGGCCGAACAGCACGATCGCCTTGTCCAGCGGAATCGCCTGGGAACGGTCGGCAGCAGGAACCAGTTGGAGCGGCATTGTGTGGGACTCGACGCGACAGGCCGTGCAGTCTCTCGGCGCAGGCGCAGTGCGCACCTGTTGCATCCTACCACCCGTGAGCGGAGCGAACAAAGGTGATCCGTCCGGTGTCATGAAGATGGAGTGAAAACGCTGTGGGGACGGGAGATTCTGACGCTCTGGTGATTGCGAAAATGACGATTGTGAAACCTGAACGGGGCCTGCGGCATCGCCGGACAATCGAGGGCCCCGGAACTGCTTTCAGGCGGACCCTTTGTCGGAGAAGACCCGCGGTGGATAACATGCACGGCAACGACCGACAGCCCATGGATTCGATGGTGCCACCGGTGGGCGAGTCGAACAGTTGGAATAGCGCACGGGAAACGTCAGGTGAATTGATGGGAGTCGCACTGCTGCAACGACCGACGCTGGTTCTCAACCGCAACTGGCAGCCGGTGGGCGTCGCGACCGTGGCGCGAGCCCTCACGAAGGTCTGGCGCGAGACGGCCCGCATTGTCGACCCGGTCGACTATCAGCAACACACCTGGGATGACTGGGCCCGGATCAGGCCCGCGAGCGACGAGCCATTCCTGCGGACCATGCTGTGCAATGTGCGTGTCCCCGAGGTGGTGACGCTCACCCGCTACGATCGAATTCCGAGCAATTCGGTGACCTTCAGCCGACGAAATGTCTTCAAGCGAGACCACTTCACCTGCCAGTACTGCGGCCGGCAACCCGGCCAGCGGGACCTGACGATCGACCATGTGATTCCGCGTGCCCAGGGAGGCACCTCCACATGGGAGAATTGTGTGCTGGCGTGCATGGAGTGCAACTCCGGCAAGGCGAACCGCACCCCTCAGCAGGCGGGCATGCTTCTCCAGAAGTTACCGGCCCGCCCCCGCTGGAAACCGGTGTATGCCAACCGCGGTTTCCGGGTCGACAGCTGGTCCCGCTTCCTGAGCGAGGCTTACTGGACGGTGGAACTGGAAGAATAGGCCACGCCACCGGTCACCGCTCAGCCGCTCCCTGGCAGGGAAACGATTTGACGCAGATTCCTCATCAGCGGTTAATGTGCCGTCTGGTAGAATGCGCGGCGTCTGAACGTGCCCGCTGGTTGTGCCGCTTGTGGCTGTCCGACCGGTGGACGATTTCCCTGTGCTGTTGAAGGAGTTAACGATGATGCCGAATCGCAAGTTGATCGCGCTGACCAGCGTGGCGTTGCTGCTGGGTGGTGGCGTACTCGTGTGGTCACAGGAAGCGAAGGAAGAGCAGGAGGCCGGCGAACAGGAACGTCAAGTGCAGGAATCGGAGGTGCCGGAAGCCGCCCTGTCGGCACTCAAGAAGCTCGCCGGTTCCAATGCGTTCACAGCGTTCGCAGAAGAAGTCGAGCACGGCATCACTTACTACGAGGGGTCGTGGAAGGGAGCCAATGGCAATGTCGATGGGCTCGTGACGAAGGCCGGCGATGTTGTGGAAATCGAGGAATCGATTGCGAAAGGCAAAGCTCCGGCCGGCGTCCGGAAGGCCGCAGCCAAAGGGGCCGGCGAAGGGACAGAGATGACCTTCGAGAGGAAGACCGTCTACCTGTATGAGATTCACTTCACCAGGGAAGGGAAGAAGGCAGAGATGGTCTTCAGTGCGGACGGACGTCCCTTCGTCGAGCCAGGGCAGACGACCGCAGCTGCCAGAGAAGGTGACGACGACGAGCGGGAAGTCAAGAAAGGCAAGGGCAAGAAAGATCGCGACGAAGACGAGGAGGACGATGACGAAGCCGACGAAAAGGGTGCGGCGACAAAAGCGTGGTGACGGCGACCGCGAAGTCAAGGTCGGCAAAGCGGACCGCGACGATGATGATGGGGATGACGACGACGATGACGACAGCCCGGACGACGATGATGACAAGTAACTGACCCGGGGTGTCGTGAGGGGCGGTCAACAGCAGGGCCGATGTTCGGAGCGGCGAATTGCCGAACGACATCGGCCCGTTCTCTGCGGGTTGCTGACATAGGGGTGAGGGCACCGGGAGGAAAGCGGGTGCAGGCGTGAAGCTGCTGTTGGTCGAGGATGACGATCTGCTTGGGCAGTCGCTGGCGCAGGGACTGCGCGAAAACGGGTACACTCTCGACTGGGCCCAGGACGGCCGGTACTCCGAGCTTCTGCTGAGTTCGTCCGTCTATGATGCAGCCATCGTGGACTGGATGCTCCCGGAACTGAGTGGCCTGGAAGTGGTCCGGCGGCATCGAGCGCGTGGCGGTCGGACGCCTGTTGTCATGCTGACGGCCCGGGACACAACCAGCGATGTTGTCTGTGCCCTCGACAGCGGTGCCGACGATTATCTCGTCAAACCGTTTGAGTTCGCTGAGCTATTGGCACGAATCCGCGTCCTGCTGCGTCACGGACATGGGCAGAAGTCCTCAGTCATTCGCGTGGCGGATCTGGAAGTCGATGTGGCCCTGCGCGAGGCCCGACGGGAAGGTGTCCGCCTCGACCTGACGGCCCGGGAGTTCGCGCTGCTCGAACTGCTGGCGTTTCGTGCGAACCATGTCGTAACGAGACTGGAGATCTGGGAGAAGCTCTACGACACCGATGAGGAGCGCACCAGCAATGTGGTCGATGTGTATATCTCTTACCTGCGACGGAAAATCGATCACGGGCGTGTGCCGCTGATTGTCACGCGGCGCGGCGAGGGTTACATGCTGCGAGGCGAGACATGCCACGATCTCTGACGCGACGCCTCCTGGGGCTCTACCTGGCAACGATGCTGGTCGTGATCGCCATCGTTTCGGTGCTGGCGTGGTGGCTCATGAGGGGGGTCCTCCATGCGTCCCTCGACGAATCACTCCGCATAGAAGCGGTGGCGGTGGCCACGCACCTGGAGGCACATCAGGGCGAGATCGAGTTCGAGACTGCGCCAGCGGCACTTCGCAGTTTGTCCTCCCTCTCAGCGAGCAAACCGGTGGACCGAGCACGCGACTCCGGAAGTGAGTTGACCGGGCCAATCGTGCAGATCCAGGATGAGCACGGCCGTGTTGTGTATCCAGCATCGGCACGTGTCATCGATCTGCCAAAGGGCAGCTCACGCGCGGGTAGTGTGCCGGTCGGCAACACTCTGTTATGGACGATGCATCTGCCGGTAAGCGACAGCTTGTATCGCGTTTTGGCGCTGCGTGTTGCAGTACCCGCCGAAGATGAAGACCAGGTCGACCAGGCCAAGGGCGCACCGGTCGGTGCCTGGGTGCTGGTGGCGCGGTCGTTCGCTGCCATTGACCACACGCTGGGACAACTCGCCCTGGTGCTGGCGTCGGCGGCAGGGATTGCGACACTCATGGCTGTCGGTGGTGGACTGTTCGTATCCCGCAGTGCCATGCAGCCGGTTCGCTCCGTCGCCGAGGAAGTCGGACGTGTCAATCCGTCCAAACCCGTACTCTCTCTGGACCCTGGACAGGTTCCGATCGAACTCCAGCCGATGGTGACGACGACCCAGCGCCTGCTGGATCGCGTGCGCAGCGAACTGGATTGCCAGCGCCAACTGACGGCTGATGTGGCCCACGACCTGCGGACGCCGGTGGCCGGCGTGCGGACGCTGCTGGACGTCTGCCTGCAGCGCGAACGGTCGACCGCGGAGTACGTATCTGCGATGGAGAAGGCGCGGGCCGCCCTGCGCCAACTCTGCGAACTGCTCGATGACGTCCTGACGATGGCTCGATTGGAGGCGGCTGTCGATGCGCCGATCGCTGAGGAGGTCTTGCTCGACAATGCCGTCACGTCAGCCGTGGCGGGCGTGCAACCACTGGCTGCCGCGAGTGGTGTCTCGATCAAGTCACACGTTGATCCGGGCATCACACTCTGCACCGACCGGGTGAAGCTGGCCAAGGTGATCTCGAACCTGCTCAGCAATGCGGTCCAGCACAGTCCTTCCGGCAGCGCCGTCGAGATTGAGTCGCGTCAGAAATCTGATGGAGTGGCCATTCTGGTGACGGACCGGGGCCCCGGGATTCCGCCGGAGTTGCGGGACCGCATCTTCGACCGCTTCGTCCGTGGCGACACCTCTCGCAACAGCACCGACGGACATCACGGTCTGGGACTCCCGATCGCAGCCGGCTTGGCCCAGCTGCTGGGAGGCGAGGTGTCACTGGACACACAGCACACACCGGGTACCCGTTTCGTCCTGCGAATGCCTCAGATGAACGGCGTCACACCAGGCACAGCGACCTTCGACTCGGGCGGTGTCGCGTCCCACGTGTAGCCGGATGGGCGAAGGTCCTGCTGGGAGTTCAGCATCTGCTCCCACGTGAGTGTCTTGCCGGTGTAGGCCGATTCGCGTGCCATGATCCCCAGCAGCGTGCTCTTGGCCATGTACTCGCCGTTGTTGATGATCTCCCCCTTGCGCAGGGCGGCGTACATCGCATCGTGTTCGAGCTGATGCATGTCGGCCCGGTCCTCCTTGCGTCGCCAGGTGGTCTCGCCCGCCCGGTCCTTGATGAGGAACCGCATCATCTCGCACGATCCGTTTGACCCGACTGCCATGTCGCGGAACTCGTTGTCGCACCCCCGCTGGTGCCGGGTGGTGGCGTAGTACCGCACGCCGTTGGCATACTCGAAGATGGTGGCGAAGTGATCGAAGATGTTGCCGTACTCGTCGCCGGTGCGTGTCTCCCGGCCGCCGGTGCTGAGGCAGCGGACCGGGTAATCGCCGATCAGCCACGACATCTTGTCCATCTCGTGCACGAACTGCTCGACGTTGAAGTCGCCCGACAGCCAGGTGTAGTAGTACCAGTTGCGAATCTGATGCTGCATGTCAGTCCAGCCCGGATCGCGCGGCTGACGCTTCTCCACCCCGGCGCTGTAGCGGATGCTCTGCAGATACGTGAGGTCGCCGATCGCGCCGTCCTGCAGGCGGGCGATCGTCTCCTGCATGCCCGGCTCGTAGCGCCAGCACAGCCCTGAGACGATCGTCAGGTTCTTCTGCCGGGCAAGTTCGGTCGTTTCGAGCACACTGCGGACGCCGGTGGCATCGACGGCGACCGGCTTCTCGGCGAACACATGCTTGCCGGCGTCGATGCACGCCTTCAAATGCAGCGGGCGGAATTGCGGCGGCGTCGCCAGCAGCACGATGTCGACGTCGGTCTGCAGCAGTTTCTCGTAGGCATCGAGACCGTCGAACATCTGCTCCGGCGGAACGTTGACCCGGTCGGCGACGTCGGTCTTCAGCAACGTACTCAGGCTGCCGCGCAATTCATCCTGAAAGGCGTCGGCCATGGCGACCAGTTGCGTGTTCGCATCAGCCGTCAGTGTCTGAGCCGCCGCACCGGTGCCGCGTCCACCGCAGCCCACCAGTCCGACTTTCAGCATCTCGCTCCCCTGGGCATACGCGGACCGGGCGATGGCCAGTTCACTGCCAATGACGGCACCCGCCCCCAGCAGGGCAGAGTGCTTCATGAAGTCGCGGCGGGTAGCGGGATGAGCGACGGGCAGATCATTGGCTGACATGAGTGCTCCTCGGTGGGCGGAATGGAGGCGGGAAGGCAATGGAGACCAATGCAGTCAGTCTACCCCCGACTCCCCCGCAGATGCAAAGTGTGACACCAACGACATTGTTGCAAGTGCCAGACTCTGCAGTTGTGCGCCTCATTCCACGACCGGGATGATGTTCTGGTAGCTGCTCCCCAGGCGGGGCATGTCGAGCCCTGCACGATCCAGCACCAGCACCCAGTCGTTGTTGCGACCGCTGGTCGGAGGCGTGAATGTGCGCGTGTCCGCATGAGGAAACGTGCCGATCAGTTGCGAAGAGTTCTGACGCGGGTTGAACCACCACGCCTGCACGCCGGCATCTCCCAGCGCGCAAGGTGGACACGGATCGGCTCACCGACCGGTGAGTAGACGACGGCGAACGTGGCATCGTCGGCCAGTGCGGCCCGGATCGACTCAGATTCGTGCTTGTTGCCGGCATCGATCAGCTCCTGAGAACTGCGGAGCTTCCACCAGGGGCGTGCCTCAAACAGCCCGTGCACATGCTTCATCTGCTGCGAGCCGGGATGCTCCAGCGCAGCGGGCCACGGCGTGCGGGCCACCGACTTGACGGGACGATCCGGTAGCCAGAACTGCCAGATGTTGTGGTCGCCATAGGTATGCCCGCAGGCACCGGCGAGGATCGAGCCATACGCGGCCACGCGCACATCCCACTCATCAAACCATTCGAGCAGCACGCCCGGCTCGTCGCGGCGACTCCAGGTTTTGCCCTTCACAGGATGGTCCTCGTAGCACGGTTCGCCATCCATTGTCGGCTTCAGAGGAGTGCGGGCGAGGTTCTCCAGCATTAACTCGAAGTTCGGTCTGGCGGGACGCTCGTGACCCGACTGAATCATGTTGAAGTCGAGCCACTCGGCGTCGTGAAAGTCGTCCGCCGAGTTGCGACGTCCGGATGGGTGAAACGTCATCAGGTGCCGGCCGCCGTCTCCGCGGCGAATCCCCCGGGCCATGGCATTGATGACCTCACGCTGGGCATCGGTCTCCACAGGTCGATCGCCGCCGAGGATCCAGATGATCTGTCGATCGGCATACCGCTTCCCCAGCCATTCGCCGTAGGCCTCGGCATTTGCGGCATCGAAGACCTCGGGACCAACACCCCACTTCAGATTCCACTTGTCGCCCCAAGTCGGCAGCAGCCCGATCACCAGACCCAGGTCGTTCGCCTTGTCGATGATGAAGTCGACATGATCCCAGTAGTCGTTGTTCTCTCCCGCGACAACGGCGGGCCGGGTCGGATCGTTGTCGGTCAGCGGTCGGTGACCGTACGAGTTGGGCGTGTTGAGGCCGTCCTCCTCCGCCAGGGCCACGGCCTGAATGACGGTGAAGCCCTTCGCCGCGCGATCCTCGAGATAACTCAGAGCTTCCTCCCGGTCGCAGCGATGAAACAGCTCCCACGCCGTGTCACCCAGATAGAAGAATGGCTTGTCGTCGGCATCGACCAGATAGCGGTGGTCATCGCTCACACGGAGCGGCCATGTCTGGGCCTGGACTGCGGCCTGCTGCAAAAGGGCACCGAGCAACACCATGCAGGTCAGCGGAAAACGAGCAGACGCTCGCATGAGAGAGTTCCTTGAGGGTGAGGCAACTCGACATTCACCGAGCCTACCATGTTGTTGCGGCGGCGTCAGGCACAGCGTGACTGATGCGGCCCGTTGCTGCTCGTCCGCCCGACCGTCGGCACAGCGGACAGGGCGTGGTACGATGCGGATGTGTGTTTTGTCATGCCTCTCTTGAATTGCTGCGATCCTTATCGAGGAGTGATCTTGTGATGCGCCGTCTCATGGCCGGTTGTATTCTGTTGTCTGGAGCCGCTCTCGCACAGGCCGACGAACAGATCGTCGCCGACTTCGAGGGGGACAACTATGGCTCCTGGACCAGCGAAGGGGATGCATTCGGGGCAGGACCCGCCGAAGGCACGTTGAGCCATCAGATGCCTGTCAGCCGGTTCCTGGGTGCGGGACTGGCCAACAGTTATCACGGCGGCGACCGGGCCACGGGTACGCTGACCTCTCCGGAATTCCGACTGACCCGCGACTACCTGTCCTTTCTCATCGGCGGCGGACGTCTGCCGGACGAGGTCGGCATCGAACTGCTGATCGACGGCGAGCGCAAGCGCCTTTCTACCGGTACCGATTCCGAGGCACTCGTCTGGGACTCGTGGGATGTGCGCGAGTTTCGCCACCGACCGGCCCGTGTACGGATCTTTGATCGCGCGACAGGCGGCTGGGGTCATATTCTTTTCGATCAATTGACGCTCACGGACGAGTCCCGCCGGCACACTGAGGTCGGACGGCTGTCTGACTATCGACAGTCTCCCGAGTACTTTCGCGAACGGTATCGTCCGCAGTTTCACTTCACGCCGGAGATCAACTGGACCAACGACCCCAACGGACTCGTGTACTTCGACGGGGAGTATCACCTGTTCTATCAGCACAATCCCCATGGTAACGAATGGGGGCACATGAGCTGGGGACACGCGGTCAGTCCCGATCTGGTGCACTGGGAGCATCTCCCGATGGCCTTTCAGGACGAGTACGGTCTGATGGCGTTCTCGGGGAGTGCGGTGGTCGACGCTGCCAACACCAGCGGCTTCGGACGGGGCGACCTCCCGCCTCTCGTGGCGATCTACACCGGGCATGGCCATGGCAGGCAGACGCAGGACTTGGCCTACAGCAACGATCGCGGACGCACCTGGACGAAGTTCGCCGGCAATCCGGTGCTTGACATTGGACAGCAGGACTTTCGCGATCCCAAGGTGTTCTGGCACGAGCCGACCGGCCGCTGGGTGATGATCGTGTCGCTGGCGACACAGAAAAAGGTGCAGCTATACGGATCTTCCGACCTCAAGGCATGGACGCTGTTGAGCGAGTTTGGACCCGCGGGAGTGGAGAAGAAGCCCAACTGGGAATGCCCCGATCTGTTTGAACTTCCGATTGAGAACGAGCCGGGGCAGACCCGCTGGGTGCTGGAAGCCGACATGGGCAGCGGCGCGATCGCCGGCGGTTCGGGTGGGGAGTACTTCACGGGCGACTTCGACGGCACGCGGTTCGTGGCGGACGCACTCGACTCCCAATGGGTCGACTACGGACGCGACTTCTATGCGCCGGTCTCGTGGTCCGACATTCCTGCCGAGGATGGTCGCCGGATCTGGCTCGGCTGGATGAACAACTGGCAGACGTCCCTGAATCCGACGTATCCATGGCGCGGGGCGATGTCGATTCCGCGGGAACTGACGCTGCGGAGAATCGATGGTGTGTTACGGCTGTGTCAGCGACCCGTGCGGGAGCTCGCCGCGCTGCGAGGGGCCGCCGAATCAGTCACAAACGTCACGCTCGACGACATCGCGAAGTCGCTGAAGACACGCGGGCAGCAGCTCGCATTCCTCATCACGTTCGAACCGGGGACAGCGACGGCATTCGGCCTGCGCGTGCTCCAGGGGGGCGCACAACAGACGGAGATTGGCTACGACGTACAGTCCGGATCACTGTATATCGATCGCACGCAATCGGGCGACGTGTCCTTTCATCCGGCGTTTGCCGGACGTTATGCCGGTCCGCTCGCACCAGATGCTGATGGTCACGTGCGACTGCATGTTCTCGTGGATGCGTGTTCGGTTGAAGTGTTCGGCGGTTACGGCGAGACCGTCATCACCAGCTTGGTGTTTCCCGACTCTGGTGCTGATGGCATCGAACTGTTTGCCACAAGTGGAACGTGCCGCGTTGTGAAGGGTACGGTGTTCGCACTCAATTCGGTCTGGCATCGTCCGGCGCAGGCAGACGAGCAACATTGATCTGTTGGGGATCGCCGCTTGCGTCTTCGCCGTCCCAACCGACTCCTGATTCAACCAGAACCGCGATGATCGTCCGTATGTTGTCACCGATAGTGTCGCTCGGCGATGCATCAGAGGGGGGGGCAAGGGTCACATCCGATGCCGCAGTTTTCCCCGAACGCGGTTCATCACCCCTGTGGAACCTCGACATCTGCAGACTGGTTCTGCGACACTTCGGTGTCGACGCGTTGACGAGTTGAGTCGTTTCGCAGTGCAAAAGCCCGCCGACGGTGTTGGCGGGTAGGGGTGGCACGCCCGAAGCGTAGCGATGGGCGTGGTAAGTGGAGCACACGACAAGCCACGCCCTTCCTGTGGTCAGGGCGTGCCACCCAGCCGCGAATGAATTACGGACAGGAGGAACGGAAGACCACGAAGGTGGGGAGTGTCCGGCGGCTCCGATCGTTTCCCTCATCATCGAGTGTTTTGAATCTGCGTCAATCAGCCCCATCCGCTACATTCGAGGTCCATTTGTTCCCGTCAACTTGCGCTTCTGGTAACGGAGTCAAATCATGAAACATTTTCTGCTGGCGGCACTCGTGATCGGTGCCATCGCTGTCGGACCACAAGTCCGTGCCGACGACTGGAACCAATGGCTCGGGAACGAGCGCGACAGCGTGTGGCGTGAGACCGGCATCGCCGCGGAGATCCCCGCCTCCGGACTGCCGGTGAAGTGGCGGGCACCGGCCGGGTTGGGTTACTCCGGTCCGGCGGTCTCCGATGGACGCGTGTTCGTCGCCGACTACCTCCTGCAGACCGGCGAGATCGCCAACAGTCCCGGCACCCGCAACGAACTGACCGGCCAGGAGCGTCTGCTCTGCCTCGATGCCGACAACGGTACCGTCCTCTGGAAGCACGAGTACGACCGGCCCTACAAACTCTCGTATGCCAGCGGGCCGCGCGTCACCCCGACGGTGGATGGCAGCCGGGTGTATACGCTCGGAGCGATGGGGGACCTGCAGTGTCTCAACGTCGAAGACGGACGCCTCCTGTGGTCGCGTCAACTCGCCGAGGACTACAACGTCGAGGTCCCCATCTGGGGGTTCGCCGGGCATCCGCTAGTGGATGGCGAACGGCTGATCTGTCTGGTGGGGGGCGAGGGGAGTGTGGCGGTCGCCTTCAACAAGCAGACCGGGGAAGAACTCTGGCGGGCCCTGTCGGCGAAGGAGCCGGGCTACTGTCCGCCGACGATGATCGAAGCGGGGGGCGTGCAGCAACTGGTCATCTGGCATCCGGAGTCGATCAACGGCCTGAATCCCGAGACCGGCGAGGTGTACTGGTCGGTCCCGCTCGAACCCAGTTACGGCATGTCCATCGCTGCCCCACGCCAGTCGGGTGCGTACCTGTTCGCCAGCGGAGTGGGGAATGCCGGTGTGGTGCTGAAGTTGGCCGACGACAAACCTGCGGCAGAGGTGCTCTGGCGGGGCACGTCCAACAACGGACTGTATGCTTCCAACAGTACGCCATTCATCGAAGACGGTGTGATCTACGGCTGCGACAGCACCAGTGGACAGCTGATGGGCGTCGACCTGCAAAGCGGCGCGCGGCTGTGGGAGACGCTGGACCCGACGACCGGCGGCCGGCGTGCCCAGTACGGGACGGCCTACATCGTGAAGCAGGCGGACCGATACTGGCTGTTCAATGACAGCGGCGATCTGATTCTCGCCAACCTCTCGCGGGACGGTTACAAAGAACGCGGTCGGTTCCATGTGCTCGATCCGACCAACGAGGCATTCCGGCGCAAGGTGGTGTGGAGCCATCCGGCGTTTGCCAACCGCTGCGTCTATGCGCGTAACGACAAGGAACTGGTCTGCGTGTCGCTGGCCGCTGAGTGATGGATGGGTGGATGGCCGCAGACCAGTGTCGCTTCAGCTCTGTCATCTTGGCGTTGTGCAAAACATTACCCATCAACCATGAGCGTGTCATGAACAAGGGTCCGTCGGTCGTCATAATCCTGTGCCTGCTGGTGGGTCGCGCTTGGGCTGAGGATTCACCCGCCGCCACAGTTTCTGGCACCTTGATGTTGCCCTCCGCGACCGAACCGGTGCTGGAGGATGTGTCACTCTCGAAGGCTGCTGAATCGCTGGACCGCATCACGCTGGCATGGATCCGGACACATCAATGTGGTTCCTGCCACACGGGATGGCCTTACATGATGTCGCGGGCTTTGATCACCGAATCACCATCCCCGGCGATGAGCGAAGTCCGTCAGTTTTTCGAGGCGCGCATTACGAACTGGGATGCCGATGAGAAGCTCCGCAAACACTGGCACCGCGAAATCGTGGGCACCTCCACCGCCCTGGTCATGAGCGATATGCAAACGACGGGCCAATTGCACTCCATCACGCGCGCAGCACTCGATCGGATGTGGAGTCTGCAGCGGCAGGATGGCGCATGGAACTGGCCGAAATGCAATTGGGTGCCGTTTGAGGTGGATGACTATTACGGGGCCGTTCTCGCCGCCGTGGGAGTCGGTTACGTGCCGGAGGGGGACGCAGACACTGAGTCCTTCCGAAGAGGTGTCGAACGACTCGGCTCGTATCTGCGGACCAATCCCGCGCCGAATCTGCATCATCGCACGTGGCTCTTGTGGGCGGCCGTCAGGGTCGAGGGCCTGCTCGACGAGACTGCGAAGGAGTCGATCATCCACGAGTTACTTGCGATCCAGCGTGATGACGGCGGTTGGTCCATGCAGGCACTGGGGCCCGAGTGGGTGGGCCGTGAGGGAGAACCCGCTGACGCTGACGCACCCAGCGATGGCTATGGCACCGGACTGGTGGTATTCGTTCTGCGTGAGGCCGGGATCCCCTCAAGTCATCCGGCAGTCCAACGCGGTGCGAAGTGGCTTGCGGCAAATCAGCGTGAATCGGGGCGCTGGTTTACACCTTCGCTGAACGGAGTCGAGCAGCATTACATCAGTGATACCGCAACCTGCTTCGCTGTGCTGGCGCTCAAGGCCTGCAACTGATCCGGCTGATGACAACCCGGAACCATCATCGAAACCGGGTTGTCGCGACGCTACGGAGTCGGCATCGCTGCGGGTTCCTCATAGACGATGTCGATCGCACTCGCCGGGCAGCAGGCGGCGGTGTGTTCGAAGCGCGGACGATCGAGGAATCACAACTCACAGCAGCGGGGCATTCATGGGGCTGTTCGATTTTCTGACCGGGGGCAAGACGTCATCCAATGTCGAGTCGCGTGATGACCGCATCTGGCTCACGCAGGCGGCGAAGTTCAATGGTATTCGAAATGATCTGGCAGACTGCGCGGGGTCTGAAACAGTCGCCATCCTGCTGATCGCGCACTTCCCCGACACGCTGACACGGCTCGAGACGTTAACAGAGAACTGGACCGGCGCTGTCCCGGTCCAGGCGGTGCTGGCCTCGAATCTCTCGACCGATCTGGCATCACGGCTGCATGTCGAAGAACTGTCACGCATGGATCTGATCGTCGCCGAACGTCATCCGCTCCCCTCGGTGGATGACGCCCTCAAGCAGTTCGCCGCCGAGTTACCCTGCCGGTGCCGATTGGGCTTGCACATGTCGCTGGACGATCCGCTGATCCGGCGGTTCGTGGGGAGCTGGGTGGAGGACATCCTCGGCAAGCTGGGGATGCAGGAGGACGAGCCGATCGAAAGCCGGCTTGTCACACGTCAGATTCGGGCCGTGCAGGAGAAAGTCGCCGCCCAGGCCACCGGGAACCGGGAGGCCGCCTCCGCTGCTGACTGGATGGCCAAGAATCTGCCATCGTAGTCGGTGGAGAGTCATCCCTCCGCGTACCACTGCGGACTGGCCTCGTCGAAAGAGACATGCCCGCCCTGCTGCGCGATGCGGGCATGGCACCCGGCGGTGGATCGATGGCATTTCGAGGTTCGAGACAGTAGCCTGCGACCGACCGTCACCCCCATCCATGCCATGGCCACCAGCCTGCTTGCCCTGCTCGACGACATTGCCAGCGTGCTGGACGATGTCGCGACACTGACCAAAGTCGCCACCCAGAAGACCGCCGGGGTGCTGGGGGACGATCTCGCGCTCGATGCGCAACAGGTCGCGGGCGTGAAGGCCGATCGCGAATTGCCCGTTGTGTGGGCCGTCGCAAAGGGTTCGCTGGTCAACAAGGCGATCCTGGTTCCGGCGGCGCTTGCGATCAGCGCCTTCGCCCCGTGGGGCATCACGCCGCTGCTGATCGTTGGCGGATTATTTCTCTGCTACGAAGGTGCCGAGAAGCTCGCGCACCGCTTCTTGCATTCGAAGGAGCAGACACACGCGGAGCGCGAGAAACTGGCCAGGGCCGTCGCTGACCCGACGGTCGACGTCGTCGTCCTGGAGAAGGACAAGATCAAAGGAGCGATCCGCACCGACTTCATCCTGTCGGCAGAGATTATCGTGATCACGCTCGGGATTGTGGCGAAGTCACCGCTCGGGACACGGATCGCCGTGCTGAGCGGCATTGCGGTGCTGATGACGGTGGGCGTGTACGGACTGGTGGCCGGCATTGTGAAGCTCGACGACGGCGGACTCGCGCTGAGTCGGTCGGACTCCAACATGCTGCGCCGATGGGCCGCGGCATCGTGAGGGCGACTCCCTGGCTGATGAAAGGCCTGTCGATCGCGGGGACTGCCGCCATGTTCCTCGTGGGAGGCGGAATTCTGACACACGGCGTGCCGGCCTTGCATCATGTCATCGCAGGGATGTTGCACGGCTTCAACGGTGTCACCGTCGAGTTGGGTGAGGTGCTCTTCGACGCACTGGCCGGACTTATCGCGGGTGCGATCGTGCTGGCCGTGGTGACGCTCGCCCAGCGGATGCGCAAGGGTGGCAAGTCGCCCGCCCATTGAGCGCATGTGTTGCGCCGCGGCTGTTTCGTAATGGCATCACTTGAATCACCAGCGAAGACACTGGTGCCTGGCTGCAATCGCAACCACCCCAGTGCCTGGAGCTGACCATGGACTATGCATCAGCCAGCGACTCATCGAGCTCCTGCAGTGCGTGGCGTGCTGCGTCCTGCTCCGCCTGCTTCTTGCTCAGCCCCCACGCGGGCGAGAACACTCGCGTCCCGATGACTGCGGCGATCTGAAAACACTTCGAGTGGTCCGGTCCTTTTTCATCGAGCACCGTGTAGAGTGGTGTCTCGCTGAAGCGCTTCTGGGCCAGCTGTTGCAACACGCTCTTGTGGTTGACGCCGGTGATCGATTGGGCCACCAGTTCGATCCGCTCGCCGATACACTCCAGGATGAAGTCCGCCGCGACTTCCCGACCACCGTCCAGATACATCGCGCCGACCACTGCCTCGAACACCGCCGCCGAGATCGACGCCGGCATTCGCTCGCCGGACGTGATTCCCTTGCCCAGCAGCAGGTAGTCGTGGAGCCCGAGGTCCTCGGCGATCTCGGTGCAGGTGGCGCGGCTGACGATGACCGACTTGATCCGCGTCAGTTCCCCTTCCGAGCTGTCCGGATAGCGCTGAAACAGCTCTTCGCAGACGATCACTCCCAGGATCGCGTCCCCCAGAAACTCGAGCCGTTCGTTCGACTCGGCACGCGTTCGCGCAGCCGAGGCATGGGTCAGTGCATGGGCCAGCAGACTCCGCTCCTCGAACTGGTAGTCGAGGACATCCTCGCATTGAGCGAGCACCTCATCCGTCAACTCCAGCACTAGCGTATGACGTCCGCCCATCTCGCACATTCCCTCAGAAGTCACGGCCCGTGGATTGCATCGAGCCGAAAGGAAAGAACGCACGGACGTCATCTCGATCTTCGCTGCGATTTCTTTCGGCAGAGAACACCGGGATGACCCCCGAACCACCCGAGAATGCAGAGTCTAGGACGCGGTTCCGAACGCTGTCAATCAGCCCTCGGATCGGTGAAGGCTCGCGGGCATGGAGCAGGATTGGTAGTCGCCGGCAAGGCTTCCCGAAACTGGTCGCTGACAACCCCGGTTTACGTGCGGGCCTGCTGGCGGACGAGGCCCGGGATGACGTCCAGGTCCAGCGGAGCAGTTTGACCGCGCTCGAGCAGCTCCCAGGCGATGGCCCCCATGGCCGCATTGTCGGTGCAGTATTCGCGCGGCGCGATGATGAGATCGATGCCCTTCTCGCGGGCCATCTCTTCGAGACATTCGCGGAAGGCCCCATTGGCGGCGACTCCACCCCCCACGCACAGCCGCGGGTAGCCAAGCTGCTGGAGTGCCTGCCGGCATTTGCCCACCAATACATCAATGACCGCCGCCTGAAAGCTGGCGGCGATGTCCGCCTGTCGCTGGGGAGTCATGGCGGGAGGATCGGTACGCCGGGAACCGGGCTGTCCCTGCACTTCATACAGGACAGCGGTCTTGAGTCCGCTGAAGCTGAACTCCAGACGCGGCTCGTGCAGAAACGTGCGGGGAAAGTCGAACGTCCGAGGATTGCCGCTCTTCGCGACCTTCTCGATAGCCGGGCCGCCGGGGTATCCCAGACCGAGGATGCTCGCCACCTTGTCGAAGGCTTCGCCGGCGGCATCATCCCGCGTCGTCCCCAGCAGTTGGAAGTTGACAGCGGAGCGGCAGTCGTAGAGATTCGAATGTCCGCCGCTGACGACCAGTCCCGCTGCAGGAAAGATGTCTTCGCCCCGCGCCATGCGGCAGGCGTACAGATGGGCGTCGATGTGATTGACGGCCACCAGCGGGATATCGAGCACCAGGGCGAGCGTTTTAGCCGAGGTCAGCCCCACCAGCAGCGAACCGACGAGACCGGGCTGCGTCGCGACGGCGATGGCGGTCAACTGGTCGAGGGTGACGTCGGCCTTGCGCAGTGCGTCATCGATGACAGGCAGGATACGTTCGACGTGTGCCCGCGACGCGATCTCCGGGACCACGCCTCCAAATCTCGCATGCAGTTCAGACTGCGACGCGACGACATTGGAGAGCACCTGACGATCGGCTGTGATGACAGCGGCCGCCGTTTCGTCACAGCTCGATTCGATCGCCAGCAGCAGACCCGGTCGGGCCATCAGGTCGCCTGCTGCCGCGGAACGCGGATGAGCCGGGGCATCAGACTGGCCGCTTCCTTGGACTCTTTGGCGGGAGGTGCCGGTGCCCCTTTGTCGGCTTTGGCGGGCGTCTCACCGAGTTTTTCACGGATGAAGTCGATCGCCCTGGTGAGTTGCGCATCCTTGAAGTCGCTCTGCGGGGGGCCATCTTCGTCGAGGACGTCGCGGTTCTGGCGGTACGTATAGTAGTCGCCAATCTGCCGCGAATCGAACTTCACTTCAAAACCGTCGTTGGGCATGACGCCCCATTCATCGGTCTCCTTCGCGTCGGGAAAGCGATGGATGTTCTTGCCGCTGGGACGATGATAGCTCTGCGTAGTGAGTTTCAGGGCGCTCTTGCCATCTTCCAGTTCGATGACATTCTGCACACTCCCCTTGCCCCACGAGCGCTCGCCGATCACGACCGCCCGGTCGTGATCCTGCAGGGCCGCGCTCACAATCTCGCTGGCCGATGCGCTGTATCGGTTGATCAGCACCGCGATCGGAAAATCGCTGAACGTACCGAAACGCTTGGCGAAGAAGGGACGGCCGCTGCGGGTGCGACCTTCGGTGCTCACGATCTTGCCGCTCTCCACGAACAGGTCGACCACCTCAACGGCACTCGTCAACAGTCCGCCGGGGTTGAAACGCAGGTCCAGAATCAGCCCCTTCATCCCTTCCTTCTTGAGTTCTCGCAGGGCTTCACGCAACTCCTCCGCTGTCCGGCGGGAAAAGTGCGACAGGCGGACATATCCGATTCCGGACTCCGAATCGAGCATGAAGTTCCACGAGCCGTCGTCCTTGTAGGTATCCCCCAGCACGGTCTGCAACTGGATGACCTCACGGGTGATCTTGATCGGTTCGATGTCCTCGGAGCCGGGATGACGGACTCCGATCGAGACTTCCTCACCCGCCTTGCCCTTGAGCAGCGAGACTGCCGTTTCCATCTCCTTTCCCGGCTCAAAGTCTTTCACTGGCGTCCCCTGGACCTCTTCGATGATGTCGCCCGCGCGAACGCCCGCCTTGTACGCCGGGCTGCCGGGCAACGGCGTCATCACCACCAGTTGCCGCGAGTCGCGCTGGAAGTGCACCTGGATCCCGACACCGCCGAACTCCTGTTCCACCTCTTCGTTGAAGTGCGCCAGATTCTTCGGGGCTGATGTAGTTCGAATACGGGTCGAGTTCGTTGAGCATGCCGCGGACGGCAGCCTCCACCAGTTCACGCCGGTCAACGTCCTTCACGTAGTTCTGTTCGATCTGCTCGAACGTGTCGACGAAGACCCGCATCAACTCATAGTAATCGTCTCCTTCTTCGGCCCGACCGGCGCGGACCCAGCACACCAGGCTCAGCAGCACCGCCGTGACGATCCAGGCGATTCGGCCCAGGGCAACCAGCGGCACCCGATCTGCGGCAGTGTCGCGCAGTTGTGTACCAGCAAGAGGCGAACAGTCCTGAACCTGCGGCAGACCTTTGAACATCGACCGGACTCCAGTAGGCTGAAGGAACACAACGACCGTACGGACCCGTTATTCTAGGCGAGCAGGTCTCACGTGAGCAAGATGCACCTTTCGCCCGAAAATCCCGCCTCACCAGAGGATCGTGAGCGGGTGGAGTTGCTCCATCGTCTGAAGGATTCGCCGGCTCTGCTGGCCGCGGTCGAGACGGCCCGGGGTGATCAGATCCCCGAACTGGCCCTGCAGCAGCGCCTTGCGCGGACTATCCGGACGATCTGGTGCGGCTGGCGCTGCAACTGGTCGAGGCCCGGACCCGTGCGGCAGGCAAGTTCTCCCGGGCCGACCGCATGTGGCTCGATCGTCTCGGCTGCGAACAGTCGACCTCTGAACCGGTCGCCAGACACAAGGCCCGGCGATTCTCGGGGGAAGTGGATGATTTGTGCTGCGGCATTGGTGGCGATTCGATCGCACTGGCAGAATGCTGCACGCGGGTGAGTGCTGTCGATCACCGGGCGTCGGCATGTCTGATGACCGCTTGGAACGCCGATGTCTATGAAGTGGGCGAGCGCGTCGTGACCCGGACCGAAGACGTGTCGCAGTTCAGCTCGTCTTCGCGGCTGGTGCACATCGACCCGGACCGCCGCGCCGGGCGCTCTGATCGATCGCGGCGAATCGAAGACTATGTTCCGGGACTCGAGTTCCTCCACTCGCTGATGGAGTCCCGCCCGGGTGGGGCCATTAAGGTTGGACCAGCCAGCAACTTCGGAGGAAAGTTCCCAGGCTGCGAAGTGGAACTGGTGAGCTGGAAGGGCGAATGCAAGGAGGCCACCGTGTGGTTTGGCGAACTGGCGGGCGCGGCACCCTCCCGAGCGACGCTGCTCCCCTCGGGAGAGACCATTGTCGGCGACCCTCTGGAGGCCGAAGCCTCACAAAGACCGCCCGCTCAGTACGTGTACGATCCCGATCCCGCCGTCGTGCGCTCGGGTCTGCTGGATGCTGCGGCCCTCCGGCTCAATCTCTCGCGGCTCGACATGGCGGACGAGTATCTCACCGGCAGCGAACTCGTTACCTCACCATTTGTGCAGGCGTTCGAGTGCATCGCTGAACTGCCCAATAACGATCGCGAAAATTCGCCAGTACCTGCGGGACGCCCATGCCGGGCAGGTCGTCATCAAGTGTCGGCACGTCCCCATCAACGCCAACGCCTTGCAACGTCAGCTTCCTCGGACGGGCGATGAAGCCATTGAGCTGATCTTCGCGCGGGTGGCGGGACAGGTGCGCGTGCTCGTCTGCCGCCGGATACATTGTGAGCGTGCCGACTGTACAACTTGAATTCGACCTCCGCTCGGGAGGTTCGAGCGTAGCGAGTGGGGGCAAGCCCTGGACTTTCCACACGCCGTTCCTGGCTCTCTGCCCTTCGCCCTACGACGCCTGTCGGAAGTTGACGTTCCCCATCGGAACCATTGGCTGAGGGGCTTGGGGTCCGGCCGTGTTGCGGAAGGTAAATCCGTACAGCCAGACGATGCCAGAGGTCATTTCGCCGACATACACCCCCCCGAGAGCCGGCGAGGCTCCTGATGTCGGCCGAGGATAGACGGCACCGGGGACCATCACATACTGGGCGTCGGTGCCGGCATCGATATTAAAGTCAGCAGCAATGTTGCGGAAATAGGCCTGTGCGAAAATCCCGCGAGAACTGTTGTAGGCGTAGCCAATCAGTCGCCCGGTCACGAAGTCCAGAATGAAGATGGCATCAGGGTTGCCGACCTGTGTGGCGACGGTACACATGGCGAACTTGTCGCTGGAGTCGACGGCTTCGGCGAAGGCTGGCTCGTGGGGCCAGTACAGGGCAACCGCCAGTCCGGCAATGGCGCCACCGATAAACCAGGCAAAGCGACTCTCAGTCTTTTCTGTACTCACGACTCTGCTCCTGCTGAGGGACCGTAGAGTTGACCGTTGAACGACGGGGGAACTCTATCGTAGCGAATTGCTCGCATGCAGGCCAGATTTGTTGGCAGCATCCCATCGTTAGAGAGCACGCCACGATTGTTGCACGACCCGATTACGCAGACAGGAGAGGCAAACCGGGTCGCTTGAGAAGTCAGGAATCAGGAGCAAACTGCGAGAATCGTGCGACAGCCGATTCCCTGGCTCCGGTTCCCCAATCTTCAATCCCCGGAACGTGTGCCCAAACCAGACGAACCCGGAGGGTTCACAGCCATTAGCCGGTGGTGGAGCGACAGCGACACCGCCGGTGAGTGATCTCAGCAGGTACGTCGCCGGGGGCTGCCTTCTTGCGCACCTCACGGGGCGAGCGACTTCTAAGTCATCCGCTCGCTTGTACGTTCAGCAGTGCAACACGGGCGAGTCAAACCAGAGACCGACCTCTGTGACAATTGAAGATGGCAGCTTCGCCCACCATCGCTCGCCCGTGTACGAGTCGTTACTCCCCAGTGGCGAGCTCAGATGCCGGCCTCGACTTCAGCCGTTGCCGCTGCGGGAGTCTTCACATTCAGCACTTCCTGCAAGGCATGCAGCACGGCGGGGTGATACTCGCTGTCGGTATCACATTCGAGCTCGACGATGAGATCCATGGGGTCATCGACGTGCCCGCCATAGGTTCCCTGCACGAGATCTTCATAGCCGCGCACCGTGTGGATGATGTGGGCTCCGAAAGGCACCTTGTCTCCATGCAGTTCGCCGGAGCCGTCCTGGATGAGCAGCAGCGGGAAGGCACCAGTCAGCACCCCCCCCAGCGACTGTACCAGGTCGGTGCCATGGAAGGTGCATTCTCCGTAGCCGTTGTCTTCGAGCTCTCCCACCGCCTTCTTGATGACACGGGCCGTGATCTCCAGATTCTCCATGTCCATCAGCAGGGCGGCGACGCGGATATCGTCAATCTCCTTTTCCGAGAGACGCATGCGGCGGGCCACCTTCTCGCTGAGTTCGGAGACCTGCCGGGCCCGATGCTGCAACCGGGGATTGGCACTCTGCAGATAGCGCACCAGCACCTCGACGACCCCCACATGCGCTTCGCGGGCCTCGATCGCCTTGGCAATCCGGTCGTCACACAACGTGCCAACAAGCAGCGCCGTCAGACCGAGGACGGCCCCCCAGATGGTGACCGACAGTCCCACCACGATCGGAGATGTCGACGTCGAGAAGCTCGCCAGGTCCGAGACCACGACCATCGACGCCGACACCACACACAGGAGCGCGAGTACTCCGGCCCGGTAACGACCCAGGAAGAAGCCGGCCAGCACCACCGGCAGGTAGAACAGGTTGAGCACAATCGCCTTGTGAGTGGTTGTGCGGAACAGCAGGCAGGTCAGCCCGACCGTCACCAGAATCAGGATGATCTCCAGGCTGCGTTCGCTGGCAGGCTCTTTTTTAGTCATGGCGGGACACCGAAGGGTTGAGGAACGAAGGCGCGTGAACATGACAAATCTCCACCCTTCAGGGCAGGACAGAGAACGACTCCTTCTCGAGAGTGTGCGTCAGCAGGCGCTCCTCCATGGGGGTCATCTGATCGGGTAGCTGCGAGCGCACCCGGAGGTCGCTGGACTCGGCCAGACTGAAGTGACCTTCGTCCGGCTCTGCATACCGTTGCGAGATCTCTTCAAACTGCAGCTCAATCGCCAGAAACACGTCGACGATCTCGGGGTCGAACTGTTTGCCGGCCGCCCCACGGATGATGTTCACACACCGATCGTGAGTGTAGGCCTCCTTGTAGACGCGCTGTGATCGCAGGGCATCGTACACGTCGGCGACTGCCACAATGCGGGCGGCCAGCGGAATGTCATCGCCCGCTTTGCCGGAAGGGTAACCGTTGCCGTCCCAGTGTTCATGATGCCAGAGGGCGATTTCTCGCGCCATCTGGAGGAAGTTCGAGTTGCCCAGCCGCTTCTCAATCTGGCGGATGCACTCACCTCCCAGGGAAGTATGGATCTGCATGCGGAAGCGTTCGTCGTCATCGAGACGGCCCGGCTTGAGGAGCACGGAGTCTTCGATGCCCACCTTGCCGATGTCATGCAGGGCCGAGCTGACGCCGATCGTGCGGACAAACGCGGGAGTCACCTGGCCGCGGAAGCGGGGACTGCGACGCATGGCGGTCGCCAGTCGGGTCGAATATAAGGCGATGCGTTCGAGATGCTGTCCGGTGTCGGGATCGCGAGACTCAGCCAGCTTGGCCAGTCCGAAGATGATGGCATCCCGCGTGCGGACCAGTTCCTTCGTCTTCAGCAGTGTCTGCTCGTCGAGTGCCGATTCGCGCTCCGAGTGCTCGACCAGCATGCGCGTCAGGCACAGGTAGGTCACGACCGACTGCAACCCGCACACCCACAGAAATGTCAGCATGCGGACGCCGCTCATCGCCTCCAGCAAAGCTTCGCTCGAGGGAGTGGCCGTTGCATCGCCGGTCCCCTGCTGCTGCTGGTTCCACCGGGCCGCCGCCACTACAAACTGATCCTGCATCCACAGCCCGAACCCCAGGCACGCGGCCTGGATACCGGCGAACAACAACAGAATCTTCAGTCGCTCCGACATCGCTCCACCCCACTGCGAGCCGTCAGGGCCCGTTCGCATGCAGGACACATGGGTCGACCGGTCATGGAGAACCGGCCTGCAGCGCGCCGTCTACAACAGACCGCTGGCTGACAACAAAACCCTATGTCGAGGTCACGTCCGCGAGAGCCGTACGGCGCGAATTGATGCAGCGAATTCACCCGGGGCGAAGAATGTTTCGATTTTGCAGCATCGAACGGGGGTGAACGGGAACACCGTCACGACCGGAGTTATCCGCACATGCGCAGGGCACCGGGTGTCATTCCCGCGAATGCGGGAATCCCGCAAGAGCGCTGAGCTACGAGTCACTGAAAGCGGGTAGCCCCGGATCTTGATCCGGGGTCGCGCAACGACAGGAGGTTCTGGGTGATGTCGCGCTGGCACCAGATGGTGTGCAGTTGGAGACCGTCCCCCAACCCCTCCCTGAGGAGGGAGGGGAGTCACGCAGTGTGCCCCTCAAATCTACGCACTGCTGGACAAGCCAGCAGTGGCACCCGAGCATGACCGCGCGAGGTGCCGACGCCTTCACACCGCTGACGTGTGGTCGCTCAGCGCGAGGCCGGTTGAATTGCAGACGTCGGGATCACCGGCGGACGAATCTCGTCCAGCGACACACTGCCCCCCTGCTGCTGTCTGCGCAGCACCTGGTGGTCCACGTACATCGCCGCCGCCAGCTTCAGAAGCTGATCGGAACGCCCCGGCAGAATGCCCTCGAGCCGCTGCGCGAGTTGCTCGGTCCAGCCCGGCTGCAGGCACATGGCGGTCCCCATCACCTGCAGAAACAGGGTGATCTCCTCGAAGTTGCGGTCCATGATGACGTTGCTCACCGGCGAGATCAGCTTGGCCACCGTCTCGACACCTTGCGAGGGGAACGAGACAAACAGATCGGCCTGATACGTCACCATTGAGTGTCCCTGGGCATCTTTTGAAAAGACCGAGTGCAGATGCATCAGGGCCCGCGACTCGATCGGTTTGGCCAGATACGGACTCTTGAACAGTCCACTGCACACAATCAGGTTGGAGTCGCGCCCCTGTTTGAGTCTGGTGACGGTCCCCTGCGTGCCGTCGGTCGTTTCGATTTCATACTCATGAGGGCCGGTCTGCCGCATCTCCATCGACGAGATTCCCATCGCCCGCCAGATGCTGACGGCGACGTCGGGATGCTGCGTGAAGAAGTCGTGCACGCGCGGGTCCACCTGGCAACTGTAGATTGTGAGTCGCCGATACAAGCTCAGCGAACCCAGCACGCTGTCGGCCTGTTGACGCTGCTGTGGTGAGAGGCCTTCCAGGTGCAGCGCGGCGATCGCTTCCTGACGCACCTGACGGGAGGAGGTGCCCGGCGTCACCACCTGGGCCTGCGGAAACAGGGCACTGATGTCGCTCGATGTCTCCAGCAGTGGAGGCATGTCGCCCGCCTGCGATCGGGACGATCCATCGGTCGAACCCAGCAGAGCGAGAGTACCGGCAAGGACTGCCCCCAAACAACGGCCGTACAGCGGCGTCATCGATTCCCCCAATCGCCACACAGGTCGGATTCTCCTGGCCGGCGACCATGTGCCCCGCCGGCCCACCTTGGCGGCAGTACACGATGTGACTTGAAAGAAGAGGTTGCCGCGACCCCGAAAGATCGCGGCAACCTGTCATTCTCGCCCCCGCAGGAATAATCGGCACAGTCGGACGAGTTACACCAATCGTTTTTCTCAGTCCGTCAACCCCAAGGGGACATTTTTCCTTTGCAAGAGTTACTCAGGGGCATCCTCTGCCGATGTCGCCCCGCCGGCACCGGAGGCGCAAGTCCGTTGAGGAAATATCTCTGCGGAACGCGGACGTCGGCAGGACCGCGAACAGTTCGTGAAAACCAGCAGGGATCGACAGGTCGTCTCCGCCCCGCAGCCGCCCGTCCACCACACGGCCCGCCACAAGAAACGAACACCGCTGCGACGCGATCTCGTTGAGGGCTGCATCCCGCCGGGATGTGGAACCTCCATAGAACCGGGGCTGCAGGATGCGCTCGGCGGTGTCGATCCCCACGACAAACACCTGTCCCGGAAACAGCAGGCTCTTGTCGACGAAGGTGGCCGCACCGGTCAGCGCCAACCAGGCACCCTCAAACTGAGGACAGCGTGCGGTGATCTCGTCCATGGACAGCGAATGCTTGTCGGCGTTGTGAACCGGCAGTTCGTAGCAGACGTCACCACCCAGATGCCCGGCCGCGGCATGCTGCAGCTCGCGGTGCCCGACGTGCAATGGATTGAACGCCCCGGACAACACGCCGCACATTTCGACAGGGCACTGCTGGCACAGCTCTCCTCGCGGCGAACGCCAGACGATCGACGCCCGGCCGCTGAGGAGGTGCGTGACTGCGACCGGTTCCATCTGCTCGAAGCCTTATCTCACCGCGTGGGTGCCGCTGCTGGCTTGTCCAGCAGTGCGCAGGTTTGCGACGCGCACTGTCTGGCGCTGCGTGTTTGTATCAACACGGTGCCCCCTCATCCGGCCAGAACGCACCGCGCGGGTGCCATTGGCTTCGCCGGAGCGTCACAACGAGTGCGATCTCATGACGTGGCACTGGCAAAGCCCGTGGGAGACAACCCTGAGTGCATGGTGTGACTCGGCACGACTCGCTTTGTAACACCTCAGCCCACTCCGGATTTCTCACTGGGTTGATACAACGAGACCGCCTGGTTTGGCATAAGTCATTGTGGATAATGACTTCACAACTTACGCCGCAGTCGGTCTCATCCTCACAGAGTGTAGCACGCAGCGGTCGATGTTTCAGGCTCACGGCACCCGCGAGCTCCCGCTTTCGTCATTCACGCATACGCGGGAATCACGAAAGGTCTGCCAAGTTGGTAGCACCGATTCTTGAAGCGGTGCGGCGCAGCCGCCAAAGGTTGCGGGAGGGTGAAGAATCAAACGCGGCCGCCCCAGATGGCGGGGCCATTTGAGCCACGCTCCACTCGCCGGGTGCGCTCCTTAACAGTCCAGCCTTTCGGGCACTTCTTGTGAAAATGTGCGCAAGCTGCGGCGGAACGGTTGACTTTGCGGGTCGTAACGGGTGTACTTTCGTACGTGGCTTTCCTTGGGCACCTTTCGGAGACAACAACATGAAGCGGGCAATTCAATTTGCAGTTGGATCTTTGGCGTTGGCGTTCGCCATGGCAGAACCAACTCAGGCGGCCGTAATCACCACATTTTCGTCACAGGGACTCTGGGCAGCTGCGGCGGGTGGCACGCCTGTCGTCGAAGATTTTTCAGATGCGACGCTCGTTCCGGGACTGTCCATCACCTTCGGAACAAGTCTTCCCGGCTCAATCTCTGGGGGAGAATACCATGATCGGGCGGTGGGGGGGGCCGGCGATCCGGTCTTTAACTTCGCACCTTCAGTCACGGCTTTTGGGGGCGAATGGGATTTGGCCGGACCCGGTGGCGCTGGATCGGGGCTGCTGCTGACGCTCTTGTTTGACGATAACTCGACGCAGTCCATAACCCCTCCAACCTCAATTTCCAACGTACTCTCGGGCGGCTTTTTCGGCTTCGTGTCCGACACCGCCTTCAAGAGCATCTCGCTCAGTTTGGGAGGCCAAGGGGGGGTTGAAACGTTCGACGCCGACAACTTCCAGTTTGTGACGGCATCAGTTCCCGAACCGACGTCGCTCGCCCTGCTGGGGATGACGGCCGCCGGGTTCTGTGGCGTACGCATCCGACGTCGCCGCAAGGACGAGACCGCCGACAGCACGCAGGTCGCGTAAGCGTCCGCAAGTCGACGTCACAACACAGAGGACGAGCCCGCTGCCTACCGGCAGCGGGCTTTTTCGTGCGCACATGTTGCGTTGTCAAGAAACCGCCAGCACGCTTGCGCACCGGACGCCACCGGGCACGCTGGCCAGTCCGGCCGAAACCGAGGTCGCCACGTGGAGATGCTTTTTCACCAGCACAGCAGACCGTGACCGCAAGCGCCCACCAAACGTGGGCAAGTGCAATCCACACAGATTACACTTCTTACACTTGCAACGATGTTTCGACACCAATGGGTAGCCACCGGTGGGTCCTGAATGCCCTCACAGTGTCGAAGCTGCCGGCTTCGACGACGAACTCTCAACTCAGCATGCCCGAACTGCCCGAAGTCGAAACGATGGTGCGTGGAATTCGACCGGCAGTGGCCGGTCGGACGCTGCAGGGCGTTCGCCGCTGTCGTTGTGCCTGCAAGCCGCTGCTGATGGAGCCGGGCCTGCGGGCCATCCGCGCACGGGCCGTCGGTCAGACGATCGTCAGCGTTCGCCGAATTGCCAAGCGCATCGTTCTGGATCTTGCCTCCGGGGATGCGTTCGTCATCGAGCCGCGCATGACCGGACTGATGCTGCTGGGCGATCCGCCCGATCGTGAGCATCTGCGCATCGAATGGTCACTCTCCGGAATGCAGGGTGATGAACCCCAGCGGCTGTGGTTCTGGGACCGGCGCGGCCTGGGCACGCTGCGGCTTCTGTCCGCTCAACAACTGGCGGAAGCGTTGGGGCCGGGGCGACTGGGGCCCGATGCCCTGCAGATGACGCTCGACAACTGGCAGGTCCGACTGGCGGCAACCGGGCGCGCGATCAAGGTGGCGTTGCTCGACCAGAAGCTGGTGGCGGGGATCGGCAATCTGTATGCGAGTGAGATTCTGCATCTGGCCCGTATTCATCCCGAGCGATGCAGCGACCTGCTCCAGCGGGAGCAGATCGAACGACTCAGCTCAGCCACCCGGCAGGTGCTGGAGACGGCGATTCGATACGAAGGGTCGACACTCGGTGACGGGACGTATCGCAACGTCCTCAACCAGAATGGCAGCTACCAGAACGAACATCGAGTGTACGCTCGGGAAGACGAGCGCTGCCCGACGTGCAGGAAGGCGACCATCCGCCGGATTGTGCAGGCCCAGCGCTCGACGTTTTTCTGTCCGCGCTGCCAGAAGTGATCCAATCGCGTGACTGGCCTCAATATCACTCGGGCATCGGGCATCACAGAACTTCTCACTCTCCCATGTTCAATCTTCACCGTCCCTTTGGGGAGGGTGAATCCAGATGCCGAGTGGGCAGGTGAACCACAGACGCCGGCTTGTCGGGCAGTGCGCGCTCGTCGGCGACTCGCGACTGAACGGACTTGCACGGCGCGCCTCAGCGATGTCAGTTGTTGTTGATGACGCTGTCGCTTTCCTGCTCGAGGTTGTCCATCCCGGTGTTGAAGTAGTCCCGGATGCGCGGCCAGCCCCACTTCAGCAGAAAGATCAGAATCGGAATCGCAATGGCCCCGATGATGAGGATCGTCTCCAGTGAAACGGCACCGTCCTCATTTTCGTGGACGCGTCGCAGCAGGTTACGCAGTGTCGGCTTGTTGGTCATCGTCTCGCTACCTTGAAAGGATCCGTCGCCGGAACGGTCAAGTTGTCGGCCGTCTTCAGAGAAATGCCCACGAGATAGTGACGGCGGCAAACTCGAACACCAGTCGCATGGCCCGCATCGCCAGCGGAATGACTACCGCTGCCAGCGGCAGCACCACCCCCATCAGTAACACGTAGTCGAGCGTCGCAACTCCGGCTCGTTGCCGAAGCAGAGAACGCCGACTCATCGGACGTGACGCGTGTTGCAGGGAGCGCATGACCATCCACACGACGAAGGCGAACTTCACCGAACTTACACACCGCGCGGTCGAGTGCGTTTCGGCCTTCTCATCCTACCGCGTCTCTGGTCCCGCTGCCAGACGATCTCCGGTATAGTTGACGTTGGACGACAGACATTGACAATGAAGCCACCCCATCCTTCCCCGGAAGTCACCCCATGCTGCGCCTGCTCGTTTCCCTCGTCGCAGTGGCCCTGTGTCTGCATGCCGAATTCGCCCCGGCCGAGGCTGCCGACTCGTTGCAGTTCGGCTTTGCCCGAACCGACATCACCCCCACTGAACCGCTGCGTCTGTCGGGCTATGGCAACCGCACCGAGCCGGCCCCGGACGTCGATGAACCTCTGTACGCTCGCTGCCTGGTGATGCGATCGGGCGACAACGGGTCCCCGTTCGTGCTCTTGTCGGTCGATACCATCGGCTTTCCGGGCACGCTGACGAAAGCGATTCACGAGCGGATCGACGCCGCACATCACGTCACCCGCGATCACTTCGTTATCTGCTGCACTCACTCGCACACCACGCCCCACGTTTCCGGAGGACTGACGAACCTGTTCGCGGTGCCCCTCTCAGACACCCAGCAGGCAGCGACCGACCGCTACACCCAGTCGATGGCCGATAAGATCGTCGACGCCGTGGGGCAAGCCTTCGCCGACCTGCAACCCGGACGCATGTTCCATGCCAGCGGAGAGGCATCGTTTGCCGTCAATCGCCGGTTGCTCACCGACGGCGTCTGGAGCGGGTTCGGCGTCAACCGCGAGGGACCCGTCGACCACAGTCTGCCGGTGGTGAAGATCACCGATCCGACTGGTCAGCACATTCGCGGTCTCGTGTTCAACTATGCCTGTCACTGCACCACCTTTGGCGGCGAGTACAACCGGGTGAATGGCGACTGGGCCGGGTATGCCGCGAAGTACCTCGAAGCCGCTCATCCCGAAGCGACCGCCCTGTGCACGATTGGCTGCGGTGCCGATCAGAACCCCGATAAGGACCGCGAGAAAGTGCTCGAGTCGGCACAGGCACAGGGCCACGAAATCGCCGATGAGGTGGATCGACTGATCGGCGGCGACATGCGTGAGATCACCGCCGACCCGCAGGCGTCGTTTGGTTATGCCGGTCTGCCGATCGACCGGCCCACGATTGATGAGTTGCAGCACAACCTGGGGAGCGAACGTCCGCAGGTGCGGCAACATGCTGAGAACATGCTCGCCATCCACCAGCGCATGGGACGCCTGCCGGAAACGTACCCGATGCCGATCCAGGTCTGGCGGTTCGGTGACTCGTTCGCGATGGTCTTTCTGGGGGGCGAGGTGTGCGTCGACTACGTTCATCGCATCCAGCGGGAACTGGGTCCGTTGCTCTCCGCCGGTGATGCACACGCGTTGCCGGTCTGGGTGAGTGCCTACGCCAACGATGTCTTCGGTTACGTCGCCTCCGAGCGGATGCGTCCCGAAGGCGGTTACGAAGTCGACTTTTCGATGGTCTATTACAATCAGCCGGGCCGCTGGTCGACCGGTACCGAAGATGTCATCCTCCGACGCGTGCACGAGATGTTCGACCGCACCGGACAGGCCGGCCCCTTCTCGGCGGAGGACGCGGTCTCTCGCTTCACGGTGCCTGCGGGGTACCACATCGACGTCATCGCATCCGAGCCGCTGATCCGCGATCCGATTCACATGGCACTGGGTGCCGACGGACGGCTGTGGGTCGTCGAGATGGGAGACTATCCGCGCGGCAATCCCGATGTGCCTCGGACCGACGATGAGGCACGGCATCCATGGGACGGTCCGCCCGGTGGTCGCATCCGCGTGCTCTCGGATACCGACAAAGACGGCCGGTTCGACGAGGGAGTGACGTTCCTCGACGACCTCACGTTCCCGACCGGTGTGCTGCCCTGGCGTGATGGGGCCCTCGTGTGTGGAGCCCCCGATGTGATCTTCGCAAAAGACACCGACGACGACGGGCGGGCGGACGTTCGCGAAGTGCTTTATTCAGGCTTCGACGAGGCCAACCCCCAGCACCGGGTCAGCGGTTTCACACCAGACATCGACAACTGGCTGTATCTCTCCTCGGGCACGACCAACTTCCTGATCACTTCATCGAAAACCGGCACGCAGGTGGACATCAGCGGCCGTGACAGCCGGATTCGCCCCGACGAAGGTCTGCTGGAGCCGGTCAGCGGCCAGAGCCAGTATGGACGCTCTCGCAGCGACTGGGGGGAGTGGTTCGGCAACCAGAACAGCCAACCGTTGTTCCACTTCGCCATTGAAGATCGCTACCTGCAGCGGAACCCGTACGTTCCCGCTCCGTCCCCCAAGGTGTATCTCACACAGCCGGCACATGCGCCGCCCGTGTATCCCACGAGTCGCACGCTCGATCGCTTCAACGACCTGTTCGCACTGGACCGGTTCACATCGGCATGCAGCCCTCACATTTTGCGGGATGAACACTGGATACAGGAGGCAATCGCTGCCGGCGCAATCGAACAGGCCCTCGTGAGCGAGTCGGTCCACAACCTGGTCAGCCGCATCCTGCTGATGCGTGACGGAGTGACGTTTCGGGGGGAGCGACATCCCGGCGAAGAGCACAGCGAATTCCTCAGTTCGAGCGACAACTGGTTTCGACCGGTGCATCTGCTTGGCGCCCCCGACGGGTCACTGTGGATTTGCGACATGTATCGGGAGGTGATCGAGCATCCCGAGTGGATCCCGGAAGCCTGGCAGGCCCAGCTCGACCTGTATGCCGGGCATAACCGGGGACGCATCTACCGCCTCGCCCGGGACGATCAGCCGCTCGCGGCGTTGCCCGATCTGACTTCATGGACGACGGACGAACTGGTGGCACGGCTCGCCAGTGAAAATGGCTGGCAGCGTGACACCGCCCAACGCCTGCTCATCGAGCGGCCCGACTCCACGGCTGTGCCACTGCTGCAAAAGATGGTGGCGACGCATCCGGCTCCGCTGGCCCGCGTGCATGCGTTGGGAACCCTCGACGGTCTGGGGCAGCTCGACGATGAGCCACTGCGACAGGCGCTGCACGATGCGGACCCTCGCGTCGTCCGGTGGGCCATTCGCTTCTGTGAGCCGCGACTCGCAGAACACCCACAACTGCTGGACGCCCTGCTCCCGCTGTCCGCACACACCGACCAGGGGGTCCGATTTCAGTTGGCACTCGCATTGGGTGATGTGGACTTGGCGGGAATCGCCGACGCGCTCATGGAGATTGCGCTGCACGATGCCGATGACCCGTGGATCCGTGCGGCGGTTCTCAGTTCGTCACGAGTGCATGCCGCCGACATGACGCAGGCGTTGCTCAGTGACCGATCACATATCGCCTCTCGAACACGATTGCTGCAGGATTTGATTGCGACGGCCCTGGGGGACAACGTGACGGCTGGAGCCGAGGAACTCATCGGCTCCATCGCGCCCCATGACTCGACTGTGGCCGCGGAAGACTGGCAGTTTGTCAGCCTCGGGAGTTGTCTGGAAGCGCTCCGACGACGCAAGGTCCGCTGGGATCAGCTCTCGGAGGGAACTGCGCACTGCGACAGCACCGCTCTTCCATCAGGCCCGCACTTTGGCCCGGGATCCGGCGGTCGACGTGTCGCGCCGGGTGATGGCCGCAAACCTTCTGGGGCAGGAACGGGAGACGGCCCGCGACGATGCCGACTTTCTCTTCTCGCTGCTCTCGCCCCGGGAATCGAGTGAATTGCAGGTCGCCGCCGTCGAAACGCTCTCACGTCTGCAGCCTGAGGAGTTCGCCGAGCGTTTACTGGAGCAGTGGCGGAGTGCCACTCCGGCCCTGCGTACTGAGATTGTCTCCACACTGATCTCGCGGGAGGCCTGGCTGCTGACGTTCCTCGACGCACTGGAGGCGGATGTCATCCCCCGGACCGACATCGACGCCGCAACGCGTCTGCAGCTCGTCGGATATGGCCGGCGACCAGTGCGCGATCGGGCCCGCCGACTGTGGGGCACGACCGACGCTTCCGATCGACAGGAGGTACTCGCGGCGTTCGAGCCGGCGAAGTCACTCGCCGGCGATAGCACGCGGGGGGCGGTGTTGTTTCAGAAGCTGTGTTCCAACTGTCACCGGCATGCGGAGATCGGCAATGAGCTGGGTCCGAAACTCGCAGCCCTGCAGAACAAGTCCTCAGACGCGCTGTTGACCGCGATCCTCGATCCGGATCAGGCGGTCGAGCAGAAGTACCGCGGCTATGTCGTGCTGCTGCAGGACGGGCGGAGCCTGGCGGGACTCATCAAGTCTGAAACGGCCAACAGCCTCACACTGGCCGACCCGCAGGGCAAGGAGCACCAGGTGCTGCGCATCGAGATTGAAGAGATGTCGGGGACCGGGAAGTCTTTCATGCCGACGGGTCTGGAGAAGGACCTGTCCCCGCAGGATGTGGCCGATCTGATGGCGTTCATGCGCAGTGAAGGGCCGGGGTCATGATGCTCGCGGACGTCGTCAACTGGAGGATTTCATTCATCCCCTTGAATCAGCCGGAAAGTTCGCTACCGTGGTGAGAATTTTGCGCATCCCGGTTTAGCGAATGATGGCATGAACAGGATCCGCCAGACAAGCACGACGCGCCAGCGAGTGTGTCCACAAACGCACTGGCTGTCGCTGCGTGCTGGTTTTCTCTCCGTTGCCGTTCGCCTCAGGCCAGTCCCCCTTCACCCTCTGCCCGTTTGAGAGCCCGTGCCCCGACGCGACGACCTCCACAAGATTCTGATCATTGGTTCGGGTCCGATCATCATCGGTCAGGCCTGCGAGTTCGATTATTCCGGCACGCAGGCCTGCAAGTCGCTGCGCGACGAAGGTTATGAGGTGGTGCTGGTCAACTCGAACCCGGCGACGATCATGACCGATCCGGAAACTGCCGACCGGACGTACATCGAGCCGATCACCTGGCAGTACGTGGAGAAGATCATCGAGGCGGAACGTCCCGATGCCCTGCTGCCGACGCTGGGGGGACAGACGGGGCTGAACACGGCGATGAGCCTGTGGCGGGAGGGCGTACTCGAGAAGTACGACGTGGAGATGATTGGTGCGCGAGCCGACGTCATCCAGAAGGCCGAGGGACGCGAATCGTTCAAAGAAGCGATGCTCAAAATCGGGCTGGATGTCCCCCGCTCGCACACCGTCCACAACATGCAGGAGGCCCGCGCGGCACTGGACGACATCGGCCTGCCAATCATCATCCGCCCCAGCTACACCCTGGGAGGCACCGGCGGAGGCATTGCCTACAACCGCGAAGAGTTCGAGGACAAGGTCCGCTACGGATTGAAGCTCTCTCCCGTCACTGAGGTGCTGCTGGAAGAATCGGTACTCGGCTGGAAAGAGTTCGAGATGGAGGTGATGCGCGATTGTGCCGACAACTGCGTCATCATCTGTTCGATCGAGAACTTCGATCCGATGGGCGTGCACACGGGCGATTCCATCACCGTCGCGCCGATTCAGACGCTGACCGACAAGGAATACCAGCGGATGCGGGATGCGACGTTCGCGTGCATCCGGGAGATCGGCGTCGAGACCGGGGGCTCGAACGTCCAGTTCGCGGTCAATCCGCAGACCGGGCGGATGACCATCATCGAGATGAACCCGCGCGTCAGCCGTTCGTCGGCCCTCGCATCAAAGGCCACCGGTTTCCCGATCGCCAAGATCGCCGCCAAGCTGGCGGTCGGTTATCGGCTGGATGAAATCCCCAACGACATCACCCGAGAGACACTGGCCTGCTTCGAGCCGACGATCGATTATGTCGTCACCAAGATTCCCCGCTGGACGTTCGAGAAGTTCCCGGATGCCGACCCCACACTGACCGTGCAGATGAAGTCGGTGGGTGAAACGATGGCGATCGGCCGCACCTTCAAGGAGTCGCTGCAGAAGGCGCTGCGCGGCCTGGAGATCGGTCACTTCGGACTGGGCGGAGGCAAGCAGGACTTCTGGGGGACCGACCGGCAACCCTCGACCGAGGAGATTCGCCGCAATCTCGCCACCCCCAATGCAGAACGCATCTTCTACATTCGTTACGCCCTCAAGTCCGGCATGAGTGTCGAGGACGTGCACGAACTGACGTGGATCGACCCCTGGTTCCTGCGCAGCATCCGCGATCTGATCGCCCTCGAAGAGGAGATTCGCCGCGTCGACCTGCTCTCACACGCTGACGACGACCTGCTGCGGCGGGCGAAACAGAACGGGTTCTCGGATCGACAACTCGGTTACTGGTGGCAGGCGAGCGAGATGGATGTCCGCCGTCATCGCATCGCCCGCGGCATCGTCGCCACGTTCAAGCAGGTCGATACCTGCGCTGCGGAGTTCGAGGCCTACACGCCCTACTACTACTCGACGTATGAGAGCGAGGATGAAGCGCCGGGCCGGTGACGTCGGAAGTCGGAAGTCGGAAGTCGGATTCTGCAGAGCCCGCTTCCGCATTCCGTCGCGTGATGATTCTCGGTGGGGGGCCCAATCGCATCGGTCAGGGGATCGAGTTCGACTACTGCTGCTGTCAGGCGTCGTTCGCCATGGAGGAACTGGGCGTCGAGAGTGTGATGGTCAATTCGAATCCCGAGACCGTCTCCACCGACTACGACACGTCGGACCTGTTGTTCTTCGAGCCGCTGACGACCGAGGATGTCCTCAACATCGCCGACCGTCTGCAGCCGGATGGAGTCATCGTCCAGTTCGGGGGCAGACGCCGCTCAACCTCGCACGCGGCCTCGAGGCGGCGGGGCTGCCGATCATCGGAACCAGTCCCGACATGATCGATGCTGCCGAGAATCGTGCGCGTTTCCAGATGATTCTCGAAAAGCTCGGTTTGCGCCAGCCCCCCAATGGAACGGCGACTGATGTGGAGGGGGCGCGGACGCAGGCGGCACGCATCGGCTATCCGGTGCTCGTGCGTCCCAGCTATGTGCTCGGGGGCCGGGCGATGGAGATCTGCTACGAGGAGTCGCAGCTCGTGCACTATATGACGCACGCAGTCGACGCCTCGCCCGATCATCCGGTGCTCATCGACAAGTTCCTGGAAGACGCCATTGAAGTCGATGTCGATGCCATCTCCGACGGAGAAACGACGCTGGTCGGTGGTGTGATGGAGCACATCGAGGAGGCCGGTGTGCACAGCGGTGATTCGGCGTGTGCGCTGCCTCCCTATTCGCTCGGTCAGGAGACGATCGACGAGATCAAACAGGCGACATACGCCCTGGCGCAGGAGCTGCAGGTCCGTGGGCTGATGAACATTCAGTTCGCAGTCAAGAGAGTTGAGAGTCCAGAGTTGAGAGTTGAGAAGAAGGATGGTTCGCTCCACCCTCCCTGCTCCACGCTCCGCAACGACGTCTACATCCTCGAAGTGAACCCCCGGGCCTCGCGAACATCGCCCTTCGTGTCGAAGGCGACGGGGCTGCCGCTGGCCCGGATGGCGGCCAAGATCATGGTGGGCGTGTCCCTGCGTGACCAGGGCTTCACACAGGAGGTGTGGCCCGAACACACGTCCGTCAAGGAAAGTGTCTTTCCCTTCTCCCGGTTCGCGGGGGTCGACATCATCCTCGGTCCCGAGATGCGCTCGACCGGCGAAGTCATGGGCATTGACGACGACTTCGCAGCAGCGTTCGCCAAGAGTCAGCTGGCGGCGGGCATCGACCTGCCACGCGAGGGGACCGTCTTCATGACGATGGCCGATGCCCACAAGCGATCGATCATCGAACCAGCACGACGTCTGCAGGAACTGGGATTCCGGATCATCGCGACGTCGGGCACCGCCAGCTTTCTGCGGGAGGCCGGCTTGAATGTCGAGAACGTCCGCAAGCTGCAGGAGGGGAGACCCAACCTGCTCGATCTGATGGCCAACGGCGACGTGCAGTTCATCTTCAACACTCCCAGCGGCAAAGGCTCACGCACTGACGAAGGCCGCATTCGTGCGGCGGCCGTCACCTACGGCGTTCCCTGCGTGACAACCATGCCCGGCTGCCTGGCGATGGTGCGTGCCATCGAATACCTGATGGCAAACCCCGCACCAAGAGTGCGTGCGCTGCAGGACTGGATGAGCGGCATCTCGGTGAACGGATGAATTGACGAGATGAAGAGTTGCCGCGGGGAGCGGTGGACGTCGTCGGAGTGGCCAGTTTCGACGCCGGGAGCAGGGCGGAAGTTCCGGGAGTTGGAGTCGAGCCTTCAAGCTGTTTCGAGACAGGCTCTTGCCAGAGGTCACTCGGTTGAGCCGAAGGATGTTCGAGGCAAGCGTTTCGTCCGCTGGCTCGGAGGCTATTTGTCGCTAACCTCCGTCTGATTCATGAGTTGCCGATAGGCGTGCCCCCTGCGATGGACCGCTGCCGGAGTTCGCTGACGCGTGAACTCCAACGCGCGAGCGAGGGTGCATTCCGGCGGACAAGGCGGATGCAAGTATCGCCCCGACGACCCGCGGCGATGTCTGAATTCGACGGTCCCGCTGGGCGATTCTGTGAAGATTTAGTGAGCCGGGATGGCCCCGTCGTTGACAATCGTCATGTCATCCGCGACCATCGGTGTGTCACCTCGTACCCCTTCCCAGAGCATTCACACACGATACGCCTTCAACGATTTGCGACACACTGTCCTTCGGCCAGCGTCCGAATCTGCTTTCCCGGCACTCTGTTGATTTGCGAATTCGTCTGTCAGCTGCCTCGACCGACACTATCTCCCTGCACTGAATATACGGGCATACGACTCCCTTCCTAACGTCTGACACGACATTCTTGCGCCGGGCCCGGCCGTCGGTTCAGCAGATTTCACCACACATGGATGTCTCTCCACACAACACTGGTTCACCGGTTCCGGTCGTCGCGTTCATCGGCGGCATCGGGAGCGGGAAGTCGTCGCTGGCGCGGTGGCTGTCCGCACGGCTGCGGGTGCTGTTGATTGACGCCGATGCGATCGGGCACGAGGTGCTCACCTTCCCCGATATCCAGCAGGCGCTCGTCGAACAGTTTGGAAACGCGTGCGTGAAGCAGGGACGCGTTGATCGCTCCTGGCTGGCGCAGTCTGTGTTCGGGACGAGTACCGCACAGGTCCGGAACCGGCAAGCCCTCGAAAGCATTGTGCATCCGGTGATGAAGTCGCGGATGCAGCAGATCATTCAGCAGGCGCGCCTTGAGGAGGGTCTCGACGTGATACTGTTCGATGCCGCCGTTGTCCTCGAAGCCGGCTGGACCCAGCTGTGTGACGCCACTGTGTTCGTGGACGCGCCGGACTCCGAACGCCTCCGCCGCGTGCAGGCATCACGCGTCTGGAGTGCGGAAGATCTGCGCAACAGGGAAGCGAGTCAATGGCCGCTCGACCGCAAACGACACGCCGCAGATGCCGTCATCGATAATTCCGGGACCATCGCCGCCGCAGGTGAGGCGCTGCTGGAGTTTCTAGAGACAAGATTTCCCTCGATCTCGCGAACCGCCTCTGGAGACATTTCGTCGCCGTCGCGCACTACTCCCGGGGCGGCGGCGAGTGTCAAGCCCGCACGCTTCTGAAACTGAATCCGACTGTTTGCACGCCCCAGTTTTCTTTCGACGCAGGAAAGCCAGATCCATGGCCAAGACGACGAAATCCACCGCCCGTCCGGCACTCACCGACGGCGTTACCATCGACCACGAGAATCCTCCCATCACCATCCGACGGGCTGCCTCACGCACGGCTTCGGCCAATGTCGCGACTGCGGAAGCTCCTGAACTGGATCGTGAGGACGAACTGGAGGAGGACGCTCCTCATCCGGCCAATGCGCGGTACGAGGAGATCAAGCGCAGCGACGACATTCACATCGCTGAATTGCAGCGCATGACCATGAAGGAACTGCTGGAACTCGCCCGGCATGAGAAGATTTCCGAGTACACCGGTCTGAAGAAGCAGGACCTCATCTTCCGCATCCTCAAGGAGCGGACGAAGATGAACGGCCTGATGTTCGGCGAGGGGACGCTGGAGATCCTGCCCGACGGTTTCGGATTCCTGCGGAGTCCCGACTACCACTACCTCCCCTGCCCCGACGACATCTATGTGTCGCCCAGTCAGATCCGGCGCTTCGGCCTGCGCAATGGCAACACGGTCGCCGGCCAGATTCGCCCCCCCAAGGAGAGCGAACGGTACTTCGCCCTGCTGCGGGTCGAGGCCATCAACGGACAGGACCCCAACCTGCTCTCGGAAAAAGTGCCCTTCGACGACCTGACGCCGTTTCACCCTGAGTCGCGGCTGCGGCTGGCGACGAAGCCGGAACTGCTCAGCACGCGGGTTGTCGATATTGTCGCCCCGATCGGTCTGGGGCAACGCGGACTGATTGTCAGCCCACCCCGTGCGGGAAAGACCGTACTACTGCAGCAGCTGGCCAAGGCTGTCATCGAGAATCATCCCGAGGCGTACGTCATCGTGCTGCTGATTGACGAACGCCCCGAGGAGGTCACGGACATGGAGCGGCAGGTGAAAGGGCCGAACTGCGAGGTCATCTCCAGCACGTTCGACGAGCCCTCCAGCCGTCACATCCAGGTGTCCGAGATGGTCATCGAGAAGGCGCGCCGAATGGTCGAGTATGGACATGACGTGGTGATCTTTCTCGATTCGATCACACGACTGGCCCGCGCCTGGAATACCGAGTGCCCGAACTCCGGCAAGATTCTGACGGGCGGTGTCGATGCGAACGCCTTGCAGCATCCCAAGCGGTTCTTCGGGGCGGCCCGGGCGGTCGAAGAAGGGGGCAGCCTGACGATCATCGCTACGGCCCTCGTTGATACCGGTTCGCGAATGGACGAGGTGATCTTTGAGGAGTTCAAGGGGACCGGCAACACCGAGCTGCATCTCGACCGCCGGATGGTCGAGAAGCGTATCTGGCCGGCGATCGACGTCAACAAGTCGGGCACCCGCCGCGAAGAATTGTTGATGCAGGAGGACGAACTCAAGCGAGTCTGGATTCTGCGCCGAGTGCTCAACGACATGAGCCCGGTCGAAGCGATGGAACTGCTCACCAGCCGGATGCGTCGCACCAAGACGAATGAGGAGTTCCTGATGAGCATGAACCTGAGCTGAGTCGCCGGCCGCTTGCGGTTTCGCCGTACCAACGGACTCTCACGTCAATCGGGCCTGCGAGACCGCAAGCGAGGACTCACGACCGGGATGACCGCGCATTGCGCACCTTGGCCGCAATGCGACCGAGCACCTGCTGGGCCCGCTGAACTCCGTCACGCCCGGCATTCGCATGAGCCGCCTGCATTTGCAACAGCAGTGACTGGGCTGTCTTGCGATGCTGTTCGAACTCGCGCTGGATCGCCATCAGACCTTCGCAGGGGCTGCGGGGTACGATGTGCTCGGTGTAGATCTTCTCGAAGCGATTGCGATTGCCGGCGGCGCTCACCATTCCGATGTCATGATCCCGGATGTACCTGGAGACCTGGGCCGACGCGTCCCGCAGCCAGCGGCGCGCGTCCTGCCAGTCCTTGTTGTCCTGGTTGTCGGCATGGCGTCGCTCGTCGGGACTGAGGTCGCGGTTGAGTGACTGCAATCGGCCCTGAATCGCCCCCAGTTGCTTGCGGACTCCCTCCAGCTGCCGTTCGATCAGCAGCAGCGCCTGCCAGTCCGCCTCGAAGGCCTCCATCAGATCGGCAGTGCCGGCATTCACCAGCGAGGGGGCAAGGGCGGGCGGAGAGGTGAAAGGTGCAGCGACGGCGGTCCGCATGATGACCGCCACGCCCGGATCTCCCCAGGGGGCCGGTGGTGGCACCGGCAGATCGAGCAGCGGATTGAGACCTCCCTGGGCCGGATAGGCCATTCCCTGCACGGTCCAGGTGTCGACCTCCGCCGGATCAGTCGCCGCGGCCGTCAGCAGTCGACGCATCGTGAGCTGGGGGCCCAAGGCCTGATAGACCTCCGGAGGCACCTTCAGGATCAGCGATTGGGGCGCTTGCATCGGTTTGAACCAGACCCACACCTGCCCCGGCACAGGCCCGGGCAGCATGACGGGTTCCCACCCGGTGGACGGCGGCCGAGACGCAAAGCTCATCTCTGAACGACTCTCTATGGAATGCGACACCGATGCGGCGAGCGGTTTCGCCGAAACGTTTCGTCCCTACTCCGGGAATTGTGGAGAATCCTGAGGGAAGGTCACTGGCGCTGCAAGTGGTCCTTACTCAAGAATTCATCAAATCTTCCTGTCATATGCGCCAGTGCCTACAAATGTTTGACCATTTGCCGACATCTGGAATCCGCGGCAATCAGACCCGGCCTGGTCCCGCCGGACGCCGACGGCTGGCTTCTTGCGGATCATGACCATTGATCGTGAAACCGGTCACCATAGCCCGATATGGGCGAGGCAGTATAATCTCCATCCATGAAGCAACATCCTGCTGAGCCTGAGGACACGATTCACGCCGGGGGTGGGACGTATGCCATTGTGGCGGCACGCTGGCATGCCGACATCATGGATCGCCTGATCGACGGTGCACGGAGGACGCTCCAAGAGCGGGGAGCTGGCGAGGACCAGATTCGTCTGTTCCGCGTCCCCGGATCGTTCGAGCTCCCTTTCGCCTGCGAACGAGTGGCGCTCACAGGACAGTTCGTGGCGGTCATCGCGCTGGGGGTCGTGATCCAGGGAGACACGCCGCACCACGACTACATCAACATGTCGGTGGCACATGGATTGGTGCAGGCGGCCCAAAAGTCGGAAGTCCCCATCTTGTTCGGTGTGCTGACCTGTCATACGATGGAACAGGCACTGGACCGCGCCGGCGGCAAGGCGGGAAACAAAGGAACCGAGGCTGCACTGGCGGCCCTCGAAATGGTGCAGCTGATGCAGATGCTGCCGCCGCTGGCTTGATCGCCGCGGTTGCCCCCCACTCGCAACAGCCTGATCGTGCGCAGTCGTCCAGGTGCAGAGAGGCAGGAGATCATGACACGTCGCAGTAAAGCCCGGGAAGTCGTCCTGCAGATGCTCTACCAGGTCGACCTCAATCCCGACATCGACATGCAGACCGTTGCCGGCATGATCCGGGAACGCATCAGCAATGACGATCTCCGCAAGTTTGCCTGGGTGCTCTTTTCAGGTGTGATGGAGTATCGCGCCCTGCTCGACGAAAAGATCCAGTCGGCCGCCGAAAACTGGAAGCTCTTTCGCATGGCCGCCACCGATCGCAACTGCCTGCGTCTGGGAGCCTTCGAACTCATCCAGACCGATACGCCGCATCGCGTCGTGATTGATGAGGCCCTGGACCTTGCCCGTAAGTTCGGCAATGCCCAGTCTCCGCAGTTCGTTAACGGCGTGCTGGACAAGCTCGTACCGCCGGAGAAGCGGGGCGAACCTGCTGCGCCCGCGTGAGTCACTCGACCCGCTGAATCTGCACGTGCGCTTCGAGTGTCGAGGAGATGTCGTTTCCGCGGAAGGATCCCGATGTCGGCGCCGCACCCGCTGGATGCGCGCTGGTCGCCACCACCACATGGGCGTCGAGAACCGCCAGTCCGAATGAGGGATCGAACCCCCGCCAGCCGGCTCCGGGCAGATAGACCTCGGACCAGGCATGCAACGCGTGCACGTCAGACTCCTCCTGCCACTGGTATCCGCTGACGAAGCGGGCCGGAAACCCCGCCAGTCGACAGCACGCGTTGTAGAGTACCGCCAGATCGCGACAGGAGCCGCGCCGCTCAGAGAGCGTCTGCTCCGGTGGCCAGGGATCTCCCGTCTCGCGGACGGTCATCTCGCAGGTGTCTCGAATCGTGGCCGCCAGCTGGGTCAGGAACGGTACCGTTTGTTCGTCCACCTCACGGCGGACCTGCTGCACCAGGTTCATCAACGGGGCGTCGGGCTGTCCATGAGCGAAGTAGCTCGCAATGGCCGCGTATTCCGCCGACGAATACGACACCGGCAGCGTTGTCGCCACCGGGTCCAGCAGGAAGTCGAAAGGATTCGACCGGTCGATTTGCACCAGGGCCGACATCCCCAGACGCAATTGCGTGAACGCCTCGGAGAACCAGACGCGCTGGACGGCATTCCCTTCGAGATCGAGCACTTCGGAGCGACCGGCGGGCGCAGGCTCCACATACTGGTGAAACTCGATCACGTGCTGCAGCCCATCACAGCGCGGCCGCAGACGCACAGCCAGCGGTTCACAGGTGACCGGTGCCGAATAGCGAAAGTCGAGTTGATGAGCAATGCGCAGGCGCACGGTGCGTGGGGTCGTCCTATCCGGTTTCTGCAGCAGGCAAGGGAACAGTCCGGCCGCCACCCATCTCTTCGGGAAAAGCATCCGCCACCCAGGAGGAAGGCAACTCCCGGACTGCTTCCCGCAGACGCTGCTGCCAGAGGCCGGACAGCTCGGCGAGATCCTGCTTTTCGTAACGATGTTGATGCACGCGTTTCGTCTGGGAACTGAACAGGACGACGTCGATCGGGAAGTCGACGTTGGAAGCACTGATCCGCGTCGAGTCGAAGGCGAGACACCCGACCTTGAGGGCATGATTCATCGGATCGCCGTAGCGCAGCGTCCGGTCCAGGATCGGTTTGCCGTATCCCGATTCACCAATGATGGAGTACGGAGTTCCCGGCCCGACATCGATCCAGTTCCCCTGCGGATACAGCAGATACAGCTTGTGATCCGCGTCGTGCTCCAACTGTCCACCGATAATGGAGTACAGGTTGAAGCTGAGGTGACTGGCTTCCAGAAACGTCTTGTCCTCCTCCGCGACGCGCCGCAACTGCTCGGCGAACAGGTTCACCGCCTTGTACAACCGATCACATTTCAGGTTCGGGTCGTCAAGACGCTCCTGAAAATACGTCAGTGCCTTGTCTCGCACCGACCGCAGACCGGAGGTCATCAGGAAAAAGGAGTGGCCGCCGTAGTCATACACGCTGACCTTGCGCGCCTGAATGACTTCGCTGCCGGTGGTCACGCGCGTATCCGCAATGCCCACCAGTCCACTCTCCACCTTCATTCCCAGACAAAAGGTCACTGACGGCTCTCCTGGGTCATGGTGCCGGCGGTCGGTGTGCCGGCAAAAAAGCTCTCGTGGATGGCGGCCCCGACTTGGTTCAACCGTCGCTGCAGGTCGTCGATGAACTCGTGCAAGCCGCGATCGATGACGTCGTCGATCTGGCTGAAGTCCAGCTGGGAACGCAGGCGACCGAGCAGTTGCTCGGCCCGGTTGGTGAAGGTGCCTCGCGGAGACTGGCTCACCTCGAGCAGCGATTGCTCGGCCCCGATGAGGCAGTGCCTGACGGACCGGGGGAAGTGGGGATTCAGCAGCAGGAACTCGGCGACGGTGGCGGGTTTGATCCGTCCGTGACGACAACGGTACATGTGCAGACCGCTGGCCGACTTGAGCAACGCCGCCCATTGATTGGTCTCGATCGGCGAGCCGACCTCCTCGATGCTGGGCAGCAGAATGAAGTATTTGACGTCGAGGATTCGCGACGTCTTGTCAGCCCGTTCCAGCAGGCGGGCAATCTGTCCAAAGTTCCACGCCTCCCCATGCGACATGGTGGCGTTCGTCAGCCCGTCAATCGTGTGGCTGGCGCGCTTGACGTGCGAGAGAAAGATGTGCGGATTGTACAGCAGTGTCTTGTCGCGGGCCGATCGCTCCATGAAGTGGTGGAAGGCGTTGACCTCTTCCCACATGTCGACGCTGATGAGTTCGCGGATGGTGCGGGCGTTCTCGCGGGCGTTCCTCACGCAGTTGAGAATCGAGTTCGGGTACTCCGGGTCGATCACCAGAAACGTCAGCACATTCTCGCGCGTCAGCGTTGTGTAACGCCTGTCGAAGTCCGCCTGGTCTCCGGTGATCGCGACCAGCGGAGCCCATTGCCCGGAGGCATGGTCGTCCAGGGCCATGTTCTGATTGACATCGATGATGCGGGCGATGTTCTCCGCCCGCTCGATATACCGACTCATCCAGAACACACTCTCAGCGACGCGGCACAGCATCAGGATGCGCCTCCCTGGGGCATCGCGGTCGAACTGGTCGCAAACCGGTTGACGTCGGAATCGGCGGCCAGCACCCAGGTGTCCTTGCTGCCTCCTCCCTGGGAGGAGTTGACGATGGTCGAACCCTTCCGCAGTGCGACCCGCGTCAGTCCGCCGGGCAGCACCCACGTACGATCACCATGCAGAATGAACGGTCGCAGATCGACGTGACGCGGCTCCACCTGTTTGTTCAGAAACGTTGGCACCGTGGAGAGGAACAGCATCGGCTGGGCGACCCAGTTCCGAGGCTCGGCAGAAATGCGGCGGCGACACTCCTCCAACTCCGCCTCGGACGACTGGGGACCGATGACTATGCCATAGCCTCCCGATTCGTTGGTCGGCTTGACGACCATCTTCTCGGTGTTCTTCAGGACGTGATCGCAGTGATCCGGCTCATGGCAGAGATAGGTCGGCACATTCGGGAGAATCGGCTCTTCGCCGAGATAGAACCGGATCATTTCTGGGACATACACATACACCGCCTTGTCGTCGGCGACGCCGCCTCCCGGGGCATTGGCCAGCGTGACATTCCCCTTGCGATAGGCGTTCATCAGCCCCGGGACGCCCAGCATGGAATCTCGCCGGAACGTCAGCGGGTCGAGAAAGTCATCGTCAATCCGCCGGTAGATGACATCGACCCGCCGCAGTCCGCGCGTGGTGCGCATGTAGACGACATCGTTTTCCACGACAAGGTCGGACCCCTGGACCAGTTCGACGCCCATCTCGTGAGCCAGGAACGAGTGCTCGAAGTACGCGGAGTTGTACACACCCGGCGTCAGCACCACTGTGACCGGCGCATCGACGCCCGCCGGTGCCGTCGTCTGCAGCGTTTCCAGCAGATGATCGGGGTAATCCTCGACCGAGGCGATCTGGAAGCCCTCGAAGATCTGCGGGAACGTACGCTTCATGACGGCCCGGTTCTCGATGACGTACGACACGCCGGAGGGCACCCGCAGATTGTCCTCCAGCACATAGATGGTGCCGTCGCGATCGCGAACCAGATCGGTCCCGGTCACGTGACACCAGATCCCCTTGGGAGGCTTGAGTCCGCGGCACTCCTTACGGAAGGGCACGGCGGTCGCGATCAGCGACTCGGGGATGAGTCCCTCTTTGATGATTCGCTGGTCGTTGTAGACGTCGTCGAGGAACAGGTTGAGGGCGGTGATCCGCTGCCTCAGGCCCGCTTCGACGTGCTGCCACTCTTCGAGTCGAATCAAACGCGGCAGAATGTCGAACGGGAAGATCCGCTCCCCCGCCTGATCGTCGCCGTACACCTGAAAGGTGATGCCCATCTGGAGCATGGCAGTGTCGGCGGTGCGCTGATGTTGCGCCAAATCCCGCTCGGTCAGCATCTGCAGGCGACCGACCAGAGCCTCGCATCCGGGGCGAGGCTGGCCGTCGTGATCGAACGTTTCGTCGAATAAGTCGTTTTGAGGATATGACGCCAGCGGCATGGACCCCTCGTGACGGGTTCCCGAAGGTCTGATGCGGGAGGTGCCGGTGGTAGGCGGAGTGCGATCCATGTGCCAGTTTTCGGGAATTCCTGTCGCGTATGCAATGGACTTGGCTCAATCGTCGCGATTGGGACAGGATTGAGGCATGTTGCTCCGGCAGTCAGCCGCACGCATCGAGGTTCATCCAAACCGCACATGATGCCTGCACAGGCAGGGTTGCCCGGCGAACGATCACAGTCACTCGACTACGGAGCTGAGTTATTTGTCTCCATGGACACGCGCCAGATTGCGCCGAAAAATGTTTGGACTTGTCGCCTCCCGGTGAACTGCGGATAATTCGCGGGCGGAATTGATGCTTCGGCCTCCGGAGTGATGCCTGAGCGATTTGTCGCCCCGAGACGTCAAACATCTGCGACTCCTGCTGTTTGGCAATTCGATGCCCGGCCAAGGACGGTCACGTCGCTGACTCGTCCCTTCCTCACTGACCACCCGTTGGGGCCACTCGAGCGGTCACGCTGCGCAGATCGGTGGGCAGTCACAGATGTGCTGCTGTCCGCTGGCGCGGAATTGGCTCCACATTCGACCATCGGAAGCGAACGTTTGCCGGGCATCATGCGTCATACGAACAGGAGCGAAGTCATTCGAGCCTACCAAGGAGAACGCCCGTGACGACCGCACAAACCCTGCTCAGCCAGATCTCAGAGCGTCAGAGCCCTGTCGCCTATCGACAGGAGCACTGGCAGGGATCGTTCTCCGAGTATCTGGATCTCGTCAAAGCCCGACCAGCCGTCACGCGCACCGCCTACCAGCGCGTGTACGACATGATCATGACGGAGGGAACCTACCCGGTCGAAGGTTCCAAGGACATGACCCGCTACAAGTTCTTCGACGACCCGCACGGCAATCGTCAGGACGCCATCTTCGGACTGACGCGCCCCCTGATGGAGCTGGTCAACGTCTTCAAGAGTGCGTCCCTCAAGTATGGGACCGAGCGCCGTGTGTTGCTGCTGCATGGACCAGTGGGCAGTTCCAAGTCCACCATTGCACGACTGCTCAAGCGTGGCCTCGAACGCTACAGCCGCACTGATGACGGAGCCATCTACACCTTCGGCTGGCGGGAGGACGATGGCTCGGTCACCTGGGACCCGATGATCGGCGAGCCGCTGCAGCTGATCCCGGCCGCACATCGTGCCGAGGTCTGCCGCTACCTCAACGAGGGTCAACCGGAACGGGCGCACGTCGTCGAGATCGAAGGGGACATCTGCCCGCTGTCACGCTGGTACTTCCAGGATCGACTGGAGAAATGTGAAGGAGACTGGACCAAACTGCTCGACTCGGTCGTCGTCAAGCGGGTGTTTCTGTCCGAACAGGACCGGATCGGCATCGGCACGTTTCAGCCCAAGGACGAGAAGAACCAGGATTCGACCGAACTCACCGGTGACATCAACTATCGCAAGATTGCCGAGTACGGTGCCGAGTCCGACCCGCGGGCTTTCAACTTCGACGGGGAGTTCAACGTCGCTAACCGCGGCATGATCGAGTTCATCGAAGTCCTCAAGCTGGACGTCGCCTTTCTGTACGACCTGCTGGGGGCGTCGCAGGAACACAAGATCAAGCCGAAGAAGTTCGCACAGACCGACATTGACACGGTCATTGTGGGCCACACGAACGAACCGGAATACCGCAAGTTGCAGTCCAACGAATTCATGGAGGCGCTGCGGGACCGCACGATCAAGATCGACATCCCCTATGTGACGATCCTCAACGATGAGATCAAGATTTACGAAAAGGACTACAACCAGCAGCGCGTCCGGGGCAAGCACATCGCGCCGCACACCATCGAGGTGGCCGCCATGTGGGCCATTCTCACCCGGCTCGAACAGCCCAAGCATCACGGCCTGACGCTGATCCAGAAGCTCAAGCTGTACAACGGCAAAAGCCTGCCGGGCTTCACCAGCGACAATGTCAAACAGCTCCGCAAGGAGGCCCGGCACGAAGGGCTTGAGGGGATCAGCCCACGCTATGTGCAGGACAAGATCTCCAACGCGCTCGTCGTCAACCCGACGGCCACCAGCCTCAACCCGTTCATGGTTCTCAACGAACTCGACGCCGGGTTGAAGCATCACTCCCTGATCGGCAGCGAGGAAGAGCGCGAGCACTTCCGGCAGCTGATCTCGGTCGTGAAAGAGGAGTACACCGACATCGTGAAGAACGAAGTCCAGCGCGCCATCGCCGCCGATGAAGATGCCCTCACGCGCCTGTGCGGCAACTACATCGACAACGTCAAGGCCTACACGCAGCGCGAACGGGTCAAGAACAAGTTTACCGGCGAAGATGAAGAACCGGATGAACGGCTGATGCGGTCGATCGAAGAGAAGATCGACATCCCCGATTCCCGCAAGGACGACTTCCGCCGCGAGATCATGAACTACATCGGGGCTCTCGCCATCGATGGCAAGACGTTCGACTACCGCACCAACGAGAGGCTGCAGAAGGCCCTCGAGATGAAACTCTTCGAGGACCAGAAGGACACCATCAAACTGACGAGCCTCGTCTCCAACGTGGTCGACGCCGACACGCAGGAGAAGATCGATATCGTCAAGAGCCGGCTCATCCGCAACTACGGCTACAACGAGGAGTCAGCGACGGACGTGCTGCAGTACGTGGCGAGCATCTTCGCGCGCGGCGACGCCAAGAGCGCCGAGGGATAGTGCGTTGTCACAGCCTGGCCTTCGGATGCCACTGCTGGCTTATCCAGCAGTGCCCCAGAAAGCCCGCCAACCCAAAGCCCGCCGGCTACGCCCGGCGGGTACTCCTATCTCCTCACTCAACAAAACGGGCCGGCCGGCCCCTACGTGTGGAGAACGCATTGCTCCCTGGGCATCGTGGGCCTGCCTGGGCTGCGGGCGGTGACGCGCGTCGGACCCCCGGACGGCCATGATTGGTCCGAGGGAGGCCTGCCGGCAACCCAGGCTCGCCGCCGGACATCGCCCGGCGGCGAAGGAAGGAGCAACTGCGCTCTCTATATTGAGTGCGAACGGTTGCGCGCCGCAGAGCCATCAGGTTCGTTGGTCGTCGTCGAAGTCGCCAGCTTCGAACTCACGGATGGGTGGCTGGGGCGAGGTTGCCGGGTGCCGTCGCTGAAGACCAGGTGAGTCATCACACCTGCTGCGAGGAGCAGGATGTCGCGGCCCGCTGTGCAGGCTCCGTTCGGCCTACGGCCTCACTCCGCCCGCACAGCGGAACTTACCCAACCCGATCTTTATAAGAGGTGGTACAGCTTTATGAGGCATCCCAAAGGCGTTCGTTGATCATTCCCGTGACCGTGGTGGGGACGTCCGCGACGAACACGTACTGTCGTGCCTCCAGCCCCCGCAAGAACGCGGATTTTCCGCCATACCCCTCGTCGCACGCCAGCCAGTCGAACGTGACGCCGCACGTGTCAGGCTGCGGTTCGTGACTCGTGTTTCGGCCGAGCGCGTTCAGGCTGCCACGGAACGAGCTCGTCAGCGACTGGATCCCAGAGTTTCAACCGTAAGCATGCGGCAATGTCGCGCGGATGCAGCGAGGTCGTTGTCGGGAACTGGAGGGCTTCGATTGCCGCCATCACCTTCGGAAGGTTGTAGAAGGGAATCCGCGAGTTCAAGTGATGCACGTGGTGATAGCCGATGTTGCCCGTGAACCAGCGCATGACCCTGCCCATGCGAATGTAGCTCGATGAATGCAGAGCTGCGAAAGCGTAGTCCCAATCGCGACCGATTTTCAGCCGAACCCCCGGAAAGTTGTGCTGAGCAAAGAACAGATAAGCACCGACGGCCGAACTCACGATGAAGGGAATGAGCGCGGCGAGCCAGAGGTCGTCGATTTCGTCAAACCCCAGCCACAACAGGAGCCCCACGTGGCAGGCGATTGAGAGCAACGCGTCGAAGTGCCGTTGCGGATTCGCAACCAGCGGTCTCACGGACATCCCGAAGAAAAAAACTGTGACATATCCCATGGCGATCGTGAGAGGGTGGCGTGTGAGGGCATATCCGATCTGCTGCCGGGTGGACGCCTGTTCGTAAACGTCGACTGTCCATAAAGGATAGGAGCCGACATTGGGTCCGAAGCTCTTGGAATTGTTGGCGTGGTGATGGTCGTGTGAACGCTTCCACACGCTCGGTGGATTGAGTGTGAACAGGCCGAACACCAGCATCAGGAGGTCGGCGAACCTCGAGTTGCTGAGAATCGCGCGATGCTGATGGTCGTGAAACAATACGAACAAGCGAATCATCGTCAAGCCCGCAACAATGCTGAAGGGGAGCCGGACTAGCCACGGAAGCTCACTACAAAGCAGGACCATGACCCCGCCCAGCACCGCCACCGTCGACCACATGTGCCACCAGCTCCGCCAGCGAACCTCGCTTGCGAACGGGCGGGTTGCGATCAGAACTGCCTTTGAGCCTGACATTTCGCGTGATCCTTCGGATTCCCGAACGAGTTCCCGCGATTCGCCGGATGGCGTCTGGCAAGGACTCAACGGAATCAGGAAACCGCCAACGGCTTTTAGGGGAACGGCCAGGGTGGGTCAAGACACGCTGTCGGGAAGCGGCAGGGTGGCCGCAGCGCGGCTTCAATTCGCCGCAGGTCACCGATATCATCACAAGAGCCAACATCATTGACGTCAGCAGCGAGGGCAGTCGTTCATGCTTTCCGAGAGTGGATGCCAGTCTCGTCAACGTCGCCTGTGGGACGCGGTTCCCGCGGATGTGGACTGGCTGCTGATCGCCGACCCCAGGCACGTCCAGTATTTGTGCAACTTCTGGATACAGCCCCTGAGCTTCTCGGGCGGCGAGCGGGCCTGGCTGCTGCTAGAGCGTGACGGCCGCGCGACGTTGCTGGCCGACAACTTCGTCGTCCGTTCCGGCGTTCACGAGCCGTATGTGGGCCGGGAAGTGGTCGAGGACTGGTACGATCATCGGCATTCGGTCATCAATCGCGATCATGCCCTGCTGGCGGCACTCCGTCGGGTGGCGGGAGAGTTGACTGGTCGTCACGGACTGGCGGAATCGGAATGGCTGCCGACGGCGGCCGCAGCGGTGCTGATGTCCGAGTCGCAGCGAAAATCGGCGGACGCAGCGATCGTCAAGCGATACGCCACGACCGACTTGGGGACCGTCTTGCGAGGACTGCGGCGTCAGAAGGAACCGGACGAAGTGGAACTGCTGCGGCAGTGCATGCGGGCTGGTGATGCGGGACAGGCGCGGTTGCGGGAGATCATCCGTCCGGGGGTCGACGAATTCGAGATCTACCGGGAGGTGCAACAGGCTGCACTGAAGGCCGCCGGCCGACCGGCGCTGGTCTATGGAGACTTTCGCGCGTCCACAGCCCGGCAACCCAAAGCGGGCGGGTTGCCGACCGACTATCGCCTCCAGAATGGCGATCTGTTTGTGCTCGACTACTCCGTCGTGCTGGATGGTTACCGGAGCGACTTCACGAACACGATGTCGGTCGGTCCTCCCAGCGATGATGTACGGCGGCTGTTCGAGGCGTGTCAGTCTGCGATGGCCTCCGGGGAAGCGACGCTCCGCGCGGGGACTGCCGCCGCCGACGTGTATGAGGCGGTCGCGCAACCGCTGCGCAACTGTGATGGAGGCGAGACATTTACCCATCACGCCGGTCATGGGATCGGGTTGGCGCATCCGGAGCCTCCCATTCTGGTGCCCGAGAGCACCGATGTGCTGATGTCGGGCGATGTCGTCACGCTGGAACCGGGCGTGTATGTGCCGGGAGTCGGCGGGATGCGGATCGAACACAACTATCTCGTCACTGACTCGAATTACGAACGCCTGAGCAACCACGAGATCGCGCTGTGATGCATGCGGGGAACCGTGACTGATCCGCTTGACTGGATTCCTGGAAAGCTGGCAGCACTCGCGGCGGAGGACTTGCTGCGGGTCCGTCGGGTGGTGACTCCGCTGAGCGGCGGACGGTGTGAGGTCGACGGGCGAACGCTCATCAACTTCGCGACGAACGACTATCTGGGTCTCGCGTTCGACCCGCGACTCATCGACGCTGCACAGAAGGCAGCCGGTGAGTGCGGAGCCGGTGCCCGGGCGAGTGCGCTGGTGACGGGCCGCACTCGTTGGCACGCCGAACTGGAAGAGCGGCTGGCGGCATTTGAGGGGACCGAGGCGGCCCTGCTGTTCCCGACAGGTTACGCGGCGAACATCGGGGCGATCGCGGCACTCGTCGGTACAGGCGATACCGTGTATTGCGATCGGTTGAACCATGCCAGCCTGGTCGATGGCTGCCGTCTCTCGGGGACGAAGCTGCGGCGTGTATCCGCATGGTGATCTGAACCGACTGGAACACATTCTCGACTCATCGACATCGGGCCGCCGATTGATTGTGACCGACAGCGTGTTCAGCATGGATGGCGATCACGCTCCACTTGTCACGTTGTGTGATGTTGCCGAGCGTGCCGGGGCGATGCTGTTGGTCGATGAGGCGCACGGCACAGGCGTGTTCGGTGCGCGTGGTCGGGGAGTTTGCGAACTGGCAGGAGTGGAACATCGCGTGGCAGTGCGGGTCGGGACGTTGAGCAAGGCGGCGGGTGTTTTGGGTGGGTTTGTGGTCGGATCACGACTCCTGATCGACTGGCTTTGGAACAACGCCCGGTCCCAGATGTTCTCGACGGCGCTGCCCCCCATGGTGTGTGCGGCGGCCTGTGCGGCGCTCGACATCATCGAGCAGGAGCCGGAGCGACGCACGCGACTGTTGCGACTGGGTGACGTCTTCAGGACGCACCTGTCGCGTGCGGGGATTCCGTCGGAGCAATCCGACTGCGGACCGATTGTGCCGCTCGTCGTTGGTCGCGCACCAGAGGCGCTGCAGATGTCGGAGGAACTGCGGCACCGCGGCTATCTGGTGCCTGCCATTCGTCCGCCGACAGTGCCGCGCGGGACGTCGCGATTGCGAGTCTCACTGAGTGCGAGCCATACGGAAAATGACATTCGACAACTGGCGCAGGCGTTGGATGATGTGTGGCAAGCGCGCTGATGAAAGCATCCATGTGAGCGGCGCACTGTCCCTGTCTTGCGGGCAGTACGGATATTGTGGAGTGTCACGCAGAGGGGATGGCGAACGTTCGCGCAGGTCACCGTGGGTGATGTGTGCCGACATCGGGGAACAACCGAACAGATGCCAGAAACGTGTTGATGAGATTGCAATTGTCAAGAGATCGCACCACCAGTTTTTCTGGTTCCACATTTGATGCAAAAGTGTCTGCGTTTGGAATTGCCATTTCGATGGTGTGCGGCGCATACTACCGACCGTCGGGTGCCAGTGGTGCCGACAAGTGACCTCGCCGCGTGAGAGCGTTTTGCCATGACACAGTTTCCCGTCTGCCCCGACTGTGACTCCTCCGCTGGCCCGATCATGACCCGCAGGGACTTCGTCAGGGCGACCGGGTATGCAGCGACAGTGGGGTCGGCCGCAGCCTGGGCAGGTTCGCTGGCGCTGGCGGCACCGGCACAGACTCCGCAACCGGAAAACCTCGTCAAGTCGCTGTACGATTCGCTGACGCCGGCCCAGCGATCGCAGATCTGCTTTGCCTGGGACCATCAGGACGATCGCGGGCTGCTGCGGACGCACGTTTCCAACAACTGGAACATCACGGATGCCAAGACCCTCAACGTGGGCGGCAAGTTCTTCTCTCGCGACCAGCAGGAGATCATCGAGGCGCTGTTCTTCGGGCTGTACAATCCCGACTGGCACGATCGCATCCGCCGGCAGCTGCAGGACGATGCGGGCGGTTACGGCCAGCGCCCAGACGATTGCCATCTTTGGCGATCCTGGAACGAAGCAGTTCGAGTTTGTGATGACCGGGCGTCACCTGACGATCCGCTGCGATGGCAACAGCACCGAGCATGTGGCGTTTGGCGGCCCCATCTTCTATGGTCATGCGTCGAAGGGTTCGCCCGATTCGTTCAATGAGGAGGCGAACCACCCGGGGAATGTCTTCTGGCCGCAGGCTCTCAAGGCCAACCAGTTGTTCGCGATGCTGGACGGGAAACAGCGAGACGTGGCACTGGTTGCGGAGGCACCCATATGAGGACGAGGTCGGGTTCCGCGGCCGGGAGGGTGAGTTCCCCGGCATTCCGGTGGCGGAACTTTCACCCGATCAGCGAACTCATGTGCAGGAGGTGCTGAAGACACTGCTGGATCCTTATCGCGTTTCGGACCGCGATCGAGGTGACGGCGTGTCTGGAGTCGCAGGGAGGCCTGGATGCGTGCTCGCTGGCATTCTTTCGCTCAGACGACATCGGCGACGACGGTGTGTGGGACGTCTGGCGATTGGAGGGTCCGTCGTTCGTCTGGCATTTTCGTGGTTCGCCGCACGTGCATGTGTGGGTCAATGTGGCCGACGACTCGTCGGTCAAGCTCAACGCCGCAGGCTGAGGCTGGGGTGTCGGGTCCGATTCCTGTTCGCTTTCGCGATGTCGGATCCTGTGTTCAAACGGGGTGAATCAGCCCCATTTAATTGATCCATTCGGAGTCTCGCGTGTCTGAAAGACCTTGGCCGTCGCTGTCGGTACAACCTCATTGCGCCCCTCAACAGAACAGGCCCCCCGATCACTTGCCCTCCGCATCCACATCACTCGATGTGGATGTCCCGCCGCGTCTGTCCATGAGCCAGATGACCACTCCTCGCTGGTCGTTTCTGGATGATGTGCAGCACTATCGACAGGCGGGACTCTCGGCACTCGCCGTCTGGCGTCCAAAACTTGTCGACTATGGTGAGGAGAAGTCGGCCGAGCTGCTCCAGGAGCATCGACTGCGTGTCTCCAGTCTCAACTGGGCGGGCGGCTTCACGGGTGCCAACGGCTATTCGTTCAAGGAGGCCGTTCAAGATGTCCGGGACGCGGTGCGCACCGCCGAGCGTCTGGGAGCCCGGGTGCTGACGATTGTCAGCGGCTCAAGGCTGGGGCATATTCAGCCCCATGCGACGCGTCTCTTGCTGGAGGGGATTCACGAAACAGTCGACATCGCTGCCGAGTTTGGCATCACCCTGGCGCTGCCAGCCGATGCACCAGCTGTATCGAGATGAATGGACGTTTCTACAGACGCTCGAGCAGTCGCTCGACATCGTGGAGGAAGTTGATCATCCGTTTCTGAAGCTCGCCTTCGGAACGTACCACTTGGGGAACGAACCGGACGTTGTCGCGCAGGATTCCCGGGATCGCCGAGAAGATCGCCGTCGTGCAACTCAGCGATACTCGCCAGACGCCACGCTGTGACAACGACCGACTGCCTCCCGGTAAGGGCATCCTGCCGATTGCGGAAATCGTTGCTGCTCTCGAAACGAGCGGCTATGACGGGTACTATGAAGTCGACGTCTGGTCGCGGGACTTGTGGAAGTCGCCCGACCGGGACCTCCTGCAGCGATCGTGCGGCGATGCGATCGGTCTGTTGAAAGCGGCACGCGAAGGCATACCCGTCGTCGCACAACCTCGCCAAGTGTAGTGTGGTTCCATGTCCCATGAATGGCTGTCGCTCGACGAGGTGGCCCGGCAGATCGGACGGGATGCTCGCGACATGGAGCGGCTGGCCAGTCGCGGGCAGATTCCGGCTCACAAGCGGGTGGCGACTGGCAGTTCCAGATGTCCGAAGTGTCGGACTGGCTGGAACAGGAAATGCGCAGGTTACACAGACAGCGAACTTGCCGAAGTCGAGCAGTTGCAGCAATCGACGGAGGTGAATGCCGAGATACCGCTGACCAGTCTGCTGAAGCTCGAAACCGTCGCCGTCCCCCTGGAGGCACGCACTAAACGCTCGGTGCTTGAAGGACTGATCGATGTCGCCGGGCGCACCTGGCATGTCTGGGAGCCCGCAACCGTGTTGCGTGCCGTCATCGAGCGTGAAGATTTGTGTTCGACCGCCTTCGGAAATGGCGTCGCGGTTCCTCATCCCCGGCAGCCTCTCCCCGGATCCCTGGGAGAGTCGGTGGTGGCGTTCGGTCGGACGTTTTCCGGAGTTCCTTTTGGCGGTGCGCGAGGCGAATTGACGGACCTGTACTTTCTGGTGCTGTGTCGCGACACAAAGACACATCTCCAGGTGCTGGCGCACATCGCGAGAATCCTGCAATTGCCCGGGTTCCTCGATGCCCTGCGACAGACAGACAGTCCGCAACCTGCCTACGACCTGATCCGTGACGCGGAACAACAGGTGTAGCGCCTTGACTTGCGTGTAAAGGCGACAGGGGTAGGATGAGATTCTGCTGAGTGCCTCAGAATCCCTCTCCTGGAGCAAACTCCGATGATCCGCCGCCCCGGCATGCCGGCTGCTTGTGTCCTCGTTCCCGCGCTACTGCTCGCACTCGGGGCCGCCGCATCTGCACAGGACACTCTGAACCTTCCCACACTCGGCGAGGTGTTGAGGTTTGATCCCGCCTTCGACAAGCTGATCGAGCCGGGAGCGCAACTCGAAGTGGTCGCCTCCGGGTTCGACTGGACGGAGGGACCGGTCTGGGTCAATGGTGCCAGTGAGGAGGGCGGGTATCTGCTCTTCTCGGACATTCCCAAGAACTCGGTGTATCGCTGGCGCGAAGGAGTCGGCGTCGACCTGTTCATGAAGCCGTCGGGGTACACCGGCGTGGTGGACTATGGTGCGGAGCCGGGCAGCAACGGATTGCTGCTCGATGCGAAAGGGCAACTGGTGTCCTGCGAACATGGCGACCGACGCTTGTCGGTGCTGACAAAGAACGGAGGCAAGCGCACGCTGATCGACAACTATCGCGGCAAACGGCTCAACAGTCCCAACGATGCCGTCTTCAAGTCGAACGGCGATCTGTACTTCACCGATCCCCCTTATGGACTGCCGGACCGCTGGGACGATCCCCGCCGTGAGCTCGACTTCTGCGGAGTGTATCGACTGACTCCGGCCGGTGAAGTCACCTTGTTGACGGAGGAAATGACTCGACCCAACGGGATCGGCTTCTCTCCCGACGAGAAGACACTGTACGTCGCCCAGTCCGATCCCGAGGCGGCCATCTGGAAGGCGTTTCCGGTCAATGCCGATGGAACACTGGGCCAGAGCCGTGTGCTGCATGATGCGACTTCGGCGGTGGACGAACTGCCGGGTCTTCCGGACGGCATGGCCGTGGCGAGCGACGGTCATCTGTTCGCGACGGGGCCCGGCGGAGTGTATGTGTTCGATCCGGCCGGCAAGCTGCTCGGGCGGATCAGCACTGGCGAACGAACCGCTAACTGCACGTTCGGAGGTCCGGACGGCTCGACGCTGTACCTGTGTGCCGACATGTACATCTGTCGCATTCCGACACGTGTGACAGGCATCCGGCATTGAACGACGCTGAACAACCGTGAAGTACCTCGGCTGCTCGCAGCAGCCGGGGTGCTGTCTCATCGGATGTGCGCAGATCGGGGAGCGACGCAGTGATGAGTGAGATGCTGGCGTATCTCAACGGCGAGTGTCTGCCTTTCGCTGACATGCGTCTCTCACCAGCGGACTATGGCTTCGTGCGTGGGGCGATTGCCACCGAGATGATCCGCACTTTCGGGCACCAGCCGTTTCGCGTCGAACAACATCTCGCAAGATTGACCCGGTCTTTGGAGTCGATCGGATTGGAGCCCGCACCAATCATCGAAGAGGTGTCCGCGGCCATCGAGTCAGTGACGGGTCACAACGTCCAACAGCTCCCGCGGGGGGCCGATCTCGGGGTGTCTGTGTTTGTGACCCCCGGGATGCATCCCGGCTATCTGACTGCACATTTCACCGGAGACGCTCGACCGACGGTAGGGGTCCACACTTTGTCCCTGGCGACTGCCACCTGGGCTCCGCTGTATCAGTCGGGCGTCGCACTGGTGACCCCGTCTGTCCGGCAGATTCCCGCCGAGTGCCTCAGCCCGCGCATCAAGACCCGCAACCGCCTGCACTGGCATCTGGCCGACCGCGAAGTCGCAAAATCACACCCCGCTGCGATGGCCCTGCTGCTGGATCTGCAGGAGCATGTGACGGAAACGAGTTCCGGAAATCTGCTGGCATTCGATGGCCAGGACCTTATCACTCCCCGGCTGGACGCGGTCCTCGACGGCATCTCGCAGGGCTTTGTGCTGGAATTGGCCCATGACCGGGGGCTGAGCCATCGCGAGCAGGACTTGAGCGTCGATGCACTGGCGACTGCGGAGGAGGTGTTCATCTCATCGACAGGCTTCTGCCTGCTGCCGGTGACTGCCGTGAATGGGCGACAGATCGGCACTGGCCGACCCGGACCGCTGTATGCGAAGTTCATCGGCGCGTGGTCGGCGGCAGTGGGGGTGGATATCATCGCACAGGCCCGCGAACAGTCACACACAGGCACGTCATGAATCCGCTGCGCGAACATCGGGAGTTCTATCGGCAGTTCCGTGAGCGGTTCGAGACGACTGGTGCCATCGCGCCGAGCAGCCGCTTCTTGGCGCGGGCATTGACCCGCCCGTTGAGGCAGCGCAGCGTCCCCCGGCGTGTGCTGGAAGTGGGCCCCGGCACAGGAGCAGTCACGCGGGCGATCGTCCGGAGTCTGGGACCGGACGATCAGTTCGATCTAGTGGAGATCAACCCGGAGTTTGCCGACTTGCTGCGTCAGCGATTTGCAAACGACCCCAACTTCCAGCACGTCGCCGACCGCACCACTGTGCATGAAGTCGCCTTGCAGAACTTCACCGCCGACGCAACGTACGACGTCGTGATCTCCGGACTCCCCTTCAACAACTTTCCATCGGCACTGGTGGAAGAGCTGATCGACGCCTGTCTCCACCATGTGTCAGACCAGGGGAGTCTGTCGTTCTTTGAGTACATGTTTGTGCGATCGATCCGGCGACGAACATCGGCTGAGGACGCGCGCCGGCGATTGGCAGAGATCGAAGCAATCCTGCAAAATCGGTTCTCCCAGTACCGGTCGCGCACCGACTGGGTGTTTGCCAACTTGCCGCCGGCCTGGGTGCAACACTTGGTGAAGTCGGATTCCAGGGTCCCGCGGGCAACGTCTCCCATCCCTTTGGCCACGACCCACAAACAAGGTTGAGTTCACACGCACTCGCAATTCCTGGAGTCGTACGTCATGGTCCATTCCCTGCCAAAGGCTTTGTTGAAACAGTGGTCACAACGGCTTCCATGGAACCTGAGTGCAGTGATCCTGTGCCTGTATGCACTCGGCGTTGCGGTGTCTCAGGCCGATGTGCCGAAGCTGCTGCGGGCCGGGGCCTGCGCGATCGACATCACCCCCGAGCGCTTCCCAATCTCATCCAATGGCGGCATGACCGACAGGCAGGTGACCGGAGTCCATGATCCGCTGCACGCCAGGTGCCTGGTACTCGACAATGGTGAGACCTCGCTCACGATCGTCATCTGCGACTCGTGCATGATTCCCCGCGATCTATTCGACGATGCCAAACGGCGCATCGCAGTAGCCACCGGAATCCCGGCCGACCGGCAACTGATGGCGGCGACGCATACGCACACCGCCGTCAGCGCCACCGGCGTCTTTCAAAGCGAACCCGACGACAACTACCGCCGGCTGCTCGTCGATCGCATCGTTCAGGGAGTGGAGACCGCGTTCAGTCAGCGAGAGCCCGCTCGCATCGGCTGGGCCTCCGAGAACGACCCATCGCAGATTTTCAATCGTCGCTGGTACACGCAGCCGGGGGTCGTCAATGTTGACCCGTTCGACGCCGAGACAGACAAGGTGCGCATCAATCCCGGCACCGACCCAAAGGTACGTCGGGAACCTTCCGGCCCGATCGATCCGGAGGTATCTGTCGTCAGTGTGCAAGCGCTGGACGGACGCCCGATCGCGCTGCTTGCCAACTACTCGCTGCACTATGTGGGGGGCGTGCCTGGCCTGACGTTGTCGGCGGACTACTTCGGTGAGTTGCGCAGCGCATCGCCGAGCGTCTGCACGCGACGCAGACCAGTCCGCCCTTCGTGGGGATCATGTCGAATGGCACCAGCGGGAACATCAACAACGTGGACTATTCAGCCAGTTCACGGCCCAATCGCGAGCCCTTTGAACAGATTCAACTCGTTGCCGCGAGTGTGGCGGACGCGGCCTTTCGGGCCGTACAGCAGATCGAGTACCACGACTGGGTTCCGATCGACATGCAACAGGCCGAAGTCGAACTGGGGGCGCAGGCTCCCCTCCGAGGCCGACGTTGCCAGGCGCGGGAAGTTCTCGGCAAAGCGGGACCCGGACCCTACAGCGAGCGCCGGGAGATCTATGCCCGCGAAACCGTCCGCCTGGCGATGTACCCGGCCCAGGTGAAGGTGCTGCTCCAGGCGATTCGCATCGGCGAACTCGGCATCGTCAGCAGTCCCTGCGAGACGTTTGTCGAGACCGGCCTGGCCATCAAACAGCACAGCCCGCTGAAGTCGACATTCACCATCGAACTGGCGAATGGCTACAACGGGTATCTGCCCACGCCCGAACACCACGACCTGGGCGGCTACGAAACGTGGCGGGCCCGCTCGAGCTACCTCGATCGCGATGCGGAGCCGAAGCTCAAAGCCACACTGCTGGAGTTGCTCAAACAAGTGGCACACGCGGAACAGACGGCCACGATCGCCCCTTGATGCAGGCCGCAGGACCAGCGAATCTTTGACCCGGCATCACGGTTCCGGGTATGATGCGGGCTGTGAGTCAAGGCTTGGCGATTCCCTCCACGGTCCTCCTGCCCACCGCCCATCATGTGCCCTGAGTTTCGTGCCGCGCTCTTGTCACTAACTTCGCTGACACTGCTGCTCGTGTCGGCTGTGTGCGCGGGTGCTGATGATGCATCGGCTGTCGGCCAGCCCAGCACCGAGCAGACGGCGTTCTTCGAAAGTCGGATCCGACCGGTGCTTGTTGAGCATTGCTATGAGTGCCATTCCGCACAGGCCGACACCATTCAGGGGGGCCTGCGGCTGGACACGCGGGATGCGATGCGAGGCGGCGGAGACACAGGAGCCGCCATCGTTCCGGGCGATGTGCCCGCGAGTCTGCTGATTGAGGCACTGCGCTACGAAACAATGGAGATGCCTCCTGACGGCAAGCTGTCGGAGACCGTGATCGCCGACTTCGTCCGCTGGGTGGAAATGGGGGCACCCGATCCGCGGGTTCAATCGGCGTCGACACTCCCCGCGAACATGGTGCTGCCGGTATCCGATGCCTCCCGGATCGACTGGGACACTGCCAGGCAACACTGGGCCTTCCAGCCCCCACAGCGACACGAGTCGCCCTCTCAGAGCGACGCCTGGGTACTGCGTCCGCTGGATGGATTCATCCTCGATCGTCTGCATCACTCAGAGTTGCAACCCAGTCCTCCGGCGGACCGGCGGACTCTTATTCGTCGAGTCACGTTCGATCTCATCGGCCTCCCGCCCACACCCGAAGAGGTCGCAGACTTCGTTAACTCCGACGATCCCGAGGCTTACGAGCAGCTGGTCGAACAACTGCTGGCCTCACCGCACTACGGAGAACGCTGGGCGGCGATGTGGCTGGACCTGATGCGGTACGCCGAGGATCAGGCCCACATCGTCGGCAACAACCGGGAACTGTGCTACCCCAACGCCTACCTGTACCGCGACTGGCTCATTGGTGCCCTCAACGATGACCTGCCCTACGATCAGTTCATCCGCCGGCAACTCGCCGCCGATCTGATGGGGGCAGCCGACGCCACGGAGCAGGTCTCACTGGGGTTCATCGGACTGGGCCCCAAGTATTACAGCAGAAAGTCGCCGGCGGTGATGGCGGAAGAGTGGGAGAACCAGGTCGACACGTTGACGCGCGGCTTGCTCGGCCTCACGGCGGCGTGTGCCCGCTGTCACGATCACAAGTTCGACCCGATCTCAACCGCAGACTACTACGCACTGGCAGGCGTGTTCGCAGGAACGGAGATGTTCAACCGGCCTCTGACGAGTGCGTCGGAGCTGGGCAAGAACGGTGAGGCGAAGAAACCGGACGATGCCTGTCACATTGTCCGGGACATCGAGCCGCGCGACCTGCAGGTGATGATTCGTGGTGATGCAGCCAACCTCGGCCCCAAGGTTCCGCGCCGCTTCCTGCGGATACTCAGTGACGGCGAACCCGCGGAGTTTTCCAAGGGAGACAGCGGGCGCCGCGAACTGGCCGATGCCATCGTCGATCGCAGTAACCCGCTGACAGCGCGCGTGATCGTCAATCGTATCTGGTCGCAGCATTTCGGACGCCCGCTGGTGGCAACGCCCAGCAACTTCGGCACGCTCGGAGATCGACCCACTCATCCTGAGCTGCTGGATGACCTGGCTGTTCGCTTCATGGAGAACGGCTGGTCACTCAAATGGCTGCATCGGGAAATCATGCTATCCGCGACGTATCGGCAGTCGAGCATCGCCGTTGTAGATGAGTCATCAATCACAGCCACGGGGATCCAGCGTGATCCTGCCAGCATCCTGCTCTGGCGGATGAATCGCAAACGGCTGAGCGTCGAACAGTGGCGGGACGCGATCCTTGCCGTCAGCGGACGGCTGGACGAACGGGTGGGCGGGGAGTCGATCGACCCAGAGGATCCCGGGTCGTCTCGCCGAACTGTGTATGCCGAACGCAGCCGGCTGCAGCTCAATCGTCTGCTGGCCTTGTTTGACGTTCCCGATCCAAACTCACACGCGTCTCGCCGTAACGAAACCTCGACTCCGCTGCAGAAACTGTTCCTGCTGAACAGCCCGTTGCTGGTGCAACAGGCCGAGGCACTGGCCGCGCGCATCAGCGAACGTGTTGATGATGACCTTGAGCGGATTCAACAGGCGTATCAGATCCTGTTCGGTCGGGCACCAACGGAAGAGGAACTGGAACTGGGCCGCTCCTTCCTTGTGGATGCAGGTCCTTTGGGCTGGCCCGAGTATGCCCAGGCGTTGCTGGTGTCGAACGAGATGTTCTTTCTGGATTGAGGCTCCGTCATGACCAGTTCACAATGGCCTCTTGGACGAGTCCCCATCTCGCGTCGAGACCTGTTGCAGCAGGCAGGCACCGGCTTCGGCATGCTGGGACTGGTCGGTGCGATGCAGTCCGCCGGACAACTGAGCGCAGCCGACGCAGGCACTCCCGGCGAGTTTGCGGCGCGACCTCATTTGCGCCGCGCGCAAGCGCGTCATCTTTCTGATGATGAATGGGGCCCCCTCGCACGTCGACACGTTCGACCCCAAGCCAGCGCTCGAGAAGTTCGCCGGTACGCAGCCCGAGGGGAAGTCATCTAAAGGGTCGGGCTTCATGCCATCTCCGTTCACATTTCGCCCGCATGGCGAGAGTGGCGTGGTGCTGAGTGAGCTGTTTCCGCACCTGGCCCAGTGTGCTGACGATCTGTGCGTGTTGCGTTCGATGCACACCGATGTCCCGAATCACGAGCCGGGGCTGCTGCTCATGCAGTCGGGCAATCAACAGCCGATCCGTCCCTGTCTGGGTTCGTGGGCCTCATATGGCCTGGGGACGGAGAATCAAAATCTCCCGGCGTTTGTGGCGATCTCGCCGGGTCCGCCGGTGGTCGGACCTCAGCTCTGGTCGAACTCGTTCCTGCCGGGGGAGCATCAGGGGGTCGCGGTCGACACCAACGACATGACCATCGACAAGCTAGTTCCCAATCTCAGCCATCCGCGACTGTCCCATCCCGAGCAGCGACGGCAGCTCGACCTGTTGCAACAACTCAATCTCGCCCACCGGGAGCAGCGGGCACACGATGCCGTTCTCGATGCGCAGATCAAGTCGTTCGAACTGGCCTTCGCCATGCAGCAGGAAGCCAGCGACGCGTTCGACACTTCCCGCGAGCCCCAGAGCATTCGCGATCTGTACGGTCCGAGTCTCTTCGGACAGAGCACCCTGCTCGCACGGCGACTGTGCGAGCGGGGCGTGCGGTTCGTCCAGGTGTTCTATGTCACCAAGGGTGAGAAGCAGCCTTGGGATACGCATCAGGACAACAACCGTCGTCATCGCGAACTGTGTGCCGACAGCGATCGCACGACCGCTGCCCTGCTGATGGACCTCAAGGCCCGTGGACTGTTGGAGGAGACGCTGGTCATCTGGGGCGGGGAGTTCGGCCGTACCCCCTATTCGCAGAACGACAAGAGCAAGGATCCTGCGAAGGCCGGTCGCGATCATCATCACACCGGCTTCTCGATGTTTCTGGCCGGCGGAGGTGTGCAGGGCGGTCTGATGTACGGAGCCACCGACGAACTCGGTATGCACGCCGTCGAAAACCGGGTGCATGTGCACGATCTGCATGCGACGATCCTGCACCTGCTGGGGATCGACCACAAGCGGCTGACATACCGCTACTCGGGGCGGGACTTCCGCCTCACCGACGTTCACGGGCGGGTCGTCACCGACATCATCGCCTGAGAGACTCTGGCGGAGCCGGTGGCCGGGGCTGACGCGCTGCGTCAGCAGGAACTGCATCTCTGTCTGTGGGCGGTGCCGACGCCTCCGTCTCTGCTGGGTGTGCTGCTCGCGCTCCGCGCGTAGAAACGCCCCGCGAACCGGGGGGCGATTGCGGGGCGTTGGGGGGGGGCGTCACATCGTCCGCAGGCAGCGGACATCAGAAACTCCGTTGATGACTCAGCGATTACGGGCTGAGCAGCCGGTCGACCTTGTCTTCCAGATCGTTGATACTGTTGTGGTTGAGACCTGCCAGCACAGCAGCGGTCGTCGCGGCGGCCACCGTCACCAGCGTGATCGTGTCCAACCCGAAGAAGCCGTTGAACTGGCCACGCACCACAGGAGTGCCCGTGACGAGCACAGCCTGCTGATGGGCCTGCGGCGGGGCGGTCTGAGCCGACCAGACGCGAATGTTCGCGGCCCGCTGACCCACGGCGACCTGGTAGACGCCAGGCTTGAGCTTGGGGGCAGAGAACTTGCCCTGTTCGTCGGTGTTGGTCTGGGCGACTACCTCGTCCCCTTTGAGCACCACGACGGTGGCACCGTCGATCTGCTTGCCTTCGGGGGAGAAGACGGCTCCATTGAGGGAACCGGCCTTGGTGAGTGCCACATCAATGGGCTTGGGCTGCGGAGCCTTGCCTGCCGCGAAACTCGCCTGACTGGGCAGGAGCAGACCGCAGCAAGCCAGCACGACGGCGGCGCCTTGCCACTTGCGAAGTCTCAACATGGGATTCGTCCTTTCTCGGAACGCACAACCGGATTCGAAGATTGAGAGTCGACCCCGGCTGTTGGTCGACTCCCGCGCGGGAGCAAGCGCGCCTGTTTGTGGCAGGGTGCCACAGTCCAGGAGAGCGACCGTGCATCATGCGTGGTCGCACTCATGGCGCCGCCGTTGCCCCTGAAGGGAACGTACAAACCTCCCATCGGATCGCAGCCCTGTTCACGCGAACAACGACTTACGCCCGATGCGGCCCAGTTTCACTGACGAATTGTTGGGGGTGTTGAAATCTGCCGGCGAACACCGGACTTTCGAGTGGGACTGCCTCTTCGGATCACTCGCCAGAACCGCAGGGGCCCTGTCGAACGAAGTCCATCTCGCCCGCCGACCAGCGACGGAGTTGGTGAGAGGGCGGACTATACTCACCTCGCCAGCCGCGTCAAGGTGGTTCTCGGGGTTTTTGGCTCCTGTGTCCGGAGAGCGGCGGAACCTGCCGAACTCGTCACCCGTCGCCCCGGACACGTTGCAGCGATCGGGGCCGGGGCTTGTCTGGACGCAACCGGGCGCTGCCGGATTATGTGACGATGGTCGCGCCACACAGTCGGGTCAGCAGCCACGCATCGAGCGACCGCTGCAGCCGGCGAATGCTGTCTGTTGAGAAGTCGGTCTCATCGGTCGTCACGTCGAAGCCGCCCGCGTGCAGCAGGTGCCGGGAACGGTCCAGACGCGGGTCGTCGCTGCCGACACTGCCCAGGAACAGCGGTTTTCCACCATAACAGCCGAACCGTTCCAGTCGGCACTCCTCATCCAGCGGACCATTGAGGGAGATCGCAGCCCCGAACCATTCGGGGCGACGCAGCATCATCCGCAGGGCGATGGTGCCTCCCTGTCCGTAACCGGCCACGCAGATCCGCTCACTGTGGATGTTGAACTTGCGGCGCAGCTGCTGCAGGGCGAACGTCAGATCGGTTTCCAGCCACGAAACGAGGGTCACCCCTGACGACCAGCGTCGTCGCTCGGGCAGCAGTCCGTCGTCGGGCAATGGACCCCGCAGCCCCAGCCCCACATAGTTCCGCTGACTGATCTCCCGAATCCACGAGGCCATCTCGGCTTCGTTTCCGCCCGCATCATGAAACCACACCACCAAGGGATACGCATAGTTCGGCTCGTATCCCCGCGGCTCATAGATCGTGCCATGCACAATCGGGCGACCCCCAGAGGCGACCATGTCACTCCAGTGGCCGGTATCAAACTCACTGAAGCACTGCGCATCCGGACGTTCGGCAAGGGCTTCCGCCAGTGCCAGGGGATCCGTCCAGTCGTTGATATCGAGGGGCATCCGTGATGACTCCGTGTGTCGTTGTTAGTCGACAGTTATCAGTTGTCAGTGGATAGGGAAGGACAGGGGGCATCAATTGAAGCCTGACTCGCAAGCGATGGCCGATTCACGGGTTCCTTCGCTGGCGCTTCAGGCTTCTGTCCCAAGATCAAGCGTTGATGACGCCATACTGTTAACTGAATGCTGATTACTGACCACTCACCGCCGCCAGTTTCGGTGAATCGCTGCAGACCCGCCGGATGTCCTCCAGCGGAAACAGTTCACCCGGGCACGCGGTCGCCTTGACGTCCCGGTGAGGGATCACCTCATCCACGCCGATTCCGTACTCCCGCGACAGCAGGCCGACGAGTTCCTTGACCGACGCGATCTGTGCGCGGGTCGGCGGTTCGTTCTCGAAGTTGCCGATCAGACAGATCCCGATCCCCTGGGAGTTGTACTCGTCGACGCCGGCATGGGCACCGGGCAGCTGTTCGCGCCAGCGAAATGTCGGCTCGACCGCCCCGTCGTCCATGCCCTGTCCGTTCCCGATGACAAAGTGATAGCCGATGCCTCGCCAGGGTTTGCCGGAGGCGTCCTTCCGCAGCACATGAGCCTCTTGAATGCTCTCGACACTTCCGGAGGCGGTGGCCGAGTGATGCAGGACCAGAAACGTCCAGCCACGGGCCTCGGCATGCAGCGGAAAGTCATCGAGGGTCAATGGATCAGCAGGAGCGATTTCTGGATCAGGGGTCGAGATCTCACGGGGCACGCTGGCCTCTGACGTGCGACTTACGGACGCCGCCGGAGGGATTGTTCCCGTGTCACCACATCCGACCAGAAAAACAATGCACAGCCACGCAGCTCTCACGCTCCAGATCCTCCCTGATCTGCGGACGTCCTGTGGAAGGCCGCAAACTTGTGCCGCCGGCTGGTGTTTTCCCATGGCTGTCTCCGGCTGAAACTGCAGGTGAGCCGGACGGTTGCCCAGGGGCGGCACGGGGTCTGTCCATGACCGGCATCCGTCAGAGAGAAAACTGTACCGGGGTTCTGGGGGAGTGTCAATGTGCGCCTCGCAGTTGAAAAAACCGCCGGATTTCCGGGGTCACAACCCTCACCACCGCACCAGTCGATCCATCACCGGCACTCCTGAACACGCAGGTCCTGCGGATGCAAATGGCAGGCCAGTCGCGTCATCCACGAGCTATGGTTGCAGCAAGCGTCGCTTCTGCGGGCATTTCGCCGACGCTGCTGGCATTCCATTTCGATGGGTGGGCTCCCATGCTGATCAAAGAACTCAACCTCCTGCGAGACACGAGTCTCCTGGAATCATTGCAGGAGATACAGCTCGGGGGCGAATTCGTTCCCCGTGCTCCATCGTCGCTGCAGGCAGCCGACATCTCAGATCATCTCGTCGAATCCATTCTGCTGAAGTTCCTGCTGAACAAGGGGACGGCCAGTGGACGGGAGATCGCCGGCCATCTCTGCCTCCCCTTTCGTGTGATGGATGAGTTTCTGCGCGAGCTGAAAAAGCAACAGCTGATCTCGCACCGCTCCTCCGCCCCGATGCAGGACTACATCTACGAGCTGACGATCCCCGGCAGCGATCGGGCCCGCCGGTATCGGGAACTCACGACCTATTTCGGTGCGATTCCCGTCACTCACGAGGAATGGGTTGAGTCGGTTAAGGCCCAGTCGCTGCGCAAGCAACATCCCGGTCCCGATGAACTGCGTCGCGCCGTGCAGGATCTGGTCCTCCCCGATGAGTTCTTCAGTCAGGTCGGGCAGGCGGTCAGCGCCGCCAGTGCCATGTTCCTGTATGGACATCCGGGCAACGGCAAGACGAGCATCGCCCAGCGCATCTGTGCGGCGTTTGGCGAGCACATCTGGATTCCGCGGGCCCTCGTCTACCAGGGGGAGATCGTGCGGCTGTTCGACCCGATCGTGCATCATCCGGTGGATGAATCCGAGGACCCCCGCCTCGATCAGCGCTGGATCAAGATTCGCCGGCCCACCGTCATTTCCGGCGGAGAACTGACACTCGACAATCTGGAAATGACGGTCGTCGGCACCACCAACATCGTCGAGGCCCCTCTGCAGATGAAGAGCAACTGCGGTCTGCTGGTCATCGACGACTTCGGTCGGCAGCGCTGCACGCCTCAGGATCTGCTCAATCGCTGGATCGTGCCGCTGGAAACCGGTGTGGACTATCTCAACCTGCCGAGCGGCAAGAAGATCTGCGTCCCCTTCGATCAGATGATCGTGTTCTCGACCAACCTTGCCCCCCGCGATCTGGTGGACGAGGCGTTCCTCCGCCGCATCCCATACAAGGTCGAAGCCCCCGATCCCACCGAGGAGCAGTTCCTCAACGTGTTTCGCATCATGGCCGACAAAATGGGCGTGACCTTCGACCTGTCCGTCTTCGAGTACCTGATCAGCGAACACTTCCAGAAGGCGGATCGTGGTCTGCGCTACTGTCATCCGCGCGACCTGCTCCTGCAGATCCGAACCTTCTGCAAATTCGCCGGAGTGCCGGCTGTGATGACCAGAGAAACGATCGATCAGGCGGTGCGCAACTACTTCGTGCAGTTGTGAACTTTGGGGCGAACGCCAGTGCACTGGATACAAGCACGAAGCGCGCGAGTGGGTCCGGACGATCGATCAATGACGCCCTTGCTGGCGCTGCGGGCTTGTATGAAAAGCCTGTTCACCGCCGCTTCTCAACTCTCCGCAACCATCTCGAACCCCCGGAAGTAGCCGGCGGCCGTCCACGTGGCAAACCACTGCTGCAGTTGCGCGGACAAGTCACCCGGCACGTCGTCGACGATGCCGATCGCATGCTGCAAGGCATCGTCGAGCCCCGCGCCTGTCATCAGTCGCTCCAGCAGCGCGAATTGCAGGACCGAGAGTGACCGACGCTGCACGATGTAGTCGCGGCGATGGATGGCCAGCCAGGTCGGTGCCGCCTCAGGGAACACGGCCTCGTGTTTGTGACGGACGGCGGTCGCATACTCATGCACGGGAAACCGCACGCTCAGCAGTCGCAGGGACCGGGCCGTCTGCAGCCGCACGCGTCCCGACTCCTCTGCGCGGATGCTTGTGAGCATGTCGGCGGACAGCGCCGGCTCGTGCTCGTCACCCGGACCATCAAAGACCTCGGCATAGGTCCGCTCCAGTATTGCGAGATCCACCAGAAAGTCGGCCCAATCGGGAGCATCCAATGTCCGCGGGGGGCGGGATGTTTCCAGATAATGAGGAAACCGGCTGCCGAGGTCAGACAGCGTATAGCTCCCGGGCGGCGACTGCTGCAGGTATCCGAAGACGAAGCCGCTGAACGCTTCTTCTCCAACTGCCGCCTGTGTGGCGGGAAACTCCCCCGCCAGGCACTCGATCAGCCGGGCGTAGTAGGCGTTCCCGTACACCTGCATGCGTTCGACACTGGTGAGGGCTTGTGACCGGCCGATGATCTCCTCGATGTCGCTCACCGCCGTCGACAGGTGTTCGCGTGCCTGAGCCGATGCCGCACCGCCGATGATGCCATCGGGGTGCGTGATGACCGTCTGCATCCAGCGCTGGATGTCCGCCAGACTCGGTGCGTCGACTGTCATTCGACCTCCGCAGTCACCAGCACCGGAGGATGAGGCACCGTCGGCATGCGCTCCGCCGTCGTCTTGTGCGAACGGGGGGGCCCATGAACTCCTTCCTCGGTCAGCATCTGTTTGGCTTTGAGCACCTCTGCATGGACAACCGGGAATTCCGGAATGCGGGCGTCCCACTCCAGCAGCGTCGAGACGCCGCCTGTCAGCCGGGCCGCACGGCGATACAGGTCCCAGACCGCATCGATGACATGCCCGTCGTGCGTGTCGATCAGATGCGTTCCGCAATCGGTATGTCCGGCGAGATGGCATTGCACAACCCGCTCGTGGGGCAGCGAGTCGATGTACTCCGCCGGGTCGAAGTCGTGGTTGACACTGCTGACGTACACATTGTTCACGTCCAGCAGCAGTCCACAGTCGGCCTCGTCCGCCATCCGCGAGAGGAATTCCCACTCGGGCATCTCGGAACACCGGAACGTCACATAGCTGCTGGGGTTCTCCAGCACGAGCGGGCGCTCGAGCAGATCCTGCACGATGCGAATCCGCTCGACCACATGCCGGAGGGCCTCTTCTGTCAGGGGCATCGGCAGCAGGTCGTGCGTATTGCGTCCGGCAACGCCTGTCCAGCAGAGATGATCGCTCACCCAGCGCGCGTCGACGGCGGCGGCCAGTGTCTGGAGCTTGCGCAGGTAGTCGAAGTTGAGCGGGTCACTGCTGCCGATCGACAGCGACACCCCGTGCATCACAACCGGATAGCGTTCGGCGATCTGATCCAGAACGGCACGGGGACGCCCCTGCGAGTCGATGTAGTTCTCGGAGATGACCTCAAACCAGTCGACGGGCGGCTGCTGCCGGAGGATGTACGGATAGTGCACACTTCGCAGTCCAACGCCCAGTCCCAGATGGGGATGCCCGAGACGTGCTGTGACCATGAGTCACCTGAATGATGCCTGCGGACTTGGCTGGGTGCTTGTTTCGCGAGACCCCAGCCACTCACCGCCATTCGTGACGTGTCAGCCCTTGGGCGGGGCGGCACCGATGTCCTTGCTGGCGGCCTGCATCGCCTGTTCGAAGGCGGCCCGGGCCTTCTCCCAGGCACCGTCCATCAACGGAACAGAACACTCACCTTTCCCCTCGCATGAGTTCTGCCCCGGATGCTCTCCGCATCCCCCCTGACCCTTGCACTTGTTCGCGGCATGGCAGGCATGATGCTCGGCTGAGGCGCAACTTCCCTGACCGGCGCACGCATTGTCCTTGCTCGATCCGGTCCCCTTGCAGGAGTTCAGCCCGCGACAGACATGCGGTTCCTCCATCAGCAGTGCCACTTGATGCCCGGCATCGCCGGCGGCGGTGTCAGTTGCCGATGCCCCACCAGTGCCAACTGCTCCATCGGCTGGGATGGTTCCTGCGGCCTCGTCCGCTCCCTGCTGACCGGTGCAACCAATCAGTGACCCGGTGACAACCCCACCCAGAGCCGCCGCCGACAGTCGATGGAAGTCACGCCGATTCAGTTCCGTACGGTTCATGGTCTCTCCAGGTGTTTGGATGGGCTCCGCAGGCCAAGGCTGTTGACCCAAGGCGGGATGCGACCGGGCTCCGGCACTCGGTCGCAATCCGCAGGACCGATGACCGCATCAGCCATTTTCGGGAATGATGGCCGGCAGTAGGCCGGCCCTCTGTCAAGTATCTCACAATTCATTCGCCGTATCGTCAAGCCTGCAGACAATTTGCTCACCTCGCCCCGCGAGTTCGCCCCCGATTTGCTGACTTGTGGGACATCTCACAGACACTCGACACGGGGAAACGTCATATTGCACCCACATGTCGAGTCAGAGTTCTCTGCGGAAACTCAAGAGCCTTTGAGGATCGTCAAGCCGGATGGAGCCTTGCTGTGCTGCGGGAACTGGTTGTGGGTGGTGGTGATCGTTTGTGGCAACAGCGTACCTCCCGGCGTCTTTCATTGTGCGACGCCTCACAACGGCAGTCCCCCGCGGCGCAGCAAGGCTCTATCGCTGAGGCCTGCTGATCTCAGACAGGTTGAGTGAGGACGGAGCCGTCATCGTGATGGACGTAGCCGCGTGACCGCTTCGCTGACAATCATCGCGGCCCGGTCGATCTCGTCTTCGGTGGCGAATCGCCCCAGTCCGAAGCGCAGGCTCGACAGACTGAGTCGTTCGTCGACTCCCATGGCGCGGAGCACATGACTGGGCTCGGGATCGGCGGACGTGCACGCTGATCCTGAGCTGACCGCCAGTCCATTGAGTCCAGCCATCAGAGCATCGCCGTCGACTCCTTCAAACGACACATGCAGGTTGCCGGGCAGCCGGTCGATAGAGTCACCACCAATTGAGGGTCCATTGAGGCTGATGCCACTCAGGCGGTTCGACAACTGCTCCCACAGGCGACCCCTCAACCGTCTCAAACGGGATGCCTCGTCCTGAAGCTCCGCCGCGGCTAGTCGGCAGGCGGTCCCGAACCCGACGATGAGCGCCACTGGCAATGTCCCGCTCCGCAGGCGGCGCTCGTGTCCACCCCCATCCAGCTGACTGACAATCGGCAGCGGTGGATCAGTCCGGCGGACAAACAGCGCGCCAATGCCCTGCGGTCCCGAGAGCTTATGCGCGGTCAAGCTCATCAACGCCACGGGAAGCTCCGTCAGATTGACCGGAATGTGCCCGACTGCCTGGGCGGCATCACAGTGCAGAGGGACGCCCTGCGCCTGACATCGTTCCGCAATCTCAGCGATCCGGTTGATCGTCCCGACTTCGTTGTTGGCCAGCATGACGCTGACGAGGGCCGTCGCCGGTGACAACGCAGAACTCACGGCGTCCGGGTCAACGCGTGCCTCGGCATCCACCGGCAAGATCGTGAGAGAGCAGCCTTCACGCCGCAGCCGCCTGGCGGGATCGAGGATGGCCCGATGTTCTGCGGCGTTGACGATCAGCTCCCGACGGCCATGCGAGGCCTGCAGCACCCCCTTGAGAGCCAGATTGTTGGCCTCCGTCGCGCCACTCGTGAAGATGATCTCCTGCGGCTGGCATCCCAGGCAGGTCGCGATCTCACTGCGGGCGATTTCGACCGCCTCTGCCGCCCCTCGTCCGAAATCGTGATGGACACTGGCGGCATTCCCGTATCGTTCGGTGAACCAAGGCCACATCGCCTCCCGCACGCGAGGGTCGCACGGTGTGGTCGCGTGAGCGTCGAGGTAGATGTGGTCTGACGACATCCACGGACCTCAAGGCAACGTGACCGGCGACTCGAATCCCTCCGGCTTGAGGGCCAGCAGCGAACAGGGAACCTCGGGGAGAAGTCGTTCGGCGGAATTGCCCAGTAACATGCCGGGAATACCGGCGCGACCCACGGTCCCCATCACCAGCAGGTCGATCGAGTGCTGCGCGATGACTTGGGGAATGACGATCTCGGGCGGACCATCGATGACCTCCAGCCGGGCACCGTGGGCCACTGTGCGCCAGTCCGTCGTCGCCAGACGTTCCCGCAGCTGTTCTTCCGCATCGTTGCGGGTCTTGGTGCGATAGGCTTGAATCTCGTCGCGCGAAGTCCCTGTCCGCGAAAGCCGCGACTCGAGTGGATAACTGAGTGCATGCACAATGAACAGTCGTGCGTCGAGCAGCTTCGCGGTCAAGACCCCCGCATGCAGGCACCGCTCCCCCACCTCGCCGAGGTCGTCGGCGACCAGAACCGTGTTGACATGCGGATCGGTGTCGGTGCGGGCGATCCAGACCGGACAGGGACATTTCCGCAACAGCTTTATCCCCACGCTGCCGATCCGCATGCGATCGAGGCCCTGCAGATTGCGCGATCCCACGATCACGAGGTCGTGTTGATCCCTCAGGACGGCATGGATCAGTTCCATCCAACCCCGCCCCTCGATCAGACGCGACTGGGCAGAGACACCGGCTGCTTCCGCGTCGTTGACCAGAGAATTCAGCAACTCCAGGGCAGCGGGATACAGTGACTGCCCCGTTGTCTCCAGACCCTCGTCCCCTGCAGGCGGGGCAAGGTCTGGATGTTCAGCCACACATAGAAACGTCACGCTGGCCCGGCAGAATCTGGCCACGCGCAGTGCGAGGTCCACGGCCTCGCGGGTCGGCGGAGGCAGACTGACAAAGGGATCGTCCGCTGTCACCGACAGGTCGACCCCTACCAGGATGTTGCGAACTGCGTACATAGAAGTCTCCTCAGAAGTATCGGCATCGAGTGCACTCACGGATCGACCGGACTAAGACTCATTGTAACCCGTCAGCAGGTTCACGTCAGCGAGTCCCGACCTTCAGATCGCGCACGGCTCTGATGGGCGTGTAGATAGCCATGTTTCACCGCTTGCTTCTCGCTTCTCAATCAATCCGTTGACGGTGCGAGCGGCCAGTCCGGGGTGTCGTCCTCCACCTGATGTTCGATCTCAGACACACTCATCCCCGACTTCAGGAAGAAATACATGCCGATGAGCGTGACCGGAATCCATTGCGCCATGTGATAGTAGATGGACGCCGCCATCACTTGCGGCAACTGGTCGTCGCTCACGAACAGTCCCAGAACCATCACGAAGCATGCCTGGATGATGCCGAAGTATCCCGGAGACGATGGCACCGTGACGCCCAGTGCGACGACACCCAGCACAATGCACGAGACCAGCGGCGACACCCGCAGCCCGAAGCTGATCAGGGCCAGGTGAATCATCAGCCCGTTGAGGCCCCACTGCACGAGCGATGCCAGCGAGATGCCCGCCAGCAGCTTGCCACTCTTGAGCGAAGCGAGCCCTTCGGCGCCACCCTCCATCATGGCAATCAGCTTGTGCTGTACACCGGCGGGGATGATGGGCAGTCGTTGCAGAGCGGCTTCAACGATCTTCACGAACCAGCGCGTCCCGATGAGGTAGGCGAGAACTGTGATCAAACCCAGCACGACAACGACGGCAGCGCGAAGTGCCCATTGGCGAATCTGCGGATCCATGCCCGGCACGAACGACAATCCCGTCCCGAGAATCAGAAGAATCGTGATGCCGTCAAACATCCGCTCCAGGACCACGCTGCTGAGTACCGCCGACTTGGACAACCTCTGTTGCCTGGCGAGCAGGAACACACGAACAAACTCGCCGAGGTGTGCAGGCAGCAGATTATTGAAGGCGAATCCGATCATGACGGGTCGGAACAGCAGGCCGGTCGAAAAGTCGCCCAGCGGTGTCAACAACAGCCTCCAGCGCCAAGCCTTCAGCCAGTAGTAGGTCCACAGTGCACCCCAGATCGGCAGCAGCGTGACGTAGTTCGCCTGGTGAAATGCTTGACCAATCCTGGTCAACACCTCGCCGAGCGGCTTTCCGCCGGCCATATGCCGCAGAGCCCACCCCAGGCAGGCCGCCGTCACCAGCAGCCCGACGACGAGGTTGAACCACCGGGAGCGATACCAGGGGTTGCGGCGTGGAGCTTCGATGTTCGCGGTGGACATGCGAATCAGTCAGGCGGACAGGGGACCGGAATCCTCGCGCCCTTCAGGAAGGAGGAACCCCGGCCAGTTGATGGACCGCCACCCACTCGGAGGCAGTCACCGGTTGAATGGAGAGCCTTGATCCCCGTTGGAGCAGCGCCATCTCCGCAAGCTTCTTGCACAAGCGGATCGACTCCAGCGTGACTGGTTCCGGAAAGACATTGATTAGCCGGATGTCCACCATGTACCAGACAGGATTGTCGGAGTTGCTCCTGGCATCGAAGTGCGGGCCGTTCGCGTCGAAGGCGGTATGGTCCGGATAGCCATCGCGAACGACCTCTGTGGTACCGACGACCGCCAGCGGCTTTGCCTGGCTGTGATAGAACAGGACCTGGTCCCCTTTACGCACCTCATCCCGCAACAGATTGCGAGCCTGATAGTTGCGGACACCGTCCCAGCAGGTGGTCTGCTTTGGAGCGGCCTTCAGATCCCCAATGGAGTAGACGTCCGGCTCTGATTTGAAGAGCCAGTACCGGCGTGATATGCCCATAGTGTTGACCGGAACCAGCGCAAGATGATCGCTGGCTGCTGAGGTTGCTCAAGAGTCACACAGGCGAGAAGGTAAGCGAGCCTAACGTGGAACGCAACCACGGGTGTCCCAACGACGCTTGCATCAGCGCATGAAGAAACCCTCGGGAGTTCCAGTTCGAGTGCGTTTCCAGAGTGGCTGATCGGCAGAGTGGGTCAGGCTGCAATCAGTTTGGTCGAGGAGGACCTGAATGGAAACGTCCGACTTGGCTTCTTCCCGAGGGTCAGGCTGGGCTTGGTTATGTGGTGGCCTTCCACCAAGCCAACTACGCTGCATTGCCCATGCCAAGAAGAGACAAATATGTGCTGGATCGCCGCAAACATATATGCACAAGTACTTTGCGGATATAAGCGCGACATGGTTGTCATTTCGGCGCCGACCAGATAGTGTGATTCGGCGCCGAAGTGACACATGTTGAGGCGCCGAAAAGCCATGGTATACCGAATCAAACTGGCACTGACTGCGCTGGCTGGGGTCTGCCTCACGATTGCCATCGCGATGCTGGCGATCATCGTCACAAGTCCAGACCTGCGTATCCGTACCCTGCTGGCAGATGCCCGCAATGCATCTAACGAGCGGGGGGTCTTGGTCAGGGAAGCTCCACCGGCCGACGACTGCAAAGGTCCGGTACCGCTGCACATCAATGACCGGGTCTTCGAGATTGCGGGTCGATCGGTCACGAACATCGTCGGTTTTTCGAGGTCGCTGCTGGCGCTGCGAAATGCACGACTGGAGCCGGGTGCCCGCTTGTATCCGGGGGCCGACCCGACGGAACTGAGCAGCAACTCATCACTCGCGCTGGTGGAAATCGACGCGGGTGAACGGTTTGCCAAGGTGAGATTCTGGCGCGAGGGCGAGTCGTTTCCGCTGACCACCTGGGTCCGGCTGAATTCGATGCCGATCGGAGGACTCTCGCTCTCGCTGTTGTGGTTCGGCTTGCAGTTGCTGGTCTTCAGTGTCAGCGCGGTGGCTTACTGGAATTCGCCGGAGGACCGGGCGGCCCGGGCGTTCTTCGTGCTGTGCTCCTTCACACTGGTGGCGCTGTTGGGGGGGAGCCATTGGTGGGTCATCGCCGGCATCCCCTGGCTCAGTGCGCCGTTTGCCGTGGCGGCGATCATGCTACCAGCGGTCCTGCTGCATTTTTCGTTGCTGTACCCACGTCCCCGGAAAGAGCTCGAGCGTCACCCGGTGTTGTTTCTGTGGACGATCTACGGCATACCGACACTGGCAGCCAGCGTGATGCTGCTGCTGATTGCATTAGCCTGGGGGTTGTCGCATGACGTGGAGGCCCACGGCCCCTTCGCGCAGACGTTCCACGCCTGGGAGGGTCGGATTGCCGACGATGTGCTGCTGGCGATCCGGGCGCTCACCTATCTGTATCTGGCAATCGCCGCAGGTTATTTTGCCGCGACAGTCGCGGCGATTGTGCACAGTGCGCGGCGGACGGAGGATGCCATCGAGCGCCGGCAGGTACGTTGGCTGCTGGCGGCCAGCCTGGCAGCGGCGGTTCCCCTCTCGTATGCGACGTATCTGGCATTCTTTCGCCGGCTGGATTTCGCACTCGGTGCCGCACAGCTGCCGATGTTTCTCGCCAGCCTGTCGTTCATGCTGGCCTATGCCATGGGCGTCGTGCGTTACCAGTTGATGCTGGTCGACCGTGTGGTGAGCCAGGGGCTGGTGTATCACGTGTTCAGTGCCGGCGTCACCTTGCTGTACAGTCTGCTGGTGGCGATCGGCTGTGTGATGGCGCTGCGTCAGGAGATTTCGTTCTTCGGCCAGATCGTCTCCGTGGTCGTCGTGCTGATGCTGGCCATCATGGTACTGGAGTGGGTGCGCAGATCGGTCCCAACGACTCATCGAGCGCAGCTTCTTTCGTGAGAAGTACCGGGTGTCCGACACTCTGCAGGGCATGAACCGGGCCGTCACCGGGCAGATGGACCGCAAGGCTCTGGCCAATCATCTGATTGGCTCGTGTTGCGAGGCGCTGGGGGTCGAACAGGGGGCCGTCTATCTGCGGCCATCAGTCCATGAGCGATTTGAACTGGTGACCATCCGCGGCGACAAATCGTTTCCCGCCGGGATCACCTTGTCCGACGACCTGCTGATCCTCCTGCAGCGCGGGACGTCGCTGCAACGTGTGCGTGCCGGCCGGTCGTCGGCCCAGCATCTGATGCGTACGTGGGGGGCGGCACTCGTCCATGGGCTCGATGTCGACGGCGACGTGCTGGGACTGCTGGTGTTCGCCGAGAAGCCGGGCGGTCTGGGATACACCTCTGAAGATGCCGTCTTTTTGGCGGCGGTCGGACGCACGGCTGGGTTCGCACTGCACTTTGCCAAAGTGCATGAGGACTATGGCCGTCTGAATGCAAGTCTGTCCGAAAGGGAGACCGAGCTTTCCGACCAGGTGCGTCGGATTGCCTTGCTCGAACGACAACTTCAGGCGCAATCGGGACGCCGGACGGAACGGGAGGCCGAGGACTTTGATGCCGGAGGAATCATCGGCACCAGCCCGGCCATGCACCAGGTACTGGAGACTGTTCGCAAGGTGGCGATCAGCGACTCGTCGGTGCTGGTGCGGGGCGAGAGCGGCACGGGCAAGGAGTTGCTCGCCCGGGCGCTGCACCAGAACAGCCCGCGTCGCAATGCCCCGCTGGTCAGTCTGCATTGCGGGGCGCTGTCGCCGACGCTGCTGGAGAGCGAGCTGTTCGGCCATGTGCGGGGAGCCTTCACCGATGCGCGCGAGGACAAGGTCGGACGCTTTCAGCTGGCGGACGGCGGCACGCTGTTTCTCGACGAAATCGGCGACATCTCCCGCGACGTCCAGATCAAGCTGCTGCGCGTGCTGCAGCAACGCTCATTCGAGCCGTCGGCAGCAACCGCACAATTCATGTCGACGTCCGCGTGGTCGCGGCGACGCACCAGAACCTCGAACAGCTCATTCGGGAAGGACTCTTTCGCGAGGATCTGTACTTCCGGCTCAATGTGATCAGCATCACGCTGCCGCCGCTGCGTGAACGGCGTGACGACATCCTCGATCTGGCGATCCACTTTCTTGCCAATGCCAACGACCACGCGGGGAAAGGGGTCTCGCAGATCGACGACCGCGCCATGGAGGCCCTGCTGCGGTATCCGTGGCCCGGCAACATCCGCGAGCTGGAGAACGTCATCGAGCGGGCCGTCGTGCTGGCCGAAGGAGACAAGGTGACGCTCACCGATCTACCCCGCGAACTCGTCTCGCTGCGTCCCGGTCCCCGGCACATCCTCGAGGCCAAGCCGGTCGTTGGGACGCTCGCATCGGACCGACCGATGCGACTGCTGGAGAATGGCAGCCGGTCTCAGCCCGCGGGGGATGAACGCCAGCAACTCGCGGCGGCACTCGCGCTGGCGGAGGGGAACAAGGCGGAAGCGGCCCGCGCCCTCGGCATGCCCCGCAGCACCTTCTACAGCAAGCTTAAGAAGTACGCACTCGACTGACGCCGATCACTCGGGGAATGCATTCGCTGGGCGTCTTTCCCTGCGGGGGTCGACGATCCGCACCACTACCGAGGGGACATCATCATGCCATAGTAAAGCCCAATCATGACCACCGTGGAAATCCCCATGCTGCTGTAGAATCCCCAGCCCTTCTTGAGTAGGAAGGGCAACAGCAGAAAAAATGGTAGCGATGGCAGGACCAGCCAGAAGACGCTCCTCGACAGGTCCGCAACGTTCTCCGTGCTGCCCGTGTCGATGTAGAGCCAGATCATCCCGAGGAATGACACGAGCGGAAGTGAAGCCAAAAGTCCACCCAAGAGCGAGCTTCGCTTCGACGCTTCTGAGACGGCGACGACAATACCAGCCGTCAACAAGACTTTGATTGCATAGTACATCGTGCCGCTCCCACAGAGACTCAGCTTATCAGCGTGCCCATTCAGCACCCTGCAAGACATACATCTTGCAGGGTGGCAATGGGGCGATTGTAATTCTTCTCAATGTCCGTGGGGCACTTCCTTGAAATCGCCAGCATAGGGCGTTCCTTCGACTTCGCCACTGATCGTTCCGGCGAACTCCTGCACAATCCCAAGATTGTCGTGTTTGCCGACAAAGCGGGAACTTGTCCCTGCCGCTTCGCCCTCCAATGGGGACGGCATGAGGTCGACCTGAAAGGACGGATCAGTGATGGTCAGCAACAACTTTTCGGCGGCGATCGGATCAGGAGAGTTGGCATTGCTGTCCAGCACAAACACCGTCGCTTCCTTCGTGTCGTGGTTGACAGTGAACTCGACGTGGAACTTGCCGCCGCCCCAGTCGGCAACCGCTCCTCCGTTTGGTCCGTCGCCGTGGCTATGACCTTCCTCGCCGGTGTCGGAAGTTGCGGCGGGCGTGGCAGGTGTCTGGCTGGCAGGTTCTTTTGACTGCTCGCTGCATCCCGCCACAAAAGTCATCGCAGCGAGCAGCATCATCGAGTAGGGCAAACGAGTCATCTTCAATCTCCTTAGAAACAGGTTCCATCTCGTCTTCGCCTCGATATACGGCTATCGAAGCAGTTGGTCCTCATCGTGTTCACCCTGAACGAGAATGAGCGCATCCTTCCCGCTGAACTTCCAGAACAAACCGGGGTGGATCAGAAACTCGCAGAAGGTCGAGGTCGTCACACCGCCGAGAATCACAGTCGCCACAGGATACAGAATCTCCAGTCCGGGTTTCTGCCCTCCGAGGACGATGGGCAGCAGTCCCATACCCGCCGTCAATGCCGTCATTAGTACCGGCGAAAGGCGTTCCAGACTTCCCCTGAGAATCATCTCTTTAGAGAACGCTTCGCCCTCATGTTCCATGAGATGAAAGTAGTGTGTGACCAGCAGAATCCCGTTGCGGACTGCGATTCCACCGAGTGAAACAAATCCGACTAGGCTGGCGACGGTCAATGTTTGGTCGGTTATCACGAGTGCCGCCACACCGCCGATGAAGGCGGTTGGAATCGCATTCAGGATTTGCAACACGATCCGCACAGAGGAGTGCAACATCAGTAATACAACGAAAACTCCAATTAAAGAGACTCCCGCCATTACACCAATCATGAGCGTGGCGGATCGCTGGCTTTCGAACTGTCCACCGTACTCAACGTAGTAGCCTTCCGGCATCCGAATGCGTTTGCCAATGCGGTTCTCTATGTCTGCAACAACGCTGCTGAGGTCACGGCCCTTCGTATTGCAGCGAACGACAAGTCGCCTGCGGACGTTTTCCCGCATCAACTGGTTCGGGCCGGTGGTGCCTTCGGTGAAGTCCGCTACATCTTCAAGTTTGATCTGGCCACGATCAGTGGGCAGGTCAATCCGCAGATTACGCAGGCTGTCGTAATCTGTTCGTTCCTCTTCCCGCAGTCGGACGACGAGATCAAATCGACGAGAGCCTTCCAGCACTTGTGAAACCACATCACCTTGCAAAGCTGTCTGCACAAACTCAGCAACGTATTCCCGATTCAGCCCATAAGTTGCCAAATCATCGGGGCGCAGGACGATGTGCAGTTCATCGACGAAGACCTGTGATTCGATGACGGGTGTGGTAATTCCGGGGACATCGCTGATCTCGCCCTTGACCTGTCGTGCGAGACGCTGAAGTTCGTTCAGGTCGTCACCGTAGATTTTAATGGCAACGTGGGCGTACACACCTGACAGCATGTGGCTGATAAGATGTGCCAACGGTTGATCGATTTCGATGTCCACACCGGGAAGTTCCTCCTTTAGTTCGGCGAGCAAGCCTTGAATGGTCTCATCTCGTACCTGCTCCGACTCCGGGTTCATGCTGAGGATGTACTCGCTCATGTTGACCGGCTGTGCATGTTCATCGAGTTCTGCTCGACCCGTGCGCCTGACAGCGTGCAGAATCTCACCGTCCGGGTTGCCGGGAGTCCTCAGCATCGGTGCGAGCGTGGCATCGATAATGGCAGCGGAATCATTGGACGCTTCGAGCGATGAACCTGCCGGGAGCGTCAGATTGACCTGTACGCTGCCTTCGTCGAACTGAGGCAGGAAATCCGCACCCAATTGCGTTAGAACGTAACCACTCACTCCGACCAGCACCCAAGTCAAGACGAGCAGCGGCACGGCAAAGCGAAGACTGAAGCGAATCAGAAAACTCGACATCCACTTGAAAACTCTCAAGAGAGGTCCGTCGCCGTGGCGATGAGTCGCCTTCGACTGCGGGAGCAGGTAAAACGACAGCACGGGCGTCACTGTCAGCGACACCAGCAGCGACGACAGAATCGAAACGATGTAGGCGATGCCCAAAGGTGTGAAGAGCCGACCTTCCACGCCCGACATGGCGAACAAAGGCAGGAACACGAGAACCACGACGGCGGTGCCGAAGACGATGGCACTCCGAATCTCCTTGCTCGCTTCATAGACCACCTGCAGCGCAGGTCGAGGTTCTTGCAGCGAGTTATTGTCTTTCAACCGTCGATAGATGTTTTCCACATCGACAATGGCATCGTCCACCAATTCCCCCATCGCCACGGCCAAACCGCCAAGCGTCATCACGTTGATGGAAAGGTCTTGCCCGGTCAGGTAGCCGATCACACGGAAGACGAGCGTAGTAAGCACCAATGACAGCGGGATGGCCGTCAGTGTGATGAATGTCGTGCGAAGATTGAGCAGAAACAAAGCCAATACGATCAAGACCAAGCCTGCCCCGATCACCAACGCTTCGCCGACGTAGTAAATGCCACGGTCAATAAAGTTCTTCAGTTGAAAGAGGTCTCGACTGATGAGAATGTCAGCGGGTAGTGACCCCTCAACATCGATCAAGGCGGCATGTATCCGGTCGGTGAGACCTCTCGTATCGACATGCGGCTGCTTGACCAGAGTAATGACAACACCGCTTTTCCCATCAATGCTGGCATCACCTCGTTTCGGAGGCGATCCTTCCTGCACTGTGGCCACTTGCGCCATCAGCACGGGGCGAGACCCACTGACTTCGACGGGGACTTTTCTCAGCTGCTCCAGCACACGGTCGGTTTCCGGCCCGAGTCTCCCGATCACACGGATGGGACGTTCAAGCTGGCCCTCCTGCGTGTAGCCTCCGCTGGTGTTGAGGTTGTTGCGGCGAACCGCCGCTTCGACCTGCTGCAAGCTCACATCATAGTCCAGCAAGGCTTCGGGATTGACCTGAACGTGATATTGCTTCTTCTCGCCTCCGAGGACGATGACTTCGGCAATCCCCGAGATTCGCAGCAGACGAGGCCGCACTACCCAGTCGGCGATGGTGCGAAGCTCCATCTGCTGCTGGAACGGCGAGAGAAACCGAACATCATGCCCTTTTCCGACCACGGTGATCTCGAATCGTTTCGCTTGTTCGACCGTTGGATGTCTTGTGGGGTCGGTCGTTTCTTTCCATGACTCAACGGTGACTTCCTCCCAGGTCGTTTGATCGTGCCGGTCTACTGGTCGCCACACTTTCAATGTGTCACCGTCGGCCAGTTCGACCAGCAGGTCGGACTTGTCAAGCGAAGCAAGTTGTCCGCCACTTGGACCAGACTGTCGATGCACGCCAACGTGCATGATCTGACCCATGATGGAGGTCGGCGGGGCCAAGAGTGGTTGGATGCCTTGGGGCATGTTGCCGACCACCGTTGCCAGTCGCTCCTGCACGACTTGGCGGGCAGCCCGAATCTCGGTGTTCCAGTCGAATTCGATGTAGATGACAACCAGTCCCATACTGGATTGACTGCGGACGGCAACGACGCCGTTTGCTCCCAACACGGCTTGCTCAATGGGCTGTGTGACCAGTGATTCCACTTCCTCGGGCGACAACCCCGGACACTCGGTGAGGATCACCACCCGAGGACGGTCCAGATCAGGGAATACATCAATCGGCATTGTGGTAGCGAGGTAGCTGCCATACAGCATGGCAGCCAACGACAACACCACGATCAGTGGCCGGTGAAGGAGTGAAAAGCGAATGACGGAATCCAGCATGATGGCTCCTTAATGGTTCTTATGAACCGAGCCGTCAGCATGGACATGGACTCCCGCTGGAGCCGATCCGCCTTGGGACTTGAGGACACGGTTGATTTGTACGGCCCCGGATTGGGCCACATAGATACCGGGCGGGACGCTGCCGTCGTTGGCGACGACGATTTCCTCTCGGGTCTGGTAGAGAACGTGAACGGGCTTCCGGTCGAAAAGGTCACCATTGTGTCGGAAGACGTAAGACTCTGGGCCTTCTCTGACAACCGCAGCCGCCGGAAGGACAAAGACGTTCTCGAGCTGCTCAACATCGACTCGCAGTCGTACTCGCTGTCCGGGTCGAAACCGCCACAAGTAGAGCGTCTGCCCATCACGCTCGTACGTGCGGTGTTGATTTTCCAGCGGCAGAAAGAATGAGACCGTTCGGTTCTTCTCATCCAGCGTGTTCGAGATGTGGTGAATCACAACAGGGGGGATCGGCGACCTCCAGTCGGACTCAGCGTCGTCAACAAGTTCGACTCGAATCGGAAGCGAGTTTGCCGCTGCCGTTTGCAACAGTGGAAGTTCTTGGCGAAAGCCTCGGCCTTCGATGAAGAGCGATTGATGGTGCGAGAGCGTGCAGAGCCTTTCTCCAGCCTGAACCTGGTTTCCTAACTCCACCGCAACGTCTTGAATCTCAAATACTGGCAAGTGTTGTTGATCGTCGAGCGAAGCACCCGCTACCGGTGGTTCTTCTGCTTTGTTCTGTTGTGCCGGTACTCGAACAACGACTTCAGAAACAAGCTTCCCATTCGAGATGGAATCGATCTGTTCCGGCGTGAGTCCTCGAATCTGCAAGTCCTGTCGGTAAGCATTGATGCTCACATCGTGTCGTCGAATCTCGTCCCGCAATTCGATCAGAGTTTTTGCAGGAACTCCTCCTGACTGAGCAACTGCACTGAGGCGGTCGATATGCTCTTGAGCGATTTCACGATCCTTGGCCGACTTAAAGAACTCCCGCTGAGATGTCTGGAACGACTCACTGACGAGCCGCAGCGTGAAAAGCTCTTGCCCTGACTCAACGGTATCGCCTGCGTGGTGGTGGATCGCCGTGACAATGGCAGTCACCGGAGCGACGACACCTCGGTCGCTGATGCCGGCGCGGTCCACGACAATCCCCGGTACTTCAATGGCCTTCCAATAGTTGGTCGGACGCAGCGGCTTGGAAATGAGCCGGAGATTCTTCTGCGCCTGTGGCGACAACTTCACCTGCTCATTGGGCACACCGGATTGCCCCGTCGCCTCTCCTTCGGCTCCCGACGCCACGACCTCATTGGGTTTGAGAAGCGGTAGCCATAAGTGGCGAGTGAAGACAAGGCCAGCAACAGCGCAGCCGATAACGACAGGGAGCGCAGCATATTTCAGGAATCGAACCACGAGAAAGCCTCCAACCACAAATCATGGCGAACGAAAGGCCATGTGACCGAATCGTGACAGCCGTTGGCCATCACGCACAATTACGGTCTGCGAGTGGTTGGATTACAGGCGCAGCGAGAGCGTGGCGAGGTAGATCGGAATGCTCCCACGGGCCGAAGAGCGAGGAACAACATCGACGGCAGAAGGGGAGTCGATGGCAGTGAGTGAAGCAGGGAAGCACCAGAGAATCAGGTCACTTCCCGCAGTTGGCTCGATGCTCTGCGAGAGGTTAAGGCCAAGTTCAGCCGTGACATAGAAAGCGTCGTCGTCGTGATCTACTGGTTTGCCCGGAATGTCTGGAGAACTTGCCTGCCGTCCTTCATCCTGAACTTTCGCCTTCTGCGGATCGTGGGTATGCCGAAGACCATGTGACGTGCCGTGGTGTGAATGGTGGCCACCCAGATGAAGGTGCGGCGACTGAAGTTGGCCCTCGGGGTTTGTCTGACCGCTCGCTCCATGCTGATGCGGCACCGCAAACCCTTGAGCGGGTACGGCCAGCATGAGCAGAATGGCGAGGATATGGCGGGTCACAGGGAGCACTCTGGATCAGCACACACAATTGATCCAATATACGCCAAAAGCCAGCCGAGAGCAAGATTTACGCTCTTTTCACGTCTTCCTCTCTCGCAGCTTCTCGAAGTGCGCCAACAAGACCCCGACACTTCCATCAAGGCGGCCTCCTCTCCGAATTCATGATCCTCCACCCGTTCGACAAGGGTGCCCAGCCCGTCGATCTCGATCGACTCCACCACAATCGCCCGGCCCGCCGTCGACGAGATCAGGACCATCTCCTCCGTGATCGCGCCTGGCGGCCTTGGTCCGAACGTCAACTGGTCCGGCTGTGCCCGCAGATCGGAAGCGATCGTCCCGGTCACGATGATCGTTCGCGCCGGTCCGGGTTTCGTCAGCCCCTCAGCGTCCGTCCTCTCGGGGGCGCTGATTAGGACTCGATACTCGAATCGCCCCGGGCCCAGTGAGTCCACCGGGCCGATCGTCAGACGATACTGCCGAGGACCGACCGGCTGGAGCACGGCGAGACCCACATCGGCGGGCACGCACACGACCTCGAGTGGGACATCTACTAGTTCCTCGGCGACGTCGATGAGCACGTCGTCTCCCTGGAGCGGGTCGGGAATCACCGAACGATCATCCAGATCGACCGTGTCGCGCGACAGCACAATCGGATTGCGGCGGATCGTCCCTTGCAGTCGCCAGGTCATCGGCATGATCGGCCCCTCGCCCAGCCGCGGCTCCAGCTCGACTTCGAGCGGAACCGTCTCGCGGCCGCCGCGCCAGGCTTTCTGCATGAGGTCGATCGTCATGGTGATGACCTGTGACTCGCCCGGAGGAACGACGAACCGACGGGGCAGCGCCTCCGTACAGGCACACGACGCCCGGAGGTCATCCACGACGACGTTGCGCGGGCTGCGATTGTGGGTGCGAAAAGTCCACTCGAATCGGGAATCTTCCCAGACCTCGCCGACGTCGAGTTCTGCTGGCTTCACGACGAGGGGGGCGGGCAGCGATTTTGTTGCATCGCTGCCGGGCGGGGTCGTCCAGCGCTGCAGCCAGAGGAAGCCGGCCGCGATCACCAGGCTGGCAGATGCCGCCAACAGCAAGCCATTGAGAACCCGATCACGCCGTGTGTGCATGACGCCCTCCGCAGGGAAGTCGCCGAGCCCGCAGAGTTGCGGTCTCCACAGCGACCAGCATCAATTCATCATACGGGGGGGGGATGCAATCGCGCGGAAGTGTCGCTGACTGCCTGCGCGGCCCGCCAGAGACAGTTCGGTCACCAGCGGCGCGGTTCAAGCTCGACACATTGTGCCGCACCGTGTCACCGGAACGTCTGCTGTCAGGGATTGACGCGAGCGGCGTACAGTTGCGCTGCAAGAGTGTGGCCGTCTCCGGCTGCGCGTCCACCAGGTTGCGGGTTTCCTGGGGATCGGACTGATGGTCATACAGTTCCCTCGCTCCGTCACTCCATTCGGTGTAGCGCCAGCGGTCCGTGCGGATGCTGTCACCGCGCCGATCGGGTCCGCGCGTGACGATGGTGAACGCCGCCGGCCTGCCGCGACGCGAGGGGTCTTCGAGCAACGGCCGCAGACTCACACCAGCCAGCCCCGCCGGTGCCTCGATGCCGCACAGATCGGCAACCGTCGGATACAGGTCGACAAACTCCACCAATCCGTGGGCAATGCCGGGCTTGTACCCCGGGGCGGCGATGATGAGCGGTGCCCGGCAACTGCGGTCGAACAGTGTGTTCTTGTTCCACCAGTCCCGCTCGCCCAGGTGATAGCCATGATCTCCCAGAAAGATCACGATGGTCCGATCCGTGAGCTGCAGACGGTCGAGAGCATTGAGCATGCGCCCGACCTGCGCATCCATGAATGACGTACAGGCGTAGTACGCCCGCAGGAACTCGAGGCGTTCGACGTCGGTGAATTGCCGAAAGGCTGCACCGAACGGCCCGAAGCCGACGGCCAAAGGTGGTGCCGGGGTCTGGTCCGTCGGATCGCGATGCAGCGTGAGGGAGGCCTCGGGATACAGATCGAAGTACCTGGCCGGCGCGAGGAAGGGGTCGTGCGGCTTCATGAACCCCGCACCGATGATCCAGGGCTGATCGCCCAGCGATTCCATCTTTGCGATGACGGCGCTCGCGATCTGCCCGTCGGGTTGATCGTCGTCGTTTCCTTCCATCATTCCCCAGTGACACCACGACAGGGCGTCGCCAGTGAGATTGCGCCCCGCCCGCTTCTGGCGTCCGGTGTCGGTGGGCTCAAACGCTTGCGCCGTGTGCCAGGAGGCGGGGAGGTCCATCCAGCGGGCTTTCTGCTCTGCATTGCGGCCCCCTCCCAGGTGAAAGATCTTGCCAAAAGCCGCCGCATGCCAGCCGTCGTTCTTGAGCAACTGGGGGAGCGTGACCACATCGGGCAGCCTGTCCCTCAGCAGCGTCTTATTGTCCGTGACGCCGGTCTGATCGGGCCGCAGTCCCGTCAGAAAGGACGAGCGACTCGGGTTGCAGACAGGGTACTGCACATAGGCCCGCTTGAAGAGGACGCCGCGCGCCGCCAGCCGGTCGATGTGAGGTGTCTTCACCACCGGATTGCCGTAACAGCCCAGCGTGTCGCGGAGGTCGTCGACCGCGATGAGCAGAACGCTCGGTCGCTCTGCCGCGTGAACCGACATCCCCACGTGCAGACAACCAAACAGTGTCAGGAATGTATTCATGATGTTGGTGCCTTACCCTTGGCTTTGAGTTTCTCCATCCGTTTCTGGAGGCGCTGCTGTTCGCGCGGAGTCAACTCCGGAGTCAGCTCGGGACTCTCTGTCGTCCCCCAGCGTTTCGAGACTCCCTTGGCGATCGGGTCGGCCATCTCGTCCAGCCAGGTGTCATACAGTGCGTTGAGTCTCTGCACATGGTCGGGATGGTCGCTGGCAACGTTGCTGGTTTCGGAAGGGTCGTCGGCGAGGTTGTACAACTCACGCTGTTCGCGCGAGGCGACGAGCTTCCAGTCTCCTGCACGCACCGCCCATTCGCCGGTCGAGCCCCCTTCACTCCAGAACAGGGCATCGTGGACGGTGTCGGTCTCACCACTGAGCAGGGGCAGCAGGTTGCGCCCATCGAACTCCATGCCCGCGTGTGGAGTGATATCGGCCGCGGCCAGCGCCGTCGGCAGGATGTCGAGCGAGATCACCGGAGCATCGAGCGTGCGGCCACCTGGGAACCGGGCGGGCCATGAGACGATGAACGGTGTGCGGATACCCCCTTCGTAGTTTTGCTGCTTGAACCCGCGGAGCGGAGTATTGTCGGCACTCATCGCGTTCGAGCCGCCGTTGTCGGTGAGAAAGAACAGCAGCGTGTTGTCCCAGACGCTCTCGGACTTGAGGGTCTCGACGATGCGCCCCACTCCCTGGTCGAGTTGCGTCAACATCGCCATCAGCACGACGCGCGCTTCGGAGAGGTCGGGGAACTGCGCGGATGCGGGCGATGTCCTCCTCCGGTGCCTGGGGCGGGAAGTGCACGGCGTTGTAGGCGAGGTGCACATAGAAGGGGCGATCGCTGTGACGCTGGATGAAGTCGACCGCTTCGTCCGTCAGCCGCGTGGTGAGGTAGCCTTCGTCGTGAATCGGCGTGAGCCCGCGGTACAGCGGCGATTCGTCATCGGAGAGGTTGAAGTAGTCGTGGGCACCGCGTCCGAGAAAGCCGTAGAACTCATCGAAGCCGCGCGCCGCCGGGTTGTAAGGTTCGGTCAACCCGAGGTGCCACTTGCCGAACGCTCCGCACACATAGCCGGCGGGCTTGAGGTATTGAGGGAAGATTTGCTGATCGAGCGGCAGTCCCGAGCCCCCTTCACCGGCCGTGTAGATGCCGACACGCTGCTGATAGCGACCGGTCATCAGCCCGGCACGTGTCGGCGAACAGACGTTGCCGCTGATGTACCCCTGTGAGAGAAACACGCTGTCCCGGGCGAGCGCATCCATGTGAGGCGTCGCGACCTCGGGAGGGTGATGGGGATTGAAGCTGATGTCGGCATAGCCCTGGTCGTCGGTGAGGATGACGACGATGTTCGGGGGGGCGGCGGCCACCAGCGGTGTGTGCCGGGCGACACCGAGCAGTGCGGCAACGATCAGGACAGCTGTTCTGGCGGGGTCATTCATGGTCTATGCCTGTGACGTGTGGGGGACCCGAGGTTTATTGCTCATCGATCGACTTTCGGACCATCCCACCGCGGCACTGCGGTGCACGGACGGCCGCGATGGTTGCCAGCCGCGAGGGGTCATAACGGCGCTGTTCACCCGTCGGCGACGGCAAGCCCAGCGCCGCCGTCGTCGGCCGGGTGCAACTGATTGTTGGACGGCAGACCCAGTTATTGCGCACTGCGACCGGCCAAGCTCCAAGTCAAGTTCTTTTCCGATTTGGGGGCTCCTGCTCGCGTTGTAGGGACGCACCAATACTCGACGCCGATCAGGAAACGAGGTGCTCACACGACCTCAGTCCCAGCGCGACGGCCGACAGCGTTGGATTCTCGGCGATCGGCGCGGGAAACAGTCCCGCCGAAGCCAAATACAGATTATCGAAACCGTGAACCCTTCTCGCCGTATCCGCGACTCCTTGCCACCCGGGGCGGTCCATGCGACAAGTGCCGACCACGTGGGCATTTCCATGGGGAATCCAGGTACCCTCGCAACCACCCCGCCACCGCCCCTGCTGCCGCGCCAGCCATTGGACATCCGCTTCCATTGCCCGCATGCGGTCGTGATCAACTTGCGAAAATCCGAAGCGGAACTCGTCGTTCGCCTCGTCATGAATCACGAATGCATTCTCCTCTTGGAATTCGACTGGCAGAAACGCCTGAAGTTCAAGCAGACGGTGTGGATCCGCAACATCCTCGCTCGCTGCAAGCGGACAGGTATCTCGCAACATCATGACCTGCCACGGCGTATCGACTGTGGGAGAAATATGGAGTCGCGGAGCGAGATCGGTCTCGCCTGTCGCTGGACACAGATCGGCCTCCAAGACGACCTGACCGAAATACAGGACTTGAAAAGAGAGTCCTCGACCAAGAGCTGCTGACCTGATCCCAGATCGGTGCAAGAGTCGGGGCGTTCCCATCGCACCACCGGCGAGGAAAATGGTCGAGGCTTCGAGCAGGGAGCGTTCATTGTCAGCGGTTTCCACTTCCAAGCCCGTCACGCGACTTCCTGTTGTGATCAACCGCGTTACTCGCACGCCTGGATGGATCGCGATTCGCAGGCGCACCTCGTCGGCCGCCGCTGCCAAGATGTCTGCCGGCCCATTGTAGTGAATCTCGCCCGACGGCAAGATCTGTCCCGCAAAGGGTAAGTCGCTGACCGTCCGGCACTGCTCGCCCAACGCGTCCTGCAGGCGATTGCAGACGCGTTGGGTCCTCCTGGACTTCGCGGACGGTGTCGGCACCACCTGGAGGATGCTCTCCGCCTCCGAATACCTCTGCTCCCACTCACTCGGTGTCATGACCTCCCAGCGTTCAAACTCCGCCGCCCGCGGACAGTCATTAGTCCACAAGATCCCTTGGCCGCCGATCAGCGAGCTCTCTGTGACTCCCGGCAGCGGCGAAGGATTCGGCAGATCAGTCACGGGTGAAAGATACCTTTCGATCGCCGCAAAATAACCATCCGGATCTTGTTGGAACTGCCGCTGATTGCGAATGTGCGAACCTGGAGGTTCCGTGATCGCCGACCCCGCCTCCAGCACAGCTACCCGTAAACCCAGTTCCGCCAGCCGACGCGCTACCCCGATGCCCACCGGTCCTGAACCGACAACAAGAACGTCGCGGTCTTGCTTCAATGACTCAAGACTTGCGCTGCCGGGCCTATTGGCTTCAAATGTCAGCACGATTGGCGATCCCCTGCAACGCACACTCAGATCAACAGCCAGGACGTTCCGCGACCTAGTTCGCGGCATCGCTACGGGTACGGACCCGCAAATCTTCGTATCTTGCGCGTCATCACTGGCGCCTTTAACCTATCACGAACGAGATCCCAAAACAGTGATTCTTTCCGTCCAACTCCTCCAGCCACTTGCAGACACTTAGTGTTGCTTTGCCGCGACTGGATTTATCTACATACTCATGGAGGCAGCTGGGCTTACCTGTTTCAAAGCCCTACTTGTCATGCGCTTGTAATGCATCGGCGTTATCAGCCCAAGGCAATTCGCGGTCGGTTTTCCCGACAAGTTCCTTTGCGGCGAGTTGAGAAATGGCTCGATTACCCCACACGTATTTCCCCTCCGCATCTTTGACCCAAAACAGAAACGGCACGAGGCTCCGTCAAAACCGCAAACTGTACACTAAGAGAGGTTTGCACCTTCGCGGATTTGCTTGGCAAATCGCCATTTCGGGAGGGCAATTCTTGCAATTCCACTCCGGTGTTCAGTTGTTCAAGGAGTTTTGACTGAGGTTCACGTCATTGAAGGCCTCCAGGTCCTTGCTTTGCATGGTCACACTTTCTTTTGAATCCGTTCTCCTATGCTGCTCACGTTCAAGCAGTATCAGCCACTGACAGTCAAGTGCCAGGCAGCACAACGAGTCCGATAAGGCCGCGAGCTGCCCGAAGAATCTTTCGGCGGGCTGCGTCCACCCCGACAACACCACGAACGACGTCCCGTGACCTGCATCGAGGTAGTGGATTCCACACTGTCGTTCGTCGTGAGCATGCAGAGCTCATCCTCATTGGATCACGGCCTCCCTAATGCCTCCAGCGCCACTCGACGCGAAAAGCGAGGCACCGCTGACCGGCAGCGAAGTCGCGATGCCTTTAAGTATATCAAATTGCCAACCATGCGGCCGTTGCTCCCGTGCAATTCTCTGGTTAGCTGTCGTTCCTCCCTTTGATTGCTTGCCGTGCCATGAGAAAGAAAACGACCGCCATGGGGATTCCAACAATCGGCATCCCAAGGTTGAGCCTGCCAACCTCGAACCAGTTGCGCCAAAGTTGACTTCCCAGAAGGCAATCGCTAAGAGCGCCGAAGACTGCAGACATGGCAGGGCGACGTCTTTTCTTGCTAATCCGCTGGCGCAAGCTCCAGGGCCGCACAATCGCGAGATAAATCAGCGCGACGTCGATCCAAACCGCGGCCATCCCTCCCGGCGCACTTTAGGGACAGCTCAACACCGCCCTTCGGCAGAAAGGCACCTAGCAAAGCGCCGAACGGCGTTCCCAGAACCGCCAAAGGAACGACGACAAAGGCGATTGGCAAGCGCCTGCGCCGCCGAGACAGCTTTTTTTTGTCCGAATCATCCTTGAGGCGGTCCTAGAGGGCGAAGCCCAGACATAGGTACATGAGGCTAAAGCCAGATGTGCCCAAGAGGATCCCACCAACAACCGTTGCGGTGGCTTGCCAAGCGAAGCCAAGGTCGAACACCGACGTCACCAGTGCGCCAAGAATAGCTTTGAAGATGCCCACAACCGCCGTCGCTGTCGCGAGATCCACACGGCTCCGTCTCTTGTCACGCGCCTCGGAGTGCGGGACGCTGGACTCGTTCACAGGACGTCCTCTTTGAGAATTGTTCATGAGTAGTCATCCAAGGCTCACGCTGTGCCCGGCAGCGGAGCAGAGTTTTCTTGCGTCCCAACGCGACAGCTAACGCCTGCGATCACCCAGTCGCGTCCATAAAACTAACCGTCTGGAAACGGCCGATCCGCGACTTGCGTGCATCGCTTTGTCATGAACCTCCGTCACAACCTCTTGAGAATAGTGAACAGGCAGGCGAGTTGAACCCAGCCCAGGAACATGATGGCCGAGCGATCTTTGCGGAGCGCAATGCGGCCGTAGTTGTGCAGCCAGGCGTTGGTCCGCTCGACGCGCCAGCGATGGCGTCGGCGGCGCAGCTTGCGGCCGTCCTGTATCGGCGGCTTGACGCGATCTGCGCGGTGCGGGCAGATCAGATCGATGCCGCGCGCGGCCAGACGTTCGCGCAGCGGATCACTGTCGGCAGCGCCGTCGTAGAGCAGGCGGTGTTCGTCAGGAAGTTCCACGACTGCCGAGTCGACCAGGCGTTCGATGTGTCGCGACTCATGCTCATGGGCGGCCGCAATCACCGCACCCAGGGGAGTGCGGTCGCCGTCCATCAGCACGAGCACCGTCGTGCCGCTCCCCTTGCGGCCGTGACCGACCAGAAAGCCCCTTTTTTTGCCCGGCAGAACGTGCCGTCGGCGATCAAGTGTTCCCAGTCGACCTGTCCCAACTCGTCGGCCAGTTCGACGAGTCGCGACCAGACCTCGGCTCAGGATCCCCTGTTCCGTCCATTCGCGCAGCCGGCGTCGGCAGGTGGACTCCGAGGGGAAGGGGTCTGGTAAATCTTGCCATCGGCCGCCGTTGCGCAGCAGCCACAGCAAAGCCTCGAGGACCTGCGCGCGGCGGAACGGGAGGCCGCCCGCCGGCGCGGGTGGGCGGCTCCCAGGGAAACAGAATGCCTCGATCAGAAACCATTGCTCGTCCGAGAGTTGCTTGCGGTCATCCGTCCTGGACGCCATCACGTATCCCCTGAGTGAGGGGAAGCACGCTGGCGTCAACATGGGTCATACCCTCCTTTCTGAGGGCATACTCCATGCAATCCGCAGGCCAATCTGTTCAGTAGTTTTATGGTTTTGACGGAGGCTCATGTCACCAATGTGGTACGTGGCTGGCAAGGCGGCTTATCGAGCTCGATTTTGCGAAATCATTCGGTGTCGCGGACTGCCTCAACGCCGTTGATCTCAACTCGGTCGTCCACGATGCGGATCGAGTCAGTCGGATTTTCGAGCGTGTATTTGTCGCCGTTGATCGTCATGACTTCGTTTTCAAGCTTGATCTTGTATCTTCCGTTGGCGCTTTCGAAGAAATGGGTTATGATTCCAGCATCATCATCCTGGTGAGTCCCAGAGGTCCCGCCATAGGGCTTTCCCGACGTATCGACGATTGTCATCGTGTGCGTGCCGAGGGTCCATGCTGTCCTCCGGGCGGTCCCCGCACCCGGCGAGGGCCAACAGGAGAGTGAAGCAACTCACCAATATCAATCGATTCTTCATTGTGCTGATTTGGTTGTGGGTCGGTGAGTTAGTGTTTCGACATAACGGTCGGGATCACCGGGCCGGGAGTGTTAAAGTAACCATCAAGAAACGCGTGCAAGCCCGGCTCCGGTGCATCCCATGGTTCGCCTATTGGTCTTTCGGAAGCAAGTGCAGCGCGTCCACGATGACAAAGCCTGTCGTCTGCTTGTTGGTGATGGTGATAGTGGTTTCGACTCCACTTTCCAGTTGTACTTTGCCGACGCTTCTGAAATGTTTGCCCTGCGGCAGTGGCTGTGTTTGATCGACTGTGAATTCACTTTTCTTGCTGCCACTGGTGACGATCACGGGAACATTCTTGGCGCGGGTTTCGTGAGCCGAGTAAGCCATCAGCAACTGGTATCACCAGACTTTGGTACTTTGAATCGAAAGGTCGCGGTCGCTTTGCCGTCACCTTTTGATTTGGGATCTTTCTCTCCGCTGAAGATGTATCCGCTTTCGATGTACGGTTTGAAATTCGTCGAACGAGACCAGTTGCCTGTCAGTTTCGCTTGCGCAGTCGTCGAGCACGATTCCCGGCAGCGTCTTCGCGGCGATGGATCCGCTCGCCGATGGCCAGGTCGGAAACGTCCGGCAATTCGAGAACCTGGCCTCTGAGCCAGCAGTCGCTCGCGGAGTTTTGCGTACGCCAGTTTCTGCACGGCCACGTCCTGATCCGCCGCCAGCGCCGCGGCGATGCCGGCTCCCTGGCCGATGACCATCCACGCTCCTTCGATCCGCAGCGACGAGATGCCCACGTGCGTGCAGGACAGCGCGACCGGCACCAGCAGGTTGTCGCACTGCTCGGGCTTGGGCAGGATCGAGCGGTACGGCACGTGGTAAGCGTAGCCCTGTCCGGGATTCTCTCTCCGCACGGGGAAGATCGTCCCCTCGTTGATCACGCCGCCGTCCTTGAGCGCGATCCGCTGGCAGTCGTGCGAGTCGATCGGGAACGACGAGATCGCGATCGGGTCGTCCTTCTCCGGCGATTCGAGAATGTCCTTCTGGCTGATGACATACAGGCCCTTCATGCGCCGCGATTCGCGGACGTAGAGCGCCGGTGAGAAGTGGTCGTAGCTGGCGAACTCGTCCTTGCACAGGCCGAGCCTGCGCGTAATCGGTTCCGCATCGCCTTCGGGCACGGCCGGGTCGGTGGTCAGGAAGTGATAGAACTCGAGCGTGTACTGCTTGTGTGCTTCCCAGATCTTCTTCCGGCCCGCTTCGTCGGCCGAGTGCCAGTCGTTGCCGCCGCCGACCAGGCCGATCGAGAACTGTCCGCCGATCGAGTTGTTGCCGTCGAGTTTCCCGCCGGGCAGCGGGTAGAGGTCGAAGCCGACGCGTTTCTCTCCCGCCTTGCAGCGCACGGCGGACGATCTCGAACCGGGCCGGGTCGTAGTTCGCCGGCTTCGGCATCGGCACGCGGTTGTCCGGGTCTGCGGTCAGGCACAGCCGGAAGCTGTAGGTCATGACGTTCTTGTCGCCCGCCTCTTCGTCGCCGGCGTCGTCGGTGGTGACCAGCGGCAACAGCTTGCCTTCATCGTCGAAGCCGTTGATGTTCATCTTCTGCTTCGGGTACTGCTTGCCGGCCAGCGACTCGCCGTATTCCTCGCGGCCCTCGCGACCGATCGTCCAGTCGACTCCCGCGGCCGCCATCAGGTCGCCTTCGTAGGTGCCGTCCACAAAAACTCTGGCGGTGAACGTGCCGTTCTTCGTGACCAGCGACGTGATTCGCGGCCCGTCTTTCGTGACCGATTTGAGATAGCGTTCGGTCAGCACCGTGACCCCGGCCTCGTCGAGCATCTGCATCGTCACCCGCATCGCGACATGCGGCTCGAACGTCCACCGCGACTGGTCTTTCTTCGCCGGGTTGTACGGGGCCTTGAGGCCGCGATCGGTGTAGTCCTTCACCACGCGCGTGTGCCACTCGTCAAACAGCCCCATCAGCGTGCTGCGAACCATCTGGTTCGAGTCGCAGTGGCTCAGCCCGCCGGTGCTCATCGCGCCGACATGGTCCGTCGGCTCCAGCAGAATGACCGAAGCCCCTTCGCGGGCGGCGGCGATGGCGGCGCAGAAGCCGCCCGGCGTCGAGCCGTAGACGATGACATCGGCTTGGTTCTCCGCCATCCCGTTCTGGCAGATGGTCGCCAGCAAAGCCGTCGTAAGCACGAAGTGTTGGATCATGGGTATCAAAGGCATGTGCATATTTCTGTGTTGTGCTGGAGATGAAGACTCCTGGCGAACGCTTCGGTTAACGTGGCAGCGGCCAGAAAACGTTGATTCAAGTCGGACGTGGCCCGCCGCTCACGTTCAACCGGTTGTTCGGCGGCGATTGTTGCGCGGTCACGCGTTGAACCCGCCGTCGATCGTCAGGCTTGCGCCGGTTACGAAAGCCGCTTCGGGGCCGGCGAGGTAAGCGACCATCGCAGCGATTTCGTCGGCGGCACCGTAACGCGGCAAAGCCATTAACTTTTTCAGCGTCTCGGCAAAGTCGCTATTTGCAGGGTTCATCTCCGTATCGATCGGTCCCGGTTGAACATTATTAATCGTGATGCCGCGCGGGCCGAGGTCGCGAGCTAGGCCCTTGACCAGACCCACCAGTGCGGACTTGCTCATGGCGTAAACAGCCCCACCCGCGAAAGGCATGCGTTCGGCATTGCAACTGCCAATGTTGATGATGCGTCCGCCTTCTTTCATGTGTTTGACCGCCGCCTGAGTCGCGACGAACACGGCACGCACGTTGACTGCCAAGGTGCGGTCAAGATCCTCGAGACTAAAATCGTCAATCGGTGCGATGGCGAGGACGCCCGCGCTGTTGACGAGAATGTCAATACCGCCAAACTCGACAACCGTTCGCTCGACCGCTGCGACCACCGCCTCCGGATCGGCGCTGTCGGCCTGGATGGCGAGCGCCCGCACTCCGAACGCCTGAGCTGCCTTTGCCGTTTCGTTGGCCTGCTCGGGTCTGCTGGCATAGGTCAGCACGACATGCGCACCCTCGCGGGCCAGACGCTTGACGATGGCGGCACCGATGCCGCGGCTGCCGCCGGTGACCAACGCCCGTTTGCTTTGAAGTGTGACGTTCATGAGTTTCCTTCTCTGGTTGCGCACAAGTGTAGTGCTTCGGCGGCAGTGAGACAGGAGTGAAGTTAGGATAGCGGTCTCGCAGACCAGGAACGAGGAGCGAGGCCATGACGAGGAAGCGGCAGCGTCGTCGGTGGAGTGCGGAGGACAA
>CAVPPT010000031.1:0-64072 GCA_963707405.1 uncultured Planctomycetaceae bacterium | reverse complement strand
ACATGCTTGCCCGCAGCCAGGGCACGCAGGCTCATCCACGCATGGTCGGGAATCGGTGAGTTGATGTGGACGAAGTCGATGTCGGGATCGGCCAGGACCTGATCGAGTTCGGTATACCGCTTGTCGATGCCGAATTGGTCGCCACATTTGTTGAGGTCTGCCTCGTTTCGCCGGCACAGGGCCGCTACGTTGGCCTGTGGATGGGCCTGATAGATGGGGATGAACTCGGCCCCGAAACCCAGTCCGACCATCGCCACATTGACTTGCCGATTTGCCATGAGGTCTTCTTCCGGTTCTGAAACAAAGTGTCGATGTGATCAGGTCGACTGCCTGAATCCCGAATCGCGCTGCGGCATGGATCAGTGGTGAGTGTCCAGAGTCCAGTGTGGAGAATCATCAGTATCCCGCGGGAACGCAACGCCAGCACACGGAGTGATCGAAGCTGGCAGCTTCGACTACGACCGCCACTCACCATTCATGGTTGTGCTCCCAATGTGCCCAGCAGTTGATCGAGGTAGGCCGGTGAGCTGACCTCGGCGAGGACGGCTTCCGCCCGCGTCTGCTTCTGCAAGAGGTCTGAGGACTGATGCAGTTCGCTGTGCTCGCAGCGCTGCAGATAGTCGAGATGCCTCTTCCAACGTGCCACATCTTGCCGCTGCTTGGCCTTGAGCCGGTCCTGATACCAGTCGCTCTTCAGCAGCGTCTGCAATGTGAACATGCGGCGGACATCGGGATGGCGCTCGTCTTTGCCGTTCCAGGTTCCCTCAGCCATGATGGTGACCAGTACCTGCAGGGGCGGGCAGAGATCCTCAATCGTTCCGTCGCTGAAGTAGGTCCGTGACACGCGCCGGTGAGCCTCGCGAATGTGCTTGACGCCGTCCACGAATGAGGCTGCATCCTGCAACTCCGGTCGCAGGATGGAATCGTCGAAGACCTTATCGGGGTTATCGAAGACGCGGGCAAAGTAGCGATTGATGAAGCGGCGCGTGACGCGATACCCCAATCGGTGACCGGGGACACTTTCGTGACCAGATGTCACATCGGGGACCGGTTCCAGCATCTCTTCCTCAATCAGACGCTGCGGTTCGCATTCCTCGGGCGACATCCGGCACCACACTTCAGGGATGAGCAGACTGATGTCGTGATCCACACGGAACGACGGACCCACAAAGCCAGCGGCCGAGGTGAAGCCAGCCAGGTTGGTCAAGACCATACTGACGAACGCGGCATTCAGGTCGGCCGCCGGACGCAGCATGTTGAAGGGTCCCTTGGTCAAGGCTCCTTCGCTGCCTGCACCCGTCGTTGACGGGCTCTTGCCCGTCAACGAACAGATGTAGTCCATGAACAACTCGGGGAGTTCCTGGTAATGGATGGGTCCATACACTGCCAATGACCGAAACCCGCGGGCTGTGTCCGGAGGATTGAGACGTCGTCCCGCGAGCACAGCGGTCACGGGCAGCAGCACGGGCTGGTCCGCAGGAATGGCGTTGTACAGACGCGTCCCCATCTCCGCGACGTACCGATCCATGGGGCGGACGAGGTCGGGGCGGTCCTGCAGATACCGGGGATTCTTCGAGGGCACTCCGTCGATGTTCCGGGGGTTGTCCGAGCAGACGATGTACGTGCTCTCTCCCTGCTCCACTGAGCGCAGCAGGTCCTGCATCGGCGCGGTGAAGGCATCGAAGTCGATCACCTTCTCCAGCATGTCCCGCACCGTATCGCGCGTCAGTGGCTCGAAATTCGAGATGAAGTTGACATCCCGTCGGGCGAGGTCGGCCTCGGCCTGCTTGTCGAGTCCACGGTGGACAGCGTCGTCGGGGCGCTGAAAGAGACGATACTCGCAGTTCGAAACGAACTTGTAGGCCGGTCGGTACAGCGCATCTTGCGGATGCGCTGACGAGAGACGGCAATCCGCAGGCAGACGACGCTGGGGAACCACGACCGACGCACTGATGTCATCCTCCGTCTGCACCTTCGCGGCGGCGGCGAAGTCCTGCCGCAGTTTGAATGTGCGCCAGCGGTCCTCATTCGCGAAACCCACTCGGAGGTACGAGCCGACGATACTGTGCGCATGCAGTTTCAGCTCGTGGCCGGGGCTGCCATTGACGACATCCACCCCAAAGTGCCGACGCCAGTCATCTCCCCAGTCGGCCTGATGAAACCGCTTGATGGCAAACACCAGGGCATGCACATGGTCCGGAATACCGCGCAACCAGGCGTTGTACTTGTCGCTGTACTCATCAGAGGGTGCGAGGAGCTTGATGACGCTGCCCAGCGTGCGTTTGGGATCAAGAACGGACCGACTGGGAAACGTGTCGTAATGCTGGAACCGCTGCAGTTCGGGTGCCCAGCGGCGCGAGTAGTCGCGACTGAGTATCTCGTCGACGCTGCGGGCATCGTCCTCAAAGTCTGCGACGAACACCGGACCATACTGCATGTAGTCGATCAGCGACTTGCTGATTTCGCTCTTTCCACCGCCGCTGACCGTACACGGTTTGTGACAGAAGATTCCATCTCCGGCCGTGCCGACGATGCGCCAACTGGGAGCTGCCGGGTGCTTCTCCAGCCGAATCTTGTAACCAGAAGGGGCCATGTAGACCCGACCCGGCAAGAGCGGAATTTCGTGATCTTGGCCGTCGCGTGTCCAGACAATTCTCTGCCCGCGCAGATCGGCGCTCGACTGCTCTGGAATGTACGTCAGGTTCGGCCATGCCTTGTCGATTGCATAGCCCTCGGGACAGACATCCATCCACTCGCCATAGTCGCGGACGACGTCGTCGAACGTCCGCCCGTTGTAGCGCTTGCTGTCGGCCTGGAAGCTCTCGCCCAGTGACCAGCTCTGGAAGACCAGTGCACCTCCCGCATGTTCCTCCTCGACTCCCCCCATCAGGTTCGCCGCGTAGCTGATCTGCGTCTTGACCTCCTTCTTGCAGTAACCGAAGTAGTTGTCGGAGATCAGTGTGATGACGACGCCGGCATCGGTGCGGCAGGTCATCTTGAACGCCTGCCCATCGTTGTAGAGTTCCTGCTCATCCGACCAGCACATCCCCTGTTCCCGTTGCAGGGGCGTTGCCTGGTCGACGTGCGGCAGTCGCGCCTCGCGTTTGGTCACCCGCGTCAGGTGGGGTGCGAGGATCACGCAGCCGGTATGTCCTGTCCAATGGTCGATATCGAGGCCGGCGTCGTTCTGAGGCAGGTAAGGGTCCCCTGCGTTGCCGAAGATCGACTCAACGAAGTCCAGATTGCTGACCAGACTGCCCGGCGCGAAGAACCGGGTCTCCATGGTCATCCTGGGGCAGACACCCGCGACTTCCGGACAAACCAACGGACGCAGCAACAGGGAGACGAATGTATGTCCCGGCTGGGGTTCATCGGCGGTGAATGGAAGCAGCAGCAGATCGTCCGGTGGATCGAGAGCCCGGCGGAACAACTCGACAAACGTCGGGCGCGGGACTGTCAATTTGTCGGCGGGCACGGGTAGCCCACCGTCACAAATGTGAAACGTCCCTTTGGTGGTCCGGCGATCAGAGGCCGGGTTGTGGAGGACACCATTGACCGTTCGATAGGACTGGAGCAGGTTGCTCTGAAACCGGTCGCCTCCCGCCGGCAGCGACAGTTCCCGGGCAATTCCATGACGATCAAGGATGAACGTGCGTCCCGGCAGGCGCGGCGGTGCCTCGTCACCCAGGACATCGGCAAAGTGCTCCCGCAGAAAGCCTTCGATGCGGTCGTCCGCCGGGCAGCGATATTCGCTCAGCAGGCGACTGCGTTCACCAAAGTTGGTGAGCAGCCCTGAGGCCAGTTCCACCAGTTCGGACCCGCCCGCGTCCCTGACGACCGGCAGACCGTTGGCTGCCAGCTTCAGGTTGATGTACTGCAATCGCTCGTGTTGCTGCCGGAGATGTTCCTCCGGGGTGGCAAGGGGCCGAAATCCAAGGTCACGTTTGAGATCCATCGTTTGCAAGCTTTCTTTGTTCGGCGGCTGGTAGGGTTCGCCGAGCGCACAGCGTGTTGTATCATCCGTTCGCCATGACCGCGACAGAATGGGACCCTCCTGATGCGCATTTGATCCGGCTGCGTGGACCGTGGGAGGTCCAGTGGCTGTCTCCGGCAGGGGATGTGCGCGATTTCAGTGCTCCCGAGGTTCGCCGTGTCAAGTTGCCTGCCGACTGGCAAGACTTGTTCGGCGCGCTACCCGGCACCGCCCGCTTCACGCGGAGGTTCCAGCAGCCGACCGGTCTCAGTCCAGACGATCGCGTGCTGATTGTGCTGGACCAGGTGGGCGGCCCTGTGGAGCTATCGCTCAACGGGACCCGCGTGCCGCCCTGCCCCACCACTCCACCGTCGGATCAGGTATCGCACCAGGAACTGGACCAGCTGCGATTCGACGTGACAGACCCGCTGCAGGCGACGAATCTCCTGACACTGGATGTGTCATTCGACCCGACTGCACAAGGACATGTCCCCGGAGGACTGTGGCTCCCGGTGTTGCTGGCGATTCGTAACGGTGGCGAGTGAACGGCAACGGGCAAGTGGTACGGGCGGCCCCGCAGTGCACACTGAAAGCTGGATTGCTGCCACGATTCCCTTCTCCATGACGGAGGACGTTGTGGAGATCACTCCGTGAGCGCTCTTCCGGTCGTTTGTCAACTGAGGCACCGTGCTACAGAAGGCGTACCCGGCACACCTCGACGATTCGATTGCCCGCATCGAATGAAAAGACCGCACGAAGCGGCCCGCTGTCGAAAACACGTAGCCCTTCGCTTACTGGCTTGCCCTGGTCTTCAGCGTCAACGACAAGAGCGCAATCTATCTCGCCACTCGCCGCAGTGATGGCGTTTCGGTCGGAAGCCGAGACCCAGATCTCACTGAGATCACCAAGTACGCTCTTCAGCCAGACGACAGTGTATCTGGTCACGATGCGTCAAGCGTCGAAAGGTGTGCGAGAACTTCTGAGTACACAAGGCACCCCTCATTGGACGCCAAGCGACTGCGGCCGACTCGAATGTCGTCCAAGTCTACACTTCACAGGAGCAGGCCGAGCCGATTCCCACCCGCATCGACAAGTTCAACAGGATCGTCAGACTCCATCAACTTCCGAACCTGATCTTCTGTAGCGACGATAGTGAACATAATTGTGCTGTTCACTCTAGGCACCCCAATTCTACCTCAACTCACGTCATTTGACCATGTGTGCAGCGACGCCCATCTTCGATCGTATTCCTCGATCCCGCCAATGCAGATCTGTCGATGGACAGTCAAGAGAAGTGCCGGCGCGGCGCTGGTGCGATGTTGCGCGTGGCAATGCGAAACCGTGTCGATGCCCAGCAGGGCAATCGGATCAGCCCTTGGCAATTGGACGATCGCGATGACAGGACTCACTCACGCCGCGTTCGCACTCGCTTCGACGGCCGTCATCTGCAGTCCGACCGGGACGCGGGCCGATGCGCTGGTATCTCCCAGGCGGCGCACGTCGAGCCGGACTCCGTAGGGACGCGCCGTGTTGACTTGAATGTCGACAGGGACGTCGCCCAGTGGCTCGGTTTCGCAGACCGGAGTGCCCGGAAGCGGCGGATGCAGCGGCAAGTGGATGACCGTGTCGCGCTCACCGGCGGCAAAGCAGGCCACGACAACCGCCTCGATATGTTCCGCGCCCGACTCATCCTGTGAACGGATGACGCGCTGCAACAGTCCGCTCGGCCAGACAGCCTCCGCCACATGGTCCATCGGTGGTGCTGCCCTGCCCGTTTCATGTGGATGAACGTCATGCGGATGAGATGAGCGTCCGGCCCTCAGCGGATCTCGGTTTCTCTCAACCGACTGACTCGAGGAGGAAACTGACCGACCGGCGTCATTGGCGGACGACGGCGGATTGCTCTCTGAGGCTTGACCGCCGAGAGACCGCTGCAGCGATCCCAGTTGCACCAGTTCACCCATCAGGATGAACACTCCTCCCAGCGCCAGAAACAGGACGATCAGGCAGAGCGTGAATGCCGACGAACCGGTGGCAAGGGTCACTCCAAGGACCGCAGGTGGCACCAACGACAGCAATCCATCGAGCATGCGCCGAGCGGTGTCCCCTCGCCGTTTCGACCAGTGAAACAGGGACCACGCTCCCAGACTGGTCAACGTGGCGATGAACACCGTGAGCACGACGCCGAATTCGTTCGACGCGAAGCTGTCGGCACCCCTGCGGGCCAAGGCTCCGAGAGTCAACATCCCGAGCCCCCCCCACAAACTCAGTGCCGCTACCGTCTGAAGGTCAAGATCCGTGTCCAACTCTCGCGGATGTTTGTCCACGGGCTCCCTCCCGCCAGGTAAGTGATGCGCTGTCCGTCAGCTCACGGCGAACGTGGTCTGGGGAACGTGACCTGTCAGTCCGGCTGCCTGGCGAAGTTCGCCCGCTTTGTCAGTCGCTTCCCAGGTGAACTCTGGTTCGTTCCGTCCGAAGTGACCACCCCAAGCCGTCTTGCGAAAGACGGGGCGTCGCAACTGGAGATGATTGATGATGCCTTGGGGCGTGAGTGGGAAAATGTCGCGCACCGCCTGAGCGAGCTTCTCTTCTGAGACATCCGCCGTACCGTTCGTGTCTACACAGACGCTCACAGGTTCGGCCACGCCAATCGCATAGGCCAGTTGAATCTCACACTCACTGGCAAGGCCCGCCGCCACCAGATTCTTCGCGATGTACCGGGCCATGTAGGCGGCGGAGCGGTCGACCTTGGTGGAATCTTTGCCGCTGAAGGCACCGCCACCGTGCCGACCCCAACCTCCGTAAGTATCGACAATGATCTTGCGTCCGGTGAGACCGCAATCTCCATGAGGCCCGCCAACCACGAAACGCCCTGTGGGATTGATGTGATACTTCGTCGCCGATGTCAGCAAATCCTCGGGAATCGTCCCGCGAATGATCTGCTCGATGATGTACTCCGAAATCTCCAACTGCGGGACCTCGGGTGTATGTTGCGTGGAGATCACGACAGCGGTGATCGCCACCGGCTTGTGATCTTCGTACTGCACGGAGACCTGGCTCTTGCTGTCGGGCGCAGCCAGTTGACATCCCCGCTTTTGCGGGCCTGTGTCAGGCGGTTCAAGAGACGATGCGACAATGCGATCGGCAGCGGCATGTATTCTTCGGTTTGATTGCAGGCATAGCCGAACATCAGGCCCTGGTCCCCTGCCCCGTCGGCATCGACGCCCTGGGCGATGTCCGGACTCTGTTGATGCAGCCGCACATCGATCTCGCAAGTGTCGGCATTGAAGCCGATGTCGTCACTCGTGTAGCCGATGTCGCGAATCACATCACGGGTGATCTGTTCATAGTTGACGTTGGCATTTGTCGTGATCTCACCAGCGAGGCAGACAAAGTCGGTTGTGCAAAGCGTCTCGCAGGCCACCCGAGAACGCGGGTCCTGCGCCAGCAGGGCATCGAGAACGCCGTCCGATACCTGATCGGAGACCTTGTCCGGATGCCCCTGACTGACCGACTCGCTCGTGAAAATGAAACGCGACATGCAATTCTCCGCGATAACACCTGACGACCAATGCAAATGGGTAAACAGCACAGTTTGTACGGCATGTGATTCTAATCTCGGTATTGGGGTCCCACAACCTCGAATCGATGAAACGATGCACTCGACGGGCTGTCGGCAGCAGCGGTCCGTTTCAGGCGGCGATCCGGTCTGGGGCAGCGGAATGGCCGAGCCCGGTGAGTCCCTCGAGCAGCTTCACGGTTCGATCAGCCGCACCCTGCTGGGACACAACGAAGTCGCGTGCCGCCACTCCCATCCTCGCAGCATCCCGCGGGTTCGCCAGGCACTCTCGCACCGTCCGGGTCAATTCGCCCGCTTCAGGGATGACCAGAATTCCCCCCGCACTTTGCAGGCCTTCGACGACGTCGAGAAAGTTCTGTGTATTGGGGCCGACGATGACCGCCGCTCCGCAGGCTGCGGGCTCGATCATATTCTGTCCGCCTCGCCGGTTCAGGCTGCCTCCGACAAAGGCCACACTCGCCAGCCCCCAGCAGGCGGCCAGCTCACCCAGGGTGTCGAGCAGCAGCACCGGACTTGCAGCAGAGGAGGTCGCAAACGAATGGTCGACGCTTTTGGGCATGTGCTGTTGAATTGTCTCGCTCCGACGCAGGAGGGGAAGCCCCAGCGACTCGACCATACGGGCCACTTCATCGAAGCGTTCGCGGTGACGGGGAACGAGAATCAGTCGCAAGCCGGGAGACATATCCTTCAATTGCAGGTAGCTTTGCAGGGCATACTGTTCTTCGGGGGCATGTGTGCTTCCCGCCACGAACACAGGGGCACACCGATCAACTCCAAGTTCCGAACGAAGCCGGTCGATGACCGGCTGATCGCGGTTGCCCACAACACCGTCGAACTTCACCGAACCGGTCACATGCAGACGATTCGGAGGTGCGCCGAGATTCCGCAGGCGGTTCTGATACGTCGGTGACTGCACTGCGAGGACGTCGAACCGCCGCAGCAGCTGGCTCATCAGAGGGCGCAACCGCCGATATCCCCGGTAGCTCTTCTCACTTATCCGGCCGTTGATGAGTGCCAGCGGTATCCCCAGACCTGTCGTCTCAAGAATCAGATTCGGCCACAGCTCCAGTTCCACGAGCACGACCTGATGCGGTCGGACCCGCCGCAGTGCCGTCTTGACGGCCCAGGTGAAGTCGAGAGGCGCATAGGTGACTCGACAGTTTGGGAATTGCTCGCGGGCGACCGCCAGTCCGGACGAGGTGGTCGTGGTGATGAGGATGGTCCAGCGGGGATGCCGCTTCTGCCACCTCAACACGATCGGCCTCAGCTGCAGGACTTCCCCGACACTCACGGCATGCAGCCAGATCACCTGCTCGTCTGGTTGTGAGTACGGGAGCCTGCCCAGCAGTTTCTCATGCCATCCTTCCCGGTACTTCCTATGGACAAACCTTCGCCACAGCAGGAGGGGCGAGGCCGCCGCCAGCAGCATCACGTAGGCCATGTTCAGCAGCCACCCCATCACGGGCATCCTTTCCCCGAGGGTCCAGTTGACTGGCAGAGTTTAGCAAATCGTTCTAACCGGGACATCCGCATTTTCTGGCTCATCAGGTTTCTGGTTTCGGCTGCAACGTCTGGAATAGATAGATGTTGCGGTGAGGGATTCCCAAATCGACGGGCCCGGAACACGCCCGTCAATTGATATCTGTGGCGACGCACTCTGCGTGTCGTAGCGATTATTCCGGAGGCTCCCCCTGCAACGGTTACAACGCGCCATGCAGGTGTTGTCGATTTCCCCGGTCGTTCCGTCCGATCTGGATTTTCGGAATCTTATGTCTGTTCCGCAGACATCGCCAATGCATCTCTTCTTGTGCCGCCAGGGAGGGCGAACATGACGGGCCCCGCTTCAGAACCGCGATCCGCGTCAACGCCATGTCGGATCAGCTTGCGACTGTCACTGGTCACTATCCTGCTGCTCGGTGGAGCTCGAGTTGGCTCTGCCCAATGGATGAGCAATCTGTCGAACACGTCGATCGACTACGACTCCGTGTTGGAGAACTCCTACGTCCGCTGGAACAGCGGTCTGCTGATCGGTGAGCAGCCGGGCTATGCACCCGGCTACTACCGGTTTGGTGCCTTTGCCAACCTGCTCGAGTCCGATGACAGCCTTTTGTTTCTCGATGCACACGGCATTGTGAACACGGACAATGGAGCCTGGAGTTCGGAAGTCGGTATCGGGCATCGGGCCTATGATGAGAACAGCGGTGCGGTCATTGGTGCGAATGCCTACTACAACCATCGCGACTACACGAGCGGACCGTTTGACCACAGTTTTCACGCGTATGGTTTCGGTGTCGAGTATCTCACCTGCAGTTGGGCTCTGCGCCAATGCCTATCTGAGTGCCAGCGGCCGCAGGACGAATGGCATCAGCACCCAGTTTGCTGCCCCGATGTATGTGGGCAACAACATCCGCCTGGGATCGCAGTCCGCGAACTATGACGAGGTGATGCACGGGGCGGATGTCGAACTGGCGCAGCACGTTCTGCGGGATCGCCCCCGGTGGTGCCGAAGTCGGCGTGGGCGTCTATAACCTGCAGGCCGGCGGCGGTGCCCGCAATCAGGCCTGGGGGCCGCAGTTTCGCGGCGATCTCTGGTTGACCGAGCACATCGCAACCTTCGCCAATTACTCGTACGACCGTGTCTTTAATCACTCCTTCAACGGCGGTGTCGCCGTCTATTGGGGAGGACCGAGCGTTAGTGCCTGCGCCCGAAGCGAGTGCAGCCGCTCGAGACTGTGGGCCCCGGTGCAACGGCGGCACATCATCCCTGTTGTGAACTACAACGAAGGCACTCCCGACCTGTTGGCTCATGATGCCAACACCGGCACATTGATCACGCTCACCCACGTTGACGGTGCCGGTGCAGCGGGTGGCGACGGTACGGCTGAGGATCCTTATCAACAGCTGGTGGATGCCTCGCTGTCGGGTACCGACATCGTCCTCGTCCAGCCCGAAGTGTACGCGGGTGATTCGATCGTGCTGTCGGACAATCAGCGACTGCTCGCGGCCAGCAAGCTGCACGCTGTCGACACGCGGGAACTGGGTGTCATCGATCTGCCCGGCACCGGTCTGGGTGGCACGACGGTGATCGTCGGTTCACCCGGCGACGCGATTACCATCGGCAACAATGCTGAGGTGCGTGGCTTCCTCATCGCGGGAGCGGCCGGCAACGGGATCTTTGGACAGAACGTCACGGGTTACGACATCAACTGCAACACCATCCTGGCAGGGGCCGAGAATGGCATCTTCATCGATGTGCAACCGGGCAACGGTCCATCGGGAGGAGACATCTGGGACAACATCATCGCGGGTCATGTGAACCGTGGTACGGCAGGAATCCTCATCAACAGCCCTGATGACGAAGTCACGGCCCAGATCTATGAGAACACGGTCGATGGGAACGCAGCCGGCATCATCGTTCGTGCCGACTGGCTGCATGGCGATATCTACGACAACACCGTCATCAACTCCATCAGTGGACCCGGGATTGGCCTGTTCTCGAACATGCACCTTGGAGACGTCATCAACAACGTCGTCACGAACAATGCCGAGCAAGGCATCCTGGTCGCGACAAACTCCGTGCCCGGCCCGCTGAACGTGACCGGGAACGACGCCAGCGGTAACGGTCAGGATGGCATCTCGATCGACATCCTGGGCGATGGTCCGGGAGTCGACCTCAACGTGGAGGGGAACACCGCCAATGGCAATGGACGCCATGGCATCAACGTCGAGTCCCAGGGAAATGAGGACCTGAACGGTGTCGTTGCAAGTAACTTCACCAATGGCAACGCCGGCTTTGGAGTGGTGCTGACGACCAACACCGCCCTGGGAACCGGCAGCGTGAACACGGTCGTCTCAGGGAACGAGGCCTTGGGTAACGGCCTGTCCGGCATTGGTGTCTCTTCTGCCGCCGGTGTTCATGGCGATGTCTTCGGCAATACGGCAAACGGAAATGCAGACTTCGGTGTATGGGTGTCTGCCGCCGAGGATACCACCTCGGACGTCAATCAGAATACGTCCCACGGAAACGGTCTGGGTGGCATTCACGTGAACGCCGGCCGTGACTTGTTGGGGAATGTTGTCGACAACCGGGCCAACGGCAACGGCGGACCGGGAATCGAGGCGGTCGTCGGGCGGGATGTCGTGGGGGATGCCGCCCTCAACCAGGTCGCCGGTAACCAGGACGCCGGGATCTTGTACCAGGTGGGCCGAGACTTCACCGGAGACATCGTCGCCAACGTGGCCGACAACACGATAGGAGGCGATGGCGTGAACGTTTCCGTTGTCGGCAACTATTCTGGCAATGTGCTGGGGAACGCGGCCGCGAACAACGACGGCAACGGACTGTCTCTCAATGCGGACTTCATCGTCGCAGGAGCCGGTGATTACCTCGCCGGAGGCAACGTCCTCATCAACAACGGCGGCAACGGACTGGTACTGGTCTCCGGGACCGACCTGATTGGTGATATGGTCAGTAACACGGCATCGGAAAACGACGGGAACGGCATTCTGCTGGTGGCGACCGACACGATTCTCACGACGTTCGCCGACAACACCACCAACGATAATCTGGGTGGCGGTATTCTGGTTCTTTCCACAGACTACTCCGGTGACATTCCGTCCAATACGGCCGGTGGTAATGCTGCGGACGGCATCGCGGTGGTGACCTCCGGAGACATCACCACGCTGGTCGCGGACAACAACGGCTCGGCGAACGGAGCCTTCGGAATTTCGCTGGAAGCGGGAGGTGACTTCCTCGGCAGCGTGATCCAGAACCTGGCTGCGGGTAATGTCGGTGCGGGCGTCTATGTCGAGGCGGACAACGCTATATCGTTGCCCGGCAGTGCACTGGCTCGTCAGAACACGACCTTCGACAACGGCTTGTCCGGTCTGGTGTTCATCGCCAACAGCGACATCAGTGGTGATATCACTGACAACACCACCTACAACAACGGTTTCGCCGGCCCGAGTAACGGAATGACGATGATCGCTGGCGACACCTACACCGGGTCGCTGACTGGCAACGTTGCCAACGACAACGCAGTCGACGGCATGGGCATTTCGGTGGCCGGGTTCGTGGGCAACGTGTTCGAGAACGAGGCCTTTGGAAACGGCTCGAACGGCATTCGCATCACAACCACCGGTGACTTTGCGGCGACGTTGCGGACAACGTGACCTCCTTCAACGTGGCTGCCGATGGCTTCCGGTTGACGGTGGGCAACACCTTCACGGGCGACTTTGTCTTCAACACGGCTGACTTCAACGGAGGTTTCGGCTTCAACACAACCGCGGGCGGAGTCGTGAGCGGCACAGTCTCGCCCAATGCCGCTTTTGGCAATACGGCGGGAGATTTCACCGGCAACATTGCGGCACCGTAACCGCGACGTTCAGGCGCGAGTCGAAGACGAGTGCGCTGCTGGGCCAGCCCGCAGTGTGATTCGATTGTAACATCTTGAAGCCCAGGGGCGACGACCCCCTGGGCTTTTGTCGTATCCGTTCATTAGCAATTTCGCCTGACCCGCGAAATCAGGAATTGTCCAGCTCCGTGAAAACGGGAGCCCGTGGCCGCGATCGACTCGCAGCGATTCTCCGGACTTCGTACACTTCACGACTCAACGGAAGTCGTCCGCAATTCACGACCCTCATCCACATAGCCAGACCATGACCGTTCGCTATGCCATCATCGGTGCCGGTGCCGTCTCCGACTATCATCACGTCCCCGGAATTCGACTTGATCCGCGTGCGGAGCTCGTCGCCGTCTGTGATCCCAACGAGGCCCTGCTCGCACAGCGCAAGTCGGACTGGGGCATCGACAACCTGACGACCAACTATGAAGAGATTTCCGCAAATCCGGACGTCGACGCGGTCATCATTGCCACGCCGAACTGGACCCACAAACCGATCGCGCTGGCCTGCATTGCCGGCGGGAAACATGTGATGGCTGAGAAACCGCTGGGGCTGAACTTTGCAGACGCGGCGGAAATGTACACGGCCGCACGCAATCGCGGCGTCAAGCATATGACGGCTTTCACCTATCGTTTTGCACCGTCGATGCGCTATCTGCGGCACCTGGTGAAGTCGGGAGCGCTGGGACAGCCCCGGCACTTTCGGAGTCAGCGATTTCTCGATCTGCCGGAGACGAGCTGGGGTTGGCGGCAGTACAAGGACAAGGCCGGGGCCGGTGATCTGTTCGACATGACGATCCATCGAATCGATTTCGCCATGGATCTGATGGGGCCGCTGACGAGCGTCTGCGGGGCGGTGGCCCAGTTCACGCCTCGCAATCGCGATGATGCCGGGAAGGCCTGCCCTCCCTCAGAGGTGGACGACTGGTCGGCCCTCATCGGCCGGTTTGAGAACGGTGCTGTCGGGGTGTGGGAAGGCAGCACCGTGATGAAGGGTCATTACAACGACGGCTTCGGCTGGGAGTGGGCCGAAGTCAACGGGAGCGAAGGGTCGGCTGTCTACCGGCTCACAGAACCCAATACGATTCTGATGGGTAAGTACCATGAGAGTCTGCAGAGCGTTCCCGTTCCCGATGAGTTTCTGGTCATTGACGGGAGTCCGCGCAATCCCCGAGAAGGTGTGCCCAGCACAGTCTTTCGCTACGACCTGGTGTACGAATTGACGAGTGCGATTGTGGAGGACCGACCTGCTGTACCAGGGTTCGATCACGGAGCCCGGGCCCAGGCGGTCGCCGATGCCGTGCTCGAATCGGATGAATCATCCTTGTGGGTGTCGGTCGACGTGGATCTTGCCTGAACCGCGCGGGTCGTTTCAGACGTGCGTCAACGGTGTTTGGACAAGGATTCGCTGAAATGCTCGAAGTCATCGGTGTCGGCTATCCCCGGACAGGGACAACCTCGCTCAAGCTGTCCCTCGAGCAACTGGGATTCGGGCCAACGTATCATATGTTCGAGGTGTTTGAGCGACCACATCACGCGGCCCTCTGGCATGATGCGCTCGACGGGCGGCCGGACTGGAACCGGATCTTCGCCGACTTCCGTTCGTCGGCGGATGCACCGGCCTGCCATTTCTGGGCGGAACTGATCAGCTGGTTCCCTGAATCCAAGTGCATACTGACGACACGGGATTCTGAGTCGTGGTATGAAAGCTGCCGCACGACGATTGTCCCAGCCATGATGCATCCAGAACGGGCACCGGACGAAGCGCATCGAACCGTTCAGCACATGGCCCGCCGCCTCATCCTCGATGTGATGTTCCAAGGTGCCTTTGACGACATGGAGCGCGCCATGGAGCTGTTTGAAGAACACAACCGCGTAATCCTGCAGTCAATCCCCAGTGAGCGGCTGCTCGTATTCGACATCGCCGAAGGCTGGGGGCCCCTGTGCGACTTTCTGGGAGTCGACATCCCGGAGACTCCCTTCCCGCGGGCCAACACGCGCGACGACTTCCGCTCGCGCTTCGGGGTCCTGTAGGCCGTCGTCGGAGTTACAGCGTCGACGCTGAGGCCTGCGAGGAATACCCATGGGTCGCTGCCCGTGGGCTTTGAGCGGAGATACGGCCGAGACGCTCTCTCCATGATGCGTCCACCTCCTCATGGGCTTTTCCCCTGCTCACTCGGGCCGCAGCGTCCGACCGACAAGTCCCGGATGATCCGGCGAGTAGCGCTCTGCCCGAAACATGGCTCGTCCGATCAGGGGGGGCTGCTGCCCGGGCACCTGGGAGTCCTCATAGCGTCCTCTTTCCTCAGCCGGTCCTCCCCCGAGGGTGTTGTGGTAGTCCCAGACCACGTTCCCCTCCGGAGTGACTTCGAACACCCGAAACTGCTCACCCGAGCAGATCAGAGTATTGCCGTTGGGAAGTCTCCTCGCACCGGAGATGCGTGATGAAAAGAACTGGTCAGGCTCGGCATATCTCCACACGATCGTTTCGGGACCATAGGGATGCCCTGACGTGCGCGTGTACGTCCTCTGGTTATTAGCCAGCGGAGGGGCAAATTCATCCACGCTCGAAAATGGCCGGTTCTCGTGCAGGCTGCCGTTGTTGAATACGAGAACATGACCGGCACCGGGGCGTCCGGAGGGATCCACTGCAGATTGTGTTGCCCGAACAGCTGCTGGTCGTCAGGCAGCCCCGCGAAGTACGCGTAGGGGTTCCCCCAGCGATAGAGCAGATCGCCCCCTCGCCCTGCCCGACCACCGCTGTGTCCGGCCGCCTCGGCAGTCGTCGTGCCGTGATCGATCACCCACACTTCATCGAAGGTCCGGCCGCAGAGCATGATCTGATCGAGTTCGGGGTCGTAGTCGATCGAGTTCATGTGAATCCAGTCACGATCCGGAGGATCGCAGTAGTTGAGATCGACCAGTTCCGGATGTTCAGTCGGGTCGCCATAGTTCGACTTGTGCGGATCGAAATCCTGCACGACATGATCCCAGAGATGCCATTCCCAGACGATCTTGCCTTCCGTCTGGCCCACTGGTTCGACTTCGATCACAGTCTCAGGCCACAGGACGTCATCGACCAGCAGCCCGGGATTGCGACCGGCAGCGATCGCCTGCTCGCGCGTCTTGAGCTCCCACGCCACGATCAGCACATTCCCGTTGGGCAGCGGTTCAATGTCGTGATGCGACATATGGTCGGCGTTGGAATATACAAAGTCCCACGTCAGGTTTCCTTCCCAGTCGTAACGTTGAACACCACCGGCTGGTCCACCGATGACGTTAAACACCTCGTTGCGCACTTTCGAGGTGCGCAACAAGCTCCCGTCGTTGAGCAGATACGCCGCATGGGCCGGCTCAGTGTAGCTCTCCCAGCGATGAACCGGGCGACCATCGAGGTCGATGAGATACGTCGTGTGACCGCCAAAGGGTGCAATCAGCGTGTATCCCGGACAGGCGTCTGCTGACTTCCGCACGACGCCCGACGTCTGAGCACGGGTGGGCTGTGCCCCGCCCGCAAGTAGCATCACAACGACCAGCACTCGCATAACCATGACGTACCTCGAACCCTGAAGGATGCTGCTGACTCTGCCCGAACACTCGTATCATTGAAGTCTATCTGCACCGGGCGGGCCTCGTCGAGTTGGTGCCTGGGGCAGGCGATTGTACTCCCAGGGCTGATGACCATTTGATGTGAGGTGCCGTGCGTAGGATGTTGTGAGTTTGACGGAGTTCGCTGGATCCATTCAGGCAAGGAGGAGCGACCGTGACGATTGGCCCCGAGCGGGGCCTGCTCGAGTTCTTGGAGCAGGTACCCGACTCTCGTGGGCGACAGGGACAGCGCCATTCGCTTTCCGCCATGCTGGCGGCTGTGGTGTGTGCGGTGCTTTGCGGATGCCGCGGCTATCGGGCGATGGCCCAGTGGGTGCATCTGCAGGAGCCCCCGACGTGGCATTTACTGGGCTTCTGGCGGCGGCCCCCGACGTGGTACGGCTTTCGGAAGGTCTTGATGAAGGTCGATCCCGAGGCTCTGCAGCAGGCGCTCGGACAGTGGCTGGCGTCGCTGGGGCTGACGCCCAGCGACGAGGTGCTGCAGGCGGTGGCCTTGGACGGGAAGGTGCTGCGGGGGACCAGGTCGCCGCATGCCCGGGCCGTCACACTGCTGGCCTTTCTGGACCAGCAGACCGGCTGCGTTCTCTCGCAGACACCGGTGAAGGCATCCACCAACGAGTCCAAAGCGGCGCTGGAGTTTCTCAAGCAACTGGTCCTCAAGGGGAAGCTCATCGTGGGGGATGCGGCGTTCTGCCAGCGAGACGTCTGCGAAAAGTTACTGGAGGACGAGGGGGAGTACCTGCTAGTCGTCAAAGACAATCAGCCGAACCTGCACCGCGCCGCTCAGCAAGCCTTCGTGATCCCGAGGGCCTTTTCCCCCCTGCCGAGTGCGGCTGGCACAGGAAGCCCGCACCACCGTGACGACGACCGAGAAAAGTCGCGGACGCCTGGAAGTCCGCACACTGACCACCACGACGGTGGGCATCGCGCACTGCGATTGGCCGGGCGTGCGTCAGTTCCTGCGGCTGGAACGTCGCACCATCCGTGATGGCACCCAGACCGTAACGGTGACATATGCCATCACCAGCCTGCCACCCGGAGTGCTCACGCCAGAGCAACTCCTCCAGGCCCTGCGTGGCCGCTGGGACATCGAAAATCGGGCCTTCTGGGTGTTCGACATGGTGTTTGGTGAAGATGCCAGTCGAATCCGTACCGGCACCGCCCCCCAGGTCATGAGTGCCTTGCGAGCCACCGCCCTCAACTTCCTGCGGAGTCTCGGCCTGCCGATCACGGCCACCCTCCGTGAACACGCCTTCAAAGTCGAGCGCCTCTTCACCAGACTCCGTATCATCAAATAGTCATCAGCCCTGATTGTACTCCACCCTTCCCTGCACCCTTCGCATCCGGCGGTATACAATCGCTGGAATACAAGCACTCAGACACAGACGGATCAATGCATTCGGGATGACTGACTCAGTCCTGTACACGATCGGCCATTCGAACCACGACCTGTCCCGGTTTGTGAACCTGTTATCTCTCCATGGCGTGACCGCGATCGCCGACGTGCGCTCTTCCCCCTACAGTCGGTTCAATCCGCAGTTCAATCGCGAGACACTCTCTGCCTCTCTGAAGGCGTCAGCGGGCTTGGAATATGTGTATCTCGGACAGGAACTCGGTGCCCGCCGTGGTGACCCCGACTGCTTCGATGAATCGGGACGGGTTGTCTTCGAACGCGTCGCCGAGACCTCATCATTTCAGTCCGGTCTTCAGCGTGTGAAACTGGGGATGTCACGCTTTCGCATCGCGCTGATGTGTGCCGAGAAGGACCCGCTCTGCTGTCATCGGTCGCTGCTCATTTGTCGGTATCTCAGGCATGACGTGCCGCAGATCGGCCATATTCAAGCGGATGGATCAATCGAAACACAGGACGCCCTCGAGTTGCGACTGCTGTGGGAATGCCGTCTGCCCGAGCAGGATCTCTTCCGCAGCCGGGCCGATCTGATTGAGGACGCCTACCGACAGCAGGCGGGGCGAATCGCCTGGGTCAATGAGTCACTGGTCCGATCGTGATGACCAATACAGAGGCAGACAGTGCTCCAGTCAGTCGCGGCTCAACTCATCTCGCACCTTTGCGGGAAGCGACATCACCCGGTACGATCGGTGAGCGGTTTGGTGTCCAGGGGCGGGCCGAGGCCGCTGAAGTCGTCCTGTCTTTTTCCGAATCCTTCGATCCACAGGAGTGTCCCGGATATGCCGCTGATTCGATTGCTGTTGTGTCTGTGTGTGCTGACTGCCTGCGGGCTGTCGATCGAGCGGCACGTCCGGGCTGCCGACGATCCTGCTCAGGCAGCGGCGGATCCTGCGGAGTTCGTCGCAGGCACAAACGTCAATGAAGTCAACCTGTTCGAGAAGTATGCGGGGTGGGAACTGCTGTTCGACGGCAAGGACCTCGACGGTTGGCGCAACTACAAGAAGGATTCGATCGGTGACGGATGGAAGGTGATCAATGGGGCGATCGTCCGCACCGACAAGGGGGCCGGTGATCTCGTCACCAAGGACAAGTATGACAGCTTCGAGCTACAGCTCGAGTTCAAGATCTCCCCGGCGGGCAACAGTGGCGTCATGTTTCATGTGACCGAAAACAATCCAGTCCCCTGGCACTCCGGTCCTGAGATTCAGATCAACGACAACGCAGCCGGACATGACCCGCAGAAAGCCGGGTGGCTGTATCAATTGTACAAGCCGGAAAAGGCCAAATGGATGAAGCAAGTCGAGCAGGAATTGGGCCTGCCGATGCCCGACGAGGTCGATACCTTCCGGGGTGCCGGCGAGTGGAACCACCTGTATCTCAAGATCACACCAGGAGCTGGCCAGGTGATGCTTAACGGCGTGGTCTACAGCCAGTTTCAATTGGGGAGTGACGACTGGAAGAATCGCGTGGCCCAGAGCAAGTTCAAGGAGTTCCCCGAATTCGGCGGGGCGGGGACGGGGCACATCTGCCTGCAGGACCACGGCAATCTGGTCGCCTTCCGCAACATCAAGGTCCGCAAGCTGCCGGCGAGTGGCATCCCCAAGGACCCTGTCGATGGTGAGCTGGCCATTGAGGTGGAACCGGCCTTCGGAGACATCAGGTGGGAGGCTTGGGAACCAATCAACGAACGCGGACAGGTCAATGAGATGCGGCCCGTCTGCATCACCAATGCCGGCGACGGATCCAATCGACTGTTCTTCGGAACCCAGGACGGAATGATCTACACCCTTCCCCAGGGGGCTAGCGAGGCGAAGCTGTTCCTCGATTTGCGGCCGAACGTGATGCACTTCAAGAAAGGACACAACGAAGAAGGGCTGCTGGGGCTGGCCTTCCATCCCGACTACAAAGAGAATGGCGAGTTGTTCGTCTACTACACTAAGAGCGAACCGGGGCACACATCCATCATCTCGCGCTTTCGCGTTTCGGAGGATGATGCGAACCGAGCTAATCCCCAGAGTGAAGAGATCGTCATGACGATCGACGAGCCATTCGGCAATCACAATGGTGGTTCAATCGAGTTCGGTCCCGATGGCTATCTGTATATCGGGCTTGGCGACGGAGGCAGCGGCAACGATCCGTTGGGCAACGGGCAGAACCTCGGCACCCTACTCGGCAAGATCCTGAGGATCGATGTCGACTCGAAACAGGGCGACCTGGCCTACGGCATTCCGCAGGACAATCCTTTCGTGAAACTCGAAGGAGCGCGGCCCGAGATCTTCGCCTACGGGTTCCGCAATCCGTGGCGCATCTCCTTCGACCGCAAGACAGGTCACCTCTGGGAGGGAGAAGTCGGCCAGGATTACTGGGAAGAAGTCCAGCTCATCGAGAAGGGCGGCAACTACGGCTGGAGTGAGTTCGAGGGAACCTGGCCCTTTGGCAATCGCTCGTGGAACACGCCCTCAGAACCTACGGGACCTGTCTGGGAATATGATCACCTGGTCGGCAAGTCGATCACGGGCGGTTTTGTCTATCGCGGTCAGAAACTTCCGGAACTCGACGGTGTCTACCTGTATGCGGACTACGTCACCGGAAAAATCTGGGGCTTGAAGTACGATACCGATGCTCGACAGGTCGAGTGGAACAAGAGCATTCCTTCTCAAAACATGGCGGTGCTGGCCTTTGGGGAGGATGAGCAGGGCGAAGTGTACTGCAGTATCGCGACAGCTGCCGGCAACGGCATCTACCGGTTTTTCCGCAGCAAGCCGTAATCCCTCGGCATGAGCACTCAAGAGGAATGTTGACGATATCCGGCCGCGTCTGACGGAAGCGCTCCCCGAAGGCCGCGGCCGGATGTCACTTCACTATCGGACCTTTCAGGGTGTGATCGATGAACCCGCGACTGCGATTTTGGTTTGGGACGCTCCTGTTGGCCGGGCTCTTCATTGGAAGTTCGAGCGCATGGGCCGACGGACCCTATCAGGCGACCGGCTTCAAGACGGGTGAGATGCGATCGCGGTCGGCCATTGTCTGGACGCGGTTGACCCGGAACGCCGCTCCGAATCCGGACACCGCGCCGATGGTGTCGATCCGTTACGAGCAATCCGGCCAGGGAGGCCGTCGCCAACAGCGCGTCGCGGAGATCATCTATCCCGATGGCTCGAACGTCGAGACGATCCAGTATGCGGTTCCCGGAACCGCAGGGGAGACGCGCGTCCTCTATCGGGCCCTGGGGACCCAGGACTGGTTCTCGACGGGGTGGGAAGCGGTCGATTCACAGCAGGACTTCGTCCGCCAGTTCACGATCGAGAATCTGGAACCAGGGACACACTACGAAGTGCAGGTGGAATCCCGTTCACCCTCAGGAATACTTGGTCAGACACAGAACGGAGGATTCGTGACGGCTCCGCGTCCGCGCGATCCCGCACGTGTCGTGTTCACAGTCTCGACAGGACAGGCATTCCCCGATCGCGATGGCCCGCAGGGGTACGACCTCTATCCGTCGATGCTCAAGCTTGATCCGAGCTTCTTCGTGCATACCGGCGACATCGTGTACTACGACAAGCTGGCCAAGAACTCCGCCCTGGCCCGCTATCACTGGCAGCGAACCTACAGCCTGCCGACGAATGTCGAGTTTCACGAACGAGTTGGCAGTTACTTCGAGAAGGACGATCACGACGCCTGGACCAACGACTGCTGGCCGACGATGCAGGCTCCGGAGATGGGCGAGTTCACATTTCCGCAGGGACTGGCCATCTTCCGCGAGCAGGTGCCCATGCAGGGCATCAAGACCTATCGCACCCGCCGTTGGGGAAAAGACTTGCAGATCTGGCTGACCGAGGGCCGCGATTACCGCAGTCCGAACACCATGCCCGACGGTCCCGAAAAGACCATCTGGGGGCCCGAGCAGAAGGCATGGTTCAAGCGTACGGTCGAGGCATCCGACGCGACCTTCCGGGTGCTGATCAGTCCGACTCCGCTCGTCGGACCCGACCGCGACAACAAGCACGACAATCACTCGAACGTCGAGTTCACTCACGAAGGGGACGAACTGCGGGAGTTCATCGCTTCACAGAAGAACATGGTCGTTGTCTGCGGCGACCGGCACTGGCAGTACATGTCCATTCATCCCCAGACCGGCGTTCGCGAGTATTCGTGTGGCCCGGCAAGTGACAAACACGCCGGGGGCTGGCAGCAGTCCGACTTCCGTCCCGACTACCACAAGTATCTCAACGTGACCGGCGGCTTTCTCTCGGCAACAGTTGAGGCGCGGGTGATGTCCCGACGCTCGCCTTTCGCTGGCACAACTCCGACGGCAGCGTGAACTTCGAGGACGTTGTAACGGCCGAATAGAGCGACGCTCGCACCTACTTCCATGCGGATCAGCGATTGGATCGTCGCTGCTACTGGTCGTCGGAAGGAATGAGGGTCCGTTCGACGCTCACGTCCACTATCAGCGGTCGATGATCGGAGCCGATCGAGGGTCCCACGCGGCGATCGACGACGGCAATCTCCCGCGAAACCAGGGCGTGGTCAATGGGGATGTGCAGCAGGGGGTTTCCGGCGGGCCACGTAGGTTGAATTCCGCACCCGCGCCTCTGTATCCCGCAGGCCCGATCGCTTGACGAAGCTCACGAAGACCGGTGACCAGCTCGTCGTGTTCAAGTCGCCCATCAGAACGCATGGCCCGTCCACACTGGCGACGATGTCTGCCACGCCGGCAAGGTACTCGTTGCGGATGGCCGCGCAGCTTCGGGTGACCGGGGGATAAGGATGCGCACCGATCACTGTGAAGGACGCGCCGTTAACATCCAACGCCGCGACGATTACCGGCAGCCCCTGCACGCCGACGCGTCGCACTTCGGAGTGCGAGGTCGCCTTGCGGCTGAAGAGCGCCATTCCGAATGGATCAAAGCCTCCGTACCCCTCTGTTCGCATTGCGGAGACGACATGCGGATAGTCACCTTTGAGGGCTTCCAGGGCGTGCAACCAGTCGGGGTTCACTTCGATTGTCAGAACGATGTCCGGCTGTTCATTGCGAATGAGATCGACGACTGGTTGCGAGTTATGATTTCCGACGAACACATTCGCGGATATCAATCTGACCGACGTTCCCTTCGAAATGCTTGAAGAGGATGGGTCTCCGAAGTACAGCGGCACGATCAACGAGAGATTCACAGCCTGTGCCGCCACGAGTGCCGCGGTCATTCGCCATCGTCGCCGAGCGGCATAGAACGCCATCAGCGGCAGAAGGATGCAGAGGTACTGCAGCCGGAAGTGACAGAACAATTCGCCGAACCACCACCAAAGAGCCGTGCCAGCGAGGAGCGTCGGCAGCATCGCCAGCACAGCGATTGTATCCACGATCGACCACCGCCACCGAAAGGGTTGCCTCGTTGGGGCAATGAAGGTGGGGTGGACTGTTCGACGGTCGTCCATGCGGCTCACAGAAATCGCTCGTCCGCAAACGGATGCAGGGACTTGAGCCCTTGTCCTGCGGCAGCGCACTCGACGAGGACCTCCGCCATCTTGAAGTCGTCCTGCGTCGTGATCTTGAGGTTCATCGGCCAGCCTTCGACGACCGTGACGGCTGACCGATCCGCTCGACCAGTTCTGCCTCGTCCGTCGCATCGTATCCGTCACGTCGGCGTACGCATCGAGCAGCACCTGGCGCGCGAACACCTGCGGTGTCTGTGCCGCATACAGAGACGTGCGATCGACCGTCTCGGCAATCGTCCTCCCGTCCACCCGTTTGATCGTACTGGACAGCGGCAGAGCAGGAATGGCGGCTCCGCTCTTCTCGCGCCGCCGCAAAGACGGCGTTGATCCATTGCTTGACGAGGAGCGGTCGGGCCGCATCGTGCACGGCGACGAAGTCGACATCGGCATTGACCCGCGACAGTGCGTTCTGCACCGACTCCGCCCGCGTCGCGCCCCCGGGTACAATCTCGACGTCCATGAACGCGAGGTTGGCTGTGAATCTCTCCTTGAACCAGTCGACGTCCTCCGCCGAGATGCAAACGATCGTCTGCTCGTACATCCTCCCGATTGACGAACACCTCCGCCGTCCGCACCCACACCGGCCGGCCCTTCAGTTCAACGAACGGCTTCTTCCGCGAGCATCGCCAAAGCGAGTGCTCTTACCGGCAGCCGGCAGAATGACGGCAAATCTCGACATTCGTCCCTCCAAGTCATCCGACATCCGCGCTCGCGGCACTCACACCTCTTTGGCGTCGATCCAGGTCATCATGCTGCGGAGTTCGCGGCCGACTTTTTCGATGAGGTGGCTGCGGTCGCGGTGGCGATGCGCCTTGAAGGTCGGCCTGGTTGGCCTTGTTCTCCAGAATCCATTCCTTGGCGAACTGGCCGGACTGGATCTCTTCCAGAATCTTCTTCATTTCCTGCTTCGTCTCGTCGGTGACGATCCGCGGGACCGCGGGTGTAGTCGCCGAACTCGGCCGTGTTGGAGACGGAGTACCGCATGTAGTTGAGGCCGCCCTGATAGAACAGGTCGACGATCAGTTTCAGTTCGTGCATGCACTCGAAGTAGGCCATCTCGGGCTGATAGCCGGCCTCGACGAGCGTCTCGAAGGCCGCCTTGACCAGGGCACTGACGCCGCCGCACAGGACGACCTGCTCGCCGAACAGGTCGGTTTCGGTTTCCTCGGCGAAGGTGGTTTCGATGACGCCGCCGCGCGTGCCGCCGATTCCCTTGGCATAGGCCAGAGCCAGCTTGCGTGCGACGTCGCTGGCGCCTTCGCCCATGGCGATGAGCGAGGGCACGCCGCCCCCCTTGACGTACTCGCTGCGGACCAGATGCCCCGGTCCCTTGGGAGCGACCAGCGCCGTGTCGACGCCCGGCGGGCGGAATCGACCTGCCCGAAGTGAATGTTGAACCCGTGCGAGCACATCAGCAGATTGCCCGGCGAGAGATTGGCCGGATGTGCTCGCGGTACAGATCGCCCTGCACTTCGTCCGGCAGCAGGATGTTGACGAGATCGCCCTGCCTTGGTGGCCTCGTCGAGCGGGCAGCGGATCGAAGCCGTGGCTTGACGGCCAGGTCGTAGTTCGGCGACTTCCTTGCCGCTGGCCGACGATGACGTGCAGCCGCTGTCGCGCAGGTTCTGGGCCTGGGCATGTCCCTGGCTGCCGTAGCCGAGGATGGCAATCGTCTTGCCCTTGAGGAGGGAGAGATCGGCATCGTCGTCGTAGTAAATTTTGGCGGCCATGTGTTGAATCGATGTCGTCTCGGTACAATGTGATTGGTTGATAGGTCTGCAGCATCGACTGGAGCAACTCGTTAACGCGATGCACTGATCGCGTCGGTTCGCCCACCGGTGCCTCGGCCGGACATCGAGTGAGCCGCGCGAGCAGGGCGATGCGGCCGGTGCGGACCATCTCCAGGATGCCGAACGGACGCATCATGTCGATGAACGCTTCGATCTTCGATTCTGGTCCGGAGATCTCGATCATCACATGCTCGGGGCTGACGTCGACGATCCGGCCGCGGAAGATCTCGACCAGTTCCCGGACCTCGGCTGCGGGTCTCCGCGTCAGCCTGACCTTGATCAGCATCAGATCGCGCTCGACGAAGTCCTTCGCCCGAGTAATCGAGCACCTTGACGACCGTGACGATTTTCTCCAGCTGCTTGCGGACCTGGTCCAGCACCTCGCTCGTCGCCGCTGACGACGAACGTCATCCGCGAGAATTCGGGATTCTCGGTCTCGCCGACGGCCAGGCTGTCGATGTTGAAGGCCCGCGACGCCAGCATGCCGGAGATGTGAGCCAGCACCCCCGGCTGGTTCATCACCAGCGCGGAGAGCACGTGTCGCATGAGAGTGATCCTTACAAGGCCGTATGTCAGAGGGGCCAGTCTAGTCCCGACCTGTGGGGGACACAACTGCCGGGATCGGCGTTCGGGATTTGTTCTTCGGCATTCGGATCCCGACACGCCGTTTCCTGGCTTCTCAACCTTCCGCACGCCAATGATCGAACGACGAATCCCGATCTCCCAACGTGTGACAGCCCAGGACCTTGTCGATATACTCCCACCCGCGTCTGATACACAGAACATGAAGGAGGACACCTTGACAGCACCTACAATTGTCCCCGGAAAGACACGAATTGGCTGGATCGGCACCGGCGTCATGGGCCAGAGCATGTGTGGCCACCTGATCGACAAAGGCTTCTCCGCGACGGTCTACAGCCGCACCAAGGCCAAGGCACAGGGTCTCATCGACAAAGGGGCGACGTGGGCCGCCTCGCCCAGGGCGGTCGCCGAACAGTCGGATGTCATCGTCGCGATCGTCGGGTTTCCCAAGGATGTCCGGGAGGTATTTCTGGGCAGCGACGGGGCATTCAGCCGGCTCCAAGGCCGGAAACGTACTGGTCGACATGACCACCAGTGAACCCTCACTGGCCATCGAGATCTACCAGGCGGCCAAAGCCAAGGGAGTGGCGTCTGTCGATGCTCCGGTCTCCGGAGGTGACGTCGGTGCCAAGGAAGCCCGGCTGTCTATCATGATCGGCGGAGACCTGGACGTCGTCGAGGCCCTCAACCCCTGCTGGGAGGCCATGGGCAAAACGATCGTCCATCAAGGGGCGGCCGGTGCCGGTCAGCATACGAAGATGGTCAACCAGACGTTGATCGCCACGATGATGATCGGTGTCTGCGAGGCACTGCTGTACGGCTACAAGGCCGGCCTGGATCTCGAAACGGTGATGAAGTCGGTCTCGACGGGGGCCGCCGGCAGCTGGTCGCTGTCCAACCTCGGACCGCGGATTATGGCCAACAACTTCGACCCGGGTTTCTTTGTCGAGCATTTCATCAAGGATATGGGCATCGCCCTGGCCGAGTCCCGCAAGATGGGGTTGTCGATGCCCGGGCTGGCGCTCGCCGAGCAATTGTACCAGTCGGTCAAGGCGAAAGGCTGGGGCCAGAACGGCACCCACGCTCTGATGCTGGCGCTCGCTGACATGTCGGGGATCGACTGGCGGAAGCGGTGACTAGGCGGCGTTCGAGAATCGTTCAACGGAGCTCGGGGTTCGCCGTCCGGCCTTCCGAACGACGAACTCCGAAGAACGAACGCCGACTTCCCTCAGAACTCGCCCACGACTTCTCCACCCGCGATGGTCCCCACGGCCTGATACAGGCCTTTGTCCATGTTTTCGCTGACGAAGCGGACATGGCCGTCCGACAGCAGAAACTGGGCTCCGCCTTCGTGATGGCTGCTTAAGTCGTCGAAGTGCGCGACTGGATCGTTGGGCACGTGATCCACTGATCCCAGTACCCGCTGGAAGGCTTCTTCGCCTTCCGCAACCATCCCGACCCAGGTCGAGTGCCATCCCTGCGCATCATCAGTCCGACGTTCACCCACCATGAAGGTGTTGCTGGTCCCGTCGGTGATGTCGCGCATCATCACCCGGCTGTTGTGATAGAACACGCCATCCCCGAAACACTGACCCGAGGCCCGCACCGGCGCATTTCCCGGAGGGTTCTCGCACCCGTCCAGCTCCTCGGTGCCGAACGTGCCGACATAGTTGGCCGACGGCAATCGGGCCAGCACTGTCCCCGGACTTCCTTCTTCTTCGATTTCCCAGGAGTTTGGCTTGGGATCTGACGGGCACAGGTAGGCCTGCAGCAGCGTGTCCCGCAGCACCTGGTTCTCGGGCGTGTCGATGTTGAAATGCGGTTTGAACTGGTTGTACAGCGGTGACTGATCCATCTGGGGCAGAATCATCGTGGCCCAGCCGACACCGCTGCCTCCCTCATGGGCATTTGGCACACCATTCAGGACGGCGATCCACCCGCAGGGAAACGTGTTGAAGGTATCGTGATAGTTGTGCAGTGCCAGGCCGATCTGCTTGAGATTGTTCTTGCACTGCGTGCGACGTGCCGCTTCCCGGGCCGTCTGGACGGCCGGCAACAGCAATGCGACCAGGATCGCGATGATGGCGATCACGACCAGCAGTTCGATCAGGGTGAATCCTTGGCGGACATGAGTTTTCATATTGAGACTCCCTCCTGCGATCGCAGGATGATTTGATTGAATGACGATTCAAATGAGACGACGGCTGACGTCTGTCTCATTGAGGACGCGAGGGTGAGCAGGCTCAAAGCCCACGGGCAGCGTCCCGTGGGTAGTCGTCGAACTTAACACGTCGAAGCTGGTGGCTTCGGGTGCAATGGCACTTCTTCAGCATCGAGCGAGGAACAACACGCCGCGCGCAACGCGCAGGACCCCGTTGAACATTCGTCGCGGCGCACAGGAAGTCGACGACGCAAATCAGCCGACGAGCGGAGGCCCCCGAGCGGGGGGGCCGGAAGCGTGATCGTAACTCGTCAGTGAGGGGGTAACGGCCCAAGCGATGTGGACATAGTCGGCCTGGACCTCGTAAACCACGAGACATGAGGGTACGATCGGCTGCGCGAGCAGTTCGCAGACGGGGCAGTCATCCGGATGCTGCGAGTCTCTCTGAGAATCGACCGGTGGCGCGGTCGGAGCAGGATGGCTGTTCGTATGGTGGCAGCAATGTGGCGTCGCATGGCTGTGGACGACCGTGGTGTCGCTGCTGCAACAGTTGTGCTGGTGTCGATGCTGCGGGCCGTGCCAACCCGGCACAACCACCATCATCAACCCGTAGGCGATGGTCGAAATCCAGCCGATCGACTTGTAATTCGTCATCTGCACCGAGGATCCCTATCCCGGTCAATGTTAGGCGAAGACGCCTCCGCAGGCAATGAGCTCAGCTCGTCTTCGCGCAAAACTCGCATGGCTACCCGAACCGCTCTTCCGTCCAGGGATCGCCATGATTGTGGTACCCCCCGCGCTCCCAGTAGCCGGGTTGATCCTCGGCCACAAGTTCAATGCTGCGGAGCCACTTGGCACTTTTCCACGCATAGAGTTGCGGGACGATAAGGCGGACCGGGCCTCCATGGTCGGCACTCAGTGGTTCGCCATCGTGCAGATCGGCGAGCAAGGCGTCGTCAGCGAGAAAGTCGGCCAGTGGCAGATTCGTCGTCCAGCCCCGGTCGTAGCCCATCGGGATGACATACCTCGCCTCGGGGCGAATGCCTGTCCGGTTCATCAGCTCCCGCACCGACACCCCTTCCCAGACATTCCCCAGCCGGCTCCACTGGGTGACGCAATGGAAGTCGGAGAACACCTTCACGCGCGGCAGGGACTGAAACTCGTCCCACGTCAGTGACATGGGGCGTTCCACGAGGCCGAAAACGTCCAGCTTCCAGGTCGCCAGATCGATGCGGGGAACCGAGCCGTAGTGCAGGACGGGCCACTTGCGCGTCCGGGATTGTCCGGGCGGAATCCGGATTGCCCGGCGGGTATCAGGGCTGATAATGATCTCTTCCGGAACATCGGCAGGCTTCGGAGGGTCACCTGTCTGATATTTGGCATCGTCGCTGACGGACATCACTGGGTTCCTGGCGTATGGAGTTCTCCTCAGCTGCAGAGCCCCGATAGTAACAGATTTCCTCGCCGTGACAGCAGCGCCTTCAATCCACCACACGCTTCGCACACGACCATTGTTCCATCTTGGTGGAGATGTGCCATTCGGTGCGGTAGACTCAAGACCGCCATCTGATATCCCGCATGCTTGTTTAGGAGTTCAGCGTGACTACACCGCACCTTGACCGTCGTCGATTCCTGCAGGCCACGACCGCCACAGCGGCCGGCAGCGTGATGCCGTGCTGGTTTACCAGTGGCAGTCTCCAGGCGCGGGGGGCGGACAGTCCCGGCGAGCGCCTCACCTTGGGTTGCATCGGGACCGGAAGTCGCTGGGGTCAAGTCGGCCCGGCCGCACTGAAGTTCGCGGACTGTGTGTGTGTCTGCGACGTCGACTCCGGACATGCCGGCAAGGCGCACGACTTGGTAAGAAAGCAGCAGGATCGGGATGTCCAGGTGTTTGAGGATTACCGCCATGTGCTCGACGACGACTCGATTGACATCGTGACGATCGTCACACCCGATCATTGGCACTCCAAGATCGCGATCGAAGCGCTGCGGGCGGGAAAGGATGTGTACTGTGAAAAGCCGCTGACGCTGACAATCAACGAAGGCCGGCAGATTATCAAGGTGCTGGAAGAGACAAATCGCGTCTTTCAAGTCGGGACGCAACAGCGGACGGAGTTCGGCCAGAATTTCCTGAAGGCGATCGCGTTGATCCGGGCGGGTCGCATCGGCACCGTCAAAAAGATTATCTGCAACATCGGCAGCGCACCGACCAGCGACGTCGTCCCGGTCGTTGACCCTCCCAAGGAACTGAATTGGGAGATGTGGCTGGGGCAGGCACCGCTGGTCGACTTCCGCCTGAATCGTGATTTTCCCGACCAGAAGCGTCCGCCTACACGGGCCCACTATGAGTTCCGCTGGTGGTATGAGTATTCCGGTGGAAAGATGACCGACTGGGGTGCCCATCACGTCGACATCGCCCAGTGGGCCATTGGCCAGAATGGCGAGGGACAAGGGCCCCTCTGGATCGAGGGGGTCGCAGAGCACCCCGTTGAATTGTCGGGAGGCCTGCCGCTGCAGGACGACCGCTACAACACCGCCACTACTTTCGACATTACGGTGATGTTCCCCGATGTCGAAATGCACATCGTCAGTGACTCACCCGATGGCAACGGTATCCTGTTCGAAGGAACCGAGGGCCGTTTCCATGTTGCTCGAAATCGCTTGAAGGGGCGTCCTGTTGAAGACCTCGCCACCAACCCGTTGCCGGATGGCGCCATTGCCGAGGTGTACGGAGGTATCGAGCCCACGACTCATATGCAGAACTTTGTGAACTGCGTCAAAAGCCGATCGACGCCGATCTCGGATGTCTGGAGCCATCACCGGGCGATGACGACCTGTCATCTGGCGAACATCGCGATCCGTCTGGGTCGGCGGCTCGAGTGGGATCCGCAGACGCAGCAGATCGTCGGCGACTCAGAGGCCAACCGGTGGCTGGCCCGCGAACAGCGCAAGGGATACGAGATCGACGTCGTTGTGTGAGTCGGTGATGCGTGGCCGCTCGCGGAGTGCGTTGCATTCGGGCTGCACGAGTCAGTTTCGTAGTCGGAGCTGCCAGCTTCGACTGGGTGACTTCCGCTGCTGAAAGGCGCACTGCTGTACGAGCCAGCAGTGGCAGACGAGCGGACGTGATGACATCCGTGGTCAGTGCAGGCCGGGAATCGGCGAGACGGCTGCTGCCCGGAGGATTTCGTCCGGCACTCCGCGGGTGACGTGCAGTTCACCGACATCGAAGAGGGTATGCAACACCGTTGAGACGAGATGCGGAATCTCGACGGGATCGGTGGCCGGTTCACCGGCATCACGAGTGGAATGGCCGATCACCTGCCCCATCGGCAGGCCCCCTCCGGCCAGCATCAGCGGTGCAAGGTTTCCCCAGTGGTCGCGACCCCCGTTGGCATTGATGCGTGGCGTACGTCCCATCTCGCCGCAGCACACCAGCAGGATATCGTCACTCAAGCCCCGCTCGTGGACATCGTCGAGGAATGCGCTGATGGCGTGATCGAACGGACCTCCCATATAGCACATGCCCTCTTCCATCCCCGCATTGTTCTGGTCGGCGTGCATGTCCCAGACGAAGTTGGTGGTCACCGTGACGAAGCCGGCTCCGCGTTCGCACAGCCGCCGGGCCAGTAGCATCAGCTTGCCCAATGACCGTGAATTGTCGGCGTAGCGCTCGTGGTTATTCCACTTCTTGTCGATCGACTCCGGTCTGACCAGAGGGGCCGTATCGTAACTGGCGATGGTGGCGGCATCTTCATGGGAGAGATCGAAGGCTTCGACCGCTCCCCCCAGAATCGTCTCGAACGCCTGCTGACGCAGCCCGTCCAACTGGTCCAGCGCCGACGGCGAGCTGAACTCCCGCCGCATGCGATCGAGCCCCTGCAGCAATGTACGACGGTCATCCAGCCGCGACAACGGCAGACTGAGTTGCATGTCGCGCTGCAGATCCCCCCCTCCGCTCGGAGCGAACGGTGCATATCCGCGGCCAATGGCCCCTGTCGCTTCCACATCCCCGAGATCCTTGAAGGCCGGCATCGTGGCGTCATCGACGGCCTTTGGGAACAGCGCGACGTTCGTGGGAACTCCGGTTCGCGAACGGTTGGTGCCGATGACGCGTGAATACATCGATCCCAGATTGGCTCCCGCTGTCGCCGGTGAAACGATCGGCTTGACGTCGTGCCGACCATCGCCAGTGCGAAACGAGCGGACGATACTCAGTCGATCGGCCCGCTGCGCCAGTTGCGGAAATGATCCTCCAAATGTCACACCCGGCAGACTGGTGGAGACTTCCCCCGTGACGCTGGCGACCTCGCGCGGGGCCGACAGCTTCGGATCGAACGTTTCGATCTGACTCGGTCCGCCGTGCATGAAGACGAACACGACCGACTTGCCTGTCGCGACGGCTTCTTTGGTTGCCACAGCAGCGCGGGCAACAGTGATGGCCGGAAGCGACAGGCCACCCAGAGTCAGACCGCCGATGCGTAGAAATTCCCGGCGAGTCGGGAGCGATGAGTCACAAAGCGTCAGCATGGGCGTGACCTCACTGAACGTCAAGCAAACCAGCCTACCACAGTAGCTCCCGCATTGCACGATGCGCGGCCGAGATTGGTCTCCCTCGGCTCGCCGCTTCACCGGCTCGCAAGTCTCCAGACCTTGCTCGTGCGGCGAAAGGGCAAGCGGACTGGCCGCGTTTGGTGCGTACCCGGTACCCGGTCGCGTTCAACACTCCCGTTGATGACGGCGGAAGGGCATGCGCAGCATGCCGCCCAGACGGTCCACCTCGCCTTCGTCACGCCATGTCGGCAAGCCGATCGTCATTTCTTCGTGACCGGCCTCGGGCTGTGCCCGGTACGTGCCCAGCAGCCGGTCCCACCAGGGAAGACAGAACCCGTAGTTGCTGTTCGTCTCCTGAGAGATGACGGAGTGATGTATGCGATGCATGTCGGGAGTGACGAACAGGAGCCGCATCAACCGGTCCAGCGCCAGTGGCAGTCGCACATTGCTGTGACTGAACATGCTGCACGCATTGAGCAGCACCTCGAAGGTGATGACGGCGAATGCAGGTGGGCCGAGGACCGAGATCGTCGCAAGTTTGATGATCGCTGACAGCAGGATCTCCACCGTGTGAAAGCGCACCCCTGTCGTTACATCGAAGTCCAGGTCGGCATGGTGAACCCGATGCACTCGCCACAAGACTGGGACGGCATGAAACAGCACATGCTGCACATAGATTGCGAAATCCAGCACAACGACGCCCAGCAGAAACTTCAGCCACGGCGGACCGCCCAGACGTGGCAGCAATCCCCAGCCATGTGTCTCGGCCAAGACTGCCATCGCGACGGCGGTCATTGGCATAACGACGCGGGCCAGAATGGTGTTGAGGGTGAGCAACGCCAGGTTACTTATCCAGCGACCTTTCTTCCGGGCTATGAGCACGCGCCGGGGAGCCAGGAGTTCCCAGCCCGCCATCACCAGCAGCACGCCGGCAAAGCAGGCCCCACGGATGGTGAGTTCCATGCCGGGGGTCAGTGGTTCGCTCATGACAACTACTCCGCGGCCTTCAACGGCGTCCGCTTCTCCCCGTGCCATTCTCGCCTAGCGTCTGGCCTCGGCAACGGCGCAGGGTAAGGATCATGACAGTGGACGGTCCCATCTGGATTCCCGCATTCGCGGGAATGAAGACATGCATCAGGACATTAATCACATACTTGATCTGTCCAGAAACATGAATGACGATCGTCAATCCTGTACCCAAGGAACGCTGCCCGTGGGCTTGCCCTCCTCGCAACTCATGGTTGCGAATCCTTAAGGTCCAGGCAAATCAGTGAGTCCTCGTCTCTCAGAAAGAGTCGACCACGGGAGAGCACTGGTGCCGCCCAGCTGGGATAGCCCATCTCCGGAGCCGCACAGCGAAAGATCTCCTGCCATTCGCTCGGGGTCGCTTCGACCAGGGCCAGTGTGCCGCGTTCTCCCAGCACAATCAGTCGGCCCTCAGCAAGAATGGCGGAGCCGCGTCCATAAAACGGCCAGGGAACGGTCTTGCCGGTGCGCGAATCGATAATCTCTCCGTCTGCCCCCCGCTGCAGATCTCCGAGATCGCCGTCGAAGCCATTCGTCTGCCACACGACTTCACCAGTTTCCGCCTTAATGCAACGCAGCGTCCCTTCGTTCTCATGCCGCCCGCTGAACCCATAGTAGTAGCCGTCCCGGTGGATAGCAGTCGACCAGTGCGTCTGCAGGTTATCTGGACTAACCCACTCCTCCTTGACCGACTTCCCATCGGGGGCGACTCGTAACAGGGCCGTCCCCACGCGATATGCCGCCGAGAGCAGGATCGTATCTTCCACAACCACAGGCCTGGCGGCATTCACCGAGTCATTGATGCGCGACATGAACCAGTAGTGGAAGTTTTCGGCACCGGTTTGAGGATCCACGGAAACGAGTCCCTGTCGCATCAGACACAGCACATGCCGCTGACCGTGGATCGTCACCACCAGCGGAGAGGAGTAGCTCACCACCATTTCCTCGCCGGTCCAAATGTACTTCGGCTCGTTGGCCCAGCCGGTGTCTGCCCCGTCCCACGTCTTCTGTCCGACAGCCTGCCAGATCGTCTCACCACTGCCGGCATCGAAAGCTACAAGGCCGCTTTCCGGCTGACCGCCGACCGCCACGATCAGCTTGTTTCCGTCGAGCACAGGAGTGGCTCCCACACCGAAGAACCCCTGCGGAACGCTGAAGTCGGCCTGCGTGTCCCGGGACCAAACCGATGAGCCGGTCGTCAGGTCGAGACAGCACAGCTTGCCCTGTGCACCAAATGTGAAGCAACGGTCTTCGGTGAGCAATGGCGTGCAGCGCGGACCATTGTTGTATCCATAAGGATCCTGAAAGCTGCTGTCGTAGGCATATCGCCAAAGTGGGTCTCCAGTCTCGGCATGCAGACACTCGACGATCTCTTCGTTTGCCTGTCGATGGAACACGACGAGCCGGTTGCCCTGCACCGATGGAGCGCCGTATCCCGCGCGACCTCGCGTGACCACACCAGCGGCGGGCCATTATCGGGCCACACACGCAGCAGTCCACCTTCGGACGAGATGCCATTCCTCTGCGGACCCAGAAAGACATGCCAGTCCTCACCTTCTCGGTCCGGGGCAGCAACAGGCCCCCCGACCTTGGCAGCACCGGTGGGCCTTCCGCAGCTTCCCGTAAGGAGTCCGACCGAGACCAGCAGCGCGGCGGGCAAGACTCGCGTTACAACGGGTTGACAGCGCCATTTGCACATGCACAGCGACTTCACACGGCACCTCGGGTGCTTCGGTTGACCGGCTCAGACAGGGATCCGTCGCGTCAGTTCGCAGGCGCATCCATACTGGGATCGTACCGCGAAAATGCCCACGTCAACAGGCACAGCAGCATCAGCCCGATCAACGTCGCGAGCCCCCACAGGCCCATGCCGAAAACAATTCGATGGTCGCTCACCAGTGACACGATCGGCAGTTCGGCCACGGTGCGGACGCTCACAGCCCACAGGTAGATGATGGCGAGCGCAATTCCGAACAGCAGACCCTTGGCGGTGAACGTGAGCGTCACTCGCAGAAACACCTGAATCCCCTCCTGGTTCAGACGATGCGGGTACAGGAGAAAGATCAGGTTATCGAGCCCGAAGATCACGATGTTGATGGGGATGAAGAATCCGATCGCTCCCAGCGCCAGGCCAAATGACACCGGCCGGACAATCATGACGACAACCAGCACCAGAAGCTGCAGCAATGTCGCCAGTATGACGGGGGTTGCCAGTTGACCGATCACGACCGCCGAGGGAGCAATCGGTAACGTCTTCAGAATGGGCAGGCGATCACAGTCCCGGCGGAAGTCGAACTTGAGCGCCGCCGGCAGCAGCAGAAACGAGTAAAATGCCAGCGCTCCAACCACGTTGAGAAACGTGTTGATGGGACTGAGATCTGATGCGAGCGGCAGCCACGACAGCAGGGCCGGCACGACGAGGGCAATCATCAGGCTGACCAGATAAGCCCGTGCGCCAAGCCATTGTCGCCAGGCAATCGGTCCTGCACCTCCCAGCCGTGCGATGATGGGCAGTGCTGCGCTCGGCATTGTACCGCATGACGCTGCGGAGTCCACTGCCGGGTCGCCCGCAGGCTCCTCGATTGATCTCCGCAGCCAGACTTGATGGACCGTCTGATCGACCCACAGGGTAAATCGCCACGCACCGGCGACCATCAGCACAGAAATGATCAGCCAGCAGGCAACTTGCAGCGAGAGCCCGTCGGCCATGATGACATTGGCAAACGGAACGAATGCCGCCGTGAGGACCTGTCCTGCACTAGTGTCAAAGAGTTCAACCAGTGCGCGGCCAAACTGCAGGATGAGCGCGAACGCTGCTGGTCCCGTCCCCTGTTCCAGTGTCGCGACCCGCAGCGTGGCCACGACGCTGACGAGAATCGCCAGCCCGGCCGCTGTGAGGACGATACATCGCACAGCCTGATACATACGCGGGCCCAAGCCCCAGAAGCCTTCCTCAGTGGCCATCCGCGCGAAGTCCAAAAACGTCAGCGCGAGCAGAACACCGACAAAACCCAGCCAACCGCTGCGGAGGTCGGTCAGCAGTAATGTCGTCACACATGCGGACTTGATGAAAGTCGATGAAAAAATGACGCACGCCCGGTAACTCAGCAGTTCCTGCCGGGTGAACGGGCCCAGACAGACCAGTTCCCGTTCGGAGTCCGACCATTCGATCGCCTGCGGCGGTCGCTTGCAGGCCGCCTTGACGATCGGCCACAGGAAGTAGGCCGTCAGACAGGCAAGGAGTCCGTGTCGAAAGGTCTCCTCGCCGTAGGGTTCTCGCAGCAAAATGCTGACAACGGCGTTCCCCAGCCAGAAGCAGGCCAGCAGCACCGCCAGCGATGAAAGGACGAGCTTGCGAGGCGACGTGAGCCCAGATTTAAAGCGGCGCAGCAGTGCGATCCACTGCAGCTTCAGCAGCAACTGCAGGGCGGGTGGAACGCGAACCGATACACTGGAAGAATGGGTCATCGACGTGAGCGGTCAGCCAATATCACACTGCTGTACAAAGCGGCATCAAATCTCCTGCATGACCGGCGGCATCAATATCCGAGCGGTCCTGTGTCGCCAGAAAGAAGATCTGTTCCAGTGTCGACTGGTCGGAACCGGTGGCGAATGCAGACTTCAGATCGCGGATCGGTCCCCAGTAGCGACTCTCGCCCGAGGTCAGAATCATCACATGTGTGCAGATATCCTCCACGACCGCCAGCAGATGAGAGCTGATGATGACAGCGCTCCCGCCCGCGGCTCGTTCACAGATCGAGTCCTTCAGCATCCGGATGCCATGCGGATCCAGGCCGGTCATCGGTTCATCGAACAGCACGGCTGGTGGGTCGCGCAGGTACGCGCAGCAGATGGCCAGCTTCTGTCGCATGCCGCGCGAGAGGTCTCCGGCCCGGCAACTTCGCCTGTCGGACAGTTCGAACTGCTGGAGCAGTCGCACTGCCCGGGCCTCCGCTGTTTTTACTGCGTATGCCGCCGCAATAAACGACAGATGCTCATCCACCGTGAGGTCGGAAAACAGTACCGGATCGTCAGGGACATAAGCCAGTCGCCGCTTGACCTCAAGGGCGTCCTCAGCCACGTCGTAACCGGCGACGCTCAGCGTACCCCGACTCGCGGGGATCATGCCAATCAGACTTTTGAGAATGGTTGTCTTGCCGGCACCGTTGGGCCCAACGAGTCCCAGAATGTCTCCGGCGTTCACGGAGAAGGACACACCTTGGACCGCAGGCATTCCGGCATAAGACTTGTGAAATCCATCGACAACGATCACCGCGGACCTCGTGATGCGGGGTTATGTGCGAAGGGTTTGCTGCAGGCCATGAACCACACATGAGGAATTGATGTGAGTCGAGCGGCCATGTCGTCGGTCTGGCAGGAATCTACTGGCCCTGTGCATGGAAGCTGATGTAGCTTAGCTCATAGCTCAGGGCACGACCGGAAAAGTCGCGTCGAGGTCGTTCCGTCAGCGGCGACCGCGAGGAAGAATGACGTCGGAAGCTCCCGGTCTATCGCAGCGTCGGGAGGTAATCCACAGAATCCACACGACTCTTGCCCGCTGCATCATCGGCATGGACAGGATCATTGGGACAATCCATTCACCCGCCGTATTTCGAACTGGCGAGACTGGCTCACCCTGCGGTCACGACCTTTGCCTTCGCGACAAAGTCCGGGTCAATCGTGATCCCGAATCCAGGCCCCGAGGGGACCTGGACCCTGCCGTTCTCGCACTTCAGTGACGAGGTGTCACAGTGCACCGGCACGTCGCCTTCCCCCTTGAACTCCTGATGAGCCCCGGGATCGTCGATGCACGAGGCGAAGTGGCACACATCCAGATAGCCAAGCCCCGAACCCGACATGTGCAGCGTGCACGGCATGCCCGCGAGATTCGCCATGCGGGCCACCCGGAGGGACCGGATGTACCCGCCGAAGTAATGCAGGTCGGGTTGCGCAACATCGATCCCCCGGTTGGCAATCGCCCAGCGAAATCGTCGCAGGCTGAACTCCTGCTCACCGCCGGCCACGGGGATCGCCAGCGCATCAGCCACGGCTTTGGTTCCCCAGATGTCATCGAACGGGCAAGGTTCCTCGAAGAAGGCGTACCGGTACTCTTCCATCAGCCGGCCGATGTGAATGGCGTGCTCCACATCGTACGAGCTGTTCGAATCGGCGTAGAGCGTGAAGTCGTCGCCGAATGTCTCCCGCACCAGAGAAATCAGGGCCTCAGTCCGCCCCGGCAAAGAGTCGGCATTGTTGCTCATGCGTCCCCCCAGCCGGAACTTGAGCCGCCTTCGCACCGGTCTCCTGGGCCAGCTTCTGCAGGTACTCGATCTCTGCCTCCGGAGTGTTGCCGCGGTTGCCGCTGGCGCGATAGACGGCGATCTCACGACGTTTGACACCTCCCAGCAAATCACCCAGCGACTGGTTCGTCAGCCTGCCGAGCAGGTCGAGGATCGCCATTTCCGCCGCGGCCTGTGGTGCCCAGAGACCGATCCCCTGGAGCTTGTAGTTGCTGCCGTCCCGATACAATTCATCCAGCAGGTCTTCGAGCCGGCGAGCATCCTTCCCCACGAAGAAGGGAGCGACTCGCTGCAGAAAGACCGGGTACAGCTCACGAAGCCGCGCGTCGTTGGCAACTGCCAGTCCCTCGGCGCCGTCACTCGTGCGGACGCGAGTGAGGAAGGTGTTTCCATTCCGCAGCAGTTCCATCGAGGCGATCGTGGCCGGTTGACGCAGTGTGCCGACACGCAGGATTGGCTGTTGTGCAACCTTATCGAGCGAGTCCTCGGGAAAAGTGGTGGACTCGATCGGATCAGCACCGACCCACCGCCCACCCACGTACAAGCCCGCGGCTGCGATCCCTCTCAAGGCATTACGCCGGGACATTGACATCGGACACCTCCAGTTTCTTCTCGTAACAGATGCTAAGCGGGTTTCCGATGTACTCCCCGTAGCAGCGAATTCGTCGGTAACCTGCCGATTCAAAAAGTCTGACTGCCTCGACCTGATGTTCGCCAGTCTCAAGTCGCAACGTGTCGACGCCCATCGCCCCTGCCCGCCGCTCCAGTTCTTCCAGCAGAGATCGCCCCAATCGTTGTCCGCGAAATGCAGGGCGAATATACATCCTTTTCAGTTCTGCCATATCGGAAGTCAGGGGCCGCAAGGCTCCGCAGCCGATGGCTCGCCCTTGCCTCCACAGGATGAGAAACGTGCCGGAAAACGTCTGCAATTCCTCCGGCGAAAGTCCATGAATCAGTTCGTCGGGATAGTAGCGGCGAAGCTCTTCGTCCAGTTCAGCCATCAACGCACGGGCGAGGTCTTCACCGGGAGGGTGGATCTGGAATTGCAGGTCGTCCATTCTTGTCAACACGAGAGCCGAACGAAGGTCTTCCGGTTTACTGATCTTGTCATCCCCACGAAGACTCCGGCCCCTCGGTGGCGCAGCTGGGGGATCCAATCCCAGGGCGAACATCAGTTCCCGGAAAAACAGGTAACCATCCCGTCGCGTGACGCCAGGTACAGTCGTCCTTGTGCCGAGGATAGTCCGTCCAGGACTGGCAGACTCTCCAGGTCGATGGAGGCGATCACACCTCCGTCGGCCGTGTTCACTGTCTGCAGCACAACGCCCTCCTGTCCCTGAAAGGCCGACAGCGACTGATGTGTCTCGCCGCGCGGGCCGGCCACGAACAGCAGGTTTTTCACGAGCACCATCGCCCGTACGGCAGGCTCGATCGTTGTCGACCATTGAAAGTTGACGAGTGACTGGGGGTAGGCCTTCGCACCGCGTCGCACTTCTTTCGGCTCCGGTGCAGGTTCAGGAGTTTTCAGTGTTTTCGCGGCGGCGAAGAGTCGATAGGTCTCGCCGGTTGTCCACTGGCCGGCGTTCCCCTGTGGCATGAATTCACGTCCAAAGCCATAAATGGTTTCGTCATTGAAGACCAGCAAGCGGCCCGCCGGGTAAGTGTTTCCCGCCTGATGCCAACCCGGCCAACCCGATTTGAACTGCGGTCCCCAGATCCAGTAGCTGCGATGCCACCATGTCTCATCCAGAAAGCCGGTCGGACTGAACAGGTGCAGTCCGCCGCCCTCACATTGCCGACAATCGGCGTCGAACTTCAACTCGCGCATGTACAGAAACTCCCCGTCGGTGGAGAGAACGTCGGGCAGGCCACCCGGCATCTCGAAGCCCTCGACGACATCACGAGGCTGCTGTCCGGTCTGTGGATCGCGGCCCGACAGCACACTCTCGGAAACGACCCGCCCCGTGCCGCGGTCGAGTCCCGTGAGATACAGCCCACCGTCCAGAAACGACGAGCGTCCGGCGACAAAGTAAACCAGTTCGTTGTGAGCCAGGACACTGCCAGGCACTGGCCATGCTGACTCAAGACGATCGTCCACCAGGATGCGCCGATCGTCAGGCCCAGCGCGAAGCGCCAGACGACAACGCCGTCATCGGCCCGCAGACAGTAGGCATGACCATCCGCCGAGCCAAACAGAACTAGTCCGCCGACGATGGTGGGTGGACTGTTAACTGCACCACTGGCGGTGAACTGCCACAAGGCTGTGCCCGTTGTCGCATCGAGTGCATGCACGGAGTTCGTGTCGGTCCGTGCTACATACACACGACCGTCTGCGATGCTCAGCGCGCGTTCAAGCGGCCACCGATATTCGCCTGCCAGGTAGACTGAAGACGGGTGGGGACTCTTGTAGCCGTCGCCCCGCTGCGTCGTGGATCGTGCCGGTATGTGGGCCAGTCGTTCGCGTTAGTAACTTGCCCGGCGAGTTCTTCTGCATCACTGATTGCCGGTCCAGGACCAGTCGGGGCGCAATCTCGGTAATGTCCACCGTTTGCTGAGTGGAGGACAGTGCGTTGAGTCCGTTGAGCTTCGTTTTCAGGTAGCAGGCACACACGAGGCCACACATACAGCAGTCCGTTCGCGGGCAGAACTCCGAACTGACATGTGCCGCGAATCCAGTGGTTGGCGACGGCACCTCCCGTCGGCACATCCAGCATTTCCACGCCCGAACGACCCAGCAGCACATATTTCTCGGTCGCCCGATTGCGGTAGCAGCGATGGTGCGACATCCCGGGGGTGAAGTAGTTCGTATCCTCGGGGCGTTCACCACCCGACTTCACCCGTTTCCGGGTCGCGAGCGGCGGTGATGCCGGGATCCTGGCCTTGACGAGACGCCGCCAGACCAGCCGCCGGTCACCAGTACATCGACAGGTGCGTTGTATCCCTCGCGACAGGGGGCATCCCACAGTCGCTCACCGGTCTGGAGCGAGAACGCGATCATGTCGCCCGGTGGTGCATTGCCGCCGGCAAGACTGACCTCCCAGTCAATGTCCTGGGGATGTGACGGATCATCGACCTGCGGCGGTGCTTCGCGATCTGCCGAGATCACGACATCCCCATGCACGACGACCGTCGGAACGGACCACGCGGGACGCTTTGTGCTGGACGGACGCGTTGCACGCCACTTCTCACTGCCGGTCGCCGCGTCGAGACAGATCAGGAACCGTGTGTTTTGAAAGACCGCCTGTCCGCCGCCCACGGCCATCGTCTGGGCATACAGATCGGCCGTATCGTCACCCGACCGCTCCCACAGGAGTTCGCCGCTTGTGCTGTCAATCGCCACAATTCGTCTCTGCACGGAGGGGAGTTTCTCGCCGCGCCGGACGGCCCGATCGACGGCATCCTGTCCGGCGACATCCCACCACGAGATACAGCCGGTTGCCTTCAACCAGAATCTCCTCTGTCCCTTCGGTATCGGCATACTCCTTCAGCATCTCGCCGGTGGACGCATCGAGGGCCACCAGTGGTTCGGCAAACCCGAGCGTGACATACACCTTGTCCCCCATCGCCACCAGCCGCCGGGGCAGATGAGGCGGCCCCGACCGGAACGGCCGATGCTCCGACTCCCAGCGCGGAATCGGCTTCTTCCACAGCAGTTTGCCGTTGAAGGCATCCCGGGCCGTGAGGGTCCATACCGACGGCAAGTCCACCGATGCGGTCGGTCCGTCATCCGCGATGTAGAACACACGGCCGCCGGCGGTGACCATCACGCTGATGCTGGCAAGGACCTCATGTCCGCGGGCCCATCGTGGCCCACCAATCCACTGGATGTGCTGCGGCGGTCCGACGACCGAGTCGTGGCGCGACGGCGTTGTTGTCCGGCCCGTGCATGTAGTGAGTCCACTCGTCGATCTCTGACGGCCGGGGTTTGACGATGGTCGTCCACCCATCACCATCGTGCGTGCAAACCACTCCCAGTGGACAGAGCACGCGCAGCAACTCCTCCTGCGAGATGCCACCGACATCTTCTGCGACAATGAGGTTCACCACATTGTCGGCGTACGGCAATCGCCGGGCATCCCAGACATCGAGCGTGACATCGCCATAGCGGTTTTCTGACTGCAGGCGAGTTCGCCCCGCGTCAATGGCTGCTGCATCACTGTCCAGCCCGTGGACGACATACCGGTCATTGGGCCGTAACGCGTTGGTCAGTGAGCCGTCGCCGCAACCCAGATGAACAATCAGTCCTCCTTGCACACCGGATTGGGTGAGAAGTTTCTGGGCGACCGCGTCGGAATTTGCTGCGCTGGGTGACTGCCCGCACGCACGACTCTCACCGTGGCACATCAGACAGAGCGCCAGACAATGACTGCGGCCCAGGTTCGCAGCGGGAAGGGGTAGCAGTGCATGGCAGGTCTCGTCATGGTGTGAGGAATTGGACCAGTTGAGGGTCATTATGCGAACTGCACGACTCTTTCCGCAATCAACACCGCTACAGCAGAGTCAGCGGATTCACACGCGTCTGCAGAGGGAACGTGACGGGAGCACTCACTCGTTGTGATTCAAAGACCGCCGCGATCATCTCTGTCACCTGTCGGGCTTCGTACAGGTTCGACTGTGGCTCCATCGGGTTCTCGATAGCCGCCAGCAACCCGTCAATCGCCCCGCGATGACGTTCCCGATAGCGAGCCTCCTTAAGTGGTTCCGGCTGATCGATGCCGGCCGATGAAACTCGCTGCCATGTGGCCCCGCTGCGGGCGGCCGACCATCCCGCATCCTGCAAGATAAACACGTCGGGCATCGCTCCTTCGTACATCTCGATGATGCCCTCGGAGCCATAGATTCGCAGGCCATAGCGTGCAGGGTCGCCGGCCATGTCCCGATACGACTGAAACGTCGCGGTGATTCCGCCGTCGAGACCATACACGGCCCGGACGGCGTCTCCGGCCAGCGGCCCGATCCCCTCGTTCCCCTCGCTTACGTCGCGGGGCGCAGCGGTTTCCCATTGGCCAGGACACTGGCAAAGCACCATTGCGGTTTGTAGCCCAGTGCCAGAATCAGATCCAGCAAGTGCGTTCCCAAGACCCACAGATCCTCTCCTCCGCCGCGGTGATCCTCCTTGCCGTGCGCCCGCAGTTCCAGCACCGATCCGATGGCGCCCTCGCGAATGAGTTGTCTGACCCGCGCCGTTATGGGGCTGAAACTTGTGGATGCGCCACGTCCAGCCTGACGTGAGACATTTCACAGGCGCGGATGATGTCGTCAGCTTCAGCAGGAGAGCGACAGAACGGCTTCTCCATGAAGACATGCATGCCGCGCTCGGCGGCGGCGACGGCCATGTCGCGATGCTGGTCGACCCAGCGCGGACAGATGGCGACGATGTCCGGTTGCACCTCGTCGAGCATCGCGCGCCAGTTGGCAAAGCTTCGATCGATGCCCAGACGCCGAGCCGCCTGGATGCGACCCCCTTCGTCCGGATCTGCGACCGCGACAACCTCTGTGCGGGGAATGGTGAGCCAGGCGGTATCGACCTGATGTCCGTAGTTGCCCCGTCCGGTGTGTCCAATGACGGCCACGCGATATCGTTCAGGCACAGAAATCCCTCCAGAGTATAACAGTCACGCCTTCCTGTGACTGTTGTACTCCGAAGGTTCGCCCGTTGATACGGAACCGTCGTCGCCGACTCAACCGTTGACTACGGCACCGGCTTCCGCCTCGGTGCGTGCCTTGTACTCCTCATCGATCCATTGGAACGTCTGCTCCATGCCATCTCGCAGCCGAATGCCCGGTTCCCAGCCCAGCAGTTTCTGGATCAGCGTGTTGTCGCTGTTGCGGCCGTTCACACCTTTGGGGGCATCGAGCTTGTAGTTCCGCTGCAGCGAGATGCGTGCGATCTCCTCAACGATATCGACCAGACCGTTGATCGTGACCAGTTCGCTCGATCCCAGGTTGATCGGCTCCAGAATGTCGCTGTCCATGATCCGCTGGATGCCGTACACGCAGTCGTCAATGTACATGAAGCTGCGGGTCTGCAGTCCGTCCCCCCAGATTTCGATCGTGTGATCGCCCGATTCGCGTGCGTGGAGCACCTTGCGGCAAACAGCGGCCGGCGCCTTCTCACGACCGCCATCCCACGTCCCGAAGGGACCATACACATTGTGAAAGCGCGCAACGCGCGTCTGCAGACCATAGTCCTCCCGAAAGTGCCGGCACATCCGTTCCGAGAACAGCTTCTCCCAGCCATACCCGTCCTCAGGTAGAGCCGGATACGCATCGCTCTCCTTCAGTGCGGTGACATTGGGATCCTTCTGTTTGTCGCCATTATAGACACAGGCCGAACTGGCATAGAAGAATCGCTCCGCGCCGGCCTCCTGTGAGGCCATCAGCAGATGAGTGTTGATCAGCACCGACAGCATGCACAGGGCCTTGTTGTTCTCGATGAAGCCCATGCCTCCCATATCAGCCGCGAGGTTATAGACATCGCTGACTCCGGCACAGGCCTCACGGCAGGCCTCGAGATCCTTGAGATCGGCCGTGATGTTCTCAATGCCATCGAAGACTTGATACCACTCGTCTTGGGGCTTGATGTCGACGACACGAATGCGCCAGTAACCTTTGCTGAGCAGGTCCTTGACGAGATGTCCCCCGATAAAGCCGCCGCCGCCTGCCACGAGGATGAGTTTATCTGACATTGTTCGGCTCCCGCTGAGTGAGGGCGGCCGCCTGCCGCAGCGCCCCTGGTGTGAGTGAGGTTGTGTGAACTATCGAAAAATCGCAGTGGCTTACGTGGACGAATCGGTTTGCGGAGGCTGTTTGCCCAGCCATTGCAGGCCGCACTTCACGACGAAGATCGAGTTGGTCACCACATAGCGACGCCACAGGCGCCTGGGTTCCTGGCAGAGACGGAAGAGCCATTCGAGACCACGTTTCTGCATCCACGCCGGTGCGATCTTCTTCTGACCCGCATGAAAGTCGAACGCCGCCCCGACACAGACCTGCACGGCGTTTATCACGTCGGCATGGTCGGCGGCGAAATGGTCCTGCTTGGGACATCCGAGTCCGATGAAGACAATACCCGCACCGCTGTCGTTGATCCGGCGGACGACCTCCGCATCCTCCTGTGGCGAGAGCTGTCGAAACGGAGGAGACTCCGCTCCTGCAATCGTGAGGCCGGGAAATCGTTCGGGCAGTCGTTGGCAGAGTGATTTGATCACCTCATCGGAGCCACCATAGAGATAGATCGAGACACCCTCTCTTGCCGCCCGGTCACACAGGCGGAGCATCATCTCCGGGCCATACACCCGATCGGTGAGTCCCGATCCGTGCAGCCGGTTGAGGGCCCAGCGGACAGGCTGACCGTCCGGTCCAATCATCTGGAAACGGTTCACTTTGTTTCGCAGCTGGTGGTCGCCACTTGATGTCACGATGGCATGCACGGCATGCAGGGATACGACGGCCGGTGTTCGCTGCTTCGCGGCTTGCAGAATGACATTCGCGGCTTCTTCGTAGGTCGTGGCACTGACGCCTACGCCAATGACGTTGTGCTTCGGCGGCCATTGAACTTCTTTGGGGGTGTTCATGAGCGCAGACAGTTGATCGCTGGGAAGCGGAGTCATTGCCGGTGTTACTTTCACCTGGCTGGGTCGGAGGGTTGCAGCGCGGTTCACGGGTGAATCAATCCTGGGAAGGGCAGTCATTGTCAGTCGGGGGAACTGTCGAGCCGGACGCCGTCTCGACAACAGGGGAAGTTAGCGCAAGTCCTGTCATGTCCGATCGAATCCAGCGATGCTTGCCGGCTGCCGTTTGTTCAACGGTGTCGACCAGCCGCACGTCCACAGGAAAGCCTTCGAGTTGCTGGGTGAATCGTTGTCTCAGGGTGTCGACATCCACCGAAGCAGACGGTTGCAGTTCGAGGTCCACTTCAACAGCACCGCCGGAGTGCTGATGAATCTGGTAGCGGCGTATCCCTCCAGTCTGATCGAGCACCGTCATGAACCAGACCGGGTGCAGCGACCGCCCCGAGCGACACTGCAGGAAGTCGTTGCTGCGACCGGCGATGTTCTTGAGCATCGCGAAGCCTCGATCGGGCTTTTCGATGGGGGCATCGGTAATGTCGCCGATGTCGTACCGGATCAACGGAAAGGCATCGTTCGTCAGAATCGTCTGAATGATGTCGTACCGACCGTCAGACGAAGGGACGGCCTCCACCAGGGCGATGTCCTCGCGAATCCGGATGGTGCGATCGGGCCCTTCGCCGGCAACGAAACCGCACTCCGCAGACCCATACTCATTGATCGCGGGCACGCCAAAGGCCTTCTCGACAGCGGCCACGATGTGTGGATAGGCCGGCTCGGCCGTCAGGTTGACGAACTTGAGCGAGTCGCACTTAAAGCCATGTTCGAGAGCCCCTTGGGCCAGCAAGTAGGCGGCGCTGCTGTAGGCATAGATGGCTGCCGGGCGGAAGCGCTCAATCTGTTCCAGGTAGTTGCGGATCTCCTCGGCACCAAGGCAGTAGGCCGACAGGCGCAGACGATTGCGGAGTCGATCCTCAAACGGCCTGCGGACCTTGGCCACTTGTCCCTTCCAACCCGGCGCGAACGATGCCGCATGTCCCCAGAGGAAGACGATCGGATCCAGAACGTCGACACCCCACATGTCATAGAAGCGATACTTGGCCCGCAGCATCTCCCGATGGGCATGCGTGGCCCAGAAGACACCAGTCGGCGTCCCTGTCGAACCACCCGTGTAGTGCCAGTGACCCGCCGCATGATTGGGGGCCAGAAACTCCTCGTGTCGGGTACGAACGGTTTCTTTCGACAAAATCGGGACGCGGCCTGTGAACTCGGTCAGATCATTGAAGCGATCGGGCAGCCGGAGTTCCCTCGCCAGATTCCGGTAATACGGCACGACACGAACCGCATGCTGCCAGAGGGCATTGAGCCGTTCCAGCTGCAATTCCTCGATGTCAGCGCGCAGCCATTGCTCGCGATCGGCCAGCTTTTGCAGCGCGCGATACGCGTGGCGAAACCGGGGTAAGTGCCTGAGAACCTTCATCCGACTCGATCCATGATGCCTCGAAAACTGTCCGTCCCTCAACCTAAGTCGCGACCGGGACCAGGGACCACATCAATTCCTCAGTTCGCATGCCTTCCGATAGATGTCCATGAGCATTTGATGGTTTGCATCGGCTGTATATCTGTTGAGGAACTGTTGCCTGCACGCCACACGCAGACCTGCCTGTTGATCCGCTGATCGCTGCAGAAACTCGTGGACGTGAGTCACGAGATCCGCCGCATTACCGGGTTCAAACAGCATTCCGGTGCGATCGTTACTCACCAGCTCGGCCATGGCCCCCAGTCGCGAGGCAATCACCGGAGTTCCCTTGGCGAATGATTCCAGAATTGTGCGTGGGAAATTCTCGAAGCAGGTGGAGGGCATGATGAGGCACCGGGCTTCTCCCATCGTCTCGAGGACGAAGTTTTCGGATTGATGGCCGAGCCATTCCAGTTGGCCCCGCTGGGCGGCGGCACGCACATCAGCTTCCAGAGGCCCGTCACCAATCACCTTGAGTGGAAGTCGCGCACCGATCGTTTGCCAGGCCTTGAGCAGCACGTCGACCCCCTTTTCGGTCGACAGGCGGCCGACGAACAAGGCATACCCCCCCTGGCCTGTCCCGGCACCGGGATCGTTCAGGACGAAGTTCGGTTTCACGCAGATCCGCTCGGCCGGCAGACCACACTCGATGAACTTGGAGCGACTGAACTCGGTCAGGGCAATGTACTGGTCGACGGCCCGACTCCAGGTGCCCAGCAGTCGATGGACGCTCTGCATCCCGGCGACGACTGCGCTTGCAGCGGCGCTGTCGCGATAGCAGCGATTCGTCACCCCCTGCCAGGCGATGAACTGGCCCTTGCACGACTCGCACACGGCCCCCTGTCGATGGAAATCACCTCGTACACAGGAGACGCGGTAGTTCCTCAGCGACTGGATGACCGGCACACCCTCGCGACGGGCCGTGTAAAACACGGCGGGCGACATGAGGGGAAATGTGTTGGTGCAATGCATCACATCGGGACGGTGAGTGCGGATGACATCCCGCAGGTCGCGGCAGATCGAGTGGTTCCAGACGGTGCGGACAGCGAGCGTGCCCCGCCCCAGTTCGCTGCAGGCCTGGTTATCGCGAGTAAACGGCACCACCTCGTGGCCATGGCTTCGCAGCAGCTCGCATTCGTGTCCGAACGAGCGGTCTTCGCCGCCGGGCTGTTGATAGAAGGAATGACACGCTAGAACCCGCATCTCAGATCTCCTGCCGTTGAGTGGACGGATAGAGATACGGTGCCAATGCCAGTCCCAGCAGCAGATAGTAGGGGATGGCTCCATAGGGTGTTTCGAAGAAGTTGTCGAATGTCGCCCAGGCGAGGGTCATCACCCAGATGCACACGCCAAACGGCTGCCCTGTGGTGCGTGCCGTCCGCCATAGCAGCACCCCCAGCGACCCCTGCAGGGCCGCAAACAGCAAGACTCCCAGCCAACCCGTGTATCCCAGCGCATAGACCCACACGTTGTGCGGAGTGCGGATGATCGTCCGCAGGTGTTCCGGATGAAAGTTCCAGATCGGGAAGCCGTAACCTGGTCCAAACAACGCCCATGACGGACGGCTGTGTACGCAGGCCCAGATCGCCTTCCACCAGCCGGTGCGCCAACTCACGGTGCTGCCGTAGCTCTCCCCTCCCTTGGTGAACTGACTGGCCAGTTCGGGATTCACTGACGAGAGTGCCCGCCCCACAATGTTGGCGACAGAGATCTCGCCGGCGTGCGTGCCATGCGACTCAATGCGGACATCGGCAATCAGCGCCAACCCCAGCACCAGCAGTCCGACGATGGCGAACTGTACGAGTCGCCCCAGTCGCCGGGTCAGCCAGCCCCAGAGCACCAGCGCGAGTGCAAATCCGAGCCACTCCGCCCGCACCTGGACTCCCATCAGTACGAACGCGTTGAGCATCGCCGGGATCAGCGACCGTCCCAGTGGTCGCGGAAAACACAACAGGCCCAGCAGTGAGATCGCCGCGCCGGCTGGCTGCCCGAACCATGTGAACACATTCTGCCCGATGGGGATGTACCGCTCGAATACTGTCAGGTACAGCGCTCCATAAACTCCGGTGACCCACGCGATGCCAAACAATGTTCGCCGAAGGAAGTGAGGATTGCGACGTCCGACCCACATCCCCAGGAACAGAAACAGCGGATAGACATGGAACACAAAGTTCTGCACAGCGACCATGGGATAGCCGCTGACGAGAATCCCCCGCAAGCATTGCACGAGCCCGTAGACCCCGGATGCGAACAGGCACCAGGCGAAGCCGGTCAATGGTGTGCTGCGCGAGAGGGAGGACACTCCCAGGCTGATGACGGTGCGTGGCTGCGTGAGCAGAAACCACGCAAGCACCATCTCACCGATAAACAGTGGCCCGATTCCGATGTGTGCAAACGATCGGGACAGCGAGAGGTATCCCAGGAGCAGCACCGCAGTCAACACGACCAGAAGACGCTGGTGCAGCATCCGTGTGGTGGCGTTCATCGTCCACGTCCTTGCGGGGCGCGGCGGGGCCGATCCCTCCACCAGACGAAAGAACAGCACGGTGCGAACGATCGATGTGACGAGTCGTCCGACCAGAAGGCTCATGGCGGCACCGTAATCGCCCCAGACCGGGATTAGCCAGAATCCGATCGGCACCATCGCGATGATCCCGAGGAGACTCGTTGTGAAGTTGGCATCGGGACGATTGATCGCCCACAGTCCGTCATGAGTTGCCAGACCAAATACGCTGATGGTCGTGGCCAGCGACAGAATCACCAGTGTGTCGGCTTCATCAGCAAATCCGGCTCCATAGACCAGGAAGAGTATTTCCGGACCGAAGAGCAGTACAGCCACCAGCATCGCTCCGCAGATCACCAGCATCAGTGAGAAGGCCAGAAATACCACCCGCCGGACTCGACCTTGTGATCCACGGCTGTGTTCGTGGGCTGCGGCCGGTACCAGAACATTGCTGATCCCCAGCAGGATCGGGTTCGCCATCATGACCAGAGCCATGCAGGCAGCAAAGTGACCCGTCGCCTCAGTGCTCATCAGCAGCGCCACCATCCAGTGCATCACGTATGCGCTGCCGACCTGTACGATTTGTCCCCCAAGTGCCCAGCGACCAAACGACCAGTTATCGCCGAAGTCCGCCTTCATGCCTGCCACAGCAAACCGCGGACGCTCCGACTGCCAACTCCACCAGCAGATGACTGCCGCCAGTGAGCCGATACCCAAGGCTCCAAACACCGTTGCCGGTGAGAGCCACTCCATCCCCACCAGGGCAATCACGACTCCGATCTGAACGACCGACGCGATCAGGTCAATGAAGACGGCGGGGCCCATGGACAGCGTCGACAGGGCGACGCGGCGCAAGCTCCCGTAGGAGCACACTGGGCAACACCGCACCGAGCACCCAGAGGACATTCGACAACTCGCCCAGCGACGTCGAGAACGTGAAGGCCCAGGCGATCGGAACGAGAAGGGCCGCCGCCAGAATCGACAGCAGCAGGCTGTGTCCGACAACGCTTCCCAGATAAGCGGGAAGCTCTGCTGCACTGCGACGCTGACGATGCACTGTAAACGGAACCGAGACGAGCGCCTCCTGCACACCAATCACGAGCAACAGCACGCCAAAGACCAGCGAGTACACACCCAGATCGTGGGCACCACAGAAGCGACCGACAGCGACGGTCGTGAAGAAGCGCGTACCCGACACAAGTGCCTGATCGAACAGCGAGAGCAGCACTTTTGTCGAGCGCCGCTCCCAGAAGGGCACTTGCTCGGTGCAGGGATTCATCGGCTCGACATCGATAACCGATGGGAGCAATGTCCGGCCGATTGGTTCAGAGGTCGTCGTTGTCAGTGTCACTGGGTGTCGATCCATCAGGGATGCTGTGCTGCGTGGTCACCTGTGACTTACTGCTGAAGTGCCCGGTTCCAGTGCTTGTGAATCGTTGGAAACCGTGCAGTAAGAAAGGCGGCCAAGGCATTCTTGGGGGGGCTATGCGGGCGGTCGGAAGACCTTCTTGAGCACAGCTTCGGTGTGAGGACCGAACAACGGTCCATTGAGACATTGTGGACCATTGACCTCCTGATATTGGAGGTTCACCTCAATCAGGCAAGGCTGTGCATCGGGGGCAATGGCAATGTCCCAGGAAGCAATGTCGAAATAAGGCAGGCGTTGATGCAAACGCTTCGTGAGGCGGCACGCCTCGTACCAGCCGGGAATCTCGAATCCGCCAAATGACAGCTGGGAGTCGGGATGCTGTGTGAATCGCTGCATCTTGCGGTCCAGCGCGGCCTCCCTGAGCACGCCGCTGAGCTGCACACCACAACCCATCCCCCCGGCCGACACGTTGTCGGTGCAGTGCCCGCTGCTGCCGGTCCGCAACACGCAGCTGCAGATCGAGACTTCCTCGTCCAGTCGCAGGGTGATGACGCGCAGCGTATTGAGTGAAGCGGGGTGAAACGATGCCAGCGCCTCATGCTGAGGCTGAAAGCCCTGAACTATGAAATCCTGACCGTAGGCCCGGGCGATGTCCCGCCAGGCCATCAGTTGCTTTCCCAGAACCACTTCGCGTTGGAAGAGTCTCAGTCGTTGCACCATCATCCCGCCACCCGTGCCCAGTGCCGGCTTGATCACGTAGTTGCCCGGATGGGACTCCAGCAGCGAGGGAAGATCGGCAGCGCGGATGGAGTTGTAACCCTCATCCAGATAGCGCCCATGCATGCACCGGAGCAAGACGCGCGGCATCCGCGCATCGGGGAAGCGGAGTCCGTAGGTGTTCTTGTCGGCATAGGCAAGCGCAAGGTCGCTGCGGTTGAGCGTTGGCTCGATGTACGCCGAAAAGACATCTTCGGGAATGAATTGCCGCGGATCGACATCGGGATTCAGAGCTGCATAGAACCGATGCCAGGATGTGTTCAGCCGAATCCCGTACCCTCGCCAGAACTGCACGGCTTCGCGGCAGCGCTCACGATTCAGCCGGTGATGCGTGATTGATTCGACCTGGCGCCGGACCTGAAAGCCTTCGATGCCGTAGCGAATGCGCTGATACAGCCGTTCGCCACAGACGGAACTGATGATCCGTCGCGGAAATGACCGCCTGCGAGTGACCGGGACGCGTGGTTTTACGACCAATGTTGCACCCGTCGGTTCCTCAACCGGTAGATTCACTTTCGAACTCAAGTTCGCGGTCATGATTGCCCGCCTCTAACCTGTACTGTGCCCATCATCGGAATCGACCAACAATCCCGCACCATCCCTGGGGGGCCCAGTCGTACCACCCCGCCAACTTCGCGGCGAGCGTGGCACTCGTGTCCCACGCAAAGACGTTGTAGCGCCCCCACGTGAAGGGATCGGATTGTGGATCAACCGGGGAACACTCCGTCGAGAGGGCACAACTCACACCACAGTAACGTGCCGCCTCGATCAACTCATCGGAGGCAAATCCTTCCTTGCGGCTGCCGAAGGGGAAGGCGAAGCTCGGGTTTTCGATACCGAAACCGGTACGAAGACGTCTGACACACTCGGCAAGATCTCGCCGCAACGCCTGCGGCCTGGATCGAAAGTCGGCATGTGTGTGCGTGTGAGCTCCCAACTCCATCAGCCCGCCATCGAGCATCGTACGACATTCGAGCGAGGTCAACGCGCGAGTGTGTTCTTCCGGAACACGGCCCGTGAATTCACGACCCCAGGCGTCAAATGGGAAAGGATCGTGCTGATCCAGATAGGCGGTGTTCACGAACAGGGTAAAGGGAATGTGGTACTCGCGCAGCACGCGGAAGGCCTGGGTAAAGACCGTCTGGAACCCGTCGTCGAAAGTCACCACGGCCGTACGATCCGCAAGAACCTCGCCCGTCAAGGACTGATGCAGAACCGCGGACAGCGGACGGAACTCAAAACCTGCCCGCAGCAGCCCCGTGATCTGCTCGTGAAACCGGTGTGGCTCCACATTGTGTGACGGGGCCGGTACTCCGGCAGTGTGCGGAGCGATCCGATGGTAAGTCAGGATCCCGATCTGACTTCCGGAGCGATGACCTCCCCGCCGATGCAGTCCGACGGCTATCCGACCCGCCGATCGCATTGCCGACCGGCGCAACGCCGACTTCACGCGACCGGTGAACGTACGGCTGGTCGCCGCCTCCGGAGGAATGAGGGACGGCGTTGGAGACTCGTCCGGCTCCACGACAGTCAGTACCGGGGCACCGCCCGGTTCTCCGCCACTCGCGCATGGCTGTTTCGAGAAGTCATCAACCATCGTTCAAGATCGATCATCGCGGTACTGGCGTTGATACACGTCATGAGGCCTGGTTTCAACGAGCGCCACGTTGTGACAGGACGGCAGGAATCGTCTGAGCCAGAATCCCCAAGTCCGTTCCCAGGGAACGGTCGGCAATGTATTGCAGATCCATTCGGACCCACTCAGCAAATGTAACACGCGAACGCCCCTTCACCTGCCAGATACATGTAATTCCTGGCAAGACATCAAGCCGACGCCGCTGCCATCCCTGGCAGGAGCGAGACTCCTCCCAAGGAAGTGGACGAGGGCCCACCAGTGACATTTCTCCGCGAATCACATTCAGCAACTGGGGCAATTCATCGAGACTGGTCTTGCGAAGCCAGCGTCCGATTGGGGTCACCCGGGGGTCGTTCGTCATTTTGAATGCCGGTCCGTCCTGTTCGCTGAACTGACGCAGACGTTGCTGATGACGCTCGGCACCGACGTACATTGTGCGAAACTTGTACAACAGAAAGCGTCGCCCGCCCAATCCTTCCCGGTACTGCGAATAGATGACCGGACCCTGTGAGGTCGCCCTGACGATCAACCACACAGCCAGCAGGATGGGGGACAGCAGCGCCATCATCAGCGCTGCCCCGGCGATGTCGACGGCGCGTTTCCACGCCGGCACATTCGACACGAAGAAGTTGGCCATGTCGTGTGACCGCCTCGCAGCGGTTGTGTCCTCCATGTCGTCAGGGACGGGCGCCTTTGAAGCCGGCCAAGGATACACGAACACCTCCGATTGAGGCTGTGGATGCCCCTGCCGTTCAAGCAGGTCATTGACTCCGCGCACAACACACCAGGCACCTTCCTCCGATGTGTCAGGCAGAACGACGCCCATGGCGTTGTGAGCCAGCCAGCCGCAGTCGTCGGTACAGCGCAGGCGTTTCTGCAGTGTCCGCCCGAGTGCGACATGATAGCGATCGAGATTCACGCCGGACGGAGGAGCCAGGCGCACCAGACACAGCAGTGAGCCATTGCGATCAGCCCGCAATCGTTCACGATGCAGCAGGTGCCTCAGATCACTTTCACTGAGTACGCCTACGAGACCCTTCGGATCAGATCCACGAAAGAAACGATGCCAGCCCGTCAAGTTGCACCTCCAGAAACTCGTGATCATCGGAGTTCATGCGTTTTCCTCCCGATGCCGATGAAGTCCAATGACTCACGTGCGGCGAAAGCCGCTATGAAAACTGCTGATGTTCCGAAGCTGCCAGCTTCGGGGCCCGGCGATCATCATCTGGCAAGCTGGCAGCTTGCCCTCACTGTGTCCTCGTGGCGTTCGGACCCGCTCGTCCCCTGGTCGGGAGACTCACCCACCGATTAATCAAGCTTCGTTGATAACGGCTCCCAGCAGTTGGCCGCTGTTCGCCAGAATGCGCCGTCTCGTTGTCTCCACAAGGTCGTGCTGGATTCGCTCTGCCGGCACCACCAGAACCAAACCGTCGAGCCGGGATCCCAGTGGGAAACAGGCGCTGCTTTCCGTGGCGGGCGGCAGATCGACAACAATCCGGCTGAACTCCCGATTGAGCGCCTCAAACAACTCCCGTTGTCCGAGCGTGTCGCACAATCCACGGCTCGAAGCCGGTGAGCCGACAGGAAGCAACGAGAGGTTGGGAACCTTGGTCGTGGAAATGCACTCGAAGATTGGTGACGTAGCCAGGACGGCGTCGACAAAGCCGGGTTGTCGGGTGACTCCAAAGGCAGGATGCAGTGCCGGATTGTCATAGTTGGCGTCAATCAGCAAGACCTGCTGGCCCGTCAGTTCGGCAGTGCAGATCGCAATGTTCGTGGCAATGGTGCTCGTTCCCTGACGGCGCGAACAGGCGGTAACGCCGATCCGCTGCAGGGTGCCATGCGCCGTGCCACTCGGCCCATCGAATCCCCAGAGCGAGGAGGTCAGCGCCGCATAGCGCTGATACAATTCATCCTCGCGCCGGGACGTTCTCGGCCTGTCGGACAGCGGCGCTGTCTGTGGTTTGACGACGGTAGTTACCACTTCGTAAGGCTCCTCGATTGGAACGATCGTACTTGATGATCGAATGACGTCGCGCCACGCGGGGAATCGTGGCGAGAATGGGCACCTTCAAGGCTCGCTCCAGTTCGGCCTCGGTACGCAGTGAGCCATCCAGCAGGTCGCAGAACATCGCCAGCGCGAGACTGCCACAGATGGCAATGACGCTGGCAATGGCCAGAAGCATGGGAACATTGGGACTGACCGGCCGCCGTTGCAGCGTGGCCTCCTGCACCAGGACAACATCCGAGATTTCGTGCTCCTTAAGCCGCTGGGAGAGTCGCGCCTGTTCCAGGCTGGCCAGTGTGGCGAGATGCCGCTGCGAGAACGTGTCGGCCTCGTTCTGCAGATCTGTCATGCGGGCTTCGTACTGGTTGAGCTGAGCCACTTCGGCCACCAGCGACGTTTCCTGCTCTTCGAGAATCTTCAGCTGTTCGCTGGCCGCTCGTCCGGCGGCATCTTCCTGCAGTGTGTCCAGCAGCCATTCCTGATACATGGGGTTTACGTCGGTGGATGTCACAACGCTCTCCGCGTTGGCAACGTTCTTTTCCTTGGCCAGAATAGCGCTGATATCGGTGATCTGCTTTTCGATCGCCTTCACTTCGGCATGTTCGGCGGTGTACTTCGCCCTGAGGGCCGCTGCCTGGATCTCCAAGGTAAACATCTGAGATCGCATGGTTTCGGCGGCCGTCATCTTTTCCGCGGCTCCGTTCGTCTCAGTTGTCTTGATGCGTTCCGGAAAGAGTTCGGCCCCGCGTGCCAATGCCGTCATGCGACCTTGCGATGCTGCTAGGTCTGCCTTGGCCTTGAGCACATCGCTCTTGACGGTGTTGATGTACTCCTGCAGTGATTCCTGCCGGGACTGAATCGACACGACACCTATCTCCGTCTTGAAGTCACGAATTCTCTGGCGGGCATCACCGAGCTGCGAACCGAGTTCGTCGGCCTGGATGGACAGAAACTCCACCGACTGGCTGGCGCTGTGCAGTTCGTCGTGGAAATGGCGGTACGTATCGACCAGAGAAGCGACCACCTGCCGGGCTAACTCCGGCGAACTGCATTCGGCAGTCACCACAATGAGATTTGACTTCTCGGGGGAGAACACGTCCACGCTCTTCTGGAGGCAGTCGACCGCTTTTTCGGTCAGGTCAGCAGGATTCAACCAAGTCCCGAGCTTCTGCTGGCTGTCCAGCAGCGCGACACCAATCGATTCACCCGTCTGGCCCACCTTGCCAAGGGCCGGTGGAGTCGTCCGATCCGACATCGTGCTGTCTGATTCTTCCGCAGCACTCTCCAGCTCTGCATTAAGAATGCGATGAGCCCCCAACTTCTGGACGACCTGTTCGAGGATTGTGCGGCTGGCCAAGAGCTCCACGATGGTGTTGAGGTCTTCCTGACGACCGGTGGCACTCGGCGTGATGGACGCACCGGAGTCAACCGTCACCGCCTCGGCACTGCTGCGAACGAGAAGTCGCGCCTCGGATTCATAGCTGCGTGGGGCAAACAGGAGGCCTACGCCAGTCGCCAGCGCAACCGCTGTGAGGAACAGCAGCACCTTGAAGCGGTTGCGGAGCACGACCTGCAGCAGGTCCCGCAGTGTGTAGCCCCCCTCCTGGAATGCATCCATTGCGTGCCTGATCTCCCCAATAGAACCAGTGTTGATCTAAGTGCCCTGCAGAGTTCACACAACGGTGATGTCGCGGCATCTCCACAGCCGACCAGTATCCGGCACATTGACCTCCTCACAATAGGAGCTGTGGGGGGGATGTGGGGTCGATGCGGGGGCAATCAAGGGACCAAGGTGGTACAGTCCTCACGAATGAGCGCTCATTGACATCGGAGGCGCGTTGTCAGACTGCAGAATGGGACCGAATTCCCGATAGCGTTTCCGACCGCTGTGGGAACAGCCTGGTACCACCTGGCGGGCTGGTTCAATCTATTTTCTCGATGCCGCGTCAGGCAACGTCCCGTTGATCTCGGGAAGCATGCCGGGGACGGGGCTGTCTGCTGCAAACGAGAGGTCATCCTGCGGCCAGTTCTTGAATCTCGGATCCTCCACACGGGAGTCGCGCTCCAGACCGGTATCCTGCTGGAACCGCGACAAATCTCGGTACTTTCGTGCCAGCGGCAGCCAGGCTGCGCCCAGCAGATCAGGCCGTCGGCTTTGCCCGGCCAGTAAAGGTTCTCGGAAGTCTGTAACTCGCGTTTCGCAGGATCCAGACGCTCCCGATCCCCAGCGGGAATTCCGTCTCGGTCCGGGGTGAAGAACGGGTTGTCAGCCAGGAGAGCAAATTGCCATTCGCGATTGAACGCCGAGACATTGCGCCGAATGACATGACCTTGCGAGTAGTAGTAGGCGCGCTGTGGTCGCTCCCATTCCAGGTCTGGGCGAATGTCGCGAATCTCCTGCTGACGAATGCCGATACCTGTGCGATTTGCGACGCAGATGTTCCCCTCAACGATGCAATTCATGGCCTCTGCCAGCAGAATGCCGGTGTGAGCCCAGTCGCCACGCTCGTCGCGCAGTCCATTCCGCAGGCAGATGTTTCCCCGGATCGTCGCCGTCTCGCTGATCTCAATCATGATGCCTGGACCATGATTCGCCACGGCAAGACATCCTTCGACAAGCGACTGACGATTGTCGATGTCGTACCAGAATCCGGGACCGTCGTTTTCTTCGGCCACACAACGGAGAATCTGGAAGTTCCTCGACAGTACCACCTTGATCGCCCCGGACTCCCAGGCCTTGTTGAAGCCCTTTAGGTTATTGCGAACCAGACGGCACTCTTCCAGCCGATTGTCGAACCCCGCCCCGGCCATTCCCATCTGGCCATTCGCGATGCTGTCAGTGCGGATCACGCTGTTGTTGCGACCCTCCAGCCTCAAACCAACTCCGTTCGTCTGCTCCACCCGGCAATCGGACACTTCGATATGCGAGCCCTCAACGAGTACCGCAGGCTGCTGGGCATGATTGCAGGCGTGCCGAAACACCAGACCCTTCATCTCGATCCATGCACCCCGCAAGCGGCAGAGTTCTGCCCGCAGGCTGACTTCGATGTTCTCGGTGTCCGGTTTGGTAGAGGCCGGCATCTTGATCATCAGGACATGCGACTGCAGGGGATCAGCCCAGAAGCTGCCATCCATCAGCTTTGTGCGGCTGTCGACCTGCATCAGCAGCTTGCCCGACACGATCACTTGTTCCGTTCGGCCAATCAACTGATGGAAATCATCCGGGGGATGCGCCATGGTGCGTGACCCGGGACATCCCCGATAGGTCCAGGCGTCCAGCTTCCACAGGCCGTCGGTTCCGGCAGTCTTCCATTTGCCGGCCGGGATGACATCGGCTCCGCTGATGATGACTTCTGCACCCGGAGCCGCTTCGATCCGAATGGGTGCCTCCGGACGGCCCTGTCCGCTTGCCACAAACGATTGACGATAAACACCTTCCAGAAGTCGCACCGTATCTCCTGCGGCAGCCCGATCGACTGCGGCCTGAATTGTTGCAAAGGGACGCGAAGGAGTGCCCGGATTGCGGTCACTTGCCCCGTTCGAGGTGCCGACATGCAGAATGCGCCCGGTTGAAGGGACCGCAGACCGCACGGCAAGCGGACTCGCCAACATCACGATGGTCATCAGCATCCACTCTCCGATGCATCGAAATCGGGTGTTATGAACACACATCTCTGGCTGCTCCCGTGGGAAACTACTCGACAAGTGTCAATGCAGGAAAAGAGGACGAATCATCATGCGACTCCGGAACCCCGATCCTGACATTGTCATTCAGGAACCATGCGCAGGGACGCGCAGATCGACCGTCCATATCGGCTCGTCTCAGACGTGGGCCAGCTACAAGACAGGCTCAGTCACGGCCATGGGAGAGGTTCTCGCGGCGAACTCCCAGCGAACACCCTCTCCCGTTCCATCCCCCATGAATCGCACGAGCCGGATGCGCTGATTTCGATTGAGGCTCTTGACCGTGTCCTGCAGACGTCGCTTCGGCTCGATCCCGTGGACCATGGGCAACGGGTCGTCAATACGGGGCGGCCACCCATCCTCCTCAAACGCGGTCAGGATGGTCTCCTGGTTGGGTGAGGGCACCTTGTACTCTTTGACCAGCTGATTGCCCACCTGCAATGTGTGCCGGTCGCGATCCCATTGAGGACAGGGAATCTGGGCCACACATGATTTCGAGTTCGGTTTTGTCCGCAATGCAGTGCTGGAACCAGGTGCCGCAATCGGGGCAATACGGCCCGAATCGTGGCATCGCCGCGCGACTTCGACTCCGGCAGGGGTGAGAATGGCGCAGGTGCGCCGGGAGAATGCGAGCCCGCCCATGAGTTGGAAGTCCCGACGTGTTTGGCCGGACACGGTCTTCTCCCGGCCCAGACTCACGAGGTCTTTGCACGCCAACCAGCGCATCTCGCTGCGCGAGATGCCGGTTCGCAGGAACTCGTCGATCTCGATGGCGAACTCCCAGACATCCCGCTGCGTATCGTGGGCGTAATCGTGTGCCCTCAGAAGAAGCTGAAGCGCCATCCGGAGCTGATCGTTCTGCATGGGTTGGCCCCCTTCCGTCTGGCCCATTGCCTCTGATCTAACCCTTGTCATCTCATCCTTTGGTGGGGTCAGAGCATTGTTTCTGAAATCAGAGTCGTCCCGGCAACAACCAAGACTCGCTCGTCTGGCATAGTCGCCGATGCTTCCCAAGAATACCCCCCAATCCGGGGAAGGAACGGACGAAGACATAGCCAGAATGGCCGCACGCATAACTATAGGATGCATAGGCATCATGGTCAATATGGGCAATGCGCATCGGTTGCGATGCACCTGCCAACAAGGCACTCTCGTCGGGCAAGGTTGGTCCAGTAACACCGATAAAGCCGTGAACAACTTATCCAACGGTTAATCCACTGCCGATCGTCAGAACTGAGATCGTGGTTCTTTCGGGAACGCGCGATTCACGAATTCAACGGGCCCTGTGGTGGTCCCCGGGCAGGTATGTGTCAAATGACCAAACGATTGCCATATCTCTCAAGTTCGCAAGTCATGCGTCTGGCGTTCGGCGCGGTCCTGTTGGCCTGCGATCCAGTGAATGGTGCCGAACCCGCACGACTCCCATTGCAGCGTGGGGCGGCTACCGCGGCGATCAGCACAACGGGCACCGGTCTCAAACGACTGGCCGATCAACAGCTCGACTACGCCCAGGAGTTGGCCGGCCGGGGTGCCGCGTTTGCTGCCGCTGCTGAGTTTGAAAAGGTTCTCACGACCATTGCCGGTCGACTCGACGCAGAGTCGGGGGGCGCCAGCATATCGAGGCGTTGGCGCGAGGGCTGCTTGCCTTGCAGGAAGCGGATGACTTCTTTCGGTTGCGGACCTCGCTGGAGCTGGCCACGAGTCTCCACACGGCCATTCAGGCCCATCAGACCCCGGTCCTGAAGTCGGCTGCCACGACAACCATGACAGCAATGCAGGCCCTCCAGGCCTATCATGTGTATGCACGTGCCCAATTTCATGTGGCCGGTGGCACGGAGTCCAACGCTGCAGACGCTCTCTATGGACTGGCTCGGTTGCAACCACCACTCGCCACCGCTGGCGGCAAGAGCGATGAGACGGCCGTTGGTGCCCGCGTCATGACGCTGCTGCAGGCGGCGCTGGCCATCTCACCGCAGCATGCCGAGTCGCTCAACGAACTAGGGGTTGTGTTCGCTCGATACAATCGGCTGGACGAGGCGAACAGCATGTTCGTACGCGCGCTGGATGTTCGGCAGACTCCCGAAACGTGGCACAATCTGGCGACTGTCCTCGAACGCCAGGGACGAACCCAGGATGCGGCACAGGCTCGAGCCCGCGCCGAGCAGGCCCTGCAGGGACGCAATACGCTGGTGCTGGTGGGCGGGGATGACTCTCTGCCTCAGGTGCGCTGGGTCGATCCAGCCGAATTCTCAGCCATGGAACCTCCGCTCTGGCAGAACGAATTCACCGCACCGGCCGGAACGACGCCAGCTCCCGCCGCGTCGACACCTGTCCGGAAGACAGAGGAGGACAGCAAGGGCCTGTTCAATGCGTTCAAACAGAAGTTTGCGAGCAGGAAACCCTAGGCGGCAATGTTCGTTCAACCTCAGGTCCGTGCCCCCGCTCCGCACGCGTCGAGGTGCTTTTCCAAGGTATCCGGAAGACAACAACCCGATTTGGCAATCGTGTGATAGGTTCGACGAGGTAATCAAGTGCTGAAAGCTTCAAGGTGACAGGATGTCACCTTCTCCCGCGCAGACCCACCCGCTACCCGCAATGAAAGGATTCAGGGTCATGACCCCAAACAGGACCAACGCCAGACCAGGCATCGTCCGATCGAGACGCGCGTCACTCCGACGCGCTGCGATTGCGCTGTGCTGCTTGTCGCAGATCGTACCGGCACTTCCACAACTTCTGACTCGGGCACACGCTAATGAGCCAGCCGACCAGAATTCCGACAACTTCTGGCAGTTGGAAACCAGCCATACGACGTCGAGGAAGAGCGCCTCGGCACATAAACCCACGTCTGCCAATGTGCACGGGCAGGCATCGTCAGGTTCGGTGAGTCCGACGGGAGAGATGCCCACGCTGCAATTGGCACGGATGTCCCGCGAGAGTGCCAAGGCGAAGGCTCCGGCACCATCGACGCTGAACCGACTCGCTATTGAGCCGGAAACCATCAAGCGGGCCAGTGCTGCGGAACCTCAGCCGGCACCACAGCTGGTCCAGCACAACTCGCTCCCCGCGATTAACCCGACAGGGGTCAACGATCCGGCCGCAATGCAGCACACCAGTCCGTCTGAAGGGGGATACACACAGTACGTGTACACCGCAGGCGACATTGAGGAGGCACCCGCACCTCCGCAGGAAGAATCATTTCCGGTTCCTGGTCGCGTCCGGATCTTCAGAGAGCTCTGAGGTCTACCACGCGCCGGCGGACACTGTGGTGTCTCCATCGCCTGCATACGCCGACGTTCCCGCCGAGCCACAGCCGGCAAACATGCAGGAAGTTCCCACCGAGATCATGCAAGCCCCGATGATGGGCTATGGCCCCACCAATTGTGTCGCCGATCCCTGCCCGACCGCCTGCGAGATGTCTGGCGGTGGCTATCAAATGGTCCCGACAGTCTGCCCGAGGCTAGGCGTTCATTGTCCGGGTTGCCCCGATTGTTGCGCTGCAAGACCTGGGATGATGAAACCTGGATTCCCTTTGATACATATGCACAGGGCGAGTACATCGGCCCTGCCCGTCTTCCTCATGTCCCCGAGTACCGATTGCGCGTCGATGACATCATCGAGTGCGTGTACCGATTGACTCGTGTGAAGAGTGACGACGCGTATCGCATCGAGGTGGCAGATGAGCTCAAGATCGAATCGCTGACATCACCCAACCTCGACCGGGAAGTGATCGTCCAGCCGGACGGCAATATCACGGTGCGGCAGCTGGGGCAGATGCCGGCCGCTGGTTTGACGATCGACGAGCTACGCCAGAACCTGGAAATCGGCTATAAGCAGTATGTTGCCGAACCTGCCATCAGTGTGACGCCGATCGCGATGAGCACCATGCTCAACGAACTGCGGAATACGGTGGATGCACGTGCAGGGACGGGTGGACAGTCCCGGCAGGCCACAGTCACACCGGAAGGGACGATTCGACTGCCGGCGATTGGCACAGTCATGGCTCAGGGACTGACGCTCGATGAACTGCAACGGGAAATCGAGGCCCGGTATTCACAGCTGGTCGCAGGACTGGAAGTCACACCCATCCTGATTGAGCGGGCCCCACGCTATGTCTATATCAC
>CAVPPT010000030.1:0-132345 GCA_963707405.1 uncultured Planctomycetaceae bacterium | reverse complement strand
GATGCAGGTTCGTCTTGCGCAGGTCGATCCACTTCACTCGATAGAGCTCGCCGGCGGCCTTGAAAACTTGCTCAGACAGCGTGGCTTCCTGAAGGTCCAGACCGACCGGGCGGTCGTCTTCATCAAACTCGATCTTGCCGCCGGCCCGACTGACGATCAGCACCGCGGTCTCAGCGGATGATTCAAGCTCATCCCAAGGACCCGGTGTCGGCTCGGGGGCATACTTCGTGGTTCCCTCGCCGGCCTGTACTTCTGGATCAGCGAACGGGTTCGAGTCCGTCTGAGCGACCGCAGGAGCCGGCTCGGGTTCGACAGGGGCCTCCGCGTCAGGGAGGGCAGCCGGAGCCGTCGAAGCAGTGGAACCTCCACTCCTCCAACCCCAGCCGGAGTCCTCAGACACCGGTGCCCGGCACCCCGCCAAAGCGGCTGCCGTTACCAGGCAAGACATCTTGCGAAAGCCATGCATCCTGCTCATCGGCTTGCTCTCCGCCATCCGCCAGGATTGCCCCCCGGGGATTGGCCGACAGGTCGGAGCCCAAGCTGAGATGATGTTGCTGCCCTGCAACACCGTCATCGTCAGCCGCGCCATCCGACTGGAAAAATCGCGTCCATCCCCCAGTTCGGCCACTGTTGGCATGACACTTTGAACAGTTTTGACGAAATGGGTGGTTCTGCAGCGACCTTTTTTGCTTCGAGTGTTGCAACATGCTCCTGTTTGCCCAATCGGAACAGGACTGTGTGCTATCCCTCAGAGGAGATCCCTTCGACTCCTGCAGTTATTGCCGAGGACCACCGCCCATGTACCCTGCTATTCCCGCAGTGATCACCTTCCTCGCCGGCGCCGTCGCCACCACCCCGGCGGACGATTCACAAGACACCAGGCTCACCATTCAGATCCGTGAGGACGCCCCGGAAGGCATGCCGCTGGGACAACTGCCCCTCGGAACAGCACGCCTCTCTAATGAGTCGCTGACGACGCTGAATACCACGTCGCCATTCGGACTCGATCCGGCGAGCGGCGCTGTTCCTGCGTCCCGGTCAGCAACTGGATTACGAAGGACGCCGGTGGTACCACCTGACGTTCACGACTGTCAGGGAAAGACCTGCCGACCCGCTGCGCGACCGCTTCCTCAACAGCCTCAAGAGTTCGGGGACCGATGCGGGCCACATCGGAAATCTCGCGCAGACGCACAAGCAGCTTGACGTTCGCGTGCTCGTGAGCGATGCCAACGAGCCGCCGCAACTGATTCCCGCGCAAGTCCTCACGTTGCCCCTTCCACAGACCGACCCGCTGACCTATTCCGACCCCGTCGCCTGCTGGGATCCCGATCAGAATGATGTGCTGCGCTACAGCATCACCGAGAACGAGGCCGGCCTGCAGATCGACCCCGTCACCGGTCAACTGCTCCTGCCTGCCGGGTCCACTCCGTCCGCGGCGACCGAACTGGAGGTCGAAGTCTCGGTGTCCGATGCCCGCGGACTTACTGATTCCCAAGTCGTAACAGTGCACATCCCCGCGGCCCCCGTGCAGGTCACGACGCTGCCTGAAGAAGCCGTCTCCATCGAGGCCCCCATTCAGTCGGCCACTGACGAGACAACCCTTGCCACAGATCCGCTCGAGGATACTGCGCAGACGACATCTTCTGTCAGCAACGATCCCCAACCGCTCCTTCCGTCCGACGAGGTGAGTGACACCACGCCCATCAACACAACCTCGGATACTGCGGACGCAGAGCCATTCGTACCGCTGCTGGCACCCGAACTGACGGCGGAGACGATGCCGCTTATCGAAACGGAAACGAACCCGGCACCTGAAGCGACAGGAGAACCGGTCGCGATCGTCGCCCCCCCGGAACCTAAGGCCCCCAGCGATCCTCCCACCGCAAGCGAAGTATCGACGCCCGTTGCTCCCGCCGCGACACGACCACAACCTTCAGCCGCCGTGTCAGGCCTCTCATCGTCGGCATGGTTTGTCATCGCCCTGGGACTCGTCACGCTGGTCGTTCTTGTGCAGGTCTTCATGCCTGAAAATGTGCCGGTCAGTCTGCCCGGCGAGACCTTGGAAACTCCCGCAGCCGATGATGCATCACTCGTGGCCGCTGCTGTTTTTGAGGAGGACTCACTGACCGACGTCTCGACTGCCGGCGAACGGGAGAGGGCAACCGACGCTGACCATCTCGCCGCCTCCGATGATCTGTTTGAACTGGAGGACCGCACCGAGGACGACACGGACGAGTTCCCGGTGGAAGAGGATCTGGTCGCTGTCGAGGCCGCTCGTGAGGATGCAGCGATCGCGTCCGCTTCAGCCGCCCTGAAGGCCGAGCCCTCCTCACATAGCGAGCGGGCTGTTCAGCTCACGGATGTGATGTCCGAAGTGCTCGCCACATTCAGCGAGTCAGAACAGAGTGATTTGCCTGAACGGGTCGCAGCCTCCTCTGACGTGCATCGGCTCGACTTTTCGGTCCCGGAAGTTCACGAGGGCGTCAAGGAGGTCGAGTCGGTCGACGACTGGTTGCAGCGCGTGCTGAAGAAGGGGGCCGCATCCAGTGCTTCACAAACGAAGACCCTGGACAAGCCGGCACTTACTGTCGCGGCTCCACTGACCACACACACGAGGTCACAGAACAAAGTCGATTCGACCCCGCTCCCGACAGTTGCGGACGTCACTCAATCGGCATCCGACGTACTTACCGCCTCGACATCCTCCCGAGCGACAACGGCCCAGCAGGATGTGCTGCGGGAGCGAGAACGTCTGGCCCGACTGCGGCAGGTGGCCAACGAATCGGCCCGCGGGCACATCGCCCTGGCCCGTCAGGAGCGCACCCGCGGCCTCTGGATGGCTGCGGCGGGGTTCATTCCGGTCTGCTTCGTGTCTGGACTGACCCTGCTCGCCACACAGGCCATGGGTCCCCGGTCCGAGGGAATCGGTATCGGACTCGTGGGGATCGGTGTCGGCCTGTTCGGACTGTACACCAGCCGCACGCGCACACCACATACTCGCTCTGCATCCGCCCTGCCCAGCGTGGAGAAGAGAGGTACATAACGTCTCGGGTAATGCCCGCCAGATGTGTCCAGTGAGCTCACGCGAAGGCGCGGAGCACACAGAGGGATCAAGCACTGCAATATGTCAGCCGAAGTGCCAGTCTCCCACGGTCACACAGGGAACTCTGATTGAGGTTCCCCCCGCCTTATCGTCCTTCGCTTCCAAACGATCCCAGATGAGGATGCTCGGCTGCTGCTCGTCCTGCAGTTTCAGGCCGTGGATCTCGAAGAAGTGGCCGTCGTGGACCCGGTAGATGTACGATCGTGGCCGGGGATCGACGAGACCCTTGTCCGGGCCCTCAGTGACGGTGCGGTTCCAGTAGGAGAAGATCCGCACCTGCCCCGTCCGCTCCAGCTTGTACTGTGCGTGATGTGCATGCAGCACGTTGCCCTGAGCATCGCTCAGCGTCACGCTCGACATCCCGTCGCGCTCGGTCTTCGTCATGACGATCTCCCGACCCTGTTCGTCGCGCCCCGACGTTCCCACGTCCCCTCGACCGCGGCATAGTCCTTCTTCAGGTCCGCATCGTCAGCCTCATCGGCGACGACGGAACCGGCCGCCAGAATCAGCAAGCACACACCAATCAATCGCTGCATCGCTGGACTCCCGGGAGTTACACGTTTCGAACCAGACTCTGAACTTCGTCGGCGGTGAAGGGCTGCTGCAGACGGGCCCCCAGTTGGCTCACGATGCGGGCCGCCGCATGAGATGCCAGATGTCCCGACTGTTTCCAAGTCAGGCCGTTGGTGATGCCGTACAGAATGCCGGCCGCGTACATGTCCCCGGCCCCGGTCGTGTCGACACTCTTGACGCGGACCCCCTCGATGGGGATCGACTCGCCGTTATGCATCAGTAGCGAACCATCGGCACCGAGCGTGAGGGCCACGTTCTCGGCGTGTCGGTGGATTTCGTGGGCACAATCGATTGCATCGTGCTTGCCGGTGAGGGCTCGCGCCTCTTCGTGATTGCAGAACAGCAGATCGACCGGACCTTCAATCAGTTTCCAGAACTCCTCCCGGTGATACTGTATGAGGAACGGATCCGAAACGGTGAACGCCACCTTGACGCCGTGCTTTTTCGCCAGATCGATGGCGTGCAGCGCCGCCGACCGCGTCGGCTCGCCGGCGAACAGATACCCTTCCACATACACATATGTCGCCTGCCGGATGGTCTCCTCGCAGATGTCGTCCGGTCCGAGCGTCGCCGAGACTCCCAGGCAGGTAAGCATCGTCCGCTGGGCATCGTCAGTGATCAATACGACGCAGGTGCCCGAGGTTCCGTCTCCGGCCGGTGCGACGCTGATGGCGACTCCTTGCTTCCGCATGTCCTCCAGAAAGAACCGGCCCAGGTCGTCACCCGCCGTCTTCCCGCAGTAAGCCGCCGTTCCTCCGAACTCCGCGAGACCCATGATGGTGTTGGCCGCCGAACCGCCGGCACACGCGTGCGTCGGCAGATCACCCAGGTGTTCGAGGACCGCTTGTTGCGTGTCGGCATCAACGAGTGTCATCATCCCTTTGGCGTATTCGAGCTGCTCGACGACCTCGTCGCTCACGTGGGCCTGAATGTCGACCAGTGCATTGCCGACTCCGTAAACGTCATAAGTCATGGCAGGTAGTGCTCCAGAACTTCGTGTTGACTCGCGACCCGCGAGGCATGTTATCGGCGAAGTGGCAGAGGAGCAAAGTCAGCGCTCAAGTCCGGCGGTGACGACCCGGCGATTCCTTCGCCGGGATTTGTGCTGATTTCGATTGACTCGCGACTCAAAGCCCGCCGACAGCATCGGCGGTTCAAGTGGCGACGGCATCCGGTGGTCATCATTCACTGGAGTGAGCCACCAGTCCGCTCAGCGTCCCCAGACAGATCAGCAGCAGGGTCACACAGAAGATCAGCAGCAGCGACGTGAACGACTCCCCCTCAGAGAGGTCGAGCGTGGATCGCTGGTGATAGCTGACGATCAGGAAAACGACGGCACAGAAGTACGTCAGTCGTTGTGAGAGTTTGTAGATCATGCTGGCACTCGTGACGGTGAGCCGGCTCCCGACGGATAAGTCACATTGAGACGGGCGGACTCGCGACCACCTGCTATTACTATACGAATCCCGGTCGGAAATGTTTGGCAAAAACGGCAGGATCCAACTGCAGGATTCTCGCACCTCATTGCCGGTGCGTCTCTCGAAATCTCGCGAAAGCGAGGACATCCCGTACCCAGTAGTGGTGTCTCTACCGGCGAAGGCACCGTCGGGCTGCGGTTCGCACGGGTGCCATGCCCGCATCGCGCAGCAAGGCCGGCATGCGAGAACGGTGGTATGCTGAGTACGCAATCATCAAGCGGGCAGCACCGGTTGACCCAACCGGCAATAGCCGAACGCCTGCTTTGCGGACCATGGTCGCTACAGACTGAGAGAGGCCCCTCTCCGCTTCGCTCAATCCCGCGCCGGCCCCGACTGACCTGAGTGCCCTCTGCGGGAACACCGCACATACGGAGGGAGAGAGGGAGAAGCGTTCCCAATCGGTTCTCCCGGCTCCAATTGTCGCTCCTGACGGAGTGGTGATGCGAAGCGACGTTGGCCACGTGCCCACATGCAACGCCCATCACACCGGCGGCAGGTCAAGCTTGATGTGCAGCTCCTTGAGCTGCTTCGCATCCACATCGGAAGGAGCCTCGAGCATCAGGTCGCTCGCCTTCTGCGTCTTGGGGAACGCGATCACGTCGCGAATGTTGTCGCAGCCGGCGAACAGCATCACCCACCGGTCCAGTCCCAGTGCGATGCCTCCGTGGGGCGGACCGCCGTACCGCAGCGCCTCCAGCAGGAAGCCGAAGCGGCGCTCCGCCTCTTCCGCCGGGATGTTGAGCAGATCGAACACCTGCTGCTGGATGAGGGGGTCGTGGATCCGGATGCTGCCGCTCGCCGCCTCGTATCCATTGCACACCAGGTCGTACGACTGGGCCCGCACCTTGCCGGGATCGCTATGCATCAGCTCGACATCGTCGGGATGGATCGCACAGAACATGTGATGCTCGGCGTCCCAGCGGTCCTCGTCAGCATTCCAGGTGACGAGCGGAAAGTCGATCACCCAAGCCACGCTGATCTCGCGGGGGTCGTACAGTTTGAGGTCGCGACCCAGCCAGTTCCGCAGTGCCGCAAGGGCCGCGCAACTTACCTTCCAGTTGTCGGCGACGCATAGCACGAGGTCGCCGTCCTCTCCCTGCAGTCGCTCGACGATGGCCCGCTGCTGCTCCTCGGTGAAGAACTTGGCGATCGATGATTCGAGCTTGCCGCCCGCGATCTTAAAGTATGCCAGTCCCTTCGCCCCGTAGTCGCCCACGAGATTCTTGAGGTCGTTGTCGAGGACTCGTCGGCTGTACTTCTCCGCCGCCCCTTTGACACACAAGGCACGCACGAATCCTCCGCCGGCCACCGTGTTCTGGAACACGCCGAACGTGCTCTCCCGCACGAGATCAGACAGGTCGGTGATCGGCAGACGGAACCGCAGGTCGGGCTTGTCGGTGCCATATGTCTTCATCACTTCCGCATGCGTGTAGCGGGGCAAGGGGAGCGGGAAGTCTTCGCCGCGAACTTCCTTCACCATGCGGGCCACGCAGCCGTCGACGACTTCGAGGATGTCCTCCCGCTCGATGAACGCCATCTCGAGGTCGATCTGTGTGAACTCAGGCTGCCGGTCGGCACGCAGGTCCTCATCCCGAAAGCAGCGGGCGATCTGCACATAGCGGTCGTAGCCCGCCACCATCAGAATCTGTTTGAACAACTGCGGCGACTGCGGAAGGGCATAGAAGCAGCCCTCATGCACGCGACTGGGTACGAGATAGTCGCGTGCTCCTTCGGGGGTCGAACGCCCGAGGATGGGGGTCTCGATCTCCAGGAAGCCGCGCTCGTCGAAGTAGTCGCGTACCGCCTTCGTGACGCGATGCCGCAACATCATGTTCTGCTGCAGTTCCCTCCGGCGCAAATCGATGAACCGGTACTGCAGTCGCAGTTCTTCGTTGGGCAGGCTATCACCATTGGGCTCGAAGGGAGGCGTGCGGCTCTTGTTGAGGACCGTCAGCGACTTCGCCCGCAATTCGATCGAGCCGGTCTCCAGCCGGGGATTGACGTTCTGGGCCCCGCGACTGAGCACTTCCCCCGTCACACGGATGACGTCCTCGTGCCGCAGTTCCTGGGCGGTCTCCTGAATTTCGCTGACGTCATCCTGCTTGAACGAGACTTGCGTGAGCCCATAACGGTCGCGCAGGTCGATGAACACGACGCCGCCATGGTCGCGATAGCGATCGACCCAACCACACAGAGTTGCCGTGTGTCCGACATGCGCGTCACGGAGTTCGCCACAGGTATGAGTGCGCAGCACGAGTCTGTTCCTTGATCGGTTCCCAGGCAGCGGTGACCGTCATCGGCCGGGCTAACCAGTGTCGCGTCAGCGACTTAGTGCGCCCTGGCTGGTCTGGTGGGGCGGCATCATAGGAGACACATCACAGGGCCGCAATGTTCGTCAGCCGGACGCGACCGGTGCCAGATCACTGCCCCACAGTCGGTGCGTACAGGTGTGCCCCCCGTTTGGCCGCTCGATGGGCCTCATGGGTGTCGAGCGGAATGCCGGGGTCTCCCTGTTCAGACAGCCAGCGATCGAGTTCGCTGCTGAGCTGGGACTTGATCTGGGCATGCTTGGGATCGTCAGCAAGGTTCGTCATTTCGGCGGGATCGGCGGCGGTGTGATACAGCTCCTCGGCGGGCCGTCGCATGTACCGCTTGACGAGGCGATAGGTGTCCGGCGTGTCCCAGGCGGTGCCGATCCAGGTCGACCAGTAAGGATTGTTCAGGGTGGCATCCCCCTGCAGCCCCATCAGATGCTTCTCGATGTAGAGTTCGTCAGGAGTGAGGTTGCGAATGTACCGCCAATCGCCATTGGTGACTGTGCGGACAGGGTACGCCGGGCCCTCCGGAATGTTGTTGTGGGCTCCGAAGGCCACGTCGCGGTGTGTTTCGGTCTCGCCACGCAACACGGCGGCGAAACTGCGACCATCGAAGTGGTATGCAGAATCATCCGGACGTCCCCCGGCGAGTTCCAGGAGCGTCGGTGCCACGTCGACATACTGAACCATGGCATCGGTTCGCTGCCCATCGGTAATCCGGCCGGGCCATCGTGCGATCAATGCGGTGTGCAGTCCGGTGTCCCAGCAGGTCCACTTGCAGCCCGGAAACTGCGACCCCTGCTCACTGCTGAAGATCACCAGCGTGTCGTTCTCCCGGCCGGAGGCGCGGAGCTCCGCCAGGAGTTCCCCCACCTGTCCGTCCATATAAGTGATCTCTGCAAGATAGTGGGCGAAGTCTTCGCGCGTCCGGGGTGTATCGGCGATGTGAGGCGGCAATTTGAGCGACCCGGTCGGATACTGCGAGGCGTCCCCCATCACCCACGGGACATGCGGTTCCACAAGCGCTACGACGAGGCAGAACGGCTCGCGCTGATTGCGGTTGATGAACTCCCGCACATCGCTGATGTTATGGGCTTGCGTTGGATTTCGGACACAGTTGTCGTCATACCCCCCAACGCTCTCGAACGGATAGCTGCCCTGGGGCAGCACATGCACCTTCCCGGCCAGACCGACCCGATACCCCAAGGGCCCAAGGAAGTGAGGTAGGCTGTGTGTGCCAGCCAGACTGGACGAGTGATTCCAGGCACACCCGTTTCCCATCGGATACCGTCCGGAGTACAGCTCGGAACGGCAGGGCTGGCACATCGACATCGTCAGATAAGCACGGTTGAATGTCAGCCCCTGTTGCGCCAGTTGGTCGAGATGCGGCGTTCGCGCATTCTGACCTCCATACAACGGCAGATCGCTGAAGGTGCAGTCGTCGGCAAGAACAATCAGAAAGTTCGGTCGTGCAGCCGGTGTGCCGGGTGCGTCATCGGCTGTTGCCGAACGACTCAGGGTGCACGCGAGGCAGACAATCGCCAATGTTCTGGTGCAGGGACACATGTGGAATCACGTCCTGGAAATGGTATGCGAGTGGGCCATCATACCACGCAGCCTTGCTGGGGAAAAATCGCCGGGAACGACCAACACGTGCAACTCTGCTCAAGTGTGACAGGGCATGGACGGTTGACAGCAGCAGGCCCCCGGCGTTCAATCGACGTTCGCCGACACCCGTTTCCACTCACCGCTCTTTACCACCAGGGATCACCTCATGTTCACACGCCTGTCTGCCTGCATGCTGCTCACACTCACTGCAGTGCTCTCTCCGGCTCTGCTCTCGGCTGCCGAGGTCGAGGAGGGCTTCGTCTCGTTGTGGGACGGGAAGACGTTCGAGGGCTGGAAGATCAGCGAGAACCCCGGCGCGTGGTCGATCAAGGATGGCGAGATCATCGCGCACGGAGACCGCAGCCATCTGTTCTACATGGGAGATCAGGCCCCGTACAAGAACTTTGAACTGAAGGTCGACGTCATGGCCGAGCCGCACAGCAACGGTGGCATCTACTTCCACACCAAGTTCCAGAACGAAGGTTGGCCCAACGCGGGCTTCGAGACACAGGTCAACAACAGCTACGACAAGGACCCCCGCAAGACCGGCAGCCTGTACGCCGTCGACGATGTGACCGAAAAGCTCATCGGCGACAACGAGTGGTGGACACAGCACATCATCGTCAACGGCAACCGGGTCATCATCAAGCTGAACGACAAGACGGTTGTGGACTATACGGAACCGGCGGGCCAGCAGGCCCAGTCGGATCAGTTTGCCCGCAAGCTCGGCGAGGGGACGTTCGCTCTCCAGGCTCACGACCCGGGCAGCATCGTCCACTTCAAGAACATCCGTGCCAAAAAGCTCGACTGACGTTCAGTTCGCAGATAGAGCGATGAACTGGCTGGGTTCGAACGGACCGAATTCCAGGGGCCCTCGGTACAGCACATGGTTCACGTATGAGCTTTCTCAGCTGGACGATTCTCGTATTGGCGTTCTTCCAGGGGACATGGCTTACATTTGATGGCGGACGAGCATTGATTGTAGGCGATTACTTCACACCCAGGTCGGGGTCGCACACCGGCCAGTTGGGGCCGTGGTCCCGTATTGTGATAGCCGTGGGTCTCGATCCCCGCAGTACATTCATCAAGTGCCTGCACCTGGGATTGGGATTGGCGTGGCTGACCTCACTGATTGTCTTCGTGGTGCGACCGGCGGCAGGTTGGTGGCTGCTGATGGGTTGTGCCGTCGGGAGCCTCTGGTATCTGCCGGTCGGCACGCTGTTGGGTACGATCGTCGCGTTGCTGCTGGTGATCTCAAACGCTCGTCACGTCACCTGATCGCAGCGGAAGTAGCGCCGGTCGAATGCGCGCCTAGGCGCTCGACGATGCCTCGCGGCCTAGGTCATCGACTCATCAACGCATCCGGCGTCCAGATGGGACTGCGGTCCGGCAGTGATTCGCCGCGCTGCACACGCCGGGCCTTGATCCGCACGTAGGGGGCGATGAACTGTCCCCGATGGCGGAAGTGTCCGGGCCTGGCAGCCGGATCGCCCCGTCGTGGTTCGACGAGATCCTCGATGACGAATCCCGCGCAGCACAGGTCCCCCACCAGTTCTTCCCAGCGGTGCAGATACTCGGTGGCTCCCTCCTCGCGGTACGAGCGGTCGGCGACATCCGGCAGCGGATCGCGATGATAGTAGCCGATGCCCAGCACATAGCGGTCCTGCGTATCCCGCTCGACGATCTGCAGACTGGTGGGGGTCTTGTGCTGGCTGATGTAAAGTCCGCGCGGCTTCAGCACGCGGGCCACCTGGGCATACACAGCCTGCACACGCGGTACATAGCAGGTGCTGACCGGCTGATGCACGATGTCGAACTGCTCCGACTCGAACATCGAGAGGTCGTCCATCGACGTCTCGACGGTGCGGACCCTCACCCTGCGCCGCGCCGCCTCACGTTCATCGAGGGCCAGCATGGCCGGACTGATGTCGGCGACGCACACGCGGGCCCCGGCGACGGCATACAGAATCGACTGCCAGCCTCCGCCGGATGCCAGACACAGCACATCGAGCCCCTTCACCGAACCTGGCAGCCAGCCGCGCGTGTCGAGAGTGACCAGCGGCTGAGCACACTCGTCGTCGGTGGCCACGCGGGCAAACCGGCTTTCGGACTGCGCGAGCCGGTCCCATGCCTGACGATTCTGCTCGGTGTGGCTCATGAGAGACGTTCCTCCGGGATCAATGCGTGCCGATCTTGGGAATGAGCCGTGCCATCTTGATGCATGTCCGGCTTGGGCGGAAGCGGGGGAGGATGCACCACGACGGTTGACCATCCGCATTGGTGCAGACGATGCTGTGCGGGCAGAGACCGTGCCGGCGACGGACGACCTTTTCTTCGCCGCACCGGTTTACTTGTGATCCCGACTTCGGAGCCCCTCGCCATGCCCCATGTCATCAACGGTTGCGGCACGTGGTACTACGGCAAAAACCGGATCCACGTGATCCCCGGCCGATGCGGGCAGTGCGGCCAGCTGAGCGAGCTGACGTCGTACGACACCACGAAGTACTTCACACTGTTGTTCGTGCCGATCGTGCCCCTGAGCAAATGGCGGGTGCTCGAGGAATGCAAGATCTGCCACAAGCACCGGGCACTGGGGCTGAAGGAGTGGGAGGCCGCCAAGGCGCGCGACAGTGCCGAGGTCACCGCCGGTCTGCGCAGAACCCCAACGACCCGGACAACGTCGTCAAGGCGATCGCGGTCGCGACCAGCTATCAGGATGAGAAGCTGTTCCTGCAGATCGCCGAACATCTCGCCGGTCCGATGAGTCACAACGCCAAGGTGCAGTCGTCTCTGGGAGATGCCTACAGCTACTTCTCGCGGAACGATGGGGCGATCGGCGCGTACAAGACATCGCTCGCGGTGGAAGACAATCCGGCGGTCCGCGAGGCATTGGCCGTGCAGCTCTTGAGGCAGGGCAACCCGGAACTGGCCGAGTCGCATCTGGGCCATGTCCTCAAGCAGCCTGATGCGAGCAAGGCCGGGCTGATATTGCTGCTGGCGGAGGGGTATCAGGCGCAGGCCCAGCACGACCGGGCAATCGAGCTGATGGATCGTGCCGCCGATGTCAGCCCACAGATCCGGGACGACAAGGCCTTTCAGAAGGATCGCACGAAAGCCGAGAAGTACCGGCAGAGCGGCAAGGCGATCAAGCCGGTCACACTCGCAACGCCGAAGACCGCCGGGTATCGGGAGGGAGGCAGCGGTGGCCGACTGGCCCGGTTCATTGCGCCGGCCCTCGCCTTCGTCGGCCTGTGCACCTACTTCGTTGTGGCATGGAGACAGGGGCAGCATCGCGAACTGTTTGTGGTCAATGGACTAGGCGTGCCTTACACGGCGGTCGTCGGCGTGACACCTGTGGACCTGCCAGCGGGGGGACATCGCCGGCTGGAAGTCGCCGAAGGAACGCTGCATGTGACGGCGGACGCCCAGGGAACGCCGGTCGGTGAATACGATGTCAACGTGCGTACGCCCTATTGGAAGCGGCCCTTCCTGTCGCGGACGTTCGTCATCAATCCGGACCGCACGGCTCTCATCACCCGCGAGACCGTCTACTACAGCGTGAATCCCGCCGATGCCCCGGAGCCCGAGTACGAGACGCGGGTGGGGGAGCCGCTGTATGAGTTCTCGGGCATCGACTTCCCGTTTCAGCCGTTCCCGCAACAGATCGACCTGCCCAGCGAGCGGGATGTCGTCTCCCGCACACGTGTCGGGAATGAATCGCTGCACGATGTCAACGATGGGGCCATGATGTTTCTGCTGCAGGACTCCCTGCCGCCTGATGATCCGAATGCCGTCCGGGACTTCGTCACCACGCACCTCCGCTTCTCTCCCGAACGCGAAACGCTGCTGCTGTGGCTGAAGACATTAATGCCTCCGGAGGAGTATCTGGACCACTTGCGCGAGCGGCTCGACGATCGCCCGGTGCTGGTACACTGGCATCGCGTGTATCAGGAGACGATGGAGTCGACGCATCCCGAGCACGATCTGGTGGCTGAGTACCGCACGCTGCTTGCAGCCGACCCGTCGAGTGCGGAACTGGCCTACTTGCTGGGACGCGTCACCCCCGACCCCCAGGAGTCTGAGCAACTCTTCCGCCAGGCCATCGCTGCCAACCCTCCGTCGGCGTTTGGCTACAACGCCCTCGCCTATCAGTTGCTCTCCGAGGGGCGCTTCGAGGAGGGACTCCCGCTGGCTGAGCAAGCCGTCCAGCTGCAACCCGAAACGCCAAGTTTCGGCAAGGTGCTCGAAGAACTTCGGCTGGCAACCGGACACTGGGACGAACTGCTCTCCGAAGACCGGACCAACCAGAGCGAGGGAATGTTCGGCGCCGATATGCGGGCGCTCAACGAGATCCGCATTCTGGCGATGCAGGGTGAGGGTGCTGCGGCCCGTAAGACGATCGACGACTTTCAGCAACAGGCGCAGACGCCGGGCGAGTCCGAGTCGGCTCGGGGACTGGCCGATTATCTGAAGACCATGCTGGCCTACTTCGAAGGAAACGCCACCGAGTTCGTCACGCAGATGCGTGCACTGCGAGAGGGAGACGAACCGGATACCTACGACCCGGCCTTCGTCGATGGTCAGCTCGAACAGGCCGCCCAGCTCGCCGCCGAGAACGACGACGCATCGACGGCGGCCATCCAGCATCTGTCGATCTACCTCAAGGCGCACGCGGCGGGCAACGAGATGCTGGCTCAGCAGGAACTGGCACAGGGCATCGCGAAGCTGCGCGAAGGAGGCCGGGACGAACGCACCTTCGCCGACGCATTGGCCCCGGAAGGAACCTCGCAACCCGATATCCTCCTCGCGCTGGCCACCTGGCCCTCACGCAAGCGGGTGTTGCTGGCCGCGCTCGGAACGCGGTATCCGGACGACCGGGACACCTACTTCACGATGGCCCGTACGCTCAACTTCCAGCGCGAGGTCCCCTGGCTGTTCCTCCGCGAGTACCTGGGCCAGAACTGACGCAGGCATGTCTGAGACGTTCGACGTCGTGGTGGTCGGCGGAGGTGGCAGCGGGCTGGCCGCCGCCGTCTCTGCGGCTGAGCAGGGACTGAGCGTCCTGCTGCTGGAGAAGCGTCCGCAGCCGGGAGGCACCACCGGCATCGCCATCGGATCGTTCACTGCCAACCGCACCGCGCTGCAGCGTCAGGCCGGCATCGACGACTCGCCGGCGAACCATGCCGAGGATGCCGCACGTTTCGCACCCGCAGCGATCGAGGCTCGTAACCACGAAGCACTACGCCGCTTCTTTCTGGCCGAAGCTCACGAGACTTACGACTGGCTCACTGGTCTAGGCCTCTCCTTTCACGGTCCCGCGCCCGAGCCTCCCAACCGGGTGCCGCGCATGCACAACGTGGTACCGAATGCCAAGGCGTACATCGCAGCCCTGCAAGCCCGGCTCATCTCGCTGGGCGGAACCCTGCGCTGCGATGCGTGTGTCAGCTGCCTGCTGATGGACGACGGCCGCGTCCGGGGAGTTCGCGTCCAGAACGCTGGTCGGGAGTACGACGTGCGAATCACCCGCGGTGTGGTGCTGGCCGCCGGCGACTATGCGAACTCGGCAGAGATGATCGCCCGTTTCAAGGGGGACCAGTTTCGGGACATCGAGGGCATCAATCCGCATGCGACCGGCGACGGACACCGGCTGGTGGAGGCCGCCGGCGGACGCCTTGTGAACATGGACATCACTTACGGTCCCGAGCTGCGATTCATCGCGCCGCCCCCCGAGCCGTCCCGCAGCTGGCTGACGCGGCTGCCTCCCTCCGACCCGTCATGAAACTCTGCGGCGCACTGTTGCCTTACACGCCCAACTGGCTGATGCGACAGGTCATCAAGCGCCTGCTCGTCACCTGGCAGCATCCCGAGAATGCCCTGCTCGATGACGGAGCGATTCTCGTCAATCAGCGGGGCGAACGTTTTTGCGACGAAGTGTCCTCACCCCGCGCGAGATCGCAGTCGCCCGGCAGCCGGACAAGATGGCCTACATCCTGCTCGACGCAGCGCCCGATCGAGCATTACAGCGCGTGGCCGCACTTCATCTCGACCGCTCCGAAGATTGCGTATGCCTATGTGCGCGATTATCTGAAACTGCGCCCTGACGTGGCCGTGATGAGTTCCTCGCTCGCAGGTGTCGCCGCCGCACGGGGTCTTCCTGCCGCTGCACTGGAACAGACCCTCGCCGAGCACAACGCGACTGCAGCCCGGCCACTGTCGGGCGTGCGCTGGGTGCTGCTGGGACCGGTGAAGGCCTACTTTACGACGACCGAAGGCGGGGCCGCCATCGACGAGCAGTTCCGCGTTCTCAATGAACAGGGGGAGCGATTCCGGGCCTGTATGCCGTCGGACAGAACGGACTGGGCGGGATGGTGCTGTGGGGCCACGGCCTGCACATCGCCTGGGCACTGACCTCCGGCCGCCTCGTGGGCCAGGTGCTGGCAAAAGGAACTGAGTAAGGTGCATGGAGCGGAGCCCAATGCACCAAGACACCGTGTCGATCCAAATGGGTGCATTCCATTCTTTTTCATGCACCCTACGAAACTGGCGCAAACTGTTGAAGGATTCGCAACACTACCGCGCGCCGCCGCGTCCACCAGGAGCCGTCTGCACGAAGCCCGGCTTCGTGGCACTCCCCGTGCGGCACTCGTGGGCAAAGGTCGCATAGCTGTCGGCGTTGAGCAGCCGTTGTGAGCGCTGAGCCGCTTGATGAAGATGTCGTCGAACCATCCTCGTCCGTTGTCCTCGATGATCGCGCCATCGCGCCGACTCGTGAAGTGCGCAAGTTCATGGGTCAGAATGAAGGCCGCAAAGTCGGGTGTCACATTGGGTGCGAAGAACCCCAGACCCAGGCGGATGTGCCGGGCCGGATTGTTCTCGCCGTCCTTAAGCGGCGGTTCGAACACTCCCTGGACCGTGACCAGCGCGATCTTGGCGTTGTTGGGGTCGACGTCGAAGGCTTCGATCGCGCCGAGCATGTCAAACAGATCGGGCCGGTTCACCACGAGTGCCATTTCCGAATAGGTCTCGAACAGGTTCACACGGCCCGCACTCTGGTCCGACGCTCCCAGCGTGTTGATGAGGAAATGCCGATTGAGCCGGTCCTCGGCTGGCCCCGGCGCACCGGTGATGGCCGCCGTCACATTCCGGATCGCAGCGGCAAGCCCCGCCCGGACGAGCGGCAGGGCGGTCGCGAGCTTGGCATTCAGATCGAACTTCGAGATTGGCGCGACGATCGCGTTGAGGCGCAGGATCGTCTGCTTGGTCGGCTCGATCACTCCGTCGGCGTTGATCGACGTCACCTGCACCCGCTGGAAATTGAGGATCGCGGCCTGCGTCTTCGGCCCGACGATGCCGTCGACGGCAAGAAACGGGATTGGCCCTCCTGCCTCCCCCTTCACCGTCACCTGGTTGAGTGCCTCCTGAATTGTCTTGACATCCTTGGAGAGATTGCGCGCGAGGGGCCCTTGACCGACCGGCTTGGAGATGGCGATCGGTCCGGCCGCACCTGCCGCCGACGCCGGAACACAGGACCCGACCGCGGGCATCACCAGAAAGCGACTCATGAACATCCTCCCGCATAGCAGCGCCAGGTGAACAGAACAGCACACTCGACACTCGACTCTCTGCGCTGTTGGTTGTAGCGCGCGTTCAGAGGGAAAGCAATCTGGAGCGTGGCACGCCGGACACGCGGCGGATAGAAATGAGGCAATGCCCCCCGTGCTGGTCGAGAGGTCGACCGGTGGCTTCTATCCTTCGCGATCGAGGAGTGTGTCATGAAAGCTGCGACCCTCACGTTGTTGCCGGCCCTGACGACCGCGCTCATGTCGACCGTGCTGTCCGCCCAGACCACTCACAATCAACCCCGGGCGCAGGCCGCCCCTCCCACACATGCTGATGTCAAATATGGTCCGCACGAACGCAACGTCATGGATGTCTGGCTGGCGGAATCGAAACAGCCGACACCAGTGCTCGTGTCGATCCATGGCGGCGGCTTTTCACACGGCAACAAAAGCGTCGAGTCCGCAGTACGCGACGCCTGCCTGAAGGCGGGGATTTCGGTCGTCGCGATCACCTATCGTCTGTCGCAGGACGCGATCGCTCCGGCGCAGTTTCACGATGCGGCCCGGGCGATCCAGTTCATCCGGCACAATGCGACGGAATGGAACATCGATCCCCAGCGGATCGCGGCCACCGGCGGATCAGCGGGAGCGGGCTTGTCACTGTGGTTGGGCTTTCATGATGACATGGCCGATCCAGACAGTGACGATCCGGTATTGCGAGAGTCGACCCGGCTGAGTTGCATGGCCGTCTCCAATGGCCAGACCTCGTACGATCCACGATTCATCCGCGAGCTGTTTCCCGAGGACGACCAGGTCTACCGCATTGGTGCGCTTCGCCAGCTGTTCGATGCCGACCTCGACCAGCTCGATCAGCTCCCGAGCGAGAAGTACGCGTTGTTCGAAGAGGTGTCTCCGATCACGCATCTGACGCCCGACGACCCTGCGGCCCTGCAGACGTTTCTGGTCAAGGACAGCGATCGCCCGACCGGCATCCACAGCCCGCGCTTCGGGTATGCCTTGAAGAAGGAGATGGACAAGCTGGGTATCCGCTGCGAAGTCGTCACACATGTCGACCGCGATAATCCAAGATACGCGACGCTGGTGACGGACTTCATCAAGAGTGAGTTCGGCATGACGAAGTGACGCCAAACGACCAAGGTTGATTGTGAGACAGCACCCCGGCGCGTATCAGCAGCCGGGGTGCTTCGATTCGGAGATGGCCGTCCCAGAATCACGCGAGGTTATTCAGATAATCTGCAGGGTGTCCGGAGTAGGTCCGGCAGGCGGCGATGACGGGGTCGATCCACGGCATAGCCAATCGGCATTTTCCTGGAGAGGCGGGCGTGATACCCTGCCTCCCACGACGCCCTGACCTGTGCGTCCTTCTCACCCGCCTGCCTCGATCGATGTGCTGATGACCGCGCGTGCCCCAGACTCGGAGACCTCGCAGGGGAGGCTTACCTCGCGCAGCTTCATCGGCTTGGTGTTCACGCAGTTCTTCGGGGCGTTCAACGACAACATGTTTCGCTGGCTGGTCGTGCCGATCGGTCAGAGTGTGGAAGCCCTCGGAACGTCGCTGGCCCTGGCGCTGGGGGGAATCTGTTTCACGATTCCCTATCTGGTGCTGGCACCGGCGGCCGGGTCGCTGGCCGACCGCTTCAGCAAACGGACGGTGATCGTCTCCTGCAAGATGGCCGAGGTGGTCATCATGCTGCTGGGGCTGGTGTCGATGTGGCTGGGGCGTGTCGAATTGCTCTTCGGCGTGGTGATGCTGATGGGTGCCCAGAGTGGCGCTGTTCGGTCCGGCGAAGTTCGGCAGTCTGCCCGAGATGTTGTCGCTCAGATCGCTGTCGGCAGGCAACGGCGTGATGGGTCTGGTGACAGTCGTCGCATCGGCCCTGGGGACGGTCGCCGGCTATGGACTGTATACCGTTTCAGCACCCGACATCGAGGCGGGCGTGTCGCTGAGCCAACTGGTGGTGCCGGCCGTCGCACTGCTGGGTGTCGCGGGTGTGGGGCTGCTGGCGAGCCTGTTCATCCGGCATCTGCCTGCGGCCAATCCCTTGCGTGAGTTGCGATTCAATCCGATCACCGAAACGGTTCCCGCGCTGAAAACATTGCTGGCCAACCGCCCGTTGACGCGGGCCGCTTTGGGCATCGCCTTCTTCTGGTTTCTGGCGTCCATGTGCCAGTTGACGGTCGATCGCTATGGAGCCGAACTGCTGGGATTGGAAGAGGTGCAGATCGGCGTGCTGCTCGCGACGCTGGTGGCGGGTGTCGGCACGGGAAGTGTGCTCGCAGGCTGGTGGTCTGCCGGTCGGATCGAACTGGGGATTGTTCCGTTCGGTGCGCTGGGCATCGTGATCAGTGCACTCTTGGTGTTCATCGCCGGCAGTCGCATCGATGCGAGCATTCCCGCAACATTGCAGCATGCGTATTTCTGGTCGAGTGTGTCGCTGTTTCTTCTCGGGGCGAGTGCCGGGTTGTTCAACATTCCGCTCGAAGCCTTCCTGCAGGAGCGCAGTGATGTGCGCAGCGGGGGACGATTCTGGCGGCGAGCAACTTTCTGTCGTTTTCGTTCATCCTGCTCTCGTGCGGCCTGTTTTATGTGATGAACGAGCTGTTGGGGCTGTCGCCTGCCGAGATCTTCATGGTCGCGGGACTGGGGACGATCCCGGTGTGTTATTACGTGTTCCGCATACTGCCCGACATGTCGGTACGGTTCTTGTTCTGGGTGGCCAGTCGCACCTTGTACCGTGTGCGGGTGCAGGGGGCGGAGAACATTCCGGAGAGCGGCGGGGCGCTGCTCGTCGCCAATCATGTCTCGTGGGTGGATGGCATTCTGGTGCTGGTGAGTTCGGCCCGGTTGATCCGCTTTCTGATCTGGAGCGACTTCACCACGAAGCCCGGACTCAGGCCACTGGCCAAGGCGATGCGCGTCATTCCGATCAAGGCGACTGATGGGCCCAAGGGGCTGATCCGCTCGCTGCAGGCGGCGAGGTCGGCCCTTGAGGAAGGCGAGTTGGTCTGCATCTTTGCGGAGGGCCAACTGACCCGCACAGGGCAACTGCAGAACTTCCAGCCGGGACTGTTGAAGATTGTCTCCGGCACCGGCTGCCCGGTGGTGCCTGTATATCTGCACGGACTGTGGGGCAGCATCTTCAGTTATCATGGCGGGCGGTTCTTCTGGAAGCGGCCGCATCAATGGCCTTACCCCGTGACCGTAGTGTTTGGTAAACCGATGCCCGAGCCCGAGGATGTTTATCCGGTGCGACGGGCAGTCGAGGACCTGGGAGTGACCGCGATGGAACTTGAGAAACCTTCGCAATTGATTCCGGTGCGACAGTTCGTCCGGCAGTGCAAGCGACGCAAGGGACAGGCCAAGGTAGCCGACTCCAGCGGACTGGAACTCTCGGCGAGCAAACTCCTCATTGGCTCGCTGGCGATGCGGCGGGTGCTCGAGCGGTCGGTGTTCTCCGACGACGAACCGATGATCGGCCTGCTGCTGCCTCCGTCGGTGGGGGGATGTCTGGCGAACATGGCGGTCGCACTTACCGGGCGTGCGGCGGTCAACCTCAACTACACGCTCACGGACGAGACACTGAACTTCTGTGTCCGCGAGGCCGGCCTGCGGCATGTCCTCACATCGCGCCGCTTTCTGGAGAAGCGCCCCGTCAGCCTGCAGGATGCCGAGTTCGTCTTCCTGGAAGATCTGAAAGAAAGAATCACGGGCCTCGACAAGGGAATCGCGGCCTTTGCGACTTATGTGATTCCTGCGTTCGTGCTGGAGCGCATGCTGGGGCTCACCCGCATCAACCCGGACGATACCTGTGCCATCATCTTTACGTCCGGCTCCACGGGCGAGCCCAAGGGAGTGATGCTCTCGCAGCACAACATCGGTTCGAACATCGACGCCATCGAAAAGCTGCTGCAACTCGAACCGACCGACACGATGATGGGCGTGCTGCCCTACTTCCACTCGTTCGGCTACACCGCGACGATGTGGCTGCCGATGTGCTTCAATGCGAAGGCCGTGTATCACTTCAACCCGCTTGATGCGCGGACGATTGGTCAGCTCTGCCAGAAGCACGCCGTCACCATTGCACTCGCGACGCCGACCTTTCTGCGGAGCTATCTCAAGCGCATCACACCCGAACAGTTTCATAAACTCGACACGATCGTCACCGGGGCCGAGAAGTTGCCACCCGACCTGGCGCGACAGTTCGAGGAGAAGTTCAGCGTGCAGCCTTCCGAAGGCTACGGTACCACCGAACTGTCGCCGGTGGCTGCCGTCAACATTCCCGATCATCGTTCGTCCGACATCACGCAGATCGGTACCAAGCTGGGCACGGTGGGGCGACCGATTCCCGGCGTGATGGCGATGGTGGTCGATCCCGAGACGCGGGAAGACCTGGGGCTCAACACCGAAGGGCTGCTCCTCATCAAGGGCCCCAACGTCATGAAAGGATACCTGCATCATCCGAAGAAGACCGCCGAGGTCATTCGGGATGGCTGGTACAACACGGGCGACTTCGCCCGTATCGATGACGACGGCTTCATCAGCATCACCGGTCGCCAGAGCCGGTTCTCGAAGATCGGCGGCGAGATGGTGCCTCATCTGCGCATTGAAGAGGAGCTGGCCCGCATCGTCGACGATCCGGCGACTGAAGACGTGGATCTGCTGGTGGCGGTCACCTCCGTTCCTGACGAGCGCAAGGGGGAGCGGATCATCGTCGTCCACAAGCCGCTCAGGAACCCGGTCGACCAGGTACTCAAGGAACTCGCCGCGTGCGGGCTGCCCAATCTCTGGCTGCCGTCCGCCGACAGCTTTCTCGAGGTGGAGCAGATTCCGCTGCTGGGCACCGGCAAGCTGGACCTGCAGGGACTCAAGCAACTGGCCCTCGACCACTTCGCCGCGACCCGCGTCGCCGTTGATGAAAACGTGGCGTGACAGCGGCATCGGGTCACTCCTCGATTGGAGGAAGCGGGACGGCCGCGCTGGTGCTGCCGGATGAGAAGTTCAGGACAGCAGGGCGATCAGCACCGGGGCCAGCAGGGTGACCAGCACCAACGCGAGAGGGTAGACGGTCGCATAGCTGGTGGCGGGACGGCTGGAATCGACGGCAGACGTGACGGCCCCCAGGCCGGGGGTAGACGTCATGGCTCCACAGATGCCCCCGAGCGTTTCAAGAATGCCCAGGTGCAGGACGCAGCGAGCCACCACGCTCCCCACGATCAGCGGAACGGCCACGATCACCAAGGCGCCCAGACCCAGTGACAGGCCGTGTTCACTCAGTACCGGGATGAAATTCCCTCCGGCCTGTGAACCGGCCTGCGCCAGAAACAGCGTCAGTCCGATCTCGCCCAACAGCAGCCGTGCTGCCCGGGGCATGTGCACCGCAATCGGTCCGACGTGTCCCAGATGTCCGAGCACCAGCCCCACCAGCAGGGGGCCGCCTGCCAAACCCAGCGAAATCGCTTCGCCGCCAAAGGCCAGCTCCACTCGTCCCACCACAACCCCCAGCATCAGTCCCGCAGAGAGCGAGATGAGATCGGTCTCGTCGGCGGTGCGTTCGCGATGACCGGCGTAGGCGACGAAGCGATCGAGTCCTGCGGATTCCCCCACGGCGATCAGAATGTCGCCGAACTGAATGCGTTCCTCGGGGCTGGGGACGAACTCGATATCCTGCCGTGTGATCCGTGTGATCGTCACACCGAATCGCGATCGCAGGTGGAGTTCCCGCAGCGACTGTCCGATCAGGTCGCGTGCGGTGACGACGATCCTGCGCCGCTGCTGTTCGACATCGAGCACATGGTTGATGATCTCACACCGTTCTCCCAGGACTTCGACGACATCGGCGAGTCGATCCTGGGCCCCGACCACGAGCACCCGCTGTCCCAATTCGAGCTGAAAGGCTGGGGGGATCGGCTGCAGCCGCCCCTCCACCAGCACGCGCGAGACCTGACAGTTCGCCCGCGACAGCACGCCCACATCGCGCAGAGGTTTGCCTGTGACGTTCGGGTTGGCGATCTGCACCAGCATCCGCGTGATGGGGCTGCCCTCCGCCGACTCACCTGCCGTTGACCGACCGGGCAAGCGTGCCAGAAGTTGTGGAGCCAGTTGCACGAACAGGATGACCCCCACCACCCCGAACGGATAGGCGATGCCGAAACCCACCGCCACATCAGAGTCGGCGGGCAGGCGTTCGCTGGCCGCCGCCAGCGCTGGTGTGCTGGTCAAAGCTCCGGCGAACAGACCACTCGCCAGATCGGCACTCAGACCCAGGCCCCGCGCCACCAGCCACGCGACAGCACCGGCAGCGACGATCATCGCCACCGCCATCGCTGCCAGAGCCTTGCCCTGTTGAAACACCATCCGCAGAAAACTGGGGCCGGCCCCCAGCCCCAGACAGTAGACGAACAGCACAATGCCCAACACACCAGCCGTCGGGGGCACTCGCAATCCGAAGTGACCCGCCGCCAGCGCCACGAACAACACACCCGATGTCCCGAGTGAAATCCCCCGCCACGTGAGCTTGCCGACTGCCAGTCCCAGCCCAATTACCGCGCAGAGCGCCAGAATCTCTCGAGTGGATTCGTCCATGGTTTTCGTACGTTTCGTCTTCCCTGAGCGTCTCAGTTCGATCTGCCGTGTACCTCTGTAAGAGAACTCACCAGGAAGAGCAAGTGGCATGCCAGAGCCCAGGCACTCCCGACCTGTGCACCCGGCCCTGTGATGTGGGAGTGGCATCCAGGCGGTCCGACATGTCGGCTTCAGGCAGGCCGACGGTGGTCCTGAGGATGCGGACGCGTCCCTGTGAGGTGTTGACAACTCGAGGCGAACCCTGAAAGCTGGTAGCGTCCCCGGAGACTGGTCACCATCGGCGTTCCAGTCCGTTCCCTGGGAATCACGCTGCGGGACTCGAGCAGTTCGCGGCAGACTGCGAAGCGAGAAGCGATGAAACGATATCGATTCGAGACCGTCAAGGATGGAGACGTATCCAGCCTCAACCGATTGCTCGCCCGCGGGTGGTGTCCCGTGCGTGAATCGATCGTGCCCGGACAGCGGTACGCATCTGCTGAGGGCGATGTCCCCCCTGTGGGCAACGGGTTGTGTGCGCTGGTCCTGCTGGAGCGGGATGATGCCCCCCCCACCTGGCAGGGAGAATTGCTGAGCGACGGCACTCCCCTGGCGATACTGGAAGACACGCCCCTGTTCCGCGACCTGACCGAGGCAGAGATTCGCGAGTTCGTTGCCGCCGCCGATGTCGTCTCGTTCGCCGAAGGGGACGTGCTCTTCGACGTGGACCAGCAGGAACAATCGCTGTTCGTGCTGCTGCGAGGTGAAGTCAGCATTCATCTGGTGGGACTGCCACTCGAGGACCCCGTGGTGTTGGAGGTCAAGCCCCGCACCGTCTTCGGAGAGAGCACGTTCTTCGCACCGGCGGCGCACTCCGCCAAAGCGGAAGCGGTCACCGCGGTCTCGGCCCTCAAGCTCTCACGGAGTCAGTACGATGAACTCCGCCAGACCGAGCGTCCGGTCGCCCTCAAGATCGCCGAGAACGCTGCCCGCATCCTCGCGATGCGACTTCAGCAGACCGACATCTGGGTCCACGAGATTCTGGAAGAGGGTCAGAACTCGCAGATTTCTCAGAGCTGGCGGCGATTTCGCCGGCGAGTCGGTCCCACGAATGACACCCAGGGGGGTTTCATTCACGTTTGACATGCCCCGGCATGGCAGTCTCACCCTCGGCCGGGAGCGCATTGAGCATCGTTTCGCTGCGAGCCCGCAGATCGGCGATAGATCAGCAGATGCGAGGCAGCATCACTCCGGATGGCTCGTCAAGCGGCAGTTCGTTGCCGAGCACACGCCGGATGGTCACCGGAGCCACCGTCCGCGGATGCACTGCGCCGATGATCGCCGCCCCGCGCGACACAGGAGACGCTCGCAGGGCGGCGACCGCATCCTTTCCAGCTCCCATCCGCACAGCCACCAGCATCGTCCCTTCGCAGGCGACGTGCAGCGGATCGATACCCAACAGCTCCGCAACGCCGCGGACGTCCGGCGAAATCGGCACGTCGGCTTCGCGGATCGTCAGTGTCAGTCCACAGGCTTGGGCCCACTCCTGCAGCACGGCCGTCACCCCACCGCGCGTCGCATCACGCAGGGCGCGAATGGCGTTGTCTGATTCACTGAACAGGCCCGCGTCGCGCAAGGCTTGCACGGGTTCCAGCAGACTGTCACAGTCGGTTTCCGGAGGCGGCATGAACCCGAATTGCTCTCGGGCCGCCAGAATGGCGATCCCATGCCGGCCGATCGGACCCGTCACGATCAACTCGTCTCCGACCCCAACTGTCTGAGGACCGGAAGGTGGCGGCGGGAGCACTCGTCCGATGCCGCTGGTATTGATGAACAGTCCGTCGGCCGCCCCGCGCGGAACAACCTTGGTGTCGCCGGTCACGACATGGACATCCGCCTCCCGCGCCGCCGCTGCCGCACTGTCCAGTACACGATCCAGAACCGCAACCGGCAGTCCTTCTTCAATGATCAGTGACAGACTCATCCACAGTGGCTGAGCGCCGGCAACGGCCAGATCGTTGACGGTCCCCAGAACAGCCAGTCGACCGATGTCTCCTCCGGGAAAGAACAGCGGGGACACCACGAAACTGTCCGTCGTGAACGCCAGTTGGCCACCGATTTCAGAAAGAACAGCTGCATCACCGGGAGCCGATGCAACATCGCTTTGCCCGAAGCGCGGCAGAATCCGTTCTTCAATCAGCCGTCGCATCAGCCGGCCCCCCTCCCCATAGGCGAGTGTGATTCGCTCAGGGTCGGTCTCTCTTGGGTCGGATCTGCCAGGCTGACGTGACGTTGGTTCCATCAGGGATGTCTTGCGAAGTTATGGCGTACGCTCGTACCTGTAATAGGCCGCGCAGGCTCCTTCGCCGGATACCATCGGAGCCCCCAGCGGTGAGTCGGGAGTGCAGCGCAGTCCCGAATGCCGCACAGTCGACCGGCTTGATCCGCCCACTGAGCACCTCGCCGCTGCGACACTCATCACTGGGACAAACACCCGACGGGCAGGCACCTGTGACGCTCAATTCACCTACGACCTGCAGGGCCGGGTGGCGGCGGGATACGTCCACGCCCGCCGAGCGTCGCGACATCGCTTCCGCGCCGACCCGCTGAAACATCTTTGCGAAGCGACGCTCGGCATCGAACTGTTGAAACTCCTTACGCAGTCGATATCCGCCCGACGGAATGACTCCCAGCCCGCGCCACGGGGTGTCGGTGATCTCATAGACCTGCCGTACGACATCGCGCGCTTCATCGTTGCCGCCACGCCTCACGCTGCGTGCATAGCGGTTGGAGACTTCGCATCGCCCGTACTCCAACTGGGTCACACAGTCCAGGATGCCGTCCAAGAGATCGAGCGGTTCAAACCCCGTTACCGCGACTGGGGTCTTGTACCGCTCTGCAAAGCGGTCGTACTCCTCAAAGCCTGTCACTGTGCAGACATGTCCGGCTGCCAGAAACCCCTCAACTCGGCAGTCGCGCGCCTGCATCAGCACTTCCATGACCGGCAGCACGCGAACGTGAGCCACAAGCAGGCTGAAGTTCTGCAACCCCAGTCGTGCGGCCTGCAGCACCGCGAGTGCCGTGGCAGGCGCTGTCGTTTCAAACCCCACAGCGAAGAAGACCACCTGCTGATCGGGCGAGTTCTTGGCGAGTTCCACAGCATCCAGCGGCGAATAGACGACCCGCACATGCCCCCCGGCACCGCGCACCGACAACAGGCTGCGGGATGAACCCGGCACCCGCAGCATGTCTCCGAAACTGGCCACGACAACATCGCTCAGCATCGCCAGTTCCTGAGCGAGGTCAATCGCCGAGGCCGGCGTGACGCACACCGGACAGCCGGGTCCGTGAATCAGCTCCACGACATCCTTGAGTTCTGTCGCAATGCCGTGCCGCAGCAGAGAGTGCGTCTGTCCGCCACACACCTCCATGAGGACGCGCGGCCGACTCACACGTCGGCGAATCTCCTCCAGCAGCCTGCGGGCCAGGACCGGATCACGGAACTCGTCCAGGTGTTTCATGGAATCGGCTCAAGTTCGTCGGCAGTTACCCCCAGACGAGCGAGGTCGGCCAGTGTACGCTGCGCTTCACGCTCATCCAGTCGGCTGATCGCGACACCGGCATGCACGATCACATAGTCACCAATGTTGGCATCGGGCACACAAGCCATGTGACACAATCGGCAGACTCCGTCGAACTCGACTTCCGCCTGGGCAAAGGCCGCATCGCGATTGACCCAGCGGATTACCTGTCCGGGAATGGCCAGACACATGTCACATCCCTCCGTCACTCTCGGGCGAAGTCTCATCCTTACTGCGGCTGAGTCGGGCGAGAGCGATGGCCAGTTGACCGGCGGCAAGTCCACCATCGTTGGGGGGAATGCGCGAATGCAGTCCCACTTCCCGCCCCGTATCGAGCATCGCTTCCACCACCCATTCGGTCAACAGGCGGTTCTGGAAGACTCCGCCACTCAGGACGATCGGCAGGTGGAAGCGCTCACACAGGGCGACGATCCCGCCAGCCAGGCCCCGATGAAACCGTGCCGCCATCACCCCTACCGAACAGCCACGCCGCCGGTCAGCGAGTACCTGACGAATCATCCCTCGCCAGTCGAGCTGAATAGACGTGCCGTCGATCAGGGCAAACTCGTAGGCACCTGTGTCAGCGCGGTCCGCGGCGGACTCCAGCAGCATGGCCGGATGTCCTTCGTATGCGGAGTCAGTAGTGTCGAGGATCAATGCCGCCACACCGTCGAACAATCGACCCGCGCTGCTCGTGACCGGTGCACACCGTTCACCGTCCGCCAACCTCAATAGTGCCGCGGCCTTGTCTTCACAAATACCGATCCCCGTGAGAACTCGCAGCGCTTCCTCGGGACCAACCGCTTGCGACAGCAGCGCCGCCGCCACGCGCCACGGCTCGCGAACTGCGTTCTCGCCGCCAGGCATCCGGAAAGTTAACAGATGTCCGACTCGCTCAAATGCATCCACCCGCGCGCGCAGGAACTCACCGCCCCAGATCGTTCCATCCGTCCCATAGCCTGTGCCATCGAATGCGACGCCCAGCACCTCCCGGTCCAGCCAGTCATTGTCCGCCATCGCGCTGACAACATGGGCATGATGATGCTGCACCGCCAACGTTTGGCATCCCGACGACTGCGCCCAGCGCGTCGTGAAGTAATCGGGGTGCAGATCATGCACGAGGACATCGGCCCGGCAGCGATAGAGTGCCTGAAGCTGCTCGACATGCTCGATGAGCCGCTGCCTTGAGGCGAGCGTCTCCAGATCCCCCACATGCGGGCCTAGCACAGCCTGCGTGCCATTGAACAACGCGACCGCCCCCTTTTGATGTCCGCCCAGCGCCAGAACCGGCGGGATCGCCCGCTCGCAACTCGCGGAACCGGCAGCACCGTCGCTGAGCTTGTGCGTAGCGAGTGGCACCACACTCTCGAGCGAAAGCGGGGCCGCGCCTCGCGCACAGCGGATCGTAACCGCCCTGCTCGCGATCGTGCGGACGACGCTGTCATCGATGGGACGCACAATGTCGCGATTGTGATGCAGCCAGACGTCCGCGATTCCCTGCAGATCGCGTTCCGCCAGTATGGGGTCGGCCGACAGAGGTTCCCCTTCCACGTTCCCACTGGTCACGACCAGCGGCCTGTGCACATGGTCCAGCAGCAGCCAATGGATTGCAGTGGTCGGCAGAAACAGTCCAATCTCCGTGAGCCTCGGGTGAATGCCCTCAGCCAGCATATTCGGAGAGCGGGCGGGCACCAGCACAATCGGACGTTCTGAACTGCTCAGCAACATCCGTTCCCGCTCCGTGAGCACGGCCAGTGCCTCTGCCTGGGCCAGTGTTTGCACCATCACGGCCAACGGCTTGGCATCACGTCGCTTCCGTGACCGCAACCTGGCCACAGCCGCCGCGTTCGTCGCATCGACGATGAGCTGATAACCACCCAGTCCCCGCATAGCGAGAGTCAGTCCGGACAACACAACGGCGGCGGCCTGTTGCCAGATGGAATTGGTCGAACCCGGCGGCGGATCGAGCCACAGTGCCGGTCCACACTCCGGGCAGGCATTCGTCTGAGCATGGAAGCGACGATCATCCTCGCTGATGTTCTCCTCATGACAACGTCGACACAGCGAGAACTCCCGCATGCTCGTTCGGCAGCGGTCATACGGCATCGACTCGATGATCGAATAGCGCGGCCCACAGCTGGTACAGCTGGTGAAGGCGTACTGGTGCCGACGATTTTCGCTGCATGCGACTTCCTGCAGGCAGAGGGCACACGTGGCCCAATCGGGGGAAACCGGTGTCGTCAGTGGCCCGGCGATGACCGAGTCCACAATGTGAAAGCCGTCGACTTCCACGGGCTCGGAACTGGTCCAATGACTTGACGTCAGCCGAGCCTCCGCCGGCAGTCTCGTCCGCAACAAACGACGAAACTCGCTGACCAGGGCGGGAGGACCTTCGACATGGATCTCCACACCGGCAGTCGCATTGCAGACAGTCCCCGACAGACCCAGTTCCTGGGCGAGCCGGGCCACTGCAGGACGCAGACCGACCCCCTGGACCCGGCCCTGCAGGACCAGTCGACCGGCAACAACGGCGGTCTCGACAACACTCATCCCTTCACCAGTTCGCCGCTCGCCACCACTTCCCCATGCAGGCGATCCCTGCGTTCCTCCAGATACCGGCACCATGCGTCGATGCCTTCCCACTCCGGCGAGCAGACGGGGAACACGATGAGGTCCGGCTGTACGTGATGCGCGTCCTGAATAGCTGCCTCCAGAGAGAACGGGACATGCGGCAGCAGATCGATCTTGCTGATCACGAGCACCTGACTCGTCCGGAACATCTTCGGATACTTGCCCGGCTTGTCGTCTCCTTCAGTGACGCTGAGCAGCACGACTCTCAGATGCTCGGCCAGGTCGTGCGACGCGGGGCACACGAGATTCCCGACATTCTCGATGAACAGAAAGTCGAGCGCCTCTGTGCCGAGCTTCTTCAACCCCTGCTTGACCAGCGGGATCTCCAGATGGCAGGCACCGCCGGTTGTCAGTTGTTGCACGGGGCAATGCGGTGCCAGGCGCTGCGCATCTCGATCTGTCGCCAAGTCTCCCACGAGCACCGCCATGCGATGCCGCCCCGACCAGTATCGGGCTGTCGCTTCCAGCAGGCTCGTCTTGCCGGCCCCCGGGGATGACAGCACGTTGATGATGAGCGTCCCCCGCCGGGCGAAATCCTGTCGCAGTTCTTCGGCCTGCTGACGCAATTCAGCCTGAACATCGCGATGCACCGGGACGGTCTTGGTCGTCGTGGTCATGATCCTGTCATCTCCTTGCAGGAGGACTCGCCGCGTCCAGGGCTTCCCGCAGACATGGCTCGGATGTTTCCAGGTCCACTTCCAGGAGGCGAACGTCATCCCCGCCCGTAATCCGGATCTGTGCTGAGTGGCACTGCGGACATACGAAATGAAACTGCTGGACCTCGAACTCCCTGCGACAGTCCCGACACGCGGCGGTCAAGGGAACTTCTTCAATGTGCAACTCGGCCCCCCGACAGGGGGTCAACCGCACTTCATGCGCGAAGGCGATCTCGACTAACGTTCGTTCGACTCCGGAGAGCGGCCCTAGCTGCACGCGAATCGTTTCGACGGAGACACCTCCGTGCTCCAGCAGCAGATCGCCGACTTGACGCAACAGTGATCGGACCAGTGACATTTCATGCATGGCCGACTTGCTCCAACGCCGCTGGAGGGAGACTGCTCAGGATGTCGCGGGCGATCTCAACAGCGATGTCCGGCAGGAGACGACACAGTTCCGGTGACAGTTCGGCGAATGCCTCGAATCGCCTCCCGGGAATGCCATAGATCACCACGCTGTCTGGCAGCGTCCCCAACCGTTCGGCGAGACCCAGCGCCTGGGGCAGCCCGAAGCTGTGACTTCCTGACGAACGCACCGGCATCCCCACGGGAGCCGGCCATTCCCAGCGGTGCGTGTGTGTTGAGGACTGTTGCTTGAGTTCGCCGCCCATGGCGTCGCAGGCATCGCACACGTACAACCGATCGACATCACTCAGCCAGTCCAGCAACTGGCCCGGGGCGGAGGCCCGTCGGAGATCCGTCCCCGCCGGCAGCTCATGCTGCAGACGCTCGGCAACCAACCAGCCGACCTGGTCGTCTCCATGCGGGCTGCCGATCCCCACCACCAGTGTGCGCTGCCTTGTCATCCCGACGCTCCTCGATCGATGGTCAGGCGGAGAAAGTGCGTCGAACAACTGATGCACGGATCATAACAACGGACCAGACGTTCGCAGTCGAGTGCGATCTGATCGTCGTCATCCCCCAGAATGCGTGGCAGCCAGTCGCGGAGGTCCTCTTCGATCTGTTGCTGATTCTGGGACGTAGGAGGCACGATCTTGGCAAAAGTGACTTTGCCCTCGTCGTCCACCGCATAGCGGTGATAGATCAGACCGCGCGGTGCCTCTGTGGCCGCACAGCCGGAGCCGGCATGAGGGGTGTACTCGATGCGCGCAGGTCGCGGGGGGCGATAGTCCCGGATGATGTCTATCGCTTCCTCATAGGCATGGACGATCTCGAGGCCTCGGGCCACGATCGCCTGAAACGGATTCCAGCAGGGCCAGTCGATGCCGACCTCGTCTGCCAGCTGTCGTGCGCGGGGGGAGAGCTGTTCAAGATTCAGGTTGACGCGCGCCAGCGGGCCGACGTGATAGCTCGCCTCGGTGCCCTGTCGCACAGAATGCAGTGCGGTGGAATGCTCGACGTGCCGCTCCTCGAAGTGTTGTTCATAATCGCGAACGTCGATGGACAGCCCGCTGGTGGACGCCACGCGTCCTTCGTTCATGGGGTATTCGTCGGGATGCTGCAACGCGACCATGTCGTACGATCGCGTGAAGTCCGGAAAGTCGAGCGTTGCCACCCAGCGCGTCGTGTCGACGGCCGCCTCGAGTCCCCACTCGAAGTCCGGCAGCAGCCTCGTCAGGTCGTCCTGTCGCGGGGCCCGGTAGAAGCCGCCGACGCAGACGTTGATGGGATGAATCGCCCGCCCCCCCAGCACTTCGAGCAACTGGTTTCCATGCTTCTTCAGTCTCAGTCCCCGATTGACCTGATCGGGGAATTGCGCTGCCATGTCAATCACGCCGTCGAAGCCGAGGAAGTCGGGCGCATGCAGCAGATGCATGTGCAGCGCGTGGCTCTCGATCCATTCACCGCAATACAGCAGGCGACGCAGACGTCTGATTTCGGGCGTGATGGTGACACCCAGGGCCGCCTCCAGTGCATGGACGGCACTCATCTGATACGCCACCGGGCAAATGCCACAGATGCGCGCCGTGATGTCGGGCACCTCCTCCAGCTTGCGTCCCCGGAGAAAGGCTTCAAAAAAACGAGGCGGCTCGTAGATACTGAGCTTCACCTCTTCCACACGCTCACCGTCCAGCCGCACATACAACCCGCCCTCGCCTTCCACGCGAGTCAGTGCTTCGATCTTGATGGTGCGATTTGACACAGCAGCGGCGCTCCCTCCCGTCGGGACATCAGGCCAGTGTCTCCACCCGGTTGCTCTCGTTACGAAACACCTCGGCACCGGAGTTGAAGTTCCGCAGCAGCCGCACCATTTCTCCGGGCGCGGTCCCTGCGCGAATGAGGTGATCGGTGAGGCTTTGCGCGTGGACCTGCTGAGCCGGCCCGTAACACCCATAACATCCCCGATTGAACGAGGGACAGATCGCCCCGCAGCCGGATTGCGTCACCGGCCCCAGACAGGGTTCACCCGTCGCCACGGTGATGCAGACATTGCCTCGCAGCTTGCAGTCCATGCAGACACTGTGTGTGCGCGTCCTGGGTTTGCGGCCGGCGACGAGAGCCCGGATCACCTCGATCAACTGATACTGGTTGACCGGGCAGCCCCGGAGTTCAAAATCAACAGGCACATGGTGAGCGATCGCCGTCGAGGTCGACAGTGAGTGGATGTACTGGGGACTGGCATACACCATCCGGATGAACTCGTCATTGTCCGCCCAGTTGCGCAGCGCCTGGATGCCGCCGGATGTCGCACAGGCTCCGATCGTAATCAGAAACTTCGACTGCCTGCGTACCTCCTGGATGCGGTCGACGTCGTGGGGCGTGGTGATCGAACCCTCCACCAGGGCGACGTCGTAAGGCCCGCTCTCGATCCGGCTCGTCGCCTCCAGAAAGTGCGCGACATCGACCATACCCACAAACGCCAGCAGTTCGTCCTCGGCATCCAGCAGCGAGAGCTGGCACCCGTCGCAGGAGGCGAACTTGAAGACGCCGAGCCTGGGCTTGTTGTGGGTCATCGTCATCAGAAGCCCTCCACGCGCAGGTACGGAGCGACCCGGTCGTACCGCACGACCGGACCGTCCTTGCAGACAAACGTCGGACCGAACTGGCAGTGCCCACACAGGCCGATCGCGCAGTTCATGTTGCGCTCCAGCGAGATCCAGATCCGCTGTGTGGGAATTCCGCGGCCCAGCGCCGATCGCGCCGTGTACCACATCATGACTTCCGGTCCACAGCACAGCACCGTCGTCCGCTCGGGAGCACTCAGCCGCAGGCGATCCAGCAACTGCGTGACGACCCCCACATTTCCCCTCCAGCCTGGAGAGGCCCGGTCCACCGTCGTTTCGATGTCCAGTCCGCGCGCGCGCCACTCGGCGTACTCAGCGGTATAAAACAGACCGAACGGGTTGCGGGCCCCGTAGAGCAGCGTCACCTGCCCCACCTCATCACCGAGGGCGAGCAATTCGTAGATCGCCGGCCGCATGGGTGCCAGCCCAATTCCACCCGCGACAATCACGACATCCCGCCCCAGACATTCTTCAATCGGCCATGAGGTGCCAAACGGTCCGCGCAATCCGAACGTGGCATTCACACCGGCCCGAGCGAGTTCCCCCGTCACATTGCCGGCAATCCGCACGGTGTGATCCACCGACGTCCGTTGAACCGGATCGCTGCTGATCGAAATCGCAGTCTCTCCGACACCAGGCAGGTACAGCATGTTGAACTGACCGGGGCGGAACGCAAACCTGTCACGGATCTGTGTGTCTTCGAACTGCAGGTGGTAGGTCGCGACACCTTCCACTTCGTCGGTGATGCCGGCAATCCGCACGGTGTGTGCGAGCCAGGGATCGGCGGCAGGTGTGCAGGCAGAGGCGGCGGTCATGCGGCACCTCCGGCAGCACGCGGAGGGCTTTGGGTGCGAATGGCGGCCACTTCCTCCGTCAGGTCGATGCCGACGGGACACCAGGTAATGCATCGTCCACACCCGACGCAGCCACTCGTCCCGAACTGGTCGTGCCAGGAGGCCAGCTTGTGCGTCAACCACTGCCGGTAACGTTGCGCGATCGTCTGGCGCGTGGTGAGATGACTCATGTACGAAAAGCTGAGATTGAAGCACGAATCCCAGTGACGCTGACGTTCGACGTTGTCACCGGAGAGGTCCGCGACATCCTCGACAGAACTGCAGAAACAGGTCGGGCACACCATCGTGCAGTTCGTACACCCCAGGCAGCGGCTCCCGACCTCCTCCCACCGCGGGTGGTGCGGATTTCCCAGCAGCAGATCGCGGATTCCGTCTGTTGCCAGCGCTCGTGACTGCTGATCCACTGCCTGTTGCCGGGCCTGTGCCGCTGACGTTGCCTGCTCGACAGACAATGACTCAAGAGACAGCCGATCCACCAGCGCGGCTCCCGCATCACTGCCGATCTCCATCTCAAAACCATCGGTGACTTCCGTCAGGGCAAGGTCAAAACCGGCCGTGCAACGCGGCCCGGTGTGCATGGAAGTACAGAAGCACGTGGGTGCCGCCTGTGTGCAGTTGACGGCAATGAGGAACGCTTGCTTCCGCCGCTGGGCATACACCGGGTCCACATAGGAACCTCCGGTGAACACGCGGTCCTGCACCGCAATCGCGGCCAGTTCGCACGCACGCACCCCGAGAAACGCGAGCTTTGTCTCCTCCGGCACCGGCGTGTGCATCTGCCATCCGGCCGGGGTCTTCTCTGCGGATGAAACGGTTGTCAGCGGTGGAAACAGATACTTCTTCCAGGAGTGTGGGCCGACGACAAAGCCAAACAGCGCGTCATCGTTCCGTCGCTCCAGTCGATACGTGCCTGCCTCCTGCCGATCGGTCCAGCCCTGCGGCAACGCATCGACCGATGTCAACTCCTCATAGACAATCGCTTCCTGCTCGATCGTCGGTCCGACCACGGTGAATCCGTCCGCCCGCAGATGATCGATGAGCAACTGGAGTTGACTCTTCGGCAGGAACAGGGCGTGTTGCGGAGTCGACTGCATGCTCATCCGGTGACCGAGGTCATCCGCTTCCTGGGAATGATGTGTCGAGTGACATGGCCTTGGTCTGCTCTCCTGTACCTCTGTTGTCTGACGCTATGGTGACTGCTCTTCAAACAGGTCCAGCAACTGCAAACGTGATGCCACCAGTCGTCGCGAAATGTCCTTGGCCAGTTCCCTCATGATGGGATAGCCGATTTCATAGTTGGTCTGACAGAGATTGATGAGCGCGTCGTCGGGAAATGCAATCACCTGAGTCTCCTCCAAAGCCAGGCCGGTAGCGGTCGCTCCCTGGTTCCCCACGACGGCCGACCACGCCAGCACTTCACCGGGGCCGAGTGTCATCACGCGAACTTGACCGCGGCCCGGGACAAACATATCCAGGCCGACATGGCCTCTGGCGATGAGCAACAACTCATTAACGCTCTGACCCTCGCGACAGAGGTACTCTCCGTTAGCGATCGTGCGTTCGCGGGCAATCTTCGCCAGGGCCTCCCGTGCCGCCGCCGACAGTTGCGCCGTGAAGTGCAGTCCGCCCAGTCGTTCTGTCAGATTTGTGTGTGTCACCAGCACTTCCCTCTGGGCATGGCTGGAACCTCGCCTGATCACAGTCAGTGCAGCTGTACGTTACCTGCTTCGACTCGTATTGTGAAACCGCTGGCTGCGTGACGCCTTATGTATCTGTCCCGACCTCCCCCGTGATGTCGTTCACATAGGTCGAGATCCGGCGAATGATCTCCATCTGCGATTCCTCACCCACGCCGATTGATTCGAGAGTGGCCAGCAGGTGCTCTACGAACCGGCTGAAGTGCCACTGCCTGATGCCCAGGCCATGATGTGCATAGGCCAGATCGAGTTCGCTGAGCGTCCCGGGGCCATCGAGGGCCGCCGCGAAGAACTCCTGCTGCATCGTGCGCAGCTTGTCCATCGACGTGTTCTCGAAGAAGGGCTGCAGATCCGGATCTGCCAGAACTCGCTCATAAAACTCGTCGATGAGCCGCTCCACCGTCTTCCGACCGCCGATTTCGTTATACAGTGTCATGTCTCACTCGCCGCTCTCTCGACCGCCGCTGATCGCATCCACCCGCACCTTACCAGACACGGCACACTTCATGAAGGATCTGGATGTCCCCGCCAAGGGTGATGCCGAGAATCCGTCCGTCGGGAATGACGATTCTCACCGGTGAGAGGTGGTGCGCAGGTGAGCCGGTTGTCGCATGCGGTCACGCCCACGTTACGCTACACTTCCGCCAGAAGACATTGTGATCCGCTTTGGATACGTCAATTCCAGCATCGTAGGTGTATGAGGATTCTGCATCCGTGATCAGCCGTTCGACGTCCGCGACCCAGATGACCGTTGATGGAAATGAAGCGGCGACGCGAGTCGCCTATCAGGCCAGCGAGGTCATTGCCATCTATCCGATTACCCCCGCCTCTCCCATGGGCGAACTGGCCGACGCCTGGGCCAATGCGGGCAAGACGAACCTCTTCGGCAACGTGCCGCGTGTGGTCGAAATGCAGAGCGAAGCGGGGGCGGCCGGCGCTGCCCATGGATCGTTGCAGGCCGGAGCGCTGGTAACGACGTTCACCGCGTCGCAAGGGCTGTTGCTGATGATCCCCAACATGTTCAAGATCGCCGGCGAGCTGACGCCGACGGTCTTCCACGTGGCCGCACGATCAATCGCCACGCATGCGTTGTCCATTTTTGGCGACCAGAGCGACGTGATGGCCGCCCGCATGACGGGCTGGGCGATGCTCGCTTCGTGCTCCGTCCAGGAAGCGCACGACTTTGCCCTCATCTCCCATGCCGCCACGTTGCAGGCCCGCGTCCCCTTCATGCACTTCTTTGACGGATTCCGCACATCGCACGAAGTCAACTGCATCCAGGCGATTCCGTCCGAGGTGATTTCCCGGATGATCGACCGGGACCTCGTCCGGGCCCATCGCGAGCGCGCCTTGAATCCCGATCGGCCCGTCCTCCGCGGTTCCGCACAAAACCCGGATGTCTTCTTTCAGGCGCGGGAAGCGGCCAATCCCTTCTATGATGCCTGTCCGCAAATCGTGCAGGACACGATGGACCGCTTCGCCGAACTGACTGGCCGGCGGTATGGTCTGTTCGAATACGTCGGAGCGGAAGACGCGACTCGCGTCATCGTGTTGATGGGCTCTGGAGTCGGAGCCGTCGAGGAGGTCGTCAGGCACCTGAACGCCTCCGGCGAACGGGTCGGCGTACTCAAGGTGCGACTGTATCGGCCCTTTTCGACCGCCGATTTCATGAGGGTGCTGCCCCGCACGACGGAATCGATCGCCGTCCTGGACCGGACGAAAGAGCCCGGTGCCGTCGGCGAGCCGCTGCGAATGGATGTCGTCTCCACACTGGTGGAGGAGTGGGACCGCCATGCGCCCGGTCGCCGGCTCCCGCGGGTGATTGGGGGTCGCTATGGGCTCTCATCCAAAGAGTTCACACCCGCGATGGTGCTGTCCATCTTCAGGGAGCTAAGCCTGCCGGAACCCAAGCGGCAGTTCACAATTGGCATCACCGACGACGTGACCCATCTGAGCCTGGAGTGGGACCCCGCGGACTGGCAGGAGCCCCAGGGCGTCAAACGGGCTGTGTTTTACGGACTGGGGAGCGACGGCACGGTCGGTGCGAACAAGAACTCCGTCAAGATCATCGGTGAATCGACCCCGATGAACGCCCAGGGTTATTTCGTTTACGACTCCAAGAAAGCGGGATCCGTTACGGTCTCGCACCTGCGGTTCAGCAACAGGCCGATCAATTCCGCTTACCTCATCGAACAGGCCAACTTTGTCGCCTGCCACCAGTTCCAGTTTCTGGAATCGCGTGACGTGCTGAGCGTGGCGGCGCCCGGGGCGACGTTTCTGCTCGACAGTCCCTATGGGCCCGACGAGGTCTGGGACCATTTGCCGGCGGAAGTCCAGCAGGAGATGATCGATAAACGCCTGCGGTTATTCGTGATTGATGGCTACCATGTCGCCAGCGAGGCCGGCCTGGGGGGGCGCATCAACACCGTGATGCAAACCTGTTTCTTCGCTCTGGCTGACGTCCTGCCCATGGAACAGGCCATTGAAGAGATCAAGGGGGCCATTCGCAAGTCCTACGGGTCCCGGGGAGAAGCCGTTGTTCGCCGCAACGAAGATGCCGTCGATGCGTCCGTCGCGGCACTGCACGAAGTCAAGGTGCCGGGGTCGGTCACGTCGCACCTCCGTCGTCGGCCGCTCGTTCCCGAACACGCACCAGACTTCGTCCAACGAGTGACGTCGCTGATCATGGCCGGCCTGGGAGACCGGCTGCCTGTCAGCGCCATGCCAGTGGACGGCACCTTTCCGACCGGCACAGCCCAGTACGAGAAGCGCCGGATCGCCGCCTCCATCCCCATCTGGGATCCCGACATCTGCATTCAGTGTGGTCTGTGTGCCCTGGTCTGCCCACATGCCGCGATCCGCTCCAAGGCGTATCCGACCGAGACACTCTCCGGTCCTCCCGACAGCTTCAAGTTTTTGGACTGGAGCGGCAAGGATCTGCCCGGCTACAGCATGACGATTCAGGTCGCCCCCGATGACTGCACGGGGTGCGGCGTGTGTGTCGATGTCTGCCCGGCCCGCAGCAAGGAGGTCGCCAAGCACAAAGCGATCAACATGGAGCCGGCCATCGAGCATGCGGACGTCGAGCGCACGTCCTTCGAGTTCTTTCTGTCTCTGCCTGAGATGGATCGCAGGGTCGCCTCCCACGATTCGGTCAAGGGGTCGCAGCTTCTGCAACCGCTCTTCGAGTTCTCTGGTGCTTGTGCAGGCTGCGGGGAGACTCCGTACCTCAAGCTGATGTCCCAGCTGTTCGGCGACCGCATGGTGATCGGCAATGCCACCGGATGCTCGTCCATCTATGGCGGCAACCTGCCGGTGACACCCTGGTCGAAGAATGCCGATGGTCGCGGCCCGGCCTGGGCCAATTCCCTGTTCGAAGACAATGCCGAGTTTGGTCTGGGCTTGCGATTGGGGCTCGACGAACAGATGGAATTCGCCACGACATCCCTGAAGCGCCATGCCTCCCAGATCGGTGACGACCTCGTACAGGCGACGATCGGCGCCTCCCAGGAGACCGAAGCCGAGATCAGCGAGCAGCGGGATCGCATCCGGCGGATTCGCGAGCGCCTGCAGTCGATCGACACTCCCGATGCGCGACTGCTGGAGAGCACGATCGATGCGCTGGTCCGGCGGAGCGTCTGGATCGTCGGGGGCGATGGTTGGGCGTACGACATCGGTTTCGGTGGGGTGGATCATGTCCTCGCCTTGGGTGCGGATGTCAACGTTCTCGTTCTGGACACGCAGGTCTATTCCAACACGGGAGGCCAGGCGTCCAAGGCGACGCCGCTCGGGGCCGTCGCGAAGTTCGCCGCGGCCGGCAAGTCGGTTCGTCGCAAGGATCTGGGAATGCTCGCGGTCGACTATGGGGGCGTGTATGTGGCCCAGGTGGCGATGGGCTCCCAGCCTCTCCAGTCGCTGCGGGCCTTCCGCGAGGCGGAGTCCTATCGGGGAGCCTCGCTGATCATCGCCTACTCCCCCTGCATCGCACATGGCATCGACATGTCCCAGATGATGACCCATCAGAAGGACGCAACCGGCAGTGGCTTCTGGCCCTTGTTTCGATACGACCCCCGCAACGCGACAGCCGGCCAGCATCCCTTCCACCTCGACAGCCACCGACCCAAACAGACCTTCAAGGACTTCGCCATGAAAGAGGCCCGCTTCGCTGCTCTCATGCGATCCAAGCCGCAGGAGGCCGAACGGCTGTTTGAACTCGCCCAGCAGGAGATCGACGACCGCTGGCACTTCTATGAACAGATGGCCGGCGTGAAACGCGAGTTCTTTCGCACCGCGTCTCAGGAGGACGTGACCGTATGACCGATCATCCTAAGCCTCGCAGCGTCGCGACGTCCGCAATGCTGCACTTGAAAACCTGCGTCCAGTGGAAGACGTGACCCCATGAGCGTTGATCTCACAAGCGACTACCTCGGCATGACGCTGGCGTCCCCCATCGTCGTCTCCGCCTGCCCTCTGACCGGAAATACCGATGTTCTCAAGCGGCTGGAGGCCGCCGGTGCCGGCGCGGCCGTGCTGCCCTCCCTGTTTGAAGAGCAGATCGAGTTCGAAGAACAGATGTTTGCCGATGTGCAGGACTACGGTGCCGAGTCCTTCGCTGAAGCGACGACCTACTTCCCGCAGATGGACGCCTACAACACCGGCCCCGACGAATACCTGAGTCTGATCGAGGAGGCACGGGCCGCTGTCTCCATACCGGTCATCGCCAGTCTCAACGGCGTTTCCCGCGGCGGTTGGTCCCGGTATGCCAAGCTGATGGAGGACGCCGGGGCGTCGGCCCTGGAGCTTAACACCTATTACCTCTCGACGAATGCCGACGTCACAGCCTCACAGCTCGAAGACCAGTATCTCGACCTGGTGGCATCGATCCGCGAGACGATCCAGATTCCGCTGTCGGTCAAAATCGGGCCGTTCTTCAGCTCCCTGCCCAACTTTGCCCGCCGTCTCGTCGAACAGGGGGCCAACGGGTTGGTGCTGTTCAACCGTTTCTTCCAGCCCGACCTCGATGTCCAGCACATGGCCATTGATCCCCAGATGGAACTCAGCCGGCGCGGCGAATCGCGCCTGCCCCTGCGCTGGATCGCCATCCTCGACCCGCAGACCGACGCGTCCCTGGCGGCGAACTCCGGCATCCATACTGCTGTCGATGTCTTCAAGATGCTGCTGGTCGGTGCCGACGTCGCGATGATTGCAGCCGCGCTGATCCGGCATGGCCCGGAACACGTGGGGGTCCTGCTCGAAGGCCTCCGAGAGCTGATGAACGAACACGAGTACCGCGCCGTCTCCCAGTTCCGGGGCAGCTTCAACCACCAGAACACGCCGGACCCTGCCGCCTTCGAACGCAACAACTACATGAAGGCCCTGACGAGCTACGTCACCGACTTTGATTGAGTTGTGCCGGTGTGTCTCAGTCCGGATCGCGATCCTCCCGGCTCCGCGATGGCGAGGATTCCAGTTTGCGCAGGCGGCGTTCCAGCTGCTCGACCCGGCGGGCCAATACGTCGGAGGAGTCCTGGGACTCGGGCGGTGCCGCCTTGGGTTTCTCGGTGGTCAGCTTTGCCGGGGGTTGAAACCAAGCCTTCATCCAGTGCATGGGCGGCGGCACCCCCTCGATCGTCGGTCCATGCTGCTGGAGGTACTCAAGGTAGCTGAGCGAGTTGCGGAAGTAGTCGCGCAGAAAGCCCGCAACCATGTCATTCGCCCGCAGCATCACATGCAACATCGACGCGGGAAACAGAGCGATCTTGTCCGGGTGCCGCTCAATAATGAGCTGCGTCAGAATCACCCGCGTGATGTCCTCGCCGCTCTGACTGTCGCGAATCTCGACCGTCTTCCCCTCGCGGACAAGCTCCTCGATATCCGCCAGGCAGAGATAGCGGCTGGAGCCCAGACCATAGAACCGCCGGTTCGGATAGCGTTTGATCTGTACGGTCTCTTCTGACATGGAGGAACACCTCCTGCGGTCGCGGTGGGAGTCTTACCGGCATTCTACCCATGACACTTGTGCATCAACAGCATGAAATTGCTGCAATGCCACATTTGTCAGCGTGCCTGGTGACTGCCTGGTGCATGGACTCCAGGTGTCGACCAGCCCGGCGAGTGTTTCGGGATCATCGTGAAAACCTGTGTAAGTTTCGCCATTATGACGCCCCAATGTTGCGGAATCCGTGCAGTTCCGTCCGCGCACAAGTGTGCACAGGTGCACGCTCACTAAACCGAGGTTGAGGGATTCCTGCAGAAACATTGACGAAGACGCGAATGGCTCGATAATTGCACTCAATTGTGCAGTTGCAGCAATTGCACGGTTCGCCAGTCAGCGAGTCGGATTAAGATGACCATCTTTTGAGGGGAGACCAAAGCATGTCGACCACATCCGGAAATGTTTTGGACACAGTCGTCCAAGGGGTTTGTCAGGCGACCGCCGCGAACCTCAAATTCCAGCAGGAGATGCTGTCAGGATGGTCACGTCTCTGGCCTGGGTTTACCGGACGCCTGCCAGATCCGCCGGATAGCGCCCGCGGGTTTCGCCAACTCTGGTCCGACAATCTCAAGAGCGTGGTGCGCACGCAGCGCGATCTGTTCGACCAGCAGTTCAACGCCGCCATCAACCTCTTTGACACGGCCATGGGTGTTGGTACCCCCAGCCAGAGCGCTCCACCCCCCGCCGAAAAACCGGTGCGATCGGCTGCCAAACAGCCTGCTCGACCTGCTGAACCCAAGGTGGTGGCAACACCGGCAGCAGCAACCCCGGCCCCTGAGCAGCGCGAAGTGCCGACGATTCCGGTTGGTGTCGCCAGGAATATCCACCACAAAGTCGCGGTGGTGACGGGTGCCGCCAGCGGGATCGGCGAAGCCGTGGCCCGAGAGCTGGCCAATCGCGGAGCACGGGCCGTCTTGCTGGTCGACCGCAGTGATGCAGTCGGGGAGCTGGCGGAGGCGATCAACAAGTCGTTGGGACGCACGGTTGCCATCGCCAAGGCTGGCGACACAACCGATCAGGCGTTTCGCAAACGGGTCTTCAGTGAAGCGGCGGACCAGCTTGGTCTGATCACGATCTGTGTTCCGGCGGCGGGCATCACGCGTGATGGGTTGGCGGTTCGAGTGGACAAGGAGACCGGGCGGGCACAGATCTATCCGGTCGAGACCTTTCGCCAGGTGACGGAGGTCAATCTGTTGGCCCCCATCTACTGGGGAATCGAGATGGTCGCCCAAATCGCCGAAGATCGTCGCCGCCGTGGACTCGGACGCTGGGAGCCTGAAGAGCAGATCCAGGGAGCGATTGTATTCCTGGGTTCTGTGTCGTCGCAGGGCAACAAGGGTCAGATCTCCTATGCGGTGACGAAAGCCGGACTGGAGGGAGGGGCCGCGACGCTCCAGAAAGAGGCCATGTTCCATGGCGTGCGTTGCGGCATCATTCATCCCGGCTTCACCGATACGCCGATGGCCCGCGCCCTGGGCGAGGAGTATCTGAAGAAGAATGTCCTGCCATATACACAACTGCGCCGATTGATTCGCCCGGATGAGATCGCTGATGCTGTCTGTTTCATGATCTCGAACTCGGCGGTCAGTGGTGAATTGTGGGCCGATGCAGGCTGGCACCCTTCTGCCTGAGTGAGTTGTTTGTCGCCGGGGATCCGCGACCATAGATCGCGGGTCCCCTCGTCCCCCGTTTAAGGAGTTTCAGAGATGTCGACTGGTACAGCCACCAACGTGTATGAAGAAGTCTTCGAGAACATGAAGAAGGCCGCCCAAGCCAACGTCACGATGCAGCAGGAATTGTTCCAGCAGTGGACCAAGCTGTGGCCGGGTCTGCCCTCCCCGCAGGCCATGTGGGTCGATAAAGTGCGGGACTTCCAGAGGCAGTGGAACAACGCGGTTTCGGACCTGGCACGCAAACACCGCACCACGTTCGACCGTCAATACCAGGCGGCCCTCGAATCGCTGGATGAGGCGCTGCGTCTGGGCGAGGCGAGCAACCCGGCGGAGTTCCGCGAACGGACCGAGCAGATGTGTCGCAAGACCCTCGACTGCATGCGGGAGGTCTCCGAGGCGCAGATGAAAGAGTTTCAGGATGCCATGACCAAGATGACCGAGTTGGTTACGAAGGCCGGTTGCTGAGTTCGGGCCATGATGGTCTCGAGGAGATTCCGTTTCTTCATGAGTTCCGTGTGACGGGTGAGTGCCCTCGGGAGTTCGCGAGTCAGACGGGGACAGACCTGCATGCCGGATGCGAACAACAACGCGGCACCCATCGATCCACTGTTCCAGGCGTTTCTGGAACAGTGGACTCGTTGCGTTCATGAGGCCGGCGAACGTACGCAGGCGAGGCCGGGACGCGCCGAAGGCAGAGACGACTTGTCGGCTTGGCGACGGCAGTGGTTTGACTCGCTGGACCGCTCCGCGGATCTCTGGCTCCGCAGTCCGTTGTTTCTCCAGATGATGAAGGCCCAGATCGACGCGTTGGCCCGGACTGGACAGACAAAGGAACCCCACGATGCGGTCGACTCGCTCGCCGCCCGAGTAGATGATGTTGAACGGGCCATGCAGTCACACCGGGAAGAGGTCGAGCGGCGACTGCAGGTACTCGAGAGCCAGGTGGGAAGTCCCGTGACCGCTCCCGGCTTTGAGCAGTTTCTCGGCGCACCATCGGCGCCAAAAGCTGAATCGCAGGCATCCATCGGGGCAACGCCCCACGAGGTTGTGTATCAGGACGGGTCGCTCAGACTGTTGCGGTATCAGAACCCGTTGGTCCGATTCGCCGAGCCGATCCTGATCTGCTTTGCCCTCGTCAACCGGCCCTACATTCTCGATCTGCAGGGCGATCGGAGTGTCGTGCGGCGATTGCTCGATCGCGGGTTCGACGTCTACCTGATTGACTGGGGCGTTCCCGCCGATGCCGATCGCACACGGCAGCTGCAGGACTACGTTTGCCGATTGCTGAGGGACACCGTCGACTTCGTGTGCGCACGGGCGCAGTCACCGCAGCTGAACCTGCTCGGCTACTGCATGGGCGGCACCATGGCGACGATGTTCACGGCCTTGTATCCGGAACGCGTCCGCAACCTGATACTTCTGGCCGCTCCGATCGACTTCGGCGGCGACGACGGCCTGCTGAACGTGTGGTCCCGCGAAGAATACTTCGATGTCGACCGTCTGATCGACGCCTTCGGCAACTGTCCCGGCGAGTTCCTGCAGTATTGCTTTCAACTGATGAAGCCGGTGCAGAACTTTGCGGAGAAGTATCTGACGCTCTGCGAGAATCTGGACGACGGCGCCTTTCTGGACAACTTTCTCGCAGTGGAGCGCTGGGCGAACGACAGCATTCCCGTGGCCGGCGAGACATTTCGCGAGTATGTCAAGCTGCTGTATCAGCAGAACCGCCTGGTGAAGGGAGAACTGTCGCTGGGCGGAGTGCCGGTCAGACTGGAGGCGATCACCTGTCCGCTGTTGCTGCTGGTCGCAGAGCAGGACCATCTGGTGCCGCCGAGCTCGACGCTGGCGATCGAACACTATGTGCAGTTCCAGTGACGTCAAGTCGATGTCGATCGATGCGGGACATGTCGGTCTGGCCGTCAGCTCCAAAGCACATCGTCAGCTCTGGCCGGAGGCAGCCAACTGGATCGCGCGAACATTCAACCACCAAGGACATGACTGGTCCTCGTCACATGAGCAGGCCCTGCTGCATGCGCTGAGGCAAAGGCGAATCCTTTGGAGCTCGACCAACACAGGAACGTGAGGATCATGCAAGACATCGTCCGGCAGCTGGAAGAAAAACGTGCCGCCGCCGAACTGGGCGGCGGACAGCGGCGGATCGACGCACAGCACAAGAAGGGCAAGCTGACGGCCCGCGAACGGATCGAATTGCTGCTCGATCCCGGCTCGTTCGAAGAATGGGACATGTTCGTCGAACATCGCTGCAACGACTTCGGCATGGACCAGCAGAGCATCCCCGGCGACGGCGTCGTGACCGGCTACGGCACGGTCAACGGGCGAGTCGTCTTCGTCTTCAGCCAGGACTTCACGGTCTTCGGCGGTTCGCTGTCCGAGGCCCATGCCGAGAAGATCTGCAAGATCATGGATCATGCCATCAAGGTCGGTGCACCGGTGATCGGCATCAACGATTCCGGCGGTGCCCGGATTCAGGAAGGCGTCGCCTCGCTGGGCGGTTACGCCGACGTGTTTCAACGCAACGTGCTGGCCTCGGGCGTGGTCCCGCAGATTTCGCTGATCATGGGGCCGTGCGCCGGCGGGGCGGTCTATTCGCCGGCGATGACCGACTTCATCTTCATGGTCAAGGACAGCTCGTACATGTTCGTCACCGGGCCGGAAGTGGTGAAGACCGTGACGCACGAGGAAGTGACGCACGAGGAGCTGGGCGGCGCGATCACGCACTCGACCGTTTCAGGCGTTGCCGATCGGGCCTTTGAGAACGACGTCGAGGCGCTGGCGATGCTGCGGCGCTTCATCAACTATCTGCCGGCCAACAACCGCGTGCCGCCGCCTCATCGGCCGACGCCCGACCCGGCCGATCGCGTCGAGCCGTCGCTCGATACGCTCGTGCCCGACTCGCCGACCAAGCCGTACGACATGAAGGAACTGATCCTGAAGATCGTCGACGACACCGACTTCTTCGAGATTCAACCGGAACACGCCAAGAACATCGTCGTCGGCTTCGCGCGGATGGAAGGCTATCCGGTCGGCATCGTCGCCAATCAGCCGCTGGTGCTGGCCGGTTGCCTGGACATCAAGTCGTCGATCAAGGCGGCCCGCTTCGTGCGATTCTGCGATGCCTTCAATATCCCGATCCTGACCTTCGTCGATGTGCCTGGCTTCCTGCCGGGAACGGCCCAGGAGTACGGCGGCATTATCAAGCACGGCGCCAAACTGCTGTACGCCTACGCCGAAGCGACCGTCCCCAAGATCACGCTGATCACGCGCAAGGCGTACGGCGGTGCCTACGACGTGATGGCCTCGAAGCACCTGCGCGGCGACGTCAACATCGCCTGGCCGAGCGCCGAGATCGCGGTCATGGGGCCCAAGGGGGCCGTCGAGATCATCTTCCGCAAGGAACTCGATAACCCCGAGCGGATTGCCGAACTGACGGAAGAGTATCGCGTCAAGTTCGCCAACCCGTTCATCGCCGGACGGCGCGGCTTTATCGATGACGTCATCATGCCCCGGCAGACGCGCAAGCGGATCTGCCGGTCGCTGGCCATGCTGCGAAGCAAGAAACTGGAGAACCCGTGGCGGAAGCACGGAAACATTCCGCTGTAGGCGAGCGTGCTGCCCACGTCGGAAGGCCCTCGGGCGGATGTCATGGCACTTCTTGAATCACTTGCAGGTTCGACAACAATAAACATGTTCAACAAAATTCTCATCGCAAATCGTGGCGAAATCGCTTGCCGCGTCATCAAGACGGCCCGCAGAATGGGCATCGAGACCGTGGCCGTCTATTCCGAGGCCGATCGCGACGCGCTGCACGTGCTGCTGGCCGACGAGAGCGGTCTGCATCGGTCCGCCGCCTTCCACCGAAAGCTACCTGGTCATCGACAAGATCCTGCAGGCCTGCCAGGACACCGGTGCCGAAGCCGTCCATCCCGGCTACGGGTTCCTGTCGGAGAACGCCGCGTTCGCCGAACGACTGGCAGAGGCGGGCATCGCGTTCATCGGTCCGAACGTGCATGCGATCAAGAGCATGGGCGACAAGATCACCTCGAAGCGACTCGCCCAGGAGGCCGGCGTCAACACGATCCCCGGACATGCCGACATCATCCAGTCAGCCGATGAGGCCGTCGCGATCGCGCGAAAGATCGGCTATCCGGTGATGCTCAAAGCCAGCGCCGGCGGCGGCGGCAAAGGAATGCGCGTCGCCCACAACGACGAGGAGTGCCGCGACGGTTTCGAGTGCCGGCAATGAAGCCCGCTCGTCCTTCGGCGACGATCGCGTGTTCATCGAGAAGTTCATCGAAGAACCGCGACACATCGAGATCCAGGTGCTAGCCGACAAGCACGGCAATGTGATTCATCTGGGCGAACGCGAATGTTCGCTGCAGCGTCGGCATCAGAAAGTGATCGAAGAGGCCCCCTCGCCATTCCTCAATCCCGCGACCCGCGCGGCGATGGGCGAACAGGCCGTCGCACTGGCTCGGCCGGTGAACTATGAGTCGGCCGGCACCGTCGAGTTCATCGTCGATCCGGATCGCAATTTCTACTTCCTGGAAATGAACACGCGCCTGCAGGTCGAACACCCGGTGACGGAGTTCGTCACGGGTCTGGATCTGGTCGAACTGATGATTCGGATCGCCGCCGGTGAACAACTACCGCTGTCCCAGGCCGACGTGCTCTGAACGGATGGGCGATCGAGGCGCGGGTGTATGCCGAAGACCCGTTCCGCGGATTTCTGCCGTCCGTCGGTCGGCTGGTCCGCTATCTTCCCCCGCAGGAATCGGACGTGGTGCGTGTCGACACCGGTGTCTACGAAGGCGGCGAAGTGTCGATGCACTACGATCCGATGATCGCCAAGCTGATCACGCACGGTGCGACGCGCGACGGGGCCGTTACCTACATGCGCGAGGCACTCAACGAGTTTTACATCCGCGGCGTCTCGCACAACATCAGCTTCCTGGCGGCACTGATCGAACACCCGCGTTTCCGCGAAGGACGACTCAGCACCGAACATGATCGCCGAGGAGTACCCCGACGGCTTCCATCCCGCCGACGTCGTCCACGACGATCCGGCGCTGCTGATCGTCGTGGCCGCCGCAATTCATCGGAGGTACATGGACCGCGCCGCCGGTATCAGCGGACAACTGCCCGGCTACGAACGGACGGCTGCCGATCACTGGGTCGTCGTCATGAATGGCGACCAGCATCCGGTTGAGACCCGCCCGGTCAACGGTGGACATGACGTGACTTACGGCGGCGAGACGTACCACGTTCTCAGTGACTGGCAGTTCGGCCAGCCGCTGTTCAAGGGCACTGTCAACGGCAACCGTGTCTGCATCCAGGTCGAGCGGCGCAATATGAACTACCGCCTGTTCCACTGGGGATCACAGGTGGACATCATGGTGCTGACGGCGCGGGCGGCAGAACTGCTGGCTTGCATGCCCCGAAAGGAACCGCCGGACATGTCCCGCTTCCTACTCTCGCCCATGCCGGGATTGCTGACGCAACTGCGCGTCGAGCCGGGGCATGAGGTCCGGGCCGGACAGGACCTCGCCGTCATCGAGGCCATGAAGATGGAGAACGTGCTGCGTGCAGAACGGGACGGGACGGTGGCCAAGGTTCTGGCCGCGGTGGGAGAGACGCTCGCCGTCGACCAGCCGATCCTTGAGTTCCATTGAAACGGCTATCGCAGCACCTTCGCCGTTGGGCGTATTGCACGGTACTGTTCATCCGGCATTCCCGCGAATCCAGGAAGCCAGAATCGAACACAATTGGTCTGGATCCCCTCCCTGCGCGGGTGCTGGACAATGCGTGGGGAGGACACAGAGCTGCATGCCCGCACTATGCCGGGACTTCGCAGAGCTCCGAGTGCCTGGCCGAGATCGTGGTTGCCGGTTGGAAGAAGCGCTGGAACGCCTCCATCTCCGACTTGCCGCCGACGATGAGCGGTGTCCGCTGGTGAATCCCCGTCGGCTCAATTTCCATGATGCGGCGCTGACCATCGGTTGCTAGGCCCCCTGCCTGTTCCGCGATGAAGGCCACTGGATTCGCCTCGTACAACAGCCGCAATTTGCCTTTCGGACTCTTGTCGGTTGGCGGATACAGGAAGACCCCGCCCCGCAACAACGTGCGGTGAAAGTCGGCCACCAGCGAGCCAATGTACCGCAGCGCATAGCGTCGTCCCATGCCTCCCCGGCGCAGGAACGTCAGGTAGTCGCGATACGGTTCGGAGAACGACTCCCAGTAGGCATCGTTGGACGAATAGTACATGCCCTCTTCCGGCATGCGGATATTCTCGTGGCTGAGCACATAGGCTCCAATGGCAGGATCGAGGGTGAATCCATGCACGCCATGACCGGTCGTGTAGACCATCATGGTCGAGGAGCCGTAGAGCACATAACCTGCCGCGAGCTGCTGCGTCCCCGGTTGGAGGACGGCCTGTGTGGGGTCGTCAGTCCAGCGTACATCGTCCGGCATCGCCAGAATGGAGAAGATCGTCCCGACGCTGACGTTGACATCGATGTTCGATGAGCCATCCAGTGGATCGAAAACGACGATGTATTTCCCACAACCGGCGCGACCGTGGAACATGATCGCCTCTTCACTCTCCTCCGAGGCGATCATCGCCACGTTCTCCCGCACACCCAGGCAGTGCACCAGTGCACGGTCGGCAAACACATCGAGCTTCTGCTGTTCCTCTCCGTGCGTATTTGTGTGGCCGGCTTCGCCCAGAACGTCGAGCAACCCTGCCCGGCGGACGCGCGCTTCGGTCATCTTGGTCGCGAGCGTAATTCCCGACAACAACCAGGAAAAGCTGCCCGATGCCTGCGGCGAGTGCTTGCGCTGCTCCTGCAGGATATGCTGCTGGACGGTCACAATGGCCGGTCCTTGTGATTCAAAAGTCGCCGTTCTGGTTTTCACGATTCGGTTCCTTCTATCGTCCTTGATGTTGCCTGCCCGTCGACCCACAAGTGCCGGGTGCTTCACATCCACGCACCCCTCTCTGGAAGTCCTGCCAGAGTGCCGGTGGGCATTGACACTCTGATGCAAACAACATGCCGTGGCAGGTGGCCGCTCTCGCGCTCGCGATTCGCCTGCCTGGCAGGGCTTTTCGCCAAGTCGTGCAGGGACCTCACTCATGAGGCGCGCCCGGACGCACAGACACATGCACAATCACGATTCTTCCGGCGTGGCACGCCGCGTGCACTCATAAAAGCGTGGATGCGTTGTCGCACCCCCAGACGGAATTCCAAGAAGGAGATCATGATGGACGAGCACATGTACAAAGTGATCGAGTTGGTCGGCACCAGCCGGGAATCGTGGGAGAGGGCCGCCGCGTCGGCGGTCGAAGCTGCGGCCAAGCACCTCAAGGACCTGAGAATTGGAGAGATTACGCAACTGGACATGCAGATCTCCGACGACAAAGTCGTGGCCTATCGTGCCCGGATCAAGGTGTCGTTCAAGTACCATCCCGAGATCCACGCACACCAGCCCTGAGTGAACGTGTTTGTTGAGTGTGCGGCATCGGCTTTGTCGCGCAGGAGTGAGCGGCGATGTGTTCGCCAAATGGCCGTACACGAACTCAGCACAGCACTCCGGCTGCTTCCAGCAGTTGGAGTGCTTCTGCGTGTTGGAGTGCTTCGGCGTGTTTGACGCGCTCGTCAATTCCCCAGCTGGGACCACAAGACGCCTGCAGCGATCGCGGAGCCGATCACGCCGGCGACGTTCGGGGCCATGGCATGCATAAGCAGGTAGTTGGTGGGGTCTGCCTCCTGACCCACCATGTGTGCTACGCGAGCAGAGTCGGGGACCGCGGACACGCCGGCAGCCCCGATCAGCGGATTGATCTTTTCCGTCAGAAAGAGGTTCATCAACTTCGCAAAGAGCACGCCCCCTGCCGTTGCGACGGCGAATGACAGGGCTCCCAAGGCAAAGATCAGGATCGACCGGGCATTCAGAAAATACTGTGCGTTGGTGCTCGCTCCCACCGTGAAACCGAGCAGGATCGTCACAATATCGATCATGGCCGAACGGGCTGTCAGCGCGAGTCGGTCGGTGACCGTGCATTCCTTCATCAGGTTTCCGAAGAACAGCATCCCGATCAGCACAATCGCGCCGGGGGCCAGCGTCGCGCAAATCAGGAACCCGATGATCGGAAACAGGATTCGCTCCTGCCGCGAGACCTCCCGCGAAGCCTTCATGCGGATGCGTCGTTCCTGGGGAGTGGTGAGCAACCGCATGATCGGGGGCTGAATCACGGGAACCAGAGCCATGTACGAATAGGCCGCGATGGCAATCGCACCGAGCAGATGCGGGGCCAGCTTCGACGAGAGAAAGATCGCGGTCGGCCCGTCGGCACCACCAATGATGCCAATCGCAGCAGACTCCTGGGGCGAAAACGTGAGCACGAGTGCGCCGAGATAGGTCAGGAACACGCCAATCTGGGCCGCGGCTCCCAGCAGCACCAGCTTGGGATTGGACAGCATCGTCGAGAAGTCGGTCATCGCACCGATGCCCAGAAAGATCAGCGGCGGATAGACCCCCTTCTCCACCCCGAAATACAGATATCTGAGCACGCTCCCTTCATCATACACGCTGAGCAACATGCCGGGCGAGGCGGGAATGTTCCCCACGATGATCCCGAAGCCGATCGGGACCAGGAGCAACGGCTCGTAATGCTTGGCGATCGCGAGGTAAACGAAACAGGCACCGATCACGATCATGATCACGTTGCCCGGTTCCATGCCTGCAAACGCAGTAGTTTGCCAGAGCTGCGCTGCCTTCGTCGCTATGTACACCCAGGTGCTCATCTACGGTCTCGATGCTGAAGTCGGTGCGATTGATGATGTTGCATGCGACCCTCGAGCGACCAACCCTGATCCTCCGGCCGCACGCCACCGATGCGGACGATCCGGTGCGGCTGGCCCGTGGTCGCCGCCACGGCCGCAGCAATCAGCACGAGGTGTTCTTCGGGCAGTTCGTCCTCTGTCGCCGCCCAAGGATCCACTGGTTGCTGCGGATTCGCGACAGCAATCCATCCCACCAGTCGGGGCAATAGCGAGATGAACGCCACCACGAGCGCCAACGCCAGATAGACGACCACAATGCCCATCACCGCCAGCGGGAGGCCATGTTCCTCGAACAGCGGCGAGAGGCTGAAGTGCATCAACGAACCGGTTTGTTGCTGACCCAACAGCATGACTTACTCCAGTACGACGAGTACCTGTCCTTCGCGGACCGAATCGCCTTCGTGCACATCGATGCTCTTGACGGTGCCAGCGACGGGCGCACTGATCTGGTTCTCCATCTTCATTGCTTCGAGGACGACCAGCGGCTGCCCCTGCTTGACCTGGGCCGACAACTTCACCAGCACAGACTTGATCACCCCTGCCATGGGACTCGTCACCGCGCCGGCGGCAGTCGGCTGATTTGTGGCAGCCGGTCCCGCCATGCCTGACGGCTGAACCGGTATCGAGGACGTCGCCGTTGGCGTGGGCGGTACGGACGACGTCTGATAGGAGTCCGCTTCAGTCAGGTCCTCCACCAGAACATCGTACGACTTGTTTCCGACCGTGATTCTCAGCTTTCTCATAGGGGAATCAATCCATGCTTCTTGGGAGGTCGTGTTTCACTCTTCTTCAAGGTGTTTCGCAGAGCCAGTGAAACGACGCCGCGCGTGTGAGCCGGTGATATAACGTCGGTAATCATGCCATGCGATGCTGCCATGTAGGGCGAGGCGAAGCGCTCGCGGTACTCGGAGATGAACTGCTCGCGCGTCGCCTGCTTGTCCTCCGCAGCCGCCAGCTCTTTTCGATAAAGGACGTTGACGGCCCCCTCGGCCCCCATCACCGCAATCTCCGCCGTCGGCCAGGCAAACACCATGTCGGCCTCTCAGATCGCGGCTGCACATGGCCAGATACGAACCGCCATAGGCCTTCCGCGTAATGACGGTGATCTTCGGAACCGTCGCGGAGGAGTACGCGAACAGCATCTTGGCACCGTGGCGGATGATGCCCCCCTGCTCCTGAGCCACTCCCGGCAGAAAGCCGGGCACGTCGACAAGCGTCAGCAGAGGAGTGTTGAACGCGTTGCAGAACCGGATGAACCGGGCCCCCTTGTCCGAGGCGTCGATGTCCAGCGTGCCCGCCTTGACTCCCGGCTGATTGGCGATGATGCCGACAACCACTCCGTCCACACGGGCAAACCCGACGATGATGTTCCGGGCAAACTCGCGATGCACTTCCAGAAAGCGTCCGGGGTCCACGATGCGGCTGATCACATCGTACATGTTCATTGTCCCTTTGGGGTCCTCGGGGATCAGCGTCGTTCATGGACTCGTCAGGGTCCAGACAGATCCCCTTGGTCGGGAAGTGCGGCGGATTCTCGACATTGTTCCGCGGCAGATACGACAGCAGGTCCCGGACGATCTGCATGGCGTGCCGATCGTTCTCGGCGACAAAGTGTACATTGCCGCTGATACTGGCGTTGGCCGATGCGCTGCCGATCTCCTCCATCGTGCATTCGACGCCGGTCGCCGCCTTGATCACCTCCGGCCCGCAGATGAACATGTTGGCGTTGTCCTTCGTCATCACCAGAAAGTCCATCAACGCGGGTGAGTAGGCGGCACCCCCCGCACAGTTGCCTGCGATAACGCCGATCTGCGGGACGCAACCCGACAACAACACATTTCGGTAAAAAATCTGTCCATAGCCCGAGAGTGACTCGACCCCTTCCTGGATGCGCGCTCCCCCCGAATCGTTCACGCCGACGATCGGCATGCCCCCCTCGAGCGCGTAATCCATGATGTCGCAGATCTTCCGGGCATGCCGCTGACCGACCGACCCGCCACCGACAGTGGCATCCTGGCTGTAGACGGCGACCGGCCGCCCCTCCACCTGGCCGACCCCCGTCACTACGCCATCACATGCCAAGGTCTTGTCCGCCATCCCGAAGTCATGGCAGGAATGATCGACATGCATCCCCCATTCCTGAAACCCCTCAGCATCGAAGAAGACATCCAGCCGCTCGCGTGCCGACAGCATGCCCTTGTCGCGCCGCTTCGCATGACCGCTTTCTCCTCCCCCCTGATGCAGGCAGGTCCGGCGCTGCTCCAGATCGTCCAACAGTTCTTTTCGAATGCTCATGCCGTTCCCTCTCTGACTGGCAGACCTCTCGTCGCTGTTGCCGCGTGACTGGCGCCGTGATTCTGGGCGTTTGCATTCTCAGCCACAAGCGACTCACCTCGCATAAAACTGATTCCTGCAATTTGCTATTCTGCTGCAGACGCACCACTCGTCCCGACCGACGATGCCTGGCAGCGGGACTCCGGGGCCTGTTCACGGGTCTGGTGCGCCCGGTGGGGGACGATCCGCCAGACCGAAAGCCTCGAGAATCTTTCGCGCGGCTGTTTCGGGAGGCATCTCCCCCGCCTGCACACGCGTTTCCAGACGCTCACGGATCGCCCGCACCTGCGGGTGCGTCGCGAGCGACGTGCGCAGGCGGTCTTCGACAATCGTCCACAACCAGCGGAGGCTTTGACGGCGATGCCGCTCAGCCAGCTCCCCATTCGCTTTCATCTGGGTGTATCGTTGCTCAATGGCCGACCAGACGGAGTCCACCCGCTCGTGACGCAGAGCACTGCACGTCAGTACAGTTGGTACAGACCGGCGGCCACCGAGCATGGTCTGCAGTGCCGCCTGGTATTGACCGGCCGCAAGGCGAGCAGCGGCGAGTGTCTCTCCGTCGGCTTTGTTGACGGCCATCACGTCGACCAGTTCCAGCAATCCGCGTTTGATCCCCTGCAGTTCGTCGCCTGCACCGGGCAGTATCAGCGCCAGAAAGCAATCGGTCATGTCGGCGACCATCGTCTCCGACTGGCCCACGCCGACCGTTTCGACGAGCACCACGTCGATAGCCGGCCGCTTCGCAGACCAGAATGCTCTCGCGGGTCTTGCGGGCGACTCCGCCCAGCGTCCCGGCCGACGGCGAGGGGCGAATGTAGGCATTCGGCTCGACGGACAGCTTCGTCATCCGGGTCTTGTCGCCGAGGATGCTGCCGCCGCTGATGCCGCTGGAGGGATCGACGGCGAGCACGGCAGACGCGCCGGCCGTCCCGAACAAGAAGCAGGCCCATCGATTCGATGAACGTGCTCTTCCCGACGCCCGGTGAACCGGTGATCCCCACGCGAATTGCGTGACCGGTGTGGGGGAGCAACCTCGTGAGCAACGCCTCGGCCAGCCTCTGGTGGACCGGGTGATTCGACTCGATCATTGTCAACGCGCGAGGCAGGATCGACAGATCACGAGCCCGCACGCCGGCGACGTACTCGTCAAGTGTCAACTCGCGTCGGCGGGGAATGTCGCGCATCATCCAGGAATCGGTTCACGCCTGCCTTGACTGGACATCGTCCAGAGCGAAGCCGAGTCGATCGGCGAGATTTCGCACCAACTTGACCGCCGCTTCACCGATCACGGTGCCCGGCCCGAACACGGCGGACGCACCGGCCTCATGCAGGGCTTCGTAATCCTCGGGCGGAATCACGCCGCCGACCACGATCATCAGATCATCGCGTCCGAGCGCGGCGAGTTCCTCGCGCAGTTTCGGAACGAGCGTGAGGTGTCCTGCCGCCAATGAGCTGACGCCGATGATGTGGACGTCGTTCTCCACCGCTTGACGGGCCGTTTCAGCGGGCGTGCGGAACAGCGGTCCGATATCGACATCGAACCCCAGGTCGGCGAACGCGCTGGCGATCACCTTTTGTCCGCGATCGTGTCCGTCCTGTCCCATCTTGGCGACCAGGATGCGCGGCCGCCGCCCTTCCTGCTGTTCAAACTGCTCAATCAGCCGCCGCACCTCGGCGGTGACCGCCTCGCTCTCGAGCGCGGCGGCATACACACCACGTACCGACTGCACTGGTGCCTCGTACCTCCCGAACACCTGTTCAAGCGCACTGGTGATCTCGCCGACGGTCGCCTTCGCCCGAGCGGCCTCGACTGCGAGTTCCAGCAGGTTGCCGGTTTCACTGCGTGCCGCTGCGGTGAGTGCCTGCAGCCCGGCATCGACCTGGGCCTGGTCGCGCGCTTCCCGGAGTCGCTTGAGACTGGCCACCTGAATCTCCCGCACCGCGCTGTTATCGACACGCAGAACCTTGATCTTCTCTTCGGATGTCGGGCGGTACCTGTTGACGCCGATCACCGTCTGCTGGCCGGAGTCGATGCGGGCCTGCGTGCGGGCCGAGGCTTCTTCAATCCGCATCTTGGGGATGCCCGCCTGGATGGCTTTGGTCATGCCGCCATGTTCCTCGACCTCACGGATGTGGCTCCAGGCTCGCTGGGCGAGGTCGTGAGTCAATCGTTCGACGAAGTAACTTCCCCCCCAGGGGTCCACCACGTCGCAGGTGTCGGTCTCCTGCTGCAGGAAGAGCTGCGTGTTCCGGGCAATGCGGGCCGAGAAGTCGGTGGGCAATGCCAGCGCTTCATCCAGCGCGTTGGTATGCAGAGACTGCGTATGCCCGTGTGCGGCCGCCATCGCTTCCAGGCAGGTGCGTGAGACGTTGTTGTAGACGTCCTGTGCCGTCAGGCTCCAGCCACTCGTCTGGCTGTGCGTCCGCAGCGACAGGCTCTTCGAATCGCGGGGGTCGAACTGTTTGATGAGCTTGGCCCAGATCATGCGGGCGGCACGCAGCTTGGCCACCTCCATGAAGTAATTCATGCCGATTGCCCAGAAGAACGATAGCCGCGGGCAAAAGGCGTCGACATCCAGCCCCGCATGGCGGCCCGTGCGAACATACTCCAGTCCGTCCGCCAGGGTGTAGGCCAGTTCCAGGTCGGCGGTCGCACCCGCCTCCTGCATGTGGTAGCCACTGATGCTGATGCTGTTGAACTTCGGCATCCGCTCGCTGGTGTACCTGAAGATGTCCGCGATGATCCGCATGCTCGGCTCGGGCGGATAGATGTACGTGTTGCGGACCATGAACTCCTTGAGGATGTCGTTCTGGATCGTCCCCGTGAGTTGCTCCGGTTTCACGCCCTGTTCTTCGGCCGCGACGATGTACAGCGCCATGATCGGCAGCACGGCACCGTTCATCGTCATTGAGACGCTCATGCGATCCAGCGGAATGCCGTCGAACAGAGTCCGCATGTCGTAGATGCTGTCGATCGCCACGCCGGCCATGCCGACGTCGCCTGCTACGCGCTCGTGGTCCGAGTCGTAACCGCGGTGCGTCGCCAGATCGAAGGCGATGCTCAGGCCCATCTGTCCGGCTGCGAGGTTGCGGCGGTAGAAGGCATTGGAGTCCTTCGCCGTCGAGAAGCCTGCATACTGCCGCACGGTCCATGGTCGCTCCACATACATCGTGGCATAGGGACCGCGAAGAAACGGCGGCAGCCCGGGCATGGTGTCGAGCTGATCCAGACCCTCCCGATCGGCAGACGTCGAGAGCACTCCGATCGGAATCTGCTCCGGCGTGTGCCAGGTAAGCTGCTCCGGTGGCTGAGTGACGGCCGACATCCAGTCGTCCCGCGTGAGATTCCCGGCGAGATCGGACTTCAGAGGCACGTCGGCAAAGTTCGGAATGGTGGTCATGAGGTCAGCACGTCTCCTTCCACACGCCCTCTTCGGCCAGCAGTTCGCGCAGCGTCGCCAGTACGTCGCACTTCATGAAGATGAAGCGGTCCACACCGGCTGCTCGCCACGCCTGTTCATTGTCGCCGGGGTGACCAGCCAGAACGACGCTGCGGGCCCCGGCGGCCTTCAGCTTTGCCGGCAGAGAGGGCACATACTCCGGATACAGTTTGTCCGATGAGCAGAGCACCGCAATGGTGGCTTCACTCCGCGCACACTGCGCGGCGGCCGCATCCACATCGCTGAAGCCATTGTTGCTCACGACCTCAAATCCACCGGCCTCAAAGAAGTTCTTCGAGTAGCTCGCGCGAGCCGTGTGATGAGACACCGGTCCCATGTTGGCCAGAAAGACCCGCGGCCGACGGCCGTGAACCGCTTGCCACTCATCGCTGGCGGCACGGAGCTTCTCGAACGGTGCTGCAAAGCTGCGGGGCAGAAGTGGCGGCATCGCTTCGACCGGGCCCGCATGAAACCCGAGGGCGTGCGCCATCTGTCCGATCGTGGCACCTGCCGTTGCCATCTCAACAGTGGCGGCAGCGGGATCCGCAGCCGACCTCTGTGAATGAATCGCAATGTTCTCCCGGCGCGACTTCGCCATGCGAGTCGCCGCGGCTGCGCGGAACGTGGCAGGATCGGGAGTCACATGCCCCGTACGCTGCTCGTTGATGTCCGGGAACTCACTCACGCCCGTAATGCCCTGTTTTCTCCGGGCAATATCCTTCGCACGCAGTGAGTACGCGGCGTCGATCTGACTCGCAATCCCTCCGCTGCGCAGCGACAACAACATGCCGCCCTCACGCTCGATCCCCTGGAAGATCTCCCAACCCTCCTCGGCGAGCTGCTGCGTGAGTCGATCGAGAAACCAACTGCCGCCGGCGGGGTCGATCACGCGGTGCAGATGAGCTTCCTCCTGGAGCACGAGTACCGTGTTGCGCGCCACCCGGCGGCTGAAAGCATCGGGAAGCCTGGCGATGGCGTCGAACGGTACAGACGTGATCGCGTCCGCCCCGCCCAGTCCCGCCGCGAACACTGCGACCGTGTTCCGCAGCAGGTTGACGTGGGGATCCCATTGTGTCAACACGCGATTGCTCGTCCGGGCATGGATCTGCATCGCGCCGGCAGCGGGCGATCCGCCGCAGGCTTCGATCACTCGCGACCAGAGCCAGCGCGCGGCCCGCAACTTGGCAATCGCCAGAAAGTGATGCGTCCCCAGACTGATGCGAAACAGGATCTGTCGGGCGGCTGCATCGAGTCCCAGGCCGCCGTTCGTCATCGCCCGCAGGTACTCGACGGCCGTCGCCATGCCGAAAGCGATGTCCTGTGCCGCCGTGGCTCCGGCATCATGATAGACAGACGTATCGACGCCGACCGCCATCACATGCGGATACTCGTCGACCGTCCACTTCGCCAGATCCGCCAGCGATTCCAGGGCGGCCGTGGAGGAGACAGGTAGCTGCCCACTGCGGGCGAGCGCTGCCAGCGGATCAGCGTTGAAGGCACCGCGGGCTTCCTTGGCGGAGAGCGCACGTCGTTGCCACAACCCGGCCAGTGCCGCCGCCGCCGGCAGGAAGGCCGCACCGGCATCGATGGTCACTCCCACCATGTTCAGATTCACATTCGCCAGCGCGACATCGAAATCATCGATGCTGTAAGCGATGATGCCACCCTGCCCGGAGAATTCGGCACTCGCATCCGAATCGGGATCAAAACCCTGGCCGACAGCGGTATCCAGTCGCAGGTGCAACGACGTTGCACCTCCCTCCAGGTCATCCAGGATCGCCCGGTTGGTGATAACGATGTCCGGATGCGCATACTCCGGCCGCATGTCCCAACCACCCAGTGCCGCTCCCAACGGCTGCGACCCGCGTACAAACGGAGGCAGTCCAGGGAACCCGAGTGGATCATGCTCGCCAAGTTCGTCGCGCCGCGTGTAGAGCGGCTGAACGTCGATTCCTTCATAGGTGTGCGTGACGAGTTTGCGGTCGAACGGCACCCCTTTGAGCGACTCGTCCACAATGGCCCGCCAATCGTCATAGCTGACTGGGGGGAAGTCGTTCCGAATCGTGAATTCGTCTGCCAGCGCCGCCATGCTATTCTCCCGCCGGTTCACACAACTCCGTCAAGACACCGCCGGTGCTCTTCGGATGCACGAAGGCGATCTGCATATGATGCGAGCCGATGCGGGGTCGCTCATCAATCATTCGCAATCCCGATTGTTTCAGTTCGGCGATGCGCGCCTCGATCTCATCGACGGTGAACGCCATGTGGTGCAGCCCCTCGCCCCGCTTCTCGATGAACTGGGCGACGGTGCTCTCGGGATCGGTGGGTTCAAGCAATTCGATCCGCACGTCTCCGGCGCGGAAGAACGCAACACGAACCTTCTGGCTGGGGACATCTTCACATCCCTCAAACTCCAGCCCGAGCGTGTCTTCGTAGTACGGGCGCTGTTCGTCGATCGAACGAACGGCGATGCCGATATGATTCAGCGACTTGACGGACATATGACCTCCGATGGAACAACAGTCGGGGAACTGGCACTGCTGCGCCGTCGCAGCGCCTCCAGCATATCGATCGCGTGCCCCGTCCAAAACCGGGCCGTGGTCGCCGGACCACTCAGCAGCGTCCGAGTCAGATCGAGATTGGACAGCCGTGTGGCGAAATCGCGGGACCCGGGCCAGCGGAACCAGCGCTTGGGCCATTCCCAGGCGAAGTGGCGGACGAATTCCATGCACAGCGCCCTGTCGATCTGTCCGCTGCACTCTCCGACTTCGGCAACGACCCCTTCCAGCGTGTGCAGCGACTTCCGAAAGAGCATCAGATCCGCCCCGACACGCAACCGGGCGAATTGGGTTGCCTCGTCGAGCATGCCGAGCAGCCACCCCAGACCCGGAAGGTGCCCCCGCCGAATCTTCCGGATCCAGCGCTGCACGATGGCGTGGAGCGCTGCCCGATCCAGTCGACTGCGGTCAGCGAGTTGCTCAAGCTCGCTGATGATGTGCTCTGCATCCAGCATCATCGCCCCGAGCAGGACTTGTGTGACCGCTTCGCGCTCGAGCTTTCCCAACGTGCCCACGAGGCTCCAGTCCAGAATCGCGAGACGGCCGTCGTCCGTCAGAAACAGATTGCCGGCGTGCGGATCGCCGTGAAACAGTGCTCGGTCGGTCGTCGAGAAGAGCGGCCTGGCAATGAGTGCCTGGGCAACGAGTGCGGCCAGTCGTCGCTTCTGACGCGCCCCGCTCCGCGTGTGATCGGTGACCTTGCCCCCCGTGACCCGCTCCATCGCGGTGACACGCGCTGTGCAGTGCTCGAACAACACAGGAATCTGCACACGACGCTCGTCGACGAAGAACTCCCGCGCTTCGACGAGATGCCGCTGCTCCATCTCGAGTCGCACCTCGTCCTGGAGTTTACCGCGGACGTGCTGAAACGACTGCTGATAATCCAGGTGCGGAATCTGCAGCTCGTCGCAGCGCTGGTCGAGATGTTCCCCCACACGTTCGAGCAGGGCGAGCTCCCGCTCGAGCCGATCCTCGATGCCCGGCTTGAGGAGCTTGAACACGCCCTGGGTGTCGCACCCCTCCTGACGGAAGGGGATGACGACGGCGACACTGGCTTCGGCAATTGCCGGGGGCAACAGCGTCACACCGCGCTGCTCCAGTGGACCGAGTTCCTCCCGCAGGAGCTGCTGAATCGTCTCCAGCGACACACTCGGGGGAAGTGATTCCAGCTCGCGCAGGTGCCCGCGCAGCTCGGGGGCCAGACGCTGATCTCGCGCCAGAATCTGCCCGAGCTTCTGCAGCACGGGGCAGCTGCGCGCGAGCAGCCCCAGTCGCTGCGAAAAGCTGGCACTCAGCGGTAACCGGGCCTGAGCCTGCAGTATCACACGCTGGTCTGCTTCCGGAAGTCCGCCAAGAAACACACCCAATCCGTCGCAGATCGGACGTGCAAAACGGGCATACTCGCTAGGCAGAACCGCGGCGAGTGATGTTTCGTCGAGCAGAACCTCCCAATGCGGTGTCATGATCAATCCGATCGCGCCGCCAGCCAGGACTCCATGTGCGGCCATGTGTTCTTTTCGGCACCGCGGCCGGCCATGATCCCGATGTGTCCACCACGGACCCGCAACACTTCCTTATCCTGGCTCCCGATCAGATCCATGATCCGCTCGGATTGACAGGGCGGCGTGATGTGATCGGATTCGGCGATCACATTCAGGACATTGGCCTTCAGAGTCTTCACGTCCACATGCTCACCCCGCAACGACAGCGTGCCCTCCATCAGCCGGTTCTCTTTGTAGAAGTCGTTGATCAACTGTTGGTAGGCCCCCCCGGCCATCGGGATGATGTCGCGGACCCAGGTGTTCATGGCGTGCCAGGCGTCCGTCGCACCCGGATTCTCGATATTGTCCCACAGCATCGTATAGCTGCCGAAGAAGTTTTCGATCGGCTTGAGCATTTTCGCACCAGTATCGATCATTTCTCCGGGGACATTCCCGAGCTGCGTCGACAATCTTGTCGGCATTGAAGGAGGGATGACTCGACCAGCGTGTGAAACCACCGGCCGTCTTGTCGGCGAAGTCGAGCGGTGCCGTCAGCAGGATCAGGTTCTTCAGTCCGTCGTCTGGCCGCAAGGCCGCGTACAGCGTGCTGATCAGCGCGCCCAGGCACCACCCGAGCATGCTGAACTCGTCGCAGCCGGAAACCGTCTTGAGTTTGCGGACGACGCGCGGCAGATACTCGAGCGTGTAGTCGTCAAACGTCAGATTCTTGTCCTCGGGTCCGGGTGCACCCCAGTCGAACAGATACAGGTCGTACCCGTGCCGCAGCATGTACTCGGCGAAACTGTGTCCGGGCCGCAGGTCGAGCACATGCGGCCGGTTCATGATCGCGAACACCATCAACAGCGGAATGCGTTTGCGTTCTGCGGCGGGGACGACCGGGACGTAGCGGTACAACTTGGCCTTGTTGAGCGTCCAGACGACCTCTTTGGGCGTCTGGGCGATCTTCGCGTCGGTGGTCAGCAGACGGTTGAAGCGATCCACGTTCTCGGCGACCTTGTGCCAGGCAGCGCAACAGCTCGGGGAACGATGGCAGCTTGGGAGTCGGTGTCGGCGGTGGATGTTGCAGTAGTCATGTCCGGGTTCCTCCCATGTGGCGCGCGACACGAAACTGCTCGTCCAGTTTAGCTTCCAGGTCGTCCAGTCGCATCTCGATATTCGTCAATCGTTCGGCAATCCGTGTCACGTCATCGCGCGTGGGAAGATTCAGCTGGGCCATGGCCTGCGCCATGCTGGTCTCCATCACCTTGCGGAATGGTGCCGACGTCGTGAGCCAGGCGTCCAGCATGCGCCGACCGTTTCGGCGTAGGCGTCGGTATTGACGGCGTCGACCATCACTTTCGCCCAAGCGTCCATGTTGGCATCGCGCATGTTCTTGAGCATCCCCGTCGGATCGAAGGGGTTGAACTCACCATTTGCCTGTGTCATGTGTTCTCCTTTCGGCTGCGCCGAAATATTTCCGCTCTCGGCAGAGTCATTCCTCCGCCGGAACAACGTTGCAAGACACTCTGTGGCCTCGTCATGCGACAGACCTGTCGTCCAGGAATGCCGCGACATCACCTACATGAACGCGCCTCCATTGACACTAATCTGTTGGCCGGTGATATAGTCGCCATCGGCGACCAGAAACATCACAGCCTTGGCAATCTCCTCCGGATGGGCGAAGCGCCCCATCGGGATCTTCCCTTTGATCATCGTCTGTAAGGCCGGGGGCACGGCATCAAACATGTCGGTCTCGGTATATCCGGGCGCGACCGTGTTGACCGTAATGCCGGAATGTACCAGTTCGGCGGCAGCTGTCCTTGTGAAGGCGATGATCCCCCCCTTGCTGGCGCTGTAGTTGGCCTGCCCGATGGCAGGGACTTGCCCATTCATCGAACTGATGTTGACGATGCGCCCATAGCTCTGGGCCGTCATGATGGGGATCGCGGCCGAGGTACAGAAGAAACACCCATTCAGGTTGGTCTGAATCACTTCGACCCATTGTTCGTCCGTCATCCTGGGCAGCAGGTTGTCGCGGGTGATGCCGGCGTTGTTCACCAGGATGTCCAGGTGTTTGAACTCGTCCGCCACCTTTGCCACCATCGCCCTGGCTTCTTTCGGGTTAGCCACATTCGCCTGCACCAGCAGGCATGTGCCTCCCAGCTTGGCGATCTCATCCGCCACCTCCTGGGCTTTGGCCTCGTTGCTCACATAGTTCACGGCGACCTTGGCACCTTCGCGAGCCAGTTCGATCGCGATCGCCCGCCCGATCCCCCGTGAGGCCCCGGTGACCAAGGCCGTTCTCCCCTCAACGCGTCCCATGGAAATCCCCCTTTGATTCTTGATTGTCATTGATTCGATATTCGAGCCGGCTCACTGTGCCGCGCTGCGGCATTCTACATGTTCAAAGATTGCCGCGATCCCCTGCCCACCGCCGATGCACATCGTGACCAGCGCTCGTTTCCCGCCGGTACGATTCAGTTCATAGAGCGCCTTGATCGCCAGGATCGTCCCTGTTGCACCAATCGGATGACCCAGCGAAATGCCGCTGCCATTCGGGTTGGTGCGATCCATGGGGAGCTTGAGTTCGCGACACACCGCCAGCGCCTGGGCCGCGAACGCCTCGTTGACCTCGAACACGTCGATGTCATCCAGACCGAAGCCGGTCTTCTCGAGCAGCTTCCTCACCGCCGGGACAGGTCCAATCCCCATATACTTGGGATCGACACCGGCATATGAGTACGCAACCAGCCGACCCATCGGCTTGAGCCCTTGCTTTTCTGCCAACGCACGATCCGCCAGAACAACGGCGGCAGCCGCATCGTTGATGCTGGAGGCATTGCCCGGCGTCACGCTCCCTTGAGGATCGAACACGGTTGGGAGCCGGGCGAGCTTTTCCACCGTCGTGCCATACCGCACGGTCTCGTCCATCTCGAAGGGGACCTTGTCCCGCTTGACCCTGATTTCGATCGGAACGATCTGGGCTTTGAAGTATCCATGGTCGATGGCCGCACCGGCACGGCGATGGCTTTCGACCGCCAACTCATCCTGCTCCTGCCGGGTGATTCCGTACTTCTTGGCGACGTTCTCGGCAGTCACTCCCATGTGGCAGTCGTCGAACGGGTCGCTCAGGGCTCCCACCATCATGTCGACCAGGGTGGTATCATTCATCCGCGCACCGAAGCGCATCGCCTGCGACGCATAGGGACTGCGACTCATGTTCTCCGCACCGCCTGCCACCGCGGCATCGGCATCGCCCAGCATAATCGCCTGGGCCGCCGTGATGATCGCCTGCAGACCGCTGCCACAGAGCCGGTTCAGCGTGAGGGCCGGCGTCTCGTGGGGCAAACCTCCGTTGATCGCGGCGACGCGCGCCAGATAGTGGTCGTGAGCATCCGTGTGAATGATGTTGCCGAAGACGGCGTGTCCGATCTGGCCAGGCTCCAGTCCGGAGCGCTGGACGGCCTCCCGCACACAGGTGGCCGCCATCTCACTCGGAGGAGTATCCTTCAGGCTGCCACCATAACCACCAATCGCCGTCCGCACACCGCTGAGCACAACCACTTCCCGTGTCATCTCTCATCCTCTCGAGGCAAGTTCGGCTGAATGTAACCCAATCGTCGAACACAAAATGCAACTCTCATACCGGTTTTGCAAGGGTCAATCCCCAATGTCTGGTTATGAGGAGCGGCTCCCAAGTTGCGGCGGCGAGCGCACGGCTGGGCGCGAAGTGTGCGTTCAGCGTGCAAAACCGCACAGGGCGGAGGCTCGAATACCCAGAACTGACGGGCCGTTCCCGCTTGACCTCCCTGTGTGATCCCCTGGCTCTGCTTCAGAAGCGTGAGCGATCGGCCCGGGGCGGAATCCCGTTGGCCCCCCCCTCCGCGGCCACAATCTCGTGCTGATGATCAGACCGCATCATCATCAGCAGCAGCAGGAACCCGGGAACTTGCGGCTCGTCGTTCGAGCAGGCCCCCCGGGGCCGCGCAGGATAACGCTCAGTCCGACTCGATCGGCTCTGTCGACATCTCGCAGCCGGTGATTTCCCGGATCTGAGAGCGTGTGGCGCTGAGTCGCTCGGCCAGCACCTTGGTCGCACGGTGCATGAACTCGAAGCCGAACTGCGGATGCGTTCGGCAGAACTCCAGCAGCTTCTCACCGTTGATGGCGATCGCCTTTGTGGGGGCGAGTGTGCAGGCCGTGTCCGAGAGATAGTCGCGCCCCACCAGCGATGACCACCCCATCAAGTCGCCCGGGCCCACCCGCATGAGTTGGCGCCATCCGTGCTTGGGTGCCAGCGTGACCAGCGTGACTTCTCCACTGGCGATCACATACACGTCCTTGGCTGCATCGAATTCGTGAAACACCTCACTGTCGATAGGAAACTCGACAATTCGTGCGATTTTCGCCAGTCCCTGCAGGTCTTCATCGGAAATATCGCGAAAGAACTCCGCTGCGCGGAGTGCTTCCCGGGTGGTCTGTTCGCTCATGAACGCGGACTCCTGATTGAGGATGAGTCATCAGCGACACTCTAGCAGAAGTGCCGCCATGCCACTACACCCTGCAGCGCACTTCGCCACAGGCACGTCTACCTGACGACCTCGATCCTGTTCTCAATCTGATGGACGCCATCGATGCCCTGAACGAGGGTTTGAGCCACTTGCTTGAGATGAAAACTCGGCAAGCCTCCGTCAATCCGCAAGGTGCCATCGTGGTACGTGCAGGTCAGATGGCGGATGGGGTGGTACGCGCTGCTGCGCAGAATCCTGTTCGCCCTCTCAGCCGGCAATTCGCTTCTCATGATGGGCCGTTCCAGTATTGCCATATCCGTAGTCCTTTGCTCGTCATGGTGAAGCGGGTAGGGGCTAAATCCGGGAAGAACACTCGGGTCGCTTCGACCCCTGTTTTTGTCGCTGCCACACAGCGCCGTTCGTTCAGATCAATTCATGCACGTTCGGGTCGACCAAGGTCGAATGACCCCAGATGAGTCGCTCGGCGGCATCCCCAAGGCTCCCGAGACACGCTCGCGCTGTTCGGGGCTGGGAGTATACCGCTGGCATGCGATCGCTTTGACAATTCGCTTCTGCAATCCTGTCGATCCCACGAGCCCGTCAAGGCCGATCTTCCGGAGATCCATCACGCTGGCCACTGTTACGCGTTTTGATGTTTGAGCAACCATGGCGCGCCTCCTTCCGCAAGATCAACTCCCTCCTACTTGCAAAATGTGTGCCTTTCGCAGTTGGGAATATCCTGCACACCCTCACTCGAGCCATTGCGGTTTCTGGTGCGCGTTGTAGGCTGGATGTTGGACAGAGTGGGTCGGTACGCGCTGACCTCTCCACTTCCGCACGCAACCGTGCACTGGGCAGATCCTGTGCGAGTGTGCGCACTATGCGGGGCAAATTGGCACAACGGCTGGGTGAACTGAGGTATGACGAGCTGGTTATCGAGCGAAGGGGCACCGATTCCCTTAGGGGTCACATGGATCGACGAAGAGCAGGCCTACAACTTCGCGATCTACTCCCGCTATGCCTGTCGCGTCACACTGCTGATCTACGGCCCGGAGAACACTGCCCGGCCATCCTTAACCGTCAATCTGGACTACCTGCGGAACAAATCGGGGCGTATCTGGCACTGCCGTCTCCCAAAGTCGCGGCTCTCAGAAGCCCTGTACTACGGCTGGTCGATCGACGGTCCTCGGTCGAGCGGCAATCCTGCTTGGCACACGTTCGACAGCGAAAAGATCCTGCTCGATCCGTACGCCAAAGCCGTGTTCTTCCCCGAAATCTTCGACCGCAAAGCCGCAATCACGCTGGGCTCCAACGCCGGCAAGGCACCACTGGGCGTATTGACTGGCGCAGGGGCCGGCGTTCGACTGGAGCGGCGAGCGACGGCCGCGTCACGAGTCCGACCTTGATCATCTACGAGATGCATGTGAGGGGATTCACACGCCATCCCAACAGCGGCGTTCCGAGCCGCGAAGCGCGGCACCTTTGCCGGCGTCATCGAAAAGATTCCGCACCTCACCCGGCTCGGCATCACGGCAGTCGAGCTGATGCCCGTCTTCCAGTTCGATCCCGGCGAAGGCAACTACTGGGGATACATGACGCTGAACTTCTTTTCGCCGCATCACGAGTATATCGCGGCGACGGAACCCCTCGACCAGCCCAACGAATTTCGTTCAATGGTCAAGGCGCTGCACAACGCCGACATCGAGGTCATTCTGGACGTCGTCTACAACCACACCGCCGAAGGCAACGACGGATGGCCCGACCTACAGCTTCAAGGGAATCGACAACAGCAGTTACTACCTGTATTCGGGCGATCCGGAGCATCCCTTTCGCCAACTACTCCGGTACGGGCAATACGCTCAACTGTGCAAACCGCTATGTGCGGCGGATGATCCTCGACAGCCTGCGGTACTGGGTCAAGGAGATGCACGTCGACGGGTTTCGCTTCGACCTGGCTTCCGCATTTGCCCGCAACGCCGATGGGTCGATCGACTGGAGCGATCCGCCGATCTTTGGCGAGATTCGCGCGGACCCGGATCTCGGCAACGTCCGGCTGATCGCCGAACCGTGGGATGCCGGCGGTGCGTATCAACTGGGCGAGTCCTTTCCGGGCACGCGGTGGTTCCAGTGGAACGGCCGCTTCCGTGACGACGTGCGACGATTTGTCCGAGGTGATGCAGGACTGGTGCCGTCGCTGATGTATCGGCTGTACGGCAGCGACGACCTGTTTCCCGACGACCGAATGCATGCCTATCACCCGTATCAGAGCGTGAACTACGTGACATCGCACGACGGCTTCACGCTGTACGATCAGGTCTCGTACACCGATCCGCCGCAACTGGGCCAACGGACACGACAACAAGGATGGGACCGCAGACAACTTCAGCTGCAACTGCGGGCACGAGGGTGACGAGGACTGTCCAAACGGGTCAGGGACCTGCGGCATTGTCGCGTCAAGAACCTGTGTTGCCTGCTGTTTCTGGCCAACGGCACGCCGATGTTTCTGGCAGGCGACGAGTTCCTGCAAACCCAGCACGGCAACAACAACCCGTACAACCAAGACAACGAAACGACTTGGCTCGACTGGGATCGCCTGGTACTCAATCGCGATATCTTTCGTTTCTTCTGCCTGATGATCGCCTTTCGGAAATCGCATCCCACTCTGTGTCGCAGTCGCTTCTGGCGTGAGGACGTCCGCTGGTACGGTGCCGAAGGGGAAGTCGACATGTCGCCGGCTTCGCGTCAGCTGGCCTATCATCTGCGGGGCGAAGCGGTCGGCGACGACGATCTGTACGTGATGATCAACGCCGGCGTCCACGACCAGACGTTCACCATTCAGCACGGGCAGCCCGGTGACTGGCGGCGGGTCATCGACACCAGCCGCAAGAGCCCGCACGACATCTGTGAACCCGGGCACGAAGCCACCGTGGGCACCGGACATTTCTCCGTCAAGGCACAGTCGATCGTGGTGCTGATTCACAAACGAGGCCAGACACCGCCCATCAAGACGTGAGGATCTTCCGGACAGAGACGGACCGATTCGCCACTCACAGCCGCGCGCTTTCAGCGGACAGGCTGGAAGACTAGGATCGACAATCGTCATCCCCCTCCACCTTTCGGTGATGCGTCGAGTCATGAACCTCAGCGATCCCGCTTCGCTCTCCCTGCAGTCAGCGGACGAAATTCTCCGCCTCGTGAAGGCCGCGGTTGAGCACGTCAGCTACGCTGTGGTGATTACGACCGCCGAGCTGGATGCACCGGGCCCAAAGATTGTCTATGTGACGCCTGCATTCTGCCGGATGACCGGTTTCGCCCCGGGGGAGATCGTGGGCAAGTCACCGCGCATACTTCAGGGGCCGAACACCGACCGGGCCGTCCTGGCGCAGCTGCGCAGGCAACTGGGTGCGGGACAGTCGTCCACCTGCGAACTGATCAACTACCGCAAGGACCGCAGCGAATACCTGGTCAACCTGAGCATCGATCCGGTGCGTGCTGCCGACGGACGGATCTCGCATTGGGTCGCTGTCCAACAGGACGTGACCGAACGGCGGCGCGCCGAAGAAACGCTCACGCAGGCGGAACGGCTGGCCGCCATCGGTGCGGCGATGGCCGGGCTCTCCCATGAGAGCCGCAACGCCTTGCAGCGCATGCAGGCGTCCCTGGACATCGTGGCCGAGGGAATTGCCGGTCAGCCGGAACTCATGCAGCAGATCAACAATGTCCGTCGATCGCAGGATGAGCTGTTTCAGCTCTACGAAGAAGTACGGGAGTTTGCGGCCCCGGTGCGGCTGAACCCTCAGACCGGCTACATTGACAATGTGATTCACGATGCCTGGGCCATGCTGGCCCTCAAACGGGAGGGACGTGTCATCCGGTTTCGTGAAGCAGAGGTCCACGTGGACCTGCAATGCGACGTCGATGAGTTCGCCATGCGCCAGGTGTTTCGCAACATCCTGGAGAACTCACTGGCCGCCTGCCGCGATCCCGTAGAACTCGACATCTGTTTTGAAACCACGACCATCGACACAACCCCGGCGCTGTGCGTCCGAATGCGTGACAACGGGCCGGGGCTCGACGCCGAACAACAGCGGCGACTCTTTCGACGAATTCTACACGACCAAGCCGCATGGCACGGGACTGGGCATGGCCATCGTCAGGCGGCTGGTCGAAGGACATGGCGGACGCGTCGCGATCAATCCGGAGTATCGACGAGGCGCCGAGGTCACCATCACGCTGCCGCGACGGGCCACACAAGTACTTCCCGTTCGCATGTGACTGTTCACGGCACGTCCGGATGCTTCCTCGCGTCAGTGTGCGATGCGAGATGTACTGGCCACCAGGTCGCCTTCCTGGATGTCGTGCTTTTCCAGCAGCCGATACAGCTTTCGCCTGTCGATCCCCAGCACACGAGCAGCACGCGTCTTGTTTCCCTCCTCGCGCCGCAACACCTCCAGAACTTTTGCACGCTCCAGGGTCGCCAATTCATCCGGTTCCCGCTGCACGCGCCCCGACTCGGGCACCGCTCCCTTCTGTACCTGGCGCGGCAGATCGACTGTGCGGATGAGGTGGTAATTCGAGAGTATCTGGGCCCTCTCCAGCACGTTGATGAGCTGACGCACGTTGCCCGGCCAATGGTATGCCTGCAGCAACTCCAGTGCTTGCTCCTCGATCTCCCAGTCGGCGCCGAGGTAGTGTGCGACCAGCAGCGGAATGTCCCCTTCTCTTTCCCGCAGGGGGGGCAGATCCAGCGACATCACGTTGATGCGGTAGAACAGATCCTCACGGAAGCGGCCGTATTCCACCAGGCGCTCCAGGTGCCGGTTGGTGGCCGCCAGCAGGCGCACCTGCACTTGCCGCTCGCGAATCGAGCCCACGCGCCTTAACGAACCGTCTTCGAGCACACGCAGCAGCTTGACCTGCACAGACGTCGGCATCTCACCGATCTCGTCGATGAACAACGTTCCGCCGTGAGCGACCTCAAACAGACCTTGTTTTGCGGCATCAGCACCCGTAAATGCCCCCTTCTCATGGCCGAACAACTCGCTCTCCAGCAGCGTTTCCGGCAGTGCTGCGCAATTGATGACAACCATCGGCTGTGCGGCCCGCGCACTGTGTTCGTGCAGTGCCCACGCGACGAGTTCCTTGCCGGTCCCGCTTTCTCCCTGAATCAGAATCGGCTTGTCGCTGGGGCCAGCCCGCTCAATCAACCTGACGACTTCCTGCATGGCCCGCGATTCGCCAATGATCTTGCGTGTCGGACGGTTATGCATCAGCAGCGACTTGAGCTGGCGGTTCTCCTGGGACAACTCGTGCTGCCGACACGCCCGTTCGATCAGCCGTTCGAGGTCTCCCAGTGGAAATGGCTTTGTCAGATAGTCAAACGCGCCCAGCTTCATGGCAGCGACGGCGGTGTCGACGCTGGCCTGGCCCGTGAGCATGATGACTTCGCATGCGGTATCGGCGCTCTTAAGCTGTTTCAGGAGTTCGAGTCCGGATTTTCCCGGCATCACCATGTCGACGACCGCTACATGAAACTCCCGCCGCTGCACCAGGCTCCAAGCCGTCTCCGCATCTCCCGCCTGATGGACATCGAACCCGCGCCGGCAGAAACGCGCGACCATCGTCTGCCGGAATTGTTGGTCGTCATCGACAACGATCAGGCTCAGCTTGTCCGCTTTGGGCATCTTGTGTCCCCGTTTCGTGCCTGCCACCGCCGGCACCGACTGGACGACCTGCTGCAAAGACGATGCCGCCCGCCCCGCACCCACATCACGAGTTCAAGGTTCCCGTAGAGTTCGTTCCCTCGAATGTCCGTGTCCGTGCACTTCCGCACACATGCGCGAAACGACTGCGCACCTCCGGCAAAGTTCTCCGGTCGACTTGGAGCGCTCGCGCCAGCGTCACAACTTGGGCCCTCTGTCGCATGGGCAGAACACGCTCACGACGTTCGTGATCAATGGGCGCGTGTGTGCCCCATGCGACATCAGACCTGCGGGCTCACGCGTCGCGAATCGGTCCCGCGTTACGGACTTCCTCCCGGACACCGTCGGCATACTGGGCGAAGTTCTCATTAAACAGGCCCGCCATCTTTCGCGCTGTCGCGTCGAATGCGGCCTTGTCCTCCCAGGTGTTTCTCGGCACGAGAAGCTCGCTGGGGACATGGGGACACGCGGTGACGGCATTCAACTGAAACACGCGATCCTTCGTCGTTTCGGCTTTGGCCAGGTCACCGGAGTAGATCGCATCGATGATCGCCCGCGTATGGCCGAGCTTGATCCGCGAACCGACGCCGTAAGCACCTCCGCTCCAGCCTGTATTGACGAGCCAGACGGATGCCTTGTGCTTGCGAATTCGCTGAGCCAGCAGGTCGGCATACTTGCCGGGATGCCACATCAGGAAGGGCCCCCCGAAGCACGGCGAGAAGGTAGCCTTGGGTTCCGTGACTCCCACCTCGGTCCCGGCCACCTTGGCCGTGTAACCGCTGATGAAGTGGTATTCCGCCTGTTCCGGGGTGAGCCTGCTGACCGGCGGCAGCACGCCAAAGGCGTCGCACGTCAGGAAGATCACATGGCGCGGGTGACCGGCGATGCACGGAATCCTGGCATTGTCGATGAACTCGATCGGGTAAGCCCCGCGCGTGTTCTCGGTAATGCTCGCATCACAGAAGTCCACGTGGTGGTCCCCCTCGTCATAGACGACGTTTTCCAGCACGGCGCCAAATCGCAAGGCATCGAAAATCTGCGGTTCGGCTTCGCGCGTCAGATAGATGGCCTTGGCGTAGCAACCCCCTTCGATATTGAAGATGCCCGCATCGGTCCAGCAATGTTCGTCGTCCCCGATCAACAGTCGCTTCGGGTCCGCCGACAGCGTTGTCTTGCCGGTACCCGACAGGCCGAACAATACCGACGCCTCTTCCGTATCGCGGGCGACGGTCGCCGAACAATGCATCGACAGCACACCCACCTTGGGCATGTAATAGTTCATCAGCGTGAAGACCGCCTTCTTCATTTCGCCGGCATACTGAGTGCCGAGGATGACTACCTCCCGCTGTTCGAGACTGAGATCGACGCTGGTCTTGGAGGTCATTCCGGACGTATAGCGATTTGCCGGGAAGGCACCGGCGTTGTAGATCACGCAGTCCGGTTCCCCGTAGGAGGCCAGTTCACTGCGCTGGGGACGGATCAGCATGTTGTCCATGAACAGGGCGTGGTAAGGCCGCGCACAGATCACGCGGACCTTGATCCGATGATCCGGATCCCAGCCGGCATACCCGTCCACGACATACAGTGTGGCCTGCGTGTTGAGATAGTCGATGGCCCGCTCACGATTGACGGCAAAGATCTTCTCGTCGAGGGGCATGTTGACGGAGCCCCACCAGATGTCGTCCTTGGAATCGGGGTGCATCACGACCCGCTTGTCCTTCGGGGACCGCCCTGTCTTGTCACCCGAGTAGGCAATCAGCGCCGCGATCGGATATGGCCGTCTTTGGATCGCGCTTCATGGCTTCCTGATACAGCGTCGCCACGGAAGGGTTCCGCAGGATCCGCTCGACTTCGATTCCACAGGCCTTGAGATCAAATTGTTGCATCGCTACCTCCGAGTTGCTGTGTGTGAGTCCCATATTCCGAATTCAAACTGAGCCTGACATCCGATCTGCAAAAACTGGACCACTCTGCGATGAACCGCCGGACTGTTCGATCACACACCGAGTCCCACAGCGCATGGCCTCCCGCCACTGCGACCAAGCGAAGAAACACTATGGTGACCTCCCCCGGTCCATTGCGTGCAGACCCGCCGACTACCCGTCGACATCGAGCCCCCAGATGTTTCGGGCATAGTTGCGGACCGTCTGATCGCTCGAGAACCGGCTGGAGCGGGCCACGTTGATGATCGACTTGCGCATCCACAGATCCTGGTCGAGGTATGCCTGGGCGACCTTCTCCTGACAGGTCACATAGTCAGAAAACTCAGCGAGCACCAGATAGCGGTCCCGCCCGCGAAAGAGCTCGTCGATCAGCGGTCCGAACACCGTCTCGTCGCCCGAGGAGAAGAACCCGTCGCGTATCATGTCGATCGCCTGCCGCAATTCAGGCTCGTGGTGATAGACATCCCATGGATCGTAATCGCCCGCGACTGCCTCCTCCACCTGTTCGGCGGTCTTCCCGAAGATGAAGATATTCTCCTGCCCAACCGCTTCCAGGATCTCGATGTTGGCTCCATCCAGCGTCCCGATCGTCAGGGCTCCATTGAGCATGGACTTCATGTTGCCGGTTCCTGACGCTTCGGTGCCGGCAGTCGAGATCTGTTCAGAGAGATCGGTCGCAGGAATGATCAACTCGGCCAGCGACACGTTGTAGTTGGCCAGGAACACCACCTTCAGCCGGTCTTCCACGCGCGGATCGTTGTTGATGACGTCGGCAACCGCATGAATCAGCCTGATGATGGACTTGGCCAGTTCATAACCCGGTGCCGCTTTGCCCGCAAATATCACCGTGCGGGGGACACCATTCTGCTGGACGCCATATCGAATGCGGTTGTACTGTACCACGATGTGCAGAATGTTGAGCAACTGCCGCTTGTACTCGTGAATCCGCTTGACCTGGCAGTCGAACAGCGAGTTGATATCGACAGTCATCTCAAGTTCCGCGTGAATCAGCGCGGCGAGCCGCTCCTTGTTGAGTTGCTTGACCGCGGCCCACTGCGCCGTCACCTCGGGACGCATGGAGAACTTGAGCAGGTCTTCCAGCAGGCAGATGTCCTGCAGCCAGCGGTCCCCGATGAGGTCCGTAACCAGTTCCGAAAGCGCGGGATTCGCGATCAGCAGCCACCGTCGGGGCGTGATGCCGTTCGTTGTGGCACAAAACCTCCGCGGAAAGAACTCGTCGAAGTCGGGAAACATCCGGGTCCGCAGCAACCCGGAATGCAGTTGCGAGACGCCGTTGACCGCATGGCTCCCCACGACCGCCAGGTGAGACATGCGCACATGCTTCTCTCTGCCTTCGGTAATCAGAGACATGCGCCGCAGGCGCTCCACATCACCCGGATGCTTGCGCTCGCACGGACTTCAAAAACTGATGGTTGATCTCGTAAATGATCTGCAGGTGTCGCGGCAGGACGCGCCCCAGCAGGCTCACCGGCCACTCTTCGAGCGCCTCGGGCAGCAGCGTGTGGTTGGTGTAACCGAAGGTGGCCACAGTTGTGGCCCACGCCGTGTTCCAGTTCAGTTCGTGCAGGTCCACGAGAATCCGCATGAGCTCCGGAATGGCCAGTGCAGGATGCGTGTCGTTGAGCTGGATGGCGACCTTGTCCGGGAACTCATCAAACGTGGCATGAATCTTCTTGTAGCGCCGCACAATGTCCTGCAATGACGCCGACACGAAGAAGTACTCCTGCTTCAGCCGCAGTTCCTTCCCGCAGAATACGTTGTCGTTCGGGTAGAGCACCCGGGAGATGTTGGTGCTGCGGCTGGATTCCTCGACGGCCCCGAGGTAGTCCCCCCGGTTGAAGAACTCCAGGTTGAATCCGTGCGAAGAGTCCGCTGCCCACAGACGCAGCGTGTTCACCGTGTCATTGCAGTAGCCGGGCACGGGCACGTCAAAGGCCTTCGCCCGGACATCTTCATCCGGCACCCACTCGAACTGGTGGCGGCCCCGAGGATCCGTCAACTGCCGGACGTAGCCGCCAAAATACACCGCGTAGTAGTCCTCCGGCCGGACGATCTCCCAGGGATTGCCGAAACGCAGCCAGTTGTCCGGTGCCTCGATCTGGACTCCGTTCTCGATGCGCTGCTGAAAGATGCCAAACTCAAAGCGAATGCCGTAACCATAGGCAGCCATCCCCTCGGTCGCCATCGAATCGAGCAGGCAGGCGGCCAGGCGGCCCAGACCGCCATTCCCTAATCCCGCTTCCCACTCGGTGGCAATCACATCATCGAGATTCAGTCCGATGTCCGCCAACTCTGCTCGCGTGGACTCCAGCAGCCCGAGGTTCACCAGGGCATTGGCCAGCGTCCGCCCTGTCAGATACTCCATCGACAGGTAGTACACACGTTTGCGACCCTCGTGGTAGTAACTTTGCTGCGTCTGGAGCCAGCGCCCAATCAGGCGCTCCTTCACCGCATGCACGAGTGCCAGATAGTAATCGTGCCGAGTCGCACTGAACCGGTCCTTCGCCAACGAGTAGTGCAGATGATGCAGCAGTGAATCTTTAATCGACCGGGACTCAACTTCTTCCGGCGAGACATGCACGTTCAGGGAATCCAGTGCCATCAGAAAATGTCCTCGCGGTTGAACGCAGGAGTGACTGCGCGATTGTGGAATGTCCAACAGGGCCACCTCCGGCAGAGCATCCTCATTCCTCCCGGTCTCTGCAACTTGGTTGCCAAACTCGCGACGGATGGGAAGTCTGCCACTTTCTCTTCAAGAATTCGAATTCCTGCCGATCCAGAACAGCCACAGCAGCGAGAAAACGTGCGGAGAGTGCGCAAGTGTGCACACAGCTGCGCTGCACACCGGGCGAATCCAGACAGACTGCGCGTTGTCTCGGACCCCCTGACCGCCTGCGCGGGGGTCCGATCATTGCTCCGGTACACAAGTTGCACCTTCGCCACAGCATGTTTGCCATCGAAGAAGCCCGATTCCTCGCTCCCGAAGTCAAGCTCTTTCGCATTCATGCGCCGTGCATCGCCCGTCGCCGCAAAGCGGGGCAGTTCGTCATCCTCCGGATTCATGAACACGGCGAGCGAATTCCGCTCACGATCGCTGATGCCGATCCGGATCAGGGCACCATCACGATCATCGTGCAGGGTGTAGGCAAGACCACCCGATTGCTCAACATGCTCGAGGCCGGCGATGGCATCCTGGATGTGGTCGGCCCCTTGGGCGAACCGTCCGAAGTCGATCGCTTCGGAACCGTGGTCATCATAGGCGGCGGCGTCGGCACGGCGATCGCCTATCCCACCGCCGTCGCCATGAAGCAGGCAGGCAACCGGGTCATCTGCATCGTGGGTGCCCGAACCGGAGAACTGCTCATCCTGGAAGATGAGCTGCGGGCCACCAGTGATGAACTCCATGTGATGACAGACGACGGCAGTGCTGGGGAGCACGGTTTCGTGACCCAGAAACTGGAGCAACTGATCCGCGAGGGGGTGGAGATCGACCGCGTGCTGGCCATCGGCCCCATCCCCATGATGAAGGCTGTGGCCGAAGTGACTCGCCCCCACGGCATCAAGACCATCGTCAGCCTCAACCCGATTATGGTGGACGGCACCGGAATGTGCGGCGGCTGTCGGGTGATTGTCGGAGGTCAAAGCCGCTTCGCCTGCGTGGACGGTCCGGAGTTCGACGCCCACGAGGTGGATTTCAAGACCTTGGCGCAACGCAACACGCTCTATCGCGCGCGAGAACAGGCAGCGCTGGCGTCTGTTCAGGCTGACCCCCAACACGCGCTGGACGAGGTCCGTCATTGTCAATTGCAGCAGCGATATCCCGAAGCCGATCTCTCACCTGCCTGAATTGCCATGGCTGAACGACTGCCTCCCAAGGAACGAACCCGCATCCCGAGGCAAGCGATGCCTGAGCAGGACGCTCAGGCGCGGGTCCATAATTTCACAGAAGTCAACCTCGGCCTGCAGATCGTAGTGGCCGAACGGGAAGCGCAGCGTTGCCTGGCATGCAACGATCCCAAGTGCGTGCACGGCTGTCCCGTCGGCGTGAAGATTCGCGAGTTCGTCGATCTGGTGATGGAGGGCGAGTACCTCAAAGCCGCCGCCAAGATCCGCGAGGATAACGTGCTGCCGGCCGTCACAGGTCGCGTCTGTCCCCAGGAGAACCAGTGCGAAGGAGCCTGTATTCTTGCCAAGCGGTTCAGCCCTCTGGCCATCGGACATCTGGAGCGATTCGTCGCGGACTACGAACAAGCGACTGGCCAGGTCGGACTCCCCGACCGGGCACCACCCACCGGCAAGAAGGTGGCCATCGTTGGCAGCGGACCCGCCGGGCTGAGCTGCGCCGGCGATCTGGTCCTGAAGGGCCACACGGTGACGGTGTTCGAAGCGCTGCACGAGATTGGCGGCGTGCTGGTCTATGGCATCCCCGAGTTCCGTCTGCCCAAGGAGATTGTCCGGAACGAAGTGGACAACCTGCGAAAAATGGGCATCGACTTTCAGACCAATGTCGTCGTCGGCAAGACGGTCACGATCGACGAGTTGTTCGACGAAGAAGGCTATGATGCCGTATTCATCGCCACCGGAGCAGGCTTGCCCAGGTTCATGAACTTGCCGGGCGAGCATTTCGGCGGCGTTTATTCGGCGAACGAGTTCCTGACTCGCGTCAACCTGATGAAGGCGTACGATCCCGAGCACTACGACTCGCCGATCTACGACTGCCGTGACCGCGACGTCGCCGTGATCGGCGGGGGCAACACGGCCATGGACGCCATTCGCTCTGCAGTGCGTCTGGGGGCCCGGAATGCGTACGTCATCTACCGCCGCAGTGAGGAAGAAATGCCCGCACGGCGCGAAGAAGTGCACCATGCCAAGGATGAAGGAGTGCAATTCCTTACGCTGCACAATCCGGTCGAGTTTCTCGGCAACGACGACGGTTACCTGTCGGCAGTGAAGCTGCTCCGGATGGAACTCGGAGACGCGGATGAATCGGGACGTCGCCGTCCACTGCCAGTCGCAGGTTCCGAATTCGTCCTGCCCCTGGACGTGGCAATCATCGCGATCGGCACCGGCGCGAACCCGCTGGTGCAGTCCACCACTCCTGACATGCAGACCAACAAGTGGGGCTACATCATGGCCGACGAGCAGACGATGCGCACGACGAAACGGGGCGTGTTTGCCGGAGGTGACATTGTCAGCGGGTCCGCCACCGTGATTCTGGCGATGGGTGCGGGTCGTACGGCGGCACGTTCCATTCACGAATATCTCGAAACGGATCGCTGGTAAGAAACACGTCTGATCAAGGAGCACCGAGATGGGTCTTCACGAGAACATGCAAACAGAACCGGTCAGTCGCCTGACGCTGAGGCCGTCCGTCAACATCGAGCCCACCACGAAGGTCCGCGATGCGGTCCTCGCACGCGCGAGGCGCGACTGGGGTGTGCCGTTGTTGTGAATGAACAGTCTGAACCCCTGGGCATCTTCACCGAAGCAATGCTTCGCAACCTGATGGCCGAGTCCCCTGCGGTTCTGGATGACATCGTGGACCTGCACATGGCAGTGGCTTTTCCCTGGGTCACAATGCCGGACGCGATCGAAACCATTGTGGAGGCGATGGAAGTCAAGAACGCCCGATTCGTCGTGGTCGTTGACGACCAGGGGAAGGTCGCCGGCCTGACGGGCCAGAAGGGGTTGATGGAGTATGTGGCCGAGCATTTTCCAGGCACCGTGATGGTGCAACGAGTGGGGACCGAAGCCTATCCCGCAGCGCGAGAAGGAGCCTGAGTGATGAACAGTAATCGAAGCAATCCGCCGCAGAACTTTCAGGATCCCCTGGAGAACTACGACCCGCCCACCTACGACGATCCGCTCGAACAGGCGCTGCAGGAGCAGACCGTCGCCGCCATCCGTACCCAGCCGTATGCCAGCATCTCGCCCGAAGCGACCATCGAATCCGCCCTGCAGAAACTGGCCCGCGGACACATTGCCTGTCTGTTGGTCGAGCAGCAGGGCCGGCTCGTCGGCGTCTTCAGTGATCGGGATTTCCTCGACAAAGTCGCCCTGGAGTACGACCAACTGAAGGCACAGCCCGTCAGCAGCGTCATGACCAGAGATCCCGTGTTCGTCTTTGAGACGGACTCCGCCGCGAGCGCCTTGTGTGTCATGGCAGTCAGCGGGTTTCGGCATGTCCCGGTGATCGACATGGAGCATCAAGTGGTGGGGATCGTCAGTCCGCAGCGTGTCACCTCATTTCTGCGGGAGCAATCCAGGAACGCCTGAAGCAAGCGCCTCCTCGTGAACGACCGGGCAGCTTTGCACGTTGTGCCGGCGCTGCCCGCCGTCTGCGGAGATTACACACCCACACAGATGAGTCCCGGCCACACAGCCCAGTGCCGGAGCCCAGTGCCGGATTGCTCCCAGCTGTAACCGGTGGATTGCACGCACACGGTGCAGATGCTCATCAAGGCGTGGGGCCACTGGCCCCTCACACCCACACCCCGAGAATCGCGCCAACCACACGAGCCCGCTCCTGCGACACGTCAGCAACCTTGTGACCGGAGCGCTGAGCAGTTGATAATTGAAATTCTGGCTTGAAATCGGGTACGATCTTTGGGAGCAGTTCGATGTGACCAGGAGGTTCTCTGCAACTTCTTCGAGGCTCACGACAACCCGCATGCGGCTATTCTTACAGACAGCCCTGCTGATCGCGCTGCTGCACGCAGACCCCTCACCACTCCAGAGTGCTGCTCCGGATGCGGAACTGGGCATCGCCTACTTCGAGCAACACATTCGCCCTCTGCTGTCCAAGCGGTGCTATTCGTGCCATGCAGCTCGATCCCGCAAGAGCGAGGGGGGGCTGACGCTCGACGCTCGGACAGGATGGGAGACCGGCGGTGACAACGGCCCGGCTGTGGTCCCGGGAGATGTCGAGGCGAGCCTGCTCATTCGGGCGGTGCGCTATACCGATCCCGACCTGCAGATGCCGCCTGACAACCCTCTCTCGCCAGACGAGGTCGCCCGTCTCGAACAGTGGATCCGACTGGGTGCGATCGATCCCAGAGACGAGGCTGTCGCACCCGAGGATTCGGCTCAAGCTCCCCCATCGGATCCCCTCGCAGGCCGGGAGCACTGGGCCTATCGGCCCCTCTCACGCAGCGCGCCTCCGCAGGTTGAAGACGTCACGTGGCCCAGGTCGACTGTGGACGCTTTCATTCTCGCACCGCTGGAAGCCGCACACCTGCAGCCCGCACCCCCGGCCGATCGGCGCACCTTGCGCGGCGGGTCTACTTCCAGTTGATCGGCCTGCCACCGACCACCGAACAGTTGGCGGCGTTCGTGGAGGACGAACGTCCTGATGCCTACGAACAGCTGGTCGATCAACTGCTGGACTCGCCCCAGTTCGGTGAGCGCTGGGGCCGGCACTGGCTCGACCTCGCCCGCTATGCCGACTCCAACGGCCTCGACGAAAACTTTCTGTTCCGCGAAGCGTGGCGGTACCGCAACTGGGTGATCGACGCGATCAACGCGGACCTGCCGTTCGATCGAGTTTCTGACGCAGCAGATCGCCGGGGACCTGCTCCCGTTCGATTCGATCGCACAGCGAGACCAGCAGCGGATCGCGGCCGGCTTCCTGGTCGTCGGCCCCAAGGTGTTGCTGGGAATCGATGCCGAGCAACAGCGCATGGAGGTCGCCGACGAACAGATCGACACGATCGGCCAAGGCCGTCCTGGGGCAGACTCTGGGATGTGCCCGCTGCCACGATCACAAGTTCGATCCGATCCCCACCGCCGACTACTACGCGCTGGCCGGCATCCTGACGTCGACACAGGTCATGGAGCAGCGCTACATGCTGGGCGAGCAGCGCGTCATGGAGCAGCTCGTCGGTCTCGGCCCCGAGGGTGACGAACTCGACGAAGCCTACGAACACTACTGGCGCAATCGATCCGCGTCTGCAAGGAGCGCGTCAAACGCGCCAAGTCGGCACTGGAGCTGCTCGAACAGGGTGATGCAGAGGCGATTCGGCAAGTTCGTCGACTGAACACGCCGATGCCGTCGCTGAGGAAGCGCAGGATGACGCTCAACCGCTGGCAGAACGCATCGAGGCACAGAAGGCATTTGTCGCCGAACTCAAGGCGACGCTCGATGCCTCCCCCGCCATTCCGCCGCGGGCCATGATCCCCGGCGAACGCGAGACGCCGGCCGACGAACTCATCCGACTCGCCGGACAGTTCGATCGCCCGGGCGATCAGGTGCCCCGCGGATTCCTGCAGGTGCTCTGCGATGAAGCGACCGTGAGGTCCCGCAGCACAAAGCGGTCGACTCGAGCTGGCCACTGGCTGACCGATGTCGATCACGGCGCCGGGCACCTCGCCGCCCGCGTGCTGGCCAATCGTGTCTGGCATCACCTGATCGGGCGTCGGCATCGTCCGCACCGTCGACAACTTCGGCCGCACCGGCGAAGCGCCCAGCCATCCGGAACTGCTCGACTACCTGGCCGGCGAACTGATCGAGTCCGGCTGGTCGCTCAAGCAGCTCGTCAGAAGGTCGTCCTGAGCCGGACGTTTGCAGATGAGCAGTCAGCACGACGATCGGCCATGCCCTCGACCCGGAGAACCGGCTGCTGTGGCGGGCCCACCGCCGCCGTCTCGATCCGGAATCGTTGCGCGACGCGATGCTCTCTGCCGCCGGCAGACTCGATCTCACGCCGATGGATTCGACCGTCTGGTACCTGGGCGACCAGGCGACCGCCGTCGGGGAGAACAAGAACCGACGACGGACCGACTTTCCCTGCCGCAGCGTCTACCTGCCGGTCATTCGCAACGATCTGCCGGAGTTGTTCGACGTCTTCGACTTCGCCGACCCGCACGCCACGACCGGGATGCGGCCACAGACCATGGTGGCCACGCAGGGCCTGTTCCTCCTCAATGACGACTCCGTGATGGCGGCGGCACAGGCGGTGGCGGAGCAAATCGGAGCGGGCTCTGCAGATGCTGACGATGAAGAGCGTCTGAAGAGGCTGTTCGAACGGATGCTCAATGGAGGCGGTTCTGACGATGAGGGCGCCGACACTGCTGACGTTCGTGCGGGACATGCGCATGCACCTGGCCGACAGTGGTGCCGGGGATGCCGAACTCGAGCGTGGTCGATGGCTGCTCACGCACTGTTTGCCTCGAGCCGATTTCAGATTCTGGAGTAAGTCATGAGCTGCCATCAATTCACTCCGACCTCAAATCGCCGCGAGATGCTCGCCGCGAGCGCCTGCGGGTTCGGACAGGTGGCCTTGGCGGCGCTGGCGGGAAAGCAGGCTCGTGCCGAGTCGCCGCGCTCGCTGAGCGACGCCGTGTCGACTCACCGCACCTCGTTCCCCGTGCCAAGCGGGTCATCTTTCTGTTCATGTGGGGCGGGCCCAGTCATGTCGACCTCTTCGATCCGAAGCCGCGGCTCAACACCGACGATGGCAAGCCGCTGCTGGGTAAAGACGTCGGCAGCGAGCGCGAGAACCTCGGCACGCTGCTCGGTTCGCCGTTTCAATTCGCCCAGCACGGCGAAGGCGGCGTCTGGATCAGCGAGCTGTTTCCGCAACTGGCCCGGCACGCCGACAAGCTGTGCGTGATCCGCTCGCTGCACACCGAGGGCACGGCACATGGCGAGGCGTTGCTGCGACTGCACACCGGTCAGGCGAACCTCGTGCGGCCCAGTGTCGGGGCCTGGGTCAGCTATGGACTGGGCTGCGAGAGCGAGAACCTGCCGGCCTTCGTCACGATCTCGCCGCCTCGGGGTCACGGCGGCGTGCAGAACTACGGCAGCGCCTTCCTGCCCGCCGCTCATCAGGGCATGGCGATCGGCTCGGCAGAAATCCCGATCGCCCAGGCCGTCGTCTCGAACCTGGCCAACCAGCAACTGGATCCGGGCTTGCAGCAGTCGCAACTCGACCTGATCCAGTCACTCAACCACCAGCATCTGCGCGAGACGGTCGTCGACCCGCGGATTGAAGGACTGATCGCCAACTACGAACTCGCGTTCCGCATGCAGTCGACCATGCCCGGCGATCATGAGTCTCGGCGACGAACCCAGGAGACGCTCGATCTGTACGGCATCGGCACAGAACCGACCGACAACTTCGGCCGGCAGTGCCTGCTGGCGCGCAAGTTCGCCGAGCACGGCGTGCGCTACATCCAGGTCTCGACCGACTACACCTGGGATCATCACAAGAAGGTGCAGGAGGGCCACATCACCGAGGCGGCCAAGGTCGACCGCCCGATCGCCGGCCTGCTCGACGATCTCGCAGCAGCGCGGGCTGCTCGAAGACACGCTGGTGCTCTGGGGTGCCGAGTTCGGCCGCACGCCGATGGTCGAAAACGGCGACGGCCGCAATCATCATCCCAGGGCGTTCACCATGTGGATGGCCGGTGGAGGTGTGCGCGGCGGACTGACCTACGGATCGACCGACGACTTCGGTTATGCCCCGGTCGAGAATCCGGTCCACATGCACGACCTGCACGCGACCCTGCTGCACGCCCTGGGGCTGGATCACGAGCGACTCACCTACCGCCACGCCGGTCGCGACTTTCGCCTGACGGACGTGTATGGCAACGTCGTCCACGACGTGCTGGTCTGAGACTGCCGACAGCCGCTTTCGAAGAAACTGCACAAGCGGGTAGCCCCGGATCAAGAAGCGGTGCTACCCACTGGAGTGCTCACGATCACACAACGAGTCCAGCCTACTGCGGTCCCTCGTCCGTCGCAGGTTGTTCTTCAGTGACGGGCTGCTCTTGTGTGGCAGGCTGTTCGTCAGTTGCTGGCTTCTCATCGGGGGCAGGCTCCACCGTTCTCAGGCCCGCAGCGCGGGCACGGTGGCGCTCGGCCATGTCGGCATTCCCCTGCTTCTCGTAGATCGTCGCCAGCATCTCATGACGGGCAGCCGCTTCCACCGGTAGCCGCACCGACTTCTCCAGATCGATCAGGGCCTCGTCGTAGCGTCCCAATTGAAAGAGGATTTGGCCGCGCGTGTCGAGGACGTGCGGAGCTTCCGGTAGTTGCTGGACCGCCAGGTTGGCGATTTCGAGGGCCTCCTCCAGAGTGGCGGTGTTCGTGGGATCGGACTGCATGAGAAACATCGCCAGATTGTTGGCGACGAGCGGGTTGGTGGGGTAAGCCTGCCGGGCCGCGCAGATGCCGGATGGCAGGCTCCAGTTCTCCCTTGGTCCCCAGGGCCGTCCCGAGGACGAGGTGACAGGTCGCGGGTGCCCGTCCGTCGGCGAGGGCATCCTGCAGCTGGCTGCGGAGGCGCTCGAAGCCTTCACCCTGGTGCTGCGAGACCACCACGGCGAGGACATTGAGCAGCCGGGGGTCTTCGGGAGCTTTGACGAAGACGGCATCCAGCAGCTGCAGAATGAGCGTCCAGTTGGGCTCGGGCTGCTTCATTTCGGCTCCTGCCCGGGAGAGGCAGATCTGCAGCCAGGCGTCGACGAGTCGTGGGTCGGCTTCACCTTCTTCCCCCTTGGCCAAATCAGGCAGCGCTTCTTCAATGATGCGGGCCGCTTCGGCCATTTCACCCAGGCCCATCATGGCGCTCGCCAACCCTAACCGGTTGTCGACAATTTTGGGGTCTTCCTTGAGTTTCTGGCGAAACTGGTCGCGGGCCTGCGTGAGTTCGTCCCGAGCCGCACGCTGATCCCCCTGTTGTGCGAGAATCTGTGCGATGTTGAAACGCACCTGGGGCAACTGCGGAGCAATGCGCTGCAACAGCGCGACCGCTTGCGCCGGTTCCGTCGGAAAGACGAGCTGCGCCTTGAGGGCAACAGCACCGGCGTGCCAACGATCGCGCGCCAGTACAGCGTCGACCAATCGTTCTGCTTCGGCACGTTCTTCGTCAGAAGGCGTGGGACGTTCGGTCGTCGGAGTCAACAGCAGGCGCGCGAGCAGCACTTCCCGTTCACTGATCTGACGCAGGAGTTCCTCATTCTGAGGCAGCTGCTGTGAGGCCTTGGAGAGATGCGTGATGGCATCCCGTAGCGGCCGGACGTGCTCATGCGTCAACGCGGTAGCCGGGTCTGTGGGCAGCAGGTCCGCGGCGCGAGGCGGCTATGCGATGCGCTTGCGGGTCGCCGACCTGCGTTCCCTCCAGGGGCGCCAGCTTGGCCAGCTCCTCGTCCGCCACTGCATCCCCGTCGCTTTCGCGCATCAGATTGGCCATAACAATCTGAGTCCTCGTGTTCTCAGGCTGCAGCTTCACGAGCTTCTGCAACCACTTTTTGGCAGCGTCGAAATCCTTCTCCTCTGTCGCCTGTGTGGCCCGCTTGGCGTATTCTTCAGGGTTCGCCCCCCGGCTCCCCATCGCCGAGAGCACCGGCAAACCCACCAGCACAGCCAGTGCGGGCAGTCCCCAGGCCAGCTTCTTGAAGGGGCGCGACGCTGTCCACAGATAGACGAAGTTCGTCAGCGCTCCGATCGCCGCGCGGAGACCACGTTTGCGATTGGATCGTTGCGGGAATGGTGAAGTCGGGGTCTTGTCGGGTTGATTCATGGCTGGGTGGCTGCTCTTCTCGTGCAGTTGCGTCTTGATTTCCTGACAGAGCGTACTGAACCGGTCGCGGGCCGATGCCAGTTCTTCCTCGGTGGGTGTCGTCCCGGCGATGGCGGTGAGCAGCTGAAACTGCGTCGTCAGCCGCCATTCACTCGACAGTGTGGGAGCCTGATTGGCGAGCTGCCGGGTCAACCTGCGCTTGATCTCCCAGACCGGCCGCACCCACCACTTCTGCAGGGCGGGATTCGCGATATGTTCGCCCGTCTCATCGAAGCCCGTAAACAGCAGCAGCTGGTGGCTCTGTCCGGGTTTGCTCAGCACGGCTTCTGTGATGTGCAGGGGTTGCCCCCCTTCACGCGGCCCCATCGTGGTGCTGTTCCGTGAGACGATCTCCCATCCCTGGCCGATGTAGCAGTTCGTCAGGTCGTGCCAGCCTCGGAACGGGTAGTCGAGTGAAACGAGAAACGCCTTCACCTCGTCCGGTCCCGATGCCTCAGCCGGGGACACGTCGCCGCGCGGTTTCACATAGGTCCAGGTCTTGCTCTCTTCACTGAAGGCACCTCCCGCACGCAGCCGTTCGGCGGCGAAGTTCGCACGTGTCCACCCATCGATCTCCGCCGGCAGGTCGGCGGCGTCGATCTGGTTGAGGGATTGTGAGACCTGCGAGTCCGGCTCCTGCGCCGTCTGCAGCGACTTCATCTGCCAACCGGCCATCCCCACGCTGAGCAGGCAGATCACGCCGGCTGCGACCAGGCGGGCGGCGCTCCCCAGCGACGACTTGTTGCGCGAGGCGATGTTGCGGGCAGCGGCGATGGCGGCCTCATCGACGGCAGCCGGAGCTTCCATCAGTCGATTCCACGTCCGCGCCAGCCAGTTCTTGTCGATCACCTGCTTCGCACCCGCGAAGTTCACCGGGATCGGATTCAGGAAGAATTGCAGGAACTGGTCGGTGAGCACCAGCATCAGGACGGCGAGGAAGAACAGCACGAAGCCCATCGCTTCGTGAGGCCAGCCGCTGGTCAAGTCGATCTGAAAGTGCTCATCCGCAAATACAATGGCGGTGATCCTCAGCACGTTCATCAGCCCGGCCCAGACCAGGGCGCTGAGCATCAGCGGGATGGCGCGGATGAGCGGCAGGCGCGACCAGGCGGCATAGAACGCCGCCGCCGTCAGCAGGGCGAATACGGAATGAATGCCGCTGCAGGCCTCTTCCACGAGGAAGTCGCGCCGCCCGGGAATGCGGATGACGTTGCCATCCATGACATGCAGAATTGAGATCTCCTCCAGGACGCCGCTGGCCGCCCGGGAGGACTCGAGTTGCAGCCGGCTGATCAGTCGCGCGTCGTATTGAAACGGCGGACGAATGAGCAACACCAGCAGCGCCCACACCGGAAGGAATGACCACCAGTACGAACCGGTGAAGTGCCGCAGGAGCAGCCCCGCGCAGATCACGAGCGAAATCATGGCCAGCCAGGGGGAGACCAGCCAGGAGGCAATCGATAGCAGCACGAGCGACACGACCGCCGCCTTGACAGGCACCCCCGCATCAGCACACGTCCCCGCCGGGAGCGCCAACCAGCGCTGGATGAGGAGCGCCGCCACACCCAGCACCAGCAGCGGTGCAAACGAGTAGTGGTCGAGATCCCACAACCGCCGCAGGTACAACTGCACCAGCGGGAGGTGGGCCAGAAGCAGCGTCACCGCCACAGCGATCGCAGCCAGAGGCCGACCCTGGGGGGTCTCACTGCTCACTGTGCGCACGGGGGTTTGGTCGAGATCTCCGCAGTTGACATGTTGGCCCGCCAGTTGCTGCGCGTGTCTGGGATGGATCGGTGCCGAATGTCCGCGTCCCGATTGAGCAGGGATCACAGACCGACGGCAGGACGAGGACACGACCGTGCCCCATCCCCCAGACAGGACCCTCAGCAGACGCATTCGCCGCCGGGTCATTGCGGGAGTCGGAGAGATCGTGCAACCCTTCCAGAGTACCGAGACGTCGGCCAAACGCAACTGCTCATTTGGCGACCCGCGGAATTCTGCCGTATGCCACTGGCTGTGCCTGGGCCACATCGGGCGCTAGGGCTGTGTCACCCCGTGGATTTCGGGTTGTGTGCCACTGGCTTTGCCAGTGCCACATCCACGGATCACGCTCGTTGTGATACACTCGCGGAGCCAGTGGCACCCGAATTTAAGCTGTTGACAAAGCATTAGGGTCGGGCCGTTTCACCCGGCCTTCGTGTGCTCTGCACACTGGATGCGGAGGGTCTGCGCTCCGCGGCCCGACGAAGCCAGCGGGGACCCGTGATGGAGAACACCGTGTCGATCCGCCGGAACACTCGGGACATCCCCAGCACTACGGGGTTCGACACTTGATACTGTCTGTGAAAACAATGCCGGCAGCGAATCGTCCTGACGACGAGTGGGACGAAGAGTCGCTCGAACCAGCGCACGCGCGCCATCCGCAGGTTGGAACTCAAGCAGTGTTTGCAACGCATGGACATCTCGGCCGTCGGGCGACGGCAACTGGACGTAAACTTCTCACACAATGCGCGCGGGCAACCTCGCGTCCTGGACGTGTGACCCTCGTTACTTCGGATGACGACCCGTCGGGGCTCCGACAAATCGGGCGAGCGCGTTACGACCGATGCACCGAAGGAATGGCCGCGCTCACGATTCTGGCGACTGACAGGGAACCACCGATCATCCGGATGGCGCTCGAGTGACGATGCCGTCGCGATCGCGGGACTCCGGAGGTGCCGGCGAAGGCAACACGGCTGTGGCGAAGTCGTCCCGCTGACCAGTTGCTGCAGAACGATGCGCGCAACAAAAAACCCGGAAATAGCGAGTCCCAGGGGGGCGGAGGACTCCAGCTACTTCCGGGGGCGATTGGCAAAGCCATCAGGATGTTGGTTTCAGGAATCGGGACCGCCAGCGTCCATGCCAGCGGCGCCGTCCCTGGCGATTCACCACATGCAATGCACGTCGTGAAACAACCGACACGTGTCTGACGTTTCCCGTGTCAGCCGTCGCTGTCACGTTCAACGCGGCGGGAAGGTATGGATTTCCTCAGGGTGGGTCAAGACGGGATGCCACGATTCCGCCATCATGTTGCGAGACAATTCAAGCAGCGCAGGTCGATGTTCCACACGCTGCCGGAAGTCACCACGAAGCCAAGAGGTTGCGGCAATCGAACGTGTGGAATTCAGAGCGGCAGATTCTGCCGATCAGTCCGATGGAACACCTGCCGCCAATGAGTGCCGCTTCCAGCGAATGATGTCATCCAGCAATTCGCCCAGAGGCATCGAGGGTTTCTGGCCGATCGTCTCCTGCAGCCGGCTTACCACAGGCACACGTCGCGAGACATCTTCGAAGTCGGCACCGTATGCCTCCTGGTACGGGATGAACTGCACAGGCAGATTCTTGTCGACGCGGGCGGCAATTTGCTCCGCCAGTTCACGCATGCTGACCGGTTGATCGCTGCCAATGTTGAAGATGCGGCCCACGGCATCGGGCGTCTCCATCAGGCGGACGACACAATCCACGACTTCGCGAACGTGGGCAAAACAGCGAACCTGGCTGCCGTCATCATAGACGGTCAGCGGACCTCCGTGCAGTGCCTGCTCCACGAAGCGCGGAATGACCATGCCATAGTTGCCCACCTGCCGAGGGCCGACGACATTGAAGAACCGGCCGATGACCACCGGCAACTGATACTTGCGGCAATAGGCGAGCGCGAGGAACTCATCGATGGCCTTGGAACATCCGTAGGCCCAACGCGGCCGCGAGGTCGGTCCCAGCACGAGGTCGTCCTCCTCGGTCCACTCCGACCGAGGGTTCTTTCCGTAAACTTCGCTGGTGGAGGCCAGATAGAACCGCTGGCCTCCCTGGATCGCCAGTCTTAACAGGCACTCCGTCGGGTAGATGTTGGTCTCGATCGTGTGGACCGGATTGTCGGCCACCAGCTTCACGCCGACGGCTGCCGCCAGGTGATAGATGACATCGGTCCCGCGCACAGCGTCGGTGAGCACCACCGGATCGGTGATGGAGCCCGTGATGACCTGCAGGGCTGGATGATGGACCACCGCGGCGAGATTCTCCCGCCGGCCAGTCGAGAGGTCGTCGAGCACCACGACGTGATGTCCGTCACTAAGCAGGCGTTCGGTGAGGTGGCTTCCGATGAAGCCTGCCCCCCCAGTGACCAGACAGCGTGCCATGCGAAGCCTGTCGCAGAGAGTTCAGAGTTCGAGGGAGCCGCGCGAAACGATAAATCTGCACTCAGCGTAAAGACCCTGGGCAACTGATGCCAGCGAGTGGCCGGGTTGGCTCGTGGTGGTTGGCAAGTGGCAAAGTGGTCGGGAGATGGAGCTGCTCTCGTCTCTCGTCTCTCAACCCACCACAAAAGCAGAAACCCGGGGAGAGAAGTTCTCCCCCCGGGTCTCGTCCTCACGTGTCTTGACTCTTCGCGGTGCTGTTCTTCGCCGAACAGACGCCGCGAGCTAGTTACAAACCTTTAGTTGCAGCAGCCAGCGGGAGCGGCACAGCTCGGGTCGCAGCAGCTGTTGCCGGCGGGGGCACAGCAGCTGACGGCAGCCGGAGCACAGCAGGTCGGTGCCGCAGCGCAGCAGGCGCGCTTGTTGCACAAACCACGTCCCCAGCCCTTGAAGCAGCCGAACAGGTGCGAACGATGTCCGCATCCGCAGCCACTGTTGCAGCCACCGTCGCAGCACGCGGCGGAGGGAGCACAGCAGGTCACGGGAGCCGCACAGCCACAGGCGTTGCCGCCGTCACAGACGTTGCCGCAAGCGGAGGGAGCCGCACATCCACAGGCGTTGCCGTTGTCGCAGGCATTGCCGCAAGCAGCGGGAGCTGCACAGCCACATGCGTTGCCGTTATCACAGCAGGCATTCGCGGGAGCCGCACAGGACGGCGCACAGCAGCTCGGGGCACAGCCACCGCACCGCTTGTGACAGCCGAACAGACCAGCGTCGGCCGAATTGACACTGGCACAGAGCATCAGAGCAGCGATCAGACTTGTCCACTTCATCTTGAAATCTCCTCGAGTCTTCCGGGTTGGGTACGTGAGGAACGGCTGGTTTCGTCTCGGTCGAAGCTTTTGTGGGAGTCTCGGGCGACCGTTCGGAGACCTCGTTCACCCCTCACAACAAACGTGTGGGTCCACCTGCCCAATGTTTTCGACTAACCTCGTGGAAGACTGAGTGCCAATGCGCAGGAATTGCAGCAACCTGGCTGCGGGTTCGGCAGTCGTCACGATTGGCCGGATCGAATCGGATTTTTGTGATGCAACTCCGACGGTTTTCGCATTTGAACTGTCGGCGATACATGGAATCTCTGTGACCAAGGTAACGGTGCGGATAAGATGCGACGCGCGAGTGTCCAGGAGCATCTCCCTGTAATCGCTACCTGCAGACTGCGCGGACTCACTGCTACAAACCTGATCACCGGCGATGCACCTGTTCTTCTTCGTGGCGACCGGACTCTCTCTCGCGCTGGTGGTCCGGGCCATTGTGCGTGCCGGCCCTCTGGTGCGCAATTCCACACTCACGACGGCGCGCAGCTGGGGGGCAGTGGCCCTGAGTCTGTGGTGTGCAGCGTGTCTGGCAGAACTCGTCCCCGACATCGCGTCATCCCGCTTGCGGGATCAACTGTGGTACGCCGTCGCGCTCATCAGCCTCTGCCCGTTGCTGGCAGCACTCGGTGCGCGGCGGCCCGGCCACCGCGTCTGGACACTGTTCGTGCTCATTCCCATGCTGGCCGTGCTCGGCTGGCCCGCAGTCACCGTCTGGTTTATGAGTGACACCGCCCGCTTGCAGCTCGAAGCACCCACTCTCGTCGGTTTCGGGATCGTCCTCGTCATGAGTGCCGGCAACTACCTCGGCACGCGCTTCTTGCTGGCGGCGAGTCTGCTGGCTGTCAGCCTCGTGCTGGTTGTCACACCTCTGTCGGCCGGGATGGATGCATCGCCGACATCCCCCGACCCCTGGAGACTGGCCGCGACAATTCTGCTCGGGCTGGCGGCGGGAGAAGCTGTGCGCAAGATGCATGACATGCAGACGGCACCGCGCGGATGGAACCGCGTCTGGGGCGACTTTCGCGATCTGTTCGGCATTGTCTGGGCGAACCGGCTGGAAGAACGGCTCCGTCAGACGGCCCGCCAGGAACGCTGGGCGCTGACACCCGGACCACGGGGGTTCGAACCGCTTTCCGCCGAGGGATTGCTCTCACCGGAACAGACCGCCCAGCGACAGGACCACACCCTGCGCTGGTTGCTCAGACGCTTCGTTGATGCCGAGTGGATCGACTCGCGACTGTGAGCGATCACAAAGCCCACGGGCAGCGTCCCGTGGGTACTCGAGTCACGGAACCCGAACGATCGTCGCCTGCGCACGTTCTGCGGCCACCTCGGTCTCCCACCATTCCCGGGACAGCAACGCTACGACCTCGTCCCGCACATCCTCCAGGCTGAGTTGACCCGGCTTTTCCTCGGTGACCTCAATCAGGTGCAGGCCTGCCGGCGTGCGCACCGGACCCGCAACCTTGCCGACAGAAGTGGCAAAGCCGGCATTCGCGAACGCGACGGGCATCACACCCCGATGAGGAAAGAAGCCGACATCACCGCCGGCTGATGCACTGGGTGCTTGGAATGAGACCTTTGCTGCGTCGCCGAAGTTGAGTGCCCCGGCTTCGATCTGCCGGCGTAGCTGCGTCAGTGTGACTCGCGCCTGCTCATCCTTCGCCGCGTCTGCATCAGCAGGCAGCTTGATCAGAATGTGCCGGGCCCGAACCTGCGTTCCATCCAGTTCGCGACGATGTTCCTCGAAGTACGTCTTCAACTGGGCCTCGGTGAGGATCCGCAGCACATGCGTCTCCCACGCCAGCGGCAACGCCAATGTCTCCCGTAGCGTCGCATCGGTGAACCCCAGACGACCGAGGATCTCATCGGGATCACCCCCTTGCCTACGGATCAATCCGTGAATGCGTTCGACCTGCGCTTCGAGCGCGATGGGATTCGGCTCGGCCCGTCTCCCGGACAGAAAAGCACGCATCAGCCGCTCGTCGATCAGCTGTTCGAGGACGAGCCGCCGGGTCTCGCTGTCCACATCGGCTGGCAGCCCGCGGGACAGGCAGGCGAGCTCCAGATCGGCCGACGTAATTGGATCCCCGTTGACCTTGACCAGCACGCGGTGCGCCAGCGGAGATTCGTCGGCCCGGCTGGTGCCCACGCTAGTTGCGAACAGTGTGAATGCAACGAGCGCAACATCTCGACCTGAACTTCGGGTTGATCTGACCAGTACCCCACGGCACTGCTGGACAAGCCAGCAGTGGCACCCGGCAGCGAGCATCAACAGATGAGAAGACGAGACCCTCATGCATCCCTCCGTGGGAAGTCCGTTTGTGGTGGTGTCGCTCTTGCCCCAGGCAGTATGACGGTGCTGCTCCCAGCACTCAACTCTCGGCGCTTGACTCTCTGCACTCCGCTCTTAACTCACACCAGCGCTGTCTCCGCCTCACGACACTCCTGGTCGGCGGCGATCGACGACATCGGCCTCCAGGTGTCCGTATCCGCCGGATCGCGCAGGGTATCGCAGCGATTGACATGCCGGGCGAGTCGATCCTCGATCAGTTGCTGCTCCTTCGCTTCCTGCCGAAGTCGCCGCCGTTCCGCGACATGGTCCAGACCGATGAACGCCAGCACTCCGACGAGCCCCGCGAAGAACACCAGTCGTTGCATTTCCCCGGTGAGACCGCTGCTGGTTGTCAGCCCAATCAGGAATCCGCTCAGAATCAGTATCGTACTCGCACTCAGCATGGGACGGCGCTCAGCACGGGCTGCGCGAGATTCACGACGGGACATGACGGGCACCCCAAAAAGTGGCAACGACGGCAGGGAACACTGTGCGCTGGTCAGCAACAAGGCGACGTGCCATCGGCCAGCCCAACAGCCCTGTTGCGAGAGGACAACACCTCCCCACGTCAGTAACCATAAGTCGCTCCAAGTGTTGGTCAACGCAAAGCCTGCGTGCACCACAGAATGGCCGGCAGACAAATCGGCGAACCCCCTACAACCCGCCGAGCCCATCTGACCCCCGCCGAGTGCTGGGTGCCATGCCCGCATCGCGCAGCAGGGCGGGCATGTCTCTTTCAACGAGGAACGTCGTCGGTGGCACGCAATGGAACGCTTTTCCAAGAATTGTGAGCCTGCACCGGGCAACCGTTCCCGCCGTGCTGGATTTGATGCGTCGGACTGAGCCGTTTGTATCACCCGCCGCGAATGCTCTATCCTTGCCGCAGTGCGGCGCTGCCTTCGAGGTCTCTCGCAGGACTGATGACCGCGCCCCAACCGCCGTCGGTCACCCCGGACGCTCGTGATGAGAATCGCGCTGGCTCAACTCAACCCCACCGTGGGGGACCTGCGCGGAAACGCCAACCTCGTGGTCGAGGCCGTTGAGCAGGCCCGCTGCCAAGGTGCCCGGCTCGTCGTCGCCTCAGAACTGGTGGTGAGCGGCTATCCGCCCAAAGACCTGCTGCACCGCGAAGGTTTTGTCGCTGCCTGCGATCGCACGGTGATTGAGATTGCCAAACGGATCGACCCGGCGATCGGAGTCTTGCTCGGGCATCCGACCCATCGCAACGTGCCGACGGCCCGCTGTGCCAACGCCGCCAGTCTGCTGTACGGCGGAGAGATCGTCACCACTATTCACAAGTCGCTGCTTCCCAACTACGACGTGTTTGATGAGCAGCGCTACTTTCGGGCGGCTGAGTCCGTCCAGTCGGTCGAGTTCGATGGACTGCGGCTCGGCGTACACATCTGCGAGGACGCGTGGTGGCCCGATGAATCGACCTTTTACCACGATGCCCCCTGCCGACAGGAAGACCCCATCGCCCGGCTGGCGGCACAGGGCGTGGACCTGTTCATCAATTTATCGGCCAGTCCCTTCGAGATCGACAAGCCCGATCGCAGGCTGCATCTGCTGCGGGCCCATGTGGAGCGGCATGGCCGGCCGTTCGTCTTCGTGAACCAGCTCGGAGGCAATGACGATCTGGTATTCGATGGCGACAGCTTCGTTCTCGATGGACAGGGGCGCATGGTCCTGGAGTGCGCCGATTTCCTAGCCGACCTGCAGATCATCGACACCGATCCGCTGCCGGAGCCGATCATACCACGGCGGGATCCCCGCGAGTCGATGTTGCTGGATGCCCTCGTGCTGGGACTGCGGGACTATCTGCATAAGAGTGGATTCACCGACTGCGTGCTGGGACTTTCGGGAGGCATCGACAGTGCATTGGCGGCCTGTATCGCCGCCTATGCCGCCGGACCGGAGCATGTGCATGGCCTGTTGATGCCCAGCCGCTACAGCAGCGACCACAGCCTGCGTGATGCCTGGGCTCTCGCCAGTCATCTGGGAATCGATGCCGAGACCATCCCCATCGACCGTGTGCATGCGGCCTATGAAGCGACCGAGGTGATCGGCGACGACCTTTCGGGAGAGAAGGGAAGTCTCGCCGATCAGAACCTTCAGGCCCGCATCCGGGGCGCGATGGTGATGACGCGCAGCAATCGGCACGGCTGGCTGGCACTGGCTACCGGCAACAAGAGTGAACTCGCCGTCGGGTACTGCACGCTCTATGGTGACATGGCCGGCGGGTTCGCCGTCCTGTGCGACCTCCTCAAACGGGACGTGTATGCGGTCGCCCGGCACATCAACCAGCGGGAACGTCGTGAGGTGATTCCGCTCAACACCCTGGACAAGGCCCCCAGCGCGGAACTCGCTCCGAACCAGTTCGACCAGGATACGCTGCCCCCGTACCCCGTACTCGATGCGATTCTCGAAGGACTCATCGAGCGGGAACAGTCGGTGGCGGCCCTCAGCAAACGGTTCCCCGCCGACACCGTCCGCTGGGTGGCGCAGAAGCTCGATCGCAACGAATTCAAACGACGTCAGATGCCCCCGGGCATTAAACTCTCCCGGCGGGCTTTCGGCAGCGGCCGGCGCATGCCCATGGCCGCACGGATTGAACCGGAGTAATGGTTGAGAGTTCCGAGTTGAGAGTTGAGAATGCTCTGGACACTGGACTGTCAACCCTCAACTTAACTATGAACGAATTTCGATCCTGTGGCGTGCTGATCGTGCGGGGCGATCCGATCGCCGAGTTCCTGCTGATGCAGCACGCGGGTCGCTGGGACCTGCCCAAGGGGCATGTCGATGAGGGTGAATCCGACCTCGAGTGTGCCCTCCGCGAGCTGTTCGAGGAGACGTCGATCCGGGAGCAGGACATCGCGATCGATCCCGCGTTCCGGTTCGAACATGTCTATCCGGTGCGCACGCGGGCCGACAGCACACAGTGGCGTGACAAGACGCTGGTGATCTTTCTGGCCCGTCTGCTGAGCGACGTCACCGTCGTTCCGACCGAGCATCTGGGATACCACTGGTTCCCCTGGCAGCCTCCGCATCACATCCAGCAGCAGACCATCGACCCGCTGCTGGCCGCAGTCGAGGCACAAATGGGATAGGGACGGTGCAGCTTCGAGTTGGTCACTGGTCGCTCGTGGGCATCCTCCCTACGATGGCCGCAGATGAGTGGAGTGTTGGTGACCTCCGCTGGCGTTCATCAACGCAGAAGTTAATCCTCGTACGAGATTCCTGGACAGCTCACTCGGAGAGAAGCACCCCGGCTGCTTCAAGCAGCCGGGGTGCTGTCCAGATTTCGCGCACGGTCACTTACCTCGCAATCCTCACGCCATGATCTGGTCTGAACTCCGCGGGCATCAGCGTCAAGTCGAACTCGTGCGCCGGGCCGCGCAGCGAGGCCGACTGGCGCACGCCTATATGTTCGTCGGGCCGGAGGGGATCGGCAAACGTCTGTTCGCCCAACTGCTTGCGCAGTGCGTGTTCTGCCAGCGTACCTTGGATGGGGATCTCGAGGCCTGCGGAGAGTGCCCCGGCTGTCGTCAGGTGCGGGCAGGCACTCATCCCGATCTGCTCACAGTCGCCTGTCCCGAAGGGAAGCGCGAGTTACCCATCGAGCTGATTGCCGGTTCAGACGATCGGCGCGGTCGGGAGGGGCTCAATCACGATTTGGCGATGCGACCCATGTCCGCCTCCCGGCGCATCGCGATCATCGATGACGCCCAGACGATGAATGCCGCGAGCGCCAACGCCCTGCTGAAGACTCTGGAAGAGCCGCCGCCGGGGTCGGTACTAATGCTGATCACCCCTGCCCAGGACCTGCTGCTCCCCACCATTCGCTCGCGCTGTCAGCCGTTGACATTCTCCCGACTCGCCACGAGTGACATCGCCGACCTGCTGGTGACCCTCGACTGGGAACCGAACCACACAGCCGCCAGTGAAATCGCCGTCCTTTCCGACGGTTCACTGCAGACCGCGCGGCAACTCATTGAGCCGGAGCTGCGCACGCTGCGAGAGACGGTGATTTCCCAACTGTCTCAGTCGCCCATCAAACCGCGATCACTGTCGGGTGCATTGACGGCAGCGCTCGACGAACTGGGCGGGGACACGTCCACACAACGTCAACATGCCGGGTGGGTCATCCGGTTTGCCATCGAATACCTGCGAGGCATGCTGCGGGCCGCTAGTGGACAACCGCAGGGGGCTCCGGCCGCGGCTCAGCAGGCGGCGTCACGCATCGCTGCGGACGACCTGGAGTCGCTCGACCGGCTCGTGGCACAGATCAACCGCTGCTTCGAAAGCGAACGGCAACTCGGACAATATGTCTCTGTCCCCTTGTGTTTGGAAGGTCTTGTCGATGAACTCAGCCGCATCGAACGGGGTGCGGTTGTTGTGTGAAGGATGAATTGCTGATTGGATGATTGGATGATGAAAGTGCTGCCTGGATAGCGAATCCCTCAACTCTCAACTCTCAATGAACCGACCTGTGACCTCCCAGCAATCGACCGAGCACCCTGCCGACACCGCACTCCGCCTGGAACCGATGGATCCCCAGATCACGTCGATCCAGCCGGGCAGCGGGGTGATCGTGCGGCTCGAACTGGCGTGGGGACACGTCCGTCGGTGGTGGCTGAAGACGTTTCGGCCCGAGTATGTCGCGCGTATGCACGCCTGCCGTCGGGGCGAACACAACGCCTGTCCCCACGAAGTGCTCGACCCGCGCGACGTCAAATACTTCCGCAACCAAGACGGCTACTGGTGGAACGCGGCCGATGACCCGTTCACCTGGCGCGACCGTCTTGGGTTCGCACGGGCCGGGCTGTGTGAACTGCTGGTGTTCTCGGCACTCTTCTTCGGAGGTGCCGCGAAACTTGCACTGTTGCTGTTCATTCAGCAGGTCGGCAATGCATGGGCCGTCATGGGCTGGTTACTGGTCGCAGCCCTGGTCGTCATCGGCGGGTTGATCGTCTGGTTCTTCCGCAATCCGTCTCGACGCATTCCTGCCGAGGTCGGCGTCATCGTCTCGCCGGCGGATGGAAAAGTCGTGACGGTCCAGCACATCCCGCACGACGACTTCATCGGCGGGCCGGCGGTGCTGATCGGTATCTTCCTGTCGATCTTCAATGTGCATATCAACCGCGCGCCGTGTGCCACGCGGGTGATCGGTCTGACGTATCGGAAGGGCAAGTTTCTCAACGCCCTGAAGCCCGAATCGGCCCGCGAAAACGAACAACTGGAGATCCGGCTGCAGTCGACCCGGCAGCCTGCACTGAAGTTTCGCGTCCGCCAGATCAGCGGGGCCATCGCCCGGCGGATCGTCTGCTGGCTCAAGCCGGGCGATGTCCTGTCCGCCGGTGAGCAGTTCGGGATGATCAAACTCGGCTCGCGTACGGAACTCATCCTGCCGGATGTGAAAGGACTGGAACTGCGGGTCTCGGTCGGCGATAAAGTGCAGGCAGGTTCATCGGTACTGGCCTGTGTGTGTTCGACAGATCGCGCTTGAATAACCGAACTTACTTGTCAGATCGCACCCCGGCTGCTTCGACCGAGGATCGGGCGGATCCACACGGTTTCAACACAGGCATGACGGCGCGAGCGCTCTCGACATAGAACCGCCGCCATCCGGGTTGCCAGGTCGACAGAGGCTGCAGAGGGTGGTTCCGATCCCCCTTACAGCCGCCCCTTCGACGAGGGCACACCCTGTTGACGGGGGTCGATGCTCACCGCCGCTCGCAGCGCCCGGGCCGTCGCCTTGAAAATCGCCTCCGCGATGTGATGGCTGTTCTCGCCGTGGTGCAGCAGCACATGCAGATTCATCAGTGCATTGGCTGCCGCCGACTGCCAGAACACCTCGACCAGTTGCGAGTCGAACTCACCGATCTTCTCGGTCGGAAGCGAGAAGTTGTCGACGAACCAGAACCGTCCGCTCAGATCGACCGCCGACGTGACCAGCGTCTCCTCCATCGGCAGCGTCATCGAGCCGTAGCGCGTGATCCCGGACTTATCGCCGACGGCGTCGGCGAGTGCCTGCCCGAAGCAGATGCCGGTGTCTTCGACGGTGTGATGCTGATCGACCTCGAGATCCCCGTCCGCCTTCACCGTCAGATCAAACAGGCCATGCTTGGCCAACAGCGTCAGCATGTGATCGAAGAACCCGACGCCAGTCGCGACCTCGACCTGCCCGGTGCCGTCGAGGTCGAGCGTGAGGGAGATGTCCGTTTCGTTGGTCTTGCGGTGGATGGTCGCCGTGCGGGACATGGAATGGCTGACTGTTGAATCTGCGATTGGCGGAATCTCGTAGGGTGCACGCAGCGCAGCACAATGCCCAGGTGACTTCTTCGACATCGTGATGCATTCCACTTCGTTTCATGCATCCTACGCGCTGCTGGACGACACCACTCTACAGAATGCCCGCCAGTACCTCCAGCAGTTGGTCGATCTCGGCATCGGTGCCGACGGTGATGCGCAGGCCGTCCATCTCTACTTCGGGGAACTGCATGTAGCGGACGAGAATCTTCCGGGCCTTCAGTTGCTCATATAGATCCTTGATGGCCGCGCGGGATGCGTCGCCCAGACGAAGTTCGCCTGGCTGGGGACGACCTCGAAGCCCAGGGCCCGGAGACGCTCGGAGAGTCCGCCGCCTCGTCGTGAGGATGCGCTCCCGATTGGCGCGCATCCACACCTGATCTTCGAGAGCCGCCACCCCTGCCGCGAGTGACAAGGCATCGCAGTTGTAGCTGTCTTTCACCTTGCGCATGCCGGCGATGAGTTCGGGCCGGGCGACCGCAAACCCCAGCCTCAGCCCCGCCAGACTGTACGACTTGCTCAGCGTGCGGGTGACGACGATCCGCGCTGCCGACGTCGCTCTTAAGCAGCTCCATCTGATGCGGCGTGTCGGCGAAGTCGCCGTAGGCTTCGTCCAGCACCAGCAACCCCTCGGGAGGGATGAGAGCCGTGATCGTCGCATCATCCCAACGATTGCCCGATGGTGAATTGGGATTGGGGACGAACATCAGCCTCGCCTGCCGGATCGACTCCTGTGCCGCCGGCAGATTCCACGACCAGTCCTTGTTCAGTAACACGCGCTGCGCCGCGCCCCCTGAAGTTCGGCGAGGGTCTCATACAGCACATAGCTGGGATACGGGAACGCGATCAGCTCGCCGGGATCGACGAACGTTCGCAGCAGCAGGGTGAGATTCTCGTCGCTGCCGTTGGCAGGCAGCACCCCCTCGGGATCGACATCGAACAGCCGTCCCACGCTCTCGCGAAACGCCTTGCCGAGTGGATCGGGATAGATATTCAGACGCGACCGGGCGGTGCGCTCGATCGCCTCGATGACGCGGGGCGAAGGTGGGTACGGGTTCTCGTTGGTGTTGAGTTTGACCCAGCCGGCTTCCTGGGGCTGCTCCCCGGGCACATAGCCGGCCATGCGTTCGATATTGGGACGAAACAGGGACATGTGATGGTTGACTGGTTGATCAGATGAATAGTTGAGTCGCTGATTCGTTGACTGGCGGACCGGCAGCATGCTTGTAGGGATTGAGCCGGTGGGCCGTCAACAGGTTCGCGACTGGCTTATGGCTTGTTGCCGCTCTCAGCTCTCCGCTCCCTGCTCCCGGCTGTTCACATGTCTGATCCCCTGCCCCGCGTGCGGTAGATCGGACCACAGGCCGCTCTGCACACCGGCCAGCAGGGCCGCTCCATACGCGGCGGCCTCCGCATGTTCGGGAAACCACACCTCCAGGCCGAAGGCGTCGGCGAGCAACCGGGTGAGCAGCCGGTTCTGCTCCAGTCCGTTTCCGCAGCCGATGATCCGCGATACCTCGCGGGGCCGTCGGTCTCCCGCACGCTCAAAGACGTCGTGAAAGGCGGTCGCGATCCCCTGCAGCACGGCTCGGGCCACATGCCCCGGCGTGAAGTTGTCGTTCGATACACCGGCGAAGATGCCCCGCCGCACCGGTTCAGGACGGGTTCCTCGAAAGAATGGTTCACAGGTCAGCCCGTCGCAATGCGCGGGGGTCTCCTCAGCCAGCCGGTTGAGCACGTCATAAACCGCGTCCGATCTCGGCGACACTCCGAAGTGCTGCAGCCACGAGCGCATGCTGCGGTTGACCCACGCGTAGGCGTCTCCTCCCACGAACCCCGCGCCGACCAGCATCTGCCGACCGATGGGCAGGTATCGCGTATCCATGCCCGGCACACGCACGAACTCGTCGACCGGCCAGTTGATCTGCCCTCCCGTACCAATGGTGATCTGCAGTGCCGTCTCACTCGCCGGTACGCTGCCGATGACCGATGCCTGGTTGTCGCCCACTGCATTGCAAATCGGGAGACCCTGAGGCAGCCCGGTCTGATGTGCGACCTCGGCACATAGTTGCCCAATGACCGCTCCACTTTCCATCACGTTGGGCAGCCAGTCACGACGAATGCCGCCTCCTTCCAGCAGCGATGCACTCCAGCCGTCCTGCTGCAAATCATAGACTCCGGATGCCGCTGCATTCGAGCGGTCGGTCCTCACCGGTCCGTCACACAGTTCGGCGGCGATCCAGTCGGTGAGCATCACAGCCCGCGACACGTCGGCGGGCAACTCGTCACTCTGCTGCAGGACGAACAACGTCACCGCGAGATAGCCGGGCGAGAGACGGCAACCGGTGCCGAACATGTCCGGCTCCGCACACTTCTCCAGATACATCTCCAGATATGAGGGTCCGCCGTCCTGCGGTGAGAGGTTCGCGCGGCGGTCCTGCCAGGTGATGTGATTCGTCAGTGGCCGGCGAAAGTCGTCCACGAGCGTGACGCCATGCATCTGCCCTGTCACCCCCAGGCAGCAAGGCTCTCCCGTGAGTCCGTCGGCAAGTTCTCGCAATACTTCGAGTGCGATTTGACGATGACGCCGGGGATCCTGCTCGGCATGACCGGATGGCAGGTTCGGAACATCGGCCTGATGCGTCCGCCGGGCCACGCGGACGATGCGTCCCGTGTCATCAACGGCAACGGCGGTCGTCGTCGTGGTTCCCACATCAAGTGACAACGCAAGTCGCATAAGCAGTCCAGGTCGTCAGGGGTGAATTCCCCGCATGAATGCACGGGCGGTTTGACGGAAGTGAAGGGGGTCGGTAGGGTGATTCTAACCGAAATCCCGGTCTTTCATCACGGAGTGTGACGATGCGAATCTGCATGCGACAACTGGCTTGTCTGGGGCTGGGACTCCTGTGGATGGCGGGCGTGACATATCCCGCTGCCGCCAGTGACTGGCCCGCCTTCCGAGGACCGCAGGGAAACGGCACCACCGACGAGCCGGCGTTGCCCCTCCACTGGGGTCCCGAACAGAACATCCGCTGGAAGTTTGCGCTGCCCGAAGCCGGGGACAGCAGTCCCATCGTCTCCGCCGGCCGCGTGTTCATCACCTGTGCCGAGGACAGGGGCCAGAAGCGCACGCTCTACTGCCTCGATCGCAAGACCGGCGATGAACTGTGGCGGCAAACCGTCAACTTCGACAAGGTGATGGAGACGCATCAGACCAACAACTATTGCGGATCGACTCCCGTCAGCGACGGCGATCGGGTCGTCGTGTGGCACAGTTCGGCGGGTATGCACTGCTACGACATGGACGGCAAGCCGCTCTGGTCGCGCAATCTCGGTGAGTTCGATCACATCTGGGGCTACGGATCGTCGCCCATCATTGTGGATGGCAAGGTGATTCAGTTCTGCGGACCGGGTGAGCGGACGTTCCTGACGGCGCTCGATCTCGCGACTGGCGAAACCGTATGGGAGACGCCGGAGGCGGGAGGCAGCGGAAGTCGCGACGGCCGATATGTCGGCTCGTGGGCGACACCGGCCCTGCACACGGTTGACGGGCGCGAACAGCTGGTGCTCGGTCTGCCCACACGGGTCGGAGCGTTTGATCCGGCAAGCGGCGAACTGCTGTGGTGGATCAACGGTGTCAGCAGCGACCGCAGCGATGTGTGCTATGCATCCGCGATGCTGGGAGAAGGTATCGGCTGTGTGATGGCCGGATATGGCGGACCGGCCATGGGATTCCGCCTGGGTGGTTCCGGCGACATGACGGACCGCAACCGGCTCTGGTACCAGGACTCGACCAACCCCCGCAATCCGCAGCGCATCGGGACCGGCATTGTCATCGACGGGATCCTGTACATGGCGAACGCAGACACTCAGGGCTCGATTGAATGTCTCGATCTCGCAACCGGCCACGAGCGCTGGATCGAACGCCGCGTCCCCGGCGGACCACATTGGGGGTCGATGGTTCTCGCCGCCGGACGGCTGTATGTCACCGGACAAAGTGGGGTGACGCGTGTACTGGCACCGAACCCCGACCGCTATGAACTGCTGGCGGAAAATGACCTGGGGGATCAGAGTAACTCGACCCCTGCCCCGTCGGACGGGGAACTGTTCCTCCGCACCTTCGGGCATGTGTACTGCGTGTCGGAGCCGTGACGAGCAGCGAGTCGCTGACTGCGAGGCATCACTGAGCATCCCGGTGGATCGCACTCATTGCTGAGACCATGCGCTCTTGGATCGCCCGAGTCTCACGCCTCCTCGAACAGCTGCCCGGTTTCCAATGGTGCGTGCGGGTTGTGCTTCACCATGGTACAAAACAACTCGCACCGACATGGCCTTCCTGCGACAAGCCCGGCACATTCCATTGCGTGCCCCGCCCAGGTTCGGTCAGACTTTACGATTTGAAGGTTGTTGCGGTAGAAGCTGCTCGCACATCACCAGGCCCGGGACACCCTGTTGATTCATCAACCCTGTGCGAATTCGCAGGTCACGAATGACGGTCGTGGCTGGTCTCTGAAGCCGCGGACTGATGGGTAGAACGCCAATGACTCATTTCCGCCTGCCACACAGCCAACTGATCCCTGGAGGAACCCGCTTATTCGCCGATGGCGATAGGGGATTCGAAAGACTGATTCTCGAGACGGGAAAGAGCATTGCCATGGAGCTGGCGGATGTCCCTGCCCTAGCAAAGCCGATCGTCAAGGCGACAGGTGCGGTTCCGGACACCGTGAAAATCTCTGCGTTGGCTGGAAGCGGGACAAGGCGGCGCTTCACGATCACGGGGAACAGGCCGGGTATGGCGGGGCTTCTGGCTGAAGATGGTCGCGGTAACCATCTTGGAACCAATCCTTTGTTCTTTGTTTTCGTCGGTCATTTCGAGAATCATCCGACCATGGAGACGGATCTGATTGCGAATGTTTTCAGGTCGTCCGATGGGGCCAAGATGCACATCCTCGCACGAATGTTGTTCAACAACTGGGAAAACCTCTTCAACGAAAGTTCCGAGGCAAATCAACTCCATTGGTGCGAAAACTACGCGAAGCACAAGAAAACGTGCCTTCCGTGCGGAACCGTGTCGAAAGCCGGTGGAAGCAAGATCTGGAAGCCGATCGGATACCACTACAAGAATACTTATTACGATCCGATTCCCCAGGCGAAACGGAACTCAACGCTCGTGCGAGCAGACATCAGATATACGGACAAGCGGATCGACGCGGCCTGTCAGGCAATCAAGAAGCGACTGGAGGCCGGGGAGCCGTCAGTTGTCGGCCTGGTGTACATTCCGGAGTCGGCAATCCGGCAGGACGGTACCTTCCTCGTGACCGGGAAAGGTGGACACAGTGTTCCGATCGTCGGATGCAATTCAGCCGCGACCAGATTCCTGTATATCGACGTCTATCCCAACGGATCAAAGCTTGTTTACGGCGGAGGTCATGCGGGAAAGAATCTGTTTCCGAATGAATGCACACATCTCGGACTTTTTGAAATCGACAGCAGCCGAGGTACGAAGGTCCTAAGGCAACATGTAGACAGCGAGAACTTCTTCTCAGGACCGTCGTTTCTCGAAGTAGTCTCCGGTCCGATCGACGCCACTTCCAAGGGAACGTAGCGGTAAGTCACCGAGAATTGAATCAGACGTTACCACTTCGCAGCTGCGCCGCTCCAGATTGCGGGGCATTCTGAACCCGTCATTGATGCGGTGTCGCCTTTACTCCCCCTTGCGCAGCTCCGTGCGGATGGTGAAGCCAGACTGGCTCCGCAGCAGGAACGGCGGATCGATGTCGGCTGGCAATTCATCCAACGCACCCTGCAGATGCGAGCGGGCCTCCACATGTGCGGGAAGCTCGCTCCCCGCGAGGTCTTGCTGCTCCGCAGGATCGGCATTGGCGTCGAACAGCCGCCCATCGCTGTACAACTTGAACTGCCGGTCCCGTACCACCCGCGTGTCGTGATACTCGTTGAGGATCCAGTCACGCGGCGGATCGTCCGACTCTCCCAGCAGATAACGGGCAAACGAGACTCCATCCGGCCGATAGGTCAGTGAGAGTGGCACGTCGGCCAGTTCGCACAGGGTGGGATACAGATCGGTGAAGTCGGCAAGCGGCAGCGTGCGACCGGTGGGGATTCGACCGGGGCAATTCGCCAACAGCACGACATCGCTGCCGGCTTCAGCGAGTGTGTACAGACCGCCCGTCACCTCCCTGCCATTGCAACGGGCTACGAAGCGTTTCTCGGTGCCATTGTCGCTGGCGACAAACAGCAAGGTATTCTCCCGCAGTCCGAGGCGTTCGAGTTCGTCAACCACCTGACCGACGAGCTTGTCGGCATACCGCAGCATGTCGGCGAACATGTCCTGGTGCGGACGGTCGGCTTGGGGGTGATCCGGCGTGGGAACGACCGGCACCGTGTAGGTGTGTCCGTGAGTGAGCACCATCGGATAGTAGAGCAGGAACGGCTCGTCGCGATGCCTGCGGAGAAAGTCCATGGCAAACTCCTGCGTCACATCGGGACCGAATCGACCCGGGTGAACTTCGCGCACTCCGTTGCGCAAGAACACCGGAGCCCAGTAACGGCTCTCGATGTGCTGGATGAACTCGGTCGTTGCTGTCACATCCTCGCGGGCGACAGCGTCCCAGTAGCGTTCAAGGTCGGGCCCCTGCACGCGGTCGGCATCGAGACTGCCGGGCCAGACCAGTTGCTCATCGAACCCATGCGCGGTCAGAACACCCGATTCGTCATACCGATTGTTGACCTGCCACTTGCCACAGATGCCGGTCGCATACCTTGCGTCCCGAAAGAGCCGCGGAAACAACACCTCGCGCTGCGGATCGAGGCCGCCGCCGCTGTAGAGGGCGGCATCGTGATGCAGCCGGAACCCGGTACTATGCGGATAACGTCCGGTGAGCAGCTCGGTGCGACTCGGCCCGCAGACCGGCGGTGTGTAGCAGTGCTCGACACGCAATCCGCCCGCAGCGAGTCGATCGATGTTCGGCGTGCAACCCTCTTCGCTGCCGTAGCAGCCGAACCACTCCTGCCCGACATTGTCGAGCAGGATGAACACGATGTTGGGCGGCGCGGCTTCTGCGATCTGCACGGCACCCAGCATCAGCAGCACGACCGAAAGCCATCGCGTGCAGTTCATTGGGGGCTCCTGGATGGGGCCAGTTCAGTCGCGATACTGCTTGTGGCAGTCGGTGCAAGTGACGGCAGCCTTTTTGAAGAGTTGGTCCGACTGCCGGCGGTCCTTCTCGCGGATCGCGGACGCGAGCTGCGTGTACAGCTGTTGGGATTCCAGGGAGAGCTTCTGCCAGCCGGGGATGTCGGACTCGTCGATGTAGCTGGTGTCGGCGTGCGTGGCGAGGGAAAGGATGGCGAACGTGCTTGCCGTCACCGGGTCTTCAGGCTTGCCGCCTGGTCGACGGGCGACCTTGCTGAGTTCGCCGCCGCGGTCTTCCATTTCGTCCATCAGCGGATACATGGCGAAAAGTTCGCCCCACGGATGTTCGACGGCCGCCTGCATGTTGCCGCCGCCGGCCTGCGCCTCCTTCACGGCTTTCAAGGCCAACTGTGCATCGGCGAACGAGGCTCCATCGCTGAAAGACAAGGCAGCGTCGCGCAGCGCCGGTCCGAAGATGGGCGTTCGGGCGTGGTCCTCATGTTCGGCGATCGCCTGACCCATGCAGGCCAGCACTCCAAAGGCTTCGACCACTTCGTCAGAGCCCTCCTGGTACTTCTCGTCCGATGCCATGAGCCCATCGAGTTCCTCAACACGCGCATTGACTTCGAGCAGAACGTCGTCCAGCGGCGCGACCTGTTTGAGGGGGACCGGGGCCCCGGCGAACAGGGCGATGGCGGGGAGCGCCAGCAGCGACAAGGCAAGCAGTGTACGGGTGACACGACGCATGAATGTCTCCTGGAAGGTCAGAACGTGAACAAGCCGTGTCCGTCGTTGGCCGGTTCATTCTCAGCCGATCGCGGCGGGCCTGTCAAGCAGCGAAGGAACCGTCCAGAGCGCGAAGCACCCCGGCTGCTTAAAGCAGCCGGGGTGCGGTCTCGCAATCAGGTTTGGTGAATTGAGGTCAGTTGTCCGTCGTCACCGGCTTCGCGGCAGTCGTCGTCTGGGTGTCCTCGACCACCGATCCCTCTGCGGTGAACACCAGGGGCTGCGACCGACCCGTCACGTTGACCGTGAACTCCTCGACGAACGCACCCGCCTTGGTGGGAGGCGTGAACGTCAACGGCAGCACATGCACTGTCTTCGGTTCCGGGTTCAGCCGCACCTTGAAGCATTCATTGGGCGACGAACACTCGATCTTCTCGATCGCGAACGGCTTGCTTCCCTTCACGACGATCGTGTATTTGCGATCGACACCGGGAACCAGATCCGTTCCCAGATTCAGTCGCGACGGAGTGATGACGATATCGGGGGCCACTGTGGCGCGAACGAGCACCGGCACGCGCGGATTGCTCTGATCGTCCGTCACCAGCACCGCCTGCTGCTGAATCGTCCCAACCGGGGCGTCGGGCTTCACACGGACGACGAGATCGTATTTGATTTGCGCGTCGCCGTTGTAACCAGGCTGCCGTTGCCGCTCCAAGATTTCCGCTGTGAGGTACTCGCTGTTGAGTTCGACATCACGAATGTGCCAGGTGCTGCGGCCGGAGTAGGAGATTTGCACGCGGGTTTCGGCACCGGCACCGACATCGACGTTGCCAAAGTTGACGAGCCCCGGCTCAATCACGACGTCGGGGCGAATGTAGGCGCTGATCGGCACACGCACTGTCTTCGAGACCGATGCGCCGCGTGCGTCGGTGAACGCCAGCGTCACATCGACGTTCGAGTCCTTCTGTCGCATGAACTTGACGGTGTTCATGACGACTTCGATCTGGGCCGTCTCGCCGGTCTTCAGCACGTCCCTGTCGGGTTTGGCAGCAGTGCAGCCGCAGGTCGTCCCCACATGCACGATGCGGACCGTTTCCTGGTAAATGTTGCGGACGGCGATCTGGGCCCGGGCGTCGGCACCGCGGGCGACGTTGCCAAAGTCGTGACGCTGCTCGGAGAACATCTTCTGGGCCCAGTTCTGTTCCTGGGCGTCAGCGACAGAGGCCATCCCTGCGGCGAGGGTGACCACACACAAACTTCCAATGAGGGTACGCATGGGGATCTCCCGGGTACGTCCTTTCGACGTCGCAAGCGAAAGGGCGAGATTTTAGGGTGTCCTTTGCGACTCCGTCCAGACTCTTGTGCGAAGAGCGGTTGGCCCGTTCCCGACACGAATCTGAAGTGCCAATCCAGTTGCAATCTTTAATCGAGTATGCCCCCGACCTCTGGAATTGTCGAGAGCGATCAGCCGGAAATCGTACACGACCCAACTTCAGGACGATTGCCCCTGCTCCAGGCGAAAAAACCCCAAAAAACCGTGAGGAACCGCAGCTCTTCGCGACCCGCAGACCGGGCCCGGGTTACGAGATCCGTGCGGTCGGCCTGTTTCCACCATCTTGACACTCTGCTACGATTTCCGGTCACCTTTACGATCTGATTGGGCGGATCAATGGATCGCCCACGCCCTTGTCCGGAGCCGGAAAACCCGTGCCCGAGGGGTCTTCTGAGGCTTTCGAAGGGAGTCTGGAATTGACCATGCGACATCCGAACCGTTCCCGTCCTGCATCCCTGTCCCGTGCCATCTGCCTGGCAGGCGTAGTCATCTCATGTGGGATAGGGAGGGGAGACAACGCAATGGCGTTCGCCGATGATAGCGCGACTGCTCCCCCCGGTGAGAAGACCGAGAACCCCTTCCCCGGTCGCTTCCCGGCTCCCAGTCTCGACGGCGGCACCGAATGGCTCAACACCTCCGGCGAGGTCACGCTCAAGGACCTGCGGGGCAAGGTGGTCATTCTCGACTTCTGGACCTACTGCTGCATCAACTGCATGCACGTACTGCCCGATCTGAAGTTCCTCGAACAGAAGTATCCACAGCGAACTGGTCGTCATCGGCGTGCATGCCGCAAAGTTCGACAATGAAAAGGACTCGGAGAACATCCGGCAGGCCATCCTGCGGTACGAGATCGAGCACCCGGTCGTCAACGACTCCGAGATGATCGTCGCCCGAAGTTCGGCTTTCGCAGTCTGGCCCACGCTGTGCGTCGTCGATCCGGAGGGACAGTTCGTGCGGTCGGTCTCCGGCGAGGGGAATCGCGAACTCCTCGATCGGGTCGTGGGCGAGATGGTCGCGTTTCATCGGGCGAAAGGCACGCTGAAGGAAGAGCCGTTGCGTTTCGATCTCGAACGAAATCGCGTCCAGCCGGGAGCCGTTCAAGTTTCCCGGCAAGGTGCTCGCCGACGATGCCCGCGGACGACTGTTCATCTCCGACAGCAATCACAACCGCATCGTCATCGCCTCGCTCGACGGACAGCTCCTGGAAGTGATCGGCAGCGGACGGATCGGTGCCGAGGAGACAGCTTCGAGGAGGCCAGTTTCGACCATCCGCAGGGCATGGCTCTCGACGGCGAGACGCTGTATGTCGCCGACACCGAGAATCACCTGATTCGCAAGATCGATCTCACGAACCAGCAGGTGTCGACATTGGCCGGCATCGGCGAGCAGGCGCGCAGCCGCGGTCCCGGCGGAGCCCTGCGGGAGACCGCACTCAACAGTCCGTGGGACCTGACCATTCGAATGGCGTGCTATACATTGCCATGGCCGGGCCGCATCAGTTGTGGTCGCATCGCCTGTCGAGCGACCTGATCGAACCGTTTGCCGGCAACGGCCGCGAACATATTGCCGATGGTCCGCGTATGGCTGCGGAACTGGCGCAACCGTCGGGAATCACGCACGATGGCACAACCCTGTACTGGGTCGACAGTGAGGGGTCGGCTGTCCGTCGACTCCCTCTGGCGAACGACGCCCAGCAGAACGTCACCACCCTCGCCGGTCCACACGACGTCGCGTCCGCCCTGTTCGACTTCGGTGACATCGACGCAACAGGCGACCGGGCCCGCCTGCAGCATCCGCTGGGGATCGTGTTTCACAAAGGGCGGCTGAACGGGCAGCTGTTTGTAGCCGATACCTACAACCACAAGATCAAGACGGTCGATCCCCGCACGGGCGACACACTCACCTGGCTGGGCACCGGTGAGGCGGGCAACTCGCTGTACCCGCTTCAACTCAACGAGCCCGCCGGTGTGGCGTACGCCGGGGGTCGGCTGTTCATCGCAGACACCAACAACCATCGCCTGCTGAGCGTCGACCTCGATACGAAAGCGGTGCAGGAGTTTACGGTCTCGGGTCTCAAACCCCCCGCGCACGCCGATCAATGAGTTCTCAGCGAGCTGTCAGATGATCCCTTCTCCGAAGGCCTCCGACTCTGACTCGGGTATCTCGCTTACATGCGGAGATGCGACCGCGCTGCTGCGGTGCGGCCCTTCGTGATGTTCGCGGTGAGGTTTCGGCACGACGTCTTCGACCGCCGGCTCCACGCGGCACTTCGTCTCGCCGGCGTTCTCGCAATCGGCGGGCCGGGGACGTTGAACAGTCCGCTCCTCGGTGTCCCAGTCGAAGTCCGACTCGGTCGCGTAGCTGTCTTCGCCGTAGTCGTCATAGCGGCAAACATAGTCGGGCTCGCGCGCGAGAAGGATTCTCCTGTTCGTAGGCTTCGAGCACCTTGTGCTGAATCAGATCTCGGCAAGCCGAGTTGATGGGGTGGGCAACGTCAGCATACAGCTTGGCCCGTCCATCCTGCCCCTTCAGGGCCCGATCATTCCGCAGCCGCGTCCCGCAGTCGTTGCAGAAGCCGGCCCGCAGGTTGTTCTTGGCTCCGCATTTGGGACACTTGTCCGTCAGCTTGCGGCTGGGCATTGCCACGAACGGCCCTTTGCCTCCCAAGATGATCTTCAGGTCCCTGATGACGAAGCTGTGATCCAGAGTGATCGAGCAGAACGCCTTGAGCCGGTCGTTCGGGTCCGACATTAACTTGATGCGCACTTCGGTAATATCCACGGCAGGTCGCCTCCTTGTGGCTCTGCGGGGACTTGGTTCCCGGCAGGCCGATGGTGTCGCGATCAGTTCATCTTCAGTGGTCGTCTGCTCCTTCGCGACGTGATTTCAAATCCGGGAGTCGACGGCCCGGACCCAGCCAACGGACCGCTGCCTCAATTGTATCGCAATGTGTCGGGCGTGAAGCCGGGATCGACAGATTCCGTAGCACGCTCAGCCACTGCCGCTCATCGCCGCGCTCATGACGCCCGTGTGTCTGAGTATCCTGAGCGTTCGCTCGATCTCCCCATTCAGATGCTGTGCGGGAGCCTCGAGTGCATTGTGCAGCGACGACTTCCAGGGAAACGCGCCCCCTCGCCTGAGCCAGTCGACGAGTGTGTCCGGGCTGCACTGCGTCTGAACCGGCACCCACTGGCGGAAGACATCCCCCGTCCAGACAGCGCGCGCATCCGGACAGCACACCACGAAATGCAGCGGGCGTGCCAGGGGCAGAGGCTCGATGAGTTCGCCCCGTCCCCGACACAGGGCGGCCTGGGAGGAATCGAGAAAGAAGTTGATATCGCTCCCCAGGTCGGCGGCGAGTCGATGGAGTTCCTCCCGCGAGAGTCCGAGGTTCCACAGTCGGTTGAGCCCCACCAGCGTTGCCGCCGCATCGCTGGAGCCTCCCCCCAGCCCCGCCTGTAACGGGATGCGCTTGATCAGCGCGATGACGGCTCCCTGCCGCGTGCCGGTGTGATTGCGCAAGTGCTCGGCGGCGCGGACGACGAGGTTGCCGGCATCGACAGGGAGTTCGGGGGCAGTGGCCGAACGATACTCCGACCTGCAGCTCAGCTGGATCCGCGAACTCTCATCTGCGGCGAAGCAGAGGGTGTCGTGCAGACCCACCGAAACCATCACGGTTTCGAGTTGGTGATAGCCGTCTGGCCGCTTTCCCGCGATGTCGAGAAACAGATTCAACTTTGCGGGAGCAAACACGACCAGGGACGACCCCTGGTGTCGGACCAGCATCCGCGTCACGTCCTGTGAGGTATGCCCCGGGGTGGGGAATCACGCGATGCACGCCTGTTCGCATCGACTCCGATTCTTTCAGCAGTACTCGGAGCACGACAGGACTCAGGCGAACTCAATCAACTCAGTAGGAAAACTGTCGCTGGATGGTACGACACTGCGCGCAGAATGTCAATACGGCAACACCTCGCCGCGAGCCGGGGGCTGACGTCCGTCATCCTCCACTTACCGGGTTACTTCAGTTCCGCGAACTGACCCAGCAGCGTCTCCACGATGCGGGTGGTCGCCTGCTTCTCGACGTAGTTCGTCCCCAGCCAGGTCTCGTACCCCCCGAGTTCGTGATGTTCGGGGGTCGGCAGATAACCATACGATCCGTTCGCCAGTTCGATGGTGAAGGTCATGCCCAGCGGACTCTTCTCCTTGAGTTCCAGGCCCGTCTCCACAAACGTCTCAAAGGGAATCGCGGCAATTCCCAGCTCACCGATGCCGAACGTCTGCAGCGGAACCGACACCGTGTCAGGAGCATCGATCAATCGTCGCACGCGATCGGCATAGGTTCGCTCGTGCGAGTTCCAGCGCTCGGCACTCTCCGGCTTCGCCATCACCTTGTCAAAGTACGTCAGCATCTCCGGGGTCGGCTTGCGGTCGCGAGGGCGAGTTCACCCCACTGAGCAGACAGCGGCACCCAATCCTGAAACGTGATCCCCTGATGGGCCTGGTACACCGCGTTCGCGACACGATCGGCCACCAGCTGCATCTTCTCGTAAGGAGGATGTCGCTCGCCCCGCTCCCGGAAGTTGATGTTGTTGATGTTGCCGCTGGTGCCGTTCGTCATGATGCCGACGAAGCCTGGCTGTGCCTCTCCCGCCGCCAGCAGATCCGCGATCCGGTCCGCGAACACGGCGAAGTAGTCGGCGGAGACATGCCCGTTGGGAACGCCCCCCACGTAGTGCAGCGAGTAGTTGGCCAGCAGGGCGATCGGCTGGCCGTCGATCGACTTCACCGAAATGAACGAGACCTCAGGATCAATCGGTCCGGCGGGACGCAACAGTGCCGGGCTGCCCGAGGGCGGGTTCATCCGCACCTTGTCGATCCCCCCGAACGGATTGTGCTGCAGCGACTCGTCGGACGTGAACCACCGTCGGTTGAAGACTTCCTCAGGAACATCCACCTGTCCCCAGCCGATGACAGCCGGCTGCAGGTTCCCGATCGCAATCCGCACACTGTCGGCGATGCGGCGGGCCAGAAACGACTGATAGTTGCTGAACTCTTCCGATTCGATCACCTTGGTCTCGCCGCGTGCGGTCGTGGCGGAATGCGTGTGCGTTGACGCCATCAGCACATGGGTGCCGGGGATGTCGGTCTCGGCTTCGATCATCGCGCGGGCCGCATCGAACACCTCGCGCGGGATACCCACGTTGTCGCAGATGACGAACGCCAGTTGTGTCGTGCCGTCGTCCAGCACCAGGGCGCGAGCATGCAATTCGTCGTGGACGTAACTGGCCGGCGTCGGTTCCCAGCCTCCGACGATCTTTTGTCCCAGCGGCGGAGTGATGTTGCTCGTCGCCGCTCCGGCACGAAAGGGCCACGTCGCCGGCGCGTCCTTTTGTGCCGCGTCAACTCCGGCGGCGTCCGCACCTGCGACCACCAGACACACCAGGATTAGAAGTCCCTGCCACTGACCACGGTTCGCTGTTCTCATGTTGTCGCTGCTCCCTGTGAAGACGGTGGTGGTGTTCGTCAGCTGATGGAAACAGTATGCGGCAAAGGGAATCGAAAGGGAAACGAGTTTCACCTTGCCTGCCGTTAGCGGCGAAGCATCGCCGAGCGCTAGCGCATCGGCCCATCCTGAAACCAAGTTGATCGCGCGGCCAAGGATTGGCCCATCCCTCCTCGCGCTTTGCTATACTCTGGGAGTACCCCCCCAGTGGCACCGTTGCTATCGAGTGGCCATCGGCAGAATCGTCCCATAAGCAATGCAGAGGTCAACATGGTCAGTGATATGTCGAGCACCCAATCAACCACTCGTCCTCCGTGTTCGCCCAGCGAGCTCCGGCGACTGAAGGTGTCCGGCAGGATCATTCTGGCATTGTGCACGGTCGTCTTCGGGATGATTCTCACTTTCGGAGATGCCCCACGCTCGTTTGTTGACCGGATGAACATATTCCTCGGCCCGATCGTGGTGCTCGCGTTGGTGATTTGTGCACATTCGGTGTGGCGATTCCGAAGGGCCTGTCGCGCCTCGCGCAGGAAAGTGACGCCTGACGCTTCGTCGTCAATCGCCAGACCGGGAGGACTTTGTGACCACAGAGATCGACGGCTTGAAGGAACGCCTCAGACGCTGGACTCTGGTTCTGGGGGTTCTGCAGATTACGGTCGGCTGTCTGGTGGGGTTTATCCCGCCCTCGGCTGTGGCGTGGTTTCGCGGCATCGTGATGGCGCACATCGAGTTCACGGCCAATGGCGTGCTAATGGTTGCCTTTGCCTTCCTGGTCAGGGAACTCCGTCTGTCTCCCACCGCTCTGAAGGTGTGGTTTGCGACATTGCAGATTGGCACATGGACCAACGGGGCGGCAGGGGTGGCGGCGGCCTTTTTCGGTGCCTCGTCGAAGCTCATGCCGACCATCAACGAGAAGTTTCCGCCGCCACATGGCACCGACAGTGCGCTGGTGACCGCCTCACTCCAGTTGTGCGGTGTGACCATCATGGTGGCTTTGCTGCTCACCCTGTATGGCCTGTTGCGTGCGAAGGTTTCGACACCGGATGCGCAGGCTTGAGGTTCGGCCGCAGGCAGTGCCGGCCTCGACGGGTTTGCTCAGCCACTTCCGGAGCTCGTGGAGATCGGACATCCGCGTGCGGTGCGGAGACTCAACGCCGACAGCAGCGATGATTACAATCACTGCCGATTTCACAGTTGGCTGGGGGATGCACCTCTGGCCACGTTCGCAGCCACAAGCGGCGCGAAGGCAGCAGTCGCGGCCCCCTGTCCTGCCTCGTCTGTTGAACTGAACAGCACGCCGCACGATCATTCCCTGTTCCTGCTGAGTGGTCTGAGACTCCGGACGGACTTACATTCACGATAACTTGTCTGAGCAACCACACACTGCATCGCCTGCACAGCGATGCTCTGCCGGGAAGGGTTGGATCAATGCCACGCATCACGCGATTGCTCGTTGCCAACCGCAGCGAAATTGCCATTCGCATCTTTCGCAGTGCCCACGAACTGGGCATTCGCACGGTGGCGATCTACTCGCACGAAGATCGCTACGCACTGCATCGCTTCAAGGCGGACGAAGCCTACCAGATCGGCAAGCCCGGCGAGCCGATTCGGGCGTATCTCGATATCGACGCGATCGTCGCGCTGGCGAAGCAGCACGACATCGACGCGATTCATCCCGGCTACGGCTTCCTGTCGGAGAATCCGCAGTTCGCGCAGGCGTGCCAGCGACGCGGGCATCATCTTCGTCGGCCCGCGGGTCGAGACGCTGAAGCAGCTGGGCGACAAGATCGCCGCCCGCAAGATCGCCGAGACGGGCGGGCGTGCCGGTGCTGGGCGGCAGCGGCAGCGCGATTCGCGACGCCGCAGCAGGGCAAGAAGCTGGCGAGCGAAGTCGGCTATCCCGGTCATTCTCAAGGCGGCGCACGGCGGCGGCGGTCGCGGGCATGCGCGTGGTGCGCGAGCCGGCGGAGTTCGACGCCGGCATTCGAGCAGGCGCAGCGCGAATCGCTCACCGCCTTCGGCAGCCCGGATATCTTCGTCGAGAAGTTCATCGAGCGGGCGCGGCACATCGAAGTGCAACTGCTGGGCGACAAGCACGGCAATCTGGTGCATCTGTTCGAGCGCGATTGCTCGGTGCAGCGGCGGCATCAGAAGGTCGTCGAAATCGCCCCGGCCCCGAATCTCGATCCGAACGTGCGGCAGGCGCTGTGCGACGCGGCGATCGCGATCGGCCGCGCAGGTCGAACTACGAGAACGCCGGCACCGTCGAGTTTCTGGTCGATGCCGACACGAACAAGTTCTACTTCATCGAAGTCAACCCGCGGATTCAGGTCGAACACACGGTGACCGAAGAAGTGACCGGCGTCGATATCGTCAAGTCGCAGATCCTGGTCGCCCAGGGCGTGCCGCTCGACGATCCGGAGATCGGACTGCCGTCGCAGGAGGCCATCGCGACGCACGGCTTTGCCATTCAATGCCGCGTGACGACCGAAGATCCGGCGAACCATTTCATGCCCGACTACGGCCGCATCTCGCACTATCGCTCGGCCAGCGGCATGGGCATTCGGCTCGACGCGGGCACGGCGTTTTCCGGCGCGGTCGTGCATCCGTTCTACGATTCGCTGCTGGTGAAGGTGACGCGCGTGGGCCCGGCAGTTTCCCGATGCCGCGCGCCGCGATGGAACGCTGCCTGCAGGAGTTCCGCATCCGCGGCGTGAAGACGAACATTCCGTTTCTGATCAAGCTGGTGATGCATCCCGACGTTCATGGCGGGCGACTGCACGACGCAGCTTCATCGACGAGACGCCGGAGCTGTTCGACTTCCCGACGCCGCGCGACCGGGCGACGAAGCTGCTCACGTATCTGGCCGAGACGATCGTCAACGGCAACCCGCTGGTGAAGGACCGCCCCAAAGCGCGTGCGTCGCGACCCGGCTCCGCGTGCCCGATTGCCGATGACTCCATCGCCGCCTCCCGACGGCATGCGGCAGAAGCTGCAGGAGCTGGGCCCGGAGAAGTTCGCGCAGTGGGTGCGCGAGCAGAAGCCGCTGCTGATCACCGACACGACGTTTCGCGACGCGCATCAGTCGCTGCTGGCCACGCGGCTGCGCACGCTACGACATGCTGCAGATCGCCGACGCCTACGCGCGGCTGTGCCCGGATCTGTTCTCGCTGGAGATGTGGGGCGGGGCGACGTTCGACACGTCGATGCGGTTTCTCAAGGAATGTCCGTGGCAGCGGCTGGCCGAACTGCGCGAGCGGATTCCCAACATCCTGTTTCAGATGCTGCTGCGGGCGTCGAACGCCGTCGGCTACACGAACTATCCCGACAACGTCGTCAAGGCGTTCGTGGCAGAAGCGGCCGACGCGGGGATCGACGTGTTTCGCGTGTTCGATGCGCTCAACTGGGTGCCGAACATGACGCGTCGCGATGGACGCCGTCATCGAACAGCGGCGCGATCTGCGAAGCGGCCATCTGCTACACCGGCGACATCCTCGATCCCGCGCGCACGAAGTACGACCTGAAGTACTACGTCGAGATGGCCAAGGAGCTGGAGAAGATGGGGGCGCACATTCTGGCCATCAAGGACATGGCCGGCCTGTGCAAGCCGTACGCGGCCGAACTGCTGGTCAAGACGCTCGAAGCAGGAGATCGGCATCCCGATCCACTTCCACACGCACGACACCGGCGGGCGTGCAGGCGGCGTCGATCCTCAAGGCGGCCGAAGTCGGACTCGACATCGCCGATGCCGCGATGGCGCCGCATGTCCGGCGGCACGTCGCAGCCGAACCTGAACACGCTCGTCGAGGCGCTGCGGTTCACCGACCGCGACACGGGCCTGCCTGCCGAGCACCTCGACGCGATCGCCGAATACTGGCGAGCGGTGCGCGAGTTCTACACGCCGTTCGAAAGCCCCGTGCTGCCGGCCGGAGCGGACCTGTATCAGCACGAAATGCCCGGCGGGCAGTACACGAACCTGTACCAGCAGGCGCGCGCGCTGGGGCTGGCCGATCGCTGGCGCGAAGTCTGCCGCGTCTACGCCGACGTCAACCAGCTGCTCGGCGACATCGTCAAGGTCACGCCGACCTCCAAGGCCGTCGGCGACATGGCGCTGTTCCTGATCGCCAACGATATGAGCGCCGACGATGTGCTTGCGGGCACGCGCGAACTGGCCTTTCCGCAATCGGTCATCGATCTGGTCAGCGGCCGCATGGGGCAGCCGCCGGGCGGCTTTCCCCGCAAGGTGCGGGAGCGGATCCTGCGCGGAGAAAAACCGCTCCGCGGCCGTCCCGGTGCAGCCTGCCCGCCGCCGACTTCGAGCAGACGGCCGAAACGATCCGCCCGCTGCTGGATCGCGAACCATCGCGCCGCGAAGTCGTCTCGCATCTGCTCTACCCAAAGGTCTTCACCGATTTCGCCCGAGCATCAGCAGCAGTACGCCGACACCAGCATCCTGCCGACGCCCGCGTTCCTCTACGGTACCGGACCCGGCGACAAGACTGGGGTCGCCGTGAACCTCAGCGCGCTGAGCGATAATGGTGGCCAGACATGGACGCACCTCCCGGTCGCCGGCAGCCCAGTGATCGACGCAGCGGCGACAGCCTGCCCGGCGCTGGACCAGCGTGGCTATGCCCGGCCTGCCGGCGCCGCGTGCGATGCCGGTGCGGTCGAGAGCGGCGCCGCCGAGCCTGCCGTGCCCGCGGCGGGGACTTTGCCGCCGCTCGACAAACCGATCGCTGTCAATTACCAGTGGCCAGGCTTCGTCCATAACCTGCAAGTCATCCGCTATCCCCTTGGCGTGTTGCCTTCACCGGCTGTGCCCGACCCGCTGTTGGCTGGTAAGCATCGAATCGATGTGACGGTCTGCCTCTATCGCACCGACATGGCAGGCGACACCAACACGAAGCGCGACCCTTATGAGCGCATCATGGAAGCGTTCGCCGACGGTCTCTATGAAATGTCCAACGGTGTTCACGTCCTGCGCTATGTCACCTTTGTTTATGGCTGCGAGCCCGGTGTCATCAAGGATACCAGTGGCAAAGTAGACACATTGGCGTCGGATACTGATGGTAGTTACACGGCAGATATCATCTGGATACGCAGCGTGTGGCCAACGGCCGCGATCTCGGGCTATGGCGGCCCGGGACGCCACCTGTATATGGCCGATGCACTGTTGAACTTCACCCCGACACTGAACGCGCTGGGCCCGAGCGGGAGCGAACTCGCCGGATATACGTTGGCGCATGAGTGGGGTCACTACATGTACGGTATGCAAGATGAATACCTCGATCCCGCGACCCCATGTGATAGCAAGGACAAGTATCAGCGACCATGCGCGGGCGATACCCCCGTAACGCCGTCGATCATGAGTTGTCCATTGCGGGTGTTTCTGACTCAAACCTGCGGTGACTGGAGCACAAAGGTGTCTGACGGCTACAACTGGCTCAATTTCTCGTCGCCGCCAAGCGGCAACAAGAACAATTCCCACTATCGGCTCTATAAGGCAGATGCTTGGACCGTGCTGTCGCGGCCGCTCTCCGCCGATCCTCCGGAGATATACAAGAAGTCGATAGCCCCGCTGCGTTTCTACTTTCAAGAATTGCGTGCCGTTGCGCCCGCCAAGGGTGAGCTGCCGCGCATCGACCTGGTCCTGGATCCGAGCAAGCCGGGATACGAAATATCGCGGCGCGCGCTACAGTTTATCTGGCGTCGGCAAGGCGAACGTCAGGGCGGCGGCGGTGGGCTACCGACGCTTGAGCCGGACATTTCCCCTTTGCATCGCTGTCTTGCCTGTCCGGAGAATCTCTTCGTGCGCAATGAATTCATCTACCCCAGTCCGGTCGAGTTTCGGCTGGGTCTTCAGCGCGACCTGCCGGTCAACAACATGCAGGTCAGCGCCCTGGTCAAGGCGCCGGACGGCTCTCAGTTCCAGGCGCCTGTGACGGGGGATGGCGTGGGCGGCTACGTGGCGCAGTTGCCCTACACAATGGGCGGCCAATATCAGGTCAACTTCGCCTTCACCAACCCAAACTTGCAGGCCAAATTTACGAATGCTGGCCTGCACTACGCCCCGGCGGCCGATGGATCGGCGCCACCGGTCGTGGAGACGCCGGTCGGCGTACCCTTTACCATTACGGTGTCGACTACCTACACGGTGACCGGCTTCCAGGCCGACGACCATGCCGACACGCCAGCCAGCGCCACGCCACTCGCCGCTGACTACGAACCGATTCTGGGCCGCATCGATCGCAGCGATGACGTCGACGTGTTTGCTACGACGGTCCCAGCGGACGGAACGCTCGTTGTGCGCGTCGTGGATCTGACGCCGGGGATGCGACCGCGCCTCATCGTCCGCAATCCAAATGGCGCCGTGCTCTTCGACGGCACGTACGACATCCAGGGAGCGCAGCCGTATCTCTTCACTCGACTTGCGCTGGCGCCCGGAGCAGCGGTCTTCATTGCCGTTGCCGATGCGGCCGGCATGCAAGGGGCGTCCTACCAGGTGAGCGCCGGCGCCGCACTCGCCGCAACGGCCGAGCAGGGCGTCACGCTCTACCTGCCCACGATCGCCCGCTGACCAGACCTCACCTCCCGTCATGCGGCGCCTCGCCGCATGACGGGAGGCAACACCCTCTAGCCTTCAGTAATTTACTCGTGCGTGAAGAACTGCTGGACGGTTCACCGTTTGCCCTCCGAGAATTGAGCCACTTTCATCAGATATATGATTGATTTAGCTCATGCCACGGCCGGGAAATCAGGGTATACTTACTATGTGTTATGCCCTGCACCTTGTAGGGTTTCTGATTGGGGTCGCCAAAGCCGACACAGTGCCGATCTCAGCAATTTTACTCCAACCCGCCCTCAGGCTCTGCCGGTTGCTATGTGACCGGATACATTTGGGTCTGTAAACCGTAGACAGAATGTCAAGTTGTAAATCCATGTCGCGCTCTTCAAAGAAAGGAAAAAGTTATGTGGTCTAGAAATGCCGGGATTGCCTGGATCCGGCTGCTTCTGGTGTTGGCAGTTGTCCTGCTTGCTAGCTGGGCTGTCACTCTCCCAGTTGCGGCGCAAGACACCCAAAATCCTGCCGATGGCACGACAGCCCATGCAGGCGCCCTCCAACCTGAGTCCTGCTCGACATGTCATAAGGAAGCTGGCGACAAACATCAGGCATCCTATGATGAATTGTATCAGGATGGTGTCATTCAAGTTACCGATTTGGCCTACGCCTATAGTGCGCCAGACACGACCACGGTAACTTTCAACATGACCAAAGATCGCGCTCCCTTTGATGCCAGAGACGCAGATTCTTTTGCCATTTACTTTGCGCCATATACCGGTACGAGTTTCGAGTTCGATCCGGCCGCAGAGAGATTGTCCCTTTTGGGAGATCTAACCTGTGATGGCACTGGTGCGTGCACGAGTACTCTCGTCGGCGAAGCCCCCGATGTGACCAATGTGGCTGGTCTTGTCGTCGTGTACGGTGCGGATGAGGAGGTCGGTCGGCTTCCTGCTCGCATTCGGCAAGTCAAATACCCGTTTGCAGCTTTGCTTGAAATGGGCGACGGCGTCGATTACGTTTCTCGCCGCCAATAACGACGGCTGCGAGAAATGCCACACGGATCCTTATCTCAAGCATGGCTACATCTACGGCCAGGTCGATCTCGATCCCGCTACTGACTTCTACACCTGTAAAGCCTGCCATCTGGATAACGGTGAGGGCGGCCATTTCGAATGGCAGCTTCTGGTCGATGATCCGGCGCTGGCTGCTGCGTTTCTCGCCGGCGAGGTTGAATTGACGCCCGAGCAGGAAGCCCAGTACGCGTATAAGACGTCGCTCATGAATGACGTGCACATGTCGCATGCCATGGAATTCCCCTATCCTCAGTCCATGGCAAACTGTGCAACCTGCCACGAAGGCAAACTGGATACCGTATTGTCGGATGAGAATTTCACGGTGGAGACCTGTAAGAGCTGTCACCCCATGACCGGTTCCGAGGAATATGGGACCGCCGAGCTCGCGCTGATGACCATCGCTCCCGCAGAGGACCATGAGAAAGTCGACTTCAATGAGGACGACTGCACTGATTGCCATGAAGTGGGCATGAAGGCTCCGGGATTGAGTGAAATTCACACCGGCTATGACAAGGCGATCTATACCGCCGACGGGCAGAAGTATCTCTGAAGCTATTTCCGTCACCATTGACAGTGCATCGCTTCGACGGCGACATGCTCACCATCAGCTTCAGCGCGGCTGAAGATCCAGATATTGATGGGCTCGATGTGGCGGACATTGCGCCAACCGTGATGGTCGGATTGTACGGCTACGACACGAAGGACTACATCATTGGTCCGCACGAAAGGCTCTTTGACGATAATGGCGACGGCGAAATCTCCAGCGCCAGCGGCGACAGTAGAGCGTCTGGAATATGCTGTAGGTGAAGAGCATCCGCGTTTCACCACCGTATCGGCAGAAGGTGGCAGTTGGGAAGTCATTGCAGACCTGTCGGCGTGGGCTGACCTGATCGCCGATGGCACCGTAAAGAGAGTGGAGATTGCTGTCATGCCGGCCCTGGAAAATGCTGATGGCGTCGCGCTTGCCCTCAATGCTCCTTCCAGAACCTTTGACCTTGGCGCCAATGCATTTGCCGATGACTTCTACAGCCCGATCGCCAAGGTTGTGGATGGCTGCAACAACTGCCATGATGCGCTGGCAACAACCTTCCATTCGCCGGATAGAGGTGGGAATATCGTTGTCTGCAGGATGTGTCACATCACGAAGAGCGGTGGTTCGCATCTGGAAATGCAGTCGAGGTCGATCGATTCCTATGTCCATGCGATCCATTCGTTCCAGGCATTCGATATTGGCGATATTGATTTCGCCGATCCGGTGCAAGCCATGCACTATGAGCATCACATCGAGTTCCCGTATCCCACGCATGGCATCACCAACTGTGAGTCCTGCCACGTTGAAGGCACGAACAATGTGCCGGATCAGACCAAGTCGCTGCCTGGTATGCTCTCGGCGTCCGATCCAATCAATGGCTGGGACAGAAACATCGGTGAAGTACCGTCCTATGTCACCGGTCCCGCTTCGAGAGCCTGTGGTGGATGCCACCGAGCGGTACTGATCAACGAAGATGAAGCTGGTGAGCTGATATCCTTCAACCAGCATACGAAGCAGGGTGGTTATCTGATCGAGGCGGGCGAGGATCGCCAGTCAGCACACTCTCAGCACAGTAATCGATGAGATCATGGCAATCTTCAAGTAAGTGAGGAATGCGAGGTGGGCTTCGGCCCACCTCGGTCAATGAAGAAGGGCCCTTCGGGGCCCTTTTTCATTTCAGGCACCATGCCTTACCGGCACCAATAACGATGAAAATGTTGTGTCCGCGCCCGATGTTGTACACTCCTGGCATCGCCAACGGGCGAGTCTGGTACGAAGGTCGATAACACGTTGGTACCATGAGTCTGCACTTCAGGCTGACCTGGATTCCTTGAGGTACCGCTAACTGTTGCCATGAGCACGCAGAACAGAATCTTTCTGATTAGGAATCCTACCAGGCATTCATCGCGTTGTATGCAGTATGACGGGGGTGAAGGATGCGACAGGTCTACAAGCGGTGCGCTGGATTGGATGTGCACAAGAAGACGGTGGTGGCGTGTCGAGTACGGATCGATGAGCAAGGCGACTGGGAACAGGAAGTCCGCACCTTTGGCACGATGACGCACGAGTTGTTGCAGTTGGTCGACTGGTTGCTGGCCTGGGAAGTGACGCATGTAGCGATGGAAAGCACCGGTGAGTACTGGAAGCCTGTATACAACTTGCTGGAGGGCAACGTTGTGGTGCTGCTGGTCAACGCACAGCACGTCAAACATGTGCCGGGACGCAAGACCGATGTGCAGGATGCCGAATGGCTGGCAGAATTGTTGGTGCATGGCTTGTTGAAAGCCAGCTTCATCCCGCCCAAGCCGCAACGTGACCTGCGCGATCTGACCCGCTATCGCGTCACGCTGGTCGAAGAGCGCGCACGGGTGGTCAACCGGGTGCAGAAGGTATTGGAGAACGCCAACATCAAACTGGCCAGCGTTGCGACCGATGTTTTGGGGGTGTCGGGACGCCGGATGCTGGAAGCATTGGTTGCCGGTCAGACGGATGCGGCGACGATGGCTGAGTTGGCGAAGGGGCGTCTGCGCAACAAACTGCCGCTCTTGCAGCAAGCGCTCACTGGTGTGGTGGATGCGCAGCACCGCTTTCTGATTGCGCAACACTTGGTGCACATCGACTTTCTGGATGAACAGATCGCAACGGTCAGCGACCAGATAGTCCAGCAAATCGAAGGCATGCCGACGCTGCCGTCGCCTACCGACACCAGCGCAGACGAAGCGGCGCCGCCGTTGACCTGGCAAGACGCAGCTGACATTCTCGATACGGCGCCAGGCGTTGATCAAAAGGCGGCCTACCAGGTTCTGGCAGAAGTGGGCATCAACATGCGCCAGTTTCCCACTGCCAACCATCTGGCCGCCTGGGGCGGTCTGGCTCCTGGCAACCGGCAGAGCGGCGGGAAACGCTTTTCGACCCGGCTCGCCGATGGCAATCGTCAACTGCGAAAGGTCATGGTGCAGTGCGCCTGGGCTGCCGTGCACACCAAAGACAGTTATCTTGGAAGTCTCTACCACCGCCTTGCGGCGCGCCGCGGCAAGAAACGGGCGATCATTGCCGTTGCTCACTCGATGTTGATCAGTTTCTATCATATGCTTACCAACCGCCAACCCTATCAGGACCTTGGCGCTGACTATTTCGACCAGCGCAGTAAAGGCGTCCGAACGGATTGGCTGCTCAAACAACTCAACAAGCTCGGCTACACGGCACGCCTTGAACCAGTTGCGGCCGCCTAAACGGGTCTATTTTCAGAACAGGTGACAAGCGATGGGAGCATTGTCAATAATGCCGAAACGAGCGTGGTTAGGACTCAACTCGGACAACCCCGCATTTATCCTGCAACCTCTGGATATGGTAAAGTGAACAGGTTTTGCTGACTTCGTAGGGTCTCAGCGGCGCAACAATCGTCGCAGGGTCGATTCATGTATCGAAAGAGCGCAGGGTAGAGTCGATTTGGGGAGAAGCAACCTTGAGCAATGAATTTACCCGTGATCGGAGAATGGTCCAGTCGTGGGGGCGCGGCCCACCTCACAGCCGACAGCCTTCCAGACGCAATTGCCGCCTTTCGGTCCCCTGCCTTTGTCGTCCGCGACGGGCCGACTGGTTGTGTCGGCGTCGGCGTGGGTGGCGAACTGCAGATGTACACTGGCGAACAACAGCGCGGCAACGAACGGGACCGGCTATCCCTGCCTGGGCGTGTTGCCTGCCCTCTATCCCGAATGGCTTGGCGACCGCGCCTTTCTGGAAGTGCATGGCCTGCGCTTTCCCTACGTCGCCGGCGCAATGGCGCGCGGCATCGCATCGGAAACGCTCGTCATCGAAATGGCCCGCGCCGGCATGCTGGGCTTTTTCGGCGCCGGCGGGCTCAGCCCGGCGCGCGTCGAGCAGGCCTTGGTCACGCTGCAGGATGCGCTGGGTGCCACGCTGCCGTGGGGCTGCAACCTCATCCACTCGCCCCAGGAACCGGAGCTGGAGAGCCAGCATCGTCTCGCTCCTCCTGCGCTACGACGTGCGCCGCGTCGAAGCCTCGGCCTTCATGGCCCTGACGCCGGCCGTCGTGCGCTACGCGTTCAGCGGCGTCTCCCGCGACGCCGCGGGCCAGATTCACCGCACCAATCACGTCTTCGCCAAGATCTCGCGGCCCGAAGTCGCCCAACACTTCATGGCGCCGCCGCCGCAGGCCATCCTCGACGCGCTGGTGCAGGCCGGCGACCTGACCGCAGAGGAAGCGGCGCTGGCCCGCCACCTGCCTGTCGCCGAAGACATCACCGTCGAATCCGATTCGGGCGGGCACACCGACAACCGGCCGCTTGGCTCGCTCTTCCCGACGATCGCCCAACTGCGCGACGAACTGATGGCGCGCTACGGCTATACGCGCCCGATTCGCGTCGGTGCAGCCGGCGGACTGGGCACGCCGGAGTCGGTCGCGTCGGCCTTTGCACTGGGCGCCGCCTACGTGCTCACCGGTTCGGTCAACCAGAGCTGCCGCGAGGCTGGCGTCTCCGACGATGCCAAGGCGATGCTGGCGCTGGCCGAGCTGGCCGACATGACGATGGCGCCGTCAGCCGACATGTTCGAGCTGGGCGTCAAGGTGCAGGTGCTCAAACGCGGCACCATGTTTGCCTCACGCGCGTCGACCCTCTACAGTCTCTACACGCGTTTCCCGTCGCTGGACGCCATTCCGGCCGACGAGTTGGCGCGCATCGAGCAGCAGTTGTTCCGCCAGCCAGTCGGCGAGGTGTGGGACGATGCACGCAAATTCTTCGAAGTGCGCGGCCCGCACGAAATCGAACGCGCCGAGCGCGACCCCAAACACAAGATGGCGCTGGTCTTTCGCTCCTACCTGGGACGCTCCAGCCGCTGGCCCATCGACGGCGACAGCGACCGGCGCCTCGACTACCAGATCTGGTGCGGGCCGGCCATGGGCGCGTTCAACGCCTGGGTCAAGGGCTCCTTCCTGGAAAAGCCAGAAAATCGCACCGTCGTCCAGGTCGCGCGCAATCTGCTTGGAAGGCGCAGCCTACGTCACTCGCGCCGCACAACTGCGCAGCTACGGCGTGCCCGTCCCTGCCGCTGCATTTGCCTTCCGGCCGCGACCATTGCAGTAGAATCGGGGTTGTCAGACTTGTGCGTTGCGGCTGCTTCTGCCGCGGCGTCGACATGCAAACGAAGCCATCTGGCAATCTTCCGCACCGGCGATAGTGCCGGACGGAATAGCAGGTACGTATGTCCATTTCATAAGGATCAAGAACTAATCAATGAGTAACCAAAGAGACCACCGCGAATCTGCCTCCCCAGCCATTGCAGTCGTCGGTGTCAGTGCGCTCTTTCCGGGCTCCACGCGACGTGCGCGGTTTTTGGCGCAGCATCGTCGAAGGACAGGACCAGATCAAGGAAATTCCACCCAATTACTGGCTGATCGAAGACTACTACGACCCCGACCCTGCAGCTCCCGACAAGACCTATGGCAAGCGCGGCGCTTTCTTGGACGAAGTGCCCTTTGACGCCATGGCCTTTGGCGTTCCGCCGAATGTCGTTCAGCAGACCGACACCAGCCAGCTGCTTGGGCTGATCGTTGCCCAGCAAGTGCTGGAAGATGCGGCCGGCGGCGATTTCCAGCACATCGACAAGAGCCGCATCAGCGTGATCCTGGGCGCCACCGGCGCCACCGAACTGGTCGTCCACCTGGGCTCGCGCCTGCAGCGCCCGATCTGGCTCAACGCCTTGCGCGCCAACGGCATTCCCGAAGACGAGGCGCAGGCCATCTGCAATCGCATCGCCGACTCCTACGTGCCGTGGACCGAAGCCTCCTTTCCCGGCCTGCTCGGCAACGTCATCGCCGGGCGCATTGCCAACAAGTTCGACCTGGGCGGCACCAACTGCGTCGTCGACGCCGCGTGCGCCAGTTCGCTGTCGGCGCTGTCCATGGGCTTGAGTGAGCTCTATCTGCACCAGGCCGACATGGTCGATCGTCGGCGGCGTGGACACGCTCAACGACATCCTCATGTACATGTGCTTCAGCAAGACGCCGGCCCTGTCGACCAGCGGCGACTGCCGCCCCTTCTCCGACCAGGCCGACGGCACGATTCTGGGCGAAGGGCTGGGCATGCTGGCGCTGCGCCGGCTGGAAGACGCCGAACGCGACGGCGACCGCATCTACGCCGTGATCCGCGGGCTGGGCTCCAGTTCCGACGGCAAGGGCACTGCGGTCTATGCCCCGAAAGCCTCCGGTCAGGCCCATGCACTGCGTCGCGCCTACGCCGCCGCCGGCTACTCGCCGCGCACGGTGGAATTGCTCGAAGCGCACGGCACCGCGACCAAGGCCGGCGACGTCGCCGAATTCGCGGGCGCCAGCAGCGTCTTTGCCGAAGCCGACCCGGAGAGCAAACAGTGGTGCGCCATCGGCTCGATCAAGTCGCAGATCGGCCACACCAAGGGCGCGGCCGGCGCCGCCTCGTTGATCAAGACCGTGCTGGCGCTGCACCACAAGGTGCTGCCGCCCACGATCAAGGTCGAACGCCCCAATCCGAATCTGGCCGTCGACGAAAGCCCGTTCTACATCAACACGCAGGCACGGCCGTGGGTCCGCGATAGCAGCCACCCGCGCCGGGCGTCAGTCTCCTCCTTTGGCTTTGGCGGCAGCAATTTTCACGTCACGCTGGAAGAATACACGGGCGGCGCCAGCCGCAAGGACGAGTTCCGCCCATCGCCGACCGAACTCTTCCTCGTGAGTGGCGCCACCGTCCAGGAAATCATCGCGGCCGCGCCGCCAACTGACCGCAGGCTTTGACGAGTGCTGACGGCTTCCAGTTTCTGGCCCGCTCCAGCCAGTTGGCATTTCAGGCCGACCGATCGGCTGCGGCTGGCCGTCGTCGCCCGCGATATCGGCGACCTGCGCGCCAAGCTCGACGGCGCCGTCGCCGCCATCGAGCACGACCCGGCCAGCGCCCAGCAGTCGCCCGCCGGCTGGTTCTACTCCGGCGACGGACGCGCCGGCCACGATGGCAAACTGGCCTTTCTCTTTCCGGGACAAGGCAGCCAGTATGTTGGCATGGGCGCCGACCTGGCGCTGGCCTTCGACGAGAGCCGCGCGGTCTGGGATGAAGCCGCCAATCTGGAATTCGAGCAAGGCGGCCGCCTGCATGAGGTCGTCTTTCCGCAGCCGGTTTTCAGCGACGATGACCGTGTCGCCCAGGAGGCGCGCCTGCGCGCCACCGAATGGGCGCAGCCGGCGATCGGTGCTGCAAGCCTCAGCCTGCTGGCGCTGCTGTCGAAGCTGGGCATCACACCGGATGCCGTCGGCGGTCACAGCTTTGGTGAAGTCACTGCGCTGCACACCGCCGGCGCGCTCGATCGCAAGGCCTTCTTCTCGGTTGCCCGCAAACGCGGCGAGTTGATGGCCGAGGCGGCCGCCATGTTCCCCGGCGCGATGACGGCCATTTCCCATGCCGCCGACGCAGTGGCGTCACTGCTGGCCAGTTGGAACACAGGCGTGGTAATCGCCAACCACAACAGCCCGGACCAGGTTGTCATTTCCGGCATTGAGAGCGCGATCCAGGCGACCGAAGAAAAGCTGCGCCAGGCTGCAATTCGCTTCCAGCGCCTGCCGGTCTCGACCGCATTCCATTCAGCAGTGGTGCGTCCGGCCGCAGCGCCCTTCCGCGCCTTTCTGGACCACATCGCCGTCCACAAGCCGCTGATGCCCGTCTACGCCAACAGCATGGCCGCGGTCTATTCCAGCGTGCCGGACGCCATCCGCGAAACCCTTGCCGGCCAGATTGCCGAGCCGGTGCGCTTTGCCGAGCAGATCGAGGCCATGTACGCCGCAGGTGTGCGCACCTTTGTCGAAGTCGGACCCGGCACCGTCCTGACCAACCTGGTCAAGAGCTGCCTGAAGGACCGGCCGCACCGTGCCGTCGCCCTGGATCGCAAGGGCCAGCATGGATTGACCAGTCTGTGGCAGGGGCTGGCGCAGCTTGCCGTCGCCGGCGTCGCCGTGGCAATGGACCGCCTGTGGGACGGCGTCGCCTACGGGGACGACCCGCGCACACGCAAGACGCCCAAACTCGCCGTCAATCTTAGCGGTGTGAACTATGCCAAACCCTACCCGCCGGCCGGCGGCGCAGCCGGTCTCGCCGCGTCCAATCCCGCCCGCAATGGAACTCAGCCACCGGTGAATCAATCAGCCTGCTCACGACAGAAAAGGCGGCCGGCGCCAACGGCAATGCAACCAGCAACGGCCTGGCACGCACCGCGTTGCGCCGCGTCCAGACGCCGCGCGCAGCAGCAGCCTGCTGCGCCTGTGCTGCCGCCAGTGGCACCAGCTGCGCTACGCAACCGGCCGCGCCCGCTGCTGCCCGAGCGCGCCGGCCGCACAGCCGATCGCTGCTCCGCAGCCTGCGCCACTGCCCGTCCAGCCGTGCGCCCGCAGCCGGTGGCCAGCTGCATCCGCGCCCGACTGCGCCGCACCACGGATCGAGCGAGTCCTGGCCTGGGTTAACGCATTTCAGACCTTGCAGCAGCAGACCGTCGATGCACATATGGCCTTTCTCCAAGGTCGCCGAACAATCCATGCGCAGCCTGGAAACCATGCTGGCGCTGGGCAGTGTTGCCAGCGGTGCGAGTCCCGATCCGGCGCCGGCCAGCCAGCCAGCGCCGGTCAACTTCACGCCTGCCGCCAATGGCGTCTTGCCCGTCGGTTAACCGGTGCCGTGCGCCCGAACCTGCAGCGCCTGTACGCCGACCAGGCCAACAGATTCCGGAACAGGCACGAGACCGAATAGCCAAGTTGTCCCTCCTGTCACCGCAGCAGAAGACACCGAGCCAGCTACCGACAGCGCCCGACCATCGACCATCAACCATCAACCGTCAACCATCAACCATCAACCACTCATGACTCGATCTCCACGCCGTCATGATGGCCGTCGTCACCGAAAAGACCGGCTATCCCACCGAGATGCTCGAACCGGGCATGGCGCTCGACACCGACCTCGGCATCGACTCCATCAAGCGGGTCGAGATCCTCGCCGCCGTGCGCGAGCGTGTGCCCGTCCTGCCCGAATTCGACACCAACGTCATGGCCGGCCTGCGCACCCTCGGCGAGATCGTCGCCTACATGGATGCCCAACTTGGCCAGACGCACGCCAATCGTCAACCGTCAACCGTCAACGGTCAACATCGACCATCAACCGTCGACCATCAACCATCAACCATCAACCATCAACCATCGACCTCCTGATCTCCACGCCGTCATGATGGCCGTCGTCACCGAAAAGACCGGCTATCCCACCGAGATGCTCGAACCGGGCATGGCGCTCGACACCGACCTCGGCATCGACTCCATCAAACGGGTCGAGATCCTCGCCGCCATGCGCGAGCGCGTGCCCACCCTGCCCGAGTTCGACACCAACGTCATGGCCGGCCTGCGCACCCTCGGCGAGATCGTCGCCTACATGGATGCCCAACTTGGCCAGCCACCATCAGCGCCAACGACCGTCAACCATCAACCATCAACCATCAACCATCAA
>CAVPPT010000029.1:0-126262 GCA_963707405.1 uncultured Planctomycetaceae bacterium | reverse complement strand
TCCTTCCTTGTCGCCCACACCGTTCCGACGACTTTGCCAAGAATCATGACTTCCTCCGTAGCAGCAGCGCGGAGAATCTCGTGACCGGAGGCGCTGTTCACGCACCAGCTCCGTCGGCACGATCACCAGACCCGCAACGTTCCTGAAATCGCCCCTCCTGTCCGTGAGCAGGGGAGACGTGATTCAATACACAGACCCCGCCGTCAGTACATCCAGGACGGCCCGGGATTGATTCTTCGCAAGGAGCGAGCCGTAGGATCTTCGCGCTTCTTCGGATTCACGCCCAGCACTTTCATCGCCGCCAGTAGCATCCTCGACGGCGTTCTCCTCATCGACCGTGGCAGCGTCCGCGAACAGCTCCATGGCCTGAAAAACCGTCGCGTAACAAAAGAACTTCACATCGCAACTCGCTGACACCGACGGACGTGACCCCTGCGGGGATGCGAGATGCCTCGAGAAAAACATCCGTGTGCACGACAATCCTCGGAACGCTCAACGACGCCCCGCGGTCGTGCGATGGCGTCTTCGGCGTTTCACCCGCCACCGGTCACGCAGCACGCCTTCGGACAGGAGAAACTTCACAACCTGCTCCCGGGATTCGAGCTGCAGACCGGCAATGCGATCGATCTCCTCCTCCGTCACACCCCTTCGATGCAGCCGGGATGACAGAGCCTGCTCGGTAAGACGGACGTGAACCTTCGTGCCATCCCTTCAGCTCGTACTGCTTCACGCAGAGTTGGCGGGAACGACAAGCCTTCCCTCCTCTCCCAGTACCGCCTCGAACTCGACGCTCTTCGCGGGTACTGCCTGCCACTCCATGTCCGGTTGTCCGGTCTGTCCCGGTCGGGATTCACGAATCACGCCCTCTCCATCGCACCGTACATCGCCTCCCGTCGCAGATACACATATGAAAAAAGGAACGCTCATTACGCCAGGCCCCTTTTTTCGATCGAAACCCGGAACACATTCTATACGGTGACAGGCGAAAAAAGTTGTTCAGGCGTAAATCTGCTTCTCGTTACACTTGCAGACCTGCACTCCTGCGCTCATTGAATTTCCAGCTCCGATCCGGTCTTTCGACCGCTCAGAGGTAACAAAGAGGACCGGCTGAAACACTGTACCGCACACCCCGCATTTTGAACCTTTTTGTGCAGCCGCTTTCATCGCCTTGTCAGCGAACGTTTGGACTTTTGCCATGCTCTGCAGATCATCCTTTCTCGTATTCACACTCAATAAACCCGAACAAGATTACCACCTTTTTCCGATCGCCTTTGAGAGCACCTGCGAGGTACCGGCGAGCAACTCCTCTTTCTTCATACCCTCCAGCAAACCACAAATTCCGACGCTGACAGTCACCGAGAAACTCTTCCCTCCCAGAGCGACCACATGACCGGCGACAAGCTTGCGCATTTTCTCACCCCAGAGATACGCATCGCTCGCGGCGGTATTGATCAGAAGAATGCCAATCCGTCCGGACCCTCTCTCCCGATAATGTCATACGATCGGATATTCACCCGAACAAGGGAAACAACTTCATGAAGGATATGATCGAACCCTTCCGACTGTGCCGGTGGACAAGCTCCTCCATACCGTCCACGGCCAGGGAAACCAGCGCAAGCTCAGCAGCCGAAGTCCTCTGCCCGCCGCACCTCCTCCTCGACCGTCTTGAGGAAGTGCCTCCTGGTGAACGAACCGGTCAGCTGATCGACGATAACATAATCTTTGACCAGTTCATCCAGATAGATGATCTCCAGCAGTGCGGCCGCATTCTCCACGAGCCGATAGAGCGTCTCGACCTCCACACCGGAAAAGTTCTCCCTCGTCCTGCTCTCCACCTTACCGCACCATAACACGGTTGCAGAGAACTGATCGGCAGCGCAACAAAGGCGCCGGAGTGCGCGGACGGCTCGTCGTCTGCGAAGCGGGCCTGAAATTCCCGCAGGAGAGATCATTGATCACCGCCGACCGTGTTTGACCGTATTGACTTACCGACTGCGCTCCGGGCAAAATCGATCACGAGGCCCACTCAACGTATGCCTGAGCCGGTCTTGTTCGTCACCCGCTGAATACTCCCAGGCGCGACGATCGTCATTATACAGAGCAACGGTAAGGTAATCCCAATTCACCAGTCTGTTCGCTTCTTCCGCAATGCCGCAAGGACGGTCTCCTCGGCGGGCGAAGACTTCACCCGATCGTGCATTCGACGAATCGAGTTCAGCAATTCCGAGATCAGAGCAACAGATCGTATTTTTCCGTGTAGCTCTTCACCAGAGCCGCAACAAGTTTAGTGAACGTTCCCAGCATGGTAAATGGTTTCATCGCCAAACGCATCCTCGGCCTTGCTGTCAGCAACGATGACCCCTACCGGACGCCGCCTGGCATCATTGCCGCTGAAATAGACCGGCACAACCACGGCCGATTGGATCCCTTCCGGCTCACGGTACGTGAAGAATTCGCCCTCCGATGAAGGCGTTATCCTGCCGAGAACCTCCGGTATCCCGCTGACGGCCACCCTGCTGACGATATCATTCCCCATCGGGGTACGTTTGGTGCCTGTGAATCCGATCCCGTCGGAATGGGCCGATTCCAGGACCAACTGTTGCTTCTCGTGGTTCGCCCAGAAATACGCGACCGAATGGGAAAACAAGACTTCCTTCACACCCATCAACACTTTCCTGAGAAGGAAGTTGAACTCCCCGCGCGGTTCACCTTCGGCGCCGAATGCATCGCCATCGAGGTCAAAAAAATCACCGACTGCAAACTCCCGTGCCCGCTCACCTTCCCCCCCCGCGAAGTTCGCCTGGTGCACGCGCCGTGATGATGGGACCACCGCGTCTTCTTCGTGCACCTCTTTCACGACATACTTGCCGTCTTTGGGGGGCTGATAATCGTCAAACAAGAGTCTCTTCATGTTTCCCTCCGGGATCGGTGACCGATCACTACCGCCTGCCACAGGAGCCCTGGACTTCAGGGCACTGATGATCTCGCTGCGCCGCAGCAACACAGTTGCGGCTGCACCCAGAAGTATCACGCCGCAAAGGACTTTCCCTACCGTGGATCCAATGAAAAGACCAATAATGAGCGCCAGGATTCCAAGGAGGATGATCACCCCTTCCACAGTCCGAACTGACTTTGCCATAATGGGGATGATTCCCCTGATGCCGATAATTGGTCATTTCCCGCCTCAATAGTTGGGATACGGCAAAGTAATAAACGCTTTGAATCTACGCAAAAATGGCAGGAATGTCAAGGAATTGGGAGCCGCGGCGGCGGCTTCACTTGAAGTCCTTTCCCGAGAGGGTTATGGGTAAAGGTAATAATCCTGGGAGCGTCGTCGAAACAGCTCCAAGCCCTCATTCCAGGTCTTCGTGATTCCCTCAATCGGAGCACCTTCGACAAGCATGGATACCGACGAGGCAGACCCCAGGAGACGCCTCAGTGAGGCAGAACGAACCTTCACTTCGTCAGGCCAGTTATCCATCAGCACACGCAGCAGGGAGAGACCTGTCTTTGCCGGGCTGTATTTCTCCCAATTGAGGAGAGAAATGTATGACCCGTAGCAGATCTTCCTGGTATGCTTGGACGATCGCGGCGTGAATTCGGCCGGTGAAAACGAGACTCCATCGAGCCCCTGGTCGTTGAGATCCCGGGTCAGCCGGTACCCGGACAGGAATGGTGCCCCGAACTGCCGGAAGGGTGCCGGCGTGCCCCTTCCCTCGGAAAGGTTTGTGGCCTCAATGAAGCATGTGGCCGGGTAGAGCAGGGCCGTGGTCGGATCAGGGATGTTCGGGGATGGAGGAACCCAGGGGAGGCCTGTCCGATCCCACGTCATGTCACGTGTCCGCCCTCCATCGCGATCACGTTCAGCTGGGCACGACGGCCGCCGGCAAGCCACATCTCACCATTGATCATTCGGGCAAGCTCGCCGCAGGTCATCCCATACACGACAGGAATGGGATACATGCCGACAAATGAGCGCAACGAGTCGTCAAGAATTGGCCCATCGATCAGACGCCCACCGAGGGGGTTCGGTCTGTCGAGCACGAGAACAGGGATCCCCGCTTCCGCCGCTGCATCCATCACCAGCCCCATGGTGCTGATGTAGGTGTAAAAACGGGCACCGACATCCTGAATATCGTAGATCAGAAGATCGACCGATCCGAGCATATCCGGGGTTGGCTCGCGGTTCGTCCCGTAGAGCGAATAGACAGGAAGCCCCGTGCGTCGGTCCTTCCCGTTGCGGACCTCCTCCCGCCGCGCTCTCACCCCGGATTCCATGTTCGGGCCCGAAAAGCGCAACGACATCGATGCCCGACGCGATGAGCGTATCGACCAGGTTCGTTCCCGTGGAGAGCCTCCCGGTCTGATTGGTCACGAAACCGACCCGGCGTCCGCTCAATTCTCCCAGATGCCGCTCGACCAGAAGATCGGCTCCCGTGCGGACTGCAGCCGACGAGGTAGCGCAACTCAATACAAGAATGAGAAGCGTCCGGAAAGCGATCACTGTCACCCCCATGGAGAGTTGTTGTTCATGAACTCATTTCCTTTCTGCACCATCACGCAAGACCGACCACCAGTTTTGCCTGGCACGATGCGGCAATCGACATACCATCCCAGATTGTTCCGTTGCGAATCCGTTCATCGATCTCGGCCGGGGAGATCATGACAAGTTCGAGGTCCTCTGTATCATCCGGTGTGCTCCCCACGTGCTGCAGACCGCGGGCCACGTACACGTGACACATTTCGTTCGTGACTCCATTGTACGGGTTGAAGCGGGAAAACAGGAACGAGCTCCCGGGCGGATACCGGTCTCCTCCACCAGTTCGTTCCGTGCCGTCTGATCATGGGTGGAGCCGTTCTTCACTCCCCCCGCGGCATCGTAATGACGTGCCTCGGCATGGCATTCGCGACCGACGATCCTTGAGTCCCCCTCCCCAACCTCTCGTTCCTCGCGTCCGACCCTCCTGGGGGGAGGATAAACAGCAAGCGAGTGGCGGGCATGATGGATCGCGATCTCGATCGGAAAGGGACATCGATTGATTCAGGGAACATGCGTACCTCGTCCATTTCAGGATTGAAACCGTTCGAGAAGGGCACCGGAAACCCGCCGGGTGCCACTGCTAGCTTGTCCAGCAGAGTGCGCAAGTCACCCAACAACCGTTTGCCATTCGTGCCCAACAGGACGCCTCGCTTCGTTGATGCATGACAGGATTCACCACAGAGGCACGGAGAGTCGGGACTCGCATCGAGATCGGCACAGGCTCGGAGAAATCAAACGGTCTCAGATCTTTGAGCCCAAGAGGGTCACTCTTCCCCCCGGAAATCAAGGCGCCTTAGTGTCTCCGTGGTGAATCATTCGAGCACCCGACAAGTGCCCGCCGGGTGCCCCTGCCGGCTTGCATTGCAATTCACGCTCTTTGGAACCCGCGGCCAAACGAATCCCTGCACTTGACTCTGGGCACTTGTCTCTTGTCTCAAAACTCACCGACGACTTCGCTGCCGTTGCGCGAACCGAGCGACTGAAACGTCCTGAAGTCGATCGAGTACGACAGGAACTGGACCGACCCGTCCCCCAGCATGAAGAACGCCCCGCCGTCATGCTGGCTCCAGAAGTGGTTGAGATCCGCGGGGTCGCTGGAGACTCCGGGACGAAGTCCTTCTTCGCAGTGCAGGACAAAATCGAGATGGCCTTCGCCATCCTCACCTGTCCCCATGCTCCACCATCCCCAATAGGCGTTATCGTCAGCCGCACGTTCCCCGAGCATGAGGGTCTGGGAGGTGCCATCGGTCACGTCGCGCAAGCGGACACCGAGATTCCGGGCCGGGAACATGCCGTCTCCGGGAAAGACTTCGGTGCTCCCGCGGACGCCGAAGTAGTTGGCGATCGCGAAGCTGACGGGACCAGTCGTCCAGGGAAAACGATCCGTGTAGCGCTTCTCACTGTTGGGATCGCTGGTGCAGCGGTAGATCGGAAGCGATGTCGCCAGATAACTGCCGTAGGTGTCCATGCCGGCAAGCGCGTCGTCGTTGAGCGAGCCCATCGCCGTATACATTCCCGTTTGCTCGATCAGGGGGAGGAGCCGCGCCCGCCAGGACCACCACCCGGTCGGGAAGCCAGTCACCGGCGAGGGGTCGGCCCAATCGCTGGAGATGACCTGGGGTGGCAGCATGTTGTGCATGTCGTGGTAGTTGTGCAGGGCGATCCCGAGTTGCCTGAGGTTGTTGCGGCACTGGGTGCGCCGGGCCGCCTCGCGGGCCTTCTGGACGGCGGGGAGCAGCAGCGAGATGAGCACGGCAATGATGGCAATCACCACCAGCAGTTCGATCAGCGTGAAACCGGTTCTGGGTGCGAGTTTGCGGGAAATGTTGGTCATCAGCGGTTTACCTCATCGAAGTGGTGAAGAACAAAGGTAATGTGTTTTCAATCGTTCAGCGGCCCCAGAGCGTGACGGTTCCATCCTGATTGGCCGATGCGAGGTATGTGTCGTCGGGGCTGAAGGCGACGCCGTAGGTCCGTCCGTGGTGACTGTTGAGCGACAGGGTGTCCTGAAGCGTGACCAGATCCCACATCGTGACATAGCCGTCCCAGCCGGACGACACGATGCGATTACCCGCCCGGCTGAACAGAACGCGGGTCACTGGACCGGTATGACCCTTAAGCTCGGCGACGCGTCGGCCGCTGGAGGCATCCCATACCAGAATCCTGCCATCCCGATCACCAGAGACCAGCCGCCCCCCATCGGCACTGAAGGCAACGCACAGAACTTCGCGCGCGTGTCCCCGCAATCGCTCCACAGGGTCCGAACTGGTCCGATTCGGATCGTACAGGCAGACCGTCTTGTCCCAGGCACCCACGGCCAGGCGACGGCCGTCGGGACTGAAGGCTACACAGGCCGCCGGAGTTGCCTGACCCGATTCCGTGCGGTTGACAAATTCCCGGATGATCTGACCGTCCTGTGCGTGAATCAGGCAGATCGTGCCGTCATGAAAGGCGGACGCCAGTTGGCGACCATCCGGACTGAACGCCAGATCATGAGTCTCGCCCTTGTGTGGCTGATGCCCCCAGAGCAGTTCGCCGGTCCGGGCGTTCCAGAGCTTGGTCGAGCCGTCCTGACCCGCCGTCGCGAACTGCTCACCCTCCGGCCGGCAGGCCATCGCTGCGAGTGCTCCGTCGTGAGCCTGGAACTCAAGAATGACTTCCCCGGTGCGCGAGTTGCTGATTCGGACCAGGCCCTCCTCGTCCGCCGTCACCAGCTGATCGATGGCACTGAAGGTCAGAGCGCAGACCGGGCTGCGGTGCGCATCGACGACGCTGAACTCCGCAGGGCTGGGAATCTTCCAGAGCCTGACGATGTTGTCGTCGCTGGCGACGGCGACATGGCCGCCATGCGGATGATAGGCAACCTGTCCGAACAGGCGGGTATATGGGGGAAGCCCCCCATCGGTGGTGAGCAGCAGGCGTCCTGTCGAGACATCCCAGAGGCGGAGAGTCTTGTCATTCTTACCGGATGACACGAGCCTGTTGCCGTCCGGGCTGAAGGCCACACCCAGGACGCCGTGTACATGCCCCTCGCACTTTTTGTTCAAACGGCGCTCAGCGAAATCCCAGATCCGCACCGTACTGTCTTCACCGGCTGAAGCCAGGAATTGCCCGTCGGGACTGAACGACAGCGCCCAGACCATGCCGGTATGCCCGCTGAGGAGATCGACTTGCGCCAGGTCCACGGCAGTCAGGATTCGAATGGCGCATCCTGGCCACTTGCCGCGACGAACTGTCCATCCGGACTGAACGCAACGCCATTGACCTCGCCGCCCTCGTGCTCTGAGACCGCGACAGAATCGAGCCCGGGGACCGACCACAGCCGGACCGTCCCATCTACGCTGCCACTGACCACCTGCGTCCCATCCGGGCTGAACGCCACGCTCCGCACAAATCCGTCGTGACCGCGCGCGGCGCACATCTCCTTCCGATCAGTGACACTCCAGAGTCGGACCGTTTGATCCCGGGAAGCCGTGGCAGCGATGTCGTCGACGGGGCTGAAGGCCACACTCTGAACCTTCGCCGTATGTCCTGAAAGCCGTGCGTATTCGGTTCCGGCGTCCGCATTCCAGAGAGACCAAGGTCCATTGCCCACAGCGGCGGCGACATATTTCCCGGACCGGTCGAATGTCACACACGCCCCGAGGCCGTCGTGCAGATACAGGGCCGGCGTACGGGAATCCAGCGTCCGCACAACGCCGGTCCGACAGAGTCGATTCAGATACTCCCACTCCCAGCCGCGCAGGTGGCTGGGAGTGGCATCGAGCAACTGCTGGGCTCGTACGATCTCATCGTTCTTCCAGCACTGGTGGGCCAGGACCACGCTGCGGTTGTACAGCAGCTGTTCCCGTTCATGTCTGATAGCGAAAACTCACCGCCAGGCCGGCCAGCGCCATTGACGCGATCAGCCCCACGACAATCAACGTGGCGACCGCGGGTCGGCGCCTTACCCACTTCCAGCCGCGTTCCCAACGCCCCGTCGGACGAGCAATGACAGGCTCACCCTGCCGAAACCGCAGCAGATCGCCGGCCAACTCACGTGCCGATTCGTACCGGCGATCGGGTGCCTTGTGCAGGCACTTCAGGCAGATCGTTTCCAGATCGCGCGGGATCGCCGGGTTGAGCTGCCTGGGAGCCACAGGCTCATCGTGGATCACCTGCTGCAGCGTCTCGATGACATTCGCCGACTGAAACGGCGGACGTCCGGTCAGCAGGCAGTACAGCACCGCCCCGAGTGAATAGACGTCGGTCAACGGACCAAGCTCAGTCCATCCGGCCGGCGGCCTGCTCGGGCGACATGTAGCTGGGCGTGCCCAGAATCTGCCCCGATCCGGTGAGGTTGGAATCGGACTCGATCCGCTTGGCCAGCCCGAAGTCGCCGACCTTCGGTTCGTAGCTGCCGCTTGTGCCTTCGACTTGAATCAACACACCATCGCGCGACGTCGTCCGCGCCAGCAGGATGTTCGCCGGTTTGAGGTCGCGGTGAATCACGCCCCGCTCGTGCGCATACCCGATGGCATCCGCCACACGTCGGAGCAGTTCGGCCACGGTCTGCGGATCGAGCAGCTGCTCGCGCAGCAGCAGCTCTCCCAGATTGAGCCCATCGACCAGGGCCATCGAGAAATAGTGCTGCCCCTGAGACTCCCCGACCTCGAAGATGGGAACGATCCCCGGATGGTCGAGCCCGGCAGCCATCTCGGCCTCACCCCGGAAGCGATCCACCTCGTCCTGGGACGCCAGATGGCTCGAGCGAATCATCTTGAGGGCGACGACGCGGTTCAGCGTGCGATGCCGCGCCTTCCAGATGATCCCCATCCCGCCCCGGCCGATCTCCTCCAGCAACTCGTAGTCGCCGAAGTGGTACGCACGGGAGGGGTCGGCGTCGTCTGGCGACCGGTAGGCAACAAAACTCGGGGCCAGCGCCGAAATGACCGTACTCTCGAGGATGCACCGCGAGTCATGCAGGCTGGTGTCCGTCGGCTCCGGACGGGAGACCTGCCGCATCCAGTCGTCGTCATCGAAAAAGGCCTGCAGCTCATCGGCAAGATCGGGATGGTTGGCCAGCAGCCGGCTGCGATCGGGACTCTCCCCCGCTTCGACCGCCTCCAGAAAGCCGGCCAAAACCTCGTCGAGGCGTGCTTCAAAGTCGGAAAGCTCAGGCGCCACCGGGTTCATCACGGCCCAATTCTCAAGAAACGACACTCTCTATATCACCGGATGACGCGCCGCACAAAACGGTGCAGGAATTTTTCAGATTTCGGCAAGTTCCCTTCTTAAGGCCTTCAGACCCCGGTGGACCAGTCCTGCGATGGTGGCCGGCGTCCGCTCCAGAAGCGAGCTGATTTCGTGGATCGAATGCTCCTGCCAGTAGTGCAGGATGAGGACGTCGAGCTGTTCGCGCGGGAGACGCTCCATGGCGGCCGCGATGGCCAGCGAACGTTCATCGAATTGGAGCTGTTCGCTGGGTGTCGGATCCTGGGCGGCGAAGCGGGACATCCGCCGCGACGATTCGGCGAGGGCCGCCTCGATCGACACTTCCCGTGTCGCCTGACGTTTGTCCCGGCCGAAGTGTCGGCGCTGCTCGATGACGACGTTGGCCAGAATCTGCCGCAGCCAGCCGGCCAGTTCGTCGTCGCTGGTTCCGCGAAACTGATCGAACTTGCGCTGCGCCTGCAGGAGAGTCTGCTGGACAAGATCGGACGGATCGAGCTTGCCCTGCAGGCGGCGGTCCGAGGTGACGCGCGCAGAAACTGCAGGTACGGCCGGAAGCGCCCGATGTCTGAAATGCCCAGAACCACCAGAATCCTCCGCATGAGGCACCCTGACAGCCCCTTGCGGAGCCCGACCGACTTCCCACCACAATACCCGTCGCTTGAGTCGACTCGCAAGGCTGTGCGAGGTGCGGACGTCCACCCAGATCCTTGCGTGCAGGCCGCTGTATGCGAACTTTTCGCAGCCTGCAATTGCGTGACATCCAACAGTCGGCCGCGCTGATCGATTGGATTACAACCGCACGTCGCCGTGCTAAGATGGACCGCTGTTCGAGAGCGCCAGTCACAACGAGTGGAATATGAGCGCCGGGTCGATTCCCTCCGATGGGCTGAAGGTTCGCTGCCCGCACTGCCAGAACCAGAATCTGTGTTGTTGGGATTCAAGACAACGACGTGCAGTGTCCGTCGTGCGGCAGCTGTTTCAATCTGATCGCAAGCACCGACACCGTCACGGATCGGTCGTCCGTCCGTCGTATCGAACAATTCGAGCTGACTCAGCGACTGGGGATCGGCACGTTCGGCGAAGTCTGGCGGGCCCGTGACACAAGTCTCGATCGGACTGTGGCCATCAAGATCCCGCGCAAGGGCCAACTCGATGCCCAGGAGACGGAGCAGTTCCTCCGCGAAGCCCGGGCAGCGGCCCAACTGCGACATCCATCCATCGTCAGCATTCACGAAGTCGGGCGATCAGACGGGTCGATCTACATTGTATCCGATTACGTCCGGGGCATATCCCTGGCCGACTGGCTGTCGGGTCAGCGGCCCAGTTTTCGCGAGGCCGCCGAACTCATCGCCACACTGGCCGATGCCGTGCAGCATGCCCATCAGGCGGGAGTCATTCACCGCGATCTCAAGCCCGGCAACGTTTTGATGGACGGCGAAGGACAGCCGCACCTCACCGATTTCGGACTCGCCAAGCGCGAGTCGGGCGAAGTCACCATGACCGTCGACGGACAGATTCTGGGAACGCCGGCCTACATGTCTCCCGAACAGGCCCGGGGTGAAGCCCATCAGGTGGATCGGCGCTCCGACGTCTATTCGCTGGGGGTGATGCTGTTCGAACTTGTGACCGGTGAGCGGCCGTTTCAGGGCAACTCGCGGATGCTCCTGCATCAAGTGATGCATGATGAACCCCGCCCTCCGCGCAAACTGAACGACCGCATCCCTCGCGATCTGGAAACGATCTGCCTGAAGGCCATGGCGAAGGAACCCGCCCGGCGCTATGCATCGGCGGACGATCTCGCCCGCGACCTGCGGCATTACCTGAGCGGTGAGCCCATCGTCGCCCGGCGAGCCGGAGAGATCGAACGACTCTATCGCTGGTCACGGCGCAACCCGCTCACGGCCGTGCTCACGACCCTTGCCGCCGTGCTGCTGGTCGGCATCGCAGGGATTTCGACGGCGGCCTGGTTTCGCGAGCAGCGCTTGCGTGTGGCGGCCGATGTCTCTTATGAGAATGAACTCGCCGCCCGTCAGCGCGAGAACAATGCCCGCGCCGCAGAAATCGAAGCACGCCGCCAACAGGCGGAGTCGGAGCGGGCGCGTGTCGAAAACGAAGCACGGCTCAGCAGGGAGTCGCTGGTTCAGGCCAAGCTGATGCTGTTGGGTGCGGCCTTCGAGAAACAGGATGGTCGCCGCACCGATGAGCTGCTCTGGGAAACATACCCCGCTGAAGGCGAGGCCGATCAACGGGGCTTCGAGTGGTACTACATCTGCGGACAGATGCATCGGGCGAAGTTGACGCTGCAGGGACTGTCAGTGATCGTCAACAGCATCGCGTTCTCGCCGGATGGCCAGCACCTCGCCGCGGGAGGCTGGGCCTCGGATGTCATGCTGTGGAATCTTGACGAGCCGGACACACCCCGCCGACTCGCAATGGGCACTCCGAGCATCTTGCAGGTGGCCTTCTCACCAGATGGCGGGCGACTGGTGGCCTCAGGAATCGGCTGGACGCAATCCTGGGATGTAACAAGCGGTGACGGTGTCGCGGCCTACCCGCATCAGAGCGAACTCCGGAACGAGGTTTTTCTGGGAGCGACTGACGGTCGATCTGTTGTGTGGCATAATGACCAGTTCGAGCTGCTGCTCCGGGATGCGGCCAGTCGTCAGTCCCCTCCGAAAGTCTTGCAGGGACACAAGGGAACTCTGCGCTGCAGCACATTCTCCGCCGATGGCAACCTGCTGCTTACGGCAGACGATCAGGGCATCTGCAAACTCTGGAATACGACCACCGGACAGGAGATCGGACCACTCGAAGAGGGCCACGTTCCCTCTCCGAGCGCTCCTGCATTATCACCGGATGGCCTGAGAGCTGTGGTTGCGGATGAGAACGGCAGAGTCTGGGTCTGGGACGTTGCCACAGGCAAGCTGCAAACGACGAGTAACCGGCATGTAGGGGAGATTTCAGACCTCGTGTTCTTGCCCGATAGCACGCTGCTGGCCTCCTGCGGTGCCGATCAGACCGTGAGACTCTGGCAGCTTGACAGTGAGCAAGCCGAAGATGTGGTCCTCACCGGGCACACCGCGCGGATCAACAGACTCGCGTTTTCCCCTGACGGGCTCTGGCTGGTCTCGGCGAGCAGAGATTCCACGATCCGCATCTGGGATGTCCGACGTGCACAGGAGCAGACTGTGTTGCGCGGACACACCGCAGCCGTCAACGATGTCGCCTTCTCGCCTGATGGAACGCGGCTCGCCTCCGCGGGCGACGATGGCACCATCAAGCTCTGGGACGTCGCCGAGGTCACAGCCTCCCGGAAGGTGAGTCCGGCGAAGTTTAACCCTGCCGACCTCGATTCCCAACTTGCTGATGTCCAGGATCTCTCGGTCTCGCCTGACGGTGCCGTGATGGCATCGACGGACGGAGACGGAACTGTCCGCGTCTGGGACCTGGCAACCCTCTCACTTGTTCGCGAGCGGACGGGAGCTGCGACCTGGCATCACACACGGTTTTTCCCGAACGACAGTTCGCTCTTCATGGCCGCTCAGGATGGGTCGCTGGGTTTCTGGAATGTCGCGACAGGCGACTATCGGGTGGTCAGCCCGGTGCCAACGCTCGCGTTTAATACATCGGCACTCGCTCCCGACGGGACTCGTCTGGCTGCGGCATTCGGACCGGAGATCGGAATTGTCGATGTCGCTACAGGTGACCCACGACAGGCCTTGTCTGGTCACAAGGTCGATGTCGATGACGTCGTGTTTTCTCCCGACGGGAATCGGCTCGTGTCGTCGGACAACGACGGCACATTCCGTGTCTGGGATCTGCAGAAGGGTTCTGAGCTGGCAACGTTCTCCACGCAGGGAAACTGGTGGTGCCCTGCGTTCTCAAGCGACGGCGAAACGATTGCGTTCACCGGCGGCCCCGTGATCCAACTGTATGGACTGTCGGGGGGCGCAATGTTGCATCAGCTCACCGGGCACGCTGAGGACGTGCATGGGCTCAGTTTCTCTCCGAACGGGAAGACGCTCGCTTCGGCGAGCGAGGATCACACCATCAGATTATGGGACGTCCGCACGGGGCTCGAACGGATGACCCTCTCCGATGACGGCCCTGTCTACGTCGTCGTCTGGTTACCGGATGGCGGCACATTGGTCTCCGGAGGAGACGCGGGTCGCATCCGGGTCTGGCCGTCGATGCACCCAGCCCGGGTTGAAGAGGTGCGAGCGGAGCGCCTGGCCAGCGCCCGGAGACGGGAACTCTTCACGCTCATCACCGACGAACTGCCCGAACTGCTCGAGCAGGAAAGCTGGTCCCAGGGACTGGACGCGGCTCAGCGCGCTCTGGAACTGGGAGCATCGCCGAACGAAGTCCTGCCGCTGTTGGCTCAATGTCACGAGGCGCTCGAGCAGTGGGCCGAGAGTGCTCGGATTCGGCGCGAACTCGCGCAACTTCCCGAGCGGAGCGCGAGCGACCGGGCCATGGACCTGTATCACGCGGCCTTGTGTGAGCTGGCGGCCGGGAACATGTCTGGCTACAAGCACGTCTGCACGAGGATGCTCGAAGAGTTCCAGAGCGCGGACGATCCGGCGATCGACAGCCGGATTTGCTATACCTGCGTCCCCGTCCCAAGTGCCGTAGCCGATACCGACCTGGTCATCACACTGGCACAGCGGTCGGCGGAAAGCTGGCCCTACCAGGCCAGGCTGGTGGGGGCAACGCTGTATCGGGCCGGTCGCTTCGCCGAAGTCGAGCAGCAATTCCTCCGGGCACAAGACACAGAGGACGGCCGCCGGTATCTCCCGCGAGCCTGGGACTGTTACTTTCTGGCGATGACGTGCCATCACCTGCAGCAGCCTGAGAAGGTGCGCACATATCTGCAGCAGGCACAGGATTGGTGGGACAAGAACTACGAGAGTGTTCCCTGGACCGAGCAGGTCGAAATGCGCAGTCTGAAGCAGGAGGCCGAGACCCTGATCGGCCGTCCCCCATCAAGTCCCGCATCGAAGTGATGCCTCGAATCTCCGGGTTGAGGATCTTCCGCGCCCAGAGGTAGGCGAGGATGTTCAGGGTCGCCGCGATCGCGAGGATGATCTGCCCCGGGACCGTGGTGAACAGCCGGGTCGTGTTCTCCGGATCGACGAACAGGTAGTACACAATCAGAATGCCCGCCGGGGCTGTGCTGCCTGCCGCGATTGGGGCCAACCGCATCGCCCGCCTCATTACGCGACCATCCGCCGAGCGACTATTGACCAATGCCGGTGACAACGAAACCCTCAATGAGGATCTTGACCAGGTCGACCTGAAGATCAGCGAGTTCCGGGTGGCGATGAACACTGTGCTTGTCGGGAGATCGCGGGCCAAGTTGTCCCTGGGCGAAGAGAATCAGTTTGTCGTCATTGCCATTCGTCACGCGAGCGATGCCGTGACGCGCAATCCCGATCCGCAACGCGCCATTCAGGCAAATGACATACTGATCGTGCTCGCCCATCATAGCGCACTTCCACAATTGAAACGGCAGGTCGCCAGCTTCGAATTCATGTATCGAGGTGCACGGGGCTGAATGGCTGCGCAATCGCGCAGTGCTGCCCAAACTGCTGGCAGTCAATCAAGTCGGCGGCGGGGCTCCCCGGAATGCTGAACCGGCAACGTGCAGAATACCCGAAACTGATCGGTGACGCGCACTTTCATCTCTCGACAAGTCCGTCGTCTTCACGAAGCCACCTCGACTTCCCACACCACCAAGGAACAGGCCATCGTCGCTGACGTGGGGCGGACGATGGATCCGTCGGGAATTCCAACCATGCCGAACTGGAGATCGCCTGGGCGACGGACAGCCTGTCAATCTTAATGAGATGTTGCACATCGGCGCGATCCTTGCTCCGAAGCCGTCACAGCCAGCACATTTCGGAGGATACGGCGCTCGATGACGCTGTACGACTCTCGGTGCGCAGTGTTTTCACTGCAAAGTAATCAACAGGAACGACATGCCCATGAAATCAGTCACGTATCCCTCGTCGTCGGCAAACGGCACGCATTCGTCGTCGTCTGGCCCTGTGCGAGCACCGTCCGGTGGAGGTTCAGCGCGTCAGGCGGCGATCTTGGCGGTCACAAACTACCACCCCACAGCGCCTCCGATGAACTTCAAGGAGACACCCGCCCAGGAGTTGTTCTGCAGCAGCGTCTTCAACAAGACCTGCATGAAGGACCGGCTTCCAAAACCGGTGTTCAAGTCGTTGTTGCGAACAATTGAACAGGGGGCCGTGCTTGATGCCACGACGGCTGACATCGTGGCCTCTGCGATGAAGGACTGGGCGATCGAGAAGGGGGCGACGCACTATGCTCACGTCTTCTTCCCTCTGACAGGAATGACCGCGGAAAAGCACGACAGCTTCCTCGCACCAAACGGCGACGGCGGGGCCCTTACCGAATTCAGCGGGAGCCAGTTGATTCAGGGTGAACCCGATGGCTCCAGCTTCCCCACGGGAGGTATTCGACAGACGTTTGAGGCTCGGGGTTACACCATCTGGGACGTGACCAGTCCGGCCTACATTCTGGAGAATTCCAACGGAACAACACTGTGCATTCCCACAGCATTCGTCTCGTGGACTGGCGAAGCGCTCGACAAGAAGACACCTGTCCTGCGATCGATGCAGGCTCTGAACAAGCAGGCCCAGCGCATCCTGATGCTGTTCGGCCACTCGAATGGCTCCCTGGTGTCCTCGACGGCCGGTCCTGAGCAGGAATACTTCCTCATCGATCGGAACTTCTTTTTTGCCCGGCCAGATCTGCTGAATGCCGGGCGGACACTCTTTGGTGCAAAACCCCCGAAAGGCCAGGAGTTTGACGACCACTATTTCGGGGCGATTCCGGATCGTGTCCTCGCCTTTATGCTCGAAGTCGAACGGGAGCTGTACAAGCTCGGGATTCCGGTCAAAACGCGACACAATGAGGTCGCCCCGGGGCAGTACGAAATCGCACCGGTGTTCGAGTCCGCCAACATTGCCACCGATCATCAACAGCTCACGATGATCATGCTGCGCCGTGTCGCTGAGAAGTACGGCATGGCATGCCTGACGCACGAAAAGCCCTTTGCAGGAGTGAATGGCTCCGGCAAGCATGTGAACTGGTCACTGGGCAGCGCTACATGTGGCAACCTCCTCGACCCCGGAGACACACCACACTTGAATGCCCAGTTTCTGGTCTTTTGTGCGGCCGTCATTCGGGCAGTCCACAAGCATCAGGGTCTGCTGCGGGCCGTTGTCGCATCGGCCGGGAATGACCATCGCCTTGGTGCCAACGAAGCGCCGCCGGCCATTATCTCGATCTTCCTGGGAGATCAGCTGACAGATGTCTTCGAGCAGATCAAATCGGGAGGTGCGAACTCCTCTCTGCCCCGGGGGACATTGACGGTCGGTGTGGACGTGCTGCCGCCGTTACCCAAGGATGCGGGGGACCGAAATCGCACGAGTCCGTTTGCGTTCACAGGGAATCGCTTCGAGTTCCGCGCCGTCGGGGCCAATCAATCGATTGCCGGTCCACTCGTGGCCATGAACACCATTGTGGCAGAGTCGCTGGATTACTGCGCGTCGTTTCTGGAGGAAGCTACGGCAGGCGATGCCGGCCAGCTGCACTCCGCGGTGCAGAGTTTGTTGAAGCAGATCATGACGGACCACGGAGCGATTGTCTTCAATGGCGATGGCTACTCGGCCGCGTGGCATGCGGAGGCCGAACGACGCGGACTGCTCAACTCGCACACCACGGCAGAGGCACTCTCCGGTCTGGAAGCTCCCGAAGTCAAGGAGCTGTTTACCAGGTACGAAGTGCTGTCCGAACGAGAACTGGAAAGCCGGCTGGAGATCTATCTCGAGCAGTACTGTCTGAGTGTCCAGGTCGAAGCGAAACTGACCCTCGAAATGGCGCGCACCATGATCTTTCCTGCGGCAATTCGCTATCAGAATGAGCTGGCTTCCACCTGCGCAAATCTGAAAGTCGTCGGCTACGAGTTCGATACAGACACGCTGGACCGCATCACCGATCTGGTCAAGTATCTGCAAGACAGCATTGCCGCCCTGGAAGACGTATTGATGCAGGGACACGGGGGCCATCGTCTCGCCGAGGCCCACTTCATCCGCGACACGATCATTCCAGCGATGAACTTCGTCCGCACGTACGCCGACGAACTCGAAGGTCTGGTCGCCGATGACCTGTGGCCACTTCCCACCTATCAGGAGATGCTGTTTATTCGATAGAGGTCGATCCGTCCGATGACAGGACACGCGCTGAACAACGCAGCCCGATGCGTTGTGTGACGCCGACTATTTCCAGTTCCTCGACTGCGCGCGGATGGAGGTGGGCAACCTCGCCGGTCATCCGGTTGGGGCGGCCTCAGAATCTCCGGGTTGAGGATCTTCCGCGCCCAGAGGTAGGCGAGGATGTTCAGCGTTGCCGCGATCGCGAGAATGATCTGACCGGGGACCGTGGTGAACAGCCGGGTGGTGTTCTCCGGATCGACGAACAGGTAGTACACCACAAGAATGCCCGCCGGGGCCATCGCCATATATACGGCGGACGTGCGCGCCTGGGCGGTCTCCGACTGAATCTTCCGTTCGAGGCGCTGCAGCTCGCGCACTGAGTGGGCGATGCGCTCGACCGTCTCGTTGAGCCGGCCGCCAGACTGACGGCTCGCATCCATGGCCGCCGCGAACAGCGCGAAGTTCTCGCTCTCCAGCCGTTCCTTGGCTTCCACCAGGCACTGCTCGAGCGTTTTGCCCATCTGGTATTCGCCGTAGATCTGCTGGAACTCCTGGCAGATCGGGCGCGGACACTGCTGGGCGAGAATCGCCATCGCCTGAGGCAGCGCGAGACCTGCCTTCACCGCACTCGACAGGCTGACCATCGCATCGGCCAGCTGATCCTCGATCTTCTCCTTGCGCCGCTCGGCCATCCGCCGCAGCAGATACCACGGCAGACAGAACAGAACGATCGCCACCAGCACGCCGAGCACCGGCAGCCCCAGTCCGACCCACATCACCAGCAGCACACCGATGACGGCCCCCAGCCAGCAGACGAGCAGATTGCGCAAATTGTCGGAGCGGACGCGCATCCGCTTGAGCTTGTCACGGAAGTCGTCTTCGATATAGCAGAAGACCTGCGTGAACCATGGCCCGCCGGCATACAGCAGCATGCCGACCGCCGCACCGATAAACAGACTGCCGAGGAGGGCTTCAGTCATGGAGTCGCCTCCGCGTGTGCCTGCTCTGCCAGTACGGCGGCGCGCATGGTCTGGACCTCGTGCGGGCTCATGTCGACGAGGGTTGTGCTGTCCGGAGAGTATTCTCCCTTGACGCCGTCGCCTCCCATGGACGTTCCCCCGCCACGTTTGGCTCTCAGCTCAAAACGCAGCGGCCCGGAAGACGCGTCTGACGTGATGACAGCGAACGACACATGGTGGGCCTGGAAATCATAGGCCACGGGGACGATATCAGTGCGCGACTCAGGCCGGCCGTCGACGACGAAGTGGAAGAACACCGTCCCGCCGACCGGCTCATCCACCCGGATTGTCACCACGCCCGGCAGCGACATCCACTTCGCAACGACAGCGGCCCCCAAGGCGGCGACCAGCAGTCCCAATACGATAAGCACACGATTGGGAGTCAGCACGGATGGAATGTGCGATGCACTCATGGAGCCGAATCCTGGCCTGGAGGCGTCACCGGACTCTCTGCAGTCTTCGCCGCGCCTCGGCCAACATGGCACTCCGCATCGACGCTACATCGCCAGCCGACATGCCACCGATCATCATGGCACTGGCGAAGCCTCCGCCCCTGCACTCCCCCTGCACGCCATCGCCGATCGCGCTGCCTGCGGCTCCATGGGAATGACGGAACAGGACGCGAACATTACTGACAGACACATCTTCACCGATAATTGCATACGTCAGATGGGCGGCGGGGAACTCGTACGTCACCGGCACGACACAAGTCCGCAACTCAGGACGGCCGTCGACCACGAACCGGCAGAACACCGTCGCACCGACCGGTTGATCAACATCGATCGTCATGACCGATGAGTTCGCCCGCCATTGCACGAACACCGCGACGGCGAGCAACGCGACGAGCACGGCGAGTGCGCCAATAATCCGCGTCGGTGTGAACAGCCGGGTCGTGGGGGTGTCGGTTGTTGTGTCAGTCATTGAGTTTCGTGCCCGCATTTGGTCGCGAGATTGTAGCCTGAAGCGCCAGCGAAGGGCCTTGTGAAGAGCACGCGGACTCAATGTGGCAGAATCAGGACCGGGTATCCAGTGGCTCGAGGACGAACGCAAAGACAATCGTCGGTTGTTCATCACCGGCAGGATGAAGAGTTGCGGGCGTCGCTCCAATCGTGTCCGCCCAATCGGCGAGCTGATTGACCGACAGACCCATCAAGCGAGTCTCGCCCCTCATCTCTCCCGACGGCGCTGCTGCCAGGGCGCTCTCGGCCTGCCGGAACAGCTCCGCGGCCCGTCGGGCATGACGCTCTCTCCCGACCTGCGAGTCTTCACGAGTTTTCACTCCGGCGGCCGCCAGCTTGATCAGTCCCTTGAGGAAGTCGGCCACCGGCCCTTCGCGGCCGGCGGCGTGCCACAGCCCTTCCCACACCTCGTGCGCTTCCCAGTAGTAACCATGGTTGAACAGATCGATCCCCCGCAGCCAGTCGCAGTAGCTTCTCCAATCGTCGACGTTCAGTTCCGCCGGCTGCGGCACCTCGCCATACATGTGACCCGCGGGGTCACTGACGGGATGCGGCGTATGCCCCGGCACGTAGGTGTACGGCGGGAAGGGGACATCGGGCAGCAGTCGCGGCGGATGCATGGATTGAAAGCCAACCGGCACCTGTGTGATGTCGCCAAAGCCTACCGGCTGTGGCCGGTGGGTACTATTCGAGTGTACAACCCATCAGTACTCATGGGCCGCTGCCCGTGGGTACTGTGGGATGTAACCCAGTTGATGCTGCCCGTGGGCTTGTGTACTCCATCATCACTTCAGTTCCTTGACCCAGATGTTGCGGAACTGCATCAGGGCCGAGGCCGGTTTGTACGAGCCATCGGCATTGCGGCCGCCGTGATGCTGCAGTGCGATCCGGCCTGTCACTGGGACGTCAGGCAGCTGGGCATTCTCCAGGACCATCTGGTTGTTCTCGATCAGCGTCAGACGGTCGCCGATCATGATGATTGTGAACTGGTTCCACTCGCCGACCGGGTTGTCGGCGTTGATCATCGGGGTCACGCCGGCCCGCACCTCCGGGGCGTTCTCCTCACTGTGGCGGTAGCCGTACACCTCGCCTGAACCGATCGGCCAGCACCAGATGTTCACCTGGGCCCGGCTGCTGCCGCGCAGGTAGATGCCCGAATCCGCATTTGGCATGGCGATGGTGAGCGGTTTGCCGTCGGGACCATTGAGGTAAGTGCCGTTCTTGAGCACGATCGGCACATGGTACAGCCCGGAGGTCTCCTTGATTCGCCAGTCGATCTTGAGGATGAAGTCGCCGAACTCACGCTCCGACCACAGGCTCTTGTCCGGCACAGACGATTCGGACGCGGCGTCGTAGTCGATCACGCCGTCGAGCACCTTCCAGTGATCGTTGTCTCCCTCAGGCACCTGCCAGCCGGTGAAGTCCTTGCCGTTGAAGAGCAGTTCGAACCCGTCCTCAAGCTCTCCCTCGGCTCGTGCGCTGAGGGACGACACAACGAGTGCAACGGTGGTGACCAGCAGAGTCAGGCACGCAGACAGAACAGTTCGATGAGGGCGAGCGGACGAGGCGTTCATCGGGATGCGGCTCCTGTGGATGGGGTGGGCGGATGGATGTCGATCGCTGTCGGACGCCAGAGAACGGCCTCCATGCTAACACCCGTGCGGCGATCTCCCAATCGAGTCGGTACGTCGCCGCGCGTTGGGGAGTGTGTTTTGATGTTCGATGAGAGTTCAGCGGGCACGCTCGACGCTGGCAGCTTCATCAACAGCGTTGACATGGTAAGATGTCCGGACCAGTGCCGGGCTGGATGCACGGTCCCCTTGCTCTACGGATACCTGCGAGACTGGAGGAATCCCATGAAGAACATCATCACCTTGTGTGGGCTGCTGACGTACTGGCTGTTGCTGGGTAGCGCGACGTTCGCGGAGGATGCACCGACACTCCCCGGGCGAGAGGCGGTGCTTGCCGATCTGAAGGGCACGCATCCCCGGCTGCTGGCAACTGATGACGACTTCGCAAAGTTGCGGTCGCTGTGCGAGACGAACGCACAGGCCGTGAACTGGTGCGACGAACTCCGCAACAAGGCCGAGGAACTGCTTCAGACACCACCGCTCGTCTACCGGATTCCCGATGGCAAGCGGCTGCTGAGTGTCTCGCGCGCGGCCAAAGAGCGAGTCTTGTTGCTCGCCCTGATGTACCGCCTGACGGCGGATCAACGCTTTGCCGAGCGCGCCTGGCAGGAACTCGACACGATCACGCGCTTCAAGGACTGGAACCCGTCGCACTTTCTCGACACGGCGGAGATGACCTTTGCCGTAGCGATCGGGTACGACTGGCTGTTCGACGTCTGGAACGATCGGCAGCGTGAGCAATTGCGCGAAGCCATCAAGACGATGGGACTGGAGCCGGGGTTATCTGTCTATCGCGCCGGGAAGTCGTGGTCGCGGCGCAGCACAACTGGAACCAGGTCTGCAACGGAGGCATGGGGATCGGTGCGCTGGCGATCGCTGACGAAGAGCCTGAGCTGGCCGCCGAAGTCCTTGACGATGCCTTGCACTCGCTGCCGCTCGCGATGCACGAGTTTCGTCCCGACGGCGGTTGGGGCGAGGGACCCGGCTATTGGCGATATGCCACCGAGTACAACGTGTACTTCCTCGCGGCCCTGCGCACGGCGCTGGGCACCGACTTCGGACTGGCCGAGATGCCGGGCTTTCCGGTCACCGGCGACTTCCCCAGTCACTTCACCGGGCCTGTGGGACTGACCTTCAACTACGCCGATGCTCATGACACCTGGGGCGGGGCTCCCCAGCTCTTCTGGCTGGCCTCGGCCTTCGATCAGCCGGCGTATGCTGCCGCGCAGTTACCGTATGCCATAGCGCGCCTTTCACCACTGGACCTGCTGTGGGGGGCAGTCTGGCTGTCTCCCGGGACGAAGCTGCCGGCCCTGCCTCTGGACCGATGCTTTGAGGGTGTCTCGGTCGTCACCATGCGTTCCGGCTGGGATGATCGCAATGCCGTGTTCGCCGCGATCAAGGGAGGAGACAACCAGGTCAATCACGGGCAACTCGACTTGGGCACTTTCGTCCTCGATGGACAGGGGGAACGCTGGGCCGTCGACCTGGGGCCGGACGACTACAACATCCCTGGCTACTTCGGTGCGCAGCGCTGGACCTACTACCGCAACATGACCGAGGGACACAATACACTGGTCATCAACGGGCAAAACCAGTCTCCCACAGCGACGGCCGGAGTGATCCGATTCGCCTCTGACGAGAACGAGGCCCGAGCCGTCGTCGACTTGACGCAGGCCTATCCCGATGTCAGCCGCGCCTGCGCGCGGCCTGGCGCTGTTCGATCGCCGGGATGTCATCGTGCAGGACGAGATCGAGTCGGCCCAACCGGTCGACTTCGCCTGGCACATCCACACCGAGGCGAACGTCGACATCGACGGACGTCGCGCCACATTGTCGCACGGCGATCGACGTCTGTTTGTCGAGATCCTCGAGCCTGCCGACGCCCGGTTGAGTGTGGCTCCGTCTCAGACCCAGCCGCCCCAACGCCCCATCGAGCATGTCCAGCGGTTGAGCATCACCATGCCTCAGCCAGTGCGTGAACTGAGGCTGGTGGTTCTGCTCACTCCGGATGAACAGGCCGCGGGGGCTGCTGAACGACTTGGCCCGCTCACGACATGGCCAGATCACCGCTGACGCCCCCGGTGGCTGCAGGCGAGCGGTGAGCCGCGAGGCATCGCCGAGCGACCTCGGCAAGTGACAACTGGCGAAGTTCTGACAGCACCTGCAAACGTCAGCGGCGGCGGGAGGGCTTCTTCGTATCCACACCGGCTGACAGTGGAAGACTCCACTTGCCGTCGGCCGAGACGTAGTACGGGATCGGCACCGTGGTGAGTTTGTGGAGTGACTGCTTGAAACTCGACTGTGCGGCCTCCGCGCTACTCCCCTCCTTCAGACCGACCAGAAATGTGGGATCATTGATTTGCTCGTCCTTCCAAAACGTCTTCTTGCCGGCGGCATCTGTCCATGCCAGTGTGGCGATCGATTTGGTGGCCTGCACGGTCTTTCCGGTCGGTGTCCCGCCGAACGGTTGACCCTGCTGCCGTTTGATTTCCTGCAACTCCTGACCCTTTGCCTCGCGGTATGACAGACGAAAGACGACGTCGCTGTCGTCGACGACCTCGAAGCCGATCCCTTCCAGCACCTCGGTGAAGGCCGCAGCCAGCTCCTCGACGACCAGTTGCTCGTCGGCACCCTGCAGTTGAGAGACGTCGATCTTGACCGAGACTGGCATGTGCGTCGTCAACAGGGCGGCACCCTCGGCCGGCGAATCGTCCGCTTCCAGCTCGGCAAGAGCCTGGCGGATTCTTGTCCAACTCGATCGGGACGCACTGCAATGTCACTTCATCACTCTTGCCGGTGCACACGACCAGGCAGCCGTCCGCCGCCGGGCGTGGAGCATTGGGCAGGGCATAGTTCTGCGCCCGGAGCGTGGCGACGTCGAACTGCCAGACACGTCGTCCGGCCGGCAGATTGATGACGACGGCCCCGTCGATGAGTACGTGCATTCCGTCAGGAAACCACATCAGTCGCGGTCCATTATAAGAGGACCCACCTTCGACCAGGTCGTTGAGGTACCCGGCCATGTCGAACCGATCGATGACATCGCCGGTCCGTGGATCGAGCGAGACGACATGGACCGTGTCGAATCCTTTGTTGTAGAGCAGACCGATCTGACGGCCATCGGGTGAAAACTGGATGCCGGCAACGCTGCCGGTGTTGCCCATCACAGTCCCCACGTCCAGCTCGGCGATCGGCTGGCAGGTGGTGAGGTCGATGGTCGTGAGCTTGCTGCCGGTGTCGGCCAGCAGTGCATAACGTCCATCGGGACTGACGCCGATCTTGTCCTTGTACACCGTCGGCAAGCGTCCCTCGTGCGAGGCGGTCACTTCGCCGGTCGTCACGTCCCACACGCGCCACCGCGACTGGAGGCCCTGCTCGTTCTTGATGTAGTAGATCGTCAGCAGGTGTGTGGGATCAATGAACTGCACGAACTGATGAGCCGACATCTCAAGGTCTTTGAGTTCCTGCGACTGCTCACCACTGTCAAACGAATAGATGACCCAGGGATTGCCATCTGACTTGCGGAGCGATTCGACGCACAGAAACCTGCCGTCGGGGGAAAGAAAACGCTTCCCCGCTTCGATCTTGCGCTGGAGCTTGCCAGCCACCTTTCCCGTGGCGAGGTCGGCGACGACCGCCTGACCGTCTGCAAAGCCGCTGAGACCCGTCAGCAGATACGGGCCAAGGGGGGCCGGCAGGAGATATGCACCCGGATCGCCGGCGAAAACGGTCTTCCCATTCAATGACGACGGCCACTGGGGTGGTGTGACGTCAGCGATTTCGAGGGGCACCCAGAAGGGAAGCCCCAGGAGCTTCGGTGCATCGGCTGTGAGGCGCTGCCGTTCGTCGCGCTCCTGCTGGTCGAACTGTTGCACGACGGCCAGCAGTTGCTCTTTTGTGATGTGGTGCTTGTCGGCGACTTTCTGGAAGGCTTCGCTTCGCTGCTGCATCGTCGCCGCGATCCCCGCCTCCCGCATAGCGGCCTTGGCCTCCTCGACGACCTGTCTGGTCTGCTCATCCGAGAGTTGAGGGAGGTCACGTGAATTGTTCGCTTCGTCGCGCAACGCCTGGAGGTTAGCATCCATGGCCCGCTTGATCATCGCCATCATCTGCTGGCCGTCCAACTCGTATTTCGCAGCCAGTTTGTCGAGCGTCTCCTTGCGTTGCTCGACGGAAGCACCGGCGAGTTTCTTTGTGGCCTCCTGAAAGTCCGCCAGGATCGTCGCATCATCCGCCGTGACCGGGACAGATGGCTGAGCCTCGACGGGAGCAAGTTCCTGACTCGGGTCAGCCGGATCGACATTGGGTGCGACCTCCACGATCCCAGCGTCACCAGTGGGTGCCGAATCGTCCCCCCGGTTCATCAGCACAAAGCCCACGCCCCCGGCAACCGCCAGCAGTGCCAGGCCGCCGACGATCGCTCCCATCATCACTCCGCTACCGCCAGAGGACTTCGCCGCACCCTTTCGTTGCGACGGTTGCGAGGTTCGTACGCCGGAAGAAGTGGCGGGCGGCTGTTGGCCAAGTCGGGGAACCTTCACGGCGGCCCCGCATTCCTTGCACTTGAAGACCTTGCCTGCCCGCTCATCCGGAACCGTGAACTCCATGAAGCAGCTGTCACAAGTGGCACGAATCGGCATCGCGGGCGATCCTCGTTCTGGCAGTCAATGGCAGGCGATTGTGGACAGTCATGATGCCGCGGTCGACGGGCAATTGCAACAAGTCCATAAATGCAGACACATCCGAGTCGATCGTTGGCCAGTTGCGTGTCACCTCGGAGGCGTCCGGGTATACTCGCCTCTCCGTCCCATGCGAATTCATCCTTTCCGTCACGCATTGTTGCTCGCTGCCCTCGCGCTGTGTGCGGAGTTCTCACCGGCTGTGTGCGCCATGAGCCGTATCCCAGCGGGCCCATCACACTCGTGTGTCCGTGGGCAGCCGGGGGAGGAACCGATCGCGTTTCCCGGCAGATGGCGGCTCATCTGGAGCAGGAACTGGGGGTGCCGGTGAGCGTTATCAACGCCACCGGGGGGAAAGGGGTGACCGGTCATCGTCGCGCACTGGATGCCCGCCCCGACGGGTACACATTGGGGATGATCACGCTCGAACTCAACATGCTCCACTGGAGCGGGCTGACCACGCTCTCGTACGACGACTGCATTCCGCTGATGTCGATCAACGAGGACTACGCGGCCCTCTTCGTCCGCTACGATGCGCCCTGGCAGAACCTCGGGGAACTCGAAGCCGACATCAAAACGCACCCGAAGACCCTTAAAGCCTCCGGAACATCGACGGGAGCGGCCTGGCATCTGGCCCTCGCCGGTTGGCTGCAGGCGGCGGGACTGCCGGCGGATGACGTGGTGTGGATCTCCTCGACCGGTGCCGGTCCCTCGCTGCAGGAACTGATGAGCGGTGGCATCGATCTGGTCTGCTGTTCGCTGCCCGAGGCCGACGTCCAGTTGCAGGCGAAGGAGATTCGTGCGTTGGGAGTGATGTCCCCGCAGCGAGTGCGGAGCTATGCCGATGTGCCGACGTTCATCGAACAGGGGAGCGACTGGTCGCTGGGCGGCTGGCGGGGATTGGCCCTGCCGCTAGGGACTCCACAACCGGTCGTCGATCGCCTCTTTGCTGCGATCCAGCGCGTGGTGACCGGCCAGACCGCCATCGTCACGCGCACGAATGAGGGGGAGACCCGGCAGACATTCCCCGAGTTCATGGAGGCCGCCGGGTTCGACAACACGTACCGTCCGCAGGAGGAGTTTCGTCAATTCCTCGCGGACACTGATGAGAAGTTCGGTCGTTTGCTCACCAGTGAGGCGATGCGGTCGGTCAACCGCGATCGTTACAACTCTCGCGCGTTCCCGCTGGCCCTGGCATCGCTGGCAGGACTGGTGCTGGTGATGCTCGTGGGACAATCGCTCCTGTCCCGGCGGCGCGGCATTGAATCACAAAGCGTGGTCGTGCCGGATACGTCGACAGCCCCACAGCCGGTGCCTCCGCTCACAACCGCAGGCATACTGCGATTCGTACTCGTCGTTGGCGCGATTGCCCTGTACTGTCTGTTCGTCGAGACCGTCGGCTTCATCCCGCTGACGAATGTCCTGCTGTTCACGCTGCTCTGGGCGCTGGGCACGCGCTGGAGCATCAGTGTCCTGGTGACCATCCTGCTGGTGCCTGCGGTCCATTTCGTCTTCTCCACATTCCTGCGAGTTCCCCTGCCGCGAGGCTGGTGGATCTGGTGAACCGATAACGAGCGGCGGATGGTGCTGGCAGCAATCACTCAGGAGATGGTGGACACTGTGCTGCAGGCGCGTAGCGGCGATCTGTGCACCGTCGGTGCTGCTGACCATTCTGCTCTCGGCGATCTATGGAATTTTCGTGGGGGCGATTCCCGGTCTGACCGCAACGATGGCCGTCGCCCTGATGGTGCCGCTCACCTTCTTTCTTTCCGACGTGCAGGCGGTCGCGGCCATTGTGACGACCGTCACCTGCAGCATCTTCGCCGGGGACATCCCCGCCGCGCTGCTGCGGATCCCCGGAACACCGGCATCGGCCGCCTATGCCGCGGATGCCTACGCGCTGACGCAGCAGGGACGGCACCGGCAGGCCCTGGGAGTGTCGCTGACGTTCAGCATTCTGGGAGGGCTGTTCGGTACGGCGGCGCTGGTGTTGCTCGCCCCGCAGCTGGCTCAGTTCGCCAAAAGCTTCACCAGTTACGAGTACTTCTGGCTGTATGTGCTGGGGCTGACCTGCGCGGCCATTGTCTCGGACGAGTCCCGTCTCAAGGGCCTGTTCGCCTTGTTGCTCGGGCTGCTGTTCTCCTGCGTGGGGCTGGGGACCGACTACAGCGTACCGCGGTTGACGTTCGGCTTCGACCAGTTGATTACCGGCATCGAGTTCATCCCGGCGATGATCGGCCTATTCGGACTCTCGGAAGTGCTGCGCGGCGTGAGCTCTCTCCCTTTCAAGGAGGGGCCGGGGGAGGGTGTCAAAGCCCACGGGTGGCAAACCATGGGCACTCAACGCAGGGACAGCGTCGAAACTGGCAGTGTCGACGGCGACGCGAAAGCGCTCGCCAATGAAGCAGACATCACGCCGCTGCAACTGGCTCTGCAGCGCAAGGTGCCGCTCGTCCGTAGCAGCATGATCGGCGCGACTGTGGGGATGCTGCCCGGTGCCGGGGCTGATATCGCCGCATGGATCGCCTATGCAGTCTCGAAGCGCTTCTCGACACCCGGCCCAGTATGGCAAAGGTTCACTGGAGGGGATTGGCGATGCGAGCGGTGCCAACAACGCGGCCCTGGGCGGTGCCTGGATTCCCGCCCTCGTGTTCGGCATTCCAGGAGACTCGGTGACGGCGATCGCCATCGGGGTACTCCTGATGAAGAACATCACACCGGGTCCGCAGATCTTTGATCCGACAATTGACCCGGCCCAGACGAGGCTGGTGTACGGCATCTTCCTGGCGTTCGTGCTGGCGAATCTGGTGCTCATTCCGGTCGGAGCACTGGGGATCAGTGCGGGCAGCCTTCTGATCCGGGTCCCCCGTCGCGTCCTGTTGCCGATCATCGTGTTGTTCTGTGTTGTGGGGTCCTACTCACTGAGCGGGAACTACTTCGATGTCTGGGTGATGCTCGGGATGGGCCTCTTGGGGTTCGTGCTGGAGTCGTGGGGGGTGCCGCTGGCACCCATCGTGCTGGGTCTCATTCTGGGTGGGCCGCTGGAGCACAAGTTCATTCAGTGCATCACAAAGGACCCATCGCCGGGGGCGTTTCTGCAAAGCGGCATCTCGATCGTGCTGGCCGCCGGGTGCCTGCTGATGTGGCTGGGACCGGCGCTGGGACGAGTGTTAAAGAGCGGGAAGAGTTGAGTCGCGACTGCCTGTCCGCTTGCAGTCTTGCCGTGCCCAGAGTGTCGAAAACCACCATCGCGCAGACTCGATCGGCGTTCGCATGTGGGACGTGTGCATCGTTCGCTGGAGTTCTCGCACGCACATCACCTATAGTCGCCCCGGAGTCCGGCTGCCGTATGATGCCGCCGCTCTTGCGACCGATGTCCTGTTATGAGGAGTTCTGACGATGCGTGTAAAGCTGTGGCCTTGTCTTTCTCTGGTGTGTATGTGGCTCGTCTCCTGCAGTCAGCAGGCTGTCGACGCTCCCCCGGCGGAAACGGCGGCAGAATCGACCGACACATCTGCCTCCATGCCCAATGCGGCGTCAACATCCGCCAGCGCCGCGCCGATCGCCTCAGATGGCACAGTGGCGATGGCTCCCGAGAACACGCAGATTCAGTTCGTCGGCACGCATGTCGGCGATGAGCCCAAGCCGCGCGTCGGTGTGTTCACGAAGTTTTCCGGAACAGCCGCCATTGATACCGGAGCGAAGTCCCTCAGGTCGGCAGCCGTCGAGATTGATGTCGACTCCCTGGTGACGCAGTTCGACAAGCTCACCAACCACCTTAAGAGCCCCGACTTCTTCGATGCCCGCGAACATCCGACCGCCCGCTTCGAGACCACCAGCGTGACCCCCGGCTCCGGCAACGGTGAACACACCATCACCGGACAGTTCACACTGATGGGCACCACCAAGGAACTCAGCTTCCCTGCCCAGGTGCAAGTGACCGACGACGGCTTGAGACTCGACGGCAAGTTCATGTTCAACCGCAGTGACTATGGCATGCACAAGATGCGCGAGGGAGTCGAAGATCCGGTCGAAGTCACTGTCACCATTGGTCAGCCGACCAAGGTGCCGGAGCCGGCCGCCGGGCCCTGATTCGCCCTCGCGTCATCCCCTGCGTGATCGAGGCTGCGCCAGATGAACGACGATTCTGTGGCGGCGGTGCTGGGCTACGGTGTGCTCGTGCCGGCCGTCGTCTCCGGTGGACTGGTATGGCTGGCCCGTCGATCGCTTGATGAGGAGACGCTCCTCCGCTATGGAGCTGCGCTGGCATTCGTCGGCGGGTTTGTCGCCGGCTATCTGTTGCTGCCCGACTGGGCCGCGCTGGCACCCGAGCGTCACTGGCATTGGCTGCCGTATCTGGCGGTCGCTGCCGGGCTGCTGGGTCCGGTGAGCTTCGCCCGCGGAGTTTCGCTGCCCGAGGCGCGGACTGGTCTGGCTGCTCATGATGTCGGCGGCGGCGTGGTTCCTCGTACCGTCGTGGTCCAGTCTCGAACCATCGCGGACATTCTGGTTGCTGTTGCTTCCTGCCGGGATGCTATTGACGGCGGCATGTCTTGTGCCGCTCGCGCAGCCTGCTGGTGAAGGGCAAGCATTGTGTTTGGCACTCGTCGGAACGTCGCTGTTAGTGGCGGTGCTGATTGCAGCCTGCGTGAGTCTGACCTATGGCCGCATCGCAGGTGTGGCGAGTGCAGCCCTCGCGGGCGTCTGTCTGTTCTGGTGCTGGACGAGACCCGCTCCCGACTTGCGCGGTCTGATTCCAGCGTATGTCGTCGTCGTGGGGGGGATTGCTTTCGTCGGTGGCATCGAACCGCAGCTCCCGTTGTACAGTCTGATGGCACTGCCCGCCGCCCCGTTGGGACTCTGGACAGCACGCCAGGACACGCTCTCGAGACTCTCCGGTAGACGGGCAGTCGTGCTGCGAATCGCTGCGGTCGGCATCCCGCTGGTGGTGGGGCGCTGCTGTCCTATCGAGGCGTATGATTGTAAAGCTGTCGAGGCTGGCCACGTCGACTACGGCCCAGGGTCATCCGCCACTACAATCCGCCCCCGAACACAAGTCACGAATTGAGCGAGAACCGATCGAATGCACTGGGCCGTCGATGCCCGGGCGAGTTCCTCCTACATCGAACCGTTTCCCAACGTCGAGCTGTCGCATGCTCAGCTCTCGCCGCAGGAAGAACTGAGAGGGCAACTGAGACGACTGCAAGGTGAGATCAAGGCCACGCGCCGGGAATTTCTCGAAAGACTCGACGAACTGGAGCAGAAGCACCAAGATTTGTGGAGACGGATCGCACTCCATCCGGAAGATTCGTGACCCCCAACCCCCGGAGTTTGCGTGCCTGCTGATGTGGGTGGGACCGGCGCTGGGACGAGTGAGTCGGGGAGCCGGGAGTGAGGAGTTATGCCACGACCGTCCGCTTGCGGTTACACCTGACCGGTGACCCGCTTGCGATCCCACGAAAAGTCAAAACTTTCTGCTAACACACGGCCCGCATCGTGCGTCTTAGTCGTATCGCCCTCAGTCCCCGACTCTCACTGGAGATCCCCATGGACAAGTCAATCGCGATCGTGCTGGCGGCAGGACTGGGAGTCGGACTGGTCCTGACAGCGGGCTATCCCCAAGCCCAGGAGTATCGTCCAGAGGCTGGCTCCGGACTCGTCCCCAAGTACCTCATTCAGGAGGACTTCACCGAGTACCCGGTGGACGAACTGTGGGAGCAGCGTTTGACGGTGGCTCCCGGCTGGACCCCCTGGCAGGCCACCGGTGCCCCCAACACACCGGTCGCCGGCGACATTCAGACGGCATGGGCCTCCAAAACCCAGGATGGCCAGGACGAGTGGCTGGAGCTGACCTACGCCCAGCCCATCCGGCCGGTCGCGGTCATTGTCTTCGAGACATACAACCCCGGGGCCCTCGCGCAGATCGTACTGTTCGATGAGTCCGGAGAACCGGTGACAATCTGGGGGGACGATCCTCGGCCGCTGGCGGATGTCGCCAAACGCGTGGTGGTGGCCCCGGTCACACAGACCGTCACGACGGACCGCGTCAAATTGTCTTTGCTGTCCAGTCAGGTGCCGGGCTGGAATGAGATCGACTCGGTGGGACTATTGGACGAACACGGGCGGATGCACTGGGCCGTCGATGCCAAGGCGAGTTCCTCTTACAACGAACCCTTTCCCAACGTCGAGCTGTCCCCTCCGCAGCTTTCGTCACGGGAAGAACTGAGGCACCGTCTGACGCTGCTGCAGGGCGAGATTAAAGCCACGCCGGGAATTCCTTGAAAGACTCGACGAACTGGAGCAGAAGCACCAAGATTTGCGGATGCGGATCGAACTGCACGTAGAGGATTCGTGACCCCCAGCCTCCGGAGTCCGCGTGCCTGCTGACGCTGCCGACAAAGCCCTGGTGGTCCGCATTCGCAGCGGAGAGAGTACGGCCTGGCAGGAATGCATCGACCGCTACGAAGGGCGGCTGATCGCGTTCGTCGACAGCCGGCTGCGGAACCGCTCCACCGCAGAAGATGTCGTGCAGGAGACGTTCGTCGGGTTTCTCACCAGTCTGCCCAACTACGACGACGACACACCAATCGAGAGCTTTCTGTTTGCAATTGCCGCTCACAAGCTGACTGATGCACTGCGTCGTGAGGGACGGCGTCCGACACTCCCCCTGCTCGCCGACAGTTCGACCGGGTCCGACCTGGAACCGGCGGGTCGCGGGCGGGTCGCGTCGAGTCTGGCCCGCAGCCGGGAGTTACGCACCGCCGAAGAACGCGTGATCGCCGGCTGTCTGCGGGAGCTGATCGCCGGGTGGAAGGACCGGGGGGAGTACGAGCGGCTCAAGTGCCTGGAGCTGCTGTTCGTGCAGGGTCGCCCCAACCGGGAGGTGGCCCAGCGCCTGGGGATCAGCGAGCAGGCGGTGGCGAACCACAAGCACTTCGTGGTCGGCAAACTCAAGGAGGCCGCCCGCATGGCCCGGGTGCAGAACTTCGATCTGGCGGACTTCGGCATTGCCGATTAGCCCCGGCGTTGTCGCGGCGTGAATGCCACGCAACCGCCGCAGTCCAGCGATGTGAAGATCCAGTCGGACGCACATTGCCACTCCTCCATCAAGAGACCCGCCGGGGATAGCCGACCCGCTTTCCACGACCCAACAGCCATCGTCCAATCTGCAGTCACTACTGGAGCGGGCTGACATCGAGTGTTACGATAGGGTCTTCGGTTCCTGTCTGCGAATCTCCTCGCAAAGTGGTGTGTTCATGTCCGGCGTGCATGCCGTCGGTATCGACCTCGGTACCACGTACTCGTGTCTCTCCTATCTCACCCGCCAGGGGGAGCCGGTCTCGCTGCCGAACCACGAAGGTGAACTGTCGACGCCGTCCGTCGTGTTCTTTGATGGCGACGAAGTGATTGTCGGCACTGAGGCACTGCGCAACGCCGTCGCCCAACCGGACCGCGTGGTTCAGAACGCCAAGCGGTTCATGGGAGACCCGAACAAGTCGTGGGTGATTGACGGCCGCGTCTATCGCCCCGCCGACATCTCGGCTCTCGTGCTCCGCAAGCTGCTGGAGTCGGCGGCAGAGCATCTCGGCCCGATCAGGCATGCCGTCGTCACCGTGCCGGCGCAGTTCAGCGACATCCAGCGGCAGGACACGATCGACGCCGCCCACAAGGCGGGGCTCGATCGCGTCGATCTGATCAACGAGCCGGTCGCTGCCGCGCTGTGCTATGTGCTGGGCACCGAGGGAATGTGGTTCTCGGAACTGGCCGCCGAACAGAAGATCATGGTCTACGACCTGGGCGGCGGGACGTTCGACCTCTCGCTCGTCAGTTATGCCCAGAATGCGGTTAACGTCATCTCCAGTGCGGGCGATCTGCATCTGGGGGGCATCGACTGGAATGCCGAACTCGAGAAGTTCGCTTGCCAGTTGTTCACTCAGGAGTCGATCGACGATCCGGCATGGACCGGCACAGTATGCAGGCGCTCGCGAACGATGTTGAGCTGTGCAAGCGCAGTCTGTCAGTCCGGCCCCGTGCCGCCGTCACTGTGGTGCATGCCGGTCGGCACAAATCGTACCCGGTTACCCAGGATCAGTTCGAGGTGCTGACGGCGCACCTCGTCAAGCGGACGGAAGAGATCACGATCCGGCTGGTGAAGGAGCACGCGCTGCGGGTCGCGGGAGGGGACCTGCGCCGCGCCATTACCGATGACCGCCCCGGCTGGCAGATGATCGATGCGGTCCTCATCACCGGCGGGTCGTCACGGATGCCGATGATCCGCAAGATGCTGCAGCGCATCAGCGGCACGACGCTCAACACATCACTCTCGCCCGATCAGTCGATCTGTCACGGAGCCAGCTACTACGCAGGGATGCTGCTGAGCAACGCAGGGTTTGCCCAGTCGCTGCTGTCCAATGATGCACGGGACCGGCTGGCAAAGGTGCGGCAGCGCAGCGTGAACGCCCGCGCCTTGGGGGTCCTGGTGCGCGATCCACTCAGCGGCAAGCGCATCCCGCACTACATGCTCCCGGCGAATACACCTCTGCCCTGTGAGTTCCGCGAGGTGTATGGGACGATCGTGCCGAACCAAAAGCGGGTGCAGGTGCACATCGTCGAGAGCGGGACGTCGGACGATGACGATCCGATTGAACTGGGGGCATGTGTCATTCAGCAGCTGCCCGCCGATCTGCCGGCTGCGTCACTGATTGAAGTCACAATCCGTTACGACGCCGAGGCGCGTGTGCATGTGTCGGCCCGCGATGTCACCAGCGGCCAGGTGGCGACGGCAGAGATTGTCCGCCCGGAGAATCTGGTGAAGACGCCGGAGCCTCAGGCGAGCGAGGTCACGCTGGTGGATGCAGGCCGGCAGTCCGGGGCCCGGGTCTCGACCGCGGGTGCCAAACCGAGCCAGTTGCAATCGACATCCATCGTCCCCTGTGCCCCGAAGACAGTGCAGCCGAAACAGACAGCCGGTTCCCGCCGGTTGGCAACCTCGGACCGTCCACTCCCGCTGTGCAATGCCTGTGGCGAACTGTTGAATGCCCGGGGACTCTGTCCGCACTGCGGCGCGAATCCCCCGGCTCCCCAGCGCAAACGACGACCGGTGGTGCCCGCCGGTGGACAGAAGGCCGGAAAGGTCCCGACGCCGGGCGATTCGGTCGTCAAGACGAGGCGTCAGGGGCAACCGCCCGCAGGCCCGGCCGGTCGTCCAGCGGTTGTCAGCGGTCCGGTCCCGCCGCTGCATGATGAGGACGTGCTGGAACTCACCCCGCCGAAGCCGCGAACGCCGGCCAAAGGCATTCCCGTTCCCCCGCAGACGCCGGCAGTTCCTGTTCCGCAGGTGCGCCCGGCGGCGAAGCGCCGGCGCAAACGGCCAACGTCTGATCCACTGGCCGCCGGTGAGGACGAGTTCTGGGACATCGTTCAATGACGGCAATTGTCGTCGCCCACCAACAGGGCGCTCAAGGCAGTTCGTCGATGACCTCGCTCACCGGCTTGCGGCGCGACTCGGGAATGACCAACGGGTATCCATACGAGAGCAGTCCCACCACGCGGCGCTGGCTTGAGTCGATCCCCAGTAACTCCGCGAAGTCCGGTTGCCGGGTCACCGCCCCCGTGCTCCATTTGGTCCCGATCCCCAGCGACCACAGATACAGCGAAAGGTTCTGGATCGCACAGCAGCAGGCGGCGTAATCCTCTTCGCGGGTCAACGGGTCATCGGCCAGTTCACAGGTGACGGCAAGCCAACCGGGGACGGCCTCCCATCGCCGACGTTTGTTGCGGGCCGCCTCCTCCCTCTTGTGCTCGAGGACGAAGGCGGTGTTGAGATCAATCATCCGGGCCGCCGTCGCCTCACCCAGAAGGTGAAACTTCCACGGCTCGGTGTGATGATGGTTCGGGGCCCAGCAGGCAACATCGATCGCTTCCAGCAGCAGTTCACGCGGAGGACAAACCTCACGAAATTTCTCGATCGTTCTCCGCCCGCGAATGATGTCGCCGACGATGCCAGCTGTCCGCCGGTCGCCGGGCAGCGATGAGGCTCCTTGTTCTATTGCAGGAGTCATAGAGGCGTTGTGACCTTTCAAAACAATGAGGATCGCAGGGCAACATGCGTCCCCAGGCGACTTGAACTCCTGGCTCAGCGGCCTTTGCTCAACTCCAGACGCACAACTCGCTGAGCCTCTGGGCAGAGCCGTCACGCAGCCAGACATCCAGCTGAGCCGGCTGTTTGAGCTGTTGTCCCCGCGCGATCGAGGTGACATAGAAGTCGCAGGCGACGTCCGGAAGAGCCGCCATGTCGCCCCACAGCTTCTCGAACTGGGCCACGGGGAACACGTCCTCCTGCCCGTGCCCCCAGCGCTTCTTCACATCTTTCAGAGTGATGTAGGTCGGCATCCGTTGGGCCATGCGGCGGACGGCCCGATCGACAGCGTCCGCGTCCCGCAGCAACTCGCGCGACAGGCCGAACACGCCGAGCAACTGGTCGATGTCGATCCAGGTCGTCATTGAGTTGTAGTACGACAGACGGAACTCGTCCTCCTCGCTGGGAAGTGCGAGCCCTTCCACCAGTCGTGGCGTGCCGTTGACGCGGGCCAGTCCCCCGCCGCGGTCTTCGATACGACGCGGGATGACCTCGAAACCCAGGCAGCGCTCGCGCTCGATGTACATCCCCAGCAGCCCGGGATCGAGTGTCGCTCCCAGCGTGTCGATGTTGTGCAGCAGCAGATAGCGCAACTGGGGTTGTCTCGTCAGCAGCCGTTGAAGTTCGCCATTGCGTAGCAAGTTGGGGATCTCGTACCAGTGTCCGACCGGATGCAGGCACTGCATCGGCACGTTGTCGGTGTAGTCTTCTCCTTCCCCAGCCTGCCGGGCCCAGTTGATGAGCGCCGCCCGCAGACTCTCGCGAACCTTCTGCTGCTGTTCGTCGAGCACCTGCTGCGCCATCTCCTCCCATGCGAACCGCAGATCGCGTTCCATGGGAATCGTCCGCAAGCCGACCGATCGACCCGGAGACACGACGAGCGGTCCCTCGTAGTCGTAATTGTTGTGCAGTGCCAGGTGCTCGCGGATGGGGCGATCGGTCAGATATCCGGTGGTGAAGATGTGCGGAATCGGTGCTTCGAGCTGCCGGCTGACCAGTCGGCTCTTCGCCAGATGCACCTCGAGGAAGTTGCGGTGCCGACCTTCCAGCTTCCAGAACGGATGCAGCGCCTTGCAGACCCCGGCTCCTTCGGTCCAGCGACTGCCGACACCCGCCGCCAGTGTGACCACGCCGACTTCCCCCCGCCGCAGGGCCTCGCGTCCCAACTCGACATGCCCGGCGTCGACCCCCTCCCGTACATCGACGACGTCCGCCGGAGTGACATCTTCAATCGTCGTGTTCGCAGTAAGCCGGTTCTGGGAAAGACCGATGCGACCGGCGCAGGTCAGCCCGAATTTGCTCATGCTGAGCCGCGTCGAATCCGTAGGTTTCCAGCAGTTCATGTAGCGACTCGCTGCGTTGCTCATCCCGGGCCGGACGGGGCAGCATGCCGTCCAATAGCAGACGTGCCGTCTGCTCGGCATCCGGACTGCGGCAGACGTGCCCCAGATGTTCGAGTTCCTTCCGCACCAGCGGCGAGAGTTGCCGGGACTCCGCCCGAATCCAGCGGGGCACCATGAGGGCGTAGTAGCGGTCCGGCATCACCGCATCGGCGGCTGCGTGCAACTCGGAGAACGTCCCCCGATCGTTGATGGAGAATTCATAAACCACAGGCTCCATGGCGAACGGGAGCGCCGTCTGCAACTCGCGCTTGGTCTGTGACATCATGTCGGCGAGCCAGTCTTGCGCCTGCGGCTTGACCGACGGGTCGAAGATGAAACCCATGCCTCCGCCGGCCATCCCGCCCAGCATCCAGAAGCCCCAGAACTTCTCACCGAACTTGGCCCGTGAGCGTTCGATCAGCAGGTCGGTGAAACGGTTGGTCGACCAGGGGATAATGGTCTGAATCGGACCGGTAAAGTTCTGCGTGGTGTGCGTGCCGACCTGTTCGACATCGCCCTTGCGCAGCGCAGCAACGACATCATCCAGAATCTGCATTGCCCCATGCCGTGCCTGCCACTCAGCGGCGCTGCGCAGCAGATACCGCTCCGTCACCATTTCGAGGATCGGACCGACATTCTGGGCCATGCCTCCATGCACGAGGACGAGACTGTCCTGCAGCTTCTGTCGCGTCGCCGCCGAGACCTGCTGTTCATCGAGGATGTGATGCGTGGGCAGCAGCCGGCCCCGAGAGATACCCTGCTCCGGGTCACCCTCGCTGGCCCGCGTCCCCTCGATCAGTTTGATGCCGGGCCAGACACCTCCCGAGTCCTGCCAGCCGCCTCCCGAGCCTCCCAGCCATTCGCCCAGAATGGCCCGTGCCGCCACGATCCGGCGGTCCTCTTCCTCCAGCGGACCGGTGAGTGCCGAGACCTGTCCTGTGGCCCGCATACAGATCGAGATCAGCGACCCCAGCAGATTCGTCGAGACCGCCAGTCGCGAGCCTTTGGGAATGTCGTTCACCTGACTGACCAGTTCGAGCCCCAGTCCTGGTCCGACCATCTGTGCGAGCAGATCGGACATCGGCAACTCGCACCCCTCCAGCCCGGGAGGAATCACGCCGGCGGCAATGACCGCTGCCTTCAGGAGGCCCAAGTAGTCGCGTGCGAAGTCGAACACCTCCGGAATGCTGGTGATGTCGGCGGTCGCCCCCAGATCGACGCTGACCAGTCGCAGGACCGGCTGATCGATGACACGGAGATAGGTCTCGATCGGCGGTCGTGGTCGCTGGTCGCGTCCCCGCACGCCCAGATCGACCGAGACATTGAGCACGCGGGCTCCCTCGGGGAAGTCCATTCCCAGAAAGAAGATGTCGCTCCACGCGCTGTGCGAGAAGTCCATCCGCACCGCGGTCTTCTCCGACAGCAGCGGAAAGGCCGAGCCGCGGGAGGACTGTTGCAACAGTTCGCGTCGCAGTCGCAGCGGATGATCGGCGGGATGCCCCATGCGAAACATCCATTGATTCCCGCGCACCGTGCGGACGCTGCGGCGTACCTGGTCGGCCAGCGTCTGGAAGCCCAACTGATGATAGGCCTGTGCGAGCGCGGAAGCCGACGCCTCACTCACTCCCGATTGCTGCTGGGTCTGGAGCAGACTGTCGATCGCCTCGCCGAACCGCCGTTCAAGCAGATGATGCTGTGCGGCAAAGGGGATGAGCCCCGCACGGGTGGAGGGCAGTCGCCGGGGCACATGGTAACGATAGATCGCCGACAGGAAGAACAGGGCCCGCACGCGGTGGTACAGGTTCTCCGAGGTGCGTCGGAATTCATCGAGCTGCCGCGCGTGCTCGAGCAACTCGTCGAGGGACGCCGACGCACAGACCGCATCGAGCGACTGGTCGCGGACCGCCTGGTCCGAACTCACGATGATGTCGATCAGCGAATGCTTCATCCGATGCTAGGCTCTTTCTCACATCACTCATTCGCAGAAACACAACCACCCCGAAGGGGTGTAACAACACAGCCCAGGGTCGCGACCAACGGGAGCTCACCCTGGGACAAGATGGTCGGTGGCCCACCTACCATGAAAAGGTTGTCGCAATGAACCAGGCTTCCTTTCCCAAGGTGGCGCGGCTGCGCCGCTGACCCTGGGCTGTGCGATCAATCCCCTTCGGGGAACCGGCTGATTGATCACGAGCCAAACGCGGCGCTGAAAAATCCGCTCGATATCTGGATCCATTCCGGTATTTGCTTTTGGGAGCTGCACAAAGAACTCGTGGATGTCAACCAGTGAAGACGAGCGATCAGGGAGAGGATGTCGAGCGTGTGGCGAGCAGTTCGACCAGTTCTGTCAGAATCTGATCGCGGTCGCTGCCGGTAAGCACCAAAGCCAGTTGGGCGATCAACAGTCCATACTTCATGCCGATGTTGTAGCGGGTGCCCCGAATCTGATAGGCCAGATACCGCTGCCGACCCGCGAGTTGCTGCAGCGCATGAGACAGCGTCACCTTTTCTTCGGGAGGTGACGTCATCAGTTCTTCGAGGATGTCCATCACCATCGGCGTCAGCACGTGCATCCCGAAGAAACACAGGTAGTAACCTGAGCGCAATCCGGATACCACCAAATCCCGCTCCGCCTGTGTGGGCGTCGGCTTCTCCACGACCCGGTGCACCTCGTACAGCCCAGCGTGCTGGGGGACCCGTGTGCCTCCCACCGTGCCGAAGTAAGGCAGTCCGTTCTCGCGCGTCGCCTGCACCGCAGAGACGGAACACGCTTGACTCGAGGCGACGTCGATCAACTGCCGGGCACAACTCTGTTGGGTCGCACTGAGATACAGATGGTCCCCCACGAGATGCAGAAACGGGTCGTCGCCCGTGAAGCTCCGCGCCCGAAACAGGGCATCACCGTAGCCCAGCGGCTTCGGCTGGGGGATGAACTTCATACGCCCGGCATGTTCGCCCGCCGCCTGCTGATAGGCCGAGAGGTCGGCGGGGTCGATGATGACGCAGATTTCCTCGACGCCGGCCGAAGCGACTTCTTCTGCGATGAGCTGCAGAGCGGTTTTGTCCTGTCCCTGCTGATCGACGAGCCGCTGCAAAGGCAGCAGGTGCTGCCCCGGCCCGGCGGCGGTGATCAGGGCCTTGCGTACTTTCATTGCGCTGTGCCACGAAGAAACTGTGCCACGAGGAAGAGGATGTCCGGAGATATCCCCTGAGACGTCGATGGAGAGTGTTGTCCCGGTTTGAGCAGACGGTGTCAACTGCGGGAATCATCCACCGGAGTTGAAGCTGCCCCGTCCTTCCGTAGTCGACGCTGCCCAGCTTCGACCCCATCGCTCAAGAGGCTCGCGCAGAGACGCTGGGCACGCCGAGAGGTGTCTGCTGGACGATGCCGCGAGACGGGGCAGTCGCATGACGTCTGTTATCAACACGCCCAGACGCGACTTCAGATCGCGGGTCGCACGCCCCCTGAATGGCGCGGCACGTTGGCAGCCGCGACGATGACGGGTCCGATTGACGACGGCGGGTCCGATGGACCCGAGGGACCAGTCGCGCGTGACGTCAGCTCGCCTGGCGGCGCTTGCGGGCCGCATGACGCAGCGCCTTCTCCTTCGCCGGGCGGAAGGCGCGGAGCATGGCCTCGGCATCGCGATAGCGCTTGCGGGGGTTGGGATCGATGGCCCGCCGCACAACGTTGATGAGATCGGGATGCACACGTCCCCGCAGCTTCTGCCAGCCTGGCGGGGGCCAGTGGAACGGCCACTCGGGCCATTTGCCCGTCAGCATGCGGTAGATCACCAGCCCCGCCGAGAACACATCCGAGCGCAGCGAGGGTTTGCCCATCGCCTGTTCCGGGGCCATGTATCCGACGGTCCCGGTTCCCGATCCGCGGACGGTCTTCTGCGCCACCTTGGCAATGCCGAAGTCCGTCAGCTTCAGCCGATTGCCAGAGAACAGGATCAAATTCTCGGGCTTGATGTCGCAGTGGATGATGCGGTGCCGATGGGCGAAGGCCACCGCTTCCAGCATCTGCTCGGCATAGTCGAGTGCCGTGGGAATCGACATGCGGCTCTGGAGCCGGTCAGAAAAGGTCTTCTCCCCCAGCGGGAAGGCGATCACGAAGTGCCCGTCGATGAAGGCAGCATTCTTCAGCGGCAGTACGTTGGGGTGCTCGAGTTGGGCGGCCAGCCGCACCTCATGACGAAAGTCGTTCAGTACCTCGTCGGTGATGTTGGCCGCGTGCGGAATCTTGAGAGCGACCCGGACCCCCTCGATGGTGTCCATGGCCCGGAACACAGACGCGAAGCCGCCGTCGCTCAGCTTCTTTTCGATCCGGTACTTTCCGAGTCGTTGGCGGGCCTTCAGCACGATGGGTCGATCCCTGATTGGCGTTCAGCTGGGGTGCCTTCCGCGGCGCGACGTCGTCCCAGAATCTCTGGCGACATCGCTCGAGCCGAACGGCCCGGGGCACCTGCACAGCGTCTTCCTTGATTCATAACCGAGTATCGGCATTTGACAAGGATGCCGCCCGTCCGATTCCGATAGACGGAGCAAGTGACTCAGCCGTCACGATGTGAACGGCCTACAACGTCGTCTCGACACCATCGGGAAGTTGCAGCGGCGGACGCGATCCGCGTGACCGGAGCCAGTTAATTCCCCGCAACACATGCGGCCGCCGTAGCAGCGCGATCTCCACGCGGCGCTTGCCGGGCAGGTCGAGCAGCATCACCCCGAGCAGAATGGTCAGCACTCCCTGTCCCGGCAACACGAGCATCGCCAAGCCCAGGATCACAAACGTCGCCCCCAGCAGGTTCTTCGCAATCCGGAAAGTCCACCGCAGCACCGGCCGGCGATCGATCCACGACTCCAGTGCCGGTTCGCCGTCCCGCACGAAGTAATCGGCAGGGACCAGACACAGCAGCACCGGGACAACCACCAGCGAGCAGACGAACGTCAGCACCGAAGCGGCCCCCGACCACCAGACCCACTCCGGATGCGACTCCACCCAGTTCCACATCGCCGATGATTCTCCCGGAAACATGGACACAGGATAGCGGCCCGGCGACCCGGCCTGCATCATCGGGATACGGGCCGGGCGGCATTGACCCTCACGCCGCATCCCGGACAATGGCACCGCCCCCATGACGATCGCATGAGCCCTGTCCGACCCTCTGTCTGTTTCGTTTCCTGGCGTGCCTGGCCGGCCATCGACCCGCAGGCAGAGGGCTTCGTCGGCGGCAGCGAGTCGCGTGCCTGGCTCTTCGCCCGTGGACTGGCAGTCACCGGTCGCTTCGACGTGCGGTTCGCCATCCGGCATCATCGGCTCATTCGTGAGAGGATGCGCGAAGGAGTGACGATTGTCCCGGTCCTCGATCGGCTGCGACCAATGAGGGAGGAAGTTTCCCGGTATGTGGAAGTGACCGGCGGCTTCCCTCCGCTGCGGCTGCGGCGCTGGACGTGGCCCCTGTTATGGCAGGTGCCGCTGCTGGCAGTCTGCCGACCTTTCCGGCAGGCATCTGTCGATCCCTTATACCCTCATCCTCTACTGCAGCAGGTGAATGCCGATGCCTGGTGCACGTTCGGCGCGAATGCCGCTGCCCTGCAAGTGGTGGTCACCGCCCAGTCGCTGGGCCGGCCCTCGATCCTGTTTCTGGGTGCCGATGCCGATCTCGACTGCCTGTCGGCGAGTGCACCCGGGGGGACCAGTCCCTACGGCGAGCCACTGGAACTGTGCCGGCGGGCCCTCATCGAGGCGAGCGCGGTGATTGCGCAAACGGAACATCAGCGGCAGTTGTTGCAGGAGCGCTCGGGTCGCGAGGCGGTCGTTATCGAGAACCCGATTGACCTGCACATTTGGGGTGCTCCCGCAGACCCCCTCTGTCCAACATTGGCCGGCCTGCCGCAGCGGTTTGCCCTGTGGGTCGGGCGGGCCGACGACTTCCACAAGCGCCCCCGGCTCTGCCTCGAACTGGCCCGGAAGTGTCCGCAGGTCGTGTTCGTGATGGTGCTCAACCCCCGCGAGCCTGCCATTGAGGAGGAGATTCGCCGGGTGGCCCCCGGCAACGTCACCATCGTTACCCGAGTCCCTCCCGATCAGTTGCCTTCGTTGATGCGGCGGGCGGTGGTGTTTGTCAGCACGAGTGCGGCAGCACAGGAGGGGTTTCCGAATGTCCTTCTCCAGGCGGCAGCGTGTGAGGTGCCGATCGCATCACTGGAGGCGGGTGCGGACTTCATTGCCAGCGCCGAGTGCGGCAAAGTGACGCACGGCGACCTCGATCAACTGGCAGTGCAGGTGACGCGATTCTGGGGCAGTGCTGCGGATGCGCGTCGATATGGTGCGCGCGGCCGCGAGTATGTGACGGCCCATCATGGGCTGAAGGCGCAGGCGAACCAACTGGCCGAGGTGCTGCAGGAGGTGATCGCCCGATGACCCCTCCGCCCCCGAAACCTCCGGACGCGCCACTGCAGGTCTGCCTGGTGGCCCTGCATGCGCTGCCTGTCGTCGATCCTCACGTGTCGGGACCAGTCGGCGGCACGGAGACACGGGCCTGGACCATCGCCCGTGGACTGGCGGCGCGCGACGAGATCGATGTGTCGCTCGTCGTCCGTGTGACGGGAAAGGTGTCGCGTACACAGGTCGAAAAGGTCCGCATCCTGCCGCGCATCGATCGACTGTACCCGCTGTACGAGTCGATCGGCCACTGTCTGGAGAAGCGGCACGGGTTTCCGTGGATAAGCGTCCGCCAATGGAATCCCGCCCTGTTGTGGCAGGTACCGGCTCTGATGTTGGCCCGCCCCTTCGATCCGGGGCATCGTGACCCCCGGCAACCGGAGCCGTTCTATCGAGAGATACCGGCCGATGTATTCGGAACGTTTGGCGTGCAGTCGAACTCGGCCCGGGTGATTGCGGCGGCCCATGCGAGTGGTCGCCCAGCGGTGCTGTTGGTCGGGTCCGATGGCGATCTGGATGAGCGCTATGTCAGCGAGGCCGACTATGTGAGTCCCTATGGAGACCGGGCGGAGATCTGCCGGTTCATCCTGCAGGAGGCCGATGCGATCGTGGTGCAGACGGAACGTCAACAGCGGTTGCTGCAGGAGCGGTTTGCACGTGAGGCGACGGTGCTTGCCAACCCATTCGATGTCCAGACGTGGGACGCCGCCGCCACACGTCCGCTTTCTGCGCCGTTCGCCGACCTTCCAAGCCGGTTTGTCCTGTGGGTCGGGCGTGCGGAGGAGATTCACAAACGTCCGGGGCTCTGCCTGGATCTGGCCCGGTTGTGTCCGGAGGTCCCGTTCCTGATGGTGGTGAACCCGCGTGACCGGGGAGTGGAAGAGCGACTGCACAGCGAACGACCGGCGAATGTGCACATCATCCCCCAGGTGCGCCCTGATGAGATGCCGGCTCTGTTTTGCCGGGCCGCAGCGTTCGTCAGCACGTCGAGTCTCGAAGGGTTCCCGAACGTCTTCCTGCAGGCAGCGGTGTCGGGAGTTCCGATTGGAAGTCTCGCAGTCGGGGCCGACTTTCTGCAGGCCGCCGGGGCCGGCGTGTGCACCAAGGGTGATCTGTCGCAACTGGCCAACTTCGTCCGGCAGGCCTGGGCGGATGATGGCAAACACTTGCCCCTCGCCCCCCTTGGGGTTGGGGGAGAGGGAGATGCGGAAAGCAGACACGCGAGGTCAGGACGCGAGTACGTGCTTCGGCAGCATGCGGTCTCGCGACAGATGGACGTGCTGCACTCGCTGCTGTTGAAGGTTGCGGGCCGGGTGGGGTGAGTGAGTCATGCACGCTTGCCAGCCCCGCACAGGGCCTGCCCCCGCGAAGGCGCGGGGCGGGGATCCAATCACGTGACACCCGATGCGGGATTCCCACCTACGGGCCTCCCAGCGCATCACCCTGCTTGAGGTAGTTGTCGATCGCAGTCACGCGATGGGCAGGCGTCTTGGACTTCCCCTTGAGGATTTCCGGAAAAAGATCCCGGTTTATTCGCAGCACGATAAGCAGCAGCGGCTGATCGGCACCGGCCCCTGCGGCCTTCGCCTTCTCGACCATGGCGGTCGCATCCGCACCCAGCGCAGCCACCGAAGCCCATTCCGCATCCGGGGCCTTCTTTTCGTACAGCGGTTTGATCTTGTTCCACATCGCCTTCGTTTCGGCGAACTCCTCATGACCTTTCAATCCTCCGAACACCAACATCCACAGACCCGCGAGGACCGCCAGCGCGCCGACTGCGCCCCGACCTTCACGAGGATCGGTCCCATTCCTGCAGGGATTGAGATCGAGGGACCGCTGCGCAACTTTTTCGGTGCCTTGGCTGCTTTTGAGGGCGGAGGCGGCGGTGGTGGCGACGTCGTCCGGGCGGCTGCCGCAAACGGAGATGGCGCTGCGGTCGCAGGCGTGGGTGCCACATCGAACGCAGATGTTTCCGCCGCGACCGCGGAGGTCTCCTCGGTTTCTGTGGTGGGCTTGGACGTTGTCGTTGCACGCGCGGCGGCGGGCGTCGTACTCCGCCGGGGGCGTTCCTCCTCTTGCGAAGGCTCGCTGAGCACCGACGCCGCCCAGTCCTCCATCGCCGCATCGTGCTGCGACTTCTCCGGTCGTCGGCCTTTGTCCTTGCCTTTGCGTTTGCCCTTGGGGGCGTCGTTCTTTTCGCGTGGAGGACGAGGCGGCGGGGGGGGTAACTCCGGCAGCACAGTGGCAAGGGGCTCGGCTTCCGCCATTTCTTCCGGGGCAGCGATGTAGCCCGCTGCGATCAACTGGTCGCGGCTGAACAGCCCCACCATCGACACCGCTTCCATCCACCCGCCCAGTTTCCCCTGGCGAATCTCGTCGGCCGGTGCGAGCACTCCCTCCGCGACCAGTTGCAGGAGGGCGGAAAACGTCACCGGACCGAGGTTCTCGCCCTCACGCCGGTAGTACCACTCGGCCGGCTCATCGGCATCGTCGATGGCTGTTGAGGGTTGATGTGCGGGAGACGGCTGATAGGCAAACAGTCCGACAATGGAGTCGGCCCGTTCCCAATCGGATGAATGCGTCAGACGGATCTCATCAGCGGGAGTCAGCTTTCCTGCGGCGCAGAGGTCCATCAGTCCGTCGAGATCGACCGGTCCGAGCATCTGGCCCAGGTGGCGGTAGTACCAGCGATTGGCCCCCGCCTGCCGAGACGCGCGACCGATGCCCACGTCGCCACCCGCATTGGTCGCCAGCATCGCATCGAGGTCGGAGGTGAGGTCGTCATCTGTATCGGTCGACTCGGCACCAGCGAGCAAGCCCTCGAGGTCGTGGTCCGAAACATCGACCGGTTCGAGCATGCCGGCAGATGGACCGCTGAGCATCGCGTCCAGATCGTGTTCCGATGCATCGTCAGCTGTGTTGTCGGAGAGAGGCGCGGCACCACCCGGGAGCAATCCGGCGACGTCCTGCACACGCTGCCAGTGTGCATCCTGATGGCGGCGCACCTCGTGCGTGGGCTGCAGGCGGCCAATCGCGGCCAGTCCCTGCAGGTCAGCAAAGTGGACCGGACCGAGAACGGTCCCGTCCATCCGGTAGTGCCATACATCTGCCATTGGAGAATCCGCTGCGTTGAACGCGACACACAGGTGTCGAGAAATGGAGGCCTCTCGCTGCGGGCGCCGTCCCCGAGGCTCCATCGTCATCAACCGGGCCGGCAGGAGCAAGTGTGCGCAACCGATTTCATACGACGCGACGATCGTTGTGTTCGCGGCAACTCGCCATTATCCTGAGAGCCGCTTGGCTTTACGCCATCATTCGGGTTCCCTCTGTGGGACGTCGGCGGCGTCCTGCCTCATCTGGCTCTGTTCGCTGAGAGTGACATAATGGACACGACTAACGGCTCGCTAAATCGCAAGCTCCGGATGGGGCTCGTCGGAGGTGGACAGGGGGCCTTCATCGGCCGCGTGCATGCGACGGCGGCGGTGCTGGACAACCGGGCCGAACTGGTCGCGGGAGCTCTCTCCTCCGACCCGAAGAAGGCCAAGGCGTCCGCTCCGTCCTACGCCATTCCCGATGACCGGGCCTATGGGTCGTATCAGGAGTTGCTGGACAAGGAGTCGTCCCTCCCCGCAGACCGGCGGATCGACTTCGTCTCCATCGCCACACCCAACCACACCCACTTCGACATCGCCAAGGCTGCGATCCAGAAGGGCTTCAACGTCGTCTGCGACAAGCCGATGACCTTCGACCTCAAGCAGGCCGAGGAGCTGGTCAAACTGGTCGAGTCGAGCGGCGTCGTGTTCGCCCTCACCCACAACTATACGGGACACCCGCTGGTGCGGCAGGCTCGCGAAATGATCCAGGCGGGTGAACTCGGCGAGATCCAGGCGTTCCGCAGCAACTACCTGCAGGGCTGGTTGCGGACCCGGCTCGAGAAGGACGGACAGAAGCAGTCGGCCTGGCGGACCGATCCCTCGAAGTCGGGAGCGGCCGGTTGCTTCGGCGACATCGGCACGCACGCCTACAACCTTGCCCGCTACATGACCGGACTGCTGCCCGAGACCGTCTCCGCCCATCTGAAGATTTTTGAACCCGGACGGCGGCTCGATGATTACGGCCATGCCGTCATTCGTTTTCAGAACGGTGCACTCGGCACAATCACGGCGTCCCAGATCACGCACGGTCGGGAGAACGACATCTTTATCGACATCGACGGTACGAAGGGGGCGCTCAGCTGGCGGCAGGAGGATCCCAACTACATGACGTTTCGTCAGAACGGCAAGCCGCACCAGATCTACTTCCGGGCCCCGGGACGCGCCGTTCTCCACACCGCTCGAGACCGCGTCGTGCCGCATCCCCGCGGGACATCCCGAGGGCTATCTGGAGGCGTTCGGCAACATCTATCGGTTTGCGTATGACGCAATGGTGCAGCGTGCGGCGGGCGAGAAGTTCGAGACACGCGACACCATCTATCCCAACGTATACGACGGAGTGGACGGGATGAACTTCATCACGCAGTGTGTGGCCTCCAGCGACGAGAACGGTGCCTGGCTGCCGCTCAAGCACCCCGCCTGCCGGCCATAGGGACCGCGGTACGTTTGAAATGTGCGGCTGATCGGAACTTCAACCTTTTGGCTCACCTGAGACCCGGGAAACCAGCATGGCCGAGACCAAATCCGAAGGCCGGCTGACCCTCTGGATCATTGTCGCCATCATCGCGGCAGTGACGATCTCCGTCGTCGTTCCCTGGCTGGGGCTTTCGGGACTGCCGCCCGGTACCGAATCACACTCGGCCCGTGAGCACTCGCTGCTCGCGTTCTTCGAGTTCGTCTCGATCGGGGGTGACATCTTCCTGCGGCTGCTGAAGATGATGGTCGTGCCGCTGGTGATCGTCTCGGTGATGCAGGGGGTGCTCAACCTCGGCGACGTTCGCAAGCTCGGCAAGCCGGGACTGGTCACCATCGGCTACTACCTGTCGACGACGGTCATCGCCGTGCTGCTGGGGTTGGCGTTGGTCAACATCGTCCGTCCGGGTGAAGGGACACTGGACCGGGAACAGGTCGAGGAGATCGCGCAGGCGGGAGAGACACTGATCAGCGAACGGGGTGGCGCCAAGGTCGAGGAGGAAGGGGTCGCACTCATCCTCAAGAACCTGGCCCTCATGCTGTTCACCGACAACCTGTTCCGCTCGGCGGCCGAGACCGAGTTGCTGCCGCTGATCGTGTTCTCGATTGTGTTCGCGGGGATGCTGACGACACTGGGCGAACGGGTCGACACACTCAAACAGCTCATCGATCAATTCGATCATGCGATCTTTGCCTTCGTGATGCTGCTGATGAAGATCGCACCGCTGGGGATCTTCTGTCTGGTGGCCGGCCGCTTCGGTCCGGAAATGGTGCGGGGGACATTCGCTGCCACCATGAAGCTCGTCGGTTGGTACTCGTTTACCGTACTGCTCGGGCTGTCGATCCACCTGCTGATTGTGCTGCCGGTCATTCTCTGGATGCTCACTCGCCGCAACCCGTACCGCTTTATCCGCGACATGTCGCAGGCGTTGCTGATGGCGTTCTCGACCTCCAGCTCTTCGGCGACATTGCCCGTCACCATGGAGTGTGCGACGGAGAATGCGGGCATCGGCGGCAAGTCGGTCGACTTCGTGCTCCCGCTGGGGGCGACGGTCAATATGGATGGCACCGCCCTGTACGAAGCGGTGGCTGTGATGTTCATCGCCCAGTTTCTGGGCAAAGACCTGTCGCTCGCACAGCAGATGGTCGTGGCGATGACGGCGACGCTTGCCGCCATCGGAGCGGCCGGTATCCCCGAGGCCGGATTGGTGACGATGCTCATCGTCCTCAACGCGGTGGGGCTGCCGCTCAAGTACCAGGCGATCATCCTGCCGGTCGACTGGCTGCTCGATCGCTTCCGCACGATGGTCAACGTCTTCGGAGACGCGACCGGTGCTGCCGTCGTCGAGAAGTACCTACCACCCGATGCCCCCGCCCCGAAGGCGGCGTAAGAACGCCGGCCCGACCGGGCAACAGTGAGGAGTGTCGAGCGTGGTGATCTGGTGTCCTTCAGACTGCTGCAGCGACGGGAACTCGCAGGATGGCCGAAGCGTCCAGCAGCAGTGAGGCGTCTTCTTCTGGTTCGCGCATTGCCCCCCAGCGACTGGCTTGCCAGGTTTCGCCCGTCTCCAGATCGAGGGCCGTGAGCCACCCGCAAAAGTGGCAGTAGGTATCGATACATACCAGGCCGCCGAGGTCGAGCACCTCTCCGTCACGCTGTTCCGTGTGTCCGACGATCGACGTCTTGCCGGAGACGTGGGGGCACGGATCGCGATCATCGAGGGTCGCCCAGCGCAGCACATGTGGCGGGAACTCTGCCGGCGGGAGATCGGGATCGTAATTGGCGTGAACGAGGATATGAGAATCGGTCTCGTAGTAGTCGCGAAACGTACGGAGGAACTCGATGTGCCGCGGATCGATGTCGTCGATCTTGCCGCAGAACTTGTAGGAATTGATCGTGGCGATCCCGCCGCAGTTGAGCCAGCTGTTCCTCAACCCCGGTGAATCGAGGGCAGCGAGCAGCATCTCCTCGTGGTTGCCTTGGATGGTGATGAGGGTGCACTCATCCTGAAGACGGATCAGCCGGTCGATCACATCCTTCGTGTCACGGCCCGTGTCAATCACGTCCCCGAGACAGATGAGCACATCGTCGGGTGCAGGGTCGATGGCCTCAAGAATTGCATCCAATGCGTGGGCGCAACCATGAATGTCGCCAATCGCGATGTGCCGACCAGATCGAAAGGACATGAGCGCTGGGTCTGCGGTCAGGTGGAGTGTCGGTGCGGTCGATGGGCTTTCGCCGCGGCGTGAGAGGGAGCCGCGAACAGCCACATTACCCGCGGCAACGACCAATGACAATCCGTCATGAGCAAGCAATTCCGTTGAGTGCCCCCCTGTCGAAGGGTGCACGTCGGGCCAGCACCGCGAATGTTTCTTTTTCTGAACCTGTATAGACCCACACTCCCGGTGCCTGTCATACTTTGAAACAGCTCTCGATCTCGATAACTCCAGCCGATTGTCAAGAACCGATGGCAGGATGCCTTACGGATCGCTTGCGCATCCATTTCAACGGATCTACTTCAACGGATCTACCATCGACGCTCCGTCCATCGAATTGCTGTAACAGATGGAACTTCTAATTCGCTGAGAGGTGACTACCGCCATCAGTCACAGGATCGTACCGATGCCAACACCGTGGAACAGCCGCGTCCGCAGCAAGGGCGAACTGGCCGTCTTCAACCAGGCCAAGTCCTGGTCGGGAGCCGTCGATGCGGCGATCAAGACTTTCAACAACCTGCCGTTTCGTGTAAAGCTGGTCACTGCTAAGGACGAGGGGTCTGCCAACATCGTAGTGGTCGTCGCTACGGGACCGAGCACGTATCCCTGGCCCGGCAACTCCCAGCTCGAAGGGTTTACCGTCAAGACGAAGGCGACGTTCAAGCCCGACATCCTGCATGGCCAGACGTCGACGCTCGCCGATCCGCGAGTCAACGAGCTTGCGTTCGCTGCCGTTTTTCTGCCGGGGATGATTACGAACGTGACCACTCGGCAAAAGGAAGTGGTCGTCGTCCACGAGTTCATCCATGCCTCAGGCCTCGACGGAGGCACCGGGGGAGGCAAACAGGATCCGAACCAGGATCATGAGATCGTCGGGATCATGAACGGCCAGATGAAGGAGTCGGGCAATGGGCTGATTGAATACTTGCCTGAGAAGGGGGCCAAGGCGATGCCCCCCATTCGCGTCGGACCAAAGACCTTGTGCAGGATGCAACAGATCTGGACCGATGAAGGGTGTGAAAAGTAAGTGGTGCGCGGCGGAACGCACCTCCGTCATCACGATGCAGGCACATTTGACCATTGACGAGTCGCTGCTCATGGCTACTTGGTGGTAGCCGCGGCGTCCGCGACGCTGTCACCGTTCTCGTCACGAATGCCCGAGTGTGGACTGTGGATGATGGCGTTCCACGCCGCCTTTCGCATCGCCGCGTCGACCACCGGATCAACTCCGTCGGGCTGCAGACCCGCGATCAACGCCGGCGACTTGCCATACAGCATGCCGTAATACATGTAGCCGACGAGCCACTCCATTCCGCTCGCTTGGGAGAGGTGCCCTCCATCGCGGTAGATTCCCCGGGTGCCACCCAGATGTTCCGACACGCAGTCGAAGCCGGGCAGCTTGCCGGCGTAGTAGTTGTGCAGCATCTCCACGACGGCGGCACCCGCGGGAATGATGTGCACCTTCCCTGGATACTGCTTCTGGAGCGCCTTGTAGTTGGAGTTGTACATCCCCTCCTGCATGGCCGCTTGAGTCGCGTCGATATGCTCCAGTGCAGCGGCTGCTTCGAGTTTGTTCAGCGACTCGTCAAAGCGTGGCCAGCCATCCTGAATGAGAAAATTCATCTGAGGATTCGATTTCAGACAGACGTCGATCCATTGTCCGTAATGTTCCGGCACGTCCAGGTAGTAGGAGCCCCAGGTCATCACATCCCATTGGCCGGTCGCGATGGCCGGAAGCAGCACAGGCCGCGGAGCCGACTCGTCGAACTTGCCAAACTCCTTGCGCCAGATCGAGTTTGCTGAGCCCTTCGCGCCGCCGGACGTATGCGAGCGGACATGATGCCCGTCCAGACCCGCCGCCGCGGTGATCTTCGGGAGCGTCTTCAGTCCCGGTGCCACCCAGCTATGGCCGGTCGAGAGGATGCGCAGCCCGTTCCCGCGCGGAAACTGCAGCGGTTCCTTCAAGTTGGCGGCCGTGTCGGCCTGCATCGCCCGATCCAGTTCCTCTGCCGTCGCCTTGAAGATCGCGTTGTCTTCCGGTGCCTGGTCACGTCCGCCACGAAGTCGTGACAGGACGCCCGGCGACAGTTTCGCTTTTGCGAGATAGGCCTGCGCTTCCTGCATCGTGAGGATTCCGTCACCGTTGGCGTCGGCATCAGGAAAGCGCTTCAGCGCCTGCTGGAGCCGCGAGTCCACCGGTTTGGTCTGCGCCAAGGCCACCGAGCCGAGGACGAGCAACAGTGACAGAATGCGGCAAGGAGATGCGTACATGGCCGGGTTCTCGTCGGATGAAATTGCTGAAGGAATAGCGCGGGGCTCTTCTGTGAGTGCCGGAGATCGAACGTTTGTCGTTCTGGACCGGGGAATAGCCCTCGCATGGACATCATCCGCTGTGGAAGTGCGGATCGCAACATCGCCCGGCTGCGGTGCGGACGCAGTCGGGGTGCTCTCACGCAGGCAGAAATGTCGGGCGTCCCCACGAAAACGGCCCTCTCGTACCCGCCACTTGCCCTGGACTTCCCAAAAATGACCGGGGTTTGCGTTGCTGCCGTCGCCTCAACTCGCTAACTTCTGGGGTTTCCACTGGTTCGAGGATCGGTGGCCCGCTGGGGGTATCACCGGATTTGGTGCCGAGGAGCATCTCTGTGTCGAAGACGTTCATGGCGAAGAAGGAGACCGTGCAACCCGACTGGTTCGTGGTTGATGCGGAAGGGGAAATTGTCGGCCGGCTGGCCACGCGGCTCGCGACGATGCTGATGGGCAAACACAAGCCGATCTATACCCCCCATGTGGACTGCGGGGACTTTGTGGTCGTCGTCAACGCGGAGAAGGTGCGATTTACCGGTGCCCCGCTGGCGGATGACACGCATCCGTACATGACGTCGAAGATGCAGACCCGCACCTACTCGCGCTACACCGGGTATCCCAGCGGCCTCAAGACGGTGACCGCCGCAGACCTGCTCGATCGCAAGCCGGAGCAGATCCTCCGCGAGGCCGTCCGCAGAATGCTGCCCAAGAACAAACTCGGCCGAAGGATGCTGATGAAGCTGAAGCTGTACGCCGGCCCCAATCATCCGCACCAGGCCCAGCAACCCCAGGAGTTGCCCGAGTACCTGCGGTCCTGACACCACACAGACGAGTTCGCTGGCTGCCTGTCGTCCGGCGTCGACAATTAGAACAATTCTTCCGGCAGGAGGTTTTCCCGCCGTGACATACCTGATTCAAGAGATTGCCTTATGAGTGACGAACTCGCCAATGACGCAGACGAAACCGATGAGACCGGTACCTCGGTGATCGACGACGAAGACTTCGCAGAGGATCCAGAGAATATTGCCGACCATGGCTCAACTGCGGCAGAAGTCGGGCCTGAACCAGAGCCGGTCATCGAGATCCTGATCGAGGGTCCGCAGCCGGCCCCGTTGATCAGCGGCAAGGTCGATCGGCAGGGGGTGGCGATCGGAACCGGTCGTCGCAAGACTGCCGTCGCCCGTGTGCGGATCACGAGCGGGCAGGGGAAGTTCACGGTCAACGGCCGCGAGATGGATGATTACTTCCCACTGGAACGCGATCGCCAGATGATCATGGCACCGCTGAAGGCGACCAAGAACGATGGGCAGGTCGATATCTGGGTGCGGGTGAATGGCGGAGGCCCCACGGGTCAGACCGGTGCCGTCGTGCTCGGTGTCGCCCGGGCTCTGGAGGCCCGCAACAACGAACTGCATGCCACCCTGAGCGAGGGGGGCTACCTCACGCGCGATGGACGCATGGTGGAACGCAAGAAGTACGGCCGGCGGAAGGCCCGACGCAGCTTCCAGTTCTCCAAGCGCTGATGGGCGAGGACCTGCGATCCAGAGGATCGTAGCCATGAGGACTCACAACGCCCCGGTCGGAGCAATCCGGCAGGGGCGTTTTTGCAAAAACACCACACGGATGACGCGGGCCGGGAAGGAAAACAGCCATGGAACGCTCCATGTACAAATCGCTGTTGCTTCCCGATCTGCGAATGATGCTCGAGGAGCAGGACGGGCCGGCCCTCGAAGAGTTCTGCAAGGCGCTGTATCCCGCAGTTGCCGCCGAGGTCCTCGAAGAACTCGATCCCGCCACCACGTGGTCGGTGCTCACACACTGCGACGCCCACACGCAGGCGGAAATCTTCCAGTTTCTGCCGCTCTCTTATCAGGTCTTGCTGGTCGAATCGATCGATCGGCACGCGCTCTCGAAGATCATCGAGGAGATGCCCGCCGACGACCGCGTCGACCTGCTCGAGCGGATGGATCCGGCGCATGTCGAGGATCTGCTCCCGCTCGTCGCCCAGGCTGAACGGGCCGACATCCGCAAGCTGCTCTCTTACCCGGAGTACAGTGCCGGCTCGATCATGACGACCGAGTACGCCTCGCTCCCGGAGGACATCACGGTGGCCGAGGCGCTCGAACGTCTGCGCAAACAGGCCCCCAGCCGCGAGACGATCTACTACATCTACATCACCGATATCGATCGTCATCTGATCGGGTTCATTTCGATCCGCAAGTTGATCCAGGCCAGGCGTGAGGCGCGGATTGGCGACCTCATGCGGCGGGACGTCATCTCGGTGCGCGTCGACGACGATCAGGAACATGTCGCCCGCGAACTGACCAGGTACGACTTTCTGGCCATTCCGGTCGTCGACAACCAGAACCGGCTGGTGGGCATCGTCACCCACGACGATGCGGCGGACGTGCTGGAAGAAGAGGCCACCGAAGATCAGCATCGGCAAGCCGCCGTCGAACCGCTCGAAGACGGGTATCTGCAAACTCCGCTGCACACGCTGGCCTGGAAGCGCGGCATCTGGCTGGTGTTTCTGCAGGGAGCAGCCTTTGTGACCGCATGTGTCATCAGCTTCTTTCTGGGAGAAGGCTCGGGGGCCGGGTGGATGATCATGTTTCTGCCGCTCGTGCTGGCGAGCGGAGGCAACACCGGGTCTCAGTCGGCGACACTCATCATTCGCACGCTCGCTCTGGGGGAAGGGGGCGTGCGGGATGCACGGCGGATCGCGACCCGCGAAATGCTGCTCGGGTCCACGCTGGGAGCCGGACTGTCCATGGTCTCGTTCTGTGTCGCCTGTACGCTGGTGACGGTCCCACAGGCGGCAGTCGTTTCGTCCACGGTGTTCATCGTCGTTCTGCTCGGTTCGGTCGTGGGGGCCCTGTTGCCGGTCGGATTCAGCAGTCTGGGGGTGGATCCGGCGTTGATGTCGAATCCGCTGATCTCGGCCCTCGTCGATGTGATGGGCGTGATCATCTACTACAACATGGCCGGTTTCATCATTCATGCCTGAGGCGCGGGTCGATGTCATCAGGCAATCTGCGCCGTCCGTCGCACTGAACTTTGCTGCACAAAGGTCAGCCCGTCGGCGGATGCTCAAGCTCTCGGGCGGGGGTTCTCGATAGTCCCGATACTGGTCGGCTCCGCCCGCACGACATGCTGCGCCTCTTGCAATCTGTCGGGTCGGGCAGGCAGACTCAAGATTGCCGATTCCTCCGTTTCTGACGAGACCGCGATGCTGACATCATCCACCCGCCGCGCCATGGCCCCGCTCGTGTTGACCGGATCGCTGCTGATCGGTGCAGCCACCGCGCAGGAACCCGATGCCGCGAGTGGACAGGCTGCGACCTCGCTGATGGCACAGGAGCCGCAGACTCCCGCCGAGTATCTCGATGCCGCCTTGCTGATGCTGCGAGTGACACGTCCCGATCTCGCCGCCCACTACCTGCAGGAGCTGGTGGCCCAGGGGGTCGATGATGCGACATTGCTGGAACTGCAGCGCGATCACGGGACGGCGATTTTTCTCAAACTCTCGCAGATGAAGGAGCTGCAGCCTTATTCGCAGCAACTGCTCGACCAAGTGCGAGCCGCGGCCACCCAGCAACAAGGCGACGCCGCCCGCGTCGATGCCCTGATCGCCAGTTTGCAGGGCACACCCCGCGAGCGCAGTGCGGCCCTCACGCAGCTGCGTCAGCTGGGGGCCGATGCCGTCCCACCGTTGCTCAAGCGTCTCGCCGATCGTCGTCAGGATGGTCAGCAGGATCTGCTTCTGCAGACACTCATTGAACTCGGATGGCCGGCAGCTCCCCCGCTGCTGGCAGCGCTGGAGGCTCCGGACGAGTGGACCCGAGCGACGGCCCTCGAGGCCCTCGGCTGGGTCGGAAGCGCGAGTGATGTCCCGCAGCTGCTGCCCTCCGCCTTCGCGAGAGACGTCTCGCCCATGGTGCAGTCGGCGGCTCGTCAGGCCATCGCCCGCATTCGATTCGGAAGTGTGGATGGTGTCCACCGGCTGAGCGACTTCGGTGCCGCCGATCAGCTGAGGCAACAGGCCCTCTCCCGATTCAGTGGTGAGTATGAATGGCCCCGGGATCCCGAGGTGCAGGTGGTGGACTGGTCGTGGGATACCCAGACGGGCGGACCGGTGAAGACGGTCACGTCGGAACAGGCGGCCCAGTTGCACAGCGCGCAGCGGCTGGCCCGCGACGCCATGCGGCTCTCTCCGACCCCCGACAATCAGGCGCTGTTTCTGGCGACCTCGCTGGCGGAAGAGGGTCAGCGAGCAGGCTGGGAGAACCCCTGGCCGACCGGACCCGGTTCCGTTCACGAACTCGCGATCGCCAGTGGTCCGGAACTGACTCAGCAGGCCCTGCAACTCGCACTCGATCAGAACAATCCGCTGGCAGCCGTCGGAAGTCTGAAAGCCCTGGGACAGACAGGCACCCGCAGCCAGTTGCTGCCCACGGCATCCGGGCCTGCGCCGATCGTTGCCGCACTCAACTCCCCCAGCGAACGTGTGCAGTTTGCCGCCGCCAGCACCGTCCTGCTGATCGACCCGGACCGCCCATTCCCGACGGCCAACCGCGTCGTCGAGATCCTCACGCAGGCCCTGTCTGGTGACACGGCACCGCAGTCGGTCGTCATCGACCCGAACGTCCGGCGCGCCAACGAGGTAGCCGGCATCCTGCGTTCACTGGGCTTCGACTCCCGCATCGCACCGACCGGGCGCGACGGCTTCCGCACCGCGGCCGAGCGCACTCGCGTTGATCTGGCGGTGCTGAACCTCAACACCATCCGCTGGGATCTGACGCAAACGGTGGCCAACTTCCGTGCCGACTCACGAACCGCCGGTGTGCCGATCGCCGTGGTTGGTCCGGGCGAATGCGAGTCGTCGGTCCAGTGGCTCGTCAATCGCACGCCGCTCGCCATGTATGTCATTTTGAGCGACGATGCAGACAACTGGCAGACGCAGCTCAAAGGGTTCCTGGCCATGCTCCCCACGCCGCCGCTCACACCAGAGCAACGGGTGAATCGCAGCGCAGCAGCGTCGTACTGGCTGCGTCAGCTCGCCGAGCGTTCACGCACGAATGTGTTCCCGCTGGAGTCGGCGGAGAACAATCTCACGCAGGCGATCAACAATCCGGATCTGGCAGAGGATGCCCTCGTCGCACTGACGGCGATCCCACGACCTTCGGTCCAGCGTCAGTTGCTCCAGGTCGCCGAGGCACAGGCGTATGACGACGCGGTCCGCATCACGGCGGCCCGACAGTTGTCCGAGCACATCCGGCGGTTTGGAGTGTTGCTCACCCGGGAGGAACAGGCTCAGGTGCGCGATGCCTGGAGCAAGGCGATGGACCCTGCGCTGAATGATGCGCTGGCGGCCGTGTTCGGCGGGCTGCCTTCAGCCCCCGGCGGCGTGCTGCAGAAGCTCGAGTCGTATCCGTTGCCCGAGATGCCCAGCTCAAAGTAATCGGGCAGGCGTGGTTACCCCCACCGGTCCAGTCATGCGGCAACAAGGCCGTTCTCCGGGCGCTGCTGGACAAGCCAGCAGTGGCGTTCTCGCTGAAAGCCTGTAATCGATAGCCACTGTTCCGCTCGGCTTGGTCCTCACACGTCATCCAGATACCGCCGGTCGATCCCGACGTAGGCATCGATCCGGCGATCGCGGAGGAATGGCCAGTTGCGGCGGACGTCCTCAATCCGCCGGCGGTTCACCTCGGCAATCAATACCTCTTCCTTATCGGTCGACGCCTCGGCGATCACGACGCCGAACGGATCGGCCAGAAACGTCGTCCCCCAGAACTCGATCCCCGCACCTCCGGCGGCAGAGACTTCGTGTCCGATGCGGTTGACTCCGGCCACATAGACCCCGTTGGCGATGGCGTGGCTGCGCTGAATCGTCTGCCAGGCACTGCGCTGCGACTCGCCGACCTCGGCCTTTTCGCGGGGATGCCAGCCGATCGCCGTCGGATAGAACAGCACCTCCGCCCCGCGCAGCGCCGTCAGCCGGGCCCCTTCGGGATACCACTGGTCCCAGCAGATGAGCGTGCCGACCTGGCCGGCGGGAGTGTCGAACACCTTGAAGCCCAGGTCCCCCGGCGTGAAGTAGAACTTCTCGTAGTAGGACGGGTCGTCGGGGATGTGCATCTTGCGGTACAGCCCGAGGACGCCGCCGTCCGGACCGATCATCGCGACCGTGTTGTGATACAGTCCCGCGGCCCGGCGTTCGAACAGTGACGCGACGATCGTGACGCCGCGGGCCTTGGCCACCTTGCCGAGGGCTTGTGTGCTGGGGCCGGGGATCGACTCGGCGAGGTCGAACAGCCCCGCATTTTCCTGCTGGCAGAAGTACTGCGAGCGGAACAGTTCCGGCAGGCAGATCACCTGGGCACCGTCGCTCGCCGCCTGTTCGACAAATCCGACAGCCCGGGCGAGGTTGTCGTCCGCGTCGGTGGACATGGCCATCTGCACAAGGCCGACGGTGAAGGTCTCTGCGCTGCTCACTATATCAGTCCAGTTCGGTCAGCAACCAATGGGGATCGCGGGGGTGACAGGTGCCTGTGACACCGTCGACGACCATGTCGAGTTCCTCCATCACGATCGCTCCGATTATAACGTCGATCACCGTCAGTAGCCGGCCGATGGATCAGCCGCAGCAACTTCGGACGTGGACTTGCCGGCCAACACCGCCTTACATTCATCGAGCATCGCCTTCGTTGCGCTGGCCCCGATGCGGGTGACTCCCAGGGCCCGAACCTCGAGCAGTTTTTCGAACGTCCGCACTCCTCCGGCCGCCTTCACCTGCACGCGGTCGGGCGTGTGTGCGACCATCTGCTTCAGGTCTTCCATCGTCGCTCCGCCAGTGCCATAGCCGGTGGAGGTCTTGACCCAGTCGGCGTTCAGGTCGCTGCAAATCTCACACAGGCGTATCTTGTGCGAGTCCTCCAGGTAACAGTTTTCGAAGATGACCTTCACCTTCTGACCGGCGGCATGGGCGGGCTCGATGACGGCGGCGATGTCCTCCCGCACGTAGTCCCAGTTGCCACTGAGTACCTGCGAGATGTTGACGACCATGTCCAGTTCCTGGCACCCATCGGCGAGGGCCTGTTCGGCTTCGGCCCGTTTGATGGCGGTCGTGTGCCCCCCATGCGGAAAGCCGATCGTCGTGCTGGCAGCGACAGTGCTCCCCTTCAGCAGTTCGGCACAGCGCTGCAGGTAGTAGGGCAGGATGCACACGCTGGCGACGTTGTAGTCGAGTGCGAGCCGGCACCCCTCATCAAGTTCGCTGACGGTCAACGTCGGCTTGAGGAGCGAGTGGTCGATCATCTTCGCAATGTCGAGGTAGGTGTACGTCATAGTTCACTGGATGCTGGATGGTGGTGATAGATAAACCGGAGGCTCACGCCTCCGGTTGCCTTCAGGCAATAAAGTTCCTCAAATAGGTCGCACTTTGACGCAGAGAGGCCTGTCGCGTTTCGAGGGTGGCTTCATACGCCCTGTCCTCAACCTCGACACACACCGCGCCGTTATAGCCGACGTCGCCCAGCGCCGAACAGAACCGGCCCCAGTCGATGTCGCCCAGACCCGGCAGCTTGGGGGTGTGATACTCCAGCGGATGCGCAAGGATGCCGACGTCATTCAGTCTCCGGCGGTCCACGCGCACGTCCTTGGCATGGACATGAAACAGTCTGGAGGCGAACTCCCACAGCGGTTCGATCGGGTCCATCTGCTGCCAGACGAGGTGGGACGGATCGTAGTTGAGGCCAAAGTGGTCGCTGTCGATGTAAGCGAACATGCGTCGCCAGAACGCCGGTGAAGTGGCGAGATTCTTCCCGCCCGGCCATTCGTCAGCGGTGAACAGCATGGGACAGTTCTCGATCCCGATGCGTACGCGATGCTGCTCGGCAAGACGGACGAGGGGCGTCCAGACGTCGAGGAACTGAGGCCAGTTGTCACTGACCGACTTCGTCCAGTCGCGGCCCACGAAACTGTTCACCCGGTCGAGTCCCAGTCGCCCGGCGGCTTCGATCACCAGATGCAGATGCGCGATTGCGCGCTCGGCCTCGGCAGCGTCGGGCGAGAGAGGGTTGGGGTAATAACCCAGTCCGCTGAGTGATACGCCCGTCAGGGCCGTCAGCCGGTGGATTTCGGCGGCCCGATGTTCGGTGAAGTCGGTCACGTCGATGTGGGTGACGCCGGCGTACCGACGATCGGCTTTCGAGGGGGGCCAGCACATCACCTCGACACAGTCGTAACCGGTCTGGGCGGCAAACTGCAGGACCTGCTCGAGGGACTGATCCGGGAGAATCGCGCTGACAAAGCCCAGTTGCATACGTTATCTCTCGCACAGGTGACCGGCGGAACGGATGGGAGACCGCCAGCGATTCTAGCGAAGCAGGCGTGCACATGCTCGCGATTCATGAGGTCGAACTGACCACCTGGTGCTTCCGCTGTATCGCCCGCCTGCGTCTGGGCAAAACGGAGTAAGCCCGGAAGGATCTGGACAGCTTGCGCGACGGAGGAGGGGCCGAATGGATCGAGTCCCACAAACGGGTGCTGTCCGTTTTGGTACGTCAGATCGAGGAGTCTCGGCGCAAGTCGCGGATGAGCGAGCGCTGATTCGGTATCTGGGAAGTGATCTCTGAGACGCGGAAATCGTTTGATGTTGTCTGCTACCGAAACTCTCGACAGTTGACATGCGGTGGGGGCGGGAGCACGATGCAAACGACGTACCGCCGGCGATGGGTGGTCGTTTGCCTGAGACGTAGAGGCGCGCATGGTCCTCAAAGTGCGCTGTCGTTGTGGCCGGGAACTCCGCCTGAAGGGGCAGCCCCGGCAGATCGTCTGTCCTGGGTGCCGGCGGCGCTGCGAATTCCGGACCGAGTTCACCCGATTGATGTGTTCTTGAGCCACTCGTCGCAGGACAAGGCAGCGGCCGAGTCCGCCTGCTCGATTCTGGAGCGGCACGGGCTTGTTTGCTGGATTGCCCCCCGGGACATCGCTCCAGGTGCAGAGTGGAGTGCGGCCATCATCGAAGGCATCGAGAAAAGCCGTGTGTTTGTGCTGCTGTTCTCCCGTCATTCCAATGAGTCTCCCCAGGTGCTTCGCGAAGTTGAGCGGGCCGCGTCCAAGGGGGTTGTCATCATTCCCGTACGTCTGGACGACCTCCTGCCGACAAAGAGCCTGGAGTACTTCATCAGCTCCCAACATTGGCTGGATGCGCTGACAACGCCGCTGGACTTCCATTTCGAGAAACTGGCATCAACGGTCAGGCACCTGCTGGATGCGTCGGCATGTTCCGGATCAGAGGCAAGCTCGCCTGCGACCGCAGTCGTCGCGAGCTCGGCGGCTGCCACCAGGTCCGGAATCGTGAGATTGGTGCAAGGGTGGCCGGCACGAGGTGTCGTTGCAGGAGTGGTCCTGCTGGGATTGACAGGCTGGGGGTATCATTTTGTGACGACGGATTCATTCCAGGCAGGTCCAGTAACTGGTCAAGAATCACCGCAGGAAGCGTCCACTGAAGATCGTTTGGTCCCTGCGGCATTGGAGCAGCGAAATGCATCCTATGTTGAGACGATGCAGCAACGGTTTGGAGTACTGGACGCGGACGGCGATGCGCGGATCTCGAGCGACGAGTACGCCCAGGGGGCGCGTGGGTTCAAGCTGTCGCTGCTGATTACGTCCGATGTGTTCGCCCTGGTGGATGCGAATGCCGACGGCCATCTGACACGGGAAGAGTTTCTGGCGCTTAGCGATCGCTGGCTGGGCGTCCTCGATGACGATCATTCCGGACAGGTTTCACTCATGGAACTGCATCGACTGTACAACGACCGTGACACTCCGAAGGGGGCACGGGAGATGTTGCTGCGTAACGATGTGAATCATGACGGACATCTGGATACTCGCGAGGTGGAGCGATTGCTGGCCCTGCGCCTACTGGACTGAGTAACCGATCTTGATTCTGCGACCTGCATCTCAGGATCGAAGCCTTCCGGGTGCTCAAAGCAGCCGGCGTGCTCTCTCACAATCAGGCTCGGTCAATTGGCGAGAATGGTTCAGAGATGCCCCCAAAACGTGCACCCGCCGTCGATCCGCGGGCGAGAATGGCAGGGGGCGGCCTGGAGGGCTATACTGCGACGCTGCGAGAGGGTAATGGGACAGAACACCTCGGGGAGATCGACTTGCTGGCTGGTCCGCTGTTCTATCGCGAGGCACTGACCGCGCCTCGCCAGTGGAAGCACTTTCTGCTGCGATCGGCCTATGTCGCGAGTCTGCTCGTGCTGCTGTGGACCGCTCACCAGGTGACCTTCAGCTTTGAAGAGGTGCGCACCGACGGCGGTCTGGCACGGTTCGGTGCCTTCGTCTTCCAGCTCTTCGCCATCGTCCAGTTGTCGCTGGTGATCGCGTTCTCGTTGCTGGCAGCGGCCGGCAGCGTCGCCCAGGAGAAGGATCGACGCACGCTGATTCTGCTGTTGATGACCGACCTGCGGGACCACGAACTGGTCCTCGGCAAGCTGCTGGCGAGCCTGCTGAATGTCGGCGTATTGGTTCTTGCCTCGCTACCGGTGTTCTGCTTCGTGCACCTGCTGGGGGGGTTCACACTCGCGCAGATTCTGTGGCTGGAGGCGATCTGCCTAGTCGTGGCGCTGCTGGCCGGTGCCTGGGGTTCGCTGATGGCGTTCTGGCGGGAAAAGACGTTTCAGACACTGGCCCTGGGTGCGCTGGGGGCGGTGCTGTACCTGGGACTCATCGAGGCGATTGTCGCGCTGGCGGGACCGGACTCGGCCACAGGCCGGATCGCGGCCCTGCTCAATCCCTACCGCACACTGGGGCTGATTCTCAATCCGTTCAGCGAGATGGGTGAGACCGGTCTGACCTCAGCGATCCTCCAGAGTCTCTTGGCACTGTCGGGGCTGACAGCAGTGCTGCTGCTGATCACCATTGCGATGGTCCGCCGCTGGAATCCGTCCCGTTCCATTCATCTGCAAGCCCGGCAACTGGAGCAGACCAAAGAAGTCGTCAGGCCCCCCCGCCAGGTCTGGGCGTTGCCGCTGCTGTGGCGCGAGGTCCGCACGCTGGCCTACGGCCGCAAGGTCATCATCATCAAGGGGGCGTATCTCCTGCTGGCGGCGTTTGCAGTGCTGTACCTGCGACAGTCGGCCGGCTCGGAAGGGCAGGTACTGGGGATCATCTCACCCGAGGGCTTCGCCTTTGTCGCACTCTCACTCGTGGGGCTGATGCTGGTCAACGCCCAGGCGGTGACGTCGGTGACGTCCGAGCGCGATGGACAGACACTCGAACTGCTGCTGGTGACCGATGTGACAGCCAAGGAGTTCGTCTTCAGCAAGCTGGGAGGCATCTTCTACAACACCAAGGAGGTCATCCTCGTGCCGCTGATTCTGGCGGCCTTGTACGTGATACAGGGGCACATCAGCGTCGAGAACGTCGTCTATCTGACGCTGGGATACCTGTCGCTGTTGTTCTTTTCGGCGATGCTGGGGATTCATGCGGCCCTCAGTTACGACAGTTCCCGGACGGCGATCACCATCAGCCTGGGGACCATGTTCTTCCTGTTCATCGGGATCTTCGTCTGTATGTTGCTGATGGTGGAAGCCCGCTCGTCATTCGGCATGCAGCTGGTGCCGTTTATCGTGTTCATCCTGGGAGGAGCCATTGGCCTGTGGGCGTCGCTGACGGCTCGCAACTCGTCACCCGCGTTGACACTGGCCTCTGGCGTGCTCCCCTTCAGCACGTTCTACGCCATCACGGGCTATCTGCTGGGAGACACACTGGGGGTGTCGCTGTTCGTCGTGGTCGCGTACACGTTCACTACACTGGCGATGCTGGTCCCGGCGGTCAGCGAGTTTGATGTCGCCCTGGGACGCACGACCGCCGACAAAGGATAGCCACGCATTCCGCCGGAGGTCGGCTCACGTCGACCGTCCGGATCCGCTCACCATGGACGAGTACCTCGACGATGCGATCGTCCTGCTGCCGGGAGTCTTGATCCTGGCGGGGCTGATCGTCGCCTCGGCATTCTTTTCGGGCAGCGAGACGGCGCTGTTCTACCTGTCGCGCGACGAACTCCGCAGTCTGCAGCTGGGCAAGCCGCGCAAGCGCCGGGTCGCTGAACTCCTGAGAGATCCGGACCGTCTGCTCACGGCGGTGCTGTTCTGGAACCTAATCACCAACCTCACGTACTTTGCGGTGAGTGTGGTGATGGCCCGGCAGATGATGGCCCGCAACGAACGAGCACTGGCGGGACTCGTCAGCCTGGGGAGCCTGTTCGCCATTATCCTGCTGGGGGAAGTCGTCCCCAAGAGCGCCGCGGTCGTCTTTCATCGCCGGATCGCGGTCATCGTGGGCTGGCCACTGGCGGCGGCGGTGCGGGTGCTGGATCCGTTGCTCTCGGTCTTCGGGTCGATTGCCCGCATGCTGCGACTGGCGTTCTGGCCCGACATCCGACGGGAGCCGTTTCTCGATGCCGAGGATCTCGAGCGCGCTGTCGAGGCCTCGCAGCTCAGCGAAGAGTCGATCAAGCACGAGCAGCAGGTGCTGCATCGCATTCTGGATCTGTCGGAGATGACTGTTGAAGAGGTGATGCGTCCCCGAGGCACCTACCTGACGCGGTCGATACCAGTACATCAGTCACATCTGATGAATGCCCCGCCGGCTCTCGACTATCTCGTCCTGCAGGACGACGAACCAGATACAGTGTCGGCCGTGGTTCCGCTGGCGACACTGTCGGTCTTGCCTACGAAGCATCTCGAGCGACTGGCCGAGCCGGTCGTGCATCTCCCGTGGTGCGCCACCCTGGCCGACTGCCTGCAGATGTTGCGGGATCAGTTGTGCAATGTCGCTGTGGTGGTCAACGAATATGGTGAGACCGTCGGCCTGGTGACGTATGAAGATGTGATGGAAACGGTGCTGCTGCCCGCACCCAGCCGGGCCAAGCGGGTGCTGCGTCGCGAACCGGTGCTGGAGGTCGCGCCGGGTCGCTATCACGTCGATGGACTGACGACGTTGCGGTATCTGTCGCAGCGGCTGGGGGTCGACTACGAGCCAACGGCGGACGGACTGCTCACGGTGGCGGGGATGCTGCACGAAGAACTGGAGCGCCTGCCGGAAGTCGGTGACCGGTGCCTGTGGAACGGGTACGAGATGAAGGTGATTCAGACGTTGCAGCGGGGCAAGCTGCGAGTGATGGTCACGCGCGAGGCACAGCCACAGGACGAAGCTCCATGACGCTGCTGCCATTGTTCGCCACATTCGTGCTGTTTCTGGTGGCACTCCGGCTGTCGGCGTTCTTCAGCGGCTCGGAGACCGGCTTCTATCGGGTGAGCATCCCCCGATTGTCGATCGATGCCCAGGCCGGGGACCGTGTGGCCCGTCGACTGCTGTGGTTCGCGCGCAATCCGGCCTCGTTCGTAGCGACGACCCTAGTGGGGAACAACATCGCCAACTACCTGACGACGGTGGCCATCAGCCTCGCGGTCGTGGAGCTCACGCGGGGGCCGGCCGAGGTCTGGGAAGTCGTCGCGACGATGCTCATCTCGCCGATTGTGTATCTGTTCGGAGAACTGGTTCCCAAGAATCTGTACTACCGCGCCCCGATGGCGCTGCTGCGGCGCAACTCGCGAATCTTCAGCATCTTCTACTGGCTGCTGATCCCGGCCAGCCTGCCGCTCGTGCTCATCACGCGCCTGCTGGAACGGTTCTCTCCTGAGACCGGTCGGCGCACCGAGCTGGTATTCGGACGCAGCCGTCTGGTGCAGCTGCTGCATCAGGGGCGTCACGAGGGGTTGCTGACCGACGTGCAGAATCGGCTGGCCTCGGGAGTGCTGCAGACAGCGCCCGAGAGAGTGGCCGCTTCCATGATGCCCTTCGAGCGCATCCTGGGCGTGTCGGAAGATGCGACGCGGGAGCAGGTGCTGGAGTTCGCAGGGCAACATGCGCTGTCGAGTGTCATCATTCATCACAAGCGGTCGCGAACTGCGTGGTTCGCTTATGTGCGCACAGTGGATGTCGCCCTCGATAGTGGTCCGCTGTCGCGGCAGATGCACCTGATGCCGGTGTTGGCCCCCGGCGACGGGAAGCTCGACGCGCTGCAGACACTTTACATGGTCGGGGAGGTCTTCGCAGTCGTCAAGGACGGCGACCGCGTGCTGGGTGTGGTGAACAGCAGGGAGCTGTCGGAGCAACTCTTCCGCTCGGCGTTGTCGGTCGGCCCGGCGACGTGATTTCGTAGTCGAAGCTGCCAGCTTTGAACCTCCTGCTTGCGGTTTCTTCGGCAGGGTTGATGCGAGACTCCGTACGTGCCGGCGAAACGGCCAGTGACAGTGGTTCGGAGTCAGGAAGCAGCTGCGGCGCGATCCAGTTGATGGAGATGCCGGGCGATCGCCCGCCTGAGCAGGCGCGAGATCATCCACAGGATGGGCGCCGCCAGCCGCGACCGCGGATGCAATGTCAACGAGCGTTCAACACTCGTCCGGACATCGTCGGAAGCAAACTCCCATGTTTCGTCAAAACTCGTCGCCAATCGCGACAGGGGTGGCGAGAACTCGTGCATCCGCAGCCGCAGTCTGCGTGCCGGGTCCCATTCGACAATCTCCTCGACATGTCTGGATCCGTCCCGGTTCGTGACCTGGATTCTCGTACCGACGACCTCAGCTGTCCGAGCCTCAAACTCGTGCGCACTCAATGCCGGGCAGAATGCCGTACCCCTCGAACTCGGGCCACTTGCTCAAATCGAGAATCTGTGCGGCGATCTGCTCAGGCGCGAGTCGCAGCGATTCACGACAGGTAAACGCGACGGGCCTCATGGAGGGTCATCCGCGTGTCGAGGCTACCACAGTGTCTGTCGGGCCCGGTGGGGCCATTCGCGATCGTATGTGTCTCCGCCGATGCGATCCTCTGTCAAACGGGCGAGGATCTGCCCCGCCGTTGGAAGTGAGGCGGGATCGACATACCGCTCGGGGTTCCACAGATCGGATCGCACGAGGGCCCGTGCGCATTGGAAGTACACTTCTCGCACCTGGATCACGATCACACTGCGCGGCGACTTTCCGTCCACGGCGAACGATTCGAGTAGGTCCGCATCGATGCTGAGTTGCACCCGGCCGTTGATGCGCAGTGTTGTCCCGCAGCCCGGCAGCAGGAACAGCAGGGCCAAACGGGGATCGCGAACGATGTTGCGGAGCGAATCGACGCGGTTGTTGCCCCGGCGATCCGGGAGGTAGAGCGTGGTGTCGTCGGCGATCCGCACGAAGCCGGGGAGATCACCCCGCGGCGAACAGTCCAGTCCTTCGGGTCCGACGGTGGCGAGCACCACAAATGGCGCTGCCTCGACAAAGGCCCGGTAGTCCGGCGTGATGCATGGCGTGACCTTGGCGGTCGATGTCTCACCAGCAAAGCCGTAGATCGCCTCGAGTTGATCGGTCGTGGTGATCGTAGACATAGGATCCCCATCAGTCATCTGAGGCGGCACCTGGAGTACAATTGTCTCGCGTGCGGTCTTGCCGCGAGAACAAAGTTTTGCATCAATGGTCTCGATGTGATTCGTTCCGGAAGATCAGACCTCCGGTTCGCCCGGTATTCGTTCGATCTGCACAGTATCGATGGACGCCACTCGCTGCTCGTTATTCCGGAAGTACCGCACCACGTTGAAGGCGAAGCAGGCGAGTGAGAGCGCGAGCAGCATGCCTCCCCAGACGCCTAGTCGCCGGATGGGGGACTCCCGCACTCCCTGGAACAACGTCAGGGCCGGTCGATCCAGCGTGCTGACGAACACTTCGGGGTCGTCGCTGTAGGCCGCCATGCCTGTCTGTTCGTCGCCATCCACCAGGGCGACGAAGTCGAATTGGGACAGCTGCGATCCCCGTTCGTCCTGGTACTTGCGGACGAGTTCGATCGCCGGCATCGTCTCGCGGCCCATGATCTTCTTCAGCGGAAAAATGATCGGACCGGCGTTCGCTCCATAGGCACGAACACCACTTCGGTGCAGACCAGTTTGTCACGACTCGTGAAGTCGAACTCGAAATCGTACGGCTTCTCGGCATTGCCGAACGCGCGACCGATCGCCTCCTTCTTCTCGTCCTCACTGACGCGTGGACGCAAGACGGCGGCGGAGTCGGCACCGCCGATCGAGTGCTCGAGCGAGCCAAACACAACCCCTTCGCTCGAGCGCCTCGACAATGACGTGCGGATGCCCGTCGACGTCCGGGGCGGCGAACTCATCCCAGAAGTGCTGCACTCGCGGGTCCTTGTCAAGCCCCATCTCCCGCAGGTCATCTGTGGTGCCGACGTACAAAGCCGCGTGAGGCCAGTAACCGGGCAGAAAGGCGTTGGAGAGATACCAGTTGCGTCGTTCGAGCAGCACATCACCGGGACGCAGCACCTTGTGCAACTGCTGCAGGTGTTGCGGCTTGATCAGTGCTTCTCCGGAGCGCGGCTCACGAATCTTGACGTCCCCGATCCAGGTCGAGATCGCCGTCTGCGTGTTGTAGCGCATGGCGTCAACCAGTTGTGAGGCCTCCTTGGCTGCGACTGACGTCCGCGACAGCCATTCCGGTCCGGCGAGAGCTTCGATGGTGTCCGCACTCCGGGCGATCGCGGCATGCAACGGGGCATATTCCGAGTTGCGCCCCAGTCCGCGCGCATTGAGCCGCTCGTGCAGTCCGTCGTAGTACGCGCGTGCGGAAGCCAGCAGATCGACATTCGCCTGATTCGCAAGGTTCGCTCGATCTGATCAAACATCCCCGCAGGAATGTTCCAGATCGGTTCCCCCTCGTTGAGTCGGGCGACTGCTTCAGGCCGGTCAGCGAATTGATGCACCAGCTTCGTCGATGCCTCGCCCAGCACACTCGCCGAAGTAAACCCGACGAGAAAAGCCCGCAGCTGTTGCCGTTCGTCGGAGACCTGGGCGTACCCCTGATACTTCCAGATCAGGCGGATCAGCGCCGTCCGGTAGTTCAGATACGAGAGCAGCAACTGGCGGACGGCATCGTTGTCGGTCTCACTGGCATAGCTGCGTCGCCCCGCCGCAAAGTCATCGTGGACCTGCCGGGTGCGGGCCTCCAGTTCATCGATGCCGCGCATGATGGACTGCAGCGACTTCTCATCGCGGTCGAGATCACTTTCCAGTTGCACCGTCGTCAGGGTCTGCAGGTCGAAACCTTCATCGGGGTTGAACAGAGGACGATCGCGCAGGGTCCATGTCGCCAGCCCGACCACACCGGCGAGCAGGACCGCAGCAGTCGCCCAGACTGATGCCAGCCGGTACTTCGGCCAGCGTGCCGACTTCGGTGGTGCCTGTGTTCCGGGGAGTGCGTCCTCGTACTCCTGGGCGAGTACGCTCAATTTCTCCCGCAGCTGTCGTTGCTGCTCGCGAATGGGGGCGAGTCGCTCTCCGCTCCAGAAGAAGCGCAGCTGCTGCCAGCGCAGCACCAGGGCCTCCCAGGTCCGTCCCCAGTACTGCAGGGCCAGCATCCCCAGAAACGGCAGCGCCAGCAGCCAGACGGTGGCGAACCACGGCGTAAAGGTGTGATACAGCCACCATCCCAGTGCCGCGTACCACAGGCCATACACGGGGACACCCACAAGTGTCCGGGACAGTGACATCTTCGTCTTTCCCGGTCCCTGAATGCGCTCGGCCAGCAGACGCACGATCGTAAATGGCACGACATGCACGAGCGTTCCCACCAGCGCGGGCACCAGCAGCAGCATCAGCCAGACCCGCTGCAACAGGAGCACGACGATCATGCCCCATCCCTGACTCTGCAGGATGGGTGAGTCGATCCGCAGACCCGCCTTGTCCAGCAATTCCCGATATGAGCGAATGTCGTCAGCGACCGCCTCGGTGGCGCGGGCGATCGGACTTCAGAAAGTGGTTCATGGCATCGGCCAGAAACTCGCTGCCTCACGGGAGACGCCGACTTGCCCTGTTCGTTGGGACGCGACGGAACCAGCACCTCGAGGTCCTGCAGGAATGGCTCCCACTGCACCTCGTTGAGATGCACGACCACGCTGTTCAGTCGCTGCTGCAGCTCGGGAGTGAGCGCCCGCATCGCCTGCCGTGCGTCCCCCCCATGACGCTGCAGCCAGTCGTCCATCAACAGCGGTTCTCCCACCTGCACCCAGACACTGCTGCGAAACCGCTCCTTCTGTTCGTAGTTGATGCCGACCGGGACGATCTGCAGTCCCTGCGCCCCTCCCTCAAGCGCCTTCACGGCGATGCGGGCCGCACCGGAACGCACCATTTCCACCTGTGCGGCATCGTGTGATCGGCCCTCCGGAAAGATCCCGACCGCCTCCCCCTCTGCGAGTACCGCTGCTGCGGAGTCGAGGCTCTCCATGTTCTTGCGGACCTGGCTGGCGTCGTCACTGCCGCGAAAGGCGGGAATCATTCCCAGCGCCCGCAGGATCGCTCCCAGCACCGGCGTGTCGAACAGTGGTGCCTTGGCGAGGAATCGTACCGGCCTCCGGGCGGCGATGCCGATCAGCACCGGATCGAGCAGCGAGTTCGCATGGTTGGCACACAGCAGCACCGGCCCAGTCTGCGGAATCTGCTCGCCCCCCGTGACCTCGATACGGGGATAGAACACACGGGCCAGTCGCCGCACGAACCCGCGTGCCATCTTGCCCAGCCAGGAGTCCTGCGTGTGCTGCATCCGGGAATCCTTGTCTGCCAGCGGCGTTATTGAGACGCACGAGTGAAGTGTACGAAGTGAACAGTGGAGCCGCGAGTGGCGCGTGAGACGAGCGGCTGCGGATCTCCAGACAAGGCGAATCCTCTCGCGTTATAATACGGTCAACTTCAGGAGTCTGCTGATGATCGACTTTCAATACCTCCAGACCGGAGTTACGGACTCGCCAACGCCCACAAGGCGGGAACGATGGCCGGTCACCTGGGCGCCGCCGTCGCGGCGGGCTACTTCATCGGCGAAGACCAGAGCGAGCTCCCCGACGAAGTCTTTCGAGGCATCGAAGGCGAACTCGATCGCGTCATCGCCGGCGAAGAAGCGATCTGGTGGAACGCCAAGAAAGCCGGACTCACGCCAGCCGACCTCTTCCAACCGTTGCCCGAGGAAGAGCCCACAGCCAGACGCAGATCAAGACGATTGCGGACGCCCTTCAGAAAAATGTCGGCGAGACGAGGCAATCCGGCCACAACGTGATCTTTGCCTCGATCGCCCTTCGTGCCCTGCACGACCATCCCGACTTCGCCACTCCCAGAGCGATTGCCGGAATCTGCAAACTCATCGGAGGGCTTCAACACGGCCACGCCGGCCGTGGTTACTACGGCAAGGAGCAAGGCTGGCTCAACGGCAACCAGGTGAAGCTTCCCGCCGATGACAACTTCCGCCCCTACGGTTCCCTCCCGGAGATGGTCGACGTCACCATCGACGAACTGATCGCCACTGCCGCCATCAAGAAGCAGGGCTTTGGCGGACTCTGGCACATCATCAATCATGCCGCGGCCATCACCGAGCTCGACCGCTTCGGCCATCAAGGATCTGGCGCAGCAGGCGCTGCCCGCCCATCACCAGCACATGCGACTGTGGCGATCGCTGCCCGATGTCGAAGCCGAACTCGGCCCCGTCGTCAAGGCCGAAGCACGATCCCCGCGAACCTGTCTACTGGAAAGGAATGCTCAAACGCGACGAAGCCCGGCTCACGCACCGGATCAAGACGCTGTACGGCTATTACATCGTCCGAAGATTCATCGACGACGAGTCCCGGCGTACCCAGGCAGACGACGCCTTTCTGTACCTCATGGCCTGAGACCGGGCGTCAGCGGGTGGACAATATCACGCCGGGGATGCCACCGCTGGCTTGCCCAGCAGTGAACTCATGAGTTGCAACTCTCGCCAGGGAAACCACGTTGCCGTCGGGTGAACTATCGGCACGGCATTGAATGCGGCACCGTAGACAAAATGGACGGACCAGCCTCACGTTTGTGGCTCTGAAGCGAGAAACCTCACTCTAACCCACGATCCGCGTGATCTCTAGTCCGTCCATTTTGTCGACCCGCTTGAGGAGTGACGCCGGGTGGCGGAGGTCGAGCCGCAGGCGAGCCCCCCGGCCATGCAGGGACCTGTGGGGTCGCTGAGTTCCACGACTGCCACCCAGTCGATCACCAGAATGTGATGACCCTCAAAACTCACCGAGCACTTCGCCGCCCGCGCGCGTCGCCAGACCTTGCCAGATCGAGAGATCGATGTTTTCGCTCACGAACCGGCAGCTGCCGTCGCAGAGGGCCACCTGCACTCCTCCCTCATGGGCGCTGCGGGCGCTCACGAGGGCGAAGTTGTGGAAGCCGTTGTGGCAGTCCGGCAGGAGATCATTCGGACCGTAGTAGTGGTTGTACATCGTGTCAGCGAGGTGGCCATTGACCCAGATGGCTCCGCGCTTTCCCGACCAGGCGGGTGCAGCAGCCGGAGCACAACTGGCGGGCGTGGTCTGTGTCCCCGTCGGCAACACGATGACGCGTTTGCGGTAGTCGTTCTGGGGCGGTGCGATGTCCGTTCCGTCTCCCAGCAACTGCTCCCCGAAAACCACCGTGTTGCTCGTGCCGTCGGTGACGTCGGGGAACCGAGTGCTCGATCGCTGATAGATGACGCCATCCGCGTTGCTGATCGAGCCGTCGTCCGTCGCAATGCCGGGATTGTTCTCTCCCGAACCAGCAGAGGCCGGATAACTGATGCCCCCGTAATCGGAACCGGGGACAACGTCGGCATCACTGGGACACACCATGAGCGCCAGCCGCGTCTTCGCGCCGCGGTCATTCTGCTGGACGGCCAGGGCATCGTAGGCTCCGAAGTTGAAGGCACTCAGCGGAGGGACGTCGTAGTCGAACAGGTTCTGCAGATTCCCCTGATCGACGAACGGCAGCAACTGGGCATGGGCTGACCACACAAACGGAAAGCCCAGTGCCCCCGGGGGAAAGACGCGGTGCGTCGACTCGTAGTTGTGCAGGGCGAGCACCAGTTGCTTGAGATTGTTCTTGCACTGCGTGCGTCGGGCCGCCTCGCGTGCCTGTTGCACGGCAGGCAGCAGCAGCGCGATGAGGATGGCGATGATCGCGATCACAACCAGCAGTTCAATGAGGGTGAATCCTGCGCACGTCGGGCGCGGAGCGTCGTTGTCAACATCAGAGACTCTCCCAGGGAAACGTTACACAGAGACAGACGTAACAGACCGGCGCAGGCCAGCGGCGGCCCACCGGATCACTCACTCGGAGTTACGCAGCCAGTGCACGGGGAGGGGAGTTTCGGGGCCCAGCGGGACATTGAGCAGTAGTGGCGGCGTGATGTCGTCCGCTGACTGCGACACGAGTGCCGGCGTCAATGCTGACGCAGGGCAGACGAGTTTCGGATCCACATTGCACATCACGCCGAAGATGGACCCGTGACCACATGCACAGGCCTGCACGCTGGGTGGCTCATCACCCAAGGCCCGCCGGCTGCACTCGGCGGCTAGACAGGAGTTGGCGCTGGTGGACTCTTTCCCGGGCCTTATCTCTTCAGACGCCTTTGTCGCTGCACAGCACGATTTTGGAGGTGAGCAACCCTCCGCAACTGTCGCGTCTTTCGCACAGCACGACCGGCGGGCGTCCACCTGACAGCAGGATTTGCTTCCCGAGGTCTCCTGCATCTGGGCGATGGCCTTCTGACAGCAGCAGTGCCCCGCGGCTTTCAGTGAATCGCTGCAGTGACACCCGGGACTCGTTGTTCCCGAGGGGACCGACATCGGCAGGCCGACGGTGCTCAGCGCATACATCAGCAGCGTCAGCCACAGGGGCGACCTGCGTCTCCTGCGATGCAACCTGTTTGAGCCACCCACTGCCTTGCCTGTCAGCTTGCACACGAACTGTCCCGGCACTCGACGCCGCGCCAGCACACAGAGCCGAAGGCGAGACTATCACCCGCACGCCCGTGCTCGCCAGTGACGCAATGGTGCCGCCATTCGTCATCCTCGCCCTGTTGTTCGCGGCGGGATATCATCGCGACGAAACGTCACCGTTGGTTGCGACAGGGAGTCATTGAATGAAGATCGCCGGCGTGCAGATGGACGTGAGGCTCGGTGATGTCGACGCCAACCTCGAGCGGATCGTCAACTTCCTGCGCCAGACCACCGCCGACGGGGCCCGGCTGACGATCTTTCCCGAATGCGCGTTGACCGGTTACTGCTTCGCCAGTCTCGGCGAGGCGGCCCCCTGTTCGCAGACCATCCCCGGCCCAGCCACCGCGTCTCTCGGAGACGTCTGCAAGGAACTCGGCAGCCACTGTATAGTGGGTCTGCTCGAGCAGGACGGTGCAGCGACTCTTCAACGCGGCGGTCCTCATCGGACCCGCCGGGGTGATCGGCTCGTACCGTAAGGTGCATCTGCCGTACCTGGGCGTCGACATGTTCACCGCGCCCGGGAACCGCCCGTTCGCCGTGCAGAGTGCCGGTGACGTACGAGTGGGAATGAATATCTGCTACGACGCGGCCTTTCCCGAAGCGGCCCGGTGTCTGGCGCTGCTGGGGGCCGATCTCATCGCCCTGCCCACCAACTGGCCGCCGGGAGCCCAGTGCATGGCCGCCTCGACGATCTCGACTCGGGCGATGGAGAACGCTGTGTACTACGCCGCCATCAATCGCGTCGGGACCGAACGCAGCTTTCGCTTCATTGGACACAGCAGCATCTGTGCGCCGGATGGCACCACGCTGGCCGTGGCGTCAGACTCTCAGGAACAGGTGCTCTTTGCCGACATCGACCTCGAGCAGTCGCGCCGCAAGCACATCATCCGCGTTCCCGACAAGCATGAGATCGACCGCCTTGCGGATCGCCGTCCCGAGATGTACGACCTGCTGAGTGTGCCTCACGACCGGCCGACACCCCGGCAGCGACACGCACCGCCGTCATGTGGTGGGTAAGAAAACCCAGTGCTGCGCCAAGGTCACGTGTTGACGGAGGCATGGAAGCCTGATACGCACGTGCTGATGTTCGCGCATGCCAGGATGGTTTGCAGGGGGGCTCGGTGTTCCTGTGCGACGCGGATTCGCAGGAGGCGTTTGAGTGCTGGATTCCGCCGTCGGTTTCCAGACGTGCCGCGATGTTGTCCAGTCCGGATTGTTCAGTGGATTGTCGGACCGCCTGGCACAGGCCGTATGAATGCTGGAGGCGCCACCAAGATTTCGCAAAGAAGTCGGCGCCACATCAAAGTGCGCGAGCGAAGGACCTCTTGCGAGTGGCTTTGCGCACGGGGCAGTCTCTTCCAAATCAATCGTTGATGGCACCACGCGGCGCTACGGCACACAACGCCCGCAAAGAATGACGCAGGGAGCAGTCGCCGTAGCGACCACTCCCTGACACGAAGCTCAGTGAGCCAGTCGGAAGGTTACTTCTTCTTCCGCTTGGCGGTCTTCTTCTTGGCCGGCGCCTTCTTCTTGGCGGTGGCCTTCTTCACGCTCTTCTTAGCTGCCTTCTTTGCTTTCTTCTTCGCCACGGTAACTCCTCCTTAAAGAGCCATTGCGTGGGTGTGTTGCCGCTGGTACCGGGCTCTGTTTTCGACAATCACACGCCACAGGGACGATTCCTTTCCGGCACACCAACCGTGGTATGCCGCGTGTCAGCCATTCGTGATCAACGACTTGTTGGTTGAAGACATCATTTGTGTTTCGTTGCTTCAACCCGTTGAATCCCGAACGATGACACTGATTGGCGAAATGGTATGAAATTGATCCATACATGCAAGCCTGATCTGCGTTTGTTGACCCGTTCGTCCCCGGAATGTCATCCGGTTCGCGAGTGTCGTTGAGGATTGCGCGTGAGAAACTGAAGGTCTGTCAGACCCGCCGCGATGACTGCCGCGTCGTCGGTGCGCACCGATTCGCGGTGAGTGTGACGGTCGTGATGGCTGACGTTCGCGGTCGGTCAGAGGGTCGTTCGGATGACCGATCGAGCGAACTGCAAGCGCCCGCCAACCGTAGTCGGCGCTGACCCAGCAGGCACCGCCAGGTGACGCGCACACGATGCCGACGAGATCAATTCTGGATCGACTGCAAGGCGCGCTGCATATTGTGCAAGCTCGGCGCGCACGATGTGCTCGGCACCGGGCGAGTAGTCGAACACTTCGACAGAGACCCAGCCCTGATACCCGGTCTCATCGAGCGCCTGGAAGATCGGAACGACGTCCGTCTCCCCCATCCCCGGTCCCAGCAGGTTGCTGTCGTTGGCATGGAAGTGAGCGGTGATCGCGGCGTACGTGTCGATCAATTCCGGGATCGGCACCGGCTCGCTGAGCATCGCCTTAACATCCTGATGCAGCTTGAAGTTAGGGTGACTGAGCCGGGCGATCAGGTCGGCTGCTTCTGCACATGTATTGCAGAAATCGGTCTCCCGCGGCGTCAGCGGCTCCATGCACAGCGTGACGTTGTGATCGGCAAATGCCGGGAGACATCGGCGGAACACTTCCAGGGCGTTTTCGCTGGCTTGTTCCCGGGACATGCCCGCTTCGAGGCTGCGCTGTTGGGGCGATCCGAAGACCATAATCGTGCCCCCCAAGTCGGCACACAGGCCCGCCAGTTCGATCAGGTAGTTCGATGTCGCGAGCCGCACCCCCTCGTCCGCGGTGGTGAGATGCAGTCCGTGTGTCTTCGCCAGCAGCCAGTGTAAACCGATGATCTCTAAGCCATGGTCGGCGGCGACATTTCGCAGACGCCGACGCTCATTCGATGAGAGCTGGGCAGGTCCGTCCGCGAGTGTGAAGGGCGCGACCTCGATCCCGGTGTAGCCGGTCTGGGCGATGAATTGGCACTGCCGCTCCCAGTCCCAGTCGACGAACAGTTCCTGGCAAATCGCGAATTTCACTTTTTTCAGAAAATCTCTCAAGAAGTGGCAAGGGGCGCTGCAGGCGGCCTGCGGTGCGTATCGGTCTGCGAGTCTGACGACTGTGCCAACGATACCAAGTCGCCCTCCGCAGAGCGAGTCGCCTGATGCAGAACGAATGGGTCGCCATCCAGACGCAGGTTGTATCACGTCGATGGTGGTACGGAGTAGACACCGTGCGATGTGAACGATCCCGACGATCGATACTGCGACGTCGCGAGTATTCGCCAGTCGTGCGAAAGGCAACCGGTTCTGACAACAGATCGGGTTGTTCCGCCTGCGGGAGACCGATAGTCCCGGCAAGCCGGGAGAGATGACGATCACCTTGAAGGTTGCGTCGAGTAGTGGACGACGATCTGAACTGCGGGCTGCGTGTCCCGCTGGTTGACCGTTGGGTTGTTGAACAGAAGTGAGACTGACGCCATGAAACACAAGATGTGGATTCCAGCTCTGGCCGCGCTGCTGGTGGTTGCCGGGATGGAAACGAAAGGGGAGGCGGGACTGTTCTGCGGAGCAGCTCGCTACAACTGTTGTCCGACACCAGCCTGTGCCCCCTGTGGGGATTACTGCTCGGCCCGGAAGTGCTGCACTCCCGGCTACCAGACGGTCCAGGAGACCATCTGGGAAACGCAGGAGTACTCATGCATGCAGACGGTCTTCGACACCTGCATCGAAAAGGTGCCGATGACCTGTTCGCGAACGGTGTACGACACCTGCTACCGGGACGTGTGCTACACCGTCTGCAAGCCGGTGTACAACACCACCTACAAGTCGTGCTGTTACACGGTGCGCGTGCCGCACTACAACACCTGCTACCGCACGATCTGCTGCCAGGTGCGGAAGCCCTGCTACAAGACCTGCTACCGCGATGTCTGCTACACGGTCTGCAAGCCGGTGTACAACACCTGCTACCGCGATGTCTGCTGCACCGTGCGGAAACCGTGCTACAACACCTGCTACCGTGATGTCTGCTGCACCGAGTGGAAGACCGACACCCAGACCTGCTACCGCGACTGCACCTACACCTGCATGCGCCCGGTGACTGAGACACACTGTGTCGACTGCGTGGTGAACGAGTGGCAGACGGTCACCAAGACGGTGCCCGGACCGATCGTCACCAAGTGCGTGCAGGACCCCGGAACCTATACCTGGGATCCCTGCCAGTGCTGCTGCGTGTACAAGCCGGGCTGCACCCGCAAGGTCCAGTGCCAGGATCCTCCGCAGACGGTCTGCTGCAAGGTCTGTTGCCCGCGCACTGTGCAGAAGCAGGTCTGCTGCACCAAGTGGGTTCCCGAATGCAAGACGGTTCGGGTTCCCTACACGGTCTGCCGGCGTTACCCCTGCACGGTCACTCGCAAAGTTCCGTACACCACATGCACGTGGACCTGCGAGAACGTGACGAAGCGCGTCCCCTACACCACCTGCACCTACGTGCGGGAGTGCTGCACCAAGCGCGTGCCGTACACGACCTGCACCTGGTCGTGCCAGACGATCCAGAAGCAGATCCCCTACACGACCTGCACCTGGTCATGCGAGACCCGCACCAAGCAGGTTCCCTGCACCACCTGCACCTACGTGAAGGAATGCTGCACCAAGAAGGTGCCGTATTGCGTGCCCCGACAGGAGTGCTACACGACGTTCGTCAGCCGCACGAGCTGCACCCCGCGACAGGTCTGCGTCAAGAAGACGCGCTGCGTGCCCCGCACGGTGTGCCGACAGGTCCCCTGCGACCCCTGCACGCCGACCTGCGAAGCGTCCTGTGCACCGGCATGTGAAGCACCGTGTGCACCGACCTGCGAAGCGCCTGCCGGAGCCTGCAACTGATTCCGGGTCAATGACCCAAACGTCGGTCGGTCAACAACCCGAGACGCCCCAAGCGGGGCCGTGTCCAAGATGGACCGGTCCCGCTTGTTTCGTTGATGAGTGTATGAGTACCCACGGGGCGCTGCCCGTGGGCTTTCTGCTACTCACTTTCCACGACCAACTCACAAAGAAAATAGACAGCCGAGGACGCCCCCGCATCCCCGACTGTCACCATGGCGCCCACACTTGCATTGCTTGCCTGCCGACATTCGGCCTCTGTGTTCTGTGGCGACCTCAGTTCGTCGAGGCGGTCGCCGTGTCATTCATCTGAGACAGCACCGCGTACGCTTCACTGGCGGCCTTGGTCTGGGGATAGTCGTTGAGCACCTCGACCAGCCAGTTCACACCGGGCTCGGTCTTCCCCTGGATGAGCAGCGACTTCGCCAGACGCACCTTGCTGGCGGCCTTGCGTTCGGCAACACCCAGCGAGGTTGTCGGATTCTCGGAAGCATCGTTGAGTGCCTGGAACGTCGACCGTCGTGCCTGCAGCTTGTCGTATTCCGTATTGCGTTGAGCCACACCCATCCGCATCCGCTCGTGACGCGTCTGCAATTCCTTGGCGTCATTATCGAGGTCGCGGCTGCGGGCCTCTTCGAAGCTGCGGAGTGCTTCCGCCCTCAGCAGCGCGGCCTGTCCCCGCGCCCGAATGACGTCCGCCGCCCCCCGGGCATAGCTCTCACCAACCGTCGAGGCGTGTCCGCCGATTCCATAGCCGCCGTACACACCGACCGGCGAGGTGATGGCCGTCCCAAAGTTCGCCCGGGGCAGCGGAGCGACTGGTTCACCGGCCCGCAGCAGCGCCATTGAGTTGATTGTCAGGCAAGTCGCGATGGTCAGGCGGAGGGAAGTCGTCATCAGTTCGTCCTCAGTTTGAAAAGCCGTCGGGATTCTTCGTTTGAGCGTTCTCGACTGGCCTGTGTTACTTACAGATGTCCCTCTGCAGGCAGAACCGGCGGAAATTCTGACAAGATTCTGGCCGGCTCCGCAATTTGAAGTCGGACAAGGTCTTGTGTCGCCTGCCCTGAACTCCATGAGTGCCACGACTGAAAGACGTCCTTCTCCCCCACCAGTGATGTGAATGTCCAAACCGACTCAGTTGTGGGGGAGAAGGGGCCAAGGCGCAGCGAGGCGGATGAGGGGCCTGGCAGGTAACGGCACGCAGCGCCAGCAAGTGCGCCTGCTGAATCCGTGCACTGCTGGACAAGCCAGCAGTGGCACCCGTGCGTCGTGCTTGTGTTGATCGTGCGGCGATCGAGCGACGTTCCAGTACCCACGGGCCGCTGCCCGTGGGCTCTTTCAACTCATCAGTACCAGCGAGTCTTGTCGACCAGCGTCGCCGGTTCCTCACCCGCCACAAAACGCCGGATGTTCTCCAGCAGCGTCTGCGTGTGACGTTCGGCGATCCGGGGGGACGCGGCGGCGACGTGCGGCGTGATGATCACGTTTTCCATCTCCCACAGCGGATGCGTGCCAGGCAGCGGTTCGATCTCGAACACATCCAGCGCCGCACCGGCAAGCTGTCCCTCCTCAAGCGCCTGCGTCAGGTCATTGAGGTCGACAATGGCACCGCGGCCAATGTTGATGAGGTACGCCGTCGACTTCATCAGCGCAAACTGCTCGGCACGAAACATCCGCTCGGTTTCGGGAGTGTGAGGGGCGGCAATCACCACGAAGTCACTCTCACGCAGCAGCACCGGGAGCCAGTCCAGCGGCCACACGTCGCTGACCACATCGGGCACTTCGCGCACCTGCGGATCAATACCGACGATGTGCATGCCGAACGCCGACGCCCGCCGGCAGACCTCGGCACCGATCGATCCGCAGCCCACGACGCCGAGCGTACAGTCGGACAGATGCAGATGGCTGCGATCAATGTCGGTGGCGAGCCCGGCACCGGTGACGAATCCTGTACGTGCTTCTTCACCTCCGACGGGGGCCCACTCTCGCGCCAGTTGCCGGCGCTGGTAGTGATGCAGGTTGCGGGCGAACATCAGCACATACGCCATCACATGGTCGGCAATCACGTCAGAGAACAACCCGCGCATGTTGCTGAGCAGGCAGGGATGTGCCACCAGCTCGGGAAACAGGTAGTGCTCCAGGCTGGCTGTGGGGGACTGCACCCAGCGCAGCTGGTTGGCGGCTGCCAGCAGGGATGTTGTGATCTTGCCGAAAAAGGCATCTGCATCGGCGATCTGTTCGAGCGCAGCCTGTTCATCGGCGGCATTGATGACCAGCATGTCGCCGGCGGCCTCTTCGATGAGCTGCAGGCGCTGCGGATCGACCGGCGGATGGATGACAAGTTTCATCGGAACTCCGGATGCGCATCGTGCGTGCAAGAGACTCTGCCGCGCAACTCGAATCAACCATCCGCGTTCGACCGGCCGGCCCGATTTTGTCGCTGGTGAGTGTTGCTGTTTCGAGGTGCGTGCGGCAGAATGGCCCGCAGCTTCATCAGAAGCTAACGTGCAGTTCACAATTTCACAACAAGACCTGTGAGGCAATCCATGCAGGTGTTTTTCCGTCGAGCCGGTGAAGGTGTGTTGATCGGCGACGATATCAAGGTATCGGTCGTGTCCATCGAGGCTCCGTATGTGACGCTGGGCATTTCGTCTCCCAACACTCAGCCGGATTATCGCGAGTTGACCATTCGCTGCGAGGAGCGGGAGTGGACGACCATGCCGGAGGAAATCCTGTCAGTTCGCTGACGGAGAATGACTCCCCGTATTGAACCTGACGGGAAATGCATCCCCGTGGGAACCGTCCTGTGGGCATGCTAACCTGCAGGGTGAATATGTCCCTGCATCAACCCCGGGTGTGTCATGAAGTTCGCGCAAGTCTCGTTGCTCCTGGCGATCGTCTTCTCGCCGCTGTTCGTCCAGGCGGCGGACGTGTCGTCCCCCCGTCATGCAGTCATTGCGGCGGACAATAACCGCATCGTGCGCTTCGACACACAGGGCGGTGCCGACTGGGAGTGTGTCGACGTCAAGTCGATCCATCACATCCAGCAACTCGACAATGGCCACATCCTCGCACAGCAGGGGTGGGGCCGCATCGTGGAGATCGCTCCCGACAAACAGGTCGTCTGGTCGTACGATGCGGCAACGCAGAACGGCAACACGGGCCGGCCTCTGGAAGTGCATGCCTTTCAGCGATTGCCCGACGGACTGACGATGATCGTCGAGAACGGCATCGGTCGCGTGATCGATGTCGACCATGAGGGCACCATTCAGCACGAGTTCGCCTATCAGGTGCAGAGGCCGAGCCCGCATCGCGACGTGCGCATGGCGCATCGACTGGACAATGGCAACACGCTCATCTGTCATGAAGAGGAGGGCCGTGTCAGTGAGTATGCACCCGACGGTAAGATCGTCTGGGAATATCGTGTGCCGCTGTTCGACCAACAACCTCGCCCGGGTCACGGACCCGAAGCGTGGGGCAACCAGGTGTTCAATGCCCTGCGGCTGCCCAACGGACACACGCTCATGACCACCGGCAACGGCCATGGAGTGTTGGAGGTCACACCGGAGGGCGAGATCGTCTGGGCCGTGCATCAGCACGATCTGCCGGGCATCACACTTGCCTGGACAACGTCGCTGGAGGTCCTGCCCAGCGGCAACGTGCTGATCGGCAACACACACGCCGGCCCCGAGAATCCGCAGTTCATCGAGGTCTCTCGGGACAAGGAGGTCGTGTGGACCTTTCACGACTTCGATGTGCTGGGCAACTCCACCGCCGCCATTGCCACGATCGGGGAGAAGGACGTCCTCCGCTGACGGCGGGCGTTACCGCCTCATCTTTTCCAGTGGGTAGCACCCCTTCTTGAAGCGGGTAGCCCCGGATCAAGATCTTGTACGTGTTTAGCGTTTCTGTCGACTCACGCTGTGGCGAGGCGGAGGTGGGGGGTGAGGGTGTCGAGGAGGTCGTCACCTTGCCTGGAGGCCGTGATGATCACTGAACGGAGGATTTCCCAGGCCTGCTTGCCAGCAATGGTCTTGTTGCCGCAGGAGAGTTTGCGGTCGATGACTGCCGGACGCAGTTCGCGTTCGGCCCGGTTGTTGGTCGGTTCCGCCGCCGGTTCCCCCAGGCAGCCATGCAGATCCTCCCGCACTCGCTCCAGCCGTTTGCGGAAGCGGACTTCTTCGGGTTCGGGCGGAGAGCGGCTGAGCAAATACTTCAGACCGCGCCCGAGTTGCAGAACTTTCAGGGCATAGGCCACCGGTTCCATCTGCTCCCGGTGTTTCCAAGTGGCGATCACATCCTGAAGATGCAACTTCCACAGCATCAGGTCGGAAGAGTCGATCCCCCGTTGCGCCAGCGCCTCTTGATGCTCTGTGAGCACCTTCAGGTGATGCGCGATGCACTTGTGCTGGCGACAGTCGATCGCGTTGTAGCTCGCCAGACAATCACTCACCAGCAGGCCGCCGAAATCGTTCCCCAGCGTGTCGATTACCACATCCGAGCCGCGGCCCGGCTCAACGCGGTACAATGTCGCCTCGGGTGTGGTGAAGACCCATAGCCACCACTTCGGCCCGCCCACATACCAGCGGGTCTCATCAGCGAACACCGCCGCGCTCTGGCGAATCTGCTGGATGAGTTGCCCGTGGACGGGTTCCAGTCGACCGGCCGCCCGCTGCAGGAGCTGGGCCAGTCCCCCTGGCGAGAGTCTCAGACCGCACAGATCCTGCAGGGCCTGACACGTCCGCCGCATCGTCAGTCCCGACCGATGCGAAAGCAGCAGGGCCAACGCCTGCGCCCGAGGCCCGAGGTGATTTCCCGCTGCCCCCACCGCCGTCGAGGTCTGCAAGGGGTGCGTACTCTGGACAGGCCCGCACTCCGGACACACGCCAGTCCACGTGGTGATCTGAAAGCACCGGGGCCGCACCGGAGGGATTTCTTCGAGGTACTGGTCCCGCTGCTGAAGATCGCTCAACTCGCCCTCACAGTGCGGGCAGCACGGCAGCGGAACCTCGATGTGTTCGTCGATCTGCTCGGGCCGTTGGCGATAGGCCCCTTCGTGTCCCTCCTTGCGGCCGGGACGTTGTTTCTCGGACTCGGGCTTCTTGAGTCGGTCCCGCCGACGAAACGGGGCCGTCTGCCGATGCGCGGCCTGCAGTTGCTCCTCCAGTGTCTGCACGTGCCCCACGAGTTCGGCGACCCGCTGCGTGAGCCGCGCAATCTCCACCGCCTGCTGCTCGACCAGCACCACCAACTCCCCGTATGTCGGTTTCCCTTCCGACATCGCCATCCTCCGAACAAGAGGATCGCAAACCCAACAAAACTTGCAAGATCAATCCACCGCACGCTAAACACGTACGTCCCGACCGGTGCCGCGCGGCGGCAAGAGGTGGCGGGCTGCACGGCCGAGATCTTCACGGACCATCGCACAGGGGTCGACAATGTCGACAGGCTGTCTGGCCTCATCGCAAGTCACATGCCCGCCCTGCCGCGCGATGCGGGCATGCCACCCTACCGCAACCAACCGAGCTCCGGCAGACCAACTGCTGAGAAACCCGCCTATCGAAGGCCGCTTTCAACAATCCCAGCTTACTGAAGTCTTTCTCCCAACAAGAAGGCCGCACCGTCGTACTGTCTTGTATGTCGTACTTACATCACCGACCAATGTTGGCTGCCGCGATACCAGTCGTCGCGTTTGTAATCGGGGTGCCGGGTCAGGCGGCGAGTGCTGATGAAGCCGGAGCAGAATCCAGATTCGAGGAGCACCACGTCGAGTTTCGCAACCAGGACGTAAAACTTGCCGGAAGTCTGCTGTTGCCAAACAGCGAAGGTCCGGTTCCAGCCGTTGTCTTTGTTCATGGCGCTGGCCGACAAACGCGGGAGTCCTACCGTGAGGTAGGTAAGTATTTTGCGAGCCACGGCATTGCCGCATTGATCTACGACAAGCGCGGAACGGGCCAGTCCGGCGGCGCCTACGAGAGTCGTGAGCCGTACGAGAACCTGGTCAATGACGCTCTTTCGGCTGTCGCGCTTCCTGAAGGAGCGCCGCGAGATTGCAGCATCACAGATTGGCCTCTGGGGGCTCAGTCAAGGCGCCTACATCAGCGCCGCCGCGGCTTCCCGATCGGAAGACATTCAATTCATCGTTGCCGTGGGGGCATCCGTCGCCGACGGCACGATGTTCTACTATCGAGACAACCTGTTTCGGAGGTATGGGTTGTCGGTCACTTTGCGTGACATGGCCGAGAAAGCTACAGCTCGTCCAGGACAGTTTGCCCCACAATTTGCGCGGCGAATCCCTGCTCTCGACATTTGCGCCGAGATCCTATCCTCCGCCCGAAGAGTTCGTGCATCCCGCATGGAGTCGTGTCGACCAGCCGGTATTGGTGATGTGGGGACAACTGGATCAACACCAACCGGTCGGCGAGAGCATTGTGGGTTTGAAGAATTCGCTGGCCCAGGCGAACAATAAGAAATGGACGATGATCATTCTGCCACGGGCAAATCACGATCTGGGGATTTCCGAAACGGGCGAGCTTCACCGCAAGTGGCGTGGCTACGCGCCGGGCGCATTGAAAACGATGACCGATTGGGTCCACACAGTCATCGATGACCCATCGCAGATCGACACCATGAAACAAGAGGGCTTTGCCCAAGAAACAGGGGTTCTTTCCAAGGTCGTGCGCTATGAAAGACTGCGATGGTATGGCAACGGAACAGTCCAGGCAGCACTTTGGATTCTCTTCCTCATCAGCTTTCTTGCCAACACCATCGCAGGCGTCCGATACGGTTTGCCCCGCTTATTCCGCCAGCAACCGAGCGCGGCTTTGCACGCATCTGACAAGGTTCTCAATTTCAAACGCACGACTCTGCGCCCTTAACCTTCTGATACTGGTCGCGATGGGGATCACGATGTTGTTAGTGCTGGACCAAATTCATCCAAGCTGTCCTGCCGTCCTGATGTACCTTCCGCTTCTGGGGACCGTTTCCACGCTGGCGACCGTCGCCCTGCTGATCGTGCTTGCCAGGACTCGCCCGCGACAACGGCAGGACGACGACGAGTAGAATTCCGTTCTCACTCGATGTTCTTTGCTTGGTCCTTTTTGTCCCGTACATGTTCTACTGGAACCTGATCGGCTTTCGCTTTTGATGGCCTGCATACGCATTTGGTCCGCCTTTGGAAAACTGATCCATGCGTTGTGAGGGTCGCCGAGCCCACGCGGGTGACCCTTGGAGCTTGCCTGTCGGGGCGGCGTAGCCCCAATCTGTTGCCGAGTGAAGCACCATGCGCGATAATCAGAGCACATCAGTCTGTGCGTGGTCCGTTTGTGAATGATTCCCGTGATTGCCAGGCACTGGCTGACTGAAGAGAACCGCAGCCTGGGCCTATTGCTGACTCCATCTACCCTGATCGACCAGCTATCAGGGCCACCCGCGGTCGTTCGTACCTAGAGACTCAAGTGCGCCACATGAATACGAATCTCTCCTTGATTGCGGTGCTCGCATCCACTTTCAGCGCACGTTCGTTTGCAGAAGAACCGGTCACACTTGTGGGCGAATGGAAGGTGACCTCGGCCATTAGTGATGGCAAACCGCGAGACGCGATGAGCTTTGAGGGCATGCGCTGGGTCATCGGCAAGGATTCGCTGGAAATCATCCCCGGCCGAGACACACCGGCGGGGCGTGCCGGTAAACCACCGCTCAAATGCACATATGCGGTGGACGACACGCAATCTCCTGCGCACTTCAACTGGACCATGGGAGAGGGAGATCGCAAGTTGACGATCAATGCAATTTACGAACTCAAGGGGGATGTGCTTCGGGTTTGCTTTGCGCCGCGAGGACAACCCAGACCCGACGGATTTGAAACCAAGGGAAAGAAGTGCGTTGTTCATGAATTCCAAAGAAGCGGATAGCGGCCCGCACTGGTAAGGGCAACCGGTGCTATCTGACCTCGTCGCAAGGGACATGCCTGCCCTGCGGCGCGATGCGGGCATGCCCCCAAGCGAGCTATCAGGACCACCCTGCGGCATGGCACGCTGTGCGACCCGCCGGTTCCATGTCCTCGTCAGTTCGTGCTATGCTCCCGATGAACTGCAAGGACGAGTCGAATTCCCGTCGGTCGTTCTCGAAAGAGAATCCCATGTCGCGCTTACGCTCTTCCCTCTTCCTCTGTCTCACACTGCTGTCCACACTCGCTGCCGCTGATGAGCCCACAAAGCCGAACTTCGTCTTCATCCTCGCCGACGACCTCGGCTGGGGGGACCTGGGCTGTTACGGGCATCCGCACATCAAGACGCCGAATCTGGACCGGTTGGCAAAGCAGGGAACGCTCTTTACCCAGTTCTATGTCAACGCCTCCGTCTGCTCGCCCAGCCGGTGCCGCATTCTTCACCGGTCAGTACCCGGCTCGTCACCGGATTCACGGGCACTATGCAACTCCCGAGCAGAACACCGCCCGCGGCATGTCACAGTTCCTCGACCCGGCGGTCCCTAACGTGCCGACGCTGCTGAAGTCCGCCGGATATGCGACCGCGCACGTCGGCAAGTGGCATCTCGGTAGTAACTCGGGCGGCCCGGAGATCGACCAGTACGGATTCGACTTCGTGGGCACCAGCGAGACCGGCGGGGCAGACGGACCGGCGAGCGACCCGTACTTCCGAGCCAAGTCCAGCGAGATCTTCGTGGATGAGTCGATTCGCTTCATCGAGGCCCACAAAGCTAAGCCCTTCTACCTGCAGCTCTGGACGCTGGTGCCCCATGCCACGCTCAACCCGACTGACGAGCAGGTTGAACCGTACATCCGCTTTCGGGCCGGCGGGAAGGACTTCCCCCACCGCAGTGCGGCAGAGAACTTCTATGCGTCGGTGACCGATCTCGACACGCAGATCGGCCGGCTGCTGAAGTCGCTCGATGACCTGGGTCTCGCGAAGAACACGCTCGTCCTCTTCAGCAGCGACAATGGGCCGGAGGACATTCACGTCCGCAATGCCGGTCACAGCGGTATCGGCAGTGCCGGGCCCTTCCGCGGACGCAAGCGCAGTCTGTACGAAGGCGGCATCCGCGAGCCGGGCATTGTGCGCTGGCCCGGACATGTCCCCGCCGGCGTCGTTGATGACACATCAGTCGTCGCCGGAGTCGACTGGCTGCCCACCGTATGCAGCCTCGCGGGGGTGAGTGTTCCCGCCGGGCACGACCTCGACGGCGAGGATATGAGCGACGTGTTCCTCGGCACGCAGCGGGCACGTTCGACGCCGCTGATGTGGGAGTGGCGATTCCGCATCATGGGGGAACCGTTTCATCACAGTCCGCAACTCGCGATTCGTGACGGAGACTGGAAGTTGCTGATGAACCCCGACCACAGCCGGGTCGAACTGTACGACCTGAAGCGCGACCTCACTCAGCTGAACAATGTCGCCGAACATCATCCGGACGTTGTCGAACGTCTCAGCCAGCGCGTCCTTGCCTGGCAGCAGGACTTGCCCTCCGGTCCGATCGACCCCGGCGCCGGCCAGATGTCCCTGCCGCTCCCGAAGGCCATGCCGGGGAACGGTGAGCCCTAAGTTACCTCGCGGACCCGGCGCTGCCATCGCCGGGCTTCGGACGATCCAAGCCTGAGGGCTGGGATTCAACGGGTCCGTTTTCGATCAGTCGCATTCGAAATCGGGGGACTGACGTCCCCCGCTCGCCGTGCTGTCGAAGCTGGCAGCTTCGACTACGAGTCATCTGTGCGGCTAAGTCTCGTTACTCGCTTCACGTTACTCCACTCGTCGGACGTCGACAAAGTACGCGCCGCGCTGGGTGCCGTCGGTCTGGGTCAGCCACGTCCGCATCTCCGCCGGACCAGCGGGCAGGTCCAGTGTCAGTTCGGCGAAGTTGCTGTCAGCAGGGATGGGTGCCTCGGCCTGGGCATCACCCACCTGGACGCGGGCCGTCCCGGCTGGCAGCGGATAGCTCACCCCCGCCGGTCGCATCCTCAGTCGGAACTGGTAACGTCCGGGCGTTTCGACGTTGACGGCCCAGAAGCCATTCTCCGCCGGGTCCTTGCTGACGGCCGGCTGACTCCAGGGGACCGGGCCGTCGTTCGTATGCCAGTCGTGACACGTCATGCGGACCGGGTTCTCATGATCGGAGCCGAGCGTGATCCGTACATACTCATCGAACACCGGTGAGAGGCTCTCCCACCACTGGTCGTATGCCTTGGTAAGTGTCTCGACGACATCGGGATGGGCAGTAGCGACATCGCTGGTCTGCCCCGAATCGTGAACGATGTCGTACAGTTCCTTGCCGTCGACGAACCGCCACTGGTCGGTCATCACCGAGCAACTCTTCCCTTTGACAACGCGCTCCAGTCGTTGCGAGTGGACGAACAGCGTCCGGTCCTGTGGTGGCGATGACGGATTCTTGATCGCAGGGGCCAGACTCACTCCGTCTACCGGTGGACCGTCGGGCTTCTCAATGCCGCACAGTTCGACCAGCGTGGGCAGCACGTCGATATGGGCCGCCAGCTGATTGACGTCGCGTCCTTCCTTCAATCCCCCGCCCGGCCAGCGGATGAAGAACGGCACGCGATGTCCGCCTTCGTATTCGCTCCCCTTCTGCCCTCGCATGCCGGCGTTGAAGCCCGACCACTGGTCGTTCTCATCGGGGGAGGGACGTCCCCCGCTCGGCTGCTGTCGCCGGTTGGTGCGCGGTGCCCGCTCTACGCCGGCGGCGGTGCCATTGTCGGTCATGAAGATCAGGATCGTGTTCGTCGGCCAGCATCCACTCGTCGAGCTGGGCGACGAGCCGCCCGACGTTCTCGTCGATGTTCGTGATCATGCCGTAGAAGTTGGCCATGGTCGGCGGCACGCCGGCCTCTACGTACGGCTGACTGTACGACTTGTCGACCAGGTACGGACCGTGCGGCGCGTTGGTCGGCGAGGTAAAGGAAGAACGGTTGCTCGTCGTCCTTGTGCCGATCGATGAACTTGAGCGCCTGGTCAAACCAGACATCGGTGCAGTACCCGGTGAACTGCTCGGGTGTGTCGTCTTCATTGAAGTAGACATCGTCGAAGTAGTCGTTGCCCCAGAGTCGGGGGTCTGGGTGACGCCGCCACCGCCGATGATGCACGGTCTCGGCGAAGCCCTGATCCTGCGGACGACAGGGGTAGTTGTCGCCCAGATGCCACTTGCCGAACATGCCGGTGTGATAGCCGTTGGCCGCGAAGCACCTCGCCGAGCGTCACTTCGTGCGGTGTTCATCAGCGAGCGGCCCATGATCGTGTGCCAGACGCCGGTGCGTGTGGAGTAGCGGCCGGTCATCAGGGCTGATCGGGTCGGCGAGCAGGTGGGATCGACGTGGAAGTTGGTCAGCCGCACGCTGTCGGCATGCAGGTTGTCGAGATGCGGCGTCTTGATCATCGTATTGCCGTGGGCGGCAATGTCGCCGTACCCCTGGTCGTCGGTCATAATCAGCACGACGTTGGGTGATCGGGCCTGCAACTGGGTCACCAGCAACAGCGTGAAGATGAGCGGCGTCAGCAGGTGGGAGGGCATGGCGGGCTTGCTCCGGGGAGTGAGTCGGACGATCAGCCTGGGACAGACTTCATCCGTAGCTGCGCGGCTACGAAAGTTCAAGCCGGGGCCAGTATCTGCAGCGTGACGCCGGCGACAAGATGCTTGACCCGTTCGCGGTAGACGGCCATATGCGGGGCGGCCAGGTGGGCCTGCAGATGAGGCAGACTCTCCCAGCGTTCGACAATGGTGACGGTGTGCTCACGCAGGGTGATCTGGGCGGCGATGCCGGTGACGACGTCGGTTGTCGGCCCATACTCGATGCAGCCGGCCTCGGCGAGCACCTGAGGAACGACCTGGTGAAACTCCTTCAGAAAAGTCTCCCGCTGTCCGGGGTGCAGTTCCACGGTTGCGATGACATGAATCATGGGGTCATCCTCGGTTCATTGATCGGGGGTGTCAGCAGACGGTCTCCTGGATTCGAGCCGTCGGGCCAGACGCAGGGTGGAGACGACCCGCCGCTTGTGCACGCCGCGTCCCAGGGACTCCTGCCCGTCGTGCGCCTCGATCTGAAAGGTGACTTCCGGCCCATCGCAATGAATGACCCGCGCCGTGTACTGCACCGTATCACCCAGTTGCGCCGGGGCGAGATGCTTCCAGTCGACATGGGTGCCGACGCTGAGTTCCCCCGGCTCCAAAGAGGGGCCCAACAGTTCGATGGCCGTGTGCTCCAGATGCCAGATCAGCCAGGGAGTGGCCAGCAGCGGTGGGAGTCCGTCGAACTGAATGGTGTGCTGCGGCTCGACACGGCGCGTCTGTTGCGACGACTGCCCGATTCGAGGTGCGGCATTCATCGGAGATCCGGCAGGTGTGGCGGGGGTCACGAAGTCACATGGCTTATAGGTCATCAGGCGTGCGACGACAAGCGGCGGGCCGACTCGCAACGTGCTGCAAAACCAGTGAAAAAGTGAGGGTGACGGGTCCGGAGAATTGCACTAGAATCCGCGCGCCGGGGGGCGGTTCCGTCGACGACCGGAGGTCGTGGCACGTCCGCTCGCCCCCGCAGAACCGATACGTCTGGACGGAGCTTTTCTGATGAGTGGTCGCAGCTGGATTCAAAGCCTGAGAATTCCATCCACTGTTGTGTGTCTGTGCGGATGGCTCGCCCCGGCTGATTCGTTCGCCCAGCAGGTCAGCCTCGAACAGGTGCTCAAGTATCGTCCCAGCCAGGCGGACGTCGACTATGAGACACCCACAGAGGCGGAACTTCCCCAGTGCAAGGTCGAGGTGGAGAAGGAGGCCGGGCAGTCAGGATGGGTGGTGCTGGGGCCGCAAGGACAGACCATTCGCCGATTTGTCGACTCGGATGGCAACGGTTTCGTCGATCAGTATCGCTACTACCAGCATGGACTCGAGGTCTATCGGGATGTCGATAGCGATGGCGACAAGAAGGTCGATCAGTACCGCTGGATGAACACAGCCGGTACCCGCTGGGGGGCCGACACCAACGCTGATGGCAAGATCGATCGCTGGCTCCGCCTGTCTGCCGAGGAAGCCTCGCGGGAGGCGATCCGGGCCATGGCCAGCGGCGATGTCAACGCACTGGCGGCCTTGTTCGTCAATGCGGGCGACTTGCGCCAGCTGGAGGTCAGCAAGGAGATCGCCGAGAAGATGCTGCAGGCGGTGAGTGCGCCGGACCAGAAGCTGCGGGCACTCGCCGGCAGCAAGGTGCTGACGCCGTCCACGCGCTGGATCCGGTTTGATACGTCCATGCTGATGCCCAGCGTCATCCCCAAGGAAGCAGGCAAGGCCGGCAAGGATCTCGAGGTCTACGAAAATGTGATGGCCATTGTCGAGACCGGGGGAGAGACCGCGTTCGTGCACGTGGGAGAGATGGTTCGCGTAGGTGACACCTGGAAACTCACCGGAATTCCCAAACCGCTCGAGGGAAACACACTGGAGGTCACCGACAGCGGGCTGCTCTTGCAGCCGTCGCTCGCGTCGAACTCAGCCGCCGGTGGCGCAGTCAACCTCACTCCCGAAGTGCAGAAGCTGATCGAGGATCTCCGCCAGCTGGATGAGTCGGCCCCCAAGCCGGACGCGTCGGCGGCACAAGTCGGACGATACAACGTCGCCCGTGCCCAACTGCTGGGTCAACTGGCGAAGGCGTCGGGAACCAGCGACGAACGGGAGCAGTGGCTGCGCCAGCAGATTGACGGCATCACCGCCGCGACTCAGATGAACGCCTTTCCCGATGGATTGCCGGCCCTCCAGTCGCTCGAACAGGAGATCGTCCGTGCGGCCCCGCAATCGGAACTGGCGGCGTATGTTTCCTATCGCCGGATGCTGGCCGAGTATAACACGCGACTACTGACGTCGAAGGCCGACCAGCGCGGTGACGTCCAGACGTGGTGGCTGACGTCGCTGGAATCGTTCGTCAAGGCGCATCCCAAGTCGGAAGACGCCGCAGATGCACTGCTGCAACTGGGCATCACCAACGAACTGAGCGGCAATGTGGCCGAAGCACGCAAATGGTACGAGCAGCTGGCGTCGCAACATCGTGCGGCACCGTCGGCTGGCAAGGCGACAGGAGCTTTGCGGCGTCTGAACCTCGTCGGTAAACCGCTGGCGTTATCCGGGGCCGGGCTGACGGGCGGGACCATCGACACCGCCAAGTACCAGGGCAAGGTGCTGCTGGTCATCTACTGGTGGACAGGATGCCAGCCCTGCACGGAGGACCTGCCGCAGATCAAGGCGCTGTACCAGAAATACAACCAGCAGGGATTCGAGGTGATCGGCGTGAATCTGGATTCCCCCGGTGCACCGATCCGGGAGTATCTTCAGCAATATCAGGTGCCTTGGCCCCAGATTTATGAAGAAGGGGGTCTGGAGAGTCGTCCGGCCATCGAGCTGGGCATCATTTCGCTCCCGACGATGTTGCTGGTCGATCACAGCGGCAAAGTGGAGAGCGTGAGCGCCTCGGTCGATCATATCAAGGAGAAAGTTCCCCAACTCCTGAAAGCTGCCGCCCGGTAGTGCGGCGTCCGCAGAAGGTCTCTGTGCCGGTTCCGACGTCTGGATGCGGTGAGAGAAACTGAACCTGCCGATGTCGTGGATTTGCGATCAAGTCTGAAAGGATTCCGGCATTTTCTGCAGCGTCCCCGGCCGGTGGGACGATCAATCATTCAATACCGATCCAGACGTTGTACGAACCGCGCAGGGTGCCACTGGCTCCGCCAGTGTGTCACAATGAGTGCGATCCCAGGACGTTGCACTGGCAAAGCCAGTGGCACACAACCCTGACACCAAGGCGAGACACAGAAGTAGTGCGAACCGCGAGTCTGGTGGACTCGCGGCGTGTGATGTTCCCGACTCTTGCAGGCAAGGAGGCCCGGATCGTGGATGGCACTCTTTCCGGTTCCGCATCCGCTCACTCGGAAGCATTCGTTGCCGAAAAGCTCGACCCGGTCGAGACCCTCAATCAGTGGACGCACGGCTTGGGATGTGCGCTGAGCCTGCTGGTGCGCTGGTGATGATGCGCACCATCAGTCCCCATGCGGACTTCTGGCGGATCGCGGGGTGCTCGATCTATCTGGCCACGCTGATAGGCGTGTATGCCGCGTCCACGCTCTCGCACAGCTTTGTCGCTGGTGACCCGCGTCGCACGTGGTTTCGCATGCTGGATCAGATGTGCATCTTCATGCACATTGTGGGTGCCTTCACTCCCTTCGTGCTGCTGCATCTACCGGGACTGGGAGGAGCCGCGATGCTCGGACTGATGTGGACGATCGCCCTGCTGGGATGTGTGGCCCGCAGTCGGACCGGTGATCATTCGCTGCCCATCAGCTGGTTCGTGGCACTGGGCTGGATTCCCGCACTGGGACTGCCCAAGGCGTGGGCCATCAGCGGGGGGACTGGTCTGGCGCTGATTCTGCTGGGTGGCGGGATGTATCTGGGCGGCACGTGGTTTCTGGCCAACGATTACCGACGGCCGTGGTTTCATGCCACCTGGCATCTGCTCGTGATCGTGGGCAGCGCCCTGCATTACTGCTACCTGCTGCAGTATGTCGCTCGTCCGCTTGTGTGAGTGCGGATCACGACCCAAGATCTCGTCATTCCTGCGAACGCGGGAATCCCGAGGGTAGCACCGCTTCTTGAAGCGGTGCGGCGCAGCCGCAAGAGGTTGCGGGACGACCGCACGCCGTCTGGTGACAACGCCACCTCACCCACAACCTCCTTTCGCTTCGCGACCCCGGATCGAGATCCGGGGCTATCCCCTCCGCTCGCTGCGCTCGACCCTCCTCACGGGGAGGGTGAATTCCAGTTGCGTCGGTTGCCATGCCCGCATCGCGCAGCAGGGCGGGCATGGCTCTTTCAACGAGGCAAAACGGCAGCGGCACGCGGGGCGAAGTCTTTCAATGAAGTGCCCGTCGGCGATCATCCCACCAGCGTGGTCTGCAGTTCCCCCAGCAGTGCCTCCAGAGCTGCGTCGAGGTCATCCACAATTTCGATTGGCGCTGACAGCTGACCGGTTGAGGCCAACTCCTCGATCTGCTGGGCTTTCTGGCGGACCGTATCCGCCCCGAACGTCCGGCAGGCCCCCCGGATGAGATGCCCGAGACGACCGACGGTCTTCACATCACCTGCCGTCCAGGCCGCTCGAAGTTCCTGTTGATGACGCGGGCACTCCTCGATGAATGCGGTCGCGACCTCCCGCAACAGGTCCCGGTCGCCGTCCACCGACTCCAGCGCGACCTGCAGATCGAACAGACCGTTCCCGTCTCCGCTGGCAGGTGGCTCCCCATCCTCCGCAGGTTGTGGTTGCGCATACGACGTTTCCTGCACGACCAGTTCGATCGCCGAGGCCAGTTCGTTCGCGCGGATGGGTTTGGAAACATAGGCATCCATGCCAGCCTCCAGACAGCGCTCGCGATCCCCTTTCATGGCGTGTGCCGTCATCGCAATGACGGGAATCGGTCGCCGGGACTGTGACCAGCGGCCCCCCTCCGCCTCGCGCTGCCGGATCATCCGCGTGGCTGTCAGTCCATCGATCTCCGGCATCTGCACATCCATCAGCACGAGGTCGAATGCTTCGCGTGCGAGTGCCTCGAGCGCTTCCCGGCCATTCCAGGCCACGCTGACGGTGTGTCCCCACTTCTTGAGCAATCCCACGGCGAGCACCTGGTTGGCGCGAGCGTCTTCGGCCAGCAGGATGCGCAACGGTGTGACCGTGGACTCCGCATGTGTCCCCGGCAGTAGCGCTCGTTCGTCGAGGATTTCCTCGAACCCCATGGCGGTCGCGATCGCATCAAACAGTTCCGATTGTTTGACCGGCTTCATCAGATGCGCGGCGACCCCGAGTTCCTTGCAGCGAACCCGATCCCCCGCACGGTCTCCCGAGGTGAGCGCCATGACGACCGGCTGAGAAAGACCCTCATTCCTGCGGATCCGCTCGACGAGCGTAAAGCCGTCGACATCGGGCATGTTGATGTCGGTCAGCAACAGGGGATACGGGGCAGCGGCTTCCTCGGCCCGGGACATTTCCGAGAGGGCTGCGTTGGCATCCGCGACAGCGACCGGCCACATCCCATGGATGCGCAGAATCTCTTCGAGGATGCGGCGGTTGGTCAGGTTGTCATCCACCACCAACACGCGCATTCCGTCCATGTCGACGCACGAGGTGGCATGCAGCGGAAGGTCCGCTTCCTGCGCCACGCCAAACACCGACGTGAACTCGAATGTGCTGCCCTCTCCCGGAGTGCTGTGCACGTCGACGGTTCCCTCCATCAGGGCCACGATGCGCTGGGTAATCGCCAGTCCCAGTCCGGTTCCTCCATAGCGGCGGGTGATGGAGGTGTCTGCCTGCTCAAATGCGGTAAAGATGTCTCGCTGCTTCTCCGGCGGGATGCCGATCCCGGTATCGTGCACCTCAAAGCGCAAGCGGATGCGATCTCCGAACCGTTCCTCTCCGGTCACGCGGACAACGACTTCGCCGACTTCGGTAAACTTGATGGCATTGCCCACCAGGTTCACCACCACCTGGCGCAACCGGCCGGGGTCTCCTCGCAGGACGTCCGGCACATCGGGCGCGATGTGATAAGCCAGTTCCAGATGTTTGCGATGGGCCCGCAGTGCGAGCGATTTCATCGTATCGCCGATGGCATCCTGCAACCGGAAGGTGACGTCATCGAGTTCGAACTTTCCGGCCTCGATCTTCGAGAAGTCGAGAATATCGTTGATGAGCACGAGCAGGGCCTCGCCCGACTCATGCACCATGCGGACGTACTCCCGCTGCGAGGGATCGAGCGGTGTGTCGATCAGCAGTTCGGTCATGCCGATGACCGCGTTCATGGGCGTGCGGATTTCATGACTCATGTTGGCCAGAAAGTCACTCTTGGCGCGATTGGCGGCATCGGCGGCATCCCGCGGTGCGGAGCGCATCGGCCGCTCGCTGGCGCTCGATGATGCGCCCCACCTGCGCGCGAAGGCTGCGCACCACGACGATCAACTGATCATCAGGAATCATCTCCTGGCGCAAAGAACTCCAGCACGGCGACCAGCTCGTCCCCGATCTTGACCGGAAATCCAAACGCCCCGCGCAAATCAATCTGCCGGCACAATTCGCTGCGCTGGAATTCGGGATCCTGCTGGACATTGCGGATCCAACCCGGTTCACCCGTTTCCCAGATGCGGCCGGGCAGTCCCTGTCCCTGCAGAAAACAGCTCATCTCCTTCGCTGTGCGCAGTTCTGCCAGCAACTCCTCATCGTCGACATGCCAGATCCCTGCCGGGCACAGCCCGCGCTTCCCCGTCCCCGGCGGGCAGATAGACGCAGCCGAACGGCCAGCCCGCCAGCTCGCACACACTGTCGACGCACGCCTGCAGGGCGTTGTCGAGCGAACTGGTTTCCGCAGCCATGGCTGTGGCCTGATGCAGCAGCCGCGCCTCCAGAGCCTGCCGCTCCGACTGTTGCTGGGCACTCTTGAGTCGCGTGACGTTGCGGCCAATGCCGACCAGGCCAATCACGTCTCCGTTGGCATTCCGCAGAGGAACTTTGGACGTCAGTAACCAGAGCGGGTGGCCGTCCCGATCGATGACCGACTCTTCACGATCGATCAGCGGCGAGGCCGTCTCCATGACCCGGCGATCGTCCTCAATAAAGTGCGCGGCCAGTTCGGGAGCAAAGAAATCCCGATCGGTGCGTCCGATCACATCCACGGGACGTTCTACCCCGATAAACGTGGCGATCGCCTGGTTCGCCATCAGGAAGCGGCCCTGAATATCCTTCGCAAAGACCAGGTCTGGCAACCGGTCGATCAGCGTTCGCAGCAGATCGCGTTCCCGCTGCAGTGCATCCTCGACGCGCTTCAGTTCGGTGATGTCCCGCGAGATTCCGAACGTACCCACGACCTTTCCCTGCCGGTCATGCAGAGGCATCTTCGTCGTCGAGCACCAGGTATCCTCCTGGTCCGGCCAGGTTTCCTTCTCCACCCGCGCCACGACGGGCTCGCCGGTCTCCATCACCCGCAACTCATCGGCCCGCGCCTGGGCGGCATGCTCCTCGGTGAAGATGTCGGCATCGCTCTTTCCTTCGGCCTCACCCGGATCGCGGAGATGGAACTTCTGCGCCATGCTTCGGCTGATGCGCAGAAACCGACTTTCCCGGTCCTTGAAGTACAGACTGTCCGGGATGTTCTCCAGCAGCACATGCAGCAGGAAACGCTCGTGATTGAGTGCCGCCTCGACCTGCTTCTGGTCACTCACATCCCAGAACAGCAACTGCACGCCGACGATGCGACCCTCGGCATCGCGGACGGGGGATTTGACGCGCTCGATCCACCGCCGGCCTCCATCCGGAGTCTGCAACTCTTCAATATCCCGCAGGACTTCACCCGTACGCAGCACACGCGAGTCGTCCTCCGAAAACTTGCGCACCAGACTCTCCGGAAACAGATCAAAGTCCGTCTTGCCGACAACCTCCTCCAGGCGGCAATTGTGCAGATCCAGGTATCGGCGATTGGCGAACGTCCTCCGCCCCTGGGCATCCTTGAGCAACAGGTTCAGAGGCAGACTGTCCGCCAGCGTCTGATACCCTTCCTTGAGGTGATTGAGGCCCTGGCCCGTCTGCGGACGCGCTGTCGCGTCCACGGCGATCCCCAGCAGAAAGTCGCCCTCTTCAAGGCTGCCATGCAGCTGCTTCGTCGTGCCGCGCAGCAACCGCGTCTCGCCCGCAGGGGTGACCACCCGATACGAGTGCTCGACCGAACGCCCACCATCGACCTGTTCCAGTGATTGGGAGAACGCCTTATGATCTTCGGGGTGGACAATCTGTTGCCACCAGGGAATGTCGCGTCGAAGTTCGCTGCAATCCCAGCCCAGTACCGTGCAGGCCGCACCGTTGAGCAACAGACCGTCTCCGGCACGGGTCGAACGCCAGACAATCTCCGAGAGTTCCTCGAAGATCGCTGACAGGACATCCTCGGCGTCCGCCGGCGCACGAGGCTGTATCGACTGAGAAGTCCCCATCAACTCACCTTCCTCACCGCATTGATGGTGGCGACGCGACACCTCCTCGCCGCCGGCCAATCGCATCTGTGATGTTACCGAGTCTTGCCGGTTTTCGCACACCGGACGGGTGGCCGGGGTTGGAGCGACGGCAGGAGCGAAACCCCGGAACGATCCGGGGCTTCCCTGCGGTCCAGCCCCCGGCCACGCGACCGCTCGTCATCCCTACAAGCACGCAGCGCGCGAAAGTGCGTCCCCACCGCCACTATTGCGCACTGGCCTGCGCTGCGTGCTTGTATCTGATCTGCCCTGTCTTGAAACGGCCGGCAAGGCTGGACTCCAACACACGCGGGCAGCATGTCGCTGCGAAGTGAATGGAATCAGCGATCGCCTTGCTCAGTCGCCTGTACGACGTCATGCTGGACGATGTCCCCCCCATCGAAGGAGTACGCTGCCGTGGATCGACGCACATTTCTCAATACCTCGGCCCTCGCCGCCGCCGCACTCATGACGCAGACCCGCAACACCACCGCCGGCCCTCTGCAGGGGAAGATTCGCAAGAGTCTCAAATGGAACATGGTCGGCGACCGCTCGCTCCCGCTGGCCGACGCCTTTCACAAACTGCGCGAATGCGGTTACGAAGGCATCGAGCCCAACCTCAGCGAAGTAGAGGATCCCGAGGCGTGGCTGCAGGCGAGCCGGAAATCCGGCCTCGTGATCGACGCCATCGTGGGTCCGCAGATCGACAACATCGAGGCGGCAATCGATCTCAGCAAAGAACTGGGCGGCGACAGCATACTGGTCGTCTGCCGTTACGATCAGAAGCGACCCTTCTGGGACAGCTATCGGACAACGCAGGACGCCATCCGGGCGGCGGCCCCTCATGCCGAGCGTCAACAGATCAAGATTCTGGTCGAGAATGTCTGGGCGACATTTCTGATCAGCCCGCTCGACATGCACCGTTACATCGACGAAATCAACCATCCCTGGGTCGGCGTGCACTACGACGTCGGCAACGTCATGCGCTGGGGCGTCGCGGAGCACTGGGTGCAGGTGCTCGGCCCCCAGATTCAGAAGCTCGACATCAAGGAGTACGACCTCAACAAGGCAATGAAAGAGGGGATGGCCAGGGGCTTCCAGACGCCGATTGGCGAGGGGAGCATCAACTGGGCCGGTGTGCGGGAGGAACTCACCCAGCTTGGGTATTCAGGCTGGGCCGCGGCGGAAGTGCAGTCGGGCGACTGGGACTACCTCGCCGACGTCAGCCGCCGCATGGACCAGGTCCTCGGCCTGACGTGATGCGGGCAGAGAGCCACCCGCGGCGGCGCATACCGTACCGACGACGCTGCGCGAACATCATTGGGGACGGTCTTTATGGATTGAGCTTCTCAATGGCGGCGGAACGATGCAGCAGCAGCATCTCGTCATCTGACAAGGCCCGCTGGAACACTGCCAGTCCGCTAAACCGGCCGATCGTCGCTTCACCCAATTCCCGCCCGACGGCGTAACGAGCTCCAACCGTGAACGGAGAGGGCGGGATTCGACCTTGAGTCGCCATCGCCGGTTCGTAGCAGAAGATGCCCCGCCCATGAAAGTACGGATTCATGCCCCGGTCCATCCCATCGGGACCCTCTTGCGTGAAATAGCGATCGGTGCGCCGATCTTTCGCAGCATCAAGCGGTCGCTGATCGCAGACACCGTTGACATAGGCTCTGATGTACTGCGCGTCATACGTAAACCCGAGCGTGCACCATTGCTCCTCGGGCACTTCGCTGACGGACGCAGCATAATCGGCGCACCACGGGAACGGACTGCCATCGGCGCGCCGCGTCACGCCGCCTTCGCTGGAGATGTGCGGAGTGAGTTGGCGGGGGCCGCCGTAGGTCGGCATGTTCATCAGCAGGGCGTACTGCCGGGTCCCGGTGTCATCGTTCGCCCCTTGACCCTCGCTCCACATGCCTGCGATCGTCTTGCTTTGCCTGAGATTGATCAAACGCACGACGGCAAACATGCTGACCTGTGCCCGAGGTCCACAGATGTTGAGATCTCCCGTCTCAGAATACGGGATGCGAAAGTACTGACGTCCGTTCAGTTCTGCGGAGTATCCGGAATACGACCCACTGGACACTCGCCCAATCGGACCACCGACTTCCTGCAAAGGATGCGCTTCCCTGGTTCCACTGGAGGATCGAGGGTTCCCGGCTTCTTCCCCAAACTTCCAGAAAGCAATCAGGCCCGGCATCGTTTCGACAACCGTCGGGCTGCCCGGGGGCTGTGTGTCGTCTGCCTCGACAGCAGAAGACAGCAGCAAGGCGAGAAGCGTTGTGCGGAGCATGTGATCCCCTCTGCGTCAGTTCGTCAAGAGTCCTCGCTCGCGCAGCCACTCTCCGGCACACACGGGCCAGCGCGTGACCGATTCGCTGATCGGACCAGGCACTTCCCTGCGCATCAGTGCCTTGCCCGCCGCCCCCAGCTGTCCCAGGATCGCCACGAACAGCACGATGATCCCCATCCCGCCCAGCCAGTGGGTGAAGGACCGCCAGAACAGCACGCAGCACGGCACGAGGACCGGATCTTCGAGTTGAGTGAGGACGCTGGCACCGGTCGTCGTGAACCCGGAGACCGACTCGAACAGGGCATCGGCCAGATGCATCCGCGCCTCGGGAGTCCGCGAGACTCCCGCCAGCAGATACGGGAGCGCCCCCAGCACGCCGGCGAGCATCCAGCCCAGACCGACGATGGCGAGAGCCTCCTTGCGGAGCATGGAGCCGACCGCCTTTCGCCCCTGCAGATACAGGCCCGTGCCCACCAGCAGGCTGCAGACGATGGCACCGACCAGCCCCCAGAAGCCGCGCAACTCGAACACCTGTGTCTGACCGCAGATCGGAAACGCCCACGGGAGGCTGAACACCATCGATGCTCCCATGAGCATCCCCAGCATTCCCAGCATGCGACTCAATAGCGGCCAGTTCATATCGGCCGCATCTTACAGAACCGGCAAGGGGGTCGCGAAGCAGGATGGGTGTTCGCAGGTCCCCCGGCAGGGTGTCCTTCATCGTTCGCTAACGCGAAACACCCGACATACCCCTTTCCGCGGAAGCAAGGTATTCGAACCGTCAATCCTTCAGGTCAAATGCGATGTCCGTCTTTCCGGAATCGGTGATGTCCACTTTCAGTCCGGACTTGACAGGGTTGCCGTACTTCTCGGGGATCAGCTTCTTAGCGTAAACAGGTCCCGAAGGGGGGGGAGGGCCGCCCTCTCCGTCCTCTCCTCCGGGCAATGGCGGAACTTCGATCTTGGTAATCATGACGTTGTAGGAACCAGGGATCGCTCCAGTCGTCTCTGGATAGGTGGAGAGTTCAAATTTGCCTTCGGCATCTGTCTTGGCGGCGCATCCGATTCCCGTGGGATTAACTGGAGCCAAGATCACTGTGGCATCGGCCAGTGGCGCGCCCTTGTAGGTAACCGTCCCCGATGCCGGAACCGTCTTCTGTCGGTTCTTTGCCCAACTATCCTCGCTCGACCCGCAGCCCATCGCCGGGATGCTGAGCAGCAGGATCGCAAACGTCACTCCACGCATAATGGTTCTTCCCAGTAGACTCTGCCTTGCCGTGATCGGACAGCAAGTGCAGTCGAAACTCTCAAGACGGATCCTGCCGGACAGGAGCGAGCCTGCCCGGCAGGGACGGATATCCCCTGTGATTCAGAACTCTCCAATGACTTCGCCGCCGGCGCGAGTTCCCAACCCACCCCAGACACCATACGGGCTCTGTCCACCGCCCGAAGTGGGAGACGGCAAACTGGCAGACAAATTGCCGGTATCAATGTTTTCGCTGATGAACCGTACCGAACCATCGCACATCAGCACCTGGGCCCCTCCCGCATGGTAGCTCCCCGCTGCCGGCAGCACGGGATTCCAGTGAATGCTGTTGAGCGTCACGGTCGCGTCGAAACAACTCCCGTTATTGGGAGGGATCGCCGTTGTGAACGATGCGAAAAACGCGTTGCCCGCCATCGCCCGGTATCCTGGTGCACTGTCATTCAGCGGGGCAGCATCAATCAGGTACATGCACGTCGTTCGATTGTACAGAGCTGTGCACTGAATCGGCGCGGTCAGCGGCGATGCGGCCACAAGCAGTCCACCCCCACGCGGACTGGCGACTGGTCGAGCACGCTCAGCCATGGCGACGGTATTGCTGCTGCCATCAACGCAATCACGCAAGCCGTAGGTTCGGAGTGCCCCAAACATACCGCGCGTCGGCAAGGGACGGAGTGCGTTGGCGATGGAGTTGCCGGGATTCGTAGCACTTTCAGCCACCGAGTCACCCTGGCAATAAGTGTAGCTATTCACACCCTGCGTTCGGGCGATGACGGGGTCCTCCTGGCCAGGGTCAGAAGGGCAATTGAAGGCAGGAGTCGCGGGTCGAGCAAAGGCCGTGCCTGCTGTGCGATCCCATGCGACTCGATTCTGTGCAGTGATTTCGTTGTACCACGGTGCCTGATCCATGTAGGGGAGCAAGAACACATGGCCGCCCCAGGACGTCCGGGCCTGGCCGGGACCATTGGGGCCGTTGCCAATGGGGGCCGAGGTTCCCGGCCCACCCTGTCGCATGCAGAACGCATTATAAACATCGTGGTAGTTATGCAGGGCCAGCCCGAACTGCTTCAGATTGTTCTTGCACTGTGTGCGCCTGGCTGCTTCACGTGCCTGCTGCACGGCGGGCAGCAGAAGTGCAATCAGAATCGCAATGATCGCGATCACGACGAGCAATTCAATGAGTGTAAACGCTCTGTTCCGTGACCTTCTAAGCGGGTTCATGTTCCTTCTCCACAATCTGGACAAATGGGTTTAAATGAGACGAACACTCAAGATTGCGAACGGCTGAAGATCCAGCGCAGATGGCTCTGCAACGGGAGAATCAAAACCGGTGTCGCCTGCACTGCTGTGATTCAAGCTATCGAATCGCGGTCAACCGGGGAAACGTCAATTCTCCACGGCATTGCCCGGAAGTCAAAGGCAAGTGAGGTTATATTGTTGTTGAACAGCCATAGCCCAAGGCTATTTATGGGGTTTCTTTTTCACGCGCGACATCTGGTCAACCTTCGGGGCAAGTGTTCTGCGGACAACCTCAACGAAGTCCAGAAGTTCCTGATCGGGAGTGACCTGCCGGCGATAAAAGGCGCTCATCGTGATCCGCGTCTGAAAGATCGGATACAGTGAACGTTCGACCATATTGTCCAGTGGAGGTGTGCCCACCGGTTTGACCACGATTCCGATTCCCATCCCTTGATTGACGTAGAATCGGATCGACCGGGCCAGTTCCAGCTCCACCCGTCGCTGCGGGTGATCAAACGCCTTGATGGATTCAAGCACTGAGGAAACTCCCCAATCCGAATACAGCCCTCGTGTGTTAAGTATGGGGTGCTTCGCAAAATCCTTCAGCGTAATGGACTTCTTCGCCAGTGGATGCTCAGGGGGAACCAGAAGTACAAGATCGAGTTCATAGACCGGCACGGACTTGAGTTGTTCATGTGGATCCTGATAACGCAGGCTCGCGAGCCCCAGATCGGCTTCGCCGGACTCGACGGCACGGACGACTCCTTCTCGCGTCACCATCTGGCTCAACACCAGGCGAACGTGTGGGTATTGCTGTTCGTACGCGGCAACGCAGGGAAAAATCTCTTCGTCGAACGGACGGGGAGTGGCGGCGATCACTAACCTGCGAGCCTGCTGGCCAAGGCTGGCCTTGAATCGCTCGGGTACGGACTCGATCTCCGCGACAAGTGGAGCAACCAATTGATATAGCGCTCTCCCGGCAGCCGTCAGTCGGCACCCGTGAACATGCGGTTCAAGCAGCGGCACCCCCAGGTGCGACTCCAGACTGTGGATTTGCTTCCAGATTGTCGGCTGCGCCACGTTGAGTGATTGAGCGGCCGCACTCATGCCCCCACATCGAGCGGTTTCACAAAAACTTCTCAATTGGGGGTAAGTCACCTCCTTATACGCCGGTAGAGGATTTCTCTTCATGCGAGTTGATTCCGGGGTGACGGAACTTGTGATTGGACCCAACTGTTTCCCGGGGGCTGTGTGTCGTCTGCCTCGACAGCAGAAGACAGCAGCAAGGCGAGAAAGTTTGTGCGGAGCATGTGATCCCCTCTAAGTCAGTTCGTCAGGAGTCCTCGTTCGCGCAGCCACTCTCCGGCACGCACGGGCCAGCGTGTGACCGCCTCGTCAGTCGGACGCAACCCATACCCGTGTCCACCTGTTGCATACAGATGCAGTTCCGCCGAACCACCGGCCTGCTTGATGGCGCTGGCCAGCAGCAACGGGTTCTGCACCGAGACACCGTCATCGAAGGCATGGACGAAGAAGATGGGGGGGACGTCACTGGGCACCGTGATGTAGTCATGCAGTCGCGCTTCGTCCCTGGGCGTGAACCCTGCAGCGTAGACGAGCATGGCAAAGTCCGGACGGAAGGGCTGCGTGTCAGCTTCGTCGACACTGGCGTATTGCCGGTCGGCGAACAGCACTGTCAGCCCGGCCGTTTCTCCGCCTGCCGAGAAGCCGCAGATGCCGATGCGCTCGGGATCGATGCCCCACTCGTCGGCCTTGCTGCGGACGAGACTCATCGCCCGTTGTGCATCCTGGACTGCGGCCAACCAGCGGCGCTCCGGATCGCGGGAGGGCACCCGGTACTTGAGCACGATGCCGGTGACGCCGATCGAGTTCAGCCACTCGGCGACCTCGGTCCCCTCCAGATCGTAAGCCAGAATGTGATGTCCGCCCCCCGGACAGATCACGACCGCCGCACCTGTGTCCTTGTCAGCGGGCGGTCGATAGACGGCAATTTGCGGCGTCGAGACGTTGCCGAGCTTGATGATCCGCCGCCCGGCGATCAGCTTGTCTTCGGGCTTCGTCTGATCGACTTCCGGGGGAAGCTCTTTGGTTTCACCGGGAGCTTGGCCCTGCCAGAGATCAAGTACCAGCGGCTCAGCCGCGAAGGTTCCGGTGCAGGTGAGTGCCAGCAGGACGGGCGCGATGCCACCGACGGCAACAGGTCTGAGGAAGGCAAGAAACATATTGGGGCTCCACGGGGACTACGGTTGATGCGATCGGCGGCCAACAGTCGTCGGCACGGACCATGTGGCGTGAACAACAGAGGCCGCGAGCAGCGCGGCGCGTTGCATGGTGACGGGTTGTTCCCCGGATCGTCAACAAAGCCCGCAGGAATGCCCGCCCTCGCTGTTGTGAGATGACTGTGCAGGTCACTTCATGTGCGACTGCTGTGGCAGCACACCCGGCGATGCCTCGGGGACGGGCGGTCCTGTCGTGTCCACGTCGGTGTTGATGCACAGCTGCTTGATGTACTCCGCCCCCAGAAACACGAGGGCCACCGCATAGTAGCACCAGAGCAGAATCGCGATGAACGAGCCGACGACGCCGTAGGCACTGCTGTACTTTGTTCCGACCAGAAACATTGCGAGAATCTGTCGACCAACCTCCCACCCGATCGCGGCCACGATGCCTCCCCGGAGGGCGTCTCGCCAGGGCACCTTGATCTTGGGTAGCCAGCGATACACGAGTGTCAGCATCAACGTATTGAGGAACAGGGTGATGACAAACTGGACCGACCTCCTGAGGACACCGGATTGTGGAATCAGGTCGGGGGCATAGGCCTGGATATGGGACAGGATCAGTCCGAGCAGAAAGATGACAATGACGAGTAACCCGACCGCGAACATCATCAGAAAGGCAATGCCACGTTCAATGACCAGACGTCGTAGCCCCGCCAGAATCCCCTGATTTCGATGGGAGCGCACGTTCCAGATCCGGTCGAAGGCCTTCTGAAAGTTGGCGAAGCCGGCGAGTGCCGTCAGCAGCATGCCGAAAAAGCCGACCGGCCCGCTCAGGACCGACCGGTCCTGGACATTTTGCAGTGCGTCGAGCAACTGGGTCGCGACCGACGCGGAAACATGCTCCGCAACGGTCGTGATGACCTGTTGCTCGGCATTCTGGCCCACCGTCGTGAACTTCAGTACCAGACCGACTCCCGCGATCAGCACCAGCAGTAGCGGAAACAGCGACAGCCCCACATAGTAGGCCACGGCGGCCGCCATCAGCGGACCATCGTCCGCTTCCCAGCTCTGCCACGCTGCAGTCAGGTGTCCCCATTCCGCCTGAAGTCGTCGCTTCATGTCGCCCGGGGATCCTATTCGCCGAGTAATGTGCCCAATGGCTCCGTCCGCTCGAACTGATCGAAACTGACCTTGAGAATCGCCAGGATGGGCACGGCAAGCAGGGCACCACCAACCCCCCACATCCAGCCCCAGAACACCAGAGACAGAAACACGAAGATGGGACTCAGGCTCATCCGCTTTCCCAACAGGGAGGGCGTAATGACGTTTCCCTCGATCGCGGTCAATGCGAAATAGGCCAGCGGCACGAGACAGGCATAGGGCAACGAGTCGAAGGAGAACACCGCCACGAGAAAGACGACCAGCGTCCCCGCCGCCGCTCCCAGATAGGGAATGAAGTTGAGCCCCGTGCCCATGGCACCCCAGAGTGCGGGGTTCGGCATTCCCAGCAGCCACATCGCGGTACCGATGGCCAAACCCAGGCCGAGGTTGATCAGCGTTACCGTCAGCAGGTAGGACGAAATACCGCGTTCGACTTCATACACCAGTTCGACAACGCTGCGCTTCTCGCGGAAGCTGGGCAGCACGCGCAGGACGTTGTTCAGCAAACGGTCTCCCGTCGTCAGCAGAAAGAACGTCAGCACAATGGCCACAACCAGACTCGCAAACACACCTCCTGTCGTGGTCAACAGCGTCACTCCGGTGAGTAATTTCGACTGCCGAACCTCGACGGGAATGGGCTCCTTACCCTTGGCCGCGATGGCAGCGTCCTTGGCACCCGTCCACTCCCGAAAGGTCTCGGCGATGACGGATTCGCCATCTCCCGACTGTGCGGCCTGATCCTCTTCTGCGCCCAGGTTCAGCACCTTCTCGGACGTTTCGTCGATCTCCTGGATCTGCTCCCGAATGAACGTCAGCTTCTCGCCAACCACCCGCAGATTCTCCGGGGCGGTGTCGATCCACTCCCGCGCGGGACTGATCAGATTGACCAGCACACCGCCTGAGATCAGTAACAGCAGGCCCAACGCACCAGCCGCGCTGCACGCATCGGGAATGTGATACCTTCGGCACCGGCGCATTAAGGGCCGCAGCAACAGCGTGAGTACAATGGCTGCAAACACCGGCAGCAGAAAGGCACGGGCGAAATACATGCTGTACACGATCGCCAGCACGGCCAGTGTCGTGAGGGCTGCCGACGCCCGGCGTTGTCGACGAACGCCCAGCGCCCTCTCGGTCGCATCCTCCGGCTCCGGCACGTCACTGGGCAGCGAATGGACATCTGCCAGTGCCGCCACCGGGGGCGGCTCAGGAATTGACGCTGGCATCAACCGATCCGGTTCCGGTGCGACCTCGACGGCTGCCAAGGGTGGCTGCGATTCGTCCGTCGAGGCCGGCGGGGTCGAGATGGTACCAGAGGCGCTCATGAGGCCCTACGTGAAGGATTTCTGCCAATTACCAGGGCTTCAGTTTCCACCCGACAATGAAACCGATGCCAAAGCACCACAGCGCAGCCACATCCGGTTTCTCGCGGGCATAGGCCTTCAGGTACTCGACAATGTCGCCGCAGGGCTGCATGTCGGCAGACTTCATCGGGCGCGCAATGGCTTCCCGGTTTGAGCTTGCCGTTCCTGAGTTCGTCTTCGTGTTGGCCATGGTCCTATTCTCCTTGGGGTGATGCGATCTGAACGGTGAAATGGAAACGATGCTGCCCGCCTTCAATCTGACGATCCCCGCTGACTCAGGGTTTTCTTAAGCCATTGGATATTGTCTGTCAGTTCCTTGCGAGACCGGGACAGGATGCCCAGGGCCGATGTGAACCGGCTCCATGCCGCCCAGAACAGAACTCCGGCGACCAGAAGGGCCGACAGCGCTGTCACCAAGAAGGCCAGCGGCTCGCTGAGCCCGCCATAGTTCACGAGCATCCAGCCCACACTCAACAACAACACGGGCACTGCCCCCAGCGCGAGGACAGCACCACAAAACAAGGCCGCGGCCGGGACACCCAGTCGTGACGTGGTTTCGCGCACATCGACACTGAGCAACTGCGTCTGCAGTTCCGCCAGCGTGATGACGTCATGCACCAGGCTGCGCACGTTCTGACGAACGGCCCGGCCCGGGGTCTGACGTTCCGTCTTGCCGTTTACTTGCGTTTGATTAACCATCCCAAGCTCACTCCGGCGACCACAGCGAGGCCCAGGCAGATTGCCGGGTGCTCGCCGATCCAGTGTTCCAGGGTCAGACGGGCCGCCCCCCCCGACTCGGAATAATTTCCATTGCCTTGATGACCCGACGACCGTTCACTCATCGCAAACCGCCGGGCACGTTCTGCTCGCGATTCATCAATCATTGTGGCTCACCTTTCGGGGAAACAGGCTGTGGTCTGTCCGCCTTGAAGACCTGTCCGATCTGCTGATTTGCATACGCCAGGCCAGCTCGCAATGCCAGGGACCCCACGACGGACAAGAGTGCTCCCGCCATGCTGGCACGCTCGGGTTTGCTGGTTTGCTGGAACACCACCTTGTTGTCCTTCGCCAGCCGGGCCAGCATCTCCTCGTCGGGTCGGACGATTCGCGGCTTCGTCGGCACGACGGCATATCCTACAATCGCCGCAGCCGCGACGCTGGCCCAGGGAAACGCCCGCACATAGTAATGCCAGTCCGTCAGCTGGCGGGCACTGCTGACAATTCCCTGCATCTCCGGACGCAGGTTCTCTCGGATCGCCTGCATCTGATGTCGCAGTTCGGCAGCTGACGTCTTCGGGTCCACGACAAATGGCCTCAACTCGGACTTCAGAACTGGAACTCCACCGACGGTCTGTCACCGTTTAGCGGACGGATGCCACTGCTGGCTTGTCCAGCAGTGCTTGGGATTCATCATGAAACCACGCGGCACTAACCCAGGTGCCGCCTGACGGAGTCGGGCAGTACATCGGAGAGCGAATCCAGGACTCGGCGCCCCAGTGCTTCGGCCTGCTGGCGACGGCTGGGAGGTGCGGAGTCGGCCAGCAGGCTCCCGATGATTGCCCCCACGCCCAAGCCGAGTCCGAAGACGGCCAACGTAGCGATCATCGGACTCCGCTGAATGAAGTTCTCGGCCCATTCTCCACAGGCGTCGGGGCATGTTGCTCCGGAGGCTACCTGATCGACTTCTGTAGTGTAGTCGACATGGCTGTCGTGCGTTCTGGACATGGCTGTCTCCGTATGTAATTGCCAGGGTAAACTGCGGACGCGCGGGACTGTATGTCCACCGCTGAAGGCCAACTCCGATACGATCGCGCGAGTTGCCGGACATGCCGGCGGTATCGCGATAGCCGGACCATTCCGGCATCAGCGTGACTTGAGTACCAGCCCCATGACCACGCCCGCGATGACGCCCGCTCCGAACGCCACGGCGACCGACTCCACGGGCCGGCTGCGGACAATGCCTTCCGCCTGTTCGTAACCTGCACGCACCTGTGGACCGAACTGTTCGTACCGGGCCTGCACAGCTTCGCCTGCCTGGTGGGCATATTCACGGGCGACTTCGCTCGCCGCCTGCACCACCGAGGCACTGTCCTCGACCACCTGGTCGATGAAGTTCTCAATCGTGCGGCGTGATTCGCCCGTCTTCTGCTCGATGACGCCGACCAGTTCTTTCGCATTTCCCTTCACGCGCTGGAGATCATCATCCGTCAACTGACCCCAGCGGTCCTGAAGTCGCCCTTTGACTTCCGTCCATTTTCCTTCCAGCTCTTGTCGGGAGATCATCGCGGCTCGCTCCTTATATGAGTGTGAGTAGTTGCTTTTTCTTGCCAGTCTGTCAGTCAGCATACGACCGACTCAAACCGAATGCAAAGTCTGTGCCCATGCGATACACAGGGAACTACTTTGCGGGCGCACAGCCGCATCGTCAATTCTCGACGGTCGTTACAGTCAGGATTACGAAATCAGCAACTGGGCGCTGAACCGCCAGTTTGAAGGCTGTCCGATCAAACACGCACTCTCAGGGGAATCCCGCAAACAGTGGGTAGCACCGCTTCTTGAAGGGCGATACAAGCACGAAGCGCGAGCGAGTACACTGCGGATGTCACCAGAGGGCCACACTTGCTGGCGCTGCGTGCATGTAGGCAGACGGTGCGGTGCAGCCGCGTGGCCATGCTTGGAGTCATCGCACATGCCCGCCCTGCTCTGCGATGCGGGCATGGCACCCGCGCGGGAGGACTTCTGGCCGGCGGACGTCGCCGCGCCGTCCATCCCTCCCCTCCCACTCAGTAGGGGTTGGGGGAGGGTGAATTCAAATTGCACAGTGGACACGCGAAACAGGCACTGAGACAGCCGGCGTACTGTCTCACAATCAGGATCGGTGCTTCAGCGAATGTTGGAAGTCCGCTCGTCTTCGTCCCCCGTTTCCATGTCGAGCTGTCGCATCTTCCGATACAGGTTGGAGCGGTGCAGTCCCAGCAGTCGGGCCGCCTCGCTCATGTTCCCCCGCACCCGCTTGATGGCGCGGCGGATGAACTCCTGCTGAAACTGGTTGGTCGCGTCGGCCAGCGGAAGTTCCATGTCGAAGGTGTCGAAGGGGTTCTGTTCGGCACTGAGGATGAACGACAGATCATCCGCCTCCACACGCTCACCGGGAGCGAGAAACGCGATCCGTTCCATCAGGTTCCGCAGTTCGCGGACGTTGCCCGGCCAGCCGTGCGCCTGCAGTCGGCGGCGTGCATCGGGAGACAGCCCCATCACTTTGCGGTTGGCCTGCCGGCAGAAGTGAGCCAGAAAGTGCTCGGCCAATGGCTGTACGTCTTCGGGCCGATCGCGCAATGAAGGGATCTCCAGGGTGACGACACACAGCCGGTAATAGAGGTCTTCGCGAAACCGCTTGGCGCGCACGCCCTCCACCAGATTGGCATTCGTTGCAGCGATGACCCGTACGTTGATCGGAATCGACTGCGATCCCCCCACTCGTGTGATGACTTTCTGCTCAAGCACGCGGAGCAGCTTCGCCTGTCCGCCGGGACTCATATCGCCGATCTCGTCCAGAAACAGCGTGCCTCCATCGGCCAGCTCGAACTTGCCGGCCCGTGTGTCGTGCGCATCGGTGAAGGCCCCCTTTTCGTGCCCAAAGAGCTCGCTTTCCAGCAGGGTTTCGGTGAGGGCGGCACAGTTGACGGCGACGAACGGCCGGTCGCTGCGTGGACCCTGAAAGTGCAGCGCCTGGGCGGCCACTTCCTTGCCGGTTCCGCTCTCCCCGAGGATGAGCACCGGCAGGTCGGTCGCCGACAGCCGCCGAATGGTATCCCGCAGCGCATGGATGGGAGCGCTTCTCCCCCACAATCTGCACGCGCGAGGCCACCTGCTCGGTGAGTTGCTGATTGCTGCGCATCAGCTGTTCACGTTCACGCACATTCTGCACGGCTGTCGCCACTTGCAGGCCAAGATCCAGCAGGGCCTCTTCATCAGCCGGCGTGAAGGGACCGGTCCGCTTGTTGATCAGCTCGAATGCTCCGACGCGTTCACCACTTCCGTCGACCAGTGGCGCACAGACGAGGTTATCTGTCTTGTAGCCGCTCGCCTTGTCGACCTCGGCGTCGAAGCGGGGATCGGCATAGGCATCATCCACGCGGATCGTTTTGCCGGTTTGCACAACCTCCCCCACAATCCCCTTGCGGTCGGACAGCCACAGGCGGCCGCCCGCGACCCCCAGTGCCGGACAGGCCACCAGCTGATGCTGATCGGCATCCCATAGAAAGATGCTGGCCCGGTCACAATCGAGCAGCTGGGTTGCCTCGTGCGCGATGCGTTCGAGCAAAGGCTGTGTCTCCCGTTCCTGCAGAAAGATATGGGCCAGCGTCAAAGTCCCCCGCAGGCGCTCCAAGCGGATGCGGTTCTCTTCGCGCTGATCGAGCATCTTCAACAGTCGCGCGACAATGCGGCCCAGTGTCAGTGCGGCGGGAAGTTGTTGCGCATCGAGACGCGTGCCGCCGAGCACAAGCACTTCCCCGGGCAGACCGGTCAGCGGGAGGGCGATCAGTCGCTCCTGCTCCTCATCGATGGGCGTGAAGACGGCCGCGTCCCGATCGATCGCATCGACCAGCAGACCGAGTGCATCGCGCCATGCCGGAGGGGTTCCCTGATGGCTCAACATCCGCCAGTCGGGGTGTCGTTGCAGCACCCCCGACCCCGATGCACCTAACTCCATCGACAGCTGGGACAGACACTGTTCCAGCCAGGCCGACCGGCTCGCACTCGCCCCGGCCGATTGCACCAGCCGATCCGCCAGCTGGATCAGCGACGATTGTGGAGCCTGCCGAGAGATCCACGGCGACTCTTCCCACGACATCCAGACAGTCTTCACTGGGCGATCCCCTCCGTGCCGTTCGATCCGGGTGAGACAATACCGACGTCAGCCCCGGCCTGTTATCAACAAGATTACACCATGCGGGCGGAGTGAAGTCAATTGGATTTGACCACGGAATCAGAAGTTATCAGAGGGATACGCGAGGTCCGCTTACTCGGATAAACGCCGCCCCGCAAAGTGCGGCTGTTTCGATCCTCAGGATGTTTGGCCCCAGATTTACCGCACTAAAGCCGGATTCCCGGGCTTCCTGCTGCTCTTCGTCGCTCAGCCCACCCTCAGGGCCGACGACCATCAGCACGGCTTGCGCATTGGCCAGCGACTCCCGCATCCGGACGATGGGCTCGCCCCGTGGGTCAGCGACCAACCGCAGGGTCTTGGGGAGGTCTTGGATGATCAGATCGTGCCACGGACAGGGAGGCATGATCTGCAGCAAGTCGTTTCTTCCACACTGTTTGCACGCAGCAATTGATGTCTGCTGCAACTTTCGCAGTTTACCTTCCCCCGGCGTCACGACCGATCGTGCGGTTTGCAGCAGCACGAGCCCGTCGACTCCCAGTTCGGTCGCCTTTTCCGTCAGCCACTGCAGACGGTCCGCCTTCGGGGCAGCGACCGCCAACGTCAATCGTGGCTTCCGCGGAGCCGTGTCCGGCAGAATCTGCCGGACTGCGAGCACGGCCGATTTCTTGCGAACGTCGTTCACGACGGCGATCGCCGACCTCCCTTGTCCGTCGAACAACGTCACCTCCTCGCCGGGGCAGATGCGCAGCACCCGGATCAGGTGGGCCGCTTCGTCACCTGTCAGTTCGATGTCCTGTGACGCGAAGGAATCCGGAAAGTAAAAACGGTGCATGAGTTGAGGAGATCTCCGTGCCGGCATTCGGGCGATGGCGCTCGCGGGTGCGAAATGCCGATGATAGGGATAACGGGCGATCTTCCACCGACGACAGCCCTGAGACAAGTCCCGCTCTGTAAAGGAATTGACGACCATGCCCGCTTCGGTGCCGTTTCGCCCGGAGGCTGCCTTTGAACGAGGTGCCGATCTTCCCGCACTGCGGCGCTGCCCGTCCATCGACGAAGCCCTGTCGCGCATGATGTATCTGGCCGAGCATCGACGGCCACTGGGGATCGTCTGCGGTCCACCCGGCTGCGGAAAGTCGGACCTGTTGCAGCTGGTCTTTGGTGAACTGCGCGGTCAGGGAGTGCTGCTCGACATGGCGACGATCGAATCGGGCCTGTTCGGCTGGACGCTCGCTGCCGCACTGGGGCTGGGGCCGTGCTGGTCGCAGCCGCCATGGATGGCGTGGCGGCGTGTCGAAGACCATTTGCAGGGGCGGTGCCGATCGGGACGTCCGCTGACATTGCTGCTGAATCGTCTGGATCTCGCGGATGCCCACACCCTGCAGTGCGTCGAACGCTTGATGGCCCCCGTGCACGAAGGTGCCTCAGTGAGCGTCCTTGCCGCCGGACAACTTCCGCTGCCGCTGGGACTGCACGAACTGATGCGAAGACAGGCCGATGTCCGGATCGAACTGGGACCACTCGGCCCCGAGGAAGTCCGGCTGTATGTCGAAGGACTGACCCGGCAGCAGGGGTTGCCGGCATTTGATAAGGCCTCCATCACGGCGCTGCATGCCCGCACCGGTGGACGCCTGCGCGATCTCCGGCGCCTGTGCGCCTGCTCGCCCTGCTGGCCGCCGAGACCGAGGAGTGCCCAGCCATCAGTCCGGAACTGGTGGCACTGGCTGCTGAAGAACTCCCCGGACGCGTCGATGCGTCGGCCGCTGTCGACCTGCTCTACTCCTGAGTCTCCCGCTGATCTGCGCGCCGCCGCTCGAGCTGCGGGTTTCTCCGATTCTGCGTGCCAGTAATGACCCGCAGTGAGCGGGGAACCGACGCCTCCCATGCGCCAGATGTGGGGAACGTTTGCGCAACGGCGTGAAGTCGGCGCATCATGCGGCAGCGACGTGTCGGCACAGGTCGCGGAACGTCAATTCCTCGGTGAACTGCGTGTGCGTCGGGCAGAGTCGACTCCCGATGGACACCGATGCAACCGCGAACAGAAGCCCGAACATTGACGCGAGGAGCACGTCCAGGGCATCCGTCAGCCAGGCAAACACGCCTGCCGCGATCAGCGACAAGACCTCTCGCAGACACATGGCACCACCGGCACGGGTCAGCGGGTGCATGATGACCTCGGTCTCGGGCAGCAGACCCGGAAACAGCCGCATCAGTTCCTCATGCAGTCGGTACGGACTGATCCTCAGCCAGGGAGCTAGCGAGTCGGAGGGCTTGATGCCTCGGGTATCAATCCCGATCCGCTCCATCATGTGCAGCATGGCCAGAAAGACACCGGCCTCAGGCGAAACGTTCGCGGCCATTCGCAAGGGCTCGACCTGCTCGATCTCGGCGTGTTGCCCGATCAATGAGCAGACGTCGCCGACGGTGTGTTTGTCGAGTTGTCGGGAAAGCTCCGCCCACTCCTCCCCGGGAATAGTGCAGCCGAACCAGCAGAAGACCATATCAGCAAAGTCGAATTCCGGGTCATCGAAGTACACTCGCCACTCGAACGGCAAGTCCCGCAAAGTCATGTCCGTGGTGAGCATCGGTGGCGCATTCTGTGGATCGAATGACCACCAGTCCTCCCGGCGAGCATTGAACACCGCCAGTACCTCGGTGGCCGTCATCGGACGCATCTTCACTCCGGCAGCCCAATGGTTCATGGAATCCTCCCGTGTCACATGGTTGCGTGATGGGCTCCGTCCGGCCTAATCCTTCTCCTTGGCGGACGGCTTTTCCTTGACGCCGGTCGCGGCGGCCCAGATGAACCAGCCGTCACTCAACCGGGCGACCATGTCCGGCTGCTCGGCGGCGAGGTTGTGCATTTCCGTGCGGTCCACAGCCACGTTGTACAGTTCCCATTCCTTGAGAGTGTGGTCCCAGCACAGTTTCCAGTCCCCCTCGCGAATCGCGCGGTTGCCGTTCCATTCCCACATCATCCGGTCGTGGCCGTCGCGCGTCGACCCTTCAAGAATGGGCCGCAGACTCAGCCCCTCGCAGGGGAGAATCGTGGTGCCGTCGTGTTCGCTCGGATAGGTGGCTCCGGCGATGTCGGCACAGGTGGGGAGTAGATCGATGATGTGACTCACATCGCGAGTGATCGTGCCCGGTTGCACGACTCCCGGCCAACGGACGATCATTGGCGTCGAGATGCCTCCCTCGTGCACCCACTGTTTGAACCGGCGGAACGGCGTGTTCTGCGCATAGGCCCAGCCCGGTCCGCACGCCGTGTAGAACTCCTTCACACCCGGTGTGCGTGTGTAGTCGAACCCGCCCGGCTTCTCGGCACACCCTCCATTGTCGGCGAGGAACATCACGACCGTGTTGTCCGTCTGTCCCTGCTGCTCGATGCGGTCAAGGATCCGGCCGATGCCCTGATCCATCCGGTCAATCATCGCGGCATATACGGCCATCAGGAGGTCGAAGTAGTCGTGGTTGTCGATGTCCTCCCACTGGTCCACCTCGGCGTCCGGTGGCGGGAGTTCCCAACCGGCGTCGATCAGGCCCATGTCAATCTGGCGCTGGTGCCGCTGTCGGCGCAGTTCGTGCCAGCCCTGCATGTACTTCCCCCGATACTTCGCGATTTCTTCTTCGCGCGCGTGGAGCGGATAGTGCGGAGCCGTGTAACAGACATGAACAAAGAACGGCTGGTTTTTTTCGGCGGCCTTGTCGATGGCCTTGCAGGCATAGTCGCTGAAGGCATCGGTGGTGTAGAAGCCCTCAGGGAAGCTGGTGATGCGAACGTCGTCCTCCCCGAACCAGCGGACGTTGCCCCCCTTGAAGTCGGGATCGGGGATTGAGGGATCATGAAAGTTGCAGCAGCCATCGAGCAGCCCGTAGTAGTTGCGAAATCCCCGGTCGCTGGGACGACGCGGGGCCGCACTCCCCAGATGCCACTTCCCGCTGAGGGCCGTGTAGTATCCCGCCGGCGCGAGCACCTCGGGGATGGTGACCATATTCGGCTTGAGGAGTTGTCCATCCCGCCGGGGGTACAGCCCGGTGATCAGCGAGGCCCGTGTCGTCGTGCACTTGGCGTTGTTGTAGAACTGGGTGAACCTCAGCCCTTCGGTGGCGAGGCGGTCGATGTTGGGGGTCGCGATCTCCCCCCCATAGCAGCCGACGTCCGAATAGCCCATGTCGTCGCACATGATGAGCAGGATGTTGGGACGTTCGGCCCCCCGACTCTGGGCAACTGACATCAGTCCCCAGATCAACAAGACACAGCACAGTCGGCAGATCGCAAGCATGGCACTTCCTCGCTGGGGGGACGATTGCAGAGGTTTCAGTATCGACTTCCTGCAGGACCGATTCAATCCTGTCGCCCGGTGAGCTATGCTGGGCGGGGATACCATGGGCTCGCCCACGACCTTCCGCTGCCGATTGCTGATGAAATACGCCTTGATCATTCCTGATGGATGTGCCGACGAACCGCAGCCCGCGCTCGGCGGCCATACGCCCTTGCAGGCTGCCCATGTCCCCCACATGGATGACATCGCCGCCCGCGGCGTTGTCGGACTGGCCGACCATGTCCCGGCCTCGATGCCCTCGGGGAGCGACGTGGGCACCATGAGTCTGTTCGGCTACGACCCGCTGGCGTATCACACCGGTCGGGCGCCCCTCGAAGCGGCCGCGCAGGGAATCGAACTTGGCCCCGACGACTGGGCTATCCGCTGCAACTTCGTCACGATCGAGGGTGGGCGGATGAAGAGCTTCACCGCCGGTCAGATCCCCAACGAACTCGGAGCCCACCTCATCGAGTTGTTGCAGAAGTCGGTGTGCGGCGATGAACACTGGAAGTTTCATGCCGGCGTGAGTTACCGCAACCTGCTGGTGTATCGCCCACGTAGCGGGAAGGCGCCATTCTCCGACGACACGCACACCGTCCCGCCCCACGACATCCCGGATCAGCTCGTCGCCGGGAACCTCCCGATGGGGAGCGGTGCCTGCGATTTGCGGGCGCTGATGGAGCGGAGCATCAAATTGTTCGCGGAGGACGAACTCAACCAGTCGCGCCGGGAACGCGGGGAACTGCCCGCCACGCAGATCTGGTTGTGGGGATTGGGCAAGCGGCCCAATCTTAAGCCGTTTGCGGCACGGTATGGAGTGCGCGGGGCGGTGATCACGGCGGTTGATCTGCTGCGGGGCATCGGTCGGCTGCTGGGATGGGACGTCGTCGAAGTGGCCGGAGCGACTGGCTATACCGACACAGACTATGCGGCGAAGGGTCGGGCCGCCATCGAGACGCTGCATGACCACGACATGGTGGTCGTGCATGTCGAGGCGACCGACGAAGCCTCGCACGAAGGTGACGTTGCGGCGAAGGTGCAAGCGCTCGAGCGGATCGACGCGGACATCGTCGGCCCGCTGCATGCCTGGTTACGCAAGCAGCGGGACTACCGCATTCTGGTGTGTCCCGATCACCCGACGTTTCTGCGAACCAAAACGCACAGTCATGGCTATGTCCCCTTTGCGATGTGCGGCAAAGGGATCGCGCCGAACAAGGCTCAAACATACGACGAGATCGCCGCCGGTCGCACGGGAGACGTCCTCAACGAAGGGCACCGCCTGATGGGCCGGTTCATCGGTTAGACGGGCATCGGGTTTCCCGCTATCCTGAGTCCGTCCGGCGTCTGACCTGTTGGTCGTTTCAGTTGAGCGTTCAGTAATAAGGCTCCGTGGCAAGAGGTACGCACGGGTTGCCACGCGTGGGCTTTGGTGCCTGTGCTGATCCCATCTGTCCCCAGGAGCATTCCCCGATGATGTCCCGACTTGAGGTGTTCCCTCACGTCATCGAAATGAATTATCAGGCCCGCCGACGGCTGGGGTGTTGTGTCTACCTCGTGTTCGATGGTGACGAGTGGGGCCTGATTGACATCGGGTACGAAGACACGCTCTCAGACATCGTGGACCTGATCCGCCAGATGGACTTCCCCCTCTCCGGGTGCAAGTATCTCGTAGCGACGCATGCCGACGTTGACCATGTGCAGGGACTGCGCAAGGCGAAAGAGATGATGCCGCAGGCCCAGGTGGTCGGGCATCCCTCTGCCCGCGAACTGTTGGCCAAGGGGGACCGCATCCAGACGTATGCCGAGATCGCCGCCCAGGGGATCTCGATCGACATGCCCACCATTCTGTTCGACGCCACGATCGACGAGGGAGACACCTTATCAATCGGCGGACTGACGCTGAATGTCTGGCACACGCCCGGCCATGCGCCGGCCCAGCTCGCCTTCCGCCTGGATGAGCTGCTGTTCTCGGGAGATAACATTTATCGAGATGGATGCGTCGGCAACATCGATGCCCACCACGGCTCAGATCTTCCCGACTTCATCGAGTCGCTGACCCGCATCAGGAACAGTGACGTAAAGTGGCTGCTCCCGTCTCACGGGCCGATCTTTCGCAAGGACGACGCCCAGCTGCAGCGCACGATCGACCGGCTCACCGAGTACCAGCACCTCGCCGACTTCGGCACCTGCGCGGTCGACTGGCCGCTGCTCGACGAGTGGGACCAGGAACTCGCGGAAGGCTTCGATCCCGATCAAGCATAGCCCTGCCGGGATACATGCCCGCAGCGCCAGCAAGGGTGCTATCAACCCATGCAATACACAGTCATCGTTGAACGTGGCGATACGAGTTGGGGTGCCTGAGTGCCCGATCTCTCTGGCTGTGTTGCCGCCGGAGAAACGCGTGAGGACGCGGTAACGCTGATTCGTAAGGCGATTGACTTTCACATCGAAGGGCTTCGCGAACGAGGCGAGGATATGCCGGAGCCGCACTCCTTCAGTGAGGTTGTCGAGATTGACACCGCCTGAGAAGCCACCAAAGTGGAACGGCGTCATCGAGCTCGACCATCGCGTCGTTTACGCGCCTTGAGATTACCCGCCGGACGCTGCCGGCGGGCTTTCTGAACAGTCATTTCAACCGACGTTGGGCCCGCTCCTTCGCTTGAGCGAAGACATCCACGGCAGGCACGGAAGGTTGCTCGCTGGCCGGTTTCGCCGGGCGCGAAGCTCCTCCAACTGTCGGTCCTGCTGGACTCACCTGAGCCACCGTCGGCACGACATCTGATGCTGGCTTCGCACTCGCTGCCTTCGACCCGCGCAATCTGGGCAGCGACACCTTCCACTGCGGCAGCCAGCCGGTGGGCCTGATGGTCTGAGGAATCGCGGCTTCGGCGGCATCCTGCAATCGTTCCCACAGCGACAGCCGGCGACCCGCAATCTCGACCACCAGCAGGATCACGCCCAGCAGAAACAGCCACGGAAGCAGCGACGCACGGCGGGCCGATCGGGGCGGGTTCTGCAGGACGCCCAGTACGTCGGCCCGTTCGACACCTCCACTGAGGTCCGCCACTTCGGCAAGTACCTCACGGCCTGTTGGCAGACCTTCGCGGGGATCGAACTCCGGCGAGTACGGGAGCGTGATGGCCGGCCCCCGTTTGAGTTCGCCACCGGAGGTCGCGACCAGTGTCCGCCAACTGCCGGTGCGGTCCAGACGCAAGCGGGCCTCCAGCGTGTCCGGCCCGGTCCAGGTGAAGTCGGGCCGCAGCGGTTCGATGCGTCCTTCTCCCGGAGGCACAACGATCAGTTTGGGTGATGCACCACTCCCCTTGTCCGGTCGAGTGGGGTCCAGCTCCACCGTGATGACCGCATCTTGCCCCTGTCGCTGCAGATCGACGAACACCTCATCCGGGTCGTCACCTCCCAGGAGCCAGCGGGCATGCGTGATCAGAAAGTCGTCGTACGAGTCCCACTGTCCGAACGCTCCGGAATACTTGCCATCGACTTCGAGTGTGATGGCCGCACAGCGTCCCAGTCCCCGGTACCAGAATGCGGCCCAGGGGGCGACGTACTCGTCCTGCGAGATGACGGCGGCGGTCGCGTCGGGCTTGAGGTAACTGAGATTGTATCCGTCGACGGAGGGAAACGTTCCGAGGTTCAGATTCCCCAGCAGCATCGCATCACTGAGCGCCCGCCCGGGAATGCCGTCGGCCTGTGTCATCGGATCCTTCTCGATGAAACTGCTGCGGGCAACCGACATCGTATCCTCAGTAAACAGCCGCGGCAGTTCCTCGGGATCGGTCGTGAACATGATGTTGCCCTTGCCGAGCGTCGCGATCTCTTCGAGCAGCTTCGCGTCGACATCGGTCTTCGTCCCCAGGCCGATCACACTCACTGTGATGCCGGCGGACTCGAACTTCTTCAGCAGGTTCTTGAAGTCGCCCGGCTCTTCGCTATCAGCTGCATCCGAGAACAGGATGATGTGCTTGGTCAGTTGCTCGGCGTTGGCCAGTTCCTTGCCAGCGGCGACGAGGGCCTCGTACACAAAGATGCCGCCCCCCATGCTCTCGATCTTGAGGGCCCTCTTGGCAATCGCCTCGGGATCGTCCACGTCGGTCAACTTCTGGATGACATGCGGTTCACTGTCGACGGCAATCACTGCCACACTGTCACCCGGCGAGAGCAGCCGCACGCATTCGGCGGTCCCGAGGTTGGCCAGGTCCATCTTCGTCTTGTTGCCTTTGACGGTCACCGCCATCGACCCCGAACGGTCCAGGGCGATCGCGATGGCCACGCGCGTCTTGCGATGCTCTTCGCGCATCTCCATCGAGACCGGCAGCACATCATCCAGCGGACTGTTGAAGTAACCCCCGACTCCGAAGCTGCGCTGCCCGCCGGTGAGCAACAGTCCTCCACCGAGATCTTCCACGAACTGCACGAGACGCTCCATCTTCAGCCGGCCGAACTCCGCCGCCGGGACGTTCTCGACGATGACAGCCCGATAGGCATCGAGGCTGTCCTGGGTGAGGGGATGCTGACCGGCCACGGCGACATCGACCGGTAGACGCGCGGACCGCAACTCCTTCACCAGATTCCCTTCCCCCCCATCCGAGTTGAGAACGAGCAGCCGGGGACCGGCATCGACTCGCACCAACCCGGCACCAGTGTTGTTCTCCACCAGCGGATCACCGGCGACATCGAGCTGCACGGAGTACTGACTGAGGCCCGGCGTCTCGATGAGATCGCGGAATGTCAGGCGATTCGTTCCCGAGTACAGCGTGCCGGTCTGTGAGGAGATCGGCTGCCCGTCGCGCAGGACCGACACCGTCCCCTCGACATCCTTGTCCGCAAACAGCTCGACAGAGAACTGGAACGGCTCGCGGGGGGACACATTCTCTGGAAGTGAGATCGACCGCACGGCGGCATCACCGGTGCGCAGACGTTCGAAGGCCCGGTAGTCGATGGGGACGCCCAGCTCGCGCGCCCGGCGGGAGGCGGAAAGGGGCGAGGATCCGTTGGCTTCGCCATCGGAGAGGACCACGATGCGCACGGGCCGGTTGGGATCGACGAGGTTCAGCGCACTCAGCAGGGCATCGTTGAGGTCGCTGCCGTCCGGCAGAATCTCCTTGACGTAGTCTTCCAGCAGTGCCCGGTCCGAAAGGGAATGCTCCACCTGTGCCTCGCTCCCGAACGTCACCACGGCGACGCGATCTCCGGACCCGCGATTGGTTTCGAGATTGTTGATCAGTTCGAGCGCGTTGCGATGCGACTCGCCCGGCATCGAGCGGGAGCGGTCGACCACAACCACGACATCGATCCCCCTGCCGCCGAGATTCCATTCGGGACCGGTTAGTGCCAGAAGAAGTGCTGTGATGAGTGCAGCGCGGAGTGCCCCCGTGACGCCTGCCTGCCGCAGCCAGGGACGCAGAAACATCCACACCGGCACGACCAGCCACAGGTGCGACCACCAGGGGAGCAGACCCGTGAAGAATGCCTGCACCCCGATCCAGGCGGCAATAGGAAGTCCCCAGACCCATGCGGGACGAAATCCCCCCCAGCGCGCGAACGCATACAGGAGGGGAATCGCCAGGAGCAGAAACTCGGGATACAGGAGATGGATCATCAGCCGTATTGGGCCCCTCCGGTTTTGGGCTTCTTGTTCAGCCGGTTGTGGGCGTACAGACCTTCGAGGATGAGTTCCCCGACGGCGGCATCACGGGCATCGGCGATCGCCTGATCCTTCAGGTCCGGGGACAACTCTCCTGCGACGGCTGTGATCATTTTGCGGAACCCCCGGATCTGATCGAACTCCTTAAGCAGGGCCTCGGTGGAGAGTCCATCTCCAACTGCGAGCCGGCTCCCGCCCTCGAAGTGCTCGACGACTCCGCGAAACTGCTTGGGATTGAGATGCTGATCGAACACGGTCTTCACCGCTTCTTCGATGAGGCGCTGGATCAACCGGTCCTCCTCGCCGGTCTCTTCAGTCATCGACAGTTCCACCTTCCCGCGGGCACTGGCGGGCAGATGCACCAGATCGGTGATTCGCGTGACAGCGACAGGCTCCCCCAGCAGCAGGGCCCGTCGCTCGGCGTTGGAGATCATGTTCTCGTAGTTGGCGATTGACATCCGCACACTGACGCCCGATGCCTGGTTGACGTGCGGACTCGTGCGCGCGAGCCGGGATGTCTCCTCGATGATCTCCCTCATGAACTTCGGGACATGCACGGGAATCCCGTCGCGATCTGTCCAGGCATTCTCGTCGGTGATCTTCATCCCCAGATCGCGCGTCAGCGGATAGTGCGTGCGGATGACCGAACCGATGCGATCCTTCAGCGGCGTCACGATGCGGCCCCGGTTCGTGTAGTCCTCGGGATTCGCTGAGAACACCATGCACAAGTCGAGCGGCAGGCGGACCGCGAACCCCCGAATTTGCACGTCCCGTTCCTCCAGTACGTTGAACAGACCCACTTGGATCTTCGGCGACAGGTCGGGCAGTTCATTCATGCAGAAGATTCCCCGGTGCGATCGCGGGATCAGTCCGAAGTGCATCACATCCTCATTCGCCAGGTGTCGGCCTTCGGCATGCTTGATCAGATCGACCTCGCCAATCAGGTCGGCGATCGTCACGTCCGGAGTCGCCAGTTTCTCATGATACCGCTGGTCGCGGCCCACCCAATCGACGAGGGTCTCGTCACCTCGCTCGGCCACAAGATCACGGGCGTACTTCGAGAGCGGAGCTAACGGGTCATCATTGATCTCAGACCCGGCGACGACCGGGGTCACTTCGTCCAGAAACTGCGTGAGCATCCGCAGCATCCGCGTCTTGCCCTGTCCGCGTAGCCCCAGAAACAACATGTCGTGCCGGGACAGAATGGCGTTGACCACCTGCGGAAGGACCGTCTCGTCGTAACCGAGGATGCCGGGGAATAGCGGCTCACCACTTCGCAGCCTGTCGAGGAGATTGCGTCGCATCTCCTGCTTGACGGGAAGGGGCTGATAGCCGGACTCGCGAAGCTGGCCCAGTGTGCGGGGTCGGTCGGTCATGGAAGGATCGGGTCAGGCGTGGGAAAATGCAGAAGGACGTCTGGGCCATTGTAGACACGCAGGGGCATGACGCCCACGGGCTGCGATGATTGTCCGCCAGCGCGACACGATCAAACGTTCAGTCTTCACCCTCTCCCCGCGGAGGGTCGGACGCGAGGAACGTGCGTCCGGGGAGGGCGAGTGTGGTGATCGCCCCCTCCTCGCCCGGAGTGCCATGGCACCCGACCGGACCCGGGGGACGTCCCCGCGTCTGGTGACAACGCGACATGACCCACAACCTCCTGTCGCTTCGCGACCCCGGATCGAGATCCGG
>CAVPPT010000028.1:0-101357 GCA_963707405.1 uncultured Planctomycetaceae bacterium | reverse complement strand
TGCCGAGGCCTTGTAGCTGGTATTCGCGTGGATCGTGATGGTGCCGATCAGTCCGGCAGCACCCGTATTGGTCGTGTCGGGCTTGCTGTCGCTGGGACAGTTGAAGGCAGTGAGAACCGTGGCAGCCAACAGTGAGTTGGTCACCGACACTGGGAACCCGGAGTTGGCGATTGGGAAGGAGGTATTGAACTGGTTGTACAATGGGTGCCTGATCGATGTAGGGCAGAATATAGAACGACCAGACAGAACGCCTGCCCGCCGTCGGCGTCGGTGATATTGCCGTCGAAGTGACCGCGCCTGCTGATGATCCGATCGGGAAGCAATTATGGACATCATGATAGTTGTGCAGGGCCAGGCCCATCTGCTTGAGATTGTTCTTGCACTGGGTGCGGCGGGCCGCCTCGCGCGCCTGCTGCACAGCCGGCAGCAGCAGGGCAATCAGGATCGCGATGATCGCGATCACGACGAGCAGCTCAATCAGGGTGAACCCCGACTTCCGCTGCGACAACTGGTTCGTTTCGACTTGGGCTGTGACATGGGCTTCTCCTCCTGGAAACAGAGTAGAACAAAACAGGAACCACACCGCTCAGAACAAGCGGCTGTGGATGCTACGCTTCCTCAGACAAGTTGGACGCTGCCAGCGAACCTCGCGCTGATTGCCGAGGTGAGATGTCAGACGTCGCGGACAGGAGTGCCGACCTGACGATTTGCCGACGACAACCGTCAGGACGCTCTCCGGGCTTCAGCCAGTCCTCGTGCGATCAAGAGATCACACGGCTCCGCGACACGGTCTAAACCCGACAAGAGTGATTTGTCGGACTCTTCATCTGGAAAGGGCCGACCTCCGCAGATCGACTATCCCTCCAACAGGAGTGTGGCAAATTCGTGTGCAGAATTCAAGCCCCCGAGCGAGCGAACGGAATGAATTCCTCGCAGCGGGAGTCGAAGGGCATGTCCACAGGACCAAGTGAACGATTAGCGACGTGCTGAGGTGGGTTGAGGTCCCTCAGAGAGTCCAAACTGCTTCAAGAGGGCCTCAGGGCTGGGCTGGCGACCGCGAAAGTCCTCGAAGACCTGCATCGGGTGCCGTCCTGCCGCCCTGGGCCAGAATCGTTTCGCGGAAGCGACGGCCGGTGCTGGCGAGAGCCGCTTCGTTGTCGAGGCCGGCCTCCTCGAACGCGGCGAAGGCGTCGGCACTGAGCACTTCGGCCCATTTGTAGCTGTAGTAACCGGCCGCGTAGCCGCCGGCGAAGATGTGCTGGAAGGCAGCAGAGAAAGCGGTCGTCGGCAAACATCGGCAGCACGCTGGTTCGTCTCCATCATCCGCCGCTGTACGTCGAAGATCGATCTCGCTCGCCGCGGGATCGAACGTCGCTGTGCAGCTCCATGTCGGTCATGGCCGAAGGTCAGCTGCCGCAGCATGTCGGTGCCCGCCGCGAAAGGTGCGGGCCTCGCAGAGTCTTCTCGAACAGCTCGTCCGGCAGCGGCTCGCCGGTTTCGTAGTGGGCCGTCATGCCCATCAGCGTCGGGCGGTGATAGCACCAGTTCTCCATGAACTGGCTGGGCAGTTCGACCGCGTCCCATTCGACGCCGTTGATGCCGGCCGCGTCCGGATAGTCGACCGTCGTCAGCATGTGCTGCAACCCGTGGCCGAACTCGTGGAACAGCGTCTCGACCTCGCGAAACGTCATCAGCGACGGCTTGCCGCCGACGGGCGGCGTGCAGTTGCAGACCAGATGGGCGACCGGAATCTGCAAGCGGTCCTTCGACCCGGCGACGCGACAGGCAGTCATCCATCCACGCCCCGCCGCGTTTGTTCTCGGGACGTGAGTAGGGGTCGTAATAGAACGCGGCGATCGGTTCGCCTCGCCATCGACGACCCTGAAGAACCGGACATCTTCGTGCCAGGTGGGTGCCTGTCCATCGGCGGCGACGACGGTGACGCCGAACAGTCGCTGCACCAGGGCGAACAGTCCATCCAGCACGCGCTCGTGCGGAAAGTACGGCCGGAGTTCCTCGTCGCTGAAATCGAACCGGCGCTCGCGCAGCCGTTCGGCCCAGAAGGCGATATCCCAATGCTGGATGGGCTCGGCTTGACCTTCGGCCTGGGCGAGTTCCCTCAGGTATCTGCAGGTCCTGCTGTGCCGCCTCCCACGAGGCGGCACGCAACTGCTCGCACATGGCGAGTACGGCGTCCGCAGTGGCGGCCATCTTCCGGCGCAAGGCTCACCTCGGCATAGTTGTTGCGCACCCAGCAAGCGTGCCTGTTCATGACGCAACTGGAGAATCCGCCGACACAGATCGCTGTTGTCTTGTTCGCCCGAGGAAGCCCGGGTGACATAGGCGCGGTACACCTGTTCCCGCAGACTTCGCTGGCGGCAGTTCTTCATGAAGGGGACGAAACTCGGGGCCTCGAGCGTGATCCGCCAGGGTCCACTCTCGGGCGTTGAGGACGGTTGATCGGGCGACTTCTGCCTGATTGAAGGCGTGAGCGGCCAACTGGCGCAGGCTGAGCGGGAGTCCCTCCACGTCGTGACGGATCTGTCAACGTCAGCGACCAGGCCTTGGTGGCGTCGAGGACATTGTTCGAGAATCGAGTTGAGAGCTCGGAGAGTTCTTCGGCAATCTCATTGAAACGTTCGCGCGACTTACCGGTCAGTGCGATGCCGGCGAGTTCCGCCTCGAGTAACTTCGCGTCAATGATGCGTTGCTGCGCCTCATCGAGTTCATTCCATTGGGAACTCTCTCGCAACGTTCGCAGACCCTGGTCAATCGGTTCACTCTGCTTGACACGCAGACCAAACCGCACGATTTCGGGAAGTGCCTCTTCGTAGGCCTCGCGCAGCTCCGGAGAGTTCTTGACGCCGAACAGATGTTGTACGGGTGCCCAGGTCCGCTCGAAGGGCCGCCCCAGTTCATCGAGCCGTTCGACCAGATCTTCCCAGGTCTGCCTCGTATGTGCTTCCAGCGCGGTCAGTCCGGATTCCGCGTCGCTGAGCAACTTTCGGACGGCGGGAATGACGTGGTTGGGTTCGATGGCATCGAACGCCGGATAGCCTGACTCGGCGAGCAGGGGGTTCTCCAACGTGGGGGCATGATCAGGCATGGTTTTCCCTGTGTTTCTGGGCAGGCGCTTGTTTCATCGGGCGTCCGTCCCGGCCCTTACCTTACGGGTGAGTGGTTGCGCGAATGGCAGCACGGGTGTTGCCCCATCCTTCTAAACTGCTACCATTCTGAGGCTTGCAGGTCGTCAGGTTCGGCAGAGTACGCAAGCCGGCGACGGGTGTCTATCATGCGAAGCTGGCGCCCGCAGCACCATTCCCAACCGGAGAGACATCGATGCTGGATTCAGATCACTGCTACCGGAACGCCGGCCTTGGCGTCTTGGGCTCAGTCATACTCATCGTTGCGTCGATCCTGCTGGAACCTGGCTCGCTGTGTGCACAGGATGCCGCCGGCACACCGGCAGTGGCCGACCCCGGCGATGCAGCCGTTGCCGATCTCTATCTGCCGCCGGAGGGCACTGATCCCCAGGTGATTCGGGCGTATCTGGATCAATTGATGCAGATGCCGGCATCCGATCGGACCCCCTCCGGACTTCGTGGGCATTTTGGCAAATTGCACTCGATCGCCGACAACCTGTTCGCCCGCCCTCTCGATGAAGAATCCGCTCTGCGCGTGGTTCGCTTGAAGATTGGTGCGCTGGGAATTCTTGATCAACTGGGAGACCCGGGTGCCGCGAAGCTGCGGAACGAGTTCATCACAGCTCTCAAGAACGATGAGCGGCCGACACTGGCGTCGCAGGGGCAACTGCTGGATGCCGAAATGATGCTGGGTTCGCTGCGACCCGGCGACCCGGCGGGAGCACAGCAGGTGGTCGATCGCATCATCGAAATGCTCAAGGCGGGACCGATCAGCGATTCACATCTGGCCCTGGCTCTCGGTGCGTCGCAGGCCCTGGAGAACATCGGCAACGACAAGCTGGCGGTCTCCGCAAATCGCATGTTTTCCAAGTATCTGCGCGCTGCCGGAACGCCGAATGCCAAGGCGATTGCCGATGTCCTCGAAGGGACGGCACGGCGACTGGACCTGCCGGGGAACCCGGTGCAGGTGACGGGAACCACATTAGAGGGGAAGGAGTTCGATGTCGCCAACTGGAAGGGCAAGGTGGTGCTGATTGACTTCTGGGCGACGTGGTGCGGGCCGTGTGTGGCCGAAATGCCCCACCTCCAAGAGCTCTACGAAGCCCACCATCTGCAGGGTCTGGAAATCGTGGGGATCAGTCTCGACGACAACATCCGCCGGCTGCAATCATTCGTTGGATTGCATGAGTTGCCCTGGCCGATCCTGTTCGATGAACGGACGACCGGGCAAGGGGGCGACAATCCGATCGCTGCCTACTATGGCATCACCGGTATCCCCACAATGTTTCTGGTTGACCGCGAGGGCAAGGTCGCTGCGGTCAATCTGTATGGAACAGAACTGGACGAAAAGATTCAATCGTTGATTGAACGTCCGGGTGCGGCTCCAACGAAGCCAGCCGCGAATTGAAGCAGCATCAGGAGACAGGGACGTAATGGGAAGCCGACTTCGTGGCCTGAGTCTATTGGGCCGGTTGTGCCGCGACCTCAAACCTGCCGCCGCCGGTTTGTGCGCTGGGGGCCCTTGCTGGAGTGGTGCTTGGCGCGCTGAGTCAGGCCAGGGGCGGTCCTCCCGCCGAGGGAGATGGAACCTCGCCGTCCTCACCTTCAGAGACAGCCGAGTGGAAGCTGAACATGAAGACGCTGGGCGGACGAATGTTCTGGGGCGACGTCCATTTCTTCCACGCGTGGCGTATTCAACAGCATGTCTTGGACGGACACTATCGCCTGCTGGACGGTGATGATGTCCGGCATGCGTCCGGGACCTACGCAGAGTGTCTGGCGCACCTGCAGGAGATTCGCCGCGAGCGAAATCTTCCGCCAATGTCGGGCAAGGCTGTCGTGCTGGTGCACGGCATCATTCGGTCGTCGAAGTCGTTCGCGGCGATGAAGGAGAGGCTGCAGCAATCCGGCTATCAGGTCTTCGGGTTCGACTATCCCAGCACACACGTGAAAATTGAGGAATCGGCCGGCTATCTCCAGCGTGCACTGACCTCACTCGAAGGAATTGACGAGATCAATTTCGTGGTCCACAGCATGGGCGGACTCGTGGTGCGTGCCTGCCTGACAGAGTTCAGTGATCCCCGGCTTCATCGCATGGTCATGCTGGGGGTTCCCAACCAGGGCGCACGGATGGCCAATCTCGTCCGCGAGAACACGCTCTATCGAGTCGTCTTTGGCCCTGCCGGCCAGCAACTCGTCGAGGATCCGGAGGGATTTCTGGCCAGTTTGCCCACTCCCAACTTTCCCTTCGCCGTTGTGGCCGGGGCCAAGGGGACTCTCAACGGATTCAATCCGCTGATTCCCGGCGATGACGACGGCACGATCAGTGTGTCATGCACCCGACTTCCGGGGGCGGCCGACTTCATGGGCGTTCCGGTCCTGCACTCATTCCTGATGGGCAACGAGCAGGTGATCGCCGCAACCGACAGGTTTCTCCGCACCGGTGTGTTGCGTGAGAATGGAGTGACGCAGCCGATTCAACAACATCACCCGGTCAGTGGTTCTGATGCACCGACAGCGCACAAGTGAGCACGCTTCGTGTTGAATGTCTTTGGAGCGTCTGAGGAGTCGTCGGCACGCCGCCTCATCCAACTGGCACTCGCTGAGGATCTGGGTGACGGCGGGGACATTACCTCGCAGATTCTGATTGATCAGGATGCCCGGGGAGCCGTCGACATCGTCTCACGTGATGTGGGGGTGTTATCGGGCGTCCCCGTGGGGAGTCTGGTTCTGGAGGCGGTGGATCCTGCGTGTGAGTGGATCACTCATCACGAAGATGGCGAGACCATTGGACGAGGCACCTGCGTGGCGACTCTGCGGGGGCCAGTCCGTTCACTATTGCAGGCCGAGCGCTCGATTCTCAACTTCATGACTCCTTTGAGCGGCATCGCGAGCGTGACGAGAAGGTTCGTGGACGCTGTCGCGCAGACGAAGGCGGTCATTCTTGATACGCGAAAGACGTTGCCGGGCTGGAGGACGTTGCAGAAGTATGCCGTTCGTTGTGGCGGAGGTGTCAATCATCGCATGGGACTGTGGGATGCCGTGCTCATCAAGGACAATCATCTGGCCGCCCGGCCCGGCAAGAAACTCAGCAACATCATCACGCATGCACGTCGTACGATTCCTGCCGGGATGACGATCGAGATCGAAGTTGACTCCCTCGAACAACTGCAAGAAGCTCTGGACGGGCGTCCCGAGATCGTGCTGCTCGATAACATGACGCCGGACATGCTGAGGCAAGCGGTCGCGTTGCGTGACGAGCAGGCTCCGGAAGTAATGCTGGAAGCATCCGGGCGAGTCCGGCTGGAGACCGTCGGCCAGATTGCCGCCTCCGGTGTCGATCGCATCAGCATCGGCCTGTTGACTCACTCGGCACCCGCACTCGATCTGGGGTTCGACTGGCATGGATGACCCACAGCATTGAGTTTTCATCACACTGACGTGGCCGACGCAAGAATACCGTCATGCCCGCGCAGGCGGGCATCGGGTCGTCGTGCACCCAGTTCTGGATTCCCGCGTTCGCGGGAATGACGCGAGTAGAACATCGAAGAACACTGCATTCGACAGAAGTGTTTCAGTTTCTCGATGTCTCACGATCCGGCGTTGCTGTTATCCTTGTCGCAGTGATTGACTCTCCACAGATGACCCGGCCGACTCATAGCAGCATCAGACCCGGCAACTTGGTACTGCGTGCCGTCGGTCTGGTATGGCTGACGCTGTTCACGATCTGGTTCTTCAGTCTGACATTACCTAACGGACGACTGAACGACGGGACGCCGATCTCCCGGCCTGATATCTGGATCAGCCTGCCGGAGCTGCTTTGGCAGAATGTGCAAGCTCCGGAAGGCGTTGATTCAAGTAGCTCCGGCTGGCGGTTCGCCGTTCAACGGTTGGATCTGATCGGCGTCGCGGCGTTCATCCTGCTGTCGGCTGCAAGCGGCGGTCACCTGCTGTTGCGACTCATCGGTGTCCGTGTGTCCCTGGATCAACTCGAACGCACCACTCTGGCCTGCGGTCTGGGACTTTCGGCCCTCTCACTCCTCACCCTGGGGCTGGGCACACTGGGACTGCTGGATCGCTGGTTGTTTTTGGTTGTGATGGGCAGCGTCCTTGCTGTGGAGGCGGCATGTCACTGCCGCAAGTGGCGGTTAGCGAACAAGACCTCTCCTCCAGAGAAGTCGGAGCATTCACGTCGAAGCGGTCGCCTCTCCTCGCCGGCCATCTGCCTGTTCGCAACGGCACCTTTTCTGCTGGCAATGCTCCTGGGGGCGATGCTGCCGTCGACGGACTTCGACGTGAAGGAGTATCACCTGCAGGGTCCCAAGGAGTATTTTCAAGACGGGCGAATCTCGTTCCTCCCGCACAATGTCTATACGAGCTTTCCCTTTCTGACGGAGATGCTGTCGCTCTTGGCGATGGTGTTGCGAGGGGACTGGTTTCGGGGAGCTCTCGCCGGCAAGGCCGTGCTGATGTCCTTCGCCCCGCTCACCGCTGTGGGCCTCTATGCTGCGGGACGCCGGTGGTTCGGTGCAACCATCGGCTGGCTGGCGGCACTCGTCTATCTCACCACGCCGTGGGTGTATCGCATCTCGGTAATTGCCTATGCCGAGGGCGGCCTGACGTTCTTCCTGTCCGTCACGTTGCTGGCGGTGATGCTCGCTGCCGACAGCGCGGCTGATGCACAGAAGTTCACTCGCCGGGTGTTTCTGTCGGGCCTCTTGGCGGGAAGTGCCGTCGCCTGCAAGTACCCGGGACTGGTGTCGGTCACCATTCCGATGGGTTTGGCCCTGATGCTGCTATCCGGTGTGCGTCCAAAGGCAACCGGGATTGCACGCGTGAAGATCGCCTTGCGCACCGGGTTGGTGTTCGCCGCCGGGGCGCTGGTGACCTTCGGTCCCTGGATGCTGAAAAACCTGGTCGAGACCGGGAATCCCGTCTATCCCCTGCTTTACTCTGTGTTTGGCGGGGCCGACTGGGATGAGTCTCTGAACGCCCGCTGGCGTGCGGCACACAGTCCACCGGTGCATCTGCTCGACTCTCCGAGTCTCATCGGGGTCGATCTCAAGGAAAGATTCTTTGATGTCGTCGCGCGCAGCGACTGGCAAAGTCCCCTGCTCTTCGCACCTGCGCTGTTGGCACTGTTTGCGCCCGTTAGGCGACGGTGGGTGTGGGCTCTGTGGCTGTATGTCGCCTGGCTGTTCATCACTTGGTGGGGATTGACCCATCGCATCGACCGCTTCTGGGTGCCGCTGTTGCCCGTCCTGTCGCTGCTCTGTGCAGTGGGGCTCGGGTGGCTGCTGGGTGTCACTTGGAACCTCCCCGGTCGCGGCCCCTCTCGAGCGACAGATGCAGGCACTCATCAAGGAGGTAGCCGAGTCAGCACTCTGATTGCATCGGGAACTGTGCTCTTGATGGCGACGGTCATGCTGTTTCAGTTGGCGTTCGTAACGACACGACTGTGCGGATACAACTCCTACCTGATCGATCTCAATGTCGCGCGCAAGGAAGTGACGACACAGAGTATTCGCCTCTTGGAGGAACTGCCACTTCCGCCGAGATGCCGAGTGCTGTTTGTCGGTGAGGCGGAGGTGTTTGATGCCCTGTTTGAGCACGTCTACAACACAGTGTTCGACCGATCACTGTTCGTTCACTGGACAACTGAAGGCGCGTCAGGCGATGCGGATGATCAGGCGGCATGGCGGACTCCCGAGGCGATCCGCGAGACATTTCACGACCAGAGCATCACGCATGTGTTCGTCAACTGGCAAGAGATCTTGCGTTACCGCCGGACCTATGGGTTTACGAGCTTCGTCACGCCGGCGCGGTTTGCGGAACTGGTCAAGGCACAATTGCTGGCACCATTGCCTCTGGACAGCAAACAGACGCTGCGTCCAATGGATTCTCTGAGTCCTGCAGAACAAGATGAAATCCGCACATGGGCTCCGGAGCTGATCGTCCCTGTCAGTGGTCAGCCGGCGTTCATCAAGTATTCGCTGTTTCGCGTCCAGTGAGATGGACCGCGGGACCCGCGTCAGCGCTTCGCTTCGCCGTCAAAGTGCTGTTTGAGCAGTTCACGTCTCTCCGTGCGACACCGGTGTGTGCCAGTTACGACTTCCGGTGGCGGCGCCGCCGGATCGTCTGGTGTTGGTGACACCAGCAGGCGTCGCAGTTCAATGATCGAGGACGAATCCAACTCGAATGGGCCGTCCATGTCTGAATCGGCCATGGCAACCTCCCGTGCACAGGTCATTGTTTCGAGGGAAACGAAACCGAAGTGACACGTTGATTGTCCCCTCTGCGGCACGAGTGTGCAAGCAGATTCCGCCATCCCGCCAATTTCAGGCCGGGTCGTGTGTTCCAGCAGCGTTCGCAAGCGGGAGATTCCCTGTCCGTTCTGCAATGCAGTACACATCCTGGTCGCGTCCGGTATTCGCGACAATGAGTTCCGCCAGTAATCCCAGCGAGATGGCCTGGGCTCCGAGCAATGTTGATGCGACCGAATAGGCGAGGAGTGGACGAGTCCCGATCGCCTGATGGGGCATCACACCAAATACGTTCATCAGGATCCACAGGACCGACAACCAGGCCATCCCCAGCAGACCTAGGCCGAAGAACAGTAAGCCGATCGCCCCCAGCATGTGCTGCGGACGTTGACCGAATCCGGTGAGGAACTTGATCGTCAGCAGATCGAGAAACCCTCGCAGAAACCTCCGGAGACCGTATTTCGACTCGCCATGCTGGCGGGCTCGATGGTTAACGGGAATCTCGGTGACGCGGAATCCGCGTGCATCGGCCAGCACCGGAACAAAGCGATGCATCTCTCCGTACAACCGAAGTTCATCAGCGACCTCGCGACGAAACAGCTTCAGACCGCAATTGTGATCGTGCAGCCGCAGGCCGGTCAGCCAGCCGATCATCGCATTGAACACCTTGCTGGGGTACACCTTGTGCCATGGGTCCAGTCGCCGCTGCTTCCAACCGTTCACGACGTCATAGCCTTCCTCCAGCTTGGCCATGAAGCGAGGAATCTCGGCAGGGTCATCCTGCAGATCGGCGTCCATGGTCATCACCAGATCGCCCCTCACAGAGCGCAGGCCGGCCGTGAGTGCGGCGGCTTTACCAAAGTTGCGTCTGAAGCGAATCCCCCGCACGCGATTGTCCTTTGTGGCAAGATGTCGCACGGTGGCAAACGATTCATCTGTGGAACCGTCGTCAACGAAAATGATCTCCAGGTCGAGTTGCGAATGATCGACGACCGCGACGATCTCATCGTACAACTCCACAAGGCTGCCTTCTTCGTTGAAGACAGGCACGATGATCGACAGCACACACGCATTGCCGGCCGCCTTCAACGACAGCACTTCACGCTGGACTGATATTGCGGTGTCCGACGGGGTGTCATTCATCACAGGCGATGCACCACAAAACCAGGAACGGCGACACGAGACGTGAACAAAGTCTTGCCTGCCGTGATGTAGAGCGTGCGCAGGTCATCACCACCAAAGGTCACATTGGTCAGCACGTCTTCCGGGATCGGCAGTCGCTGCAGAAGTTGGCCCGCGGGGGTGATGACGTGGATTCCGGGAGGCACGTCCGCAGTTTCGTGCGGCCCGCGAGGCTGACGAATGCCTGCCGCGATGTACAACCGGCCCACCTGGTCCACCGCCATTCCGTCTCCACCTCGGCCTGGGGCGAAATCGTAGATTTCTCGCTGGCCGCGTAATCGACGGTTGTGATCGAGATCGAAGGCCCAGATCTTCCGGTTGCCGTCGATCGAGTTCTCGCTGTCCACCAGGTAAAGTGTCTGTTCGTCCGGGCTGAGATGAATGCCGTTGGGCCGCTTGATGTCCGGCTGGGAAATGGCGATGGAACTCTGACCGTCGGGATCGATGTGATAGACCGAATCGTGATCGAGTTCCATGGTCGACCGATCTCCGTAGCAGGGATCGGTGAAGAAGATGTGACCATCGGACGTGCAGGCAACGTCATTAGGAGCATTGAGCCGGCGACCCTGCCAGTTGTCGCAGAGGATGTCGACGTCGCCCGTCTGCAGGTTGAGTCGCGTCAGCCGCCGGTGCCCGTCGTCATTCCCGTGCTCATTGCCCTCACAGATGAGCAAACGTCCCTGAGGATCGAACAGTAACCCATTGGCGCGACCGCTGGGCTCACGAAACACCTCGGCCCGTTGTGCACCAGGAGACAGACGGAGGATGCGATTGTTCCAGATGTCCGAGAAATAGACAGTGCCTTCACGATCGACAGCAGGTCCTTCGAGAAACGCGACAAACGCCTTTGAGGACAGCGTCGATTCATCGCACAGCGGCGCAGGTGAGGAAAACTCAGAAAAACTCATCGTCGTGACCCAGGTCCGACTCGGTGACCATCCTCATCCCCTGGGATTGCAGCAGCTTGGTCGCCTGATCGATGTCCTCCACACAGATGGCAATGGCCCCATGCCCCTGACGTCGGTAGTTGAGGGGATAGGTGTAGTGAATGTTCATCTCGGCAGCGAGCAGCGCCAGACGAAATGCGCACGTAAGGCTGCGGGTCGTCCGGCAGCTCCACACCCAGGATGTCGCTCTCGATGACGGTGAAGCCGGTCAGGGCAAAGATTTCCCGCGCTCGGTCGGTCTGATCCACCATCAGCCGGGCGACTGCAAAGTCGACCGTATCGACGATGCTGAGTGCGACGATTCGGAGGTCGTATCGTTCGAGCTGCCGGAGCAACTCATGCAGCCGACCGACGCGGTTCTCCATGAAGACACAGAATTGCCGCAGACACGGCCATGCGTGATCCCGCATCGTGACGGGATCCACAGAGGCCCCGTCGCCAAATCCTGACGACATTGGATTCCCTCATTGAGAACAAGTCTCTATCGTTTGGCAGCTTAGGAAATCCTTGTCTGGGCGTCAAACTGCGAGTCGTGGCCGCAACCTGTGGTCTGCGTGATTGAAAGTTGCTTAATGACGATGATTCGCACTCTGCTGTTCGACATGGGAAATGTCCTGGTGCACTTCTCGCACGAGCGAATGTGCCGCCAGATGGCACATGTATGCCGGGTCGACCCGGCGGCTGTCCGTGAGCTGCTGTTGGAGACCGACATGCTGGCCGACTTCGAGCGCGGCCGACTGTCGGAAGCCGATGTGCATCAGCGTTTCGAGGCACAGTTCGGAGGACCCATCGACGCGGGCGAACTTGTCCGGGCCGGCTCAGACATCTTCACGCTCAATGATCCGATCGTGCCCGTTCTTGATGCGCTGAAGTTGCACGGCCATCGGCTCGTCCTCCTGTCAAACACGAGCATTTCCCATTTGAACTGGATCCGCAGTGAGTTTGATGTGCTCGACCGTTTCGATGCCCTGGTGACGTCCTGTGGTGCCGGGGCCATCAAGCCGGATCCCGCCATCTTCGCGGCGGCACTGGCGGCCATCGAGTGTGCACCCCAGGAGTGCTTTTACACGGACGATATCCCTGCCTATGTTCAGGCCGGCAGAGATTTCGGATTGCAGGCGGAGGTCTTTACTCACGTCAATGACCTACGCGGCCATCTGGCGTTGCGGGGCGTCGAACTTCCATAAAGCAACGTGGTGTTGGACAGATTGAAGTCTCCCTGCCAAAGAGTGTGCAGATTCTGAAACTGCTTCATCTACGCCGCGATGATCCACATCATGATGCGACGACTCAATTGACCCTTTTCAAACACGTTCTGAGAGCTTGTCAATGACAAACAGACTTGTGATCGTCGCGGTTGCACTCGTGCTCTCACTCCGGGCAGGCAACACTTCTGCCGAAAGCACTTTGACTCCGTACCCTTTGGTGCCGGGAGACACGATGAACCCGGACTTCCAGGTCAAGGTAAACGGAACTCTCGTCGCTGCCTGCCTGACGGTCATGAATGTCGGCTACACACATTTTGCATTTACTGGTACAGCGCGTGTCGAAATCTCGGCGCGGGAGCCAGTCACGAGTTTCGACATTAGTCCTCACAGGAATGGAATCGCCGCCAAAGCGGAGGACAACGCATTGTCCTTTGAGTTGTCCGAGTCGCGAATGCTCCACATTCAAGTCAACGGCCTGAAACGCTTCTTTCTGTTTGCCGAAGCTCCAGAGAGTTCGCTACCCGATCTCGAACAGGCGGATGTCTTCAGCGTAGCGTCGTTCGGAATGGTTAGTTCACCGGACGAAGTCCAAACGGCGAAGATCCAACGAGCGATCGACGAAGTGGCGGCGAAGAGAGGCGTGCTCATGGTACCGCCCGGTATTTACCGCACCGGCGAGCTGCGGATGAAAAGTCACATTACGATTTATCTCGCACCTGGGGCGATCCTCAAAGGAACAGGACGAATCGCCGATCATCCACGTGGCGAATTCGGCACGCAACGGATCCACTTCATCGACTGCCAGAACGTCCACATTCGGGGACGCGGGGTGATCGATGGACAAGGACTTACACTGCGCCTTGCCGAGAAGAACTCGTCCGGGAGTCGCATGAAGCTGATTCGAGCATTTCGTGCGAGGAATTGTTCTGTCGAGGGTATTGTCCTGCGTGATTCCGGAACGTGGACTGCACATCTCATTGAATCGAGTGACCTTCGATTCTCCCATGTCAAGTTGATTTCAAACACGACCTACGACGATCCGACCTTTCCCTAAGAGTCGAACACGGATGGCTTCGATCCCGACAATTCGTCCCACCTGCTGATCGAAGACTCGTTGATCAGTTGCAACGACGATGCAATCGCAGTGAAGCTCAAAACATGGAAAAAGACGCGATATGGATGATGTCCAAGTTCGCAACAATACGATTTGGACGGTCAAATCCGGACTCGTGATTGGCACCGAAGTGGCCTCACACTCACTGACCAATGTCATCTTCGATGGAAATGACGTGATTCACGCCGATCGTGGCATTTCGATGAATTGCTACTTCGGTGGTACGATCATCAATCCGCGTTGGACGAACAACCACTTTGAGTTCATCGGTGGCAATATCAAGCAGATGCTGATCGAGATCAAGATCCGAGATGAGGAGGGACTCGGTCACATCCGAGACGTCGCTATCGAGAACAACTCGTGTGAAAAGGATGCTGAGAATCGTTCTCGAATTGAGGGGCTCGACCTTGAGCATTCCATTGACGGTGTGACGATCGAGAATCTGACGATTGCTGGGAGTAGGCGACACCCCCTTGAAGACGCACGAATCGATGCTACGCGCTTCGCGCGTGACGTGACGATCAAGTAAACGACTCGTGCGTCTCATGCCGCGGAGTCGTCAATTCGTTCGACGGCCTCAGTTGATTCCATTAGCTGATTCAAGACTTGGGACAGGCGTGCCCGGCTGTCGCCCGAGTAGCGGGCGAGTGCGGACCGGCTGATGTCCGGGGCCGCGATCGACTAAGTGCTCATCGAACGCCTCTGGCGCAGCGTGAAGTACGAGGAGGTGCACCCCCGGCAGTATGCGGACGGGTGGGAGCCCCAAGCGTCTCTGGCGCGCTACTTCGAGTTCTACTGCGAGCGGAGGATTCATCAGCTGCTGGGCTATCGCACGCCAGCGTCGGTCTACCCTCTCAAAGACTCAAGGCCGGGATCCAGCTGCGTCGAAAGTCGAAACACATGACGAATTGTCCGGAATTTCACGGAGGGACGGGGACGGGTGACTCACTCCCTCCCACTGTCCCCGGCGGCCGACGACGAGGCCTCGGGGAGGGCCTCGCCGGCCGCTGAGTTCATACCACTATTCAACCCGGTTCGTTGTCCAACAATTGGGGTCCAGCTCAGATCGCCGGTGATTGACGGCCTGTTCCGTCGCGTTGCCGCCGGGGATTCGGTAGTCTGCGATGATGAGTCGAAGGATCGCTGGTTTGCCTCTCCGCACTTGACTGTGCCTGCCTTGCACTCAGCGTTTCTCTTTGCTTGTTCTGGTTGAGGACATCACCGCACCATGGTTGTTCTGAAAAGTCATCGATCGTTGATTCTGCTTCTCGTTCCGGCCGGTGCGCTGCTGTTCGCAGCCAATGCTGCCCAAGCGCAATGGGGCACTCTTAAGGGACAGATCCTGCTGGAAGGTGACACCCCCAAGGTCGAGTCACTTGTCGTCAAGGGGGATGAGCAGGTTAAGGATGCCCTTTGCCGTGCCTTCGAGATCCCCGATGAGTCGTTGTTGGTAGATCCCGGGACTCGCGGAATCGCCAACGTGTTTGTGTTCCTGCCTCGCGCCCCGGCGAAGATTTACGAGGGTCAAGTCAATGGATCTGAGGAACCGCTTGTTTTCGATCAGCAGGGGTGCCGGTTTATCCCCCATACAATGGTGGTGCGCACCGGACAGAAGGTGCTGGTCAAATCTAACGATGCGACGAATCACAATACGCACACCAGTCCCATCTTTAACACGCCGGAGAACTTTCTGGTCTCTCCAGGAGAACGCGAGGGGCAGCCAATCAGCTTTCGGATCGCGGAGCCTGTTCCGGTCAAAGTGACGTGCGACCTGCACCCCTGGATGAGTTCCTTCTGGCTGGTCATCGATCATCCCTACGGTGCCATCACTGATGAGCACGGAGAGTTCGTCCTGCCAGACCTTCCGGCAGGGACACATGCGCTGCGCGTCTGGCACGAACGGACCGGGTGGATTGAGAAATCCTTTTCGGTCGAGGTCAGTGAAGGCGAGACAACCCAACTTGAACCGGTCGTTGTTCCGGTGGAGAAACTGTCGCTCCCCCGTCCATGACCGTGTTCATTGAACGACAACCACATGAAGAACAGTATCGGGTTCTTGCTCCAGTTCGGCGCTGGTGTTTCTGCCGCTCTTGATCGTGTGGCAGTTGAATTTCGGCTTCCAGTTGATCTGGATGCCGGCGTTGACAGTGGTGGGCGCCGCGGTGTTCTGGATCGGACACAAGTTGCGCGATCCCGCGCCGTGATTGCTCTCACTTCGCCAACAATGCGTGACTGATGCAAACAACTGCTCTGCTTGAGGTGGTGCTGATTGTCGGAGCGCTCCAGGTGTCTACGAGTGGAGCGGATCGTCCCCCGGGACGGGCGGCGGTCGAGGTCCCGGTTTCCACAATTGCGACAAAGCAGTTCGAAAACGTAACAGGCTTGCTCGAACAATCTCAATGGGAAGCGGCGATCGATGCCATCTCCCGTATTCGGAATGACTCACCCGATGTTCTCGTCGAAGCCGCTCCAGGGCATTTTCTGAATGCTGATGCCTATGGACAGTGGATGTTGTCGCGACTTCCTGTAGAAGGTCTCGCGACACTCAGACAACAGCACGATGCCTGGGCGGTGCAGCGATACCATGGTGAATCTGGACCCGACAGCCCGTCACGATTGCAGCAGATCGTGACCACGGCCTTCGCCAGCAGTGTGGGCGACGATGCACTCTTCAAACTGGGCGAATGGTATTGGGAGCAGGGTGACATTCCTCAGGCACGCCGATGCTGGCTGCAACTCCTGGTCCCCGAACGCGGCATGGAACGGCCCCCCGCGGATCTGCGACTGTTCTGTCCCGATTCCTCCATTGCACGCGAGGAGGTAGTGGCCCGGCTGATGTTGTGTCACCTCGCGGAGCAGAACTTTGAGCGGGCACAGCAAGAGTTCACGAGGCTCGGCGATCTGAACCGGGACGATCCTGTGTGGTTTGCTGGCCGCGAAGGGCCTCTTAAGGATATCGCCACTGAGGTCATTGCTGCTGAAGGCGAATGGGCCCGGACACTGGGAGAGGGAGACTGGGCGACGTTTGCACGACGATCAAGTCGCAACGGTGCCATCACGTCACCGCGGGAGATCGCAGGGCCGGTCTGGACGATCCCCCTGACTCCCAAGGATATGTCGAACTGGACACACCGTCGCCAGGGAATGGAGTTCCCCGCCCCAGCCACCCGTGTGCCTGTCGTCTGGGATGGCCTGGTGATCTTCCACGACGGCCGCCAGATTCGGGCTGTTCGCGGTGACGATGGGCATCCTGCCTGGCCGACAGGACAGGAGGAAGATACCGGCGTCGTCTATCCTCCCTTTCCCGTTCACCTTCCCCCGCTACCCTGGCCGCCGGCCGGAATGCCCCGATTCACGTCAAGCATCGAGCAGGGCCTGCTTGTGGCGCGACTTGGCCCCCCGATTGTCTCCTCAGGTCAATCGGAGTTTCGCTTGGCCCGCCGACCGTGGATCGTGGGGCTGGAGATGGGTCGTGAACAGGGTGGTCTCCTCTGGCAGATTGACGATCACGATCTCTTGGGGGCGAACTGGTTACTGGTCGGGACTCCCGTTCTGGCGGACCAGCGGCTCTACGTCGCCTTGGTGCGTTCACATCCCGAACATGAATTCGGCATCGCAGCATTCGATACCGCTGATGGTTCGCCGAGCTGGGAAACACCCCTCTTGCATAGTCTTCGTGAGGTTCCTGCCGGTCTGACCATGTATGGCAGCATTCTCCTCTCGGCGGGTGAAGGACTGATCTTTGCCGGTACAAATGACGGGGCGATTGCTGCCATTGATGCACGCACCGGTGTTGCCCAGTGGGTGGTGACGTACCCTTCGCGTCCCATGACCCTGGAAGATCTGAGCGAGGAGCAGATCACTGGTCTGCTCCCGCCGCTGTATGCGGCTGGTCAGCTCTTTGTGAAGCCGAACGACTCCGACGAACTGATCTCACTGGATGCCCGCTCGGGCACAGTGCTCTGGCGGCGCAAGTGCCCGGGACGCATCACACACTTGCTGGGGATCTCGGGAACGCGTCTCATTGTCAGCGGCGACCAGCTGTGGGCGGTTGACAGTGACGATGGAAGCATCCAGTGGCGCTTCGGCCTGGATGATCCGGCGGCCTATGGATACGGACAGGGGGCCATCGCGGCCACGTCAGTCTTCTGGCCCACTCGCGATGACCTGTGGGTGGTCGACAGCCACACAGGGAAAGCCACCCGGCGTATCCCCTTGCGGGAAGGTTACGGCATCAGTGGAGGACACATCGTGCTCGGCGGAAACCGCCTGCTGATTTCTGGCCCCAATCATATCACTGCATTCGAGTTGCGATCAGATCAGCATCTCGAAAGATGATGCGTGCGACCCAACTCCGCAATGCTGTGATGTCAGCGTCCTGGTTCTCTTTCCCAATCGTACTCCCAAGCACCCACACAATGTGTCCTGACCAATCGCGGCATCCCTGACAGCAAACCCTGCACTGCCGAAACAGCTCAGGAAAAGAAGACCTTTTCGGCAGTGCGTCGGAGAATCCACTCCTTGTCGGCACTGCTTAAGAAGTCGATATGCTGGGTGACGAGCGTCAGGGAATCCTGGTATGTGTTCATGCCCTGCAACTGATAAGGAGCGTCACTGGCCCACATCAGCCGCTCTGGGCCGAAGGCATCAGACAGCCGACGGATCATCGGGATCAGCTCATCATGGGGCGGCCGCTTATTCCCCAGAGCATAGAACGCCGAAAGCTTGACATGTGTGTTGTTGTGTCGGGCCAGTCGGAGCAGGTTTTCAACATCCTGCTCCCGAAACGTACCGTCGATCCCTACGCGTGCGAAATGGTCAACGACAACAGCCGTATCGGGAAATCGCCGGCACATGTGGTCCACTTCCTGGAGATCTTCCGGATTAATGAGCGGGCAGATCGCCATCTGCACTGTGGGTGTCAACTTCCACATGCTGCAGATCGCGTCACTGTCTCGCCAGCGAGGTGCGCCTCCCTCACCCGGGCGGATTCTGATCCCCCGGACACCCTGCTCCTGAAGACGTTGCATGTCGCCCTGCAGCGTCGGGCTTTGCTCATCCAGGCACGCAACAATCGAGAACACATCCTGATAACGGGCCAGAGTGTCCGTCAGATAGGAGTTGTCCACACCATGAAATGGGCGATGCTGGATGAGCACCACACGCGTCACACCCAGAGGCTGCACCGTCGCCAGCAATTCCTCTGCCGTAAAGCTCGGCGGGTCGAGATCATCGAGCGTCACCTCGGTCCGCAGCGGATACTTTTCGACGTCACGGGTCCAGATGTGGGCATGCGCATCGATCCATCCTTTCGCAACTGCCGGTGCCGCGACAAGTGTTCCCATCGCCGCCGAAGCACCGGCAACACCAGCCCACTCCAGAAACCCTCGACGCGAAACTGGGCGCGACGACTGTATCACAGGTGAGGACCAGCTACTGCGCTCGGGTCTGGTAGACATGCGGTTCCCCATCCGGACCGATCTGCACGGTGTAGCCATTGCCATCCGGGGCTACGGACGCCTTCACCCACACACCCTGGCAGCCTTCCGTCGTCTCTTGATTGGCAATGAACGCGGCCGGTGCCTGTTCATCCTCTGCCAGGTTGATGTTGCGATGCAGCTGATACCAGTCCTGAAGAGATTCGCAGGAGCGGAGCGTGGCGATCGTCTGTGCCGCTCCCCCTTTGGTCGGCCCGTTGCACATCACCGCCACGACTGGGTCGATCGCCCGAACCAGCACCGGATTGTTGCTGACCGGCAACCCATGATGGGTGACCATGAACAGGTCGACCTTGCCCAGCGGATTGTTGGGGGTGACCAGTTCTGCCTCGACATTCCAGGTCAGGTCGCCGCAACTCAAGAACTTAAACGAGCCGAAATCGAGCATAATGCTGACGCTTGCTGCATTGTCAGACTCGTCGGGAGCCTGGGGCTCGTTCTGTGCCGCATAAGGGTTCGGCACTCCATGGTTGGGAATCACGTCGCGGCTCGCGGTCACGACCTTTATATGGAGAGGCGTTGGTCCTGAATCAACATCGAACGTGTCTCCCGACCGCAGTGTCTGCGACTGATTCTGGCTGGCAGCGCGGTAGTCCGCGATTCTGGCTTCAAAACGATTGTCCTCCTGCAGTGCATCTGGAATGCCACGGTCCCAGAAGGTCTTGATGGGGATCTCCGCAGCGAGCGCAGCATGGTTGCCATAGTGATCGAGGTGCCAATGTGTGACGACGGCATGGTCAATCTGCTTGAGCCCCGCTTCGTTCCGAACGACCTTCAGGATGCGATCCCGGTCCCTCCCGTTGTTGTCCGGGTAGCCGGAGTCGATGAGAATCGACTCTCCCCGGGGCGTGACGATCAGCGTCGCCGCACCTCCTTCGACATCAATGAAGTAGAAGTCCAGCCGGCCGTCATTGGCTCCCGCCTGGCAAGTGGCCGCACCATGCCACAGAAGGACGCCACACAGGGCGGCAACCAGAAAACGGACGAATGACGAACCAGTTCTGCGATTGAGATTCATGGAGTGTCGAGGCCTTTGGGTGTGTTCAGGGTATTGTGCTTCAGATGGCATTGATGGTATCCCCGAGAACTCCCGTTGCAACAGGATGTTTGCGCTTCAAGACTTCTTGCCGCGCCGGATTCGTTTCTGAGGTCGCTTTCCCGACTTCTCATTCTGCCCGGTGCCCGTCTTGGCTGCAATTGGCGGATCCTCACTGTCCCCAGCTGGCGGACTCGTTGGGATGGTGCCTCCCACCTGTCGCGAAGTGGGAGCAGTCAGCGAGACGACCGCTTCGCCCCCTGCACCACTGGTGACAAGGCGTTCTCTCGCAACTTCGCTCAGTTCGAGATTGAAGATCTTTGCCAGGGCGTGCAGGCAGGAAGCCACGATCGGTCCGATAAACACGCCCCACAGGCCCATCGTCTGCAATCCTCCCAGAACACTGATAAACGCCAGCAGCGGATGCAGGGCCGTGTCATTCTTCAGTACATGCGTCCGCACAACGTTATCCATGAGCCCGACGAAGGCTGTGCCATACACGAGCAGAAACGTGCCCTGAATCCAGTGTCCGGTCCAGAACAGCCAGAGAGCACACGGGCCCCAGATCGGCCAGGTGCCAACCAGCGGGATCATCGCGGCCATGAGGCACACCAGAAACAGAATGATCAGATGCGGGAACCCGAGCAGCCCCAGAATGATTGTGGTGGCCAAAGCCTGCAGCAATGCGCAGAGAAATGTCGCCGTCACCACCGAACGGACCACCTTGGCGAACTGGTCAATCAGCTCCCGTTGATAGGCGGCATTGACGGGAATGAGCCGCTCACTGGCAGCGAGCAGTTCGGGGCCATCGGCCAGAAAGTAGTACAGTGCGACCACGAAGATCAGGAACTGCATCAGGAATGAGATGACCGTCACGACCGATGTCGACAGAAGGTCGAATGTCCCCTCCAGGGTCTTGCCAGCCATACCCAGCGATCGTCCACTCGCGTCGGTGAGCAGCTCCCGGACACGCATCTGCACGATCCGTTCGACATCTTCCGGCGTCCGGGCTTCATCGGGCGGAAGCTGCCGATCAATCATTCCCGTGGCCCATTCCACTGCCGATTCCGTCCGCTGCCTGACGGACTCCTCCAGGCTGCTCAAGCGCTTCCGCCAATCCCGCGCACCAAATTCAGTAGAGACGACAAACAATTGTAGCGACGCCAAGATGGTCGCCGTGATCAGGGGCACCAAAATGACGGCCATCACGGTCCCGGTCGTGACCGCGGCGGCCACATGATGACGGTCGTTGCAGCGGGCCACGAAATGGCGCTGCAGCGGCTGGCACAGGATGGTGAACACACCGGCCAGGAAGAGCGGCAACAGAAACGGGGCCAGCACGTGAAAGAACGTGAGCCCCAGAACCACGATCAGCAGCAGCAAGACGCCCAGAGAAACGAGACGGACCATGCATCACCCGGGATGGAATCGACAGGGTAGACAGTGTAACGTCTCTGCAACTTTCAGCTGTACCCTTCGGCTCACGGTTCCTGCCGCCCTGCCATGACGTATCAACTTTACTGGGGCGATCTGCATAGCCACTGTTCGATCAGCTACGGGCACGGAACTGTGCAGCAGGCGTTGCTCCGAGCCCGCCAGCAGCTCGACTTCTGCAGTATCACAGGACATGCGTTCTGGCCCGACATGCCGACCGATCGCGAGCGGTATGCGGACATCATCGACTATCACAGGGCAGGATTCGCGACGCTGACTGCCAACTGGGATGAACTCATTCGCCTGCAATCGCAGGGAACGACTCCGGGTGAATTCATTGCCTTTCCCAGCTATGAGTGGCATTCACTCGAGTATGGTGACCACAATGTCTATGCCCCCGGACCCGAACTGCCGCTCGTGAATGCTCCCGACCTCACCGAACTGCGGAACGTCGCCCGTCAGTCGGGGTCGATCGCCATTCCGCACCATGTGGGCTATCGGGCGGGATTTCGAGGCATCAACTGGAGTGCTTATCGCGAAGACGTGTCCCCGTTCATCGAGGTCTTTTCACTGCATGGATGTTCCGTCAGCGACGATGCCCCCTATCCCATGCTGCACGACATGGGGCCCCGCGATGCCGGGAGTACCGCCGAGGCTGGCTGGAGACTGGGGCATCGGTTTGGGATTGTCGGGGGCACCGATCATCATGCCGCCTATCCCGGCAGCCATCGGGATGGGCGGATGGGCGTGTTCGCCCGGGCGTTAACTCGGGAGTCGTTGTGGGAGGCCTGTCTGGCCCGACGAGTGTATGCGGCCACGGGCGACCGGATCGATGCCCGCATGTTTCTCAACGATGCGTGGATCGGCGATTGCGTCCACGCCCCCGATCGCCGCACGATTCACGTGGAGGTGGAAGGCTCCGATGCTCTCGACAAAGTCGAACTCATTCGCAACGGACAAGTCATCCAGCGGTTCTTCCCCGCGCCTGCCGACGTCCATCCACGCCGGCACCGCTATCGCCTGCGTCTCACCTGGGGATGGGGCAAGGGCACAGAGCCAGTCGAGTGGGCCGGCCAAGCTGCACTGTCTGAGGGCACAATCGAGCGAGTTGAGACCTTGTTCTCCGGACAACCTGTCGTCGCCCCCAAAGGTCAAGAGACCTCAGCCGATCATGTTCTGGACAGCATCGATCTGCCACATGAACTGACGGAGTCCTGCGATCAATCGCTGGCGTTTCGCTCAGTGACGACGGGGAATCGCACCATGCGCCACGAATCGACACAGGGGATCTCCCTGTTGGTGGAGGCTCCACTCGCTGCGACATTGACGATCGAGGTCAATGGAGTCCGGATCCGTCATTCCCTGGCTGAACTGCTGCATGCCGGCCGCAGCCAATTCCTGCGAGGATGGCTGAGCGAGGCGATCCGCGTGGGGCCGCTGATTCCCCTCGATGAGTGCCGGGTCACTGCCGAGTATCGCGACCGGTCCGAAACCGCCTCCGACTACTACCGATTGCAGGTGGCGCAAAAGAATGGTCAATGGGCCTGGTTGTCCCCGGTCTGGGCCACGGTCTGACTCGCTGACGATCATCAATACCTATTGAGTCCTCCCCTCCCGCAAACAGTGTCGTATGGAAGACCTGACACAAAAACTGATCAGCTTTTCCGGCCTGTTTGTCATGATCGGCCTGGCGTGGCTGATGAGTTCCGACCGCCGGCGCGTCAGCCTGAGGATTATTGTCGGGGGCCTGCTGCTGCAATTTGCGTTTGCCGCACTGATCCTGCTCACTCCCCCGGGCCGCGCCTCTTCGATTTGCTGGGATCGCTGTTTACCCGGCTGCTGCAGTTTGTCGACGCAGGCTCCGGTTTCGTGTTCAACGTGTACCCGAAAGCGGGGGACGGCCCGTTCCCTCCTCCGGCACTGCTGCTGCGATCGTTCGCGTTCGGTGTCCTGCCGACGATCGTTTTTTTCAGCTCACTGATGTCCATCCTGTATCACCTGGGCATCGTGCAGCGGGTCGTGGCTCTGTTCGCCCGCATCATGGTGAGGGTGCTCGGAACGAGTGGTGCGGAGAGCCTGTCGGCCGCGGCCAACATCTTCGTCGGACAGACCGAGGCCCCGCTTGTCGTGCGACCTTATGTGAATGGCATGACACAATCGGAATTGATGGCCGTGATGGTGGGTGGCTTCGCCACGATCGCCGGTGGTGTGCTCGCCGCCTATGTCGGGATGGGTATCGATGCTGGTCATCTGATGACGGCCTCGGTGATTTCGGCACCGGCGGCATTGCTGATTGCCAAGGTGATGCAACCAGAGGTTGATGAACCGCAGACGCTGGGTGAGGTCAAGGTGGATATCGAACAGACGACCGTCAACGTCGTCGAGGCAGCGGCTGCAGGAGCGACCGATGGAATGAAGCTGGCCATCAATGTCGCGGCCATGCTGATCGCGTTCCTGGCACTCTTGGCGATGACAGATGCTGTTCTGGTCTGGTGTGGGATCTGGTTTGGCCAAAACTGGACGTTGGCAAAACTCCTGGGATTCGCATTCGCGCCGCTGGCCTGGGTGATGGGGATTCCCTGGCGCGATTGCCCGCCAGCCGGCGAACTGCTGGGGCTCAAGATGGTCGCGACCGAGTTCGTCGCTTATCTCAAACTGGGCGAATGGATGTCCCAGGGTTCAGAGGTGCAACTGACGCGGCGCTCGCAAGTCATCCTGACCTACGCACTCTCGGGATTCGCCAATTTCGGTTCGATCGGAATCCAGATTGGAGGCATTGGCGGAATCGCACCGGATCGGCGGGCCGACGTGGCGCGTCTGGGAGTCCGGGCGATGCTGGGAGGCACTTTGGCCTGCTGCATGACGGGGTGCATCGCCGGGGTGCTTATCGCGAGCGGTTAGCCACCAAGAACATGCGACCGCCTCAGCGACCCCCGCGGCTTTGACTGAAGTTGCCCCCTGAGCCCGAAGACCTCTGTCCTGAGGACCCAGAGAAACTTCGACCGGGGCTCGATCCACTTCCGCCCGAGCGAAACTGTGGTGGCGATGACGGTGAAAACGAGCGGGATCCGAAGTTGGGCGAAGAACTGCTTCCTGAGCTGCGCGGCTGGTAGTTCTGCTGCGGAGCCGATCGGTTTAACTGCGGGGCCGATCGGTTAAAGGACGAACTCGGCGGAGTGAACTGAGGCTGCGTCCGATTGAATTGAGGATTCGGCGCCGATCGAAACTGAGGCTGAGAGCGTCCGAAGTCCGGTGTCGATTGTGGCACAGTCCGGTTGAACTGCGGAGTAGACCGGTTGAACGAGTCGGGGGTCGGATTGCTGAACTGTGGCTGCGTCCGATTGGATTGTGGCACTGAGCGATTCGACTCCGTCTGGAACTGAGGTTGCGTTCGACCGAAGTCAGGAGTCGACTGCGGAAGGGACCTGTTGAATTGTTGAGAGGGCTGGTTCTCAAACGACCGGTTGGAGTCGAATCCCGTGGGCGGCTGCTGGTCAATCCGACCCGACAACGAGGGCTGGTCACGACGCTCGAACGTGGATCCAGGCTGAAGTTCGCGCGTCTGCGGGTGACGCATTGTGTCCGGCAGTGAACGCGCCTGATTCCCCTGCACGTTTCCGGGCTGGGCGTTCTGGAAGTGTTCAAATCCCCGGTTTGGTTGCTGGTTAGACAATTCGGGCGTCCGGACACTGCGGGGAGTGTCCGGACGGTCGGGAACGCGCAGCTGTGACGCGGAGTCGACGTTGCGCACCGGCTGCCCCAGTGCCTGACCCAGACGCCCGCGACCCGCGTTGTCGGAACCCGACTGCTCTCGGGCAAATGACGGACTTTCCACTGTGCGATCTTGAGGCAGAAGGAATGTGTGCCGATCGTTGACGTCGCGATTACCGGGGGTCCCCGTCAGGCTGTCCTGGTTTGAGGCACGGTTGCTGAAGTCGCGATTGTTGAATGCACGGTCCGTCGGATTCCGGTCTGGGCCCCGTTGATTCGATGCACCATCGGCGGGCTGACCCGTACCACCGGCGGTATCGCTGACTCGGTTCCCGGTGCGATTCTCAAGACGGCCCTCGAACTGGGTCCGCTCCCGTTGAAGGTTACGGAAATCCTGCGAGACAGAGGCAAACTCGCGACGCTGTTCCTGCGAGATCGTGCGGAAGCGAGTGCCGTCTTTGTCACCTTGATTCTGCACGACGTCTTGCAGCGGCCTGGCCAGAACCGCGTTGCTGATGTGGGGGGTATCGCGATGCTGTTCGAGAAAGTGATTGGTCTGGGCGAGAGTGACGGGGGGCCGGCGGTCCGGATAGGTGTCGTAATAGTTGTGCCAGCGGTTCAGCCGATCATCGAAGTCCATGCCATGGCGTTGGTAGTACGGCCGATAGAAAGCCAGCAGCGGATCGTAGTAGTAGCGTCCTGTCCCTCGATACCAGGGTCGAATGCCCTGCGCCAGATAGTTCTGGCCGTAGTAGTTTCCGAAGTAGTAGTTGTTATAGCGGGGTCTCACCCACAGGTGAATGAGGGCATCCCCCAAGGCAATCGTAAAGCCTGGGGTATACCGGTATCCGTAGTACAGATTGCGGTATCGCGGAAAGAAGACCGGTGCGAACAGCACGCCCCGTCGTGGAAAGCGATAGTCCCAGAAACCGCGTGTGTAAATGTAACCTCGGGGAGACCAGCGGTAGCAGGCCGGACTCCAGATCCAGTTGTCGGAACACGCTGACCAGTACCCAGGCCGCCATTGATAGTTGAGATTCTGATACATCCAGCAGCCTGGAATCCAGAAATGGTTGTTGCTGGGTGCCACGATGTTCGGTCCCTGCTCCAGGCTCTGTGGCGGAGCGGGAAGGTAGGCGATCTCTGGGCCCTCGGCAGCGGTCCAGAAGCCGGTCACCCATTGATAACCACCATCAGCTTGCGTCCAATAGCCGGGCACCCACCGCTGACCCGGAGGCACATCGCGCCACAGGCCGCTGACCCACAAATAGTCTTCGCGGTCATCATCCCAGGCCCAGTACCCGGGGATCCACTGGACATTGTCCCCCTCCGGCACGGATTCGGGTGGCTGTTCTTCGATAGCGTCCGGAGGCTCTTTGGCGACCGGGTCGCTCGGCTGAGGATCTGCCTCGTACGGTTGAGCAAAGGCCTCATGCACTGGCCCGCGCACGAGTACCTCCGGTTCGATATCAGCATCTGGCGGCGCGATTGCGGCCGCGGGCGGTTCGGGCACTGTGGCCCCTTCCGGTTGTGGAGCGGGCTGGACATCGTCCTGGGCCGGAGGCGGGGGTGTAACATCCTTGGAAAGAGTGCGCTCACCTTCCGCAGGGGCGTTGAGGCGGGTGGCCATAGGCGGTGGCGGTGGAGTCGTCGCCTCCTCCGCATGTGTGAAGCCGTACGAAAGCAGAATGCTACTGATTGCGAGAATCGAAGCACCGAATAGACAGGTGGCTTTGTTTTTCATGGCTCTCATGGAGATCGAGAAGAACCTGAGAATCTACACTCGCGTCACCGACGCGGGGCGCGTCACCTCAAATTGTTCGTTCCCTCCGTCGTTGGGGCAATGCCGTCCTTGGCTGGGTCTTGCCGTCTCCAGCACCCCGTGGGCGCGAGCGGCAGCAGCGCTGTGTACGCTGTATCACTTCGTGTTGCAATTGCAGCACCAAATGGTACCAATTGAACAAGTAACCGCAAACACGTCTGAATTTAAGGATCTGACGATGCAGCCCAAGCAGAGGCGTCGTCAATGTGATATCAAAGTGTCGCGACACAGGCACTCCGACAGACAGACTGGCAGCTAGACATCCAGATCGTCAATCTCGCTGGCCTGCTCCATGATGACACGATAGCGCTCCGCCGGGTCCTTGCCTAATAACTCGGAGAAGGTCTTGTCGGCCTCGATCGCACTGTCGATATCGACACGCAGCAGCGTGCGGGATTTGGGGTCCAAAGTCGTTTCCTTGAGTTGTTCGGCATTCATTTCGCCGAGGCCCTTGAATCGCTGGATGTCCGGCGTGCGATTGTCCGGCAGACTGGCCAGAATGCGTTCCTTGTCACGATCGTCGCGGGCGTACCAGCTCTGCTTGCCCGAAGTGATGCGGTAGAGGGGAGGCTGCGCCAGATACAATCGCCCCTGCTGGATGATGCCCGGCATATGACGAAAGAAGAACGTCAGCAGGAGAGTGCTGATGTGGTAGCCGTCACTGTCGGCATCCATCAGCAGGATGATCCGCCCGTAACGCAACCGATGCGGATCGAAGTGACCGCCGACACCCGCACCCAGTGACTCCACCAGATCGCTGATCTCCTGGCTCTGCATCGCCTTGTTGACGCCCAGCGACTCGGTGTTGAGAATCTTCCCGCGCAGAGGCAACACCGCCTGATTCTTGGAGTCGCGACCGGCTGCAGCGGTGCCGCCGGCGGAATCTCCTTCGACGATGAACAGTTCAGAATGCTGCGAATCCCCCGAGCGGCAATCGAGCAGCTTGCCAGGGAGATTCGTCTTCCGCGAACCGGGTGACTTGCGACGAACCTCGCTGACCGCTTCCCGACTGGCCTGACGGGCGCGGGCGGACAGGACGATGCGTCCGACGACGGCATCAGCGATCGACGGGTTACTGTTGAGCCATGTCTCCACCTGCGGGCGAATCAGTCCCTCGACGAGAGAACTGACCTCGGGATTGTTGAGCTTGTCCTTCGTCTGCCCCTGAAACATCGGGTCGGGATGAAACACCGACAGAATGCAGACCACGCCCTCGCGAATGTCATCCGGCGTGATGGAGAGGCCCTTCTGCTTGATTTCATGCACGTCCATGTAGTTCTTGATGGCGCGGGCGATGCCCGATCGCAGCCCCGCTTCATGCGTGCCTCCGCCGCGTGTGCGGATACCGTTGACATAGCTGCGAATGTGCTCGTCGGTCGCCTCGGTCCATTTCAGGACCGACCTCGATCCGCATCTGCTCGTCGTCCTTCTCGGCCGCAAAGGCCTGTTCATGAACGACCCTCTTGCCCTCATCCTGAATCAGTTTGTCGAGATAGGCCCGAATGCCTTCCGGGTGATGAAGTTCGAGGGTTTCGTTCTTGGCCTCGTCCACAAACCGGAGCCGAAGCCCCCCATGCACATAGGAGATGTCCTCCAGGTGCTGTCGGATCGTGTCCGCATGAAAATGAATGCGCCGGAAAACCTCATCATCGGGGCGGAAAAAGATCTGGGTGCCATGTCCGCGAAAAGGCCGGACCTTCTTGACGGGGGCCGTCGGCTTGCCACGCTTGTAGCGCTGCATCCACTCGGCACCGTCTCGATGGATCGTGGCGATCATCTCGCTGGACAGCGCGTTCACCACCGACGACCCTACACCGTGCAGCCCGCCGCTGCGTGCATAGTTCTTGTTGGAGAACTTTCCGCCGGCGTGCAACGTGGTGAGGATGACTTCGAGGGCCGACTTCTTGAGTTTGCGGTGCGTATCGACCGGAATGCCCCGGCCATTGTCCTCGACTGTCACCGAGGAGCCGTCCTTGTGCAGTGTCACGGAGATCTGGGAGGCCTCGCCGGCCAGGAACTCATCCACCGAGTTGTCCACGATTTCCCAGACGAGATGATGCAGCCCGCGCGAGTCGACACCCCCGATGTACATCGAGGGCCGCCGGCGAACCGGATCGAGCCCTTCGAGCACTTCGATGTCAGCGGCCCGGTACGACTTCGCCTCGTGGGTGATTTTCGTCGATTCAGACATATTGATTCACGGTCATTCCGTGTCCTGTTCACTCCATTGCGGCAGTTCGATCTCGAGGCGAACAAGTTGTGCGATTCCCCCGCGCTTGATTACCTCGACACCCTTCCCTCCGCGCGAGGTCAGACGATACTTCATCTGCCCGAAACTCAGCGTCTTGCCGGTGTCGTTGATCGCACGCAGGCAATCCGAGGGCCGCGACAACCGCTGCGCCCCCAGCACCACGTCGTCCTTGTCGAGCTTAAGGCCCCGCACGCCTTTGCCTGGGGCCGACAGGACCGGCAGGTCATCAACCGAAAAGTGAATCAGGCGGGCACTGCGAGAGATGAGAAACACCGAATCGCTGTCTTCTGCACGCGCCTTCTCATCCTTTTCGCGCACGAATTCCACATGCACGACGCTATCACCAGCGCGCAGACGGCAATATCGGCGACCTGCCTTTGTTGAAGGCTCTCGAAACAACGAGAACGGCAGGCGCATCACTTGTCCGCGCACCGTCGCAATGAACAAGTAGGGCGTGGGTGGAAACTCTTCCCACCGAAGCTGGTCCTCGGGGGTAAATCGGGCGTCGGTCGTCAGGGCGGCGACGATTCCGGCTCCATCCTTCAGTCGCACATGCTTGGAGAGCGGTTCGCCGTGCCCTGTCGACGCCGGAATCTGATCGATCGGCAATGTGTACGCCGTGCCATCGCTGGCAAAGACCACGATCTGATCCATCGTGCTGCCAGGCAAAACGGCAAGCACCTCGTCTCCATCGCGGACGCGCAGTTTGTCCACACTGGAAATCTTCTGCACGCGCCGAATCCAGCCTTCACGAGTCACGACGACGTTGGTGTTCTCACGCACGATGTAGGCCAAAGGGTCGTAGTCCCCGATCTCTTCTGACGATCCCAGCGTCGTGCGACGCGGATCCGCAAAGCTAGTGCCGACGTCTTCCAGTTCCTTGCGAACGACACTCCACAATCGGCGATCGGAGGCGAGAATCTTGCGAATCTCCTCCGCCTCTGCCAGCTTCTCGCGACGTTCATCGAGGATATGATCGATTTCCAGCTGCGAGATTTTGTATAGCGCCAGTTCAAGAATGGCGTCCACCTGGACCTCATCGAGGTGATTGAACGCCTTGAGAAGCCGTGCCGCGGCATCCTGCTTGCCCGCGCTTTGACGGATCAGCTTCAGGGCCTTGTCCAGCCCGTCAAAAATGATGGCGAATCCGTCGAGCAGGTGAATCCGTTTCTCGAGCTGAGCGAGCTGGAAACGAAAGCGGCGGCGCACTGTCTCCAGCCGGAAGTCGAGGAAGTGCCGCAAGATTTCGACGAGATCAAGTCGTCGCGGAATCAGGGCCCCTTGAGCGTCGGGAATGACGCTGTCGCGTTATAGTTGAAGTTCTGCTCCAGATCGGTGTGCCGGAACAGGTACGTCATCACCGCGTCCGGATCGCTCCCGGGCTTGAGGTCCAGCACGATGCGCATCCCCTGCTCGAGGTCCGACTCGTCGTTGACCGCGAGGAGCTGAGGCAGGTTCCGCGATTCGGCGAGATCTCCAATGCTGGAGACCAGCGGACCGGTCTGGACGCCATAGGGAACGGAGTAGATGACGATGCGGCTGTCGACCTGTTTGCGCTGCTGACGGTCGAGCGTCCATTCACCACGGACCTTGATGGCCCCGCGCCCCTCCTTGTAAATCGTCGTCAGCTCCCGGCGATCGGTCACGATGCGTCCGCCGAGCGGAAAGTCGGGCCCCTTGAGGTGCTTCATGACCTGCGGAATGGTGGCTTGCGGATTGTCAATCAACTCCAGACAACCCTGGATGACTTCACCGAGATGATGTGGAGGGATGCTTGTCGCCATCCCCACCGCGATACCTTGCGCACCGTTCACCAGCAGTTGGGGAAACCGGGCGGGCACGACGAGGGGCTCTTCGCGCGTCCCATCATAGTTGCCACGCATCTCGACCGTGTCGAATCGCAGCTCGTTCATGAGCTGCTCTGCCAGAGGCATCAGCTTCGCTTCGGTGTATCGCTCGGCAGCGGGCGGAAGTCCGATGACTGATCCGAAATTTCCTTGCCCGTGGACCAGCGGTGCCCGCTGGGTGAAATCCTGTGCCATCCGGACCAGTGTGTCGTACACGGCCTGCGGGCTGTGTGGGTGATACTTACCGATCGTGTCTCCGATAATGCGGGCACACTTGATGAACTTCGCGTCCGCCGTGAGTCGCAGTTCGTGATACATCACATACAGGATGCGTCTCTGCACCGGCTTGAGACCGTCCCGCACGTCCGGTAGGGCACGCGATGTGATGACCGACATCGCATAGTTGAGATAACGCCGGCGCGTTTCTTCACTGATGGAGACGAAGCGCACGCCCGGATCTTCCGAAGCAGGAGCGCCACCGGATCCGCTTGACTTCCCGTTGGTCTGGCTGCCGTTGGCGCGTTTCGACAAGGTTCCCTCCTCGCACCAATTCTAATGGAGACGCGGCCGACAGAGCTTCAAGACATCGGGAGCGAGATGGGCCAACTCGAATCTCGGCGCTTTCATGCCTGATTCCCGCAGCCACCCGCCCCATAAACAATCATGTGGATTCAGAACGCAGACGTCAGGCTCATCCACGGTCGGGAATCTGTGACGCGCTTCGGACAAAACCGTTCCGTTGCCTCACACTGATCCCGCGCCTCTCCCCGATGTTAGGTGTCCGACTCGCATTCTAGGGAATGCGTGGATTTTGCAAGTCAGGCAAGATCCTCCGTGGGTATCGATTGTTCGGGTTCTCCGACATGGGGAGTTTCTGTAACCCGTTTGCTATACTGTGGTTGGAAAAACTGGCCGAATCGGAACGTTGCGCACAGAATGACTTGACGACACGATCGCTACCAGCCGAATCATTTAGTGATCGATCGCTTCGCTTACAGGCGGTTGACCGGTCCGACGGGGGAAAACGTCGGGTCGCATACACAAGGATGTCAGTGAAGCCTCAGCATTCAACCTGAGGCGTCATCTCAACAGGGAGGGTTGACATGTTGATGACTCGTCTTTCGACCGCCGCGATTCTCGTCGCCGTGGCACTATCTGCGACGGCCAATGCCCAGGGAGTTCAGCCTCCGGCTCAGGAGAACGGAACGCCGGGCATCTACCCCGTGCTGAATGCTCCGTTGTATCCAGCACCGGTTCAGTATGTTCCTGAGTGGAGTGGTGGCACGATCATCACCAATCAGGCGCTCGCCCCGCACGAGATGCTCTACCCGCATACGTACCACTCGATGTACGGGCCCTTCTACTACCAGGTGAAGGGACACTGGATTCTCACTCCCTTTGGAGTCCGCCAGCACGAGCAGTGGAAGCTGCAAGGGACCGAGGTCAAGGTGAAGTATGCGTCTCACTACCCGCTGCTGTCCGGATTCCACCCGCCGCGTTCCGGCCACAATCCACCCAGGTTTCGCTGAGGTGAACGCCTCATCGAGCGAACTTGACTTTCAGACCCCGCAGATATTCGTCCCGCAAGATCCAGGAAATGTGTTATGAAAACCTTGTCCTTTGCCCGCCTGACGGGCACCTTTGGCGCACTGGCGCATACTGATGACGGTGCATGGCACCCTCCGGGCTGATGACGCCGGTGTCGTTCGCCTCGGAAAGTCTCGGCAGACGACGCCCACGGCCGCCGCAGCCGAGACCGGTGTCGTTGTCCTGCGTGGTCAATCATCCGATCTTCGCAGTCGAAACAGCGAAACCAGTGAAGCACTCAACCGTCTGCTGACCGGACAGTGGCGGCAGTCACTCCCGGGGGGAATCCAGCAGGTCTCCGGATCCTGCGCGCCCGTCAACGGTGATGCTTGCGATGGATGTGACATCAACGCCAGCAACGACGACCGCCGGTCTCGTCGTGACCGTGGTCGTGGTGGTGACCTGAAGTGTCCCTACCAGGAATACATGAACGCCCATGAGACACCGATCGACGGGACCCCCTGCCCCTACGGCTATCCAGGTCCCGGTTGTCCGGTGTGTACGGCTGGTGCTCTTTGCCACGAAGGTTGCATGGCCAACTACCTGCAAGGCCAGGCGGCCCTGCATCGGGCGCATCAGCTCAATGCCAGTGCCGGGTTCAACGCCTACCTGAAGTGCAAGTTCGGGTACTTCATTCCCGATGGTTGCGGTGGCGGAGGGTGTGCCCCATTCGGCTGCTACAGCATCGTGTATCCGGCGGACCCCGCGAGCATGCAGTACTCGGATGCCCGCGATGGCATGATCTATGCCGCTCAAGGGTACGGGGGCCCGGTGTCTGTTCCGCTGGCGCCCAATGTGCGTCACACCTACAACTACGGCTGGGGCGTCCCCTCAAGCCGTCTCACGCCAATCTCACATCAGTCGAGTGTGCGTTGATCACTCGTAGCACTGCCCGAGTCCCAGGAGGGGCGGCTGGCAGTACCAGCACTCTTCTTTCATGACGACCCGCAAGTCAGGGAATGACCCATGCTCCGCAAGATACCACAGATTTTGATGCCAGCGTGCGTGATGCTGTTCAGCGCCACGTTTGTCTACGGCCAACGCTGCGACGATGAAGGCGTCGTCCGCCTCGGGCGCAGGCAGGCCCGGCAGTCGCGTCACGACGTGGAGGCGGCTCCGCAGATGACGTGTGGCCCCGAAGGATGCCCGGCGGGTGTCGCCTGTCCGCCCGGCATGGTGTGCCCGGACGGAACGTGTCAGTTCGCCACCTATGGCCCCTGTGGGCCTTGTGGACCCGGATGCGGAAACAGCTGCTGTCATGAAAAGCTCTGTCACATCCTGCATTGGCTCAGCCCCTATCACTGCGGATGCACGCATCCGCCCGATCACGGCTGGGCCCCTCCCCTGAAAGTGCCGATGAATGGCTATGCCACAGGCGAGCCTGGATCAATCGGCAGAGTTCCCGTGCGATATCAGCGCACCTTTCCGGCGTCATGGACCGGCGAATCGACGGGAGCCCGATCGGGATTCCGGTATCCGATGGCCTATTGGCCCACGGATACCACCCAGCTGGGCTACTACTACCAGCAGGTGCCGACTTGGATTCCCAATCCGTCAATGGTGCCTCCTGTTCCGCATCCCGCCGAGTATCATACGCCCGACTTCCGATGTCGCCAGTGTGGTCACGACGGTGGCTTTGGACAGGGATGCCCGAATTGTCCGGGATTCCCGATCGAAGGCGACGTTGTCTCCGAAGGTGTGATCTACGATTCGATGGAATCCTCGGCGAGTCCAGAAGGACCGGTCTACGAATCGCAGCCGACGAACGAGACACCCGCCGCTCAGCCGGCTCATCCTTATGCACCCTCACCGTCCGTGGCCCCACTGGCTCCGACGGATGCGGCCCTGGAGAAGTCGGCAGCGGCCCCTGAACTGGTTCCAGTACCAGCTAAGTAAGCCACTTCAGCCGACGAGAAGACTGACAACCCTCAGCAAGGTCAGGCCAAAACTTTTGGTCTGACCTTGCCCCTTTCTTTGGCCAGAAGGGATCCGCCTGTCGAGCGCCTTGCGGTCGGTCGCTCAAACAGAAGCGCATCCTGGCTGTGATGGTCGCCCGCCCGTTCCACTTATCGGGCCGGCCCTGCTATCCTCAGACACTTGGGACATAGCCATGAGTTCAGCGGAGGTGGTTGATGCCGGATCTGTCGTCACGTATCTGCACGTTGTTGAGGGAAGGAACGTCTGGACAGCAGGTTGAGGTTGCAGGCTGGGTGAGAACCCGCCGCGACTCCAAGCAGGGATTCTCGTTCATCGAGCTCAACGACGGATCCTGCATGTCCAATCTGCAGATCGTGGTCGAGGCGACCGTGGCAGGTTACAGCGAATCCATCAAGGACGTCACGACCGGAGCCAGTCTGCTCGTCACCGGTGAACTCCGGGAATCGCCGGGAGCCAAGCAACGTATCGAGTTGCATGCGTCCTGCATGGAGTTGCTTGGTATTGCGGATGCCGACAGCTATCCGCTGCAGAAGAAGCGCCATTCGTTCGAGTTTCTGCGCGAGATCGCTCACCTCCGGCCGCGCACGAACACGTTCGGGGCGATCGCTCGCGTTCGCAACACGGTTTGCCAATCGATTCATCAGTTCTTCCAGTCACGCGGGTTTCTGTATGTTCAGACGCCCATCATCACGACGAGTGACTGCGAAGGGGCCGGCGAGATGTTTACCGTGACAACTCTCATCAAGGGCGAGTCGCTCTCGGGCGGCTTTGAGAAGGACTTCTTCGGACAGCGTGCCTCATTGACCGTCAGCGGACAACTCGAAGCCGAGATCTTCGCAACGTCATTGGGCCCCTGCTACACGTTCGGACCGACGTTTCGGGCCGAGAACTCCAATACCCCTCGGCACCTCGCTGAGTTCTGGATGATCGAGCCGGAGGTTCCATTCTGCGATCTCAACGGCAACATGCAGCTCGCGGAGACATTCATTAAGACAGTGATCCGGGACGTACTCTCAGAGTGTGCGGACGACATGCAGTTCTTTAACGAACGCATCGAGCCGACCGTGCTCGAGACACTGCATCACATTGTGGAGAAAGACTTCATCCGCATCAGCTACACGCAGGCGATGGAAATTCTGACGGCCAGTGGTCGCAGCTGGGAGTACCCGGTCACCTGGGGCGCGAATCTGCAGGCGGAACATGAACGGTTTCTCACTGAGGAGCACTTTCGGCAACCGATGATCGTCTTCGATTACCCCCGGACGATCAAACCGTTCTACATGTACTGCAACGACGACGGCACAACTGTTCGGGCGATGGACGTTCTCGTGCCACGCGTCGGAGAGATCATCGGAGGCAGCCAGCGTGAGGACCGCCTCGACGTGCTGGACGCGCGCCTGGGGGAGTGCGGACTGCATCCGGATGAGTACTGGTGGTATCGGGATCTGCGCCGCTATGGCAGTGTGCCCCATTCCGGATTTGGGCTGGGACTCGAACGGATGCTGCTCCTGCTGACGGGCATGCAGAACATTCGCGACGTCATTCCCTTTCCGCGAACTCCCGGACATGCCCAGTTCTGAGATCGGCCAATGAAGCCCGGTACTGGGCACATGAACTCCACCTGCCGTTGCGATAACATGACATCAGCATGTTCCACCCAGTCGACGACACATCAATGTTGGTCTCACGGTCCATTCGATTGGCGCTGCTGATTTTGTTGACCGGGACCGAGAGTGGCTCCGCTGCTGACTGGCCCTGCTGGCGCGGTCTGCACCACAATGGCATTTCGCAAGAGGTGGATTGGGTCAGCGCATGGCCCGACGCCTCTCCCCCAGTCTTGTGGCAGGCGTCGCTCGCGACCGGGTTCTCGTCGCTGGCCATCGCAGACGGCCGGCTGCTCACCATGGGCAACGAGAATGACGCGGATTTCGTCTATTGCCTCGATGCGAACAGCGGCCTCGAACTCTGGAGGCACACGTACCCCAGCCCGCTCGATCCCAACCTGTTTGAAGGGGGCCCGACGTCCACGCCCGCAATTGATGGTCAGTCGGTTTATACCCTGAGTCGGAGGGGCGATCTCTTCTGCCTGGATTTGTCCACAGGCGATGTGCGCTGGTCGGTCAACCTGCACGAGGACGCAGAGGCACCGATTCCAGGCTGGGGATTCGCGTCGTCGCCACTGGTTCACGGGTCACTCGTGCTGGTGAACGTCGGAGAGGCCGGTGCTGCCCTGGACGGGACGACAGGAGAACTCGTCTGGAAATCGAACGCGGAAGAAGCCGGTTACACATCGCCCGTTCCCATGGAGCAACGAGGCAAGGAATGCGTCCTGATGACCTCGGGAACGCAGTTGTCTTGCTTGGACGTGCAGTCGGGCACTCCGCTGTGGCATTACCGATGGATCACCCGCTATGGAGTGACGGCGGCCGACCCGATGCCCACAGACGGGTATGTGTTTGTCACCTCCGGATACGGCAAGGGGGCGGCTCTGCTGAAACTGACCGACACAGATCCTAAGGAAGTCTGGCGTGCGCGGACTCTGAGAAACCAGCTCAGTCCGGGTGTGCTGCTCGATGGTGCCGTCTACGCCTTCGACGGAGATGCCGGCCAGGAGACGAGTCTGCGCTGCATCGAAGTCGCGACGGGCGAGCAATTGTGGAGCGAACCCGACATCGAAGCGGGGGCATTGATCGCCGCCAACGGACAGCTCATCATCGCGACCCTTCAGGGCGAACTCGTCATCGGACCGGCATCGAAAGTGCATCTTGAACCAACCTGTCGGGCCCAGGTCATCACGGGCAAATGTTGGACTCCACCGGCCTTGGCTCATGGGTTGCTCTATCTCCGCAATGCTGTCGGTGACGTCGTCTGCGTTGATCTCCGGCGCCATTCGGTCAGTCAGTAGTCTCATCAGGACGCACGACGCATGCCATTGACTCGACGACAATTCATCGGCAGTGCTGCCGCGACGGGATTTGCACTTCGCGGAGCACCGTTCGTTCTGGGTGCCCCGAAGGCCCGGATGTATCGCACCGCGCTGATCGGCAGTGGCTGGTGGGGAATGAACATCCTCAGCGAGGCGGTGAGAGCGGGCCAATCCAAGGTCGTCGCCCTGTGCGATGTTGACGAGAGTCAACTGGAAACATCGCTCGATGAATTGTCGACGCTCACGTCCGACGAGCCGCGAACCTATCGGGATTATCGTGAGCTGTTCGACCAGGAGGATGTCGAGATCGCGATCGTTGCGACTCCCGATCACTGGCATGCCCTGCCGACGATCGCCGCCCTCCAGAAAGGGGCCCATGTGTATGTCGAAAAGCCGCTGGGGCATACCATCGGCGAGAGTCAGGCGATCGTCAGCGCTGCGCGGCAATCCGATCGCATCGTGCAGGTCGGCATGCACCGTCGCATCGGCCCCCATCATGTCTCGGGGATGGAGTTCCTCAAGTCTGGTCGGGTGGGTGACATCGGCATGGTGCGAATGTTTGTCCATGGGACGGGAGGGCCGGAGACCCCCACACCCAACAGGGAGCCCCCCAAGGGGTTGGACTGGGATCTGTACTGTGGTCCGGCCCCCTTAAGATCCTTCAGCCGCCGGATCCACCCGGGGGGCTTTCGCGGCTTCCTCGACTTTGCCAATGGGACGCTGGGTGACTGGGGCGTGCACTGGCTCGACCAGGTTTTGTGGTGGACAGACGAAAAGGCACCCCACACCGTGTATTCGACGGGAGGACGTCCGATCAAGGGGGAGCCTGTCCTCAACGAACAGTCGCAGACGACGGATGCCCCGGACACGCAGATCGTTGTGTACGGCTTCGATGACTTTACCGCCGTCTGGGAACATCGGCAGTATGCCGGCAACGAAACCGAACGACACAAGATTGGTGCCTACTTCTATGGCACGAACGGCATCTTCCATATGGGATGGCGAGACGGCTGGACGTTCTATCCGACGGGATCAAAGGGTGGCACGAGTCCCGTACACGAGGATCCGCAATTTGATAACGAGCCTGATGGCCACAACATCAAGCTGCTCTGGGCCGACTTCCTGCAGGCGATCGCCTCGGGCAGCAAGCCCGTTGCCAACGTCGAGGTGGGGCATCAGGCGACTGTGATGGCGCTCCTGGGCATGGCGTCGCTTAAGGCGGGACGAAGTCTGGACTGGAACGCGGACCAGGAGCAGATCGTGGGAGACTCTCAGGCCCAAGCACTCTTGCGGCGCGAATACCGTACCCCTTGGGTCTACCCGCTGGCCTGAGGCCACTCAGGTCTCGTCAAGGGACGGAGCCAGCGTGGGGTCGATCTCCAGCCGCAACTGGTTGATCTTGCGCTTGTCGGCATCCAGCACAGTCAGTCGCAGTTGCTGCCAGGTGAAGGTCTCGCCCGGTTTGGGAATATAGCCGAGTTCCGAGAAGACGAAGCCGCCGATCGTGTCGAAGTCTTCGTCTTCCGGAAGTTCGAGGCCGAACTCCTCATTCAGATCGTCGAGATGCACACGGGCATCGACCTCGGCTGTCAGTTCGTCGATCCGGCGGACAGCAGCCGCCTCAGCAGGATCGTGCTCGTCCGCGATCTCGCCGACAATTTCTTCGAGAATGTCTTCCATGGTGACGAGTCCCGCGACGCCTCCATACTCGTCCAGCACGATGGCCAGATGGAACCGCTCGCGTTTCATTCGCTCGAGCAGCTGATCGATCGATGTGGTTTCCGGGATATACAGCGGCTCGCGGACAATGTCTGTCAGAGACACGAGGGAATCGGAAGCGGTCGGGAGATACTGCAACAAATCTTTTGCATACAGGATGCCGACGATGTCGTCGGCAGACTCCCCGATGACGGGCACCCGCGAATGTCCGGCGTCGAGCAAGGCCTTGCGAGCGTCGTCCAGTGGCACGTCGCGATGAATACTCACCATTTCCGTGCGAGGCGTCATCACCGCGCCGACATCCTCCTCCCGCAGTTCCATGATCCGTTCGATCATTCGGCCGGCCCGTGATTCCAGTAGCCCTTCCCGCTCGCCTTCGTCCAGAACACTTTGCAGTTCCTCGGTGAGGGAACCAGGATCTTCGGCATCAGGATCCTGCCGTCCCGCGATACGATGGAATACGGTATCGAACCGATTGGCCAGCGACAGCGCAGGTTGCAGAATCCTGGCAAGGAGAGACAGGATTGGCCAGAAGCAAAAGAGGATCGCCTCGCCCACGACGCGAGACAAAGCCCACGGCAGCAGAATGACGGTTCCAACCACTCCACCGACCAGCATCAGCATCGCGATCGCAAAGACCGGGGCGGTGTATTGCTGGGGAGGCAGCCCGGCAACGAGCGCGGCACCCGCAATCGCCAGTGACGATCCCTGGACGATCTCTGCGGCCTGCAGAACTCGCGCATCGTTCTTGAGGATTTCGCCGAAGCGATCTTCGTTGTTGTGCTGGCGACAGACTTGCGCCAGCCGACTGCGGAAGAAGTTTCGCAAACTGTAGGCGGACAGCGCGGCCAGGAACGAAACGCTCAAGGCAAGGCAGGCGACGAATAACCACAACGCTGGGGACAATCAATCACCTGAACGGGACTACCAGTTCCCCGACGAATGACTCACGACGAATGATGAACACGACAGACCATAACCGGCCACCCGCGGGCTTTCAGTCTGCATAGTGTGGTTGAATACCCCAGTTTTGCAAGTGCGACCGTTCACGCTGCCGTATCTGCTCGACATCTTCCGGAGTATGGTCATCGTAACCGCACAGATGAAGCAGGCCGTGCACGAGGTACAGGGCCAGTTCGCTCTCGCCACTCGTCGACATCTCTGAGGCCGCAAGCAGGGCCGTTTCAACACTGATCACGATTTCCCCTTCCAGCGTCACGGCGGGGCGATCGCCGTCGATCTCCGCAGGGTCCGGATCGTCGTCCAGGCGAAAACTGAGCACATCTGTCGGGTAATCATGGTTCAGGTACTGTCGATTCAAGGCATGAATAGCAGCATCGTCCACCAGGGCCACACTGATCTTGGCGGCTGTGATCCCTTCATCCAGGAGGACCCGGCTGACCATGTCCCTGAGCCGCTGTTCATCAATCGACAGCAAGGACTGCTCGTTTGACAGACCGATTTCGAGTCCGTCGACGTGAGAGACCGTCTGATCGGCCTGTCTGACGGGCGTTGAGGCGTCGGGGGCGGAACGTCGGGGCTTCATGCCGTCCGTGCCTCAGGATACTTGATTCGGCCGTGGTAGATTCCGATGAGAGACTTTACGAGCGACTTTTCGACCTTGCGTAGTTCACTGAGTGTGAGGGCACATTCCTCAAACTGCCCGTCGAGGAGCCGTTTCATCATGATGTCGTGCACCAGCGTCTCCAGTCGCTTGGGCGTCGGATCGGAAAGGGTGCGACTGGCGCTCTCGACGGCATCTGCCAGCATCATGACTCCTGTCTCGCGTGTCTGCGGCTTTGGACCCGGATATCGGAATGCTGATTCCTCGGCATTCGTTTTGTGATCGGGGCTGACCTCGGCCTGTCTCGTCGCTTCGTGAAAGAAGTACTCGACCAGCGTTGTGCCGTGATGCTGCTCGATGAAATCAATCAATTGTCCCGGCAGGTTGTACTGCTCCGCCAGATCGACGCCATCCTTGACGTGACCGATGATGATCAGCGTGCTCATGGCGGGAGCCAGATGTTCGTGACGGCTGCGGGTACCGGCTTCGACATTCTCGATGAAGTACTGCGGCTTGAGCATTTTTCCGATGTCATGAAAGTACGCGCCGATGCGTACAAGCAAGCCATTGGCTCCGATCGCATCGGCAGCCGCTTCACCGATACTGGCGACGGCGATCGAGTGGTTGTAGGTTCCGGGGGCGCGGCGGACGAGTTCCTGCAGCAGTGGATGCGAAGGATCGCTCATCTCCAGCAGGCTGATGCCGGTCACGACACCGAAGGTTGATTCGATAAATGGCAGGCTCCCGGCCACGAAATAGCCGGTCAACAGGCACAGCCCTGCCCCCTTCAAGCCCTGGATCAAAAGGGCCGAATCCTGGAAGACGGACGTTACGGACTGGGTCTGAATGATGTTCAGACCACACCAGACCAGAAAGTATGTGAGGCCGGCGAAAAACCCGGACTTGATCAGCGTTGTCCGCGAGGAGACTCTCGATAAGGGAAGAACGGCCGTTGTGGCAGTGCTCATCAGGACGACGAACTGGGTCAGTTCCGACGTGGTCGCGAGTGTGAGGACCAGGCTGACCGTCAATGCGGTGAGCGCGGCCAGCACCTGGTTGTAGGCAATGGCAAAAACCATTACGGTCGCCGTCAGCGGGATGACCTCCGCACGCAGTGGGTCGTACGAGAGAATTCGCCCGAGGGTGATCGCCAGCACGATGGACAGCAGGTAGACGGTCAGGCGACCGGCTGCTCGCAACGAGTTGTGGCTCATTGCGGATGATGTAGAAGCCGTTGAGGAACGCGAGGACGGCCAGCATCGCGAACACGACTGCCACGCGAATCAGCTTTTCGCCCGTACCGATCGCCTCTTCGCTCTGACGATACTGGGCATCGAGCAGTGCCAGCTTGTCGGCCGTAATCAGTTCGCGCGGTGCCAGCAGCGTATCGCCCACGGCGTAATTGTCGATGACGTCGGCGACGGCTGCTTCCTCGGCACTTTGCCCGGCGCGCGTTGCCACGGGATCATAAACCAGAGTGACGGGAATCTGGGTGCGCAGCCAGTGCTTGACTGCCTTCTGGATGAGTTGCAGATCGGGGTAAAAGACCCAGGTCTTTTCGGCACCGAGCAGTCCTGTATCGCTGAGCAGGCTGTCCAGCTGCACGTCGGAGCGATTGACGATGCGTGGTTCGGCGGGAGTGGTGGAGGTTGCATCAGGAGTTGCACGGGTGACGGAAATCGCACTGTTGAGTCGGATGCCCAGTTTGCGCACGTCCTCGTCAGAAATGACGCCATTGTCCCTGAGCGGCGATATGAGTTTGGAGAAATCGGCCACGAGGTTCTTGATCCGCTCCGTGGCCGGTTGCTCCTCAGTCATCGCGACGGCATTCTTGAGTTGCTCAAATGCAAAAGATGGAGGAAGCGTTGGATCGTTCGCAGACGAGGTTGAGCCGTCGTCGCCCGTCGCATCCAGTCCAAAGGCCTCGCGCACCTCCGGAAGCAAATTCGCTACATTATCGGCCTGTTGGATGGCTCCCAGGGCCGCCTGAAAGCTGGGAACAAGCGGGTCCAGGCGCTCCACGTGATTACGAAAGACAAACGGTGCCCGGGCCCGGGCATTTTCCCGCGCAGCGCCGTTTGCTTGACGTTAATGACCTGGAAATCGTTGCGAGCCAGAATGCCCTGCCGTGCACGCTGAACTTCGCGATAGGGAAAAGGAGCGTTCCAGCTTTGCACGCTGACCAGGAGGAGCAGGATGGCAACCAGACAGAGCGCCAGGCGCCCCAGGACCCAGCGTTCCTGCAACCGGCGCGAAAGACGAGCCCAGACGGTCTCGGGCATGTGCACCGAGATCGTTCGCGAATGCTTCGATTTCTTGGGGCCGAAGAACGGCATGGCTCTGGTGGTTCTCGACGCGGTTCAATACCCGCCGAGAATCACTCCGACAATCGCTGGGGCTCGTGTGTGACACGGACAGGTGAGAGACGGCTCCCATTCCCGCCTGCCGGCGTTGGGTCAGCGGGGTTTTCCGGGTCTTTCGTCATAGGCGTGCACAATATCGCGGACAAGCCGATGACGGACGATATCACGACCAGTCAACTCGACGACCGCCACACCGTCGATCGCACGCAGTCGCTGTGTGGCGTCTCCCAGGCCGGAGCCTACGTGCTTGGGCAGATCGGACTGGGTCTCATCACCGGTGACGATAATCTTCGATCCCTCACCCATCCGTGTCAGAAACATCTTCATCTGGGAGACGGTCGTATTCTGTGCTTCATCCAAGATGATGAATGTCTCATTGAGTGTCCGCCCCCTCATGAAGGCCAGGGGGACGATTTCCACGACATCGCTCTCCATGTACCGCTTGACCTGGTCGAAATCGAGCATGTCATTGAGGGCATCCAGTAGCGGTCGCAGGAAGGGGTTGACCTTGGCCAGCATGTCACCGGGCAAAAACCCCAGTCGCTCTCCGGCTTCGACGGCGGGCCGGACCAACACAATCTTGCGGACCAGTTCCTGCCGCAGGGAATTGAGACCCATCGCCACCGCTAGATAGGTCTTGCCACAGCCCGCCGGGCCAGTGCAAAACACCAGGTCGTGCTGGCGCATGGCCGCAACATATCCCGCCTGTCCGGCGGTTCGCGGTGTCACGTTTCGCGCCCGCTCAAACAGTGAGATGGCGATGTTCTCGTCGCCGGCCCGAAACGTGCTCTGTTCAAGAGTGCGGGTCACGTCGGTTTCGCGAAGTCCGCCTTTCTCTGCGATGATCGTCCGCAACTCGTCGATCACTTCGCGGCTGCGGTTGACCTGTTCATCGGTACCTTCGATGACGAGATCGTCACCGCGCAACACAACGTTGACTCCCAGCTTGTCTCGCACCAGGCGAAGGTAGCGATCTTGAATACCAAACAACGCCTGTAGTTGTGCCGGATCATCAATGGTGATCGTCACGTTTGACATGCGAAGCAGGCGACCTCGGAAAAAGAAAACAGGCTGCCGCTGCAGCCGTCTGGACTATTGTATGTCCTAGACCCGGTGGGGCAAAGCGAGCGACACCAATTGGTCAATGAATGTGCGGCAGTTTTTGCCGAAAAGCATCGATGTCAAACCCTGATGCTGATGGTGGTTCTGACGATTAACCAGAGTTCACCGGGTGCTGGGGGGGATGGGCACACAACCCGATCAGCTTTCCCCTGCGATTTGACTGATGCGAAGGTCAGGACGTCCAGTCTCGTGGCTGGGCCGAATCGATGAAAGCGGTTCTGCTCAAGCCGACAATCGCAAGGTTTCGATGTGTTGTCTGGGGCCAGGTTCGTGCCAACCGGTCCGAGCCCCTGCGCACCCGGCCTCGCTTCAGATGCTCCCGACAGGACTGATGCATGCGTTCCAACGACTCAGACTTCGCAGTTCGCCCCTTCCAGATTACTCCCGGAGACGACCAGTTTGTCTTGTCCGAAACCGCCCGGCAGGCTGTGAAGGAGCTCAAGGAGTGTGTTCACAGAGGAGACGGCATCGCCCTGCTGACCGGACCGCCCGGCACCGGGAAGACCACGATCTGCCAGGAATTGGCACTCGAGCTCCGACCGGCTCTGGACGTCGTGCTCCTTTCGAGCTCCGGATGTCCGACGCGACGTTCGCTGCTGCAATCGGTGTTGTTTGAACTCAAGTCTGCGTATGTCGGACTGTCGGAACAAGAAGCCCGACTGGAGATCATCTCGTATGCCCGGTCATCGGTCGTCGCCGGCCGTGGGCTGACTCTGATTGTGGACGAAGCGCACCAGCTGCCACCCCGGTTGCTCGAACAGCTTCGCACGCTGACGAATCACATCGAGCAGGGACACCCGCTGATTCGACTGGTCCTGGCCGGCACGCTCGAACTGGAAGAGTTGCTGATTCTGCCCCAAATGGACGCGTTGAACCAGCGAGTCGTCTGCCATGTGACTCTGGAACCGCTGAATCGACAGCAATCCGCTGAACACATTGCGCGGTGCCTCGAACGCATTGGTGAGTGTGTGGAAGATGTATATTCCCCGGATGCATTGGAGTTGATTTGCCATGCCAGCGACGGGCTGCTGAGGTGTCTGCATCGACTGTGCGAGAGCAGTCTCCTCCTCGCCACGGAATGCGGAGGGCTTCCGGTATCTGCCGAGATCGTGAGGAGGGCGTTCGGCGACCTGCAACAACTGCCTCTGCAATGGAATTCGCTTCCAGTTGAGAGCGAACTCCTGGGCAACACGTCACCTGCAGAGGATTCGGAGTGCGAATCAATATCCAATCAAGAAGCTGACATGGAGACTCCGACAGTCAATCCAACCATGAATTCGAACGACACATGCACGACCAGTCATCAATCCATCGTTGCCTCAGAATGGACCAGTCCGATTGCTTCGTTTGAAGTCGGCATGACACGTGAGGATCCCAAAAGGGAGGCCGCGGTTCGCAAGGTTGAGTCCCATTCAACCGGCGATCAGTCGGCTCATACTCAGGAATGGAAGATCGAGTTCGAAGACAGGAGTTCCGATGACTCCGAGCCCGCTGAAACCTCATCTCAGCTCCCAATGGAATCACCCGACAGCCACTACCGTGAGACCAGAGTGGCAGACCGATACGCCGAACTGGACCGCGCGATCGAAACATCGCCAAGCCGTGCCCCTCGGTCTTCCCGTGCCTCTTCCAAGAAGAAAGCCGGTTTATCCGCAAGAGCCAATTCGGGTATTGAGCAGGCGCACTGCGGAGAGTGCCGTGAGACGGAGGGTGCCGCGCACACGTTCATCAAATCGGCGAAGACACCTGACGAGATCATCGAACGTGTCATGTCGGTATTGGGTGAACTGTCAGGAGATTCACGGGAATTGGCCCACGAGCAGCGAGACCCCGGCTCCGCCGTTCCCTGGACAGCGAACGGCTGGACCGGGAGCAATGATGATGCTGACCAGGACGACATGCGTTTGTCCGACACGATCCCCTGGTCGTCACAGCAATGTGCCTCGATTGAGACACCGCTTCGCAGGGCAGCTGAGGACGCTGGTAGAGTGACTGACGAGTCCCGTCCTGCGGTCGCTTATTCTCGCCACGATTATGGGGTATTTGACGTCATCGATCCTCCTGGGGAGGATTCGCCGGGATATCCGGCCCCCGAACCTCTTGCCTGTCCGTCGCCGCCTCAGGTGCCTCCGACGAGGATGGAGTCGTCGCATCAGAACTCCCCAGACAATCTGTTTTCGGACCGCGAGACGACGTCCGCTGCAATCGCTGAGGCGGATCAGCCCTACCTGCGGCTGTTCAGCCGCCTTCGCCGCGTGCGGGCGCAGTAGAATCAGGTCGACGGGCGAGTGCCTCGGGCGGCTGTCGCGATTTGGCGCACCCTGAAGCGACAGGTTCGCTTCACGATCGGGGCGGCCGGGAAACTCATCCCCCCTACGCCAACACATGGCTCTGGGGGCCAGTTCACGGGCCGGATCAATTCGCCTGAGCGTTGCCACCGTGCCTGAGTCAGAGAAATGAGGGGCTCATCCCAGGTCTGAGCCTCGACGACGGGGCCGAAAATCATTTCAATAACGAAACTGGACTCAACTAGGAAAGGAGTCGACCGATGTCAGGAGGGCTGCAGACATCGTCTGGCAGGGCACAATCATCCCAGGTAGCGCGGAGTTTGGACCGACCGCCGGTCCGGATTCTCCCCGCCACAAGATCGGGCCCTCCGCCGGGGAGTGAACTGTTCCATGTATGATTTTATGGGAGCTCATCCCGATCAGCGTGACGGGGTGACGGGCGTACATTTCGCCGTCTGGGCACCGAACGCCCGAGAGGTGTGCGTCGTCTGTGATCGCAACGGCTGGCAGCATGGCGGGTTCTATCTGCATGGCAGTGACTCCGGCATCTGGACCGGCTTTTATCCCGAGATGCGGGAAGGCGACACCTACAAGTACAGTCTGAGGTCCGGTGCGGGTGACCTGCTGCAAAAATCGGATCCGTATGCTTTTCGCTGCGAACATCCGCCCAAGACGGCGTCGATTGTCTGTGATGTCAGTCAGTTCAACTGGCACGATGCGGACTGGATGGAACGCCGTCGCCAGACCGATTGGTTTGCCCAGCCGATTTCGATCTATGAGGTCCACCTGGGTTCGTGGAAGCGTCCCTGGGACCGGCGGAGGTATCACACCTACGATGAACTCGGGCGGTTTCTGGTCGACTACTGCCATGAACTGGGGTTCACGCACCTGCAGCTCATGCCCATCACGGAGTATCCCTTCGATGGTTCATGGGGCTACCAGACGACCGGATACTTTGCCCCGACCAGCCGCTATGGGTCTCCCGAAGACTTCAAGAACTTCGTGGACTACTGCCATCAGCATGGCATCGGCGTGCTGATCGACTGGGTGCCGGCCCATTTCCCCACAGATGCGCATGCGCTGGGCAATTTCGACGGCACCGCGTTGTATGAACATTCCGATCCGCGTCAGGGGTTTCATCCCGACTGGAATACGTTCATCTTCAATTATGGACGTCACGAAGTCCGCAACTTCCTGCTGTCGAGCGCCCGCTTCTGGGCGGATGTCTATCACATCGATGGCATTCGCGTGGACGCCGTCGCGTCGATGCTGTACCTCGACTACTCCCGGGAACATGGTGAGTGGATTCCCAATCGCTATGGGGGACGGGAGAACTTGGAGGCCATCCAGTTCCTCAAGGACTTCAACACGATGCTGCACGGTGAATTCCCGGGGATTCTCACCGTTGCAGAAGAATCGACTGCCTGGGGCGGCGTTTCCCGTCCCGTTTATGATGGCGGCATTGGCTTCAGTATGAAGTGGGACATGGGATGGATGAACGACACGCTCCACTATGTTCGTCGGGACTCCATCCATCGCCGGCACCATCAGAACGAGCTCTCGTTTCGGATGATCTATGCCTTCACGGAGAATTTCATTCTGCCCCTCTCGCATGATGAGGTGGTGCACGGCAAACGATCGCTGATTTCACAAATGCCCGGGGACGACTGGCAGAAGTTCGCCAATCTTCGGTTGTTGTACGGCTATCAATACACCATGCCCGGCAAGCCTCTGCTGTTCATGGGAGGCGAGTTCGGCCAATGGCACGAATGGAATCACGACTCCCAGCTGGACTGGGACTTGCTTCGTTACGAGAGTCACGACGCCATCAAGCGCTATATCGGTGATCTGAATCGGATCACCAGGGACTATCCGTCACTCCACGAGCAGGATTTTGTCCAGGAGGGATTCTCGTGGGTGCAGGCGGATGATGATGTCAACAGTGTTTTTGCCTACTGTCGCCATGGTCTCAAGGGCGATTTGTGCATGATCGCGGTCAACTTCACGCCGGTGCCTCGCAAAGGATACCGCGTGGGAGTGCCGCGCCCCGGGCAGTACCGCGAAATACTCAACAGCGATGCGGCCCTGTATGGAGGTGCCAACATTGGCAATGCGGGACTGGTGCAGACCATCCCGGGATCGATGCATGGGCATCCGCAGAGCTTGGAGCTGACGCTCCCTCCCTTGGCGATGATTGTGCTACATGCTGAGCCGTGAGGCTCCGTCGCACTTCAGCGGAATAAATGTGCTCCGGGATTCACGCCCTGTTCAGGAGGAAACCCTCGCGGCCTGAACTCCCGGTATTCGCCCTACGCCTCCTGCAGGCTTTGCGATGTACGCCACAACCGCTTGAGGGATACCGCGCTACGGGGCCTTCCATCTCGACCTCCGGCGCGCCTCGCTGATCTGCCAGCCGCGTCCCTGCAGTCGCTACAAGCGGTCTGGGGTCCGCACGCACAATCGACTCTCCCCGCAAACTCGTCCGGCAGTTGACCGCCTTCTGACTCCGGAAGCGGTTTCGGGCACGTGTCCCCGGTGCCCTTTCCGATGAGTGAAGTGGGAGGGCCTGCGCAAACCCTGCGCGGCCCGCCCGTATCCTGTTGAGTTTTGGGGGCGCGGACCGTGCAGCCAGATCAAAAACTGGGGCTGGCGCTCGCGGTGCTCGTCATTGGTTTCGCCGGTGCCTTCTGTTACCGCATCGAACCACTTGACCAGCCACCCGGACCAGATCCCGAGGAGGTTTGTCGACTCGATGAACTGATCGAGCTGCTCCCCGTCCGCGCCTACACTGCCCGCCAAGGGGCCAGCAGTTCAGAGCTGTCCGGATCACTGGCCAGTGTCCTGTCGCCGACTCCAACGCGAAATCCCCGCAAGGACATGGCAGCGGAACGATCGGAACATCCTCCTGACACGTGGAACGGCGACATGGTCCAGGCACTCAGGTCGGCCCCGGATCCGATTCCGCTGCCTGCCGGGAATCTGCCCACCGTCAACATTGTCCGGACGACGCCCACCGGCGCGACTCCGCAACCACTGCCAACTCGCATGCCCGGCACCGAAAAGCCTCAGCGCCGCGAACCGTCGCCACCCTCCCCCGTCGATCCGCCGTCATCGGCCACGCCCCCCACACAATCCTATGTGGTGAAATCGGGTGACACCCTCAGCAGCTTGGCGACGAGGTTTCTGGGCGATTCCAACCGGTATCGGGAGATCTTCGACGCGAATCAGGACGTGTTACAGGATCCGGATCGATTGTCGGCCGACACCATTCTGCAGATTCCGCTGCCTCGAAGGACGCCGACCGCATCCAACTCTACACCTGGTCAGGAGATTCGATAGCGGATATGAACTCTAGTCATGTGCCTCGGCGTTGGCGGGGGATTCTATAGGGGCAGAAGCGTGACGAGACGAACTGCAGCGCCTCGAGTCCGGCGTCCATTCAGCGAATTGCAACAGCACGCCGATTGCGATAGCCTGCATTCCAATGGGGGGAAACGGAAGGCTATCTCCCGTGTGGTGAGACCTTGCGAACCGGGTCAGGCGGGAAACCGAGCAGCCCTAAGCACAGTGTTCTCAGGTGCGCGTGGAGGTAGCCTTCAGTTTCCCCTCAGTGCATTCCCCCTTCAACGCTCACGCTTCACGAGGCCTCCCGAAACCTCAGCGACGGCTTCTCGACCGTGACGATCGTGTTGGGACCGATGCTCTTCGTCAGCGAGACCCCGGCTCCGATGACCGAGTTGGACCCGATGACGGTTTCCCCCCCGAGAACTGTGGCGTTCGCATAGATCACCACGCCCTCCTCAATGGTGGGGTGACGCTTGGTGCCGCGTACGACATTCCCCTCGCTGTCCTTGGCGAAGCTCAGAGCTCCCAGCGTGACTCCTTGATAGATCTTGACGTTCGCGGCAATGTCGCAGGTCTCACCGATCACGACCCCCGTGCCGTGGTCAATGAAGAATGATGGCCCGATCCTCGCACCGGGGTGCACATCAATCCCCGTGCGGCTGTGGACCAGTTCCGCCATCATGCGCGGGATCAGCGGCACCTTTCGCACATAGAGTTCGTGTGCCAGGCGGTGAACGGTCGTCGCCTCGAGCCCCGGGTAGCAGAAGATGATCTCATCGAGTCCCGAGGCCGCCGGGTCGCCGTCGAACGCGGCCTGAACATCCATGGCCAACATGGCCCGCACGTCTGGTAACGACTCCAGGAACTCGATGGCGAGCCTCTGGCCCTCCCCCTCAAAGTCGCGTTCCCGTCGCTTGGGGCAATCAGTCCCATGGATCCGATCGTATTCGTACCTCAGGGCACGCGCAATCTGCTGAGTCAGCTTGTCGTGCAGCCCGTCGATGAGGTCCCCCACATGATAGGTGACGTTGCCGATGTGCAGATTCTGTCGCCGCTGATAGCCGGGATACAGGATCTCCTTGAGGTCCGCGAGGATCTCTTCGACCACCTGCGTACTGGGCAGTGGGCAATGCCCCAGATGATTGATGCTGCCGATCTCGACATAGCTTTCTACAAGGCGATCGGTCAGCTCGGGAAGCTGCTCTTTGCGGCGAAAGTCGGTGGCCATGGGGTATTCCTGTCTTTCCTTAGTCACCTCGGGGCAGCGGGCGGACTTCCAGATGTGAGGTTCATTCCGCAGCAACCATCGCAGTGAATCGACGCTGCGGCTGCAGGGAGTTGAGCGTTTCCAAAAGTGTCAATCATGGCGACGAGAGAGAGAATGGGAAGCGTGCCGACAAGCCAGACGCTGATCCGCTCATCCGGCGGCTTGTGCCGAATTCCTCGTCGATGAGTGGCAGGATGGCCAAACTGCAGAAGCCCTTCCCCTGATTCCATGCTGATTTGACTGAATTGGAAACTATGACTGCAGCGGCGGGAACCTGCGACCGATTACGACAACAGGTCATTGTGTCCCACGGACCGTCGGCGTCAACTCCCATCGGCTGTCTCGGGCACCTCTGCCAACCGTCACACGACGGCTCACGCGACTGACTAGTGAGAGCTTCTGCACAGAATCGAAGGTCGTTCTGAATCCTCACCATGCGTGCCGGTTGGTTGCGATGAATTCGGCACCTCCTCTTCGGACAGGACTCGATTACTGGACCGAGTCGCGTCGCCCCCTGGTGAGCCTCGCATTTCTGCTGCCACTGCTGGCGCTCTATGAGTTTGGAGTTCTGTGGGTTGGCGGCGGAAATGTCGATTCGATCCGCAACGGGGCCGACACCTGGATGCGGGGGTGGCTGCTGCAGTTCGGGCTCGATCGACCCTGGATGCTGCCGGTGCTGATTGTCATCATCCTGACAGCATGGCATGTCGGGGCACGGCATCCCTGGAGAATCTCCCGTGAGACTCTGCTGGGCATGTTCGCCGAGAGCCTGTTGGGTGCTATCCTGCTGCTGGTGACGGGGCAATTGCTGAGCCTGTGGTGCCAGCGCCTGGGAATTCCGGTCCTCGCCCTCTCGTCAACCGCCGCCAATGCAGTCAGCTACATCGGCGCGGGGATTTACGAGGAAGTCCTGTTTCGGCTGCTGCTGCTACCGGTGGTCTTCCTACTGCTGCGAGCCCTGCTCATCCCGGCGAAGTTCTCGGCCGTGCTGGCCATCATTCTGACCAGTCTGGTATTCTCGATGGCGCACTATCTGCAGCCGGTGTCCGGCTCACTTACCGTGTCGCTGGAGCCAATGGCGCTCGCCGCCCAGCATGTGTCACAGCGCCCAGAACTGTGGTTCGGTTTCGCCTTCCGGCTGCTGGCGGGACTGGTCTTTGCAGGCCTCTTTCTGACGCGCGGCTTCGGAGTCACGGTTGGGTGTCACGCGCTGTATGACTTGCTGGTGGGAGTATTGATGACCTCACCAACGTCGGGTTGAGCTCCGAGCCTGGCACTTTCTTGACTCAGAACTCGTAGAGCGACTGCGTCCGCACGACCGCGTACTCATCCGAGAACGTGTGAAAGGCGTGGACCACCAGAGATGTGGGGGCGCAGTCGGCATGTAGCAGACTCAGCGGCGCGGGCCGCAGTCGGTTGTGAGCAGCAAACACCTGGAACACGGTGGCTAGTCGCAGGTCGGCTCGAAACTCCAATGTCAGACGCTCAAAGACCTCCGGATCCAGCCATTCGATTTGCGTGCTCGCTTTGAACTGGATACCGGAAACCGGTTCGGCACCGACATCCCTTCCCCCCTTCAGTGGGATCGACAGGCACAGCCCCCGTCGTGGCAGTTCGTGGTGGGCCGTGGTGTTGACCTCGCTGATGATGCCATTCTTGTGGCCGAATTCAACGACGTGTCCCGAGTCACAGATTCTCAGAACTGCGCGGTATTCAGCCTGCCTCACCACGCGCGCGGCACACGTGTTGAATAGTTCCGGATGCAGTCCCCGTCCAAAGACCCGATAGGTCAGTTCACGAGCCGTCGATCGGGCAAATTGCACACCCATAGTCATGCTCCCGCGTGAATGAGGCCGTCGCAGTTGGCTGGTGCTCGTCACGCCTTTCAGCATAACGACCTCGGGTAACGCGTGGAAATGAGCAGCCGGCCAGAAAGGCATTCCTCGGCTCAGGGGTCCGCCTGAGTTCGGTCGCGCCTACGGACATCACGCGGCTGCTTCAGGCTGAGTGAACCTGCATGGTCCGCTCCCATTGACTGCGACACTGATGTGTGTGAGCGACCTCCGCTTCCATGCGTAGCAGGTGCTGCTTCATCGTCAGCCCGTTGGGGGCTGAGTATCCGCCCAACTTTCCCTGGGCACCGACCACGCGGTGGCAGGGAATGACGATCGGTATTGAGTTGGTGGCCATCACTCGCCCCACAGCCCGCGCCGCACCTGGCGAGCCGGCGAGACGGGCCACCTCGGCATACGAGAGGGTGAGGCCGTAGCGAATGACTCGCACGACATCAACGACCCGGCTCTGGAATTCTGACTGGCTGGCTGGGCGGACGACGGCGACATCTGTGAAGTCGTCAGCTCCTCCATCGGCAAAACTTTCGAGCCGCCGCTTCAGCTCGGGAGACCAGTGAGACTCGGTCCACGCTGGCAGATGCTGGCGCTGGAGCCAATGTCGAACCTCATCGGCCGACCGTTGTCCAAACGTGAGCGCCGAGAGGACCGAATCCTCGGAGTACAGGCCGAACCATCCGAGACTTGTCGGAAAGATCGAAACCGCGCCCGAGGAAAATGTGTCTGCCATCTGAGTTCCTCCCTGCACGCAATCTGCCGCTTTGACCGGTGTCTCGGGCAGCTATAGAATAAGCACAACGACTGCCGCGACTGGCACGATGTGGATCGACAAACGAATCAGGGGCACGGCCCAACCCGGATCCCCCTCGTGACTTGGAACATATCATTCAGTCACCCAGTGCGGCCGTCAACGCCTGCGGGCTCGCGACGATGTCAATCCGAGGAGGTCACCACCGATGCGCTCGTGACTTCATGGGCCGTGCTGACCATCGCGTCGCGCCCTCTCCTGATTTTGACCTCCCCAGGACGTCCATCCATCTAGCGGAAGGAATGCCCGATGACTAACTACGCCTCACTCGCCGACGACTACTTCGTCAACCTGAATCTCAATACGGAGATGCAGTTGCCGACGGCGCGGGAAACGGTGCTGGAGTTTCTGGGGCGAATCCAGAAGACCTTTCCCTCGATGCGGAATTTCTATACCCGCGAGAATGGCGACTTCGTCCTCGAAGAAGACAAGGACCATGCCCACCACCGCTGGCTCTCCATTGAGCCTCGGCGAATCTGCAGCGGGTTCGTGAACCCGGAGACCATCGAACAGGCACTCGCACAGCACTCCCTCGTTCTGCAGATCGCGCCCTACATGCTCTCGGTCAGTCCGCTGGACTGCGAGGCCCTCGACTTCCTGATCGGTTTTGATTTCTCCTACCGCGGGAACCATGATGATCTTGTGGCCGAGGCACTCGGCATCGGCACGGCCTTTGAGAGTCTGCTGGACATTCCCGGCGCCAAAACCCTCAACTTCGAACCGTCGATCACCCTGGGTATGGGAGACGACTGCCGACGACAATGCCGTCTGATGATCGAAACTCGCACGAACGCCTATCAGGTCCGGCGCAACGAGTTTCCTGAAGACCAGATCAGCGTGTATTTCACCGTTCGACAGTATGGCAGTCTGCAACACGATGCGTCCTTCGAGGACACGCTGCACGAACTCCGCCGCGAATGTGAAGACCTGCTGGCCGAACACGTCGTCGATCAGATTCTCAAGCCGTTGGCGCAGGCGATTTCGACCAAGTGACCGTGTCCGCAGTCATTGTTCGGCCTGAAGACCCCGCTGATGTCGCCGGTATCCGTCGGGTTCATCAGGCGGCCTTTCCGAACGACGCGGAGTCCCGACTGGTCGACGCTCTCAGACATTCGAGCAATCTGTCATTGTCCCTGGTCGGCGAACTGGCGGGACAGGTGGTCGCCCATCTGGCCTGCAGCCCGGTTGCAGTGGCCGATGAGTTGCTGCATCCTCCCGCATGGGGACTGGCTCCGATTGCCGTGCTTCCAGAGTACCAGCGACAGGGGATCGGCAGTCAGCTGACGTGCGCCGGGATCGATGCCTGCCGCGATCGAGTTTGCGGGTTTCTCGTGGTGCTCGGTGAGCCGGCATTCTACCGTCGTTTTGGATTCGTACCTGCATCCCGATATCACCTGGACAACTGCTATGGAGCCGACGAGGCCTTCATGGCCCTGGAGCTGATCTCCGGGAGCATTCCGGCAGCCGGGGGCATGGTCGCCTATGGACCCGAGTTCTCGATGTTTGACAGCTGACGAGTGCAGCTCCCAACCTCTCAGCCACCACTCCGATTGGTCCACCTGCCGGGGTTGAAGACGTTGTGAACCCGACGTGGAGAGCATCGTCGGTCTTCAGAATCAGGACTTCAGTTCCCGGTGGAAACCGGTATCAGGGTCCGCTACTCTGTCGTTCGACCCCGACTCTGCATGCCCGCCCCCAGGAGCGACCGTGTCCGCCACCCTCAGTCACTTCGCCCAGTCGCTGTCCGTCGAAACGGCGTTCACCGTGCTGGCGGTCGCCAAACAGCTGAAGGCCGCCGGGCAAGGACGTCGTCGAACTCGAGATCGGCGACAGCCCGTTCGAGAGCACCACGTCGGCGAAGGCGGGCGGCGATCGAAGCCGATCCAGACGAATCACATCGCACTACTGCCCGTCGCCGGGGCTGCCGGAGTTCCGCGAGGCGGCCGCCGAGTTCGTCAAAGGCGAGTTCGGCATTCCCGCCGAAGGCCGAGAACATCGTCGTCGGACCCGGGGCCAAGGTCTTCGAGCAGTTCTTCTGCGAGGCGTTCCTCAATCCCGGCGACGGCGTGCTGGTCTTCAGTCCCGTACTTTCCCGACCTATGTGCCGAACATCCAGCGCCGCGGGGCGCGGCCGATCGTCTGCGCGCCGCTGCATGCAGTCGCACGAGTTTCGCCCGGAGTCGTCGGACGATCGAGCAGTTCCTCGACGACAGACCCGTCGCCTAAGGCCATCTTCCTGAACTCCCCGCACAATCCGACCGGCGGCGTCACCACCGAGGAAGACCTGCGAGGCATCGCCGATCTCGTCCGCGGCAAGGACATCGCCGTCTTCAGCGACGAGCCGTACTGCCACATGGTCTGGCAGGGGACGCACCACTCGCTGCTGGCGCAGCCCGGCATGCTCGATCAGTGCGTGGCGGCCTACACGTTCAGCAAGTCGTACAGCATGAGCGGCTGGCGGCTGGGCTTCGCCGTCGCCTCCGCGCAGGTCGCCGACGCGATCGGCAAGATGATCAACACCTCGCTCTCCTGCACGCCGCCGCTCGTGCAGCTGGCCGGCACGCGCGGCGCTCAAGAACGACCAGCCGGAGCGAGCGACCGCAGATGCAGCAGTTCCGCGAGAAGGTCGAGCTGCTGACGGAAGGCCTGAACGAGATCGACGGCTTCCAGCACGCTCGAGCCCGACGGCACGTTCTACGTCTTCCCCAACGTCGCCGCCGATCTGCAACCGGCTGGGCATCACCAGCCACGGCCTGGCGCTGTATCTGCTCGAAGGGGCCGACGACCAGTTCGGCGTCGCCTGCCTCGGCGGCGAGTGCTTCGGCGAGGCCGGCGCGCGGCTTCCTGCGCTTCAGCTGTGCCGAACCGAACGAGCGGCTGCAGCAGGCGCTCGAGTTTCTGCCCGACGCTATCAGCCGGACCGATCGCATCGACGCCTACCTGGATGCTCACCCGAAGTTTCGCCTGCAGCGGAGTTACGAAGTTGAGTAACCCAACCAGACTTTCGCTGCACGACAGCACGCCGCCGCGTGATGCAGATCCCGTCGGGCAATCTGGCCCCCTCCGCGATCATATGGAACGGGAGACAAAGCCACGCCGCCTACGCAAGATTGCCGCGGTCATGCTGGGGCTTTACTGGGTAGCGTTGTTTATTCTTCTGCACATTCCGATCCAGTCACCTGTCAAGATCTCAAATGCGGACAAGGTGGCCCACCTGGTCCTGTATGGGACATTGGCAACCTTGCTGTGCCTGTGGATGGCCACCTCCGGACGGTTGACCTGGAAACGAATGTTTCAGTGTTATGCCTTTCTGGCGATCTACGCAGTGGTGGATGAACTGCTGCAGATTCCGGTCGGACGCAGTTGCGAGGCTGCCGACTGGCTGGCCGATATGATCGGCATCGGTCTTGCCTTCCTCATCGCGATGGGGATGCAGCGGTTTCTGTTGCGCGGTCTGCCGCTTGCTCCGCTCTCATCCCCACCTGAGACCGCGACTGGACGTTGAAGGGTCGTCAAGTCGCCGGCTTGCGCGTCTTCGGCGCATCAGGAGTACGCCAGCTTCGTCCGGTTCGTCGCAACAGCTCTGCGGCGGCAGGAGGCCCCCATGTATCGGCAGGATACAGTTCGGGCCGACCGTCCCCCTTCTCCCACTCATTGAGGACGGGCATCACAAACTGCCATGCCGTTTCCAGTTCGTCGCTGCGGGTGAACAGCGTCGAGTCACCCCGCATCACATCGAGCAGCAGGCGCTCATAGGCTTCGGGAAGCTCGATGTCGAACGCCTCTCGATACTCGAAGTCCATTTCGACCGGATGGATCTGATACTGCATTCCGGGACGCTTCGTCGAGAGCGACAGGATGATGCCTTCCTGCGGCTGGATGCGAAAGACGAGTGTGTTGGGCTGCGCCTCGACGAGGTCGCACAGGTCCCCTTCACATTCGACGGTCGTGAACAGGTTGAGCGGGGGACGCTTGAACTGGATGGCGATCTCCGTCAGCCGGGCGGGCAGGCGTTTACCGGTGCGCAGATAGAACGGGACTCCGGCCCAGCGCCAATTGTCGATGCCGACCTGCATCGCCACGTACGTCTCCCGACGCGAGTCGGCGGGAATGCGTCCTCGTCGACATAAGCCGGTACACGCTCACCATCGATGACACCGGTCGCATACTGCCCGGGGATGGCCCACGAACTCACTGAGCCACCCGCTCCTCCCGGACGCAGGGCATGCAGGACCTTCAGCTTCTCGTCGCGAATATACTCACCCTGGAACAGCGAGGGAGGTTCCATGGCGACCAGGCACAACAATTGGAGCACATGGTTCTGCAATACATCACGCAAAGCCCCGGAGCGGTCGTAGTAACCTCCGCGACCTCGCTCCATCCCCTGGGTTTCGGCGACCGTGATCTGCACATGATCGACGTGTGTCCGGTTGAAGAGAGGCTCGAAGATCGCATTGCCGAACCGAAACAGCAGGATGTTCTGGACCGTTTCCTTGCCCAGATAGTGGTCGATTCGAAAAATTTGATCTTCGCGGAGTCGCTGACTCAAGGCCGCCGTGAGTTCGCGGGCAGACTCGAGGTCGTGACCGTACGGCTTTTCGAAGACGACGCGCAGCCATCGGGGATCAGAATCTTCCGGGATCATGCCTGCGACGGCCAGCGCCTCCACCGAAGGCAGGAACAGATCGGGAGCGGTCGCCAGGTAGACAATTCGATTGCCCGATAGTCCCACGCGTTGCTCCAGTTTCTCCACCGTCTGCCGCAGGCGAGGGAACTGTTCGGTGTTCTCCAGATCCACCTGGATGTAGCTCAGCATCTGGGCGAACTGATCCCAGCGGCTGGCATCCAGGTTTTCTGCGTCTTCTTTCGCGGCCTCCCGCATTTCCTCCCGGAAGTCGTCGTCTGACTTTTCGCGCCGGGCCACTCCCACAATCCGCGCTTTGTCGGACAGGAAGCCCTTGGTCCACAGGCCGAACAGGGCGGGGATCAGCTTCCGGGCGGTCAAGTCCCCGGAGGCCCCGAAAATCAACACGGTCACATCCTCAATCGATCGGACGTCGTGGAAGGATACGGTGCTGGAATGTGTGGGCGACATGACGGTCTGATGTAACCGGTGAGGAGATCGAGAAAGCAATGGTTCGAGCAGGCGTCGGTTGAGTCTGAGTGTAGGTCTCCCTGAGTTCAGCGCCAACGGCCCGAAATCGGGCCAATCAGGGGCTCGACTGTTGCATCTGTACGGTCCATTCTCCATAATCCTCGGCTCAGCCGACGGTTGGAGCGGTACGCAACATTCAGGATACTTAGTCTATGCCTCAGTTGACGAAGACGGACATCCGCAAGATCCGGAAGAAGAAAGCCCGGCTGCGGAAAAAGCTGACGTGCCGATTCTGCCCGGACGGGGTCGTGCCGCGGCCGGTCTATGTGGATTACAAAGACATCAAGACGCTTAAGCAGTTGGTTGACCGGGAGAATCGGATTCTGCCTCGCCGACGGACAGGCACCTCGGCCATCTATCAGCGTGCCGTCCGAACCGCTGTAATGCGTGCCCGCTTTATCGGGCTCCTGCACTACACAAGCGAAGACTGACCGATTCCGCGATGTCGCTGGCTGACGAAGCGGAAGCGAGTCGTCTCGCACTGGCGGTCCATGCGACGTTGGGTTCGACATGTCGAGCGATCGCATTCGCCTTGCACAAAACCTTCAGCACGTTCGGCAACGAATCGAGGTCGCGTGCGAACGATCCGACCGGACTCCAGAGGACGTCCGACTCGTGGCCGTCACGAAGTATGCGCAGCGAGTGGGTCTATGAACTGCTCCAACTCGGTGTGAGTCACCTGGGTGAGAGCCGGCCACAGCAGTTGGTCAAGCGGGCGTCCCTGCTTCCCGGTGACGTTCACTGGCATTTCATCGGTCATCTGCAACGAAACAAGGTCGCGCAAGTCCTGCCGTGTGCCGAGTTGATCCATTCGGTGGATTCGCTACGCCTGCTGGAGCGCATCGACCTGCTGGCTCAAGACGCGGGTGTGACGCCGCGGGTACTGATCGAGGTGAACGTGTCGGGGGAATCCGCCAAGCAGGGATTCCTGCCCCAGGCACTCCGCGATGCATGGGAAAATGTCTTCAGCTATCGACATGTCCGGGTCGACGGGCTGATGACGTTGGCACCCGAGACGACTGATCGGGACAGGCAACTGTCGGTGTTTCACGGGCTCAGGGAACTGCGGGACCAGTTGCATGAGCGCTCCCCGAGCGAGCTGACTCTTGCGGAGTTGTCGATGGGGATGAGCGGCGACTTTGAGCCAGCCATCGAGGCCGGTGCGACGATCGTCAGGATTGGGAGTGCCCTGTTTGAAGGGCTGAGCGAATAGAACAATGACCTCACCTCAGCCACAACACATGGCTTCTGCACGATGGCCGACACACTCGATGAACTGATCGACCAGCTTGATCTGAAGCCTGTCTCGGCAGGGCTCCTGCTGGCTGTGCAGGCGCAGCCCGGATCGCGACGAAACGCGATCACGGGCATTCATCAGGGCCGCCTCAAAATCGGTGTCACACAGGTGGCCGAGCGCGGCAAAGCCAATCAGGCGTTGCTGGACGTCTTGACCACAAGCCTGGGGCTGAGGAAGTCGCAGGTCGAGTGGGCCAGCGGTCTCAGATCCGCAAAGAAGCAGTTGCTCATTCAGGGTCTGAGTGTCGACGAACTGCGGCAACGTATTCGTCGCTGCCTGGTCATGAACTCGACTTCTGCCGAGTAGCGACAAGACGGTGCTGTTACTGTCGTTTGACCGCCCTGGCATCATCTCGGCTGACTAATCCCGCGATCCGGCATGAGAGGGAACCTTCGTCTCCTCCGTGGCCCAGGCATCGTTTTCCCAGCCTTGCTTGCTGTGCACGGCGATCTCGGCAGTGCCGTCATAGAGCACAAAGCGGCCTTGCCCCTCGGGAGCAAAGAACGTCCGGAACCACAGCATGTTACAGACGCGGTCCTGGGGTGAATACAGGTGAATGTCGACTCCTTGCTCAAACCAGTCGAAGAGCATTCCGAAGAAGCCGCTGGGCACATATTTGACTGACTTCATGTCGACACCGACGCTCCGGCTATTGTCCTGCACGATGATCTTGTTGAGTCCGTCCCGCAGCAGCGAAAGGTCGGCTCCATCCCAGATATCCATCGAACCGAGATCCATCACGACTACCCCGTCGCGATTGCGGATCGTCAATCCATCGAGATTCTTGCGTTCTGCCATGTGCGGTTCCGTGTTGCTGAGGACCCGGGAGGTCCGAGGAGCGGATCTGTGAACAGATCACACGAAACGCAAAGGTCAGGCCACTTGAGACGGCGGACCTTTGCCAATCGCCGAATAGACTCTAACCGCAATTCCTGAAATGGGTTGCGGATTCACATCATCTGGGTAAGTGGAGGTCATGCACTGATGCATGTCGCCAAAACACCACAAGCGCGTGGCCAGAAGCAATCAACCGGGTGTCGCCTGGGGGTGCCGGGATTGCCACCGTGGTGCCGCGACGTGATACATCATCTCACGGCAGACTTACTGGGCCTGCGGCAGATAGAGCAGCCGACCGCAGGACTTGCAGAACACAACGTCGCTGGAGTTGAGATGGACCAGTGACTGGGAGGTCAGGGCCACATAACAGTTCGTGCAGACCTTGCCGTCGACGGCGGCGAGCGAATCGGCTCCGTAGGCATCGACGAGCCGACGATACTTGGCGGCCGCTTCTCCTGAGAGAAACGTCTCTGCCTCTTTGATCTGCGACTCCAGGCCCTGTGCCTGTTCGCGCAGGCCTCCTTCAGCACTGGTGACACTTTGGCGGCACGTTTCTGCTGCGGTCTGGCACTGCTTGAGCTGGTCCCGGCCTTGGGCGAGTTCGACCTGCAGGCGATCCACCTTCTCGAGGGCCTCCAGGATTTCATCTTCCAGGACACTGTTGGCCACCGTGTCGGCGTCGATCTGCCCTTTGATGATGTCGTATTCCTTGTTGGAGGAGGCCGCATTCAGCTTCAGACGCAGTCCATCGATCTTCGTTTCGTTGGACTTAAGGTCCAGTGACTTCCGGTCAGCCGCAGCCTTGGCCTGCTTGAGTTCCTCAGTCCGGAGCTCCACAACCTGCTGCGCCTTGAGCGCAAGCTGTTCGCGAGCCTGAATCTGCTTGGGCCCGCGCACCAGTTGATCGCGAACCTGCTGGAGGCTGCGATGGAGCGAATGCAACTTGCGCAGGCCTTCGTTCAGTTCCACCATGAGGGGACCATCCTGTGTCCGACCAGCAACGGTGGCACCCCGTCCCGAGGTATCATCGGTTGCCTGCGGTAATTGTCTGTAGCACGTCAACTGCCCTTGGCCCGAATGCCCTCAGCAGCCGTCGTTGTCAATTGGAGCCCCCGGCGGCGAGACGATCGAGAAAGCCCTTTAACTGATGGCTTCTAACCGGATGTTGCAGCTTGCGAACAGCTTTGGCTTCGATCTGTCGGACACGTTCGCGAGTCACCCGGAAGATTCGACCCACTTCTTCCAGAGTGTACGTGTAGCCATCTCCCAGCCCGTAACGCAACTTGATGATCTCTCGCTCGCGGTACGTGAGGGTCTTCAATACATGTTCGATCTTGTCCTTGAGCATCTCTGTCGTGGCCGCGCTGACGGGACTGTCGCTGGAGTTGTCTTCGATGAACTCACCGAAGTAGCTGTCCTCCCCTTCACCGACCGGCCGATCCAAGCTTATCGGATGTCGCGAGATTTTCAAGACGCGCCGCGTTTCTTCCAGACTGACACCGGCCGCGAGGGCCGTCTCTTCCATGGTCGGCTCGCGTCCGAGCGACTGCACGAGGTCCTTGTTGACCCGACGAAGCTTCGACATCGTCTCGATCATGTGCACCGGGATCCGGATGGTCCGGGCCTGATCCGCAATGGCCCGGGTAATGGCCTGCCGGATCCACCACGTGGCGTACGTCGAGAACTTGTAGCCCCGGCGGTATTCATACTTGTCAACAGCACGCATCAGGCCGGTGTTCCCCTCCTGGATGAGATCGAGAAAACTCAGACCCCGATTGCGATACTTCTTGGCAATCGACACAACCAGCCGCAGGTTGCCTCCGGAAAGGTCGCGCATCGCCTGTTCATATTCCGTGAACCGCTGCTTGACTTCCCGCATCCGCAGACACAGGCTGTCGGGAGTTTCGAGCGTCGTGTGCATCAGATCGCTCAGCTCTCGCTGTAGATTGGCGCGCTCGTCCTTGGCGGACTTGTTGCGCGCCAGGCGACGGATCTGCTGCTGCAAATGCGTCATACGCTCGCTGATCTGATCCAGCTTCTTCATGATCGGCTGCAATCGCTGCGTGCGGATGCTCAGTTCCTCAACGAGCGTCACCATCTTGCGACGTCGCTGCTGCAACGACTCCCAAGCGGTATCACGCGACGGGCGGCTGAGTGATTCCTGTGTGGCCCGCTCGAAATCGACGGGGTTTCCAGGAGCCAGCCGTTCCAGCGTCTGCAGGTTGTGGTGCATGCGTCCGAGAATCTGATCCTTCTCCAGCCCCTCGGTCACGGACACCTTGATCGTACGGTCGAACGGCAGTTCACCCGCATGGACCTTCGTCAGAATGTCGATCGCGGTCCGCATGGCGTAGTCGCTTTCGAGCAACTGGCGGCGGAATCGCTTGCGAGTCAGTTCGATGGTCTTCGCGAGCGCGATCTCCTGGGGCCGCGTGAGCAGCGGAATCTCGCCCATCTGGGTCAGATACATCCGCACGGGATCATCGATCTTTCGGGACGTCTCGGCCTGGGAGAGTGCGCGGGGCTTGGTCAGCGGACGTCCGTTACGCGCCTTGGCAGTCTTTGAGCCATTGGCGGTATGGATTGTGGCGGAGTCGTTGCGAATCTCCAGTCCCAGCTCTTCCAGCGACATCAGCAAATGGTCGAGCTTGTCTGGATTGATATCTTCGTCGGGGAGGTAGTCGTTCACCTGGGTAAACGTGAGGAAGCCCTGGGTCTTCCCCAGTTCGATAAGATCCTTGAGGCCTTCGTCTAGTCGGTGCACGATTTCTTCCTCCGGGGTGTAGTGACGGCAACATGACAGGTGTTCCCCGCCATTGGCGGGACGCCGAATCAGGTTCCCGTCGGCCTCTGTGTGGCTCGTTTCTGGTGAAATCTCGCGAACTGCCGGAGCAGTTCCTCTTCCGTTTCCTCTGCCCATGACGCAGCGCCGCGAACGGCCTGTGAAAGCTTCAGCGATGTCTGCTCATGGGAATCCTGCTCGCGCCTCCAGATCAGTGCGTCGATTGAACGTCGCAACAGGGGCGGGCACTCGCTCGACTCCAGTTGTTCCTTGCGCAGCTTCTCTCCCGTCTGCTTGGATCGTGCCAGCTCATCGAGGCGGACTGCCACCGACTTGATCCCGGGTTGGTCGTCCAGCTGTGCCAGCAGCTTGGCGAAGTCAAACCCCGCCCGATTGCGGGAGAGCTGAAACAGCCGCCGAACAATGTGCCCCAGTGCCGGGTTGCGAAAGTCGTCCGCGTCCAGCTCTTGTGCTGCAAATGGGGTGAGCGCTGGGACGGAAATCAGTGCTTCGAGCAACTCGCACTCCATGCGGTCATCGCGAGTCAGGCGTCCCGTCACGAGTCGCTGCGTGTGTTCGTGAAATGCAGTCGGTTCATCGGGCCCCGCATGTGGCAACGACCGGGATGACGGTGCTGACGTCGTCCCCCTGGCGGCCATGTACTGTTCCCGAACCACTTTCTCCGGCAGTCCGAGACGCTCGGCTGTGCGATGCAGCAGCAGATCTTCGCGGACATTCCGGGCCAGTCGCGGCACAACCGCCAGCAGCCCGAGGATGGACTGCAGAATGCGCGTCCGACCATCGACGGTCTCGATCCCATGACGCTGCCGGAGCGTCTGGAATACGAAGTCGAAGGCTTCGGGGGCTGCGTCGATCATGGATGCCAGTGTTTCAACTCCGTGATGGGCGATAAAGTCCGCGGGATCCTCCCCCGCGGGCAGAGTCAGGACCCGCAAGTCTACGTCCTGTGCGAGAAAGCGGACGACCGCCCGTTCGGCCGCTCGTTGACCGGCTTCATCCCCGTCGTAAACGAGTACGACCTTCTGGGCAAACCGCTTAAGTGTCGTGACCTGTTCAACCGTCATGGCCGTCCCCAGTGTGGCCACAACGTTGGCGAGCCCCGCCTGGTGGGCAGCGATGCAATCGGTGTACCCCTCGGTGACGACTGCCGTCCCGCTCTCCCGGAGTCCCTGCCTGGCATGACTTAAGGCATAAACAAGTCGGCTCTTGTGGAAGACGCTGCTTTCCGGGCTGTTGAAGTATTTGCCAAAATCGTCGCTTTGTCCTGGCAAGATCCGTCCCCCGAATCCGACAGGCTGCCCCCGTTCGTTGTGAATGGGGAACAGCACGCGATCGGTGAAATAGTCGGAATACCTCGCACCACCCTCCTGTTGCTTCACCAGACAGACCGCCGCCAGCTGCGAAGGGCTGAAACGATTGCGCGCTTCCTTCTGGATCCATTCCCAGTCGTTGGGGTGGTATCCCAGCCGGAAGCGGGCGATCGTCTGCTGTGTGAAACCGCGCTGTTCGAGATAGCGCCGAGCAGGTTCCGCCGCCGGAGACCTGAGCAACGTCTGATGAAAGACCCCCTCGGCCCAGCTAAGCACTTCCAGCAAGTTCGACTTGTCTGGACCTGAACCACCTTGGGCCTTGCGAGCGGGAATCGGAATACCGGCACGACGGGCCAGAACCTCCAGTGCGTCGCGGAACTCCACGTGGTCGTGCTTCATCACGAACGAGAAGCAATCGCCCCCCTCGTTACAGACCCAGCAACGATACGTCTGCCGATCGGGATAGACATGGAACGAGGGGTTGTGATCGTCGTGAAACGGGCACAGGCCAGCATATTCTCGGCCACCGTGCCGCGGCTGAAGCTGAATGCTCTCGCCGATGAGGCTGACGATATCCGTCTGGAGGCGAACTGTTTCCTTGAAATCGTTGGACAGTTCCGCAGACACCGGCAACCCCGCGACGCTTGTGGTCATGAACCGCTGCAGTGCGCAGGAACGAGCCGAACCTCTCTGGTGACCCGGATCCCAGCCGTGCAGCGACGACTTGTTGCCGACGCGATGATCGTCCCGGATCGCTCGGTCAGCAGCCTCGGTGCGGAGTGAGTGTCGTGCTTCCCTGCAGTCGCGACAAGTGAACGGGTGTTCCCTTCGGCTTCCCGATCGCTCGCCCTCTCTTCGCACCCAATTCTACATGACGCCAGAGGGGGGTCAAGAAATGCCGGCCCGGGGAATCAAATTCAAGTCATGTCGCAACCCCAAATCCGCCAGACACTTGCCAACCCGGTCCTGCCGCAGCAATTCCGCAACACATACGGTCTGGTTCCTCCGCACACACAGCCCAACTGGACGAGGTGTGCACGATCCGCACGCCGGCGCGGTACCGGCCGGACAGTTGGTAAACGAGACTGCCCAGTTGCTGGGATCGTGACAGTGACTGCAATTTCCCCGAGGCGACCTCAACACTGTTCTCACTGCTTGAGAATGTCCTCGTCACACCCGCACGAAGTAGCGCTGCCGATACATCCAGTAGGCGATCAGCCAGAACACTGCGAACACCGCCGTCGGGATGATGAGTCGTGCGTACATGTCATCCGCGAGAGCCTCGGTGCCGAACAGTGTCTGCAGCAGACCGGTCAAATGGATGCCGACGACCTTATCGGCTGTCCAGTCGTGCAGAAGTTCGCCCATCAGATAGATGGCGATCGAGTTCATCCCCACCACAACCAGCGGAAACGCGAGAGGCTTGAGCGGCAGCAGATCGAACAACACATAGAAGATCGCCAGCAGCCAGATCACGTACGCCCCGCTGAAGAGCACCCACGACGGTGTCCAGATGCGCTTGACGATCGGACAGGCGAACTCCCCGGCGAGCAGACCGAGCACCATGCACAGTGCGCCGCCCCCCACCAACCAGCCCACCTTGGCCCAGGGTCGCCTGCCCGACAGTAGCAGTTGGCCACACAAGATGCCCAGTAGTGCGGTGGCGATCGACGGCACGAAGTTGAGTGTCTGATACCCTCCCGAGTTGAACTTGAAGGGCTCCGGATTGGCGAAGAAGCATCGGACCATCCATGCGGGGGCCCAGTTCATCGCATTTCGCGTGGCCCCGGCGGCTGCGGACGCCTCCTCGTCCGGGCCTCGCAGCAGATTCAGCAACGTCACATCAAACGCATGGGCAGCGTTCGCATTCTTTGACCAAGGGGCGAATCGGCCCTCAAAGACTTCGCCCTTCTCCAGGCTCGCATTGACGGCGGCGAAGTCGTAACCCTCGGGAACCGAGTACTGCCAGAAGAAGTACCAGTAGCCAATCAAGATCGCGGCCAGCGCGGCCAGTTGGATGCCCGTCTTTCGACCCAGCAGCGCATAGGCGAAAATGTATCCCAGGCCGATCTGGGCCAGGACGTTCGGGAAGATCCAGTTGGTTCGCTCACTGTGAAGCGAGTACAGAAACACCCCCAGCAGCACCAGGACGAACGCCCGCCACAGCGCATGTCCGAACCGTCGCGCGGTCGAGTGTCCGAACGCGGAACGACGCGCATAGGAGAAGGGCATCGCTATGCCGACCATGAACATGAAGGCCGGCTGGATCAGATCCCATCCTGAGACACCCATCAAGCCGAACTTACTCACCCAGGCAGGATGTTCGAAATGAAACGCCAGACGCTGCCAGAAGGCGTAGTCACGTTCCTGCCAGACCGGCGCAGATTCGGGGAGCGACGCGAACGCGGCGATGCCGAATCCACTCGCGGCGAGCAACGTCATGATGCAGCCGCGATAGGCATCCAGAGACACAAAACGTCCGGGGGGAGTCTGTGATCCGCTGGCCTGTAACGAGGCGCCGGGCGGACCTTGGCCCCCATCCACGGGTGCCGCCTGGCCCGGCGGCTGCTCCAGTCTGTAGGTCGGATCTTCCGACTGACCCATCATCATCATCTTGCGTCGGCGACTGTTCATGAGAGCGGCCGATTGCTACGAAAAGAGTAGACACACAACCAGAGGCCAGCGACGGCCCCCCCGATTGCCCTGAGAATACCCGCCTTTCCGCTGGGACACCATCCGTGAGGACGGCCTGTTTTTCTGTGATCCACGGTGCTCCCCTTCCCGTTGCAGGGGGGAGAAACTTATGAACGATACACGCGACTACCGAGAGACCGAGCTTCCTGGCCCTAAACAGGGAGCGGGGCACCCACGCAGAACGGGCCGACTGATGCGGATCGGCTATGTCCTCGCCGGCTGTGGGTTGCTGGTTGTGTCCGTCACCATTGCGGCCTGCCTGCAAGGGGCAGCCCGTAGCATCTGGCCCTTGGCACTCGTCGGCGTCACCATGATCGGCCTGGCCGCGACGATGGCCGGCTTTGCCCTCATGGTGGTTGCGGCCAATCCGTTCGATGACGAATCGTTGTCGATCCCGACCCAAAACACCGTCGAGGACGACGACCTCGTCACCTGATGCCGACTCTGCACCGCGTCACGACGACGACTGAGGAGGTTCCAGCCCCATGTCGGCCAGCATCCGCTGCATGTCCTCCCAGACCGGCTTCTTGGCGGGTGGATTGCGCAGCAGATAGGAAGGATGATACGTGCACAGCACCCTGGCGCGACCGTAATCAAACCAACGCCCCCGCAGCTTGCCAATCGTCTCCTCCACGCCCAGCAGATTCTGTGCGGCGACCGTTCCCCAGCAGACGATGTACTCGGGATCGACGATCCGAATCTGACCGTCGAGAAACTCGCGGCAATGGGCCGCCTCCTCCTGCGTGGGATTGCGGTTTTCAGGCGGTCGACAGCGCAGGATGTTGCAGATGTAGAGATCACTGCGTTGCCAGCCGCAGGCAACGATGATGCGATCGAGCAGTTGCCCGGCTCGCCCGACGAACGGTTCCCCCTGCTTGTCCTCATCGGCGCCAGGAGCTTCGCCAATGAACATCACCCGCGCATCAGGATTGCCGACACCGAAGACCGTCTGCGTGCGTGTGGTCGCCAGTTCCTGGCAGCGCGTGCACCGCGATACCTGTTCTGCCAAGGCCAGCAATTCGCTCTGGCGATGATTTTGATTGGCGGTGGGCATGGGGGAAGTTTCTGCCATCGAATCAGACACATCGCTCGTTAATGCGGATTCGGCCTCGTCGTGTGCCGACGTTTGCAGCAGGAGATGGGTCAGGCCCGCACTGCGCCAGTCCCGCAGGGTCTGCCGCAGCATGCGCGTCGCAGCAGACGGATGTTGTGTCATCGCGATGTAAGAAAACGATCAGTGCCGTGCGAATCCAACCTCTGTGCACCAGGAACGGAGGTCCAGTGAGTGGCGATCTTTCCAAGCTCATCGCCCAGAGTCAAGGAGCAGCGCCCACAACGACGTCAGGGTCCCACCGGCAGCGCTGTCGGAAGCGTCGTGCCCACGTCGTTCTGGTATGCCGACCACCACAGACTCCAGGAACGTTCGTCATACCCGAAGTCCTGGCCGGTCAGTTTCTTGAGGGCCCGCCACACCTGCAGGTTCTGTTCGTCCCGTTTGACCTTGACCGTTCTTGTTCGATTCATGATCGGCGGTGTCACATGGATGGCCCCGTATGGATACTGTCCCGTGAGCAGACCGGCCTCCACGTCACTGGGAAGAGTGCCACCCGACATGCCTGTCCCCCCCGCTCCCGAGACCATGGTGACGCCGGGATCACGGACCTGCACACGATACTGATGCGTGGTGACGAGTGCCGCGATCAGGTCGTCGATCTCTGCGCTCGTTCCAATGCGCCCCAGGGCTTCTGCCGCCCGGCAGACCGTGATATTCAGCTCGTCTTGCAGTGCGCCAGCATAGAACTGCGCCGCCCGGGGATGCTGATCAGCCTGAATGGCCTCCACAGCTGCATAGCGAATGCCATCATCCGGGTCTGCCAGGGAGCGCTCCACCAGTGGCCGCACCGGTTTGGGGCCAGCCATGCTCTTGAGAATCTTCACGAATGCCATCCTCACGGTGGCATCCTCATGTTGAGCCAGTTGCGATTCGAGGGCTGGAACGGCATCCGGGTCATCAATCCCGGCCAGTTGCCGCAGCCCGTCATTCCGGCGATCCGGGTCGGTGCCGCCGGCCCAGTTGAACCACAGTCGCACCTTCGGAAACCAAGCCTGTTCCGCCTTTCGCTCCTGGTCTGACTTTTCGATCAGGTCCAGTTCCTGCTGCGTGACATACCGACCCTTGTGCTTGATGTAGCCGCGGGACGTCATCAACTCGTCGCGGGTCATCCACTGCCCCTCGCGAATGGTATGACCGAGCCCCCGGTGGGCCGCCTCATGTTCCGGATCAAGTTCCAGAAGCTGCTCGAGTTGTTCGGCGCGCTGAGACATCAGTCGCTCAGTTCGGCACCACTCGGCCAGTTCCCAATGGGCATCCACCGTGTGAGTAATCGAACGTGACCGGGTCTCGTATTCCTCGTGAGCCATGGACCGGGGAGTTACGAATTCGATCGACTCGCTCCGCAGCGTGATCCGCGTGCCTGTCCATGTTTCGATGGTGACCTCCGGCACGCGGCTGCTGACTTCTTTTCCCTCTACTTTGCCACGAATCTCTCCGCCATTCTTCAGACGAATCAGGTCCGGACGAGCGGTAGACGTCGTCGAGAGTACAGCTGCCGTCGTGAGAGTCAGCGTCAGAAGAATCGAGCGATCCATAATCCCGCTCCCCACCTGAGTTGGGGTCACTCGGAGAATGCGTGCCCTCGAACATCGACAGTGAGGCACCAACGCGATTGTACGGCCGTAGCGAATGTGACGACAGTCCGGGGGAAGATTCTGGCGATGTTGCGGGCTGCTCAGTCTGAGCGGATCATCCGCCGGCGCTTCCGGAATGGAGAGGAATCGGGTTTTGACGTTGCATCGGGCGTCGTCGTAAACTCTTGATATTCGGGAATCGTCGGCACGATGATACCTGGAGACGAGAAGTCGTCTGCGGGAAGCCCCTGCGCTTCCCGTTGCGACCACAGCCGGAATGGAGGTTGGCGTTCCCCTGGGCGTCCATGGGTCAGGTCTCGACAGCTTCGCCACACGGAACCATTCCATGATCCTCATTCGCCAATCGCTTCCCATCCTGTTGTCTGCCTGCGGGCTCCTCACGACCGCCATCGCGCATGGTCAGTGCCGGTGCGATGCCCTTCCTGCCGAACGTGAACTGAGCCGCCTGGGGTTGAAGCTCTCGTGGTGGAACCACGCGACCCTCGATCCCAGTCACGATCGAGTGAGCTATCTGACCGCTGATGAGGACGGAGTCTATCTGCAGTCGGGGGCAGGCATCGTGACTGCCTTCGATGCCGAGACAGGCAGCCGCCTGTGGTCGGCCCTGCTCGGTCCGGCGAACGCCCCCAGCTACCCGGTCGTGACCAACTCGCACCAGATGTTTCTGGCAACCGGTCTGAATATGTTCGCCGTCGACAAGTTCACCGGGAGACTTGCCTGGCATCTGACGCTGCCCCATCACCCCTCGACATCCCCCGGCGTCGACGAAGAGCAGGCGTACATAGGTTCGCTGGATGGAAGTGTCTATGCATTCAATCTGCGTAAAGTCCGGGAACTCTATCAGGACCAGAAGCTCCCGGAATGGACGAACGTGGCCACGTCCTGGCGATATCAGGCCGCGAACGAGATCACGTCTTCACCTGTGTCGAATGGGCGGGTGGTCAACTTTGCCAGTATGGATGGCTCGCTCTACTCGGTGTCGGCAACGAACGGAGTGCTCCAGTTCCAGTTCGAGACCAACGGACCGATTCGAACGCCGGTCGGTGCGAATCAAGACTCACTGTTTGTCGCTTCCGATGACGGTCGATTCTCCTGCATCACGACCGAGAACGGACAGCTGCGCTGGTCCTTCGTCACCGGCTTGCCGATTCGACGTAGCCCCCGGATTGTTGGCCCCAGAGTGTTTCTCGCTCCTGAGGGAGGCGGACTGTTCTGCCTGGCGACCGACAGCGGACGTCGCCTCTGGCGTCAGCAGGAGGCTGTCCAGTTTCTGGCGCAGTCGCAGGACTATGTATTTGCGGCGACCTCGCTGGGTGATCTGCTACTGCTCTCCCCCGACGACGGCGCGATTCTCGGTACTCTGTGCATGCGGCCCTACTCGATACGTGTCTCCAATGAGCGAACCGATCGGGTGATCATGGCAAGTCCTCAGGGAGTGGTCCTGGTCCTGAAGGAAGACGACAGTGCGTTTCCGGCGTACCATCAGAATCCGGAGCAAAAGCCGATTCTTCCCGAATTTGACCCAGAGACACCATCGGACGAAGACGCTCCGGCGGAGGCTCGGGCCGAGGGAACTGCAACTCCTTAAAGCTGGCCGAGGACATGTGCATCATCCTGCAGGATGTCTCTGCCCGCGAACCGTCGGTGAGTCACGCACGCACCGGACAGACGGCGAGCGCTGCCATCAGCAGTGCGATTCGACAGTTCTGACCCGTTGACAGCCCCTTGGGTGCAGCTACAATTGAGTCGCTTCCGCTCCTCCCCCCTGCGCACTACGCGGGTGAACCGAGTGGTTATCATCGGACACTCCGGGCAAGCGCCGCCTGTGAGACACCATGGCATCGGGGCGTTGGTCGCCACAGGATGTGTCGGCATCCACCCGACAGCCAGTCTCAGCGAGAAGACAACTCAGAGAGGCTGACTCTGCGTCGGAGAGTGAACCTTGGGGACCGCTTCACATCCTGCGTGTGAACATCCCCACCAGAAACGGCAATTATGCGGGAGCGTGACTCATGCCCGGTATTCCAGGACCTTTTGAACTTGTCATCGTCTTGCTGATCGTGTTGCTGCTGTTTGGCAAACGATTGCCGGACATGATGCGATCGCTCGGACGCAGCGTCGTTGAGTTCAAGCGGGGTGTCAAGGAGATCGATGGGCCCCCCGGTGATGAGTCCACCGAGGATCGTTCGCATTAGTCCAGGGCGAGGACGCAACCGCACCTTGCGGTATGGAACATCTTGCCAAGTCTTGACGCAACACCCGGACGTGGCAACGATAAGTTGAGGCAGCATGTGGATCCTGTCGGCCGTAAGTCCGACGCACTCAGGTTGGGGAGGTTAACAAATGGGGTTCTCACCAGGTCCGATGGAACTGATGATCGTCGGGGTGATTGCCTTGCTCTTGTTCGGCAAGCGACTTCCCGAAGTGGCTCGCAGTCTGGGGCAGGGGATTGTGGAATTCAAGAAGGGCGTGCGCGGAATCGAAGACGATGTGGACACCGCATCGAAACGCTCCCCTTCACGACGTCCGGAGCCTTCCAGCGACTACCAGCAGTCGGTCGCCCCCAAGTTCGAGCCACCCGCAACAGCACCAGTCGCTGCATCGACAGACGCCGAAAACCGGGACTAAGGGCAATCGGTGCTTCGTTTGACGCCGTGTCATTGGTGCGCAGTTCGCGCGCCGATCATCCTGCTCGTCGGTTGAGAGGCCGTCACGATCAGCGGGATGTTGTTGACCACCTCCGTCAGGTTTCCAGCGGCATCTCTGGCCTGCAGGCGGACATAGACAGCCTGCGGGACACCCGGACTGACGGTCCAGAGGTATCGCCCCCGGTCGGGTTGCCAGTCGGTAATCGGACGCCAGGGACCGTTCGGCGTTTCACCGAAAGATAGGGCAATGGGACTTCCCGAGAGTTCCTCGTCGCTGACTGTCCATTCCAGCACAAATTGATTGCGCGATGGGCGCGGACCTGCCGAGGAGGATGGAGTTCGGCTGTCGGCGGAGTTTGATCCACTGTCACGGTCAGATCGGGATGTTCCCCCGGTTGCGGCGGTATCTCCGCCAGTCCCATGTCGTTGCGGACCCGAATGGTAAATCCGTATGTGCCGTCGCCGGGGACCTCCACTTCCATGGGACTGCTGGCATCCTGGTCGGTCCCGTAGTGAAACCACTTCTCTCCGCCGTTTTCTGTCAGGTACAGTTCGACATTTTTCGTCCCGATCAGTGTGCCCTCTTCCAGCACATACTCGACGAAGAACCGGGGGAATTCACTCGTGCGGGAATGCCCGGCACCGACTGCAGGTGGGGGGACTCATCGGCACGGCAGCGTCTCGGGACTTCTCTACAGGTTTCTCGACAATGATCGGATGCCGGGGCTCGGATAGAGTCACGTCAACAGCTTCATTTGACAGTGACGTTTCACGCGCGGTTTCTGGCGTGAACGGATTGAGGTTGGTCGGTGGCGAGTCCTCAGCGATCGGTTCTCGGGCGAAGTCCGGCAGTGCCGGCGCCGGCTGGGGAGTCGAGCCCGGAGAATTTCAGCTCCTCGTCACGGGTCGCCTCATTCCCTGCCTTGTCTGTCACTCGCCCCCGAACTGTGATGGGTCCGCTGCCTTTGCTTGTCCAGGAGGTCTGACCATTCCCTGTGGCCTCGATCTGGACAGTCTGCCATTCCGAGTTATTGGAATCTCGAAACTCCAGGAGCAGCGATCCAGGCTCGATGTGTTCGTCACTGGCCGACCAGTGCACCGTGACGAGCCCGTCCTCACCTTGCGAGACGTCGAGTTCGAGGTTTGGCGCTGTGCGGTCAACAACGACAATCAACCCAGCCGTCGGCGGGCCTGGCGGTTGAAAGTCACCCTGCCGGCCGAGGGTGCGAACTGCAAACCAGTACTCGCCGTCGGAATTCGCCTCGAACGTGAATTTGCCCTCGATCGCCGGTACCGAGTCGACCAGTCGCCATTTCTCCCCGTGATCGGACGAGACATACAGCTGGATGCTGACGGCGCCCAGCCGAGCAATCTCAGCCGGGTCCAGTTGATAGGGAATGCGGAAACGGGGAAGACGACTGTAGATCGGTGAATGCAACGGAACGTCGGCACGCACCGCGCCTGCAACTGACAGGAATATCAGTGCGGCGAATGCGGTGTGACGCTGCCAGGCAGCGCCCGGTGACGCAGGAGTCGTCCACGGCATCGGATGGATTGTTCTCGGGCTGGTTCGAAGATGACCGGGCATTGACCGGTTCAGTGAGCCACGTTGCTCGAATCGCGGCCGACAAAGAGAGGCGCTGTCCGTAGACAGACGCGCCCGCCTTGCTGATGGTATCGGTTGTATCGGCTCAGACTTCTAGTCGAAGTCCCTTCCTGGCCTGTGAGACAGAAAGAACAGGCAGGATTTGCCGAAGAGCGGGGACTGACCCGGTGCGGCCATGGAGCAAATAAAGCCGTACTCAGCCGATCGCAGGCAAGCGTGCGAACAGGCTGACTATCCGAACCCGACCGTGAACAGCACCCCGGCTGCTTCGAGCGCGACGAATGCGTTGCCCAATGGATTTCGATCTAATTCGAGCCGGGGATGGCAAAGCCGATGCGTGGGGGGCGAGCAGGGGGAACCAGTCCGGTCCCATCGTCCAGTTGCACACCGAAGCGGGCCAGCACGGGGCCAATCGGACTGGCCAGAGTCTTCGACGGAGTGCCGGCAAACAATAGCCCCACCGGGCGGCGATCGGGATCAGTCACGATGAGCGAGCCCGAGTCGCCGGGACCTCCAAACGGATTGTTGATGTCGGAATGGGCAATCTCAATGCAGTTGATAAAGTCGCTGACAATCGTCGTATAGGACACCGTGGCCATCACATTGATGGCCGTGATCCGGCCACTGGTCGCTCCCGTCGTTCGTCCATGCTTACGCACGTTTTGACCAAGGAACGGTTGGGCAGTCAGGTTGGAGGGGAACCCGTATCCGTCGTCCGGAGTGCAGGCGTCGACCGCACCATCGTCAATCCGGATGATCGCCGCGTCCATCAGATTGTTCGCCTGAACGAGCGGCTCAAAATCCGAGAGAGTCCCGACGCGATCCAGGATCCGATCGGACAGGCAGTTGACGTCCAACGGACCAGGTTGCACGATGACGTTGCCAATCATGCCAAGATTCTCGGCGGCAAACACATGATTGTTGCTCAAGGCATAGAGTGTGCCGTTGGCATCGACACATCGGCAGCCCAGGGTCCCTGCCGCGCACACCGGATCGTCGATGTTAAAGGCTGAGACGCCAATAGGCACCGGGCGATTGAAGCGGATGGTGGGCAGGCCGGTCTGCCCGCTGAGTTCCACGGCAGTTGGCAGCTTTGTGCTGTTGCCGTGATCCTCAACCGTTTTGTCCGACGCAGCATCAGTGCCCCCGTTTGGGCCGCCATCAGCCTGGGAATCGGGAATCGGCAGCAACGTGCTCTCGGTAGATGATGTCTCCGCATCCTGGTTGACGGCGACCTTGCGGCCGTTTTGACGGACAACACCAGTCCACGCCGGACCGGCGCGAAACACGTCCCCGGTAACGACGTGCACCGGAATCCCGTCGACCTGCTTGGGAATCTCGTTCTTGACGCCGGACCGGGTCGCATAGACGCGCACCACGAGGTTCCCGTCGTCATCCTCGGCCGTCCCCGTGCCATAGACCGATTCGTTCTTGTTGAATTGGGGATGCCACTTTTCCTGGACCCGCATGACCCGGTTGAGAGTTCCTTGAGAATAGCTCTTGCCCGGAAGTAACGGCTCCGACGATCGCGTCTGCCGTGACTCTTTGACTTTGTCGTCTGTGGGCTCCTGCTCAGACTTCCCAGCGCGGAGCACCCGGCAGCTCAAGGTGAATTGTTCGCGCTGGGCCTGTGAGATCGCCTCCAGAGACGTGAAGTCGATCCGGTGAGGTTGCGTCGTCTGACCAGGCTTGAGTTCCGACTTGGCGGGAACGATCTCGACAAACAGTTCGCCCGGGTCGAGTTCACCGTCAGACTTCGACAGCGTCAGGCCCTCGACGCCCGTCGAATCGACAACCACAGCCAACGGGCCGGAGATCGCTTCGCTGGAAGAGTTCGTTAGCGTTATCGCCAGGAAATGTTCCAGTCGACCCTGAGTGCGCAGAGTCTTCAGGACGTTGATCAGGACCTGACTGGAGAGATCCTCAATCTCCCCGACATCATGCGGGTCCTTATCTGCCGGCGTCGCTGACTCGATCGGATCATTCGCTGCGGAAGGATCCGCCGTACCCAGACGCCAGGTTCCCGCTGTGAACAACGCTGCAACGAGAAACACCATCAGCGGACGGCGAATCGAGAAACGCTCAGCAGTGGTCATGGGCACCTCTCCGACTCATGAAATCTGACACGGGGCGTCGTGCACCGACCCGTCCCTGTCAGTGTGACCCATGGATCAACCCTCGTCAACGACCGATCCCGGGAGTCGGGGGCCTTCCTGACCTCCAATCGTCAACTCGACCGACTGCAGACAATGTTCAGGTCAGGTTCAGCTTCAATCCGCTGCCGGAGATCATGAAGGGGACGATGCGGTCGTCGCAGGCGCTGCCGCGATGCTTGGCGATCTGCAGGGCACGTTCGATCCGGTTGCCGTTGCGGACTTTTCCCATGAGGATGATCGTGTTGGCATTACTCAGCACATCACCCGCTTCGATCGGCCGGGCCAGCAGGTCATCGAGAAGGACTTCTGAGGTCGTGCACAGCATCAGGCAGGCAATCAGGCCGGCATCATACCGGTGCGATTCGACCTGCGAGGCATACTCCCGAAATCGCTCGCGCAACAGGTCCCGGGCGACCCAGTCCGACTCCTTCCGGAGAATCTGATGGTACACGTACTCAAACAGTTCGAACTGAAAGGAGTCGCTCGCACGCGCAGCTGGTTCAATTCCGTCGATCACACATCGCCGCACGCCATGCACGAAGTTCCCATAGAAGTAGCGGATCGTCTCGTTCAGCTTGCGATTGAGCTCGATTTTCCATTCCCGCTGCTGGTCGGCATCCAGATCACTGAGCGTCACGCGTCGACCGGCGTGTCGAAAGACGTGCAGGGCATCCGAGCGGCCCCCGTCTCGATGCCACAGGTGGTCCACAACTTCACCCATGCGATGTTCCTGCAGATGCCAGTCGAACAATCGCTGTGCATACCCGGCATGACTCTGCGAATCTCCTCGCGAGGTCATGTCGAAGACGATGCCGCGTTCCCCCTCCTGAAACTCCCCTTGGTGGACAAATTGCAGTCCCAGCTGCGTCTTGCCGATGCCTGTCGCTCCGAGCACAACGGTCAGCGTCCCCGGCAACAATCCGCCCCCGAGCAGATCGTCGAGTCCCGGAATCCCGGTCTGCAGTCGCTGTACAACCATGAATTGAGAATCGTCCTGTGGTGAACTGCATCGAGAGGGATATGACGGAGCCGCGACACTACAATTCGAGTCGACGGTCCCGGGCGGTCACCAGCCAATGGTCGACAACCGTTCTCCGAGAGACGACTGTCGCCTCCCGATGCAGGGCCGATGTCGGGCACACATGACAGGGAATGACCAGCGTGACATCACCAACCGACCATTGCCCGGCGACTGAGGTTTCGATGACGAGATGCTCCTCGTTGTGCAGCACCTCTACGGCGTCGAGAATCTCAGGAAACACCATCCGCCGACCTGCAGGTGGATCTGCCGCGATGGCCTTGGTGCCGACATCGAACGTCACACGATTCTCCGTAGGACGGCTGATAACCCTCGTGAGGACGAGTGCCGCCGGAGTGAATCCCGCAATTTCGGGAAACGCTTCGGTATAGCCGGCGTCGTGAAAGACACAGGTCCCCGGGCTGAGTTCGATGGCCGAGTGATCCAGCTGCGCATAACAAGGAAACGTCGGCGTTCCTCCGCAGACGACTCGCGGCACGCTCAGGCCAGTCTCCAGCAGTTCGTCGTGGAACGCCAGCACCTGGTTCCATTCAGCAAAGACGGCGCGGAATCGCTCCACAGGATCGGACTGGCGCTGATGTCCGTCGTAGAGGTGCAGTCCCTCTGCGCGGAGTCCACGACTTCGAGAGACCAGCTCATACAGGCGGCGAGCTTCAGGCCCCACGGGAACCCCGGTCCGATGGCGACCGGAGTCAATGTCGATCAGTACCCCGATCGTTCCTCTCACGTTCTGCATGGCGTCGCTGAGGCGGCCGATCATAGTGGCATCGTCCGCCGTGACTGTGAACGACACGTCCGGATACCGCTCCACGAATCGGGCAGCGCGGGATGTTCGGCCCGACCATGTTGTAGGCGAGCAGAATGTCCGTCACCCCGGACTGTGCCAGCATTTCGGCTTCTGGAAACGTCGCACATTTGAACTTCGTGATCCCCCGGTCGATCTGCAACCGGATCACTGCGGCCATCTTGTGGGTCTTGCAGTGCGGGCGCAGGCGGGACATCTCGCCAGCGATTTCGATCATCCGGTCGATGTTCTGCTCGACCAGATCACGAAAGATCACCAGTCCCGGGCTGAGGATTTCGCTGCAATCGTCAATCTGCCAGGGGGCCTTCATCGCGTTCTCCATAGTGAGCTACAAAATGCTAGCGACGCGAAGTCGCCCTGTCGCGGATCCGGGCTTTGAGATTGCTCTGCGACCGCTGAGGTCATCTGGCATCACTGGGTGTTGTCAAGCGGATTGACTTCGATAGAAGTAGCGGCGGACCAGTTCCTGGGAGGGGGCAGGAGTGACCGGCGTCACCAGCAGCACGGCAGTCAGTGAAGTCATCAGCCCGACGACGACAGGTGACATCCCCAGCAGCAGGTAAGGCCGCATGAATGTGCCATGGATGATCTTGCCGGCCAGGTGCATGGCCAGGTGACTACCGAAGCCCCCCAGCATTCCGGCCAGACAGCCCCACTTGTTCGCGCGCGGCCAATACAACAGGGCCACGACCGGGAACAGAAAGCAGGCGGCCAGTCCACTCCCCACATACACGATGATGTCCTGCAGGAACCGAGGCGGATTGATGGCACCGGCAATGGCAATCAGCCCGACGATGAGCGTTGTCAGATAGCTGAGCCATTTCATCGTGCGCTGGAGAAGTTTGGGATTGATGTTGCGCTGGTAGATGTCCCTCACCAGGCAGGAGGAGATCACCAGCAGAAAGCTATCGACCGTGGACATGACGGCAGCGAACGGCGCAGCTACGAGCAGTCCCGCCAGCCAGCCCACGCCCGCGTTCTCGGTCAGCAGCACAGCCATGCGCGGCATGATGGAATCGGCCTCGCCCTCCAGGCCAGGCAGCAGCACGCGGGCACAGCAGAAGATGATCACCAGCGGAAAGTAGATCAGCGAGTAGTAGATCGTCACGGCAATCATGGACCGGCGCAGCGTCTTCGAGTCCTTGAATGCCATCAGCCGCACCATGTACTGGGGTTGCCCGGCACCGCTGATCGCCCACATGAAGAAGAACGAGACGGCGACTCCCAGCGGCAAAAAACCATCGGGACTCGATGCATCGGGCCCAGGGCCTGACGTGTACGAGTGCACTACGGGAGCAGCGGATGCTGCGTCTGCATCAAGGTCCTCCGCAAAAGTGGCCGACGGAGGAGTCTGCGCAGCCATGGTCTGCGTGACATTCCTCAGCCCTCCGGACTGAGAGATCGCCAGCGGCAGCATGATCATCACGCCGGCAACCATGACGATTCCCTGCATCACATCGGTCCACACGACCGCATGAAAACCGCCGTAGGTTGTGTACAGGACGACACCAAGCCCAAACGCGAGCAGGCAGACCAGATAACCGCTGTCGACCAGATGGCCCTGCGCATCCTGCAACAGCCACCAGTGTGGCAGATGTTCGGCAAGCTGATCCGATACGGCATGAAACGCTCTGACTTCCTTGAGCAGTTCCTTCAGGATCAGGGCGCCGGCCTTGAATTGGGCGACCAGGTTGAAGGCCATGAAGAACACAATGAGCAGCGTCGCCACGAGTCCGAACATGCGCGAGTCGAACCGATCGCGAAGCACGTCGGGGATGGTGATCGCCCCGGTCTTGCGAGCCACCTGATTAATGCGCTTGCCGACGATCCCCATCTGACACAAAGGAACCACCATGTAGCTGGCGATCCACAAAGCGAGAATCCATCCATGCGTGTAGATCTTTGCCGGGAACCCCGTGAATGTCCCTCCGGATGCGCTCGTGGCTGCAAATGTGAGTGCGAAGGCCCACATTCCCAGACCGCGGCTCCCCAGAAAGTATTCGCTCATGAAATCCCGCTGCTTGAGCAACCGGCTGGCGGCCCAGGCGAGAACGAAGACTCCCACCATGTACACCAGAAACGTCACCAGTGCCGCATTCGCATACTGATTCGCGGCCAGGAGAACCAGTGGGTCGCACGGGATGAGCGATAGCAGTTCAGACAAGGGACACACACCCCCGAGCGCGGATCTGAAAGGAAAGCAACGACTCCGCCGCCCAAAACGATTCCCGGACGCCTGTTTGCGTCATACCCGCGCAAGCGGGCATGACAGATCGATGGGTGTTATCACATGGCGCGCGACCCTGAGACAACGCGCAACAGCGCCTCAAGATCCTCCTGAAGTCGACGGAAAAATGAGTAGACCACAGCGAGGCCGGCGATACCACCCAGACACAGGAAGCCGACAATCGCCCGCGACCCGTTCGTGTCACTCGCAGGTGCCAGCGCCAGTCCCCCCACGGCCAACAATGGGACGGAGCCGGCTACGACCAGATAGACCCCCAGTCGATGCTGGAGCCGTCGCAGTTCGTGCGAATCGTCAGACGTCGAACCCTGCAGAATCAGCAGCCGTGGATAGAGCGACCGGACGCAGTAACTCGTTACCCCGAAAAACGGATACGACACGGCAATCAGTCCGCAAATGAACAGCGACCCCCACCAGTGGATCGACGATTCCACATGCATCCGGCCGGTCGTCAACTGCATGGTGATCGGCCAGACAAAGCCGGCGATGATCCACAACGTGAGACAGATGAACGCGTGCGTCTCCCCCAGCCGCAGACACGATCGACGCAGTTTTCCAACTTCTGCCTCCGGCAGTGGCTCTCCCGCTTCGAGACGACTGACTCCCTGGGTGACGACAAGTGCAAACCACGACATCAGCAGAATTCCGATGGGAAACGCGATGCCATTGATCCAGGGCACGAGTCGATGAAACATCTCGGCCGCTTCCTGTCCCAAGTGTGCCACAATGGTTCGTTCGTTGTAAACCTTGTTGAATACAGCGGCGAAGACATTCGGAATCAGGTTCGCCAGCACCATGATCAGAATGCCATGATCGCGCAGACGCACAGGCCACGAATCGGCCGGCGGATCGATGAGTTCACGCGCACGCGGATCCAGACACAACTCAAACTGACGCGCCAGTTCGGCCCCCGTCTGCCAGCGAGCCTCGGGACTGGGTTCAAGGGTTCGCAGAAGAATCCGGCAGAGCGACGGAGGACATTTCGGGAGTTTCTCGTACAATTGGGCAGCGATCACGCCACGACGTCGCTGTTCGAGGAGGACCTCGATCGACGCTCCCCATCCGCCGGTCAAGTGGCGATCGGCAAAGGGTCGGTGCCCCACCAGCAACTCCCACAGCACGACTCCCAGCGAAAACAGGTCACTGCGGCCATCGAGTCCTGAGGCATCGCCCTGATGCGTCGGATGACAGGCTTCGAGCTGCTCGGGCGACATATAGGCCAGGCTGCCACCAAAGTAGGCCGCCGGAGTTGTCCCTTCTACTTGCCTTGAGAAGCTGATGTTGAAGTCGGCCAGCTTGGGAGCCCCCTCCGCCGTCAGCAGGACGTTGGCCGGTTTGATGTCTCGGTGCAAGACACCCCGTCGATGCGCATAGTCGATTCCGCCGGCGAGCCGAGCTCCCAGAAGTGCGACCGCCTCGGGCCATGACAATTCCGTCAGGCGCTTGCGAAACGCAGATTCGGTGGGAATCGCTTCGCCTTTGTTTTCCAGGGTCCGATCGATGAGGTCGACCAGAAGTCGCCCCGTCGCCTGATGGGGGTCATCCTCGCGGACGCGCTGGACCACCGGCTGCAACGTGCCTCCCGCGACGTATTGCATGTAGAGCAGTCGCAGCTTCAACTCCGGGAGCAGATGCTGGTCAAACACCCGCACGATGGCCTCGTGGTCCAGCTGTGCCAGCGTCTGTGGTTCGGTACCGCGATCAGCAGACACCTTGAGCGCCACCAGCCGTTGCAACGAGCGCTGCCTCGCGAGAAACACGCGGGCAAAGGCTCCGCGTCCCAACCCCAGCAGCAGATCGAAATCGTCGATCGTCGAGCCCGGGACGATATCATCGAGACTGCGCTGTTCCTCCGGCTTGACGAGCACCGTCGATTCATAACTGTCGCCAATCCCCAGCCACTTGCGCAGGGCGGCATCGTGATGAGGATACTCCTCGATGAACTCCTCCGGCGTGATGTTGAGTCCACTCTGACGGCGGAAATGGAACTCCTCATACAGCAGCTCAACCGGCAGGCCGTCGACCTTCAGCTCCGGGAACTCCTCCGCATACTCGGCGACTCGCTTGGGAAGCCCCCGCTCGACCCAGCGGTATTCGAGATCAACCTTGATCAGTTCGACCAGCATCATGCTCCGCAGTTCGGGAGGATTTGGGAGAAACCGCGAGAGGTCGGGAGGCTGTCCCTCAGATTCCCAGGCGTCCACAAAGCGTTCGACCCCCTGGGCCAGCAGGGAAAACGATTCCCCGGCTTGATCCAGGTCGAGCCCTGGAGAAGACGCCAGTACGGACGTCGACCTGTTCATCAGTGCCCCGTGAACGAGTGAGCCATCATCGGCCAGAACGGTTGATGATAACCACGTCGGCGGGGGCGATGACAGCAAGAGGGCTGAACCACGAGAGTGACTCGTGATCGCAGCTGCCCGTTTCGATGCTGTGGCACATCGGAGTACCCACCGCACGCCGCCCGTGGGCTTGCCTCACCCATCAGCTCTAGGGCACGACCGCGACCTGCGCCACCTCGCCCACCAAGGTGACGCGCCGCCGGGTGATTTCCGCACCGTCATATCTCAGGACGAAGTCATACTCGCCGGGCCGCAGCAGGTCAGCGAACTGATAGACGAATGCGGTCCGCAGGTCCTCACGCGGCACCACCTGGCCAACCTCTTGAACCGTCTGGTGATCCGCATCCTGCACCACCACTTCCAGCCACATGTCGGGATGAGGCGGAGTCAGGCAGCACTGAATGACCGCCTGTTCACCATGGCGAAATGTTGTTCGTCGATCCGACAACGTGCCCCCCACCAGCGACGTACCCACGTCGAAAGAAAAGTAGAGATCCTGGGGACGTAGGCGTTGCTCGCTGCCCAGCATCGACTTGGCCAGCTGTATGTTTATTGACTGCAGTGCCTGCGGCCCTGCTCCGCTTCGCTCGCCATAGACATCCCGACGGTACTCGACCTCCACGCTCAGAATCATCACAACTGCCACCAACAGCGCGAACCCGGGCAGGGAATAACCCGGCCGAATCCAGGCTGTCCATTGGGGCGATGCTGCGGACTCCCCTTCATGGACAGCGCGGAGCCGGAAGATGCTGTCCATGTCCAGCGTGCCCCGGAGCCGATTGAGCCACCGCTGGCATCGCACGAAGTCTGCCTCCATGGTGAAGGCGGGATAGATTGCCAGACAGAGCAGAGGGAACACAATCAGTCCCAGCGTAAAGCCCGTCATCAGATGAAACCCGATGCCCAGACCGAGCATCATCACGCGACCGATACCTCCCCAGACCAGAAAGATGAACAGGATTTCCCAGAGAATTGTGGCATAGGCACCCACAATGAGCAGCGAGGGCCGGAGCGCGAGATACTCGCTGACCGGATTCGACAGGTTGACATTCGCCAGCATCCAGTAGACCAGCTGGTCTCCACTGAAGTACGCGGGCGTGTGCATCTTGGTAAATGCCGCCCCCAGATAGATGACACCCATCAGGAGTTGCAGCAGCCGGCACGGCCAGAGGGGACACCGAGCGGAGTTCGTCGGAAGTGAATCACCGTCCTGCCGTGCACGACGTCGAGACAGCCAGGCATCCACCGACCAGATTGTCCCACAGCCCGATAACGCCAGCAGCAGAAAGGCATGGGTTCCGATCACCGTGTACTTGGTGAGCGTGCCGATCGAATCCAGCATCCCGAAGTAGGGATACAGCACCGCGACAATGCCCAGCGATACGCGCGTCATCCATCCCAGGCTCGCCGTCAACAGACACAGCAACATCAGCGAATAGAGTGCGACCGCCATCGGGGCCGAAGGCTCGGGCAGCATGGACGGGAATCCATAATTGAGCCACACAGGTGCCGGTGCACCGTCTGTCGAATAGATCTCACGAATGTGGAACCACCGAGGAAGTGCCGCCAGCAGGACAACCAGCGGCAACCCAATCCGCACGACAGCCATGCCATAGGGAACCTCACTGCGGTCGAAGAATTCACGAACGCGGTGGACGAGAGACTCGGGCATGACAATCCTCGCAGGATCACAAATGCACAATCAGATGTTGCCGGAAACGACTCGCGCTATTCGTCGGCAGCGGCTTGATGGCTGGCGGGGCGCACGTCCCGGCTCCATTGGGGATTGACGGCATAGAACGGACGCCCCTTGGTGATGTCGGCACGCAGACGGGGGTTATTCATCACGCAGTCGGAAGCCAGTCGCTCCAACCACATCGGCTGGTTGTAAATTGTGTGCCCATCCGGCGAGAGCGTCTGCTTGACGTGATAATAGGAGACAGGATCTTTCGCTTCAGGATAGCGCTGCGACCAGAGATGATCGGTCAGATTAAACTTGCGTGGCCATGCTTCCTCAACGACCATGATCCGGGTCATCGGCTCATGATCCGTATGCCGCAGGGTATTCAGACCAATCCGGTACGCGTGGTTGCGAGTATGATCGTTGTGCCGGCGATCCAGATCCCCAAAGGTCGGGATTTCACCCCACGGACCGGGCGCGAGGTTGTAGAACTCACCGCTCACTCCCTCACCCAGCACATGCACCCGGGTCTCGTATGCCGTCCATCCACAAAACATGTCCCAGACGACAAAGTACATGCCGGGATGCTGATTGATGCGATACTCGAGGGCGTGGCACACCAGCCCGTACAACAGCGTGGAGAGGTAGATCGCGACGAACGAATGTGCCAGCCAGCGTCTCATGGAACATCGCCTTCCTGCAGCACATTTCCCTGGCCAATGCCACATCCTGCCGGCCGGAATCGGCGGGACTATGTGTCAGGACGGTAGATTGGGTCAAGAGCAAAGGGAGCCGGTCCGCGTAACTCAGTCATCATTGCCCGGCGGACGACGCCCTTGCTTGCGCTGTGCCCGTTCCCGCTTCTCGCCCAGCCGGCGGCGTTTCGACCCGGCAGTGGGGCGTGTGGGGCGACGGACCTTCGGCGGTTTGAGGGCTTCCAAGACCAGCTCCCGGAGCTTTTCAAGACAGTCCTCGATGTTGCGGGATTGATCGCGGTACCGCTGAGACGTGATTGTCAATTCGCCTGAACTATTGATCCGGCGACGGTTGCGGGACTTCAGCTGATCGCGGACTTCATCGGGGAGCACCGATGACTCGTCGAGGCTCCAGCGCATCTGGACACGGGAATTTACCTTGTTGACGTTCTGGCCTCCAGCCCCCGAACTGCGCGAAAACTGCAGAACCAGTTCCGACCGGGGGATCTGGAAGGCTGGAGTCACGTCGAGGTACCCGGCGGATGTCATGGACAGCTCACGTTCTGTGCGGGAGAATGAAATGATGTATTTGTCACTCCGATCGGATTTGGGTCACCAGGAAGTTTTTTCGCGGAAGCCACCATCATGCTTTATCCACGAATGCTCCGGGTTCGGCAACACTTCGACTCGCCTCAGCTGGAGGATGTCGCAGGCGAGGTCCGCCGGCAGCTGAAACGACTGGCTCTTCAGGAGCAGGTCGCCCCCGGAGACTCGGTTGCCATCACCGTCGGCAGTCGTGGCATTGCCAACATCCCGATCATCATCAAGGCGATAGTCGACCATGCCCGCTCGCTCGGGGCCAAACCATTCCTCGTGCCCGCAATGGGAAGTCATGGAGGCGCGACGGCCGATGGTCAACATGCGCTGATCGAAAGCTATGGAGTCACGGAGGAGTTCATCGGAGCACCGATTCGCTCGTCGATGGACACGGTCATCGTCGACCACATTTCCCCGGCGATCCCGGTCCATTTCGACCGGTATGCCTTTGAGGCAGACCATGTCATCGTGGCGGGCCGCATCAAACCTCACACGGGCTTCGTCGGAGAGATCGAGTCCGGACTGCACAAGATGATGCTGATCGGACTGGGCAAGCACGAGGGGGCCAAGATTTACCATCGGGCGATCCAGACTCACAGCTTTCCTGACATCATTCGGGCTGTCGCCGAAGTCGTTGTCCAGAAGTGCGGAATCCTCGCCGGACTGGCCATTGTCGAGAATGCCTATGATGAGACAGGACTGATCGAGGCCGTGGCTCCGCCTCAGTTCTTCACTCGTGAACGGGAATTGCTGAAGCTGGCCCGCGAGTGGTTGCCGCGACTGCCCGTGCGGGAGTGTGACCTGCTGATCGTCGATCGTATCGGCAAGGACATCAGCGGGACGGGTATGGATACCAACGTCATCGGCCGCAAGTTTCAGGAACATCGAGCCACCAGTGACGATGATGTGAGTTGTCGAAGGATTTTCGTGCGCGACCTGACGGAGAAGACCAAAGGCAATGCGACAGGTATCGGAATTGCCGAGTTCACGACGACCCGCGCCGTTGCACAACTCGATCGCCATGCCACGCAGACCAACGCCATCACCGGTGGACATCCGGAAGCCGGCATGATTCCACTCGTCTATGACACGGATCGCGAGGCGATCGATGCGGCGTTGCAAACCATCGGCCTCATCGAGCCACCCGAGTCGCGAGTCGTCCAGATCCGCGACACGCTTCATCTGGCAGAGGTGCTGGTCAGCCAGGCCTGCAGACTGCAGATCGAAGCCAATCCCTGCTGCGAGATCATCGGCGAACCGACCGACATGAATTGGGATCGATCCGGAAATCTGCATCCTGTCGGCGATGCATCGCACTGACGAGGGCCTCGTGCGACCGCTGGTCACATCAACTCGTCGTCACCGAGTGGACGATCGGAAGCGATGATCGTGTCAGCTGATGGCGGCAGAATCATGTCCGCCTTCCAGTAGCGCTTCAGTTCCTGGACGAGTTCCAGGAACTTGCCGAGATCCACCGGCTTCTGCATGTACGCCTCGACGTTGCGGTTCTCCGCCTGAACGCGGTCAACTTCATCGGTCGATGCCGTCATCACAACCACGGGAATATACTTCAGTGATTCATCCGCCTTCGTCTCGGTGAGGACCTGACGACCGTCCTTTACCGGGAGACCGAGGTCGAGCAGAATCAGATCGGGACGCGGGGCCCGGGCGAACTTTCCTGTCTGGCGCAGGAACTCCATGGCCTCGCCACCATCTCTCAGCCACGTCAGCCGATGCTCGAACTGACCCTTCTTGAGTGCTCCCATCGTCAGCCGCGCCTGGGGCACACTGTCCTCGACGAGGAGGATTTCCATCGGGCGTCCGACTGTCTCCCGCTGCATTGATTGATCTCCTCTGCGCATCTCCTGAGAGGTATCAACCACATTCTATGGTGACAACTCTACGGCTGCCAGAGGGTTCCGTGATTCGTGTCGGAAAGGCTGACCAAGTTTCAGGACGTTGTCGACACCGGCGTCCCAACCTCGGAGTCGTCCTCGCGCGTTCGTAGCGTGTGTCGGCCCATTGCCCACTTCAGCAGCGGTGGAGTCACCATGGTCGTCAGCATCACCATCACCACGACAGCCGAGTAGGTACCGGCATTCACGACAGGTTCTCCTTCGACCTTCAGCTTCGCTCCTTCGGCGGCGAAGATGAGACCGACCTCGCCACGCGGAATCATCCCCAGACCGACCGCCAGTCGGTTGAGGCCCTTTTCGCGAACCCCCCAGGCACACACCTGCTTTCCGATGATCGCCACAAACGTCAGCGCAGCCGCCAGTCCCCAGACCGAAGGACTCTTGAAGCTGGACAGATCGACCATAATGCCCATCTGGACGAAAAAGATGGGAACGAACACGGCCGTCAGGGGTTGCAAGGCCTCTTCAAGCTCCACGTTTTCCCGGCTTCCGAGTTCATGGTAGTGCGCCTTTTCCAGGATCAGCCCGGCCGCGAATGCCCCCACGATGGTGGCCAGTCCCATCTGGTTGGCCAGCCACGAGAAACCAAAGCAGATCACCAGCGCGGTCACCACCAGCATGCCGTGCCCATGCAGGTAACTGGCCGCACGAAACAAGGGTCGGGTGAAGATCACGCTACCCAGCACGATGGCCGCCACAAGAAATCCAAGGGCCTTGGCCACGATCACGACTAGGACAACCGGGTCGAATGCGGCCCCCTGCGAAATGATCCCCGACACAATCGCCAGCACAATCAGGCCGAGTACGTCATCAATCACCGCAGCCCCCAGGATGATCTGCGACTCGCGCTGCTGCGATCGTCCTAAGTCCTTCAGCACCCGTGCCGTGATTCCGACGCTGGTTGCACATAGTGTCGCTCCGATGAAGGCATGAACCTGCCAGCCGGCCTCCGGGATCAGTAGGGCACTCACTCCATACCCTAGAACCATAGGAGCGACCACTCCCAGTACCGCGACCAGCATGGAGGAGACGCCAACCGAAATCATCTCGCGGACACTCGATTCCAGTCCCACCTCGAAGAGCAGCAGGATAACACCAATACTGGCGAGCATCTTGAGAATGGCCCCCGTGTGGTAGGGATGAACCATCTCCCCTTCTGGCGGAGCCAGCAGAAACTCCAGTCCATTCCAGCCGCTGAGCAGCGTCATGTTCCCCAGCACGATGCCGACGACCAGCTCCCCCAGAACCGCGGGCATGCCGACGCGCTCGAACAGATCGCCACCGACCTTCGCCAGAAACAGGATGATGATGATGCCCAGGAGCAGCGGAGCGACGGGGTCGGTATGTCCTCCCTCCGGGTGCTCGGCCGAGGCTTCCTCGTGTCGATCGACTGGGCCACCGGCTTCACCGGAAGCCTCGCCCGCCGATGTCACTTCGGACGCGTCCTGGAGCACCTGCGCCGGGGCTGGGTCGGACGGTTCCTGGGCGTATCCGCGCTGCCAGCAGAGAGTCACGCCCGCAATCACCAGCAGCCACAACCATTGTCGATTCGTGAATCGGCGGCGGTACAACGGTCGACGATTCGTAACGGGAATCAGATTCCCTGAGTCAAACGGACCCGTGGGCAGCATGGCGGACAATGCCTCTTGGTGCAGAAACTCAGCGGCATACTGCGGAGAACCCCGCACTGAGCAGGGGGCTTGCCGGAAAGCTGACGCAGATTACGGGATGTCGGATGGACTCGCAATCACAACCGGGAACCCGCGTTGCCTTAAAATGCTGATTCGAACTAAGATTTGGTGGCGATTCACTTTGAACTCTCGAACAACCCTGGTCAGCCATCCTCTGGGCACGCACATGATGCCACTTCTCCAAGGACGCAGGCTCTCCTTCCGGTGGATGCTGGAGCGGGCTGCATGTCTGATGTTGTTTTGGGGAGTCGGTTCCGGCACCGAGCTTTACGCAGCCGATGTCGAGCCACTGGGAGTACAGGTCCCCGACGGGTTCGAGGTTACGCTGTATGCCGACGACGACTTGGCGCACGACATCTTCTGCATGACGACCGACAGCCGGGGACGCGTGGTCGTCTCGGGCATGGGCTACGTCCGCATCCTTGAGGACACCGACGGTGATGGGCGCGCCGACTCTGCACGCCAGTTTGTCGATGGCCCCGCGACCGGTGCTCAGGGGATGTTTTTCTATGGAAGAGACTTGCTCTGCAGCGGTGATGGCGGCCTCGTCCGTTATCGCGATCAGGATGGCGACGATCATGCAGATGGACCGCCGGAAGTCTTCCTGAAGGCCCGGACCGGCGGCGAGCACGACATCCATGCCATCCGGCAGGGACCCGACGGTTGGTGGTATCTTATTGCGGGCAACTTCGCCGGCATCAATCAGGCCTATGTCACCATTCCCACGTCTCCGGTGCCCTCACCCCAGGCCGGCGTCATTCTGCGGCTCAAGCCCGACTTGACCGCCGCCGAAGTGGTCGCCGACGGGTATCGCAACGCCTACAGCTTCGACTTCCATCCACAGGGAGATCTGTTCACTTTCGACAGCGATGGCGAACGTGACGTCGCGCTCCCCTGGTATCTTCCCACACGGCTCTTTCAGGTGGCTCCCGGTTCGCATGCGGGATGGTTCTCGCAGAGCTGGAAGCGCCCCGATCACTTCCTTGACATGCCGCCGGTCGTTGCGTCGTTCGGACGCGGATCACCCACGGGCGTCATCTGTTATCGCCATATGCAGTTTCCTGAGAAGTATCGCGACTCGCTGTTCATCCTCGACTGGACCTACGGACGAGTCTTCAGCGTGACCCTCGCTCCCGATGGCAGTACCTGGACCACCCAGCCCGAGGAGTTCATGAAGGCGGTGGGCCAGTTCGGATTCGCACCGACCGACGCCACCGTCGGCCCTGACGGCTCACTGTATATCTGTGTGGGCGGTCGTGGGACTCGTGGAGGTGTCTACCGCATTCGCTGGTCAGAATCGATGGCGCAGGCAACTGCGGATGAAAGTCCCCTGGATCGCTGTCTGAAGGCACCGCAGCCTTTGAGCAGTTGGTCACGACGGCAGTGGGAGCCTCTCAGTCGGCAGCTGGGTGCCGAACCATTTATCGAGACAGCCCTGTCGTCGGACCGTCCGGTTTTTGAGCGAGTTCGATCGATCGAGATCCTGACTGAAAAGTTCGGGGGAGTGACCCGTGAACTGGCGACGGCACTGTCCTTGTCCCGCGATCCGGAGGTCCGCGCCAGAACCGCCTGGTCGCTGGGCCGATCTGGGTCGCAACCGATGGTGTCCGACGTCATCACGCGACTACTGAACGACCAACATCCGCTTGTGATCCGAGTCGTCCTGGAGTCGCTGCTGGAAGCACCGTCCGAGGCGATTGATCCGTATGCCCGAGACGTGGCGCGTCATCTCGCCAGCCAGGACCGATTCGTGCGTCAGGCGGCGGTTCGGGTCGTGGTGAGAATGTCGGAGGAGAGTTTTCACGAGACAGCCGCCGCCGCTGTGCCCTTTGGCTGGCAAGCCGGTATTGGCGTGGCGCAGGCCTATGCGGCACGGCACCCTGGGCTGGCCCCGTACTCGATCGAGATCGGCACACACATCCTGCAGGCCGATCAGCCCCCCGCATTGAAGTATGAAGCCGTGCGACTCATTCAACTGGGGCTCGGCGACCTGGTTCCCGAGGCCGAAATCGATCCGGCGTTTGAAGGCTACAGCGGTCGCATTGACCTGACCGGCTATGCGAAAGTACTCGATCCGCTCCGCATCGCGATTGCGGGCATCTATCCGACCGGCAACTCAGATGTCGATTGGGAACTTGCACGCATCATCGCCATGTTGCAGCCGGCCAACACGGAGGTGCTGGATCGGGTTTTGGCCCAGATTACGGACGACTCTCATCCGACCGATGATGTGCATCATCTGATTGTTGCCGCCCGCATCCCCGTGGAGAGAACTTCGGAACAGCGAGCGCGGATTGCCCGGGCACTCGTCGGTCTGGAACACAAGATCGAGTCGCGCGGGCTGATCCGGGACTCGAGCTGGGACGACCGCATCATCGAAATGTATGTCTACCATGTGGATCTGGATCCTCTGCTGCCCGAGGCCATTCTCGAACTACCGGAGCTGGGACAACCCGGGCATGTCAACTGGGTTCTGGTGCTGCCGGAGGAACTGCAACAAGAGGCGGTGGATCGCTTCGTCAGCCAGATCCGGTCCAATCCTGAATACGCCTGGAACACCGACGTGGTGTTCTTCGTCGGACAATCACCTGACGAAGGCGTGAGAGATCTGATTCGCGAGCAGTTCCAGAACTTTGCGCTGCAGAGCGCGATCCTGATGAGTCTCTCCGAACACCCCGTGGCCCAGGATCGTCCGCTGTTCGTGCAGGGGCTCGATTCTCCGGATTCGGGAGTCCTGGCATCATGCCTGGAGGCACTTGCATCTCTGGAGTCCGATGACAATGCGGCCGAACAGGTCGCGCTGATCAGGACCGCCCGCCGACTGGAATCGTCCGATGAAGAGCAAGCGATGCGAACGCAGGCGCTTGGTTTGTTGAGACGCAATACCGGACAGGAGTTTGGCGACGATGCCCTGAACGAGTGGACACAGTGGGCCGTGCAGACATGGCCCGAGGAATGGACGCGGCAGACGGGAACGTCGGTCGACGAACTGGAGAAGTTTCGCTCGCAACTGGCGGAAGTTGACTGGCAGACAGGAGACGCGGCACACGGTCACGAGGTGTTTCTGGCACGGGGCTGCCATCAGTGCCACGGGTCCCGCAAGGTGCTGGGTCCCGATTTGTCCGGCGTCACGAGTCGCTTCTCGCGGGAAGACCTGTTTACGGCCATCGCGTTGCCGAACCGTGATGTATCGCCCCGCTATCAGACGACTCTTGTCGCGACGAAGCAGGGCAGCGTGCATACCGGGCTGATCGTCTACGAGGCAGTCGACGGTCTCGTACTGCGAACGAGCACGAACCAGACACTGCGCATCGAGTCCGATGACATCGAAATCCAGCGCATGCTGCCGGTCTCGTTGATGCCAAGCGGCCTGCTGAAGGATCTGCCCCCTGCGGACCTCTCCAGCCTGTACGCCTATCTACAGACGCTCAATCTGCAGACCGCTACGGTACCTGCCGTCGAGAGTGTGAACGAGTAATCTCTCCCGGCTTATTCCCGGGAGCGTCTCCGAACGCTTCGTCGTCCCCGCCATGCGGAGTCGACTCGAACGATTTCGGGCTCAGTGCACGCGCATGCCAGGCTTGGCACCACTGTCGGGACTGAGCAGGAAGATCTCGTCCCCACCAGGCCCACAGGCAAGCACCATCCCCTCGCTGACTCCGAAACGCATCTTCCGGGGGGCCAGATTCGCACAACAGACGACTAGCCGGCCCACGAGCTTCTCGGGCGAATACACCCCCTTGATCCCCGCAAAGACGTTTCGCGTCTCGGTGCCGCCAAGCGACAAGGTCAATCGCAGCAATTTGTCGGCTCCAGCCACATGATCGGCCTCGATGACGCGGGCCACACGCATATCAACCCGCGTGAAGTCGTCGATCGTGCAGTGGTCGGCAGTCAATGGTTCCTGCTGCAGCGGCCCGGGATCATCGACAGGGACACCCGGCGCTGTACTTGCCGAGCCCTGATTGATCGTGCCGGCCGCGTCTTTCGTTTCTTCAATCATCAATTTCACCTGTTCGGGATCGACCCGTTGCATCATGTGACGGAACTGGCTGACGAGAGTACCGGTGAGCGGCGTCTGCACCTCGTCCCAACATTCTATCGGTTTGCCCAAGAGTTCACCGGTCTGCTCTGCCAGTCGAGGCAGGACCGGTGCCAGATAGACGACGAGCTGCCGGAACAGGTTCAGGCCCACCGTGCAGACATCCCGCAACTCCTCCTGGCGAGACGCATCCTTGTTCAGCTTCCAGGGCTCCTTGCCCTCGATGTACTGATTGGCCCGGTCAGCGAGCGCCATGATCTCGCGCATCGCGGAGCTGTCGTCGCAGTTTTCGTAGAGTTCGGTGATCCGTTGACTCAGCGCGGCCGCATCGGCGAACAGCCGGCCGTCGTCGGGATATGTCGTGGACAGTCTCTTGCCGGCGACAAACTTGGCGCAGCGGCTGGCGATGTTGACCACCTTGCCAATGAGATCGCTGTCGATCTTCTTGCGAAAGTCCTCCAGATCGAGGTCCAGATCGTCCAGCCGCGATCCCAGCTTCGACGCAAAATAGTATCGCAGATACGAGGGATCGAGATGTGTCAGATAGGAGGAGGCCATGATGAAGGTCCCCTCCGATTTCGACATCTTGCGCCCATCCACCGTCAGAAAGCCGTGGACGTGCACCTTCGTCGGCAGATTGAAGCCGGCGGTCTTGAGGATCCCCGGCCAGAAGAGCGTATGGAAGTACGTGATGTCCTTGCCGATGAAGTGATGAATCTCGACATCGTCATTGTGCCACCAGTCGTCGAGACGTTCACCGTTGAGATCGCACCATTCCTGCGTGCTGCCGATGTACCCGATCGGTGCGTCAAACCAGACATACCAATAGTTGCCGGGGAAGTCCGGAATTTCGAAGCCGAAATACTCCGGCGGACGTGTGACGTCCCAGTCCTTGAGACTCTTGCGCGGATTCTGCACATCTCCGTCGACTCCCAGAAAGTGCCCCCGCAGATAGTTCGCGACCTCCGCTTGCAGATGCTCCCCGGACTGGGTCCACTCCACAAGAAAGTCGTGCAATGGTTCCAGCTGGATGAATCGATGCGGGGACTGCCGCAGTTCCGGCACAGCGTTCGACAGCGTACTGCGGGGATCAATCAGCTCATGTGGCGTGAAATTGGAAAGGCATTTGTCACAGTGGTCCCCATACTGGTTCTCCGACCGGCAAACCGGGCAGGTTCCGCGAATGAAGCGGTCCGCTAGAAAGGTCTCTGCTTGGGGGTCGTAGTACTGTTCGACCTGTTTCTCCGCCACGAGCCCCGCTTCCGTGACCCGTCGCCAGATCAGCTCGCACAGAGTCCGATTGGCGGGGCTGTTGGTTGATCCATAGTGGTCGAAGGCCAGGTCGAAGCCGCGGAAGTCGCGCAGATGAGCCGCCTGCATCTCTGCGATGACCTCCTCTTCGCTGCGACCTTCCTGCCGCGCACGAATCATGATGGAGGTCCCATGCGTGTCGTCGGCCCACATCCAGATGCAGCGATGTCCTCGCAACTGCTGGAAACGCACCCAGATGTCTGTCTGGATGAACTCCACGAGGTGTCCCAGATGGATGTGACCGTTCGCGTAGGGAAGCGCGGCGGTCACCAGAACGCGGCGACTCATGCAGTGGATCGAAGGCAAAGGACAAAGGAACGCGGAACCCTCCGGCCTCATCAGCCGATGAAGCGACGGCCCGCATTGTAGAGGAGATACTCCGGGCCCGACAGGTTCAGGCAGCCGTTGTTGAGCAGTCGCCGATCAGTCCGCACGACGGCGAGGCACTCGTCTCGATCCCCCGACAGTGGAAGGGACCCAGTTTCGCAGGCCATCAGACAAATCACGCACGTCGTCCACCGTGGGAGGATGGTTTGTCCCATAAGTCTGAGGCCGCTGGCGGATGACCTTGGGCTGATACGTCACCCTCGGTGCGTGCCGGTCACTCCGGAAGATCAGGTACCGCACCGAAGGCAGGTCGTTACGGGCCGAGAGCAGCCAGAGAAAGACCATGGCCGACGCGAAATAGCCTCCCAGCAGTGCGAGCGGCACCAGGGGGTCGTCATTCACGAACAGCAAGGTACAGGCGGCCAGGCCAAACAGACCAGTGCTGAACACGACGAATGCCGCGGCCAGCGAACCAGACCCATCCGTCGATCGAAACTTGACTTGATCCCACACGGCGGAATCTCCCCCGCAGGCCATGGGAGGTGCAACAACCGCATCTTATCAAATCGGCCCGGGAAGTCCACGACATTCAGTCATCTTCTGTCTTCGACCGAGCCCGCCTCCGATTCGTCGGAATGAAACAACTGAGAGACGCTTTCTCCAAGGCAGGCAACTTGACAAGATATCTCCAGATGAGTTCGCCATTGTGACATCGCTCCTGGGAACCAGCAGCGCTCATGACATCCATTCCACCGGGTTCATCGCAGCCAATCGGGCGTGATGCCGTCCGCTGTCTGATCTCCGAGGATGAGATCCGCCGTGCTGTCAGTGACCTTGGTCGAAAGGTCTCCGACGACTACCGGGATCAACCGCTCACGATTCTGGGAGTGCTGACCGGCAGCATCATGCTGGTGACGGACCTGATCCGTCAGATCGAACTGCCGCTGCGGCTGGGGCTGATTCAGGCCTCCAGCTATCGGGGGACGGCGACCTCTCCCGGGCAGCTGACCGTCAACACATCACTGGTTCCCGACGTCACCGACCGGGACGTGCTGCTCGTCGACGACATCTTTGATACAGGCCGCACGATTCAGGGAGTCGTCGAACGTCTTCACGACTTCAGGCCCCGCAGCATTCGCGTGGCGGTCCTGTTGTGGAAGCAATCCCGCACCGTTGTGGACTTCGCTCCCGATTACTACTGCTTCGCCATCCCCGACGAGTTCGTCGTCGGCTACGGCCTCGATTTCAATGATGAATATCGACACCTGCCCTACATCGGCGTGTTGACGGCGGAGGGAGGATAGCTGGTCGTTGCCAGAGGCACGCCGGGTTCTCGGTGAGGACTGTTTGCATGATCGGGCGGCTGAAATTCTTCGACCTGCAACCGACCATTGCTGAAGATCTCAACAGTGATCGCACCCGACGTCGCTGTCGACAGGACCCGTCGTGCCGTCGAATAGACCTGCGTCAAAGCACCGAGGGTTCCGCTGTGTCCACCACTAACGACGACATACTGGGGCTCCGCCCACTGGCCGAGTTCGGCGGGGTTGGCCCTCAGCGATCCGTGATGGGGCGAGAGCAGCACATCGACAGGCACCGGTGGTCGCGACAGCAGTTCCACGAGTCCCTCGTCCTCAAGATCGCCCGTCAGTAACACGGTGCGACCGGCATAGGTGATGAGCAGGACATTGCTGGCAGCATTGTCTCCATTCGCATTCCAGGTGTTCGCGGGATGCAGTATGCGGGCCTCGACCTGCGGCGAAATCTGCAATTGATCGCCCGCCTGCACCAACCGCACAGGGACATCGCACTCAGTCGCAACTTTGCACAGATTTTCCACGTCAGGCTGTGAGAAGTCCAGAAACGGGCGGCTGATGAGAATCTGCCCAACAGGGATGGTGCGCAGCAGTTCGGGGACGGCATTGAAATGGTCCACATCGGCGTGTGAGATCAATACACCGTCCACCTCGGCGACCCCCCGAATCCACAGGGCCGACTGGATGATGCGCTGCCCGCGCTGCGCCCCGCTGAATGCTCCGGCATCATACAGCAGCGTGTGCCCGTCGGGTGTTTCGACAACCACACAGCAGCCATGTCCCAAAGCGAGAAACGTGCATCGCAAGGAATCCCGCCGCGCGGGAATCAAGGGGACGAGCAGCCCCAGCATGATCCACAGGCCCAGTCCTGCAGATGTGAGTCGGCGTGTTACCCACGGATGAGAGATGCACAACATCGCACCGAGCATCGCATAGAAGCCGACGAGCCACCAGTCGGGTGGGCCGGCGACTTGGAAGTGCCCGAGGGACCATGCTGCCGAGAGATGAGTGGCTTGCAGGAGGATGTTCAACAGAATGTCGAACGGAACAGCAACGATCTGGGTCGCCCAGGGAATCAGCACGCTGCACAACAGGGTCAAATACCCGAACGCGAGACATACTGCGACCAGCGGAATCAGCAGCACATTCAGCAGGAAACCGACCGGTGCGACAATGCGAAAGCGGGCCGCCTGCAACGGCAAGGTGAACAACCAGATGGCGGCGGTCACGAAGTACCCCTGCCCCAGCCAGCGAAACGCTTGCAAGAGCGGCCCACCGTCGCGCCTGGTCATCCAGGTCAATGGTCCTGTTCCCAGGGGATTGCGACGGGTCTGGCTGAGCAGCCGCATGGCGCAAGTGATCGCGATTACCGCCAGAAATGACAACTGGGCACCAACGTCAAACAGGTCGCTGGGATCAAGGACCAGCACGACGAGCGCGCACACACCCAGTAGATTGGCAGACAGAGTCTGTCGATACGCCGGCCATGCCAGCGCGGCGGTGATGACCAGCACACTGGCGCGTAACACCGGAGGCCGATGATCGGTGATGAACGCGTACATCAGCACGACGACGATCACCAAAGCTGCTGTCCCGGAGGCCGACAGGTGGAACAACCGGCAGATCATCAGCAGCAATCCGGCCAGAATGCCGACGTGCAGGCCCGAGATGGCAAGCAGATGCATGGTACCGCTCTCGGCGAAGTCGCGATTGATGTCCTCGGGCATGAGGGAGCGGTCGCCGATCAGTAACGAAATGGCAATGGGGGCCGTTTGCGGACTCAAATGAGTGACGAGCGCATCGATGCTGCGCTGACGTAGGTCGGCCCGCCATCGAGAGAGCCGGCCCCCCACGCTGTGTGTCAGCACCGTGACTGCGTCGGGATGGTCGACGTTGACGACACAGCGAATGCCGCGGGATTTCAGATATGCCTGATAGTCGAACATCCCGAGATTCATTGGAGCGCCTACGCGCAACAGTTGCCCCGTCACCTGTACACGATTACCGATCTGGGCATGGAGCAGATGCCCGGTGACCGACATCAACACGCGGCCATTCACTGGAGTGACGCCTTCGGCTCCCTGCAACTGGTCGCAGTCCACTTCACAGACCGTCCGATCAATTCGCATCCACGAGGGAACCCCCGCCTCTGTGGAAAAGGGTTCGATCTGCGGTGACGAGGCGAGTCTCCCGCTCAGTCGAACCGGTGTCGGCTCCGGTGAGGCGGCCAGCGACACGTCGACAGGGCTGATCAATGTCCAATCCGCATGGTGTCGCATTGCGCCGGCCGTCACACAGCACGCAAGCACCACCCCGCTCGCCAGCCGGCCGCTTCGGCATCGCTGCATGGCCAGGAACAGGATCGCTCCACAGGCGGCGAGCAGCGCCCACATCTCAAGTGGCCACTCCAGCAACCGATCGAGCAAGATTCCCAGGGCGAATGTCGCGGCAGCAGCAACAGCCGGGGTTGACCGCAGACGCAGCCCCAGTGGCACAGCTGCCGAGGTTGCACAACCGGAGTCAGGTTCAAGTGTCATCCGGGTAACCGCCTGGAAGGTGTTTACGAAGAGTTGAGCGTGGCCTCAATGTGCGGATGATGATACCGACGCGAACGCAATGTTGACGACTCCTATGAGGGCATTGCGCCGTTCGTTGTCAGGGCGAAGCTGCGGAGGCAGTTCAAAGACGGCGGTCATCAAACGATTCGATGACACCCCCATAGAAACTGCGTAGCCCAGCTTCGGATTGCATCAGCAGCGAGCCGTCGTCCTCGATCCCGGCACACGTTCCATGGATGGATTCGTTCCCCGTGTTGATCGTCACCGGCCCTCCTGCCAACAGGTCGTAACGACGCCACAGGCTGCGGACGACTTCGGGACTGTGCACTAGGTGCCTCAGTAGATGTTGCAGCTGAACCAGCACGTCACACAGAACGTCGGCGCGCTCCAACTTGTGACCGGCCACATCGGACAGGGACGTCACCTTGTTCTGCAATTCAGGTGGAGCCGTGGACGCAGAGTTATTGATATTCAGCCCCATGCCGACGATGAGCTGCTCCGGCGCGGTTGAGGGGATCTCAATGAGGATTCCGCACGCCTTCCTTCCTGTGATGTAGACGTCATTCGGCCACTTGAGTCGCACGTCAGCGGCAGGGAACCGTTGAATCAGTGCCGCACAGATCGCAGCACCGACTGTCAGCGAAATCTCCGGCCAGCGTGCGACGGGCAGTCCCTCTTGTACAGGCTCGATGAGGAGTGAGCAGGTCAGGGCACCGGGAGACGACCACCACCGATTGCCGCCTCGTCCCCGCCCGGCGGTCTGTTCTTCGGCGATAATCAGGCAAGGACGTGCGACTGACAAATCGGCCGCGATGTGTCTCGCACGATCATTCGTCGACGCGAGTGATTGATGAAATTCCAGCGACCGCACGAACGTCGTCGCCAGCACTCGTTCGTACGGGCTGTCATACGCGGGAGTTTGATGCATCGTCATCGCTCGACACAGGCAACAGGCCCATGACAGGTTGGCCGGGAAGATCCGCTGGACACGCCGGGACATCAACCGCAGGATCTGGCTGCCGGCTCTGGGCAATCATCAGCCCGGCGGCGGTCAACGCGACCCCCAGTATCAACCAGCCGGTCAAGGGTTCATCGAATATCAAGACGCCTGCGAGCCCGGCCATCGCTGCCTGGGACGTGTTGATCAAATTGACGGTCACAACAGACAGCCTCTGGTAGGCCGCGCTGACCGCGAAGAAGGCCACTGCATTGAATACTCCGGCCCCCTGCATCCACGCAAAGTCATTGCCGGGAGTTGCCGCCAGACCTGCGGGCCCGATTCGCATCAGACTGATCAATACGAGAGCCACCAGCCCGGTCGTACTGAGGACCGCCACCATTCCG
>CAVPPT010000027.1:0-108300 GCA_963707405.1 uncultured Planctomycetaceae bacterium | reverse complement strand
CACGCATTCGCTCGGGCAGTGCCGGCTTGCGCTCGCCAGGCAGACCCGCCGCGACTTTGAAGTCGAGCCAGTTCCCGAACAGCCGGTAAATGGGTGGAGGTGAAATGCCGGTGTGGTGATAGAACTCCATCAGCGTGACCTGCGGCCCGACGTCGCCGGCGAGTTGCTGCAGGGCCGCGATGAGACGCTCGCGCTTGTAACGGCAACTGGACTGCGATCGGTCGATCTGAGCCGGCAGACCGGCCTGGCGGCGCAGCTCGGGCCAGCTCCTGAAGTAGCGGTAGACTTGGGTCGCGGGAAAGCCCGACTCGCGGCAGAATCGATTGAGCGACACCTGCGGACCCCGGCGGGCGGCGACCTTCTTGAGTGCGGGGCGCAGTTCGGCCCGGCGATGTGTGACATCAACGCGCCGGCCCGGTCGTCTATGTTTGGGCATGAGAGCGGCTCCGGTGAAGACCCCTTCACCCAAGCGCGAGCGTTGCGCCCGGTGAATGGGTGAGTGCATCAATCTGGCGAGCGGGAGGCGTGAGCCTGATTCTCAGGCGGGGGTTTGGGGTTGTGTGGCACTGGCTTTGTACGTGTTTAGCGTTTCTGTCGACTCACGCTGTGGCGAGGCGGAGGTGGGGGGTGAGGGTGTCGAGGAGGTCGTCACCTTGCCTGGAGGCCGTGATGATCACTGAACGGAGGATTTCCCAGGCCTGCTTGCCAGCAATGGTCTTGTTGCCGCAGGAGAGTTTGCGGTCGATGACTGCCGGACGCAGTTCGCGTTCGGCCCGGTTGTTGGTCGGTTCCGCCGCCGGTTCCCCCAGGCAGCCATGCAGATCCTCCCGCACTCGCTCCAGCCGTTTGCGGAAGCGGACTTCTTCGGGTTCGGGCGGAGAGCGGCTGAGCAAATACTTCAGACCGCGCCCGAGTTGCAGAACTTTCAGGGCATAGGCCACCGGTTCCATCTGCTCCCGGTGTTTCCAAGTGGCGATCACATCCTGAAGATGCAACTTCCACAGCATCAGGTCGGAAGAGTCGATCCCCCGTTGCGCCAGCGCCTCTTGATGCTCTGTGAGCACCTTCAGGTGATGCGCGATGCACTTGTGCTGGCGACAGTCGATCGCGTTGTAGCTCGCCAGACAATCACTCACCAGCAGGCCGCCGAAATCGTTCCCCAGCGTGTCGATTACCACATCCGAGCCGCGGCCCGGCTCAACGCGGTACAATGTCGCCTCGGGTGTGGTGAAGACCCATAGCCACCACTTCGGCCCGCCCACATACCAGCGGGTCTCATCAGCGAACACCGCCGCGCTCTGGCGAATCTGCTGGATGAGTTGCCCGTGGACGGGTTCCAGTCGACCGGCCGCCCGCTGCAGGAGCTGGGCCAGTCCCCCTGGCGAGAGTCTCAGACCGCACAAGATCCTGCAGGGCCTGACACGTCCGCCGCATCGTCAGTCCCGACCGATGCGAAAGCAGCAGGGCCAACGCCTGCACCCGAGGCCCGAGGTGATTTCCCGCTGCCCCCACCGCCGTCGAGGTCTGCAAGGGGTGCGTACTCTGGACAGGCCCGCACTCCGGACACACGCCAGTCCACGTGGTGATCTGAAAGCACCGGGGCCGCACCGGAGGGATTTCTTCGAGGTACTGGTCCCGCTGCTGAAGATCGCTCAACTCGCCCTCACAGTGCGGGCAGCACGGCAGCGGAACCTCGATGTGTTCGTCGATCTGCTCGGGCCGTTGGCGATAGGCCCCTTCGTGTCCCTCCTTGCGGCCGGGACGTTGTTTCTCGGACTCGGGCTTCTTGAGTCGGTCCCGCCGACGAAAAAACGGGGCAGTACTGCCGATGCGCGGCCTGCAGTTGCTCCTCCAGTGTCTGCACGTGCCCCACGAGTTCGGCGACCCGCTGCGTGAGCCGCGGAATCTCCACCGCCTGCTGCTCGACCAGCACCACCAACTCCCCGTATGTCGGTTTCCCTTCCGACATCGCCATCCTCCGAACAAGAGGATCGCAAACCCAACAAAACTTGCAAGATCAATCCACCGCACGCTAAACACGTACCTGGCTTTGCCAGTGCCACACCTGGGAATCGCACTCATGTGGCTGCACTGGCGGAGCCAGTGGCACCCGCGCGGATGTCGATCGACGTGCGAAGATATCGGGGGACTGACGTCCGCCGCTCGCCAGGTACGAGTCTCGCGACGTGCAGGACCCGGCGATGCTATCGCCGGGCTTTGGGTGGTGAACGTCCGCCGCTCGCCTGTGTTTCGTAGTCGAAGCTGCCAGCTTCAAATCCGCTCCCGGGCAACTCCCTCATGAGGTCTGAGGCAGACACGGGCAGTTGTGTCGGCTGAAACGGGGATAGAGCGATCGCGTCACTCAGCACGCTGTAAAGTCCGGGCCGGCGTGCCCATACTGCGGCGAGAGTCACGAGAAGGTGCCACAATGGTTGATCGCCTGCGTCTTCGCAGGCAGATTCGTTGCAAGATTCTTCCAGTCACCCGCTGCCGGGAGTTGAGATGGCACCACACTGGGCTTTCAACCCGTGCAGCCCGGGCGAACGTGCACGCGAATTACAGGCACCGAATTTCTACCGATCGGATGAAATCGCCGAATTCCTGTCCGCTCGCTGAACCGAACTGCGATCTGTCTCAGGAGGCGTCTCTGACTCCATTGCCCTGGGATCGGGGGCTCACACCTTCAGCGAAGGTCTGTTGCCGATGCCGTGTTGGTGAAAACAGGAGGACTGGAAATGCGGGAGAATTCGGATGTGATTGAGGAGTACGTCGAGGCGGTTCTGGAGATCGACACCCTGGTCTTGTCTCTGCACCGCGACGACTATCTCCGGCGTGTCACCCAGGCGGTCGATCGTGCCATCGCGTCGTCCGAGAACGAGTGGCCCGCGTGCGGCTGTCTGCCGAAGGTGCGCAGTGCGATGGACCTCAACTATCTGTCTCACTTGCGGGACCGGGCGCGGCGGACGAATGAGGCGGCGCGCTGTGCGATGCTTCTGGACGAGTTGGCTGATGCCTGGCAGCGACTGCAGCACCTGTACCTGGGTGATCCGCTGGTTACCGAGTTGTTCTGGACCCAGCGTGGCAGATTCCTGCGGGCGGCGGGCAATCTGCAGGCGGAGCTTCGCAACACACGAGCCGCGATCCGTTTCAGGCGTCGACGGTCGAGTTTACGCTTGCCTAGTGTAATGTCGCCTAAATGCGGGAACTTATCGGCGTGTGCTGGTGTCTGATTCTCCGAACATGGAGGATCAGTCGATGCGCGTGGCAAAGGTCATCACGTTGACGGACGAACAGCGGGGATCGCTGACCAAATGGTCGCGGGGACGCAGCACTCCCGCGCGGCTGGCGCTGCGCCAGAATCGTCCTGGCCGCCGCGGACGGTCGCCAGAACAAAGACATTGCCGCGGACCTGGGTTGCGCTCGACGCACCGTCGGCACGTGGCGCAATCGATTTGCCGAACACGGACTGGCCGGCATTGAACAGGACGCTCCGCGCGGCGGCCGAACCCCGGCCGTGCGGTCGGACAAAGAAGCGGAGATCATTCGCAAGACGACGCAAGAGACGCCCCCCAGCGCCACCCAATGGTCGACACGGTCGATGGCCCAGGCGGTCGGTGTGAGCAAGGACACTGTGCAGCGGGTGTGGCGGGACAACGGCCTCAAGCCGCATCGCATCAAGAACTTCAAGGTCTCGAACGACCCGCAGTTCGCGGAAAAGCTCGTGGATGTGGTGGGACTGTACCTCGATCCACCGGAGCATGCACTGGTGCTCTCGTGCGATGAGAAAAGTCAGATTCAGGCACTCGACCGCACTCAGAAAAGCCTGCCGCTGTTCCCGGGCCGGCTGAAGACGCTCACGCACGACTACAAACGCAACGGCACGACGACCTTGTTCGCCGCCATTGAACTGGCGGAGGGCAAGATCATCGCCGAATGCATGCCCAGGCACCGGCATCAGGAGTGGATCAAGTTTCTCAAGACGATTGACGCGCAGACGCCGCCGGACCTCGATCTGCACCTGGTCGTCGACAACTACGCGACGCACAAGCATCCGAAGGTGCAGAGCTGGCTGAAGCGGCACAAACGATTTCACATCCACTTCATTCCGACGAGCAGTTCGTGGCTGAACGTGATCGAGCGCTGGTTCCGGGACCTGACGCACAACCGCATCCGCAATGGAGTGTTCCGCAGCGTACCTGAGTTGATCCAGGCGATTCAGGATTACATCGCTCATCACAATCAGAATCCGATAACCTTCGTGTGGACGAAAAAGGCGGAGGACATCCTCGCGAAAGTCACCCGCGCCGTGCGGCGCTGAATAAGCTCCCATCTGCGTGAGACACTACACTAGGAGTTGTGACTGGCCTCTGGCTACGATCGGAACCTGACGGAATCGAGGACGATTCTGGCCGCACCCTGGCGACACGTTGACAGGATGTCGTCACCTCAACTCACTAATCCCAATCGGCCCGAATTCCAGTTCACGCTGAAACAGGACAGGTCGTTGTTACCTTTTATCGCAGGCGGTACCATACAGGGAGAGAAGACCATGATTGGCCTGCGAACCGTCGCGCACGCGCGACCCCGCCACTCGTTCTGCGCGCGGGGGGGATCGCAGTTGATCCACACGCAGACCGCAGCGGCACCGAATGCACGTCCTGCGAATACAAGCCAGAACGGGAAGGTTCAACCATGCCCTTTCAATCCTCTCACAGGAGCGTCTCCATGACCCTTTTCCGCCCGAGCGTTGGCTCTGACCCTGTTTCTCGTGAACACTCTGCTGACCGCCTCCGCGATCAGCCAGACGAAAGCCAGGCCGTTGAGCGAGCAGGTGCTCGTCACGCTGGTCGAAACAGGCATCGACGACGATGTGATTGTGGCCAAAATCCGCAAGGATGGACTCGCCTTCTCCCTGGATGAAGACACCCGTGAGCGAATCAAGCAGGCAGGCGCTTCTGATGCCGTTCTCGACGCCCTGCGGCAATCCGGTGCCGGTGGACCGACGAAAGCCGTGTCGTATCAGGACATTTTGCAGGCGCTCCAAAACGGTGCCGATGAGACGGTGCTGCTGCAACTCCTGGAAAAATCGCCCACGGTGTTCACGATTGGCGCCCGGGAGGAGGCCGAACTCCAGCAGGCCGGTGCCACGGCGAAACTATTGGCCTCCATGAAGGGCGCGCGAGCGAAGTCGTCATCCGGGGGGGACATCACTGACTTCGCCATCGTCCTCGACTGCTCGGGGAGCATGCTGGAACAGACCCCGGAGGGTCAGGCGAAAATAACGGCTGCGAAGGCCGTGGTGACGGAGCTCGTGCAGAAGATTCCGGACGGCCTAAGGCTGACGCTCGTCATTTACGGGCACGAAAAGGAGAACCCCTGCCAAGCCGTCAGCATACTGCGCCCTCTGACGGAGATCGACGCCCCCGGAAAATCGGAATTAGCCCGCATGATTGCACGTCTGCGACCCTTGGGAGCGACGCCGATCGCGCTCGCGCTCAGGACGGCGGGAGCGGAGCTGTTCAAGAACGACGCGTTCTGCGGCTTGGTGTTGATCAGCGACGGAAAGGAATCGTGCAAAGGCGACCCGGCCGGAGAGGCCGCGGAACTTGCGAAAAACCCCAAGCTCACATTTGGGGTGAACGTGATCGGGTTTGATGTAAAGGACGCGGAACGCCGTTCTCTGGAGGCGATCGCGACGTCCGGCAAGGGCAAATACTACGACGCCCGGTCGGCCGACGAACTCAGCGAGGCCGTGCAGAACTTGCGAAAAGAACTGGAGCAGAAGGCGGCACCCGTCCAACGGGAGTCGCGCACCTTTGAGGCCGCAGGCCAGGCGGTCATGCCGCTGGCCTGCACCTTGGGCAGGTCGGCCAGCGACCACCACGATTCGCCGGTCTTCACCAGATGGGGATCGCTGTTGGCGGGTACGTAGTCGAGCGGCGACGGAAGAGGACTGGGTTCTCGGGCGATGACCATGACAAACTCCTGCGCCTGCAAGGCAGTTGGCGGAATTTTCGCTCGTCGCAGCCCTCGGAAACGGCTCACGGGGGGAGTGTGCTGCTTAGCTTCCAGGACAACAGCCTCAGCGAAGAATCTTGGCGAATGTTACAGCCCGCCCTGGTCGCCACCCTCGCAACGGTGTGCAACCCGGCGGGAATCGGCCTCTTGCAACGACCAGTACCCAAGCCCGCCGGCCACGCCCCGTGTGCGGTCGTGATTCACGATTCTGCCACACTCAAAGCCCGCCGGCCACGCCCGGCGGGCCTCCCCCCTCCGGTCCAGTCCTGTAGGGCTTCGCGACCCGACCAAACGGTCGGGCCACCCAGCGGGCTGTGGCGGAGTGGCGATTTGCGCCTTGTCGTGGCAATATGCCAGCTCGCGAATCCATCATCGCCCCAATATCCACCTATAGGTACCTGTGAAGCGGTACTACTACTCCGATCCCGTGCATCAATTCCTCCACCGAGGGGAGGCAGAGATCCTTGGAATCCTGTCCTTGAACAACGACTTCGCGTCTCGAAGCCTCACAGCGCGATGCATGGATGGCGGAGATCCAGATTTTGAAGTCTACGCTGCGGCAGTTCGAAATGGAGGGCCATGTCTATCTGGAGTATTCGATACCGCGACTTGGTCGCCGCATCGATGCTGTCTTATTGCTCGGACCGATTGTCTTCGTGGTGGAGTTCAAGGTCGGAGAACAGGGTTACCCAGCACATGCGATCGATCAGGTCTGGGATTACGCACTCGACCTGAAGAACTTCCACGAGACGAGTCACGCGAGCCTGATCGCTCCCATCCTTGTCGCTACGGAAGCGAGAGCGCGCGACGTCGATTTGTCCATGGATGACGACGGCGTCCTTCAGCCGATCACGTGCAATGCCGCGATGCTGCAGCCAGCCATAGAGGCCGTGCTCGCGACATTCACAGGGGAGTCCATCGATGCGGCCCGGTGGGAGGCCGGTCGCTATTCGCCGACACCCACGATCATCGAAGCGGCCACGGCGCTCTACGGTGGTCACTCGGTTGAACAGATCTCTCGCAGTGACGCAGGGGCAATCAATCTCAGCTTAACGACCGATGCCCTGGAAGAGGCGATTCGTTGGGCGCGGGACGAATCGCGAAAGGCGATCTGTTTTGTCACCGGTGTGCCTGGGGCCGGGAAGACGCTGGTCGGACTGAACGTGGCAACGCGCCACATCGACCAGAATGAAGGTCTCCATAGTGTGTTCTTGTCAGGCAACGGTCCATTGGTGGCGATTCTGCGCGAGGCGCTGGCCCGTGACCGTGTCCACCGGTCTCGCATGACGGATCAGAGAGTGAAGAAGGGTGAAGCCCTGCGCGAAGTGAAGATGTTCATTCAGAATGTTCATCACTTTCGAGATGAATGCCTCACCGACACCGGCCGGCCGCCAATTGAGCACGTTGCCATTTTTGACGAAGCACAACGCGCGTGGAATCACGAGCAAACCGCGAAGTTCATGCAAAGCAAGAAGAACCACACGGGCTTCAGCCAGTCAGAACCGGAGTTCCTCATTTCGTGTCTGAACCGCCACGAGGACTGGGCCCTCATCGTGTGTCTCGTAGGAGGTGGCCAGGAAATCAACACAGGCGAAGCAGGAATCGGTGAGTGGATTGATTCAGTTCTGCGATCATTTCCCGACTGGCATCTGTTCATTTCATCGCGTCTCCACGACAGCGAGTACGCGGCGGGACAAACCATTCACAGAATTGGCTCGCATCCGCACGTTTCGTTCTGTGATCAATTGCACCTCGGAGTTTCAATGCGATCGTTTCGCGCGGAGAACGTCTCCTCGCTCGTAAAACACATCCTCGATCTGAACATTGAGGAGGCCTGCAGGTCATTTCAGAGCATCCAAGAGCGTTACCCGCTCGTGGTCACGCGAGACCTAAGCAAAGCCAAGACCTGGTTGAAGCAGCAGGCCCGAGGGTCGGAGCGGTACGGGATGGTTGTTTCGTCAGAGGCCCAACGCCTGAAGCCCTATGCCATCGACGTTCGCACGAAGATCAATCCGATTCACTGGTTTCTCGATGGGAAGGTTGATGTGCGTTCGTCGTATTACCTCGAAGACGTTGTCACGGAGTTCCAGGTGCAGGGCCTCGAACTCGACTGGACGTGCGTCACCTGGGACGCCGACTTCCGCCACACAGCGTCGGGCTGGGGACACTGGTCCTTCCGCGGCGATCGCTGGCAGCGCATTCGCAAACCCGAGCGGCAAGTCTACCAGAAGAATGCGTATCGTGTGTTGCTCACACGGGCGACAGGGAATGGTCATCGTCATTCCTGAAGGGAGCAGGGAGGACCCGACACGAAGCCCTGACTACTACGATTCCACGTTCGACTACCTGAGGAGTCTTGGGATTGCAGAACTCTGATGTCGACATTGCACGACCACGATACTACCTCATTCGCTCGTTCCTATCCGGGCACATCCGTACGGTTTCAATCAAGACAGTCGCGTAACTTCGAACAATTTGCGTCCCAACCGGAATGAATTGCAACCGTTCGATCGTGACTCGAATCGGATACTCCTCTCCTGCGAGTTCACCGGCGCGATGGCGAGCTTTCTGAATCGTCAGTGCTGTCGCGAAGTCGATGTCCGCGGTCCATGACTGGCACCGCCGACTCACATCGCGATCATCATCGCAGTAGTACAATGGAGAATCAGAGTCGTCGTCGTGCAAGGCGATCACGTAGGCCTGCGAGACATGCGCCAATCTCTGACTTCCGTAGTTCAAACTCTTGTCGTCGCTCCATCAGCCCAGCAACTCGCCAACTGTGACTCGTCGCAAACCGAAAAATCGCCGTATCCAAGTCCATCGTAATAGACGAGGCCATCGATGAACTGCAAGTGCAGTCGTTTCCGAGCTGCAATCGAGAGCCATACGTGCTGTGCACGAAGTCGAACGGGCCGAAGATGGGTCCATCAGTTCCCCAATCAACCAGACGTTCCCAGGCGCGATTTCCGTTGTTGTCTTCGCCCAAGAATCTGCGTCCGTGCAGGAGCTCAAGATACACGGGCATCTTTCATCTCCGTTCTGCGCAAAGTCATGGCCTGAGCAGGAGCATTGTCACACCCGTGAAGAACCCCGAAATCCGGACTTCAGTCAAGTAGGTCCGTTTCGTAGCGTACATGGAACGAAGTGGAATGCACCAGCTTGGCTAGGTGCATTGCGCCTCGCTCCATGCACATTTCGCGCCTTGTCTTTCTCGATCGAGAGCGCGACGCGGAAGACGTGGACTGCATTTGGTGTCAGCGAGCGGCGAAATCGCGGCGGAATGGCCGTTCGTGGGGCTCCTTGCCCATTGGCAGTGAAGCACGCTCGGGCCACTTACGTCCCTTCGCTCTGCCGCAGACAACCCCGATTGCAATATCACTATGGAAACATGATTCGACTCGGGATCGGCACGGATTTCACACACTTGCTCGCGGCCATTGCGGCCGGCAGGGTCTATTACGATCCGGGTATCAAACTCGAAAACGCCAGCACATCCCGTCCGCGCGTCAAACGACGCTCGCAGTTCCGCGTCAGATCAGTTGACCTCGCATCGCTCTACCAGTCCCTCGAAACGGTTGATCTACTCGCCTGACTTGCGCCTGGGTGCCACTGCTGGCTTGTCCAGCAGTGACGGGCGGGTAGATTGCCGTTCATGGGACGGGACCGTCACATCGGAAGCATGTTCGACATTTCAACGATCCGGGCCACTTCCACGAATTGACGTTTTCATGCTATCGTCGGCTTCCACTGTTGACCAACGATGGCTGGCGGACGAGTTCGCGAAGGCTCGACCGGGCTGGCAGCGGCATGGCTACCGGCTGCTGGCGTTCGTCTTCATGCCCGAGCATGTCCATCTGATCGTCTACCCGATGCCAGAGCTGCGGGAATCTCCACGTTTGCTGCAGGCGATCAAGCGGCCCTGTTCCTATCGAATCAAGCAGCACCTGATTGCCACGAAGCCCGACTGCTGAGAAGCTGACCATTCGGCAACGACCGGGCGTCGAGACATTTCGGTATTGGCAGGAAGGATCCGGCTACGACCGGAACCTGACCGAAGCGAAAACGGTTCTCTCGGCGATCGATTACGTTCACTTGAATCCGGTTCGACGAGGGCTTTGCTCCGGGCGACGATTGGCGATGGTCGAGTGCCAAACACTACACTGCGGGACGCACGTCCGACGACTCGCTGCTTCCCGTAGTATTGACTGCCGGCAGAGTTCTCGTGGATTGACCCTCCCCTCAAGCACTGCTGGACAAGCCAGCAGTGGCACCCGGTGCACCACGTCCATGGTCGGGTGATACAATTCGTGACGGAAGGGACTCATGAAGCGCACCAGCGTCAACCTGACGATCGATCTGCTGGCACGGCATCCTTTTTCGGGATGATCGCGACCGGGTACATCCTGTATTTCGCACTCCCGCCGGAGACGAACAAGTCGCTGTCCCTGTGGGGATGGACCCGTCACCAGTGGGGCCAGGTCCACTTCTGGATCAGCGTGGGAGTTCTGGCTGTCCTGCTCGTTCACGTCGCACTCCACTGGCAGTGGCTGGTCGTCACACTCGCACAGCGAATGGGCCTGGCCAGAAACCCGCAGAACCGCCACGTTCGGAGTGGGGTGCTTACGCTGCTGGCTGGGGTCGCGGTGCTGGTTCTATTTGCCTGGGTGACAGAAGTTTCTGTCCGCGAGCGGGGCGACCCACCCTATCCGGTGGACTCCGCAGTGGGATCGAGCGTCGCCGATTCGAATCCGTCGCCATCCCTTCCGGAGGATGCTCGCTCCCAGGTCGACTTCTGGAAGGACGTGAACCCGATTCTGGAGTCTTCGTGCCTCGGCTGTCACGGCCCCAGTCGGGCACTGGGGAATTTCCGTGTGGACAGGCGGGACGATTACTTCAGCGACGGCCCTGGGGCCGCGCTCGTCGTACGGGGCAACAGCGCCGAAAGTCCACTGATCGCGATTGTCAGCGGCCAACGACCGGGCATGGCATCAGCAGCCGTCCACAAGCTCCCCGAGCACAAGGTCGAGGTTCTGCGGGCATGGATTGACGCGGGTGCCGAATGGCCAGTCAAGTAGGCCAGGCTCCGCCCGTCGAACTTCGGCTGGGTGGCATGCTCTCACGCCGCCAGGCGGGTGAGCATGTCGAAAGGTGAATACAAATCCAGCATGGCGACCCGGCTCCGCCGTGACGCCATGCCACCCTGCCGGGAGGGTCGGAGAATGAACCGAGGTTGTAAGGCGGAGGCTGACCTACTCCTGCAATGTCGGCTCACCCTCGAGGTATCCCAATGAGTGAAGAAACCGATCCATTTCAATCACGGTCCTGGTGTAGTTTTCCAGATTGGTGTAATTGAAGAATCCGTGGGGCTCGCCTGCATACAAATGCAGATCGCATCGCCGGCCGTTCTCTTCCATCACGCGCTTGTATTCCTGCGCGGTCTCCACCGGGATCAGTTTGTCTTCGGTTCCCAGGAAGACGACCGTGGGCGGCGTCTTCTCGTCGATGTTGTGCAAGGGAGAGATGTCTTTCCAATATTCCTTGACCCGGTCGTGACCGTAGCCGGTTGGGCCGTTGTCATAAACGGGATTGAACAAGACCAGTGCATCCGGACGAGAACTGATCTCTATGTCTTCACTGCTTTCCTCAAAGTCCTTCGTGCAACCCGTTGCCGCCGCCACATGTCCACCGGCGGAGCCTCCACCGGCGGCAATCTTGTTCGGATCAATTCCGAGTTCATCGGCGTGCTCCCGTATCCATCTGACCGCCGATTTGCCATCTGTCACGCATTCCCGCGGTGTGGTGTCGTCCCTGGACTTCACTCGATACTCAGCTGAGATTGCCACCATGCCCCGTGACGCCAAGTAACTGCAGTGAGGATAGAACTGGCTTGGGGAACCACCATTCCAGCCGCCGCCAAAGAAAAAGACGATGGCGGGACACTGATCGGTGGGCTTGTGCTCTTTGGGATTGAAGACATGCAGCTGGAGTTCGGTGTCGCCCACGGTCTTGAATACGAGACTTCCGTCCGGCGTAAATCCACTGACATCCAGCGAGTAGATCGGAGTGCCGAGGGCGAGCAAGAACATGACAACGAAGAAATCTCTCACTCGGGTCATGGATCTTCCCTTCGCGGAACGAAAACACTCAGTGGCACACAACGATTCATGGACTCTACGTCGAGCTGCGGTCACTTCTCCACAGGTGCTGATCGCATGTCGCGTGTCTGCGTTATTGCCGATTTTGTGGTTGTCCAGAGGATACGTCAACGATGGGCGATCCGCATCAGTTTCGTAGGTGACATGGAACGAAGTGGAATGTACCCGTGTCGATTAACACGGCGAGCTGATCCATTGCGCTGCGCTTCATGCCCCCTACTTGACCTGGTCCATCTCGATCGAGAGGGCGACCAGCAAGCCGGGGCCCTGCTCTGGGGTGCAGGCAGCGAAGCCTTCACCCAGCCCGCTGGGCTCGGCAAGCAGATCGATGACGGGGATGGACATGGCTCATGCGGCGAGTTTAGTTGAGCGAGGAGTCAGGAGCGGGAGCGGGAGCGGGAGCGGGAGCGGGAGCGGGAGCGGGAGCGGGAGGCTGACGTCGTCGGCTCGCAACAGCTGAATGAATCGCCCATTGACCCATCGGGAGGCGGGCAATAAACTTGTGGCGTCATGACAGTTAGGGAGACGATGCGCGCGAGCCGGCTTGTGCGGCGGGCGTGAGTCTCAAGGAGGCGACCATAGGCAGGCGAGCGAAGTTCGGCCCCGTCGCAGCAACCATCCCCGGAGATCCCCCCTGCTCTGCGTCAGGCGTGTGTTGTTGCCTGTCGCGGAGGCCTGGGGAGGGCGGGGATCGGGGAGGGGGCGCGGCACCGGCCCAGGGAGTGTGGGCTGGGGTGGCCGCGGCTGTGCACGCATGATGTGCGGCGGACGCTGCCGGCGCTTTCGCTCGAGTGTCATGAGCGAGTTGTTCAACCGAGTGAGAATACAGACCGATGGAAATTTCTTGATCGTCTTGGTGATTTGTTCAACGCGATTACGGCGTTTGTGGAGCGCTGGATTCGCAAGCTGTTCGGCTCATCGAACGAGCGGACGATTGAGCGGATCGGTTTTCTGCGCGACAAGGACGGCGCGGACGCGATCGCTCCGGGATCGATTCTGGACCGGATTGCGCAGTTGGAGCCGGTATACGAGAAGCTCTCGGAAGGTGAGTTGGCGGAGATGACGCCGCGTTTCCGGCAGCGCCTGGAGGACGGTCAGACGCTGGAAGACATGTTGCCCGAGGCGTTCGCGGCGGTGCGCGAGTCGGGCAAGCGGTATCTGAAGATGCGTCACTACGACGTCCAGATGGTGGGGGGGTACATCCTGCATCAGGGGAAGATTGCGGAGATGGTGACGGGCGAGGGGAAGACGCTCGTCTCGACGCTGCCTGCGTACCTGAACGGACTGGCGGGCCATGTGCACATCGTGACGGTGAACGACTATCTGGCCAAACGTGATATGGAGTGGATGGGTCCGTGTCACACCGGACTGGGTCTGAAGGTGGGGGCGATTCAGTCGCAGATGCGCCCCAAGGAGCGGCAGCGCGAATATGCCTGCGACATCACCTACGGCACCAACAACGAGTTCGGCTTCGACTACCTGCGCGACAACATGAAGCCCACTCGCGAGCTCCAAGTGCAGGGCCCACTGGACTTTGCGATCATAGACGAGGTGGATAATATCCTAATTGATGAAGCTAGGACCCCCCTGATCATTTCCGGTCCGGCGCACGATGATATTTCGAAGTACCCCCGCGCTGATCATATCGCACGGCAGCTGCGTAAGGGCGTGGACTTCGAGGTCAAGGAAAAGGAGCACACCTGCCACCTGACCGATGAAGGGGTGCGGCATGCCGAGCAGCTTGCCGAGGTCGAGAGCTTTTACACGGCCGGCAACATGGAATGGCCGCACCTGATCGACAACGCGCTGAAGGCCCATCACTTGTACAAGCGGGATGTGAACTATGTGGTGGAGCGCGTGGAGGACGGCGGGCTGGGAGTGGTGATCGTTGATGAGCACACCGGCCGCAAGATGCACGGACGTCAGTGGAGCGATGGCCTGCATCAGGCGGTGGAAGCAAAAGAGGGAGTGCCAATCAAGAAAGTGTCGCAGACACTGGCGACGATTACGCTACAGAACTATTTCAAGCTGTACGGAAAACTGTGCGGCATGACGGGCACAGCCATGACGGAGGCCAACGAGTTCTACAAGATCTATGGACTGGATGTGGTTGCTATGCCAACCAACCGCCCGATGCAGCGGATTAACTATCCCGATGTGATTTTCCGCACCGAGAAGGAGAAGTGGAACGCGGTGATCGATGAGGTGCGTGAGGTACATGGAACGGGGCGGCCGGTGCTCGTGGGGACGGTGTCGATCGAGAAGTCGGAGTTGCTCTCCAACAAGCTCAAGAAGTACGGGATTGAGCACAGTGTGCTCAATGCGAAGTATCACGAGCGCGAAGCTGAGATCATTGCCCAGGCGGGCCGCAAGGGGGCGGTGACGATTGCGACGAACATGGCCGGGCGCGGAACGGACATTATCCTCGGGGGCAATCCCGAGCACATGGCCTGGGAAGAGCTCAAGCAGCAGAAGGGATATGAGTCGCGACTTGAGGTGAGCAAGGCCGAGTGGGATGGAAAGTCGGAAGAGATCGCCGAGCGGGAAGGGATGAAGGCCGAGGGGCGCGAGGTGGCCCAGGCCGGCGGTTTGCATGTGATCGGGACGGAACGTCACGATGCCCGCCGCATCGACCTGCAGCTGAGGGGCCGGTCGGGTCGGCAGGGTGACCCTGGTTCGAGTCGCTTTCACCTTTCGCTTGAAGACGACTTGATGCGCATCTTCGCCGGCGAGTGGGTGAAAAACATTCTGGGCCGGCTGGGCATGCAGGAAGGCGAAGCGATCGAGAGCGGACTGGTGACGCGCCAGATCGAGAAGGCGCAGAAGCGTGTCGAGGAGCGTCATTTCGAGAGCCGCAAGAATCTGCTCGAGTATGATGAGGTGATGGATTTCCAGCGACGCGACGTGTACTCGTACCGTCAGCGCATTCTTGATGGCGCGAACTGCCGGGGTCTCATCCTCGACATGATCGATCGACAGGTTGAGAAGTGGACCGTTCATTTTCTGTCGGACAAATACCGCTGGGCGACGTGCGCCAACTGGGCGACACAAGTTATGGGAATTCTTGTGGAACCGGGGGACCTGGAAGAGATGACATACGACCAGATGGTCGTGTATCTGACTGACGAAGGTGAGCGACAGGCTGAGGATTTGATCGGAGAACAGCTCGACGAGAATCTTCCTGAGGATGCGGATCAGCGGGACTGGAACTGGCAGGCGCTGTCGCAGTGGATCAATCGACAGTTTGGCCTGAACACGAATGATCGCGAGCTCAAGCGCATTGCGCAGGACGGGGCACCAGAGGGGGACATCAATCGATCGGCCCTCTATAATTACCTGCTGGGTCGCGCAAAAGAGGTGATCGCTCGTGTGCAGTTTGATGGGCTGCAACCAATTCTTGCCGAGGACTTCAACCGGAAATCGTTGTGTGCCTGGCTGCATCATCAATACGGAGTGGAGATGTCGCCGGATGAACTGGGTGCATTCGAGAACCCGGATGATGCGATTTCAGCGATCCAGGAGCGCCTCCGCAGTGCCTATCGCGATCAGGAGATCAAGTTCCCCGTGGCTGTCGGCATGACCCGGTTCCTCGGGGATCAGACGCACAGCGATCGGGAGGGACTCATTCGTTGGGTCAACGACCGTTTCGGTGCATCGCTTACTCTGGATGACTTGAAGGAGAAGCCTCGGACCGAAATTGAGCAGCGGTTGCTGGAATGCAGTCGTCACTACTTTCCGAAGAATGGGCTCCTCGACAAGCTCGACGACCATCTCGATCGGGTCTATTCAGGCAACGGCGATTCCAGCCATCAGCAAGCGGCTAACGGCAAAGCTGTCGAGGAGCTTATCTCACTGGCCAAACAGCAGCTCGACGTCGATCTCGACCGGTCACGTCTCGTGTCGCTCGAGCGTGACCGCGCCCGTCAGGAGGTCTTGCAGCAATTTGATCACCACTTCCGACCAGAACTAGGACATGCGGAACGTGCATTGCTCCTGGATGTGCTCGACCATTCCTGGAAGGAACATCTCTATTACATGGATCATCTCCGGCAGGGTATCGGACTCGTCGGCTATGCACAAAAGGACCCGAAGGTCGAATACAAGCGGGAGGGCATGAAGGCGTTCGAGGCCATGTGGGATGGCATTGGCGAACGAGTCACGGGGGCCATCTTTCGCCTCGAAAAGGAAAGTCCCCAGTTCGTCGGAGGATTATGGGAGATCACCGGCACCGTCCACCAGGAGGTCTCCAGCGCAGCCGAAGAATACACGGCGCAGGGCGATGCGACATCTACTTTAGAGCCAGGCCAGCAGTCACAGGCTGTAGAACCGATTCGCAACAAGCAACCCAAAGTCGGTCGCAACGACCCGTGCCCGTGCGGCAGCGGAAAGAAATACAAGAAGTGCCATGGTGCCTGATCGTGGCCGAGGTTTTCTGCCAATACATTGGGCCTGCCATTCAGAGGCGGAAGTCGTCGCTGGCTGCGGTACGCACAGGCTGCCGCTGACCCTGTTCAGGCAGCGATTACTGTCAGAACAGGAAAGATACGACGAATCTCGCTGATGCCTGTACCGTGCCGTTGAGCGTCAGGCCGAACCGCCATAAAGCTGGCTCTGAAGTTGATCGAGACGCCCTTCTTCGACAAAGCAGACATAAACCATCTTTCCATCGATGCTCTTCCACGCCGTATTTGGCACCGGCACGTAGGAGAGTCCCGCCGGCGTGAGACGAGTGGGAGAAGGTAGTTCGTCCAGCAACGACGCAGGAAGCACCAGAAGATATCCGCGCGGACGACTCGACGACAAGGCCCATGGGATGACTGCGGCGTCGTGTCGTCCATCTCCATTCAGGTCGAGACCTTTGACCGATTCGTCCACAATCGACTCCCATTCGCTGTCTGGAAGCCGCGCCTCAAATCCGTAGTCAAAAGACTCCAGACGCTCCCATGCCAGGCGACGATCGCTAACTGGTAGTGAGTGTCGTATCTCATCCAGCGTGAGAGCTTGCGGTCCGTGGGGCCAGATCATCCACGTCGCGAATCCAAGAACCAGGCTTGCCAATACCGCCAATGCGGCCCGTCGCGAAGTCACCACGCGTCGCTGAGAGGACGGGATCGGCATTCCGGTGACCGTTCGTGCTTTGTGCAACGAAGCCAGCAACGACTGCCTCAGATGTGGCGGGATCTCGACATCCCGCATTGTCTTTCCCACGACACGATCGAACTGCTGGCGCGACGCAAACTCTGTCCGCAACTCGGAGGAAGTTTGAACAGCCCGTGCCACTGCCGATAAGTCAGGATCGCGGAGATCCTCCGAATCGGCTCGCACGACGTCGAGAAACTGGTAGATGTTCAGGTGGTTAGACGGTTGGGACATGGAATCTGAAAATGTCTAATCGTGTGAAAGCTCCGATATGGCCGTCGAGAATCGGGCAGGCGTTTCCACTTCGCTCGAAAGCTGGTTCCTCAAGTACGCTTTTCCACGCGACAGGCGGCTCATCACGGTTCCAATCGGAATGTCCAGATGGGCGGCAATCTGCTTGTAAGTCATCTCATTGAAGTAAAACAGAATCACCGGGACCCGAAACTCATCGGGCAATTCGAGCAGAGCTGCCTGCAATGCCTCTTGGTCTTCCGGATCGGTTGGTCGGGATACGCTCACCAAATCCAGCCGATCAAAGTCGTCTGTCGGCACCTCGGCAGACTTTCTTCTCCCCTTCAGATAGCTATTGCGGACGATCGTCAACAGCCACGACCTGCATTTTTCAGCCTCCCGCAATTGTTCGAGTTTCTGCTGTGCGATGAGGAAGGCCTGCTGTGTCAGATCCTCGGCATCGGCGTGCGAGCCGGAAAGCCGGTACGCAAACCGATAGACGATCTGGTAATGCGCCTCAACCAGGCAAGTTACAATGCGAGCCTGTTGCTCCTCGGGCGTGGTGTCGCCAGTCAACTGATCCATCAACCGTCCTGAATATTCCCCGTTCTCAGTTGGTATTTACATCCCTTGTCCGCAAACTGCCACAGCCATTGTTCCGTGTTCTCCTTCAGTCGGCAACGCCCGGAAGATTTCCTATTGGCCAAGAACCCACTTTTGCCTAGGATCCGCATCCCTCATCTCAGGTTACTTCCCCCACTTCACAGCATTCTTGACCGAATTCCTCATAAAGGAACGGACAGATGCCATTTGCGCACGACTCCTCTTTCTTGTCGCCCTCTTGGTGCCGGGTTTCCAGTTGGTGGGATGCCAGTCGGCAGACCTTCTGCATCCCCGAAACACTTGGAAGCTCAATCGGGGGCCCGCCCTTGATGAGAACGCCTATTTCTCGATATCCGATCCTCTGCCGACGGATAATTGACCTCTGCCGTCGGCAGGCGATCGATGCGTCGGCAACTACGGCACGCGCATCCATGATTGATCGTCATTCTGCGGAATTTCCTGTCATTGGGATAATTGATGACCGACGCGATGCCTCATTGCGGGCACGGAGGCGGCAACTGAAAAGTTCCCGTTCCCCCGGACGTCAACGTCTGATAGGCTTCGCAGCCTGCTCCGCCTGATACTGGCGGCACAGGGATGGTCTCTGAGCGATCCCGTGTCGATCCATGTCCGGCGATCAGTTCCGTCACAGCGTTCAGGGAGGAACGCGATGTTGAACTCACCACGCCGACATCCGCTGCACACATTTCAGTTCTGGTTTCTCGTGTTGGGCACCGTTGCCATTACTGTGGCTTGGCGGCTGGACCTGCTCCCGTTCGAAATGCCCTTAAGGAACAGCAGTTCTCTGGCCGACAGCGAGTTTGTCGAGGTCGAACTTCCGGATGCGACCACCTGGGGTGAGCCGGAACCCGATGCCGTCCACACCAGCGAATCGGACGGGTCCCCGTTCTATCTGCCCGAGACTGCTTCCACCGACCTCCCAGATCCCTTTGCCGCCGAACAGGCACCTCCGGCCCAGGCGTTTCGACGAACGTCCTCTCGCGACGACATCACTGCCGGAGACTCTCCAGTCGCAGCAATGAAGGTCAATGAGCAATCCACAGATGCATCGATCACGGGAAGTTCCAGTCCGGTCGAATCCGGACCGTGGTGGGACGCTGAGGGTTCGAACACACCACCAGAGGCTGAGACCCCGGCGACGCAAACTGCCGAGATCATCCAGGTGGCCAGCCGCGAGATTGTCGCGACTGCAGGGGGGGGGAGCTTTGTCACGTCTGCACTGGGCACGTCACCCAATGCGGAGTACGACTTCGCACATGTCGATGCTCTTCTCTCATCTGGCAAACCCGGTGACGACGTCGACGCACACCGGGAGCTGTCGATGCTCTACTGGCAGCGTCCCGAACTGCGACCCGCACTCCAGGCACGAATTGATGCACAGGCTCGTCGGATTTACTTCATGCCTCAGCCGCACTACATGGATCCGTATGTTGTTCAACCAGGCGATCTGCTGCAGGATGTGGCCCGAAACTACGGTGTCTCATGGCAATACCTGGCCAAATTGAACCGCATCAGTCCGCAGAAGATCCGGGCAGGGCAGGAACTGAAGGTGATCAAGGGGCCCTTCTCCGTAGTTGTGGACCTCAGCGACTTCGAGCTGACAATTCACGCGCACGGCTATTATGTGGCTCGATTCCCGATCGGCGTGGGTAAGGATGGATCGACCCCTGTCGGTGAGCGAACCGTTCAGGAGAAGCTGATGGATCCGACCTACTACGGGCCGGATGGAGTGATTGCCCATGACGATCCACAGAATCCCCTCGGCGAATACTGGATCGACATTGGCAATAGTTTCGGAATCCACGGCACGATCGAGCCGGATTCGATCGGCAAGAGTCTTTCCCGTGGCTGCGTGCGACTCAACAACGAGGACGTTGCGGTCGTATATGACCTGCTGACCATCGGATCCAGTGTGCAGATTCGGGAGTGATTTCTCGCCCCGCCATCGAGAGTCCGGGGGGCGCTCAAGGGGTCGGCGAGAGCGGTGGACGACGTTGCTCGCTCGTGTACCAGCGGATCAATGCCCGAAATGGAGGCGTAAACGAACCGGGCTCCCGTTCGACGCGCCTCGCCAATTCGTCGACATTCACCCATTCGATGCTTTCGATCTCTTCCGGATCAGGAATTGGCTGTTCTGTCGTCGCGCAACGATAGAGCATCGTATGTTCCAGCGCAGTCTCCGCGCTCGCCGGGAGTTTGATCAGCCAGGTCAACGGTGCTGCCAGGCCCAGTTCCTCCTGCAATTCGCGGCTCGCCGCCGCCTCATAACTCTCACCGGCATCAACATGTCCGGATGCGGACGATGTGCGAGCCAGCGGATGCTCGTACTTTTGGGGCGATCGGCGATGGATGAGCAGGCAGCCATCGGGGCGAAAAACCCAGATGTGCACTGCCCGATGCAGGAGACCCCGTTGATGGATTTCTGCGCGAGTCGCGGTCCCGATCACGCGATCGTCTCGATCACAGATATCCAGCAATTCATTGTCTGTAGTGGTGTTCATGAATGCACAATCACGATTCTGGCATGAGGATTGCGTGAAGTCCGCCTTCAATCAGACGTCAGCATTATCAATGCGCCAAAGAGGACGGAAGTCTCCCGTAGAATCGTCTGTCCCGAATGGGGTTGCCTTGCAGTCACAGCTCAACTCGAGGCAGATGACAACCTCCGGTGAATGTTCGAGCACGACTTCCACGAGGCTCCTTTGAAACATCCGATGTTGCCAAAACGCCACATAATTCGTCGTCGAGAGTTCCTGAACAGGGCGGCTGGGACCTCAGTGGCAGGCCTGCTGGGTGGGTTCACCAGACAAACGAACACCTATGCGGCACCGGCGGCTCACCAACGAGCATCATCGCGAAAGCTCGCGCTGGGAACAAATCTGTCGCCGGCAGTGCGCTGGAGTCCCTGGTGGCCTGATAGCAATGCCGCCCTGCGGATCTCGCACTGGTTCACTGACGACTGGCAGGGTGTCGCCGCCGATCCGTCAGGTTATCCGCGTCAGGTGCCTGCTCAGACCCTCCTCTTCCACGACATTCCTCAACCGGCACTCGGAGTACCGAGTTACCCTCCCGGAGAGTATATCATCACATGGGACGGTACTGCCTCATTGACAGTCGGCTTCGATGCCCGCGCGAGTATGGTCGAGCCCAACCGCATCGTCGCCCGCGTCTCGAACGCCACCGAAGAGGGCTTTCTGCTCCGTGTCGAGTCTGGATTGCCCAGAAATCTTCAGATCGCGATGCCTGCGAACGCTCCTGCACCCCGCGAGATTCTCGCCGGTTACGATGTCGTACGCTTTATGGACTGGCTGGGAGTGAATCTTCCGCGAACCGAGCCACTCACCTGGGCGAATCGACCGCAGCCGGGTCGAATGGTGCGGGCCCAGGATGCCAGCGGCGAGTATGCGGTCGAAGACTGTGTGACGTTCGCCAACGACACCGGCTGCGACCCTTGGTTCTGCATGCATCATACAGCCGACGAGACCTACATTCGTGGCTTCGCTCAGTATGTTGCCGATCACTGTCACGCTGATCGGGTCTATGTGGAATGGTCGAACGAGTGCTGGAATGTGATCTTTCCACAAGGGCAACACTATGTCTTCGGCGGCTTTGAGGATTGGCCCGAAGAGATTGCCCGCGATGCTTCCCGTGCCTTTCGTATCTGGAAGGAAGTGCTGGGCGACCGTGTAATCCGGGTGGCAGCCTGCCAACTGGAGAACCCTTGGGTCGGTGCGGTGCTCAGTGAGGCCCTGCAGGGTGAATTCGATGTCCTCTCTCCGTCGGCGTATTTCGGCCTGCCCAATCCGGATGACGATGGGCCTCCCCTGCCCCGCACAGCCGAAGAAATGCTCGCCGCCTGCGTGCAGTCCATCCAGTCCGGAGTCATTCGGCAGTCGCAGGAAGCCGAAGCACAGACGGCCCGCCGCTGGGGAAAGCCGCTCGTGGCCTATGAAGGAGGCCAGCATCTGATGCAGCCTCGCATGCTGGAAGATGCTGAACTGGCGGAGGAGATGATCCGTGCCCAGTTGCTGCCGGCGATGAAGACTGCCTATCTGGAAAATCTGCGGCTCATTGAGTCACTGGGCTACGAGCTCTTCTGCCACTACACGATGGGTGTGCGCTGGGACAATTACGGATGCTGGGGAATCACATCAAACCAGAATGTCTCGTCCCCGAAGCTCGCCGCACTCCAGGAGTTCTTCGGCTTGCAGTGATGCCCGCGCCGATCGGGATGGCGTGAATAACTGATCGATGATTCGTAAACTGGTGGGCATCCCCAAGGGAGTTCCACCAGTGATTGATTCATCTCGCGATGGTTCCTCGGACTCGCCTGTCCAAGTTCTGATGAAGCCGACTGACGCCGGCCACTGCGGCCGGCACCGTGGATTCACCAACGTCATCCTGGCGTTGGCAATCCTGTGCGGAGTGTCGGAGTGGTTGCCGGCACAGGAGGTGACCGGACCGTCGTCGCCCGACGTCGAATTCCAGCCACAGACACATGTCGATCTGCGGGAAGGGATGTGGACGATCAATGGCGCCGTAACCTATCCGGCGCAGCCGCTGAAGGGCTGATGATGAACGTGCGTTTTGTGAATGCCACGTTCGAAGACCGTCGTCAGCCTGCGTTCGATGCCGATGCGAATACTGCTGCGTTTCTCAAGGTGCTGCCTGAATACGTGGCCTGTGGGGTGCGAGGCATCACACTCTGTCTGCAGGGTGGGCATGTTGGCTATGAAGGTCCGCTCAATTCAGCTTTCGAGCCGGACGGGACCTTGCGGGCAGACTATCTGGAACGAGTTGGCAAGGTCATCGAAGCCTGCGATCGTCAGGGCGTCGCGGTCATTCTTGGATGTTACTACCAGCGTCAGGACCAGGTGCTGCGTGACGAAGCCGCCGTGAAAGCCGGAGTGGTGAATGCCTGCCGGTGGATCACGGATCGGGGGTTCACCAATGTTGTGCTGGAAGTTGCCAACGAGTTTCCGCACAAGGGCTTTGACCATCAGTTCCTTCGTTCGCCGCAGGGAGAGGTCGAACTGATCCGGCTGGCTCGACAGGCCGCCCCCGGAGTGCTCGTTTCCTCCAGCGGATACGGTGACGCCCGGATCTCTGACGATGTGGCTCGAGAGGCGGACTTCCTGCTGATTCACTTCAACGGAACTCCTGTCGATCAGATTGGCCCCCGCGTCCGCGCACTGCAGAGATTTGGCAAGCCGATCGTGTGCAACGAGGATGACAAAACCGGTGCCGACGCGGTCCGTGCTGTCGAGACTTCGGTCGCGCAGGGAGTTTCGTGGGGCTACATGAACAACGAAGTCAATCAGTATGTGCCGCTGGAATTCAAGGGAGTCCAGGACGACCCGGTGATGTATGCGGCTCTGAAGCGACTGACATCGCCGGTGCCCCCGACATCTGCCACTCCGAACAGGTCGGACAAGGCCCCGAGCACTGGAGACGACGATTCAGCCGGCTACTTTCCTCCGCCGGATGCCAATGGAGGTTGGCGCACTGTGGACTCGGCCGATGTCGCACGTCGTGTTGTGAGGATCGATCCACAGCGCCTCGATCGGGCCTTCGAGTACATTCAGGGAAGCACACAACACGGTGGCCTGCTGATCGTCAAAGATGGCTGGCTGGTATATGAGCGCTACTTCGGTCTGGGCGATCGCAAGGCCACACCCAATCTCGCGTCCTGTGGCAAGAGCATCACCAGCATTGCCGTTGGAATCCTGCTGGATGAATATCCGCAGCGGTTTCCCGATGGACTTGCCCAGCGCGTCTACACGCCCGACTTTCTGCCTGCCGAGGCCTTTCCAGTGGCCGACGCCCGCAAGGAATGGATTGAACTCGGGCACCTCCTGACGATGACCGCCGGTATCCGGGGCAACAATCCGTCATTTGTCCACGGCAAGGGGGTGGAGATCGACCCCCGCGGACCAGACGGTTCAACGGCCATGGTCGATGCGATCGCGTTCGGCCAACGAGAGGAACCTTATCAGGGAAATCCTGCCACAACACGCACGCTGTGGTGTGACCCCGGCGGGGGTTATTCCTATGCGACATCATCGATCCATATCGCGTCGGCGATCGTTCGGCAGGTGTCGGGCATGGAACTGGAGGAGTATGTGCGGACACGGTTGGCCGAACCACTAGGTTGGGGAACCTGGAGCTACGGGTATCAGACGAATCACGAACTGACTCACACGCCCGGAGGCGGAGGTCTCTGTCTGCGATCGACCGACATGCTGCGGTTTGGCTGGCTGCTACTCAACGAGGGCCGCTGGGGCGACAGGCAAGTCGTCTCGCCCGAGTACGTTCGGCATTGCCGTTCTTCGTCCCCTTTCAATCCGCATTTTCCTTACAGCTTGCAATTCAACGTGAATACGAATGGTGAAGTTCCCGAACTGCCGCGCGATGCGGTCTGGAAATCGGGTTCAGGCGGGCATGTGTTGTATGTCGTTCCCTCGCAGCAGCTAGTGATCTGGAAACTGGGAGGACGTACGGGCCAGTACTCGCCGGCCGACACCGGACTCACCCGATCCCCTGCCCCACCCGAACAAGTAGCTCGGCGAGACGGCTGGCAGGCGAACATCGACCAGGAAAGTGCTGTGACAGGGACACTCAAGCTGGTGTTGGATGCCATGGAAGGCCCCGGGCAGCGTTGATCGTCGTGGCCCATCGCTTCCATCGGCGCTCGGTTGCACGGGCCGACAGTTTCGCCATACTTCCCTCTGAGGACATTGTCGATCACTCTCGTAGACTCTGTAGGAGCAACTCCCATGGCCAATGTGACTCTCAAAGGTAATCCTGTTCAGCTCGCCGGCACCCAACTCAAAGCCGGGGACAAAGCTCCCGACTTCAAGCTCCAGAACAACGCCCTGGGAGATGTGACGCTGGCGGACTCCAGCGGAAAGACGCGCATCATCGCCTCTGTCCCTTCGCTCGATACGCCGACGTGTCATGCTGAGACCAAGCGCTTCAATGAGGAGGCTGCGGGCCTGAACAATGTCCAGGTACTTGTGGTGAGTACCGATCTTCCCTTTGGGCAGAAGCGTTGGTGCGGTGCCGAGGGTGTCGACAAGGTGCAGTGTTTGAGCGACCATCGTGCGGCGGCGTTCGGCAAGGACTACGGTGTGCTGATTCAGGGAGGCCCCCTCGATCGTTGCCTGTGCCGGGCGATTTTCGTTGTCGGTCCCGATGGAACACTCAAGCATGTCGAGTACTGCAGCGAGATCGCCGAGCATCCGAACTACGACTCAGCCCTCGCTGCTGCCAAGGGCTGAATCAGTTCGCTGCATCGCTTCTTGCCTGGTATCATTCGTCCGCGCGTGATGCAGGCGGGGATCGACTAGCGACTTTCCGGGCTGATTGCTGTCTCCGGCAAGATGTTTCGCTTTCGGAAGATCCCGCTGATCCGTATCACGACAATCCTCGGTCTGGCTCTGACGCTGTTCGGGTGTGGCGCATCGACCGGTGCACCCTCCGAAACTGCCGAACAGTTGGCCGACGCTGAAATCAAGTTGGCTGACTCCCGGGCGGAATCCGAGGAGCTGCGTCAGCAACTGGCCGTGTTGCAGAGTGCTGAGATCGAGGGATCACAGACACTTCGGCAGAACCTGGATCTTGCTGAACGAGAGCTGACGATCCAGCAGAACTTGGTCAAGCTGCGGGAAGGAGAACTGCGACAACTGCTGGAGGATTCCGGGAAGCGCGAAGTCAGCTTGCAACAACAGCTGAAGTCCGTTCAGGAAGAGCACGAGTTGCTGCGAGGGTCACTTCAGGACACAATTTCGCGGCTGCGGAATGCCGAAGCACGGATCGCGGATTTGCAGGCCGAACTGGCCGGGAAGTCGACGTCGCGTAAGAGTACCAGCCTGCAACGCTGAGGCTTCGCAGACACCACGTCCGCGACTGGCTGCTCCTCAGAAAAGAGACAGGGGGAGTTGCTGGGGGGGCTGCATTCCGAGGTGTTGATAGGCCGCCACCGTGAGCATGCGCCCGCGAGGCGTTCGCTGAATGAGGCCCGATCGCAGCAGGAACGGTTCGATGTCGTCTTCCAGCGTGTCGGCGGGAATGCTCATGCTGTGCGCGAGTGCCCGCAGTCCCGCCGGTCCCCCTCCGAAAATCGACATCAGCGTCGTCAGGTAGCGGCGGTCTTGTCGTTCCAGGCCGAGGGGATCGATCTCCAGTGTATCGATCGCCTTGCGAGCGATCTCTGTGGTGATCTCACCATCAGGGTGTCCCAGCGTCGCAAAGTCCCGCGTCCTCAGCAGCAGGTTGTTGGCCTTGCGCGGCGTCCCTTGGGATCGGCATGCAATCTCCTGGGCGGCATCGTCGGTAATCACCGTCCGCAGCTTCACGGAGTTTCTCCGGACGATCTCGACCAGATGTTTCACCTCGTAAAAGTCGAGATGCTCCCGATAGACGAAGCGATCCCGCAAGGGGGCAGTCAGCAAGCCCGTACGCGTCGTCGCCCCGATGATGGTGAACGGCCGCAACTGCATGTTGATGGTGCGAGCGTTGAGTCCATCTCCCAGGGCAATATCGATGCGGAAGTCTTCCATGGCGGGATAGAGGAACTCCTCGACCGCCGGTGCCAGCCGATGGATCTCGTCGATAAACAGCACGGAGCGGGGCGTCGCATTCGTCAGATAGGGCAACAGGTCCTTGGGGGCTTGCAGGACGGGGCCCGAGATCATCTGCAGATCGACACCCAGTTCGCGCGGGATGACCGTTGCCAACGTCGTCTTGCCGATACCGGGAGGACCATCCAGCAGCAGGTGTCCCAGTGTGTCACCCCGCTTGAGAGTCGCATCGAGCATCACACGGATCCGTTCGACGACACTGGTCTGACCGACCACCTGGGCGAGTGAAGTCGGCCGCAATGCCTCATCGAACTGCCGATCGGCGATATCGATCGTGTCGGGATCAGTCGGCAGCTGCGGAGGGATGACCTCGCCGAAGCTCCCGGCTTGTGTCCGTGAACAGTTCGCTCGCGAACCATGCCTGCATCCTTGAGTTGAGGCTTCGACCAATGCGGCCATCCATGCGAACGAACCCTGAGATTCGGCCAGGCCGGCGAGGTGCCGCTGACTTACGACGATTCGCTCATGACTTCGGCCATGATCTCTTCGGAAATGTTGAAGTTCGCGGTGACATTCTGGACGTCCTCGTTGTCTTCCAGCGCTTCGAGCAACCGGAGGACGCGGCGACTGTCGTTGGCATCGAGATCGACCGTGCTGGCGGGAATCCGCGTCAACTCGGCCACGTCGGTCTCCAGTCCGCGCGACTCCAATGCAGCCGCGACCTGCTGGAAGTCCTCCGGCGGACAAATGATCTCGAACACGGTTCCACTGCGTTTCACATCGTCGGCACCGGCTTCCACGCCAATCTCGAAGATGGTCTCATCGTCTGTCTGCTCAACAGGGACCGTGAAGAGCCCCCTCCGTTCGAACATCCAGGAGACACAGCCCGTGCTGCCCAGGTTGCCGCCATAGACTTCAAAGGTCTTGCGGACCTCTCCCGCCGTACGGTTGCGATTCTCTGTGAGTGCATCGCAGAGCACGGCGACCCCCCCCGGACCGTATCCCTCGTAAGTGATTTCGGTGTAGTCATCATCGCCCGTTTCGCCGCAACCTTTCTTGATGGCGCGATCGATGTTGTCCCGGGGCATGCTGTTCTTGCGAGCCTTGTCGATCGCGTATCGTAGCGCCAGATTCATGTCGGGATCGCCACCGCCATTGCGAGCCGCAACAATGATGGCCCGGCTGAGCTTGCCGAACAGCTTGCCCTTCTTCGCGTCGATCCGACCCTTTTTATGGGCGATATTGGCCCAGTGACTGTGTCCTGCCATGGTTGTAAGTATTGGACTTTGAAACTCCCATGTGAACCCCGTACGGTTCACACCTGTCGCTTTGTCACTCCGGTGAATCGGACCGTCAAGAGCAAGTGAAACTCGGAGGGTCCGGCGATTAATCTGGTGTTGCTGCGGGCGTTGCCGCAGGGACCTTGGGGACGAGCCGTTCAACCATCTTCTCATCGGGCGGCTTCGCCTGCTCGATGCGACGCGCCTTTCCCCACATCTCGACGGCTTGGTCGTGAAGTCCCAGTTTCTCGTAAGTCTCGCCCAGATGTTCGAGGATGGTACTGTCCTCGGGCTTCTGATTTCGGCGGCTTCCTCCAAGTGTTTGCGTGCCTGTTCGTACTCACCCAGTCGGAACAGCACCCAACCCATGCTGTCGAGATAGGCTGCATTGTCGGGCTCGGCCTTCAGGGCCTTTTCGATCATCGTGCGTGCCTGGTCCAGGTTCTTGTCCTGGTCCGCCCAGAGATAACCCAGATCGTTGTTCGCCTGTGTGTTGTCGGCATCTTTCTGCAGGACGCTCAGGAGGATTGCCTCCCCCTGTTCGAGGTCACCCTGCTGGACATGAATGGCTGACAGGCTGAACCGGCAATTCTCGACGGTGCCGCGAGTCGTCTCGTCGTTGTCGTTCTCAAAGTCGGCAATGACCTGCTCAAAGGCCGCAATCGCCTCGTCATAACGGTGTGCGTGATAGTAGACCCAGGCCTCCTGAAACCGCAGCCCAGCATTATCCGGTGCTCCCTTGAGCGCCTCCTGAATGGCTGTCAACGCCTTCTCAGTTTCGCCGGTCATTTCCCAAGCATGCGATTGAAGATACTGGAAGTACGTCCGTGCCCCTTGCAGCCTGGGTGATCCATGCTCAATCGCGACCTGCATCACCTCTGCAGCATCTCGGTAGCGTCCTGCATCAATCAGATGGAAGGAGATTTCGCGGAACAGCAGGGCCGGAGGATCGTTCTGCATGTCAATCGCCGCGCGATAGAACTCCAGCGCGTTGTCTGTGCGCTCTCGCTTTCAGCGCCAGCTTGCCAAGCAGGTATGTCTGCACAAAGTCGAGCGTCGGCGGCTCGGCACTGCGCTTTTCTCGCGTCCCAGAGCGAGCAGATGGTTCATCGTGGGGGCATCCTCCGCGATCGATTCTTCCAGTTCACCAAACTGCTCGATGAGTGCTCGCACATCAGGCGCGAGTCGTTCGAGCATCTCCTCTTCTTCCGTTTGAGGAATGCTGGCAAACGCCTTCGCAAGCGCTTCGAGCAACTTGTCGGTCCGCCCCTGCTGCTGGTAAACGGCGGCCAGTCCCACCAGTCCGCGCGGATCAGTCGAGGCACCACTGGTGTCTTCAAGCAGCTTTTCAGCCTTGTCGAGATCGCCGGCCTGAACATATTGGTCCGCGACGAAGTATCGCAGAGCCTTGTTCAACTCGTCCTTTTCCAGCAAGGTGTTGAGCCGGGACACCAATTCCTCAGATCGGCCCAGTTCGTCCAGAAGCTCCTTGAGCAACTGATAGGCAGCCCTCCCCTTCAGCTGCAGCTGTGCATCAAAGTAACCCTGTAGTTCATCCAGGGCCTCTTGTGGACGTCCCGTCTGTCGATAGACGGTGGCGAGGTTGAAGCTGTGCAGGCCTGGACGTGACTGGCTGAATTGTGCGGCTTGCTCAAACGCCTTGACGGCCAGATCAGGTTGCTTGGCATCGAGAAAGACTTCGCCCATCTCCTCATAGGTTTCCCCGGAATCTCCGACGAGATCAATCCGATTCTGCTCGGACAACGGAAACTGCTGAGAATTCTGCAACGCATTAAACACAACGCCGAAGTTCTCGGCGGACTCCTGGCTCTTGCCGCTGAGACGGTAATACACCCCGAGATCCCGGTGGAGTAACAGGTCAGACGGAGTCCCTGAGTCAAAGCGACCCTGTTCGAGGACCTGCTTCAACAGGTCGATTCCTTCCGATGTCGCACCCGCGCGCACGAGCAAAGCAGCCAATCCGCGGACCAGTTGCAATCCCCTCTCGTTGTGCTTTACCGCTGCGAGCGCGTAACGAACTGCCTCGTCACGTTTCCCCTGCGCAAACGCGATCGACAGCAGCGACTGGTAGGGGGGGAGTTCCCCAGGTGCCGCCTCCACAGCCTGCTCATACGCCTTGGCTGCCTTGTCGAGTTCATTTCGCGCCTCGTGGACCTGTCCCGCCATATACCAAGCGACGGCCACACGTCGCGATTTTCGCTCTGGCGTATCTGCGAGGTCGTCCGGTGGCGGCGCGAAGTCGTCGTCACCTGGTTGGCGCAGGAGTTCGAGAACCTCCCGGGCAGAGAGCGTTCCATTCCTGGGTGGGGGAGACTGGACTTGGGGGGATGTCACCAGCGGGGTGTCACCATCCGCGGGGGCGGCATCTCCCATCAGTGGCACCACTCCTGCGAGGCAACACACTCCTGCCGTCAACACTGTACAGATGCGAGACATGAACTGACTCCCTGCAGTATCCAGAAGGACCGCCGTCCCCATTTTAGTCACCCCCACGGTGATGCACCAAGACCACGATCGATCAGTCCAGTTGACTCGCCTGCATGCAAGAGCGATTCAAGCCCCCAGTGAACAGGGCAGCCTCCAGGCCGCAGCGATCGAACTACTTCTTTTTCCGTGCCGTCTTGGTGTGAGCGTTTCGTGGGGCGGATTGTTTGCGTCGGGTGACCTTCTTAGTGACCTCCGAGCGTGGTCGGGCCGTCTTGGAGGTTCGTGTCCCGGCGGCCGGCTTCTTCCGGGAGACCTTCTTGCCTGACTTGGCTTTGGTACTGGTCAGCAGTTCCTCCAGCCGGGCCGGTGCCTCCGACGGATCGAGGGCTCCATCCACCATCTGGGACTTGTTGAGCTTGAATGACGACGTGTACTGCGGGTCGGTGGCCACTGACCGGAGCAGATGGCTCAACAACGGGACATCTGACTTCAGGACTGACGATTTGATCTCTTCCGCCGCTTGTTCCGGGGTCATGTCTGCGGGAACCAGCCCCAGCCAGGTGATCACTCGCAAGGTGGCGTCATCGATGGGAATGACATGCACGCTGAGAGCCGATTGCAGGGCATACTGTCGGACGAAGGGCGACAGGCTCTTGATCTTCTGCAGTTGCTTGTGAGCCAGGTCCTGGGTCTTGCGGCGGAGTGGCTCGAAATCAAAGTCGTAATATTTCTCGAAGACGTACTGCAGAACATCCCGAATTCTCAACGCGCGCCAAGCCGCGTCATCAATGCGACCCATGGCGTGTTCGATTTCCGAGACCGAACTGACTCGAATCTCGTTCAGATCGAAAAATGACTGCAACAGTGCAGCCTGTGCTGCCTCAGCTTTTTCAACGGTCGTGTTCTCCAGGCAGCACGCAAACATCAGCGTCTCAAGGACGTTGCGATCGTGCCGGGGAATGCTGCCGCCGTACTTCTTCTTGAGGACGGTAGCGACCTTGCGGAGGATTGTCTGTCGATCCGAGGCCTTCAGTTTCTTGCTGGTTGACATATGGTCCGTCTATGAACTCGCAACGAGATCCGGTCGGTCGCCCCATCAGTCAGACCGCCGCCGGATCACTCGGTTTCGGATGGTTCCCCTGTCTCAACGGAATCTGTGTCTGTGGTCCCGCTCTCCTCCAGATCCTCCTCGGCATCAAGTGCGTCTGTTGAATCGATGCCTGCTGCCGAGCTCTCATCGGCCAACTCACGGAGGATGCGCGACGCCTCGATACTGCGCTTGACTCCCTGGTCGAGTTGAAATGTCAGCACTGGTGTGTATCGCAGGTCGAGCCGCTCGGCGATCTTCGATTGCAGAAACCCTCGGGCCGACTCCAACCCATGAAGCGTCAACGCCTGCTCGCGCTCGTCACCCATCACCGAAACGCTGACCTTCGCATTGCGGAGATCGCCGGTCACCTCGACATGGAGCACTGTGACGTGCTTCACGCGGGGGTCGCGCAACTCAAACAGGATCGTCGAACTGACGACCTCGCGAATCGCTTCGGCAACTTTGGCGGTTCGTCGAGTGCTCATGCCCCTTCACTGTTCCGGAATGGTCTGCCCGACGTTCGGCCCTCAAATGCTGCAGACTTGTCGCTGCTCCGGTGATAAGCGCCAGCTGCAGAAGCCCTTAGCGGGGAATAGAGTTTCGTTCCGACAAGCAGGCTCGTCGGCCGAATCATCGCACGGACCGTTGCTGGAGCAAGTCGGCTCATCATTGGCGATTGGGGTACACTCACGAATCCAGGGTTCGCTTCACTTCGTCGATCCGGAAGGCCTCGAGCAAATCGCCCTCCTTGAGGTCGTTAAACCCGTCCAGTCGAATACCGCATTCAAATCCTTCACGAACTTCCTTGGCGTCATCCTTCTCCCGCTTCAGTGAGGAGATGGCGTAGTCGTTGAGAATTCTCTGCTCGCGGATGACATGCACACGGTTGTTGCGATCGATGGTTCCATTCAGCACCCGGCAACCGGCAATCGTGCCCAGTCGGCTGATGTGAAATGTCCTGAGCACCAGCGCACGGCCCGTGGAGACTTCGACGCGTTCGGGACGCAGCAGGCCCTCCAGCGCCAGCCGCATGTCGTCGGTCACCTCATAGATGATGTTGTAGCGGCGAATCTCCACTCCCTCGCGTGAGGCAAGACTCTCTGCCTGGTCGTCGGGTACGACGTGAAAGGCCACAACAATGGCTCCCGCGCTGCTTGCCAGATACACGTCACTGTCGTTCACTCCACCCACACCCTCGTGCAGAATGTTGACCCGCACCTCCGGATGCTGAAACTTCTGCAACTCATTCCGCAACGCCTCGATCGAACCAGGGCTATCACCCTTGATGATCAGCGGCAACTCCTGGACGGCACCTTCCTTGCCGCTGCGGGCCAGAATGTCCTCCAGCGTCCGCGGGCCACCGCGACGGGAGAGCACTGCGTCTCGGCCCATCTCATGACGCTGCTCGGAGGCTTCGCGGGCTGCGTCGATGTCCGGCATCACGAAGAAGTGGTCGCCACTTCCCGGGATACGGTCGAGACCCGCGATCTTGACCGGTGTCGAAGGGCCGGCCTCGCTCAGCTCTTCGTCGCGATCGTTATAGATCGCACGAACGCGGCCATATGCAGATCCGCAGAGCAGGACGTCGCCTACACGCAGGGTGCCATAGCGTACGATGACCCAGGCCACCGGCCCGCGACCCTCATCGCGGAACGACTCCAGGCAAATGCCGACGGCAGGGACATCCAACGGTGCGGTCAGTTCATGCAATTCCGCCGTCAGCAGGATGGTGTCGAGCAGATTCTCGACGCCGGTCCCTTCGAGTGCGGACACACGAACGACTTCAACATCTCCGCCCCACTCCGCCGGCAAGACATCGCGTTGGGACAACTCCGTCAGCAACTTCTGTTCATTGATGCCCGGCAGGTCGATCTTGTTCATCGCGACAATGATCGGCACACCTGCGGCCTTGGCATGGCTGATGCATTCCACGGTTTGCGGCATCACACCATCGTCGGCGGCAACCACCAATACGACGATGTCGGTGACATTGGCACCGCGTGCGCATCTCACCAAAGGCCGCGTGACCCGGAGTGTCGACAAACGTGATCTTCTGACCGCCCCGCTCCACCTGATACGCGGCAATATGCTGGGTGATTCCTCCGGCTTCCCCCGCAGCCACATTGGCCGAGCGGATCTTGTCTACCAGCGTCGTCTTACCGTGGTCCACATGTCCCAGAATCGTCACGATCGGAGCACGGGTTTCCATGATGGCGTCATCGGGGATATCGGGAGTGGTCAGGCGGGCCGACAGCTCTTCTTCAATGTCACGGCCCCTCCGAATCTCAAGTTCCACCCCGAGTTCCATCGCGACTTCGAGTGCTTCCTCTTCCTCCAGTTCGCTGTTGATATTGCACATCTTGCCCGCCTGAAACAGGATACGCATGATGTCTTTGGCCGGTCGGCCGAGTTCTTCCGACATGGAACGAATCGTGATCGGGAGGGAAATGGTCGCTGCCGACTTGAACTCGACCGGGCCCGAGCGCCTCTGACGTCGACCGGCGCGTCGGCCGACGGCCGGTGACCCGGGTTCGTCATCGGTCGTCTGCTGACGATGTCGGCGCGTGCGACGTTGCTGACGGACGTCATCCAAGCCAATGCACCCGGACGGCTGGGACGTTTCTCGGTCTCTTCTTCTTCGACAATCGGTCCGCGTTTGCGATCTTCTGCATTCTTGCGAATGATGCTCGCCAGCGGACTGCTCTGTTTGAGAAATTCAGCCGTCAGCGGCATGTCTGGCTTCTGTGCCGGCGCTTCTGCCTTCGACGCTCGCGGCGACGGGGGTTTGAAGTTCGGCATGGGGGCGAGTGTCGGCAGGGCGGGCTTCTTGGGTTGCTTTCGGCCTGGCTTCACCCCCTGTTCCTGGATCGAAGCGACAGGCTTCATCTCTCGCAAACCGCTGCCTGTTCCCCCCACGGGAGGCACATAGTCCTCGCGTGTGATGGGACGAACCTTGCTGTCGCTGCCACGGGCTGCCGGCTCCAGTTCCTCAGTTGTCGGATCAGGTTGTTCAGCCTCGTCGTCCTGAGTGAGGTCCCCAGAGGGCTCGTCTGGGGCAACGGGTAGCGGGACTGGTGCTTCGATCTCGGGAGGCTCCTCGATCGCCACAGAAGGTCCCTCGTCCTCGGTTGCCTTGCGACGCAGACGCCCGAGCGGCCCCAGTGTCTTGATCTCCCGAATGCGGCCCATGTCGCCGGCTGATTCGCGAATCGGGACATTGGCAACGGCTGTCTGAACGACGGGCTCGTTGCTGCCAAGTCCTTTGAGATGGCCCAGAACCAGATCGCGCTCCTCGGGCGTGATGCTGGCCAGCGCGGAGTTCTTGACCTCAACGCCGACCTCGCTGCAACGCTGAATCAGCTCTTTGCTGTCGAGACCCAATTCCTTCGCCAAGGCGAAGATGCGAACCTTCAAACGTCTCTCCCTGTTGGGTAAGTGCCTGGCTGCACGTAGTGTCAATTGCTCGCCGCCCTCTTCGGCCCACGGGACCAGCCGCTTCCCGTGTCGCGGGGCTGCTATCGTCGATCCTCAATCGCTTTCATTACGACTCCGCTCGCTCTGTGGGACTGGGAGCGACCGAGTCAACTCCATTCTCCTCTCCTAGGCTACCGGCGTCCGCGACGGGCTGGTGGAGCGCACCGGAGTCTTCCTCGACCTCCGGCAACCCGTCTGGTTCGTCCGGCAGTTCTTCGGCGAGGTGACCTGCCTCACCCTCCGTGTCTGAACTGTCGTGCGAGATGTCGCCGTCCACCGTCGACATGTCCTCCGCTGCGGAGGATTCGGCGACCAGTTCGGCACCATCCGATTCCGCAGAGGTCTGGGCCAGGTGCTGAGACTCCGCCTCGAGCGCCGCCGCGGCCTGTTGCGCCATGTGGGCTGCAGATCGCTCCGCCCGCTCCAAGGCCCGACGGGCATCCGCCTCGCGTTCCTCCCGAACGCTCTGCTCGTCGGCATAGGCCACAATCTCGTCGCATTGATCCTGCGTCAGGCCACTCAAGTCGAGTAACTGATCAGGCTCGATCACGGAGAGATCCTCGTAACTGAAAAAGCCCTGAGACACCAGCGCTTCGGCAAGTTCATCGGCAATGTGCGGCACTGTGGCAAACGCCGCGACCGAACGTTCCAGTTGTTCGTCAAGTTCTTCGCGGGTCATCACTTCGATGTCCCACCCGACCAGTTTCGATGCCAGGCGGACATTCTGTCCCTTTTTGCCAATGGCGAGCGAGAGCTGATCGTCCCGCACCAGCACAATCACGCGACCCAGCATCGGGCAGAGAATGACGTCATCCACCTCTGCCGGCTGCATGGCGTTGGGAATGAGCACCTGCAGACTGTCGTTCCAGCGGACAATGTCAATGCGCTCGCCGGCCAATTCATCCACAATGTTCTTGATACGCGATCCCCGGACACCGACACAGGCGCCAACGGCATCGATGCTGTTGTCGTAGCAACTGACGGCGACCTTGGACCGGTAGCCGGCTTCCCGCGACAGCGAGCGTACCTCGATAATCCGCTCGCTGACCTCTGGGATCTCGACTTCAAACAACCGGCGTACCAGATCCGGGTGTGTCCGTGAAAGGATCACTTTGACTCGACTGCCCTGCTTCCGCACATCGATGACAACGCAGCGGACGCGCTCTCCAACGCGGTGCGACTCACCTGGAATCTGCTCGCCTCGGGGAAGAATTGCTTCCACTTTGCCGAGATTGACGACCGCAATTCCATGATCCAGCCGGGTCACAGTGCCACTGACGAGATGGCTGCGCTGCTCCTCATACTCGACGAACTGGGAATCCCTCTCAGCTTCCCGCATCTTCTGGATGATGACCTGCTTAGCCGTCTGGGCGGCGATCCGGCCCAGATCGTCGGGAGGGATTTCCTCCTTGTTCAGCTCGGCAGCGACCTCGCCTGACTCCCGATCAATGACGACACTGATGTCCGCCTCTTCGCCGTAGTGCTTGCGCGCTGCGGACAGGAGCGCCTGTTCGATGCTCTGAAAGATAAACTCCTTGTCGACGCTTCGATCGCGATGGAGCGAGTCGACGATCCGAAGGACCTCAACACCATTCATGCTCGCGACGTCCTTTCCACTGTTCCAACTGACTCACTGGTGTCTCTTCTGGCCGCCTGGGATATTGACGGCCAACAGCCACACAGCACCAATAAAAAAAGCGGGCACAAGTCCCACTTTCCCTCTTCCGCAACGGGCCGCATACGGCAATCCGCAACGGATGCTTCTATCACATTGACAGAATACCGCCGAACCGATGGGCACCGGCCTCTCTGATCGCTCTCGCTTACATCAGGACCGTTCCTTGTGATTCATCGCCGCCTGTCCGTCATTGAGCCGCATCGACTGGATGTTCCATCAACTTCATCGTACCGTGGTCGTTGCGAGATATAACGTAAGGCGGCAACAGTCTCGTCGAGGCTGTCCACCGCTTCTGACAAAAGTCACCCGACATTCCCTCAGCAAGTGTGGGCCTTGCCCATGAAAGTGATGTCCAACGGACGCACTTCCTCCGGAAATCGTGGTGACCTCTGACGAAACGATAGAAATCCGAGGGCCAACTGTCAAGCGGTTCGCCCTCAGTGGCATGTGTGACTCACCCGACTGGCTCGGATGTTGACGATGCGTTGAATGGGCCTTTGTTCACAAGGAAACCCTTCCAACAAAGACTCCTTGATCCCCGTCAGGCAGACCTTTGGACGATGCCCGACACGCACGGTATTCTGGGACTCCTGACGATCCTCTAAAATCCGGCGTTCCCCGGCAGGCACCTATGGCCACCGCTGACGTGCTCGAAGAACTGCGCACCCGCCTGTTGGCCCGGGAGTCGCTGCTGTTCCTGGAGACCTGGGAGGAAGATCGCTGGGAGGAGGAACTCGCCGAGGTCGCCACAGAGATTGATCGTGGACTGGTTGTCTGGACAGCGACATCGGGGCCCCGGCCTCCGCTGGCTGAAACGACCAGCCAGAGCGACACACCGCTGGAATTCCTTGATCGGGTCGGCCAGTATCCTCCGGACCACCTGTTTCTCCTCAAGGACTTCCATCCCTTCTTTACTGAGCCACGGGTCGTGCGGAAAATCCGGGACATGCTGAGTTCGTTGCGCGCCGATCGCAAGGCTCTGGTCTTTCTGGGTCCGGTGGCCGATATCCCGCTCGAGCTGCGCAAAGAAGCCTCGACGCTGGAACTCCCCCTGCCTGGACTCGATGAGATGCGCGGCGAACTGCGCCGCGTCCTCTCATCGGGAACAGGGTTCCCGGCGACGATCGACGAACGTGCCGAGGAGCACTTGGTCCGGGCCGTTCTGGGACTGACGGCCAACGAGGCCCGTCGGGCCTTGGCCCGTGTCATGCTGGGACGAGAGACCATCGACGACGAAGTCTATGCCCAGCTCGTGACGGAAAAAAAGCACATGATCGAAGGCTCCGATCTGCTCGAGTTCTTCGACCTGGATTACGGAGTCAACGACATCGGCGGACTGGAGGGTCTCAAGGAATGGCTCGCCCAGCGGGCCGATGCTTTCACCACTCAGGCACAGCAACTGGGCATCTCCAACCCGAAGGGTGTGCTCTTGCTGGGTGTGCAGGGCTGCGGCAAGAGTCTCACCTGCCGCGCCATTGCCCGGCTGCTGGGGTTTCCCCTCGTGCGACTGGATATCGCGAATCTGCTCGACCCCCATCGGGGCTCGTCTGAACAGAATCTGCGGGACGTGCTGCGTCTTGTGGAAACGATCGCTCCTTCGGTGTTGTGGCTCGAAGAGATCGACAAAGCGTTCGCGGGCTTTGCGGAGGAGGCGGCCAACGATCCGACGATGGCGCGCATCGTCGGCCGCTTTCTCACCTGGCTGCAGGAACATGAAGATCCTGTCTTTGTCGTGGCGACGGCCAACCGCGTCTCACATCTCCCTCCGGAACTGCTCCGACGGGGTCGCTTCGATGAGATCTTCTTCGTCGACCTTCCCAACTATTACGAGCGCATGGAGATACTCGGGATTCACCTGGGCAAACGCGGCTGGAAGCCGGAGAAGTTCGACATCGACGAACTCTCCACGAGCACCGACGGATACAGCGGTGCGGAACTCGAGCAGATCGTCAACTCGGCCATCATCGAGTCGCATGCCCAGCGTCGCGTACTCACGCAGGAGGACCTCAATCGCGAGCGGGGACTGACGGTGCCGCTGTCCGTCACGATGGAGGACGAGATCTTCGCCTTGCGCGAATGGGCCCGCACTCGCTGTCGACCCGCCACTCCCGACTATCGGGTCATCAATGTCATGGAGGAGGAGGTTCGTCGCGGCGAGCAACAGATCAATGACGGTAAAGATGCGCTGCCCACACACAAATGGATTGATCTGGCCGAACACGGGCAGATGCGGGCTGCCATCATCGAGTACGTGCGGTTGCATGATCATGTTACGTTCGCCGCGCTTATGGCCGACTATGCCACTCACGCGGAGACTTCGGGCGAGTTCGGTCTGGCGTTGCGTGCCGATCCAAGAGTGGTGATCTGCACCCGCATGAGCCGCGAACTGGCGGATGTCATCGCCGATCTGGTGGCCGGCAAACGGCTCTATCTGAACCCGGTCGCCGCCGACCGCTACTCCGAGGCCGCGACGCGTCCACGCTTGCCCATCGTGGAAGATGTTCCGGACGAGAAGGTTGAGACACCGTCGTGGCTGCCCGTCACGCTGCGTCTGGCACCACCGCCGGGAGGCAGCCGCCGCCTCTCGCGCGTCGTCCGTATTCGCATGGGAAAGTCGCCAGTCTGAGTTTTGCCAACACCGATCAGGATCTAACATGAAAAGCCATTCAAGGTTGTCAGTATTCTTACCGGCGCTGCTGATTCTGTGTGTTGGTGTCATCCCTGCTGAGTGTGCTGACGACACTGCTTCTGGAGTGATAGAAACCGATGTGCTGGTTTATGGTGGCACCCCAGCCGGCATCGCTGCCGCGCTGACGGCTGGGCGTGAGGGGCACGCCGTGTTGCTCTGCGAGCCGTATCGACACATCGGCGGAATGGTGACCAATGGGCTCTCGCATACCGACTTCCGCACTCTTGAGGCCTTGAGTGGTGTCTACCTGGAGTTCGCGCAGTGTGTGCAGCGTCACTACGCAGAGACCTATGGACCCGACTCTCCCCAGGCACTCGGCTGCTTTCACGGAACGCATGCAGAGCCACGAGTCAACCGTCTCGTGTTCGAGGCATTGCTGGATGAGATCCCGTCGATTCAGGTGAGGCGACAGCAGCGGCTGGTTGATGTTGATATGGAAAGTGACGGTCCGACGAACAGCATCGCCTCCGTGTCGTTCATGGGGCCTGATGAACAGCAGCTGGCGGTCGCGCCAAAGATCGTGATCGATGCGAGCTATGAAGGAGATCTGTTGGCTGCCGCCGGCATCAAGTATCAAGTTGGTCGCGAGGCGCGCAGCAAGTACGAAGAATCGCTGGCACCCGACGCCGCAGATACGCAAGTCCAGGGCTACAACTTCCGCTTCATCATGACGCGTGATCCGGGCAATCGCATGATGCCCGTCGCGCCGCCCGGCTACCAGCGGGAAGACTTTCTCCCCTTGCTGCCGCTATTGGGCGGAGGTGCGTTCGAGGCGGTGTTCGTCCGCTGGTCTGGAGGCTTGTTCAAGGCTCACGAGCCGGTGCTGCCCAACGGCAAGTACGACATCAATGACGTCTCCCGAGGTATCGTCAGGCTGTCGCTGCCCGACGTCAACGATGCCTGGCCAGATGGCGACAACGAGACACGTCAGCAGATCTTTGCCGCGCATCTGCGGCATAACGTGGGTCTGTTGTATTTCGTGCAGAACGACGTCGATGTTCCGGAGCGATTGCGGGAGGAAGCCCGCCAGTGGGGCTGGTGCGAAGATGAGTTTGTCGACACCGGCCATCTTCCTGAACAGCTATACGTTCGCGAGGCGCGCCGGATGGACGGGCAGTACATCTTCACTCAGAACGATACCGATCCCGCCCCCCACGATGTTCGCAGCGTTCTCCGGACGGATGCGATTGCCATGGGAGACTACAACCCTAACTGTCACGGCACGGGACACGATGGGCCGCGGTTCGGAGGGCACCACACGGGCGAGTTCTATCACGCGACCGCTCCCTATCAGATTCCCTATGGCACCCTGGTGCCAAAGAGCTGTGCAAACCTGCTGGTCCCGGTGGCCTGCTCGTCTTCGCATGTGGGGTTCTGCGCCCTACGTCTGGAGCCGATCTGGACCTCGCTGGGGCAGGCAGCGGGTGTCGCCGCTCATCTGGCCCTCGAACATCGTTCGGCAGTTCAGGACATCGCCGTCGCCGACATTCAGCGACTGTTGCATGCTGCCGGTTCCGCCACGATTTATGTCTCCGATGTTCCACCCGGCGATGCCGACTTTGCCGCCGTCCAGTGGTGGGGGACGCAGGGGGGACTTCACGGCCTGCATCCTCCCGGCCAGAAGCCGGGGCAACGCGGTCCCCTGATCACCAGCCAGTACTACGAGGCGTTTCCGGGACATACCGTCGAAGTCGATCGGCCCCTCGATGATCCAACGCGCGAACACTGGATGCAATTAGCCGAATCACTGGGCCTGAAACAGGCGACACTGTCGAACTGCCGAACCAGGGGCGAATTCATCCGCGTGGCCTCTCGGATGGCAGCGAACGATGCAACGGCGACGGATTAATCAAACCATCCGCGCCAGTACAGGTAGCCGGCCGTCAGCGCGGCCGTGCCTAACATCAATCCGATGACGATCACATAGCCGAGCGGCTGGCCCATGGCCGGCAGGTCATTGAAGTTCATACCATAGATGGCCGAGATGAGCGTCAAGGGCATGAACACCGCCGAGATCATCGTCAAGAACCGCAGGCGGTTGTCGACGCGGCCCTGCATCGTCAATTCGTAGTCTCGCTGCAGCGTGGCAACGCGCGCTTCCGCACCGGCAATCAGTTGTCGACTTATTCCGGAGACCGGCAGCATCTCGCGAATGAACTGCGCATGTTCGCTGGCCCGGAAGGCTTGCGAATCAACGGACTGCAACAAGCCCATGCAGAACATGCGATCGTCCTGGACGGAGGCATAGTGACTGACTCTGCGCCGGAGCGTGTCGATCTGCACCGGATCCAGGGCGTCGACCTGTTCGTGACAGGCCTGGTCCAGTCGCTCGGCCTCGGCACGCACCTGCAGGGCAGCATCGATGTTCTGTTTGCCGATTTGAACGATCAGGAAGTGCAACAGAGCCGATGATGTGGGACTGCCCAGCGGCACTTCGGCGTCGAGACCATGGATGATGTCTTCGATGGTGTGCAGCCGGTCCCGATGAATGGTGATGATCGTCGTCGGCAGACACAGGACCGAGATGTAGGGCTTCTCGGGCTCGTCCCAGCCGAGGTGCGTCGGCAACTCCAGATAGAGAGCCTTGCGCCGAGAGATAAGGTGATCACTGCGGTCCTGGCAGAGGCACGCATTGAGGATATCCGCGGGAAGTTCCAGTGGTGCGAGCAGCTCACGCAACTCATCCGGCGTCGCGGCCTCGATGTCAATCCAGCGATGCGTCTCATCCTGGGGCCAATGTGCCGACAGCGCCGTCTCGGCCAGCGGCTCCAGCGTCGCCTCATCGCTGATCTCGAAAACTCTCAGGTCCATGCGTGACGGATTTCCGCACTCACCGGGACTGCACGCGAAGATTTTCGTGCCTGATTAGACGCTACCAACTCCGACGGCCATCAATGGACCAGATCAATCTCATCCGGTTGACAATCATTTGTGAAGATTGGATTGAGCCTGCTACCGGACCCGCACAACATCCGGTGGCATCCAGGTTCCATCGATGATCACCTCGTCCGGCCAGTAGTTCCGCAGCAGCAGCGAGAACATGCCCTCGGGTGCAGGGAGCCAGTTGGACTCCTTGGCTGGTCCGGGCGACTTTGCCGCTAAATAGAGTGTGAGCGAGCCGTCGGCAGCGAACTGCAGCGTTTTGTTCTTAGTGCCCAGTGAAAACCGATTCAACGCATTGGGGTGGAAGAAGTGCTTGTCATTGTACAGCGTCATCGACCAGAAGCCCTGCACCGGCGGCAGCTGACCTTTCGGGAACGTCACCGTGTACTGATTGCCTCCGCTGAGTTGCTGTCCGTCACTGTCGGCTTCCTGGAACTGGTACTGAGTTTCCCTGGGTGTGTTCTGATACATGCTCGATTTGGAGATCGCCGTGCGGTTGAGGTAGTCGGTGCCCCACTCGGCGGCGTTTGCGGGCGCTGTCCAGCCATGACCGATGGGGCGACCGTTGTATTTGAAGCTGAAGAGCGGATCGACGAGTTCAGACTCGGCGGTATGGAATGACTCGACCAGCGCGGTCTTGGTCGCTGCGTCTTTGGCGGCGGCCTCCCAGACCGAGCGGATCCAGCCGTACAGGGCTTCTTCGCCGGGCAGCGGCGGCACCTGTGCCATCACGCCGGGCAACTCGTTGTAGTAGGTTTCCGGTTTGACCCATCTGCGTTCGCCGTCGCCATCGCTCAAGAGTAGCGGGGGGATCGGGAAAGTTGGTAGCTTGCTCCAATCGGTGGTCCTCATCGTCCCGTCAAACTTGCTGAGGGGATACATCATGATCTGGTTGAGCACCGGCTGGACACCCGCGGTGTCTTCAACAGTGGATTCCTTGAAGATGCGCGGGACGAAAAACACCAGCTCCGTCGAGGAACATACAACTGCCGTAATTCCTGCAGGGACGTCACCCGTCCAGTCTTCACCGACGATCATGTAGAAGCCCGGCTGGGTGCCATACTGCTTGCCGATCTGTGCGATCTCGTCGGTACGCGCGTCGTATAGCGCGTAGACCCAGTAACGGTCGCCGAAGTCCGGCACCTGTAAGACGGTCGGCTCCTTGTCGAGCCCGGTGAACCCCGCCCCGTACACGACATCCTGGTTGGGACAGACGATAAACGTCTGGTGGGGCGAGATGTAGTCGGTCAGCATGGCGTTGTACCCGATGGGAGCCACCGGCACCGCACCACCGACAACTCCGGGGAACGGTGCCAAGCCAAATGCCGCCCGGCGATTGTGGGAACTGACTAGAGGATAGCCCCAGACGTAGGCCATGCGGCCGACCATCTGGACGTATTCCCGCGTCATGACGTTACCCGGAACCGGACCAGGCACTTCGCGGGCGTTCGCGGGGATGGGAACCTGCTGAGCGGGGATCTCCGTCGACACCAGCACGGCAATCGTCGACGAGATAACTGACGCAACCGCGCTGCGGACGTGATGAGACATCATTGGGGTGATTCATCCTGCCGTTGACGGCCGCTTCGATTCACTGCGCAAGTTCAACCTCACTCAGCATCTCCAAGTGACTGTCGTTGGTTGGTTCTGATTCGGTTGACGTCTGGGGGATGGATTGCTTCGGAATCGGTCAGGACATCAAAGAACGTTGGCGATCTTGTCACCCACGACACCGTAGGATTGCAGGAACTCCAACATCCCATGAAATACCAGACCCATCCCCATGGCGGAAACGAAAAATCCGACGATGCGCGTTACGGCATCGAGTCCCCTTGGCCCGAGTTTCTTGAGAATCCCCTCGGAATAGATCAGCGACACATAGGTAACGGCCATCGTGGCCAATATCGCCAGGCAGATAGCGACAAAAGACTCCAGTTCGTGGTTGGAGGTTTTGACGGTCGACACCATGCCGATGATCGTGGCAATGGCCCCCGGGCCGAACATGATCGGCATAGCCAGGGGAACGAACGCGACATCCTCCTGCTGGGGACTCGCGCCGCTTGTAGAACCTGGGCTCGCACCCGCCGGCGGCGGGGGGGTGAACATCTGAAATCCGATGCGGGTGAGAATGATTCCCCCGACGACACGAATCATGCTTAATGAAACGCCGAAGAGACGCAACAAGAGTGTTCCAAACAGCAGAAAGAAAAATGCGAGCAGCAACGCGTATGTACAAGACTGGCGTGCGACCTTGCATTTTTCCGCGTCTCCTTTTCCCTTCGTCAGGCCCAGGAATATGGGAATCGCTTCCAGGGGGTTAATGATGGCCAGCAATGTTGCGAACATGCTGACGAACAACGTCATGGATGAGCCCATCAGTGTCGTCTTTCGCTGCTCGTTCGGATGAGCACATTCACTCCGTTGTTCCCCGCCCAGGTTTCGAGCATACCATCACTCCATCGCAAACACCTGCTTCCAGTCGTGCTTCATGCTGATGACGGTCCAACCCTGCTTCGTTGCTTCGTCGTACAGTGCTTGAGTGAAAGTACCGACCTTGCTGTCGGGAAGGCCTTGAGCCGGGCCGTAGGCATATTCTCGCTCGGCGTCATCGTGCAGCACGAGCATGCTCAGGCGCGCACCATCTCCAGCTTTGGTGTACTCGAGCATCTGTCGATCGCCGGTTGAGTTGCCGAACGCTGCCTGCGGACGGCGGTCGATCATCAGGTGGATGCCCTCGGGCTTCCCGGCATTGTTGTCATTGAGCAACAGCTTCGGTTCCTTGGTGAGGAATGGCCGGCCCTCCTTGTCATATCCATAGGACACTCCGCCGGCCGTGCCGACGACCTGCTCCTCGGGAATGCCATAGGTGGCGTCGGCATAAACCCGTACAAAGTCCTGGCCGCCGCCGGTGACGATATAGGTCTTGTAACCGTTGTCACGCAAGTACTGCAGCACTTCCTGCATCGGCTGATAGGTGAGCTGCGTATAGGGCCGCTTCCAGCGTGGATGTTTCGCATCGGCCATCCACTTCGCGACCTCAGCCTCAAACTGCTCCACCGGCATTCCGCTGAGCGTGGCAGCAAGGATCTTCGTCAGATCGTCCATTGAGAGCTTCGCGATCGCCTCTCGATTGCCCGACATCACGGTCTTGAACGGCTCGACATCCCTGAGTTCCGGCTTGGCCTCGACGATCAGCGGGCACACGGTCCAGGCAGTACAGCACCTGCGTATACATCGGCTGCTCGACCCACAGCGTGCCGTCCTGGTCGAACGTGGCGATCCGCTCCCCTGGCGGCACGAACTGCGGACTGCCCTCGGTCGTCGTCTGCTGAACGAAGTCGACGATGGTCTGCTTGGCGACCCCGTCGTTCCAGGAAGGCAGAGGCCCCTGGGCATTGGCCTGGGTGAGAACTGCGAAGCAGATGATACAGAAGCTGTGTAGTGCTGAGGATGGATTTCATCGCTCGGCCCCTCGTGTGGTGTTGAATTCGCGGGCCGCCTCGCAAAAGGCGACCCGCGCAATTACAATTAATGAATGGCGTCCGACTAGTCGGAGTGGGTGCCGCTCGTTCTTCTTCAGCGATTCGAGGATCTGGTCGAGGTTATAGCTCGCCGCCTCCTGCAACGGCGGGAACTCCTTGTACGACATCAGTTCCTTTTCCCACAGGAGCTGGCCAATGGGCAGGAGGTTCCAGTCGTAGATGTATGCCGTGCTCGGTGCCGCGAGTGCCCCGGCATAGCTGAGAAGCGACTTGGTGTCCGCACCGACGCTGATCTCAAACGGATCGCGCATGATGTTGGCGAGCTGAGTCCAGTGGTAGGTCTGGCGCACCCATCAGTCCATCCATGGCACCTGCGCCCACCATCGTGTAGTAGAACTTCCAGTTCTTGTACCGCACGGCCGAGGGCTGCGCGCCGGTGTAGTAGAAGAAGGTGTCGCGGGCCGACTTCGTCGGACTTGCCGGTCAGATAGTCGAGCTGGTTGACGCCATCGAGCTTGGTCTTGACGATGCCCGGGTACTTGCCCGCCATGATCTGCTCGTTGAGCTCATTGCCCTTGGCGCCGCCGGCGATTTCGACGAACGTGGGCAGCCAGTCGAGGGAGGCGAACATCTCCTTGTAGACGGTGCCCGGCTTGATCTTGCCCGGCCAGCGGATGACGCAGGGAGCGCGCATGCCGCCTTCCCAGGTGGTCAGCTTCCCGCCTTTGAACGGCGTGTTGCCGCCATCCGGGAAGGTGATGACTTCCGCGCCGTTGTCGGTGGTGAAGACGACGATCGTGTTGTCGAGTTCGCCCATGTCTTCGAGCTTCTTGAGGACGTACGCCGATATTGTCGTCCATCTGCTTCATGCCGACTTCGTTGATGCCCCAGTCCTTGCCGCCCTTGGTGCCGAGCATGGCTTCATACTTCGGCGAGAACATCGTGGTGATGTGCATGCGGGCCGGGTTGTACCAGCAGAAGAACGGCTTGTTCGGTCTTCTCCGGATCGTTGCGATCGAGCCAGTCGATGACGTGGGCGGAGATTTCCTCGTCCACGGTCTTCGAGCGTTCGAGGGTGAGCGGACCTTCGTCCTTGCCCATCTGATTCTTCGCCGTGCCATCGGACGACTTCATCCAAAGGATCGGCCGTGGCTGAGCCATGCAGACGCCGTCTTCGGGAGTCGATCGCGCCGGGCGTTTCGGGAATGCCGGGAATCGGAATCATCTTCATCGGCGGCACGACGGCCTGCATCGGTCGGGCTGCTTGTTGATGTCCGGGAAGCTGACCCCTTGCATCGCATCGAGATGGTAGAGGTAGCCCCAGAATTCCTGGAAGCCGTGCGCGGTCGGCAGCGAATCGGGATGATCGCCGAGGTGGTTCTTGCCGAACTCACCGGTGCTGTAGCCGAGGTCGAGCAGGAACTGGCGAGCGCCGGAGTGCCGGGTCGCAGATACGAAATGGCACCCGGCAACTCCGGCATGAGCATGCCGGCGCGCATCGGATGCATGCCGGTGAAGAACGCCGTGCGCCCCGCCGTGCAGCTCTGCTCGGCGTAGTAGTGCATGAAGATGCCGCCTTCGTTGGCGAGCCGGTCGATGTTCGGCGTTTCGCCGACCATCAGGCCGCGGTGATAACAGCTCGGCTGCATCCAGCCGATGTCGTCGCCCATGATGAACAGGATGTTGGGTTTCTTGGCTTGCGCGTGGGCTGGGTTGTTGCTCCCCAGCAGTGCGGCGGCGGCGAGGACGCCCAGTCCGCAGCCGATTCGTTGGTATGTCTTGTGACTCATGGTGCACTCACCCTCCTGTTGAAGACTCGTGAAACTCTCGAGCGACTTAGTAGCAACGCAGCCACCGTGTCGAAATGGATCAGCCCGCTCTCAGACGCGATTGTGCTTCTCGATGCACCTCCCTTGACCTGACCGGAGGCACGCGGGGTCTACCCCACCCCCCCCCGGAGAAGGCAGGCTGGGGGCCTGTGGGGCACTGGGCGATGTCGAGGGGTGTCATGACAACGATTCTCAGGCGCAGCGGATCTGGAGGGCTCAGGGTGCGGCGGGCACACGCGGCTCTTCAGCACCACCCGGTTCGACCGATTCGTCCATCGACATGATGTAGCCGATCATCGCCGCCAGCATCAGGCCGACGATGACCCACAACCGCCAGTCCTTATGCGGGGGCTGCTTGCGGGCCGCTGCGTGGTGCTCGTGCTTGTGTTCGTCGTGGTGCTTCTTCGGATGTCGTGTCATGTCGTTCGACTTCGGATGTGTACTATTGCTGAACCGGTTGGTCGGCTGTTGTCGTCGCAGGGAATGGCGACTTGATGATGCCGACGTACAGGTCGCCGTCCGTGTACCACTTGTCCCCGCCGCCATTTGTGCCTTCGAGTGTCTTATGAAATCCCTTGACGACGTACGTCTCCGACAAATCGCCGGTCCGCCTCAGGTCGTCGAACAGGTGGTCTCGCTCGGCATCGACATCGCCGGAGATATGGTGCGTGATCTGTCCCGTTGTGTGACTCAAGCCGACCCGCTCGTCGTAGGAAGCCGAACCGATCCACACGGGGCGATCGCCGCTGGCGCTGTCGGGAGTGGGCGTCTTCCAGAAGCGGACATGATTGCGATGCCTGGGATTGTCTCCCACCGGTTGCTCGAACGCGAGGTCTTCCTTGCGCCCATACAGAAACAGGCTGCTCACGGGGGCTTCGTCATCGGGCCGGGACAAGACCACGTCGGCGGCAATTTTCAGATCGCTCTTGATCCCCAGTGCCTTTGCCGGAAACCATCCGGCAGCCTGCATAATCTCCTTGACCTCGTCCTCTGTGCCGATCAGTGAGACATTCAGTGGATCACCCGGATGCCCATCGCCGGTTTTCGTGATCCGCGGATTGTCGTCGAAGGTCGGATGGTGCCGCGCGTACCGCTTCCACACCAGCGGAATGAGGAAGTACGCGGCGACAAACCACAACAGCAGCAGGCTGATCACGATCTTCAACTTGCGACTCCGGCGGGAATCTGCCTGCTGCTGTTGCCCTTCGCTGTCATCAACACTCATTGGCGTCCACTTTCATCAGACTGTTCCAGACCGGCACAGTTCACTTGGTGGCCGCCGATGCAACCGTCGTGGCTTTCACGGGAAAGCGTGCTTCGTACTCGATGCTGGAAATGAAGTGCTTGGCCGTCACGAAGTCGTTGACAGGGAGACCTTTCTTCACCTCTTCGTTGACGAGGGCCTGCAGCTGCTGGCACGACGTTTCGATCGCATCGAACGTGCTCGAGTTGAGGCCGCTGTCCTGCGGAGTACGGGCGTCATACAACTGGTCGATCTTCTGCCGGAGGTCGGTGTACTGAGGCTCACGCAACACAAACGGCCAATGGAGGACACCGCGGCCCACGTCGTACTGTGCCGCTGTGAGTCGCTGGGCGGCTGCCATCTGCTGCAGCGTTCGGTTGTAGAGCGCTGCCTGTGCCTCAACTTGCTTCTTTTGCGACTCGTCCCACTGCTGGGTCGCGGTCTGCCGGCGGGCCGAGGTCTCCATTGCCGTCTGCTGAGCCAGATTCTCGTTCTGCAGGAACTGGGTGGTCGCCTGCTGATGGGCTTCCTGGGCCTGCGCATGCGAGAGCTGCCCTTGGCCGATGCCAGCCGCCGCCTGGCCGACTCCGGCGGCAGCAGCCCCCGCCCCGATACCGGCCCCCATCGCCGGTGTCATCCCACCGCCATAGCCCAGCCCTCCGTAGCCATAGTTGCCGGCATAGGGCACATAGCCATGTTCCGGGTCGTAGGTGTGTCGATAGGGATCGAGGCCCGAGGTGCCCACCTGGGCAGACGCCGGTCGACCGGCTGCGACGAAAACCAGCAGGGCGACACCGCCCAGCACACTGACAGAACGACTCTTTGTAGTGTTCATGGTCGATACTTTCTCAGGGGAATCAGGAACGACAGCGGCACGCAGACGTGAACACGCCGCCTCTCGAAGTGTTCTCAGGATGCACTTCCGATATTGGATCGGTCTGTCGACCATGCAGACAGGGGCAATGGTGCGCACACAAACCGGATTGTGATGATAGCATGGCGTCGCTGACGGAAACAGCGAGCCGGTCAGCGGCAGCAAACCGCTATCCGCGAGGCATCGCCGAGCGCCAAATCATGATTCTCGCCGCCGCCATCCGCACACCCCACATGATTCACCGGGTCCACAACAGCCCGGCCCAAGGGGAGTCGAGCACCTTTACGAGCGGTATCCGCAGATCACCACGGTGCTTCTCGATTTCCTTCCACGCCTGTTTGCGGACCGCCTTCTCCTGGGTCTGCAGCAGAACCTCGATCGGATCCGTCAAGCCGTTCCCCAGTTCGTGGGCGACCGAGCCGCGAGCTGCCCCAGCCGGCGGAGGTCGAGATCCTGCAGCTCCAGATCAACATTCACGACGTCCGGCTTCAAGATGACGACTGGTCCCAGTTCGTTGTCACTCGTCAGTTCCCATTGCAGCGAGCAATCGGCCCGCAGCCGGAGTGACGCGTCAGCTTTGGTGCTGCCGTTGAGCAGTTTGACATCCAGATTCCAGTGTTCAAAGCGCGCCACCACCTGCGCCCGCACATCGGCGACCACCTCGAACGTATACCGCCCGTCACCCACCGGTTGCACATTGTTGATCTGCAGCCGAAAGGTCTGCGCGGGATCGAGCAGCGTGACGGTGACCTTCCGCCAGAAACCATGTCGGACCGACTTCTCCCGCTTCGAAATGCGTACGTCGAGCCCACGGCTACGGACCTTGAATCCTGAGAACACTTCCTGATGCTTGTTCCAGTGCCGGTCGTCCTCAAACGTCTCGGGCAACGACGACCGCACAATCGACTCGATCAACAATGAGAGGGGCGGTGCAGGTGCTGCTGCGTCCTGCGCTGATGCCGTGACGGTGCAGCCAAGACAAAGGATGACTGACGCGCGAAGGGCAGCAACAGGCATCGGCAGGTGACCTCCCGCAGGAACCAGGAGGGCGAATCATACGCATGGGCCAATTCGACGCCAGATCAGTTCCCGGCGGGCTTCCGGCTCAGGTCCTCAATGCGATACAGATGCGTGCGCGTCCGCAGGAAGAGTGCTCCGTCGACGATCGCTGGTGATGCGAGACAGCCATCATCGAGCATGTTCTCCGCGAGCACGGTGTACTCGCGTCCCGGGGCGATGACCGTCGTCTTCCCCTCTTCGCTGGGGATGTAGATGTGACCGTCGGCATAGACAGGGGATGACGAGTAGTTGCCTCCCACCCGCCTTGCCAGACGCTCTCGCCGGTCGCGGAATCCAGACAGGTCGCGACCCCCGTGTCGCTGATGCAGTATAGCAGCCCATCGACCAGCAACGGCGAAGGCTTGGACGGCATGTTCCGCTTCTCGACCCAGACCACATGGGTTTCCGTCACATCCCCCTGCCCCGTCGGCTTGACTGCCATCACCGCCCCCTTGCCGAAGCCGGTGCCAATGTACAACAGACCGTTCGCATAGATCGGACGATTGGCGGAGGAAAACTCGGGATGCGTGACGTGCCAGATCTCTTCCCCCGTGCGCACATCGTAGGCGAAGGTCCCCATTGATGTCGGACTGATGAGCTGCGAGCGGCCGTCGACGTCGATCACGATCGGCGTCGCATAGGCCTTCTTCTTGTCGCCGTCATCCGTGCCGAAGTCGGTCGGACGCGGCGTCTTCCAGACCGTGTCCCCCGTATGTTTGTCGAGTGCGATCACATACTGGTAGTCGAAGCCGTCGAAGTGGCTGATCAACAGGTCATTCCATAGAACGAACGATGACCCCGGACCCCGATAGTGATTGCACTCCAGGTCCCGGCGGGACCACACGAGGTCGGCCGACCGCGTGTCGAGGCACGCGATGCCGCTGCTCCCCCAACTGAGATGCACGCGGCCCTCCTCGATGGCCGGAGTCGGGGAGGCATAGGTGTTGAACTTGTGCTTCTCCCGGGGATTCGCGACCTCGAACAGCAGCCGCTCGTGAATCAACTCGCCACTGTCCCGATCGATGCACCAGGCGAACAGCTGCTTGCCGTCCGGACTGGCCGACGTCAGCCAGATCTGCTCCCCCCAGATCACCGGCGACGAGTACCCTTCGCCGGGAATTGCTGTCTTCCAAACGATGTTCTCGGTTTCACTCCATGTTGTCGGCAACCCGTGTGACGTGCCGATGCCATCGGCCCTCGGTCCTCGGAACTCGGGCCAGTTGTCGCCTGCCGATGTCAGTTGAACGGCCAACAGCATTAACAGTGGAAGTGAGAATCGCATGCAGATCTCCGGCCTGTGGAATCGCGGTCGAGTATAGACTCCCGCGCCCGTCAGACTCAAATCGCAAACGTCGGGCGAGCGGGGGACGTCAGTCCCCCGATGGGAACGACCATGTGTTTGAGTTCAGACTTTCGCCTGTACGTCGCAGCCTGAAGGCTGTACTCCAACCGGGAGGCTCACGCCTCCCGCTCGCCATGCTTGACTGTTAGCATGTGCATCAACTCCCTCCATACCGGCAAGGAACGACTGGATTGTCGAGTCATTCATGATGTCATCTGCGGCCATCTCACCACCGGTGACGGTTTTCGCTGCCGAGGCAGTGACCAAGGTCTATCAGATGGGGGAGGTGGAGGTACCGGCTCTGCGGGGTGTCGATCTGCAGTTATTTGAGGGGGAGTTCGTCGTCCTGCTCGGACCGTCCGGCAGCGGCAAATCGACCCTGCTCAACATTCTGGGGGGCCTCGACGTTCCCACCACAGGCATCGTGCGGTACCGGGATGAGGAACTCACCGCCTTCGACGATGTGGCCCTCACGCAGTACCGCCGCCGGCATGTCGGCTTTGTGTTTCAGTTCTACAACCTCATTCCGTCACTGACGGCCCGGGAGAATGTGGCCCTCGTCACTGAGATCGCCGACCATCCGCTCGACCCGCGCGAGGCCCTGGAAATGGTGCACTTGGGGCCGCGGGCGGATCATTTTCCTGCCCAGCTGTCCGGAGGCGAACAGCAGCGGGTCGCCATTGCGCGGGCGATTGCCAAACAGCCGGACGTGCTGCTGTGCGATGAACCGACCGGGGCGCTGGATGTCGAGACCGGCATCGTCGTGCTGGAGGCGATTGACCGGATCAACCGCGAGCTTGGAACGACGACGGCTGTCATCACCCATAATGCGGCCATCTCGGCCATGGCCCATCGTGTCGTCTCTCTGAAGGACGGCCATATCGACGGCGTGCGTGAGAACGCGACACGCATTGGCCCCAAGGAGCTGGAGTGGTGAAGGACGCGATGCAAGTAACCCGGTGCGTGTGACCCGGCGATGCCATCGCCTGGCTTTGAAACCTGTTCAACGATTCAGCGACTCGACCACCATGCATCCCCTGCACCGCAAGCTGATCCGCGATTTGCTCCACATGAAGGGGCAGGCTCTGGCGATCGCGCTCGTCATTGCCAGTGGGGTGTCCGTGTTCGTGATGTCGCTGAGCACCTTGGAGGCCCTGAAGCTGACGCGGGCCACCTACTACGACCGCTATCGCTTCGCGGACGTCTTCGCACAACTCAAGCGGGCTCCATTGTCTCTCGCCGATCGGATTGCCCAGATCCCCGGCGTCGCGCAAGTTGATCCCCGTGTGGTGATGGATGTCACGCTCGACGTCGAGGGGATGTCGGAACCCGCTGTAGGCCGGCTGATCTCGGTCCCCGGCGACCGACGTCCGCGACTCAACGATCTGCACCTGCGGTCAGGACGCTGGGTGGAGCCCGGACGCCGTGGAGAGGTGCTCGCCAGCGAATCGTTTGCGGGTGCGCACGGCTTCGAACCGGGCGATTCCTTCAACGCGATCTTGAACGGCCGACTGCAAAGGTTGACGATCGTCGGCATTGCCCTCTCGCCGGAGTATGTCTACCAGATCCGAGGGAACGACATCGTTCCGGACAACCGACGCTTCGGTGTGTTCTGGATGGAGGAGGAACAGCTCGCGTCTGTCTTTGACATGCAGGGAGCATTCAATGACATCACCATCTCGCTGCTGCGGGGGGCTTCGGTGCAGGAGGTGTTGGCCCGCGTCGACCAGCTGATCGAGCCCTACGGAGGGGCGGGTGCCTATGGACGTGACGAACAGATCTCGGCCCGGTTTCTGGACAACGAGATCACGCAGTTGATGGGGACGGCGTTCATCGCCCCGCTGATTTTTCTGGGAGTCGCGGCCTTTCTGCTGAACGTCGTCGTCACTCGGCTGATCAGCACTCAGCGCGAGCAGATCGCCGCGCTGAAGGCGTTCGGGTACACACACTGGGAAGTCGGATTGCATTACCTGCAATTTGTCGTGCTCATCACGCTGACGGGAACCGCCATCGGCACCGTGCTGGGTTTGCAGCTCGGCAAGGGGATCACCTCCATGTACGCGGAGTTCTATCATTTCCCGGTGATCCTGTATCGCTTCGATCCGACGGTCGTGTCCTGGGCAATCGTCATCAGCCTGGTGACGGCCGTGGTCGGGACACTCGGGTCGGTGCGAACGGCGATCCGGCTTCCCCCCGCCGAAGCCATGCGCCCCGCCCCACCGGCTCAGTTTCGGGAGACGCTGTTCGAGCGCATGGGCTGGTCCCGGTTCCTCTCGTCCTCCGGACGGATGATTGTCCGCGAACTTGAACGGCGTCCTTTCAAGGCGCTGCTGTCGATCCTCGGAATATCGTTTGCCGTCGCGGTGCTGGTGCTGGGCAACTTCGGGATGGATGCCGTCGATTATATGATGAACTTTCAGTACTTCATCACTCAGCGGCAGGATGTGAGCGTGGCATTCGTCGAGCCGCTGAGTGCGACCGCCGAGTATGAACTCCAGCATCTTCCCGGCGTACTCAGAGTGGAAACGTACCGCGCGGTCCCGGTGCGACTGCGTCACGCCCAGCGTTCCCGCCGCACCGTCATCATGGGGCTGCCTCAGGAGCGGGAATTGTATCGGCTGATCGATGCCGATGAGAATCTCGCCAAGCTCCCGCCAGCGGGCATCATGCTCTCCGACAAGCTGGCGGAGCTTTTGGGCGTCGGACTCGGAGAAACGGTGATCGTCGAAGTGCTGGAGGGACAGCGGCCGGTCTGGGAGATTCCGGTGACGGCCACGATTGTCGAGTTCGCCGGAACGAATGCCTACATGGATCGCGAGGCCCTGTCGGCCCTGTTGCGTGAGGAGGGAAGCATCTCCGGGGCCCATCTGCGAGTGGACGGCACCCGGCAGGCCGAGCTGTACCATCAACTCAAGCACACTCCGCCGCGTCGCGGGTGTCACCATCAAGTCTGCTGCGTATCAGAGCTTTCAGGACACCGTCGCCGAAAACCAGTTGCGGTTTCAGTCCTTCAATGTCATGTTCGCTTGCATCATCGCCTTCGGTGTGGTTTACAACACGGCTCGCATTTCGCTGTCGGAGCGGAGCCGCGAGATGGGGACGTTGCGGGTCATTGGCTTCACGCGGGGAGAGATCTCCGTGATTCTGCTGGGAGAGCTGGCGATTCTTACCCTGGCAGCGATTCCTCCAGGCTTCGCCATCGGCTACGGTTTCGCGTGGCTGGTGACGCAGAGTGTCCCCGCCGAACTGTTCCGGTTTCCGCTGGTCATCAGTCTGCGGACCTTGGCGTTTGCCGCCGCAGTGACGCTGGTGGCCGCAGCGATCTCGGCCCTCATCGTGAGGCGGCGACTCGACACCCTGGATCTCGTATCCGTGCTCAAACAACGAGAGTAAAGACATCCGTGCCAGCCAAAAAGAAATCACGTTGGGGAAGCATCCTGCGTCGCGCGGCGATGTGGGCTGTGGGCCTGGCGGTGCTGGGATCGCTCGTGTTCGCCTTTCTCCCCAAGCCTGTGGGGGTGGATCTCGCGATCGTCGAGCACGGGCGCTGAAGGTCACGGTCGATGAGGACGGGCAGACCCGCATCAAGGAACGGTATGTGGTCTCCAGTCCACTCAGTGGTCGACTGCTGCGCATTGGCCTCGACGTCGGTGATTCAGTCGCAGCCGGCAGTACCGTCATCGCCCGGATCGAACCGACTGATCCCGACCTCCTTGATCCACGGGCCCGGGCACAGGCCGAGGCGCGCGTGAAGGCAGCGCAGGCACGGCTGGAACAGTCGGCCACGACCCTCGAGAAGGCACAGGCCGCTCTGGACTTTGCAGAGACCGAAGTGGCTCGCGTTCGTCGGATCAGCGCCCAGGGAGCGGCGACACCCTCGCAGCTCGACGAGCAGGAGATGCTGTTTCGCACCAGAACACAGGAGTTTCGTGAGTCGAAGTTCGCCCAGGAGATCGCCCAGTTCGAACTGGAACTCGAACAGTCGGCCCTGCTGCGGACACAGACGGACGACGGCCCTGTCGATGCGGCCAGCTCCTTCGAGATTCGAGCACCGATCTCCGGACGTGTGTTGAGAGTAATGCAGGAGAGTGCCACCATCGTTTCACCAGGAATGCATCTCGTGGAGGTGGGCGAACCGTCCGATCTCGAAGTCGTCGTGGATGTCCTCTCCGGGGATGCGGTCAAGATTGCCCCGGGCACCAACGCAGAACTGGATCACTGGGGAGGTGACGAGCCGCTTCATGCGCGGGTGCGACTGGTCGAACCGTCCGGCTTTACCAAGATCTCGGCACTAGGCGTCGAGGAGCAGCGTGTGAATGTGGTGCTCGACTTCAGCGACCCGCCCGAACAACGTTCGACACTGGGAGACGGCTTTCGGGTCGAGGCCCGGATTGTGATCTGGGAGGAGCCGGACGTGCTTCAGGATCCCGACCAGTGCGCTGTTTCGTCAGGGGAACGACTGGGCGGTGTTTACCGTCGATCCGTCCACTTCAAAGGCCCACCGCCGCACGATTGAGGTCGGGCATCAGAATGGGCTGGAGGCCCAGGTCCTCGGCGGACTCAAGGATGGCGAACAGATCGTGACACACCCCGGCGACCAGCTTGTGGACGGCGTGAAGGTGTTCGTGCGCTAACGCACAACCTCGCATAACGATCGCGTAGCAGTAACGAGTTCAGCGTTTTCTGGTGTTGCGGCGTCGGAAAGCCATCAAACCGGTACTGGCGAGCACGAAGAGTGCCAGACTGGAGGGCTCAGGGATGGCCGATGCTGATAGAACAACGGCATCGATGCCGGGATACGTGTTACCCGCAGTTGCCTGATAGGGTGCAAAAACGAGGAAAGGTCGTGACGCTGCATCAAGCGGGGCAACGAAACCCAAAGACCGTGCCTCCCACGCACCCACGCCGGTCGTTGTCGGAGCCAAGGCACCAAGTAATGTGGCCGCGGCTAACCCGGCAGCAGAGTTGTCGCTCGCCAGAAACAGATGATATCCCCCCGGATTGTTCAGATCCGATCGCAACGCTTGATATAAGTGGGCATCCAGCTGATACGCGGTTCCGGGTGTGAGCGCCATGGCAAGCGTTGTACCGAACGCTTCTCCTCCCACCGTCGTGCTTGTGGACAGACGACCAAACGCTGAACCGGCGACCCAGCGGATGCCATCGAACGCGATCACTCCCGTGAAGTTTCCAAAATCAGACGGGGCGAGGCCGTAGCTGCCATCGTTGCTGTAGGTGTCAGCGCCTGGAACAATGATCGGGGCATTTAGCCAACCGCTGGGCAATATTCCTTGTCCAGTCGCACCGCTGGGAACGGTCTCAAAACTCCCATTGGTGATGATCGCCGACTCTGCCGTCCCTCCGAAACAGATCAACACTGCGGAAACAGCGGACCACAGATTCGATTTCATCGCGGAGAATCCCATAACTGCTTTTGTTACGGCACGTACATGTCAGCTGCTGTGTATTCCGGCCCACCACTCACGATATTACAGGATCCCGTGGCGGTGGCAATATCGGGAAGCACCGGTGAAGGCGGGGAACTCAGGTTGAAGTCGTGGGGAATCTGGCGCGGGGAGACCGCCGGCGATGAACAACTCAGCCCTGCGGCTCGGTCATCCGCATGGGGTCCAGCGCTTCCTCCAGCGTCTCCGGCGGTAGGATGCCCTGCTCTTCGCACAACTCGCGGATTGTCTTCCCCGTCTTGAAGGCTTCCTTCGCCAGTGCAGCGGCCCGTTCATATCCGATGTGCGGATTGAGGCTCGTAACCATCGACAGGCTCTTGCTCCACCGAGGCCACGCAGGCAGCGGCGTTTGCTTCAAGGCCCTCGGCACAGTTCTCCACGAAGGCGGTTGTGCACTGAGTCATCAGTGTGATGGACTCGAGCGTCGTCTGTCCCATGACCGGCATCATGATGTTGAGCTGGAACTGACCGCCGGCGGCCCCACCAAGTGTCACACAGCCGTCATTCCCGATGACCCGTGCCGCGACCTGCATCAGACTTTCACACATCACAGGATTCACCTTACCGGGCATGATCGACGAGCCGGGCTGCAGGTCTGGGATCATGACTTCATAGAACCCGCAGCGTGGACCGGAGCCCAGCCAGCGGATGTTGTTGGCGACGTTGAACAGGGTTGTGGCAATGACCTTGAGCTGCCCGTGGCAATCGACAAGCCCATCCCGCTGGGCGTTGGCCTCAAAATGATCAGCCGCCTCGACGAACGGGAGACCCGTCTCCTCAGCCAGCACCTTCGCCACCCGATCGCCGAACTCGGGATGCGTGTTGATGCCTGACCCCACGGCCGTCCCGCCGACTGGCAACTCCAGTACGGCTTGCACGGCCCGCTCCGCCCGTTCGACGGATAGCTGCAACTGCCGCGCAAAGCCGCCGAACTCCTGCCCCAGGCGCAGCGGTGTGGCATCGGCCAGGTGGGTGCGGCCGATCTTGATGATCTGGTCCCAGTCCTGCGCCTTGCGGGCCAGCACATCGGCAAAGCGCTGCAGGGCCGGGATAAGCTGACGGTGAATGCTCAGGGCCACCGCCACATGGATGGCTGTCGGGAAGGTATCGTTGGTCGACTGCCCCATGTTGACATGGTCGTTGGGATGGATCGGCTTGGCCTCGACGAATCGGTCGCCATCCATCATCTCGATGGCCCGGTTGGCGATCACTTCGTTGGCATTCATGTTGCTCGAAGTGCCCGATCCCGTCTGAAAAACATCGATCGGAAACTGGTCGTCAAAATTCCCGTCGGCGACTTCGCGACAGGCCGCGAGCATGGCATCGACTTGTGCATCATTGAGCGGGTTCTTTCCGGTGCCTGTCAGTTTGCCGAGATCACGATTGGCGACACCGCAGGCGAACTTCACCAGCCCCATGGCGTGCAGCAACTCCCCATGCAGCGGCCAGCCGGAGATCGGGAAGTTCTCGACGGCCCGCTGCGTCTGGGCTCCGTAATAGGCTTGTGCCGGAACCTTGACGTGCCCCATGGAGTCCTTTTCCATCCGAAAATCATTCATCTGTCGCAAATCCCTGAAGTCGCATTGGGTGTTGAGGTTGCCGAAGTCCCGGCATTGTAGTGAGTTGACGGGGCCAAGTTGAGTGTGCAGTCGGTCCGCTGTGACGAGGAGTGATGAGGTTGCGTATAATCCTGTGAACCTAACGATGCAACGTCGCAAGGAAAGTTCGATCTCGATCACTGTCTGAGCTTCAAAGTCCTGCCCAGGAACCTCCAGCACAGGGAAGGTCAAAATGACTCGCAAAGCGACCAGAAAGCTCGCCGGCACCAAACGTCAATCAGGCACTTCGCACCGCGCCGCCGCCGCCAGTTCCAATGGGCACTCGCAGACCATCGGGCGGTATCTCATCGATCGGCTGCAGCATTACGGCGTGGCCGACGTGTTTGGAATCCCAGGCGACTTCGTCTTGCACTTCTATGGAATGCTCGATGAGAGCCCGATCCGCGTCGTCGGATGTACACGCGAGGACAACGCCGGGTATGCCGCTGATGCTTATGCCCGAATCAACGGTCTAGGCGTGGTCTGTGTCACATACTGCGTGGGTGGGCTCAGCCTGTGCAATTCGATCGCCGGTGCATTTGCCGAGAAGTCTCCCGTGGTCGTCATCAGTGGTGCCCCCGGCATGGCCGAGCGGGAGACCGATCCTCTGCTCCATCACCGCGTGCGGGACTTCAACACTCAACGGGAAGTCTTCGAGAAGATCACGATCGCCAGTGCCGTGCTGGATGACCCGCTGACGGCCTTTCGCGAGATCGACCGCTGTCTGGAAGCGGCGGTACGCTACAAGCGGCCCGTGTATCTGGAGATTCCCCGGGATCGGGTCGACACGCCGGCCTTGTATCCGCATGAGGCCCTGGTGACCCATCTGCAGAGCAACCCCGAGGCGCTGGCCGCCTCGCTGGGCGAAGCGACGGAGCGGATCGGCCAGGCGAAGCAACCGGTGATCATCGCCGGTGTCGAAATTCATCGGTTCGGTCTGCGGGAGCAGTTGCTCAAGTTTGCGGAGGCCAACAACATCCCGATGTGTGCCACGCTGCTGGGCAAGAGTGTCGTCAGCGAGAAGCATCCCCTGTACCTGGGCGTGTATGAGGGAGCGATGGGGCGGCAGTCCGTCACCCGGTTTGTCGAGTCCAGCGACTGCGTGATTCTGCTGGGCACGTTCATGACCGACATCAATCTGGGCATCTACACGGCGCAGCTCGACCCGGGCCGGTGCATTTATGCGACCAGTGAAAAGCTGCGCATCGGGCATCATCACTTTCAGGACGTCAGGCTGGAAGACTTCGTTTCCGGACTCTCACTCGCCAAACTCAAGGCCAAACCCAAGTCGTCCATTCCTCGCCGGGAGGAACGTCAGCGAGGTACCTACGGACCCGATGATGCAGTCACCATTGCCAGTCTGTTCGATCACATCAACGCGACACTGGAAGACGAGATGGTTGTGATTGCCGATGTCGGCGACTCGCTGTTTGCTGCCAGTGACCTGACGATTCACAAGCACACCGAGTTCCTCAGTCCGGCGTACTACACGTCGATGGGTTTCGCCATCCCGGCCGCCGTCGGAGTGCAGACTGCCAACCGCAAACTGCGGCCACTCGTGCTGGTGGGGGACGGAGCTTTTCAAATGACCTGCCTGGAGTTGTCCACGGCGGTGCGGCACAACTTCAATCCGATCGTCGTCGTTCTCAACAACAAGGGGTACACGACGGAGCGATTTCTGCGGGATGGGCCGTTCAACGATATCCTGAACTGGGACTACCATCGGCTGCACGACCTGCTGGGAGACGGCTGGGGGTTCGAGGTGCGAACCGTGGGCGAACTGCAGCAGGCAATGAAGGCCGCCCTCGCCAATCAGGATGCGTTCAGCCTGCTCAACGTGCACCTGGCTCCCGACGACATCAGTCCTGCACTGGCCCGGCTGGCGAAGCGGATGTCCAAGTCGATCTGAGTGCGTATCGGACGATGCCATGTCGGAACGAGTTGTGCCATGATGAAACACCACACCTGAAACGTGATGACGAGCCTCATTCGCTGTTTCATTGGCGTCCGGATCGAGCCCACACCGGCACTGCAGGAGTTGATGGCGCTGGCAAAGGATCTGGGGCCGGGACTCAAGGCGTCGCCTCCCGGGAACCTGCATGTGACGCTCAAATTCCTGGGGGATGTCCGAGCATCTCGCATTGCTGAAATCGTCGGGGCTGTCGCGCCGGTATGCCGGTCGATGTGTCCCGTTGATGTGACGCTGGCGGGTGTGGGAGTGTTTCCGCATCGCAGGCGACCGAGCGTTCTCTGGGTGGGGATCGAACCCGCCGAGCTGCTGATTGAGTTGGCTGTCTCAATCGACGTACAACTCGCGCGACTGGGATTCGCATCCGAGGCCCGCAGCTTTCATCCCCATCTGACCCTGGGACGCATCAAGGGGAATGCGCCGCAAGGGATCTTCGAACTGCTGGATCTCTATGCCGGTGAGAACCTTGGTACTGCGAAATTCGATCGGGCCGCACTGCTGCAGTCGGAACTGAAACCGAGCGGCTCGGCCTACACGGCGCTCGAGATGTTTCCATTTTCGGACGCAAGTGGGCACCGATGAGGTACGACACCGCGGAGGCGGGACACTCCCGGGAAGGACGAATGATGGGAAAGAACAGCACCCCGGCTGCTCGAAGCGGCCGGGGTGTTGATCCGCGATCACGCTCGGGTATCGGTGTCAGTCCACCGAGTTCACGGAGAGACGGGCCTTGAGAACCTGCTGGATCTTCGCCTGTGAGTCGAGCAGGTGCGCCCGGCTGTAGTCGTCCAGTTTGAGCTGGTCGTTCTTGAGCAATGCCGTGACCTGCTCATCCAGCTGGGTCAGGTACATCCGGCCCAGCGTCCGGGCATCCTCCGGGGCACCATACCCAAAGCGGCTGCCGCTGCCGGAAGTCACCAATCGGCTGAGTTGTTTGAGCGCCTCCCGCTGCAGATTGCGACGAAAGCTGGTGATGTAGGGCTTGCGATTCGTGAACTCGGCCCGGGCATCATCAGCACTCCACTCGGAGAACGCTCCGTCGACGATGAGCCCGATGTGTTCTGCCAAGGTGTAGGCATCCGCGTCATCAGCCACTTTCACTTCGCCATCTTGCAGACGCGAGAGCACGGTGTCGTCGAGGACTTCACTCAGCACTAAAGACTGCATCCGGGAGATCGTCTCGTGGATCGGGTAGTCAAGTCGGGCCGGCTCACTCATTCCCCAATGGTCCCAGCGACTGGCCGCGAGGTAATTTAGCACATTGCCATCGATTTCCGGCGAGGCGAAGGTTGTTTCCACAAGCAGCTTCATGGCCGCTCGCTGCTTTTCAGCCGGAACGACCTGGAACGGGGCCCTGGCGTTCTCGTCTCCCTTGTGATCGCGGTAGACGAACACTCCTCCGGGGAATCGTGCGGCGAACAGGGCTGATCGCCAATATTCGCTCATCAGGATCCCGAACGCCTGACGGGCCCGCTGATATCCTTTCCCGTCCTCCACAGAGCGTTCGACGACCTTCGGCAGCAGTTCCTCAGCATGCTTCATCTGACGCTCGACGAAGGCCACGGGATCCTTCCCGAAATCGAAACGATTCGACAACGGATCGGAGTCGAGACTGTCGGTGTCTTCGTCGGTCGCATAGTCGTGACCCGACTCGGCAGATCGAGCCGCGATCTTCTTCAGCTCGGCATCTTCGTCACCGGAGATCACCTTGTATCCGTACTCGATCGCCCAGTAATCGTAAGGGCCGATCGTCTGAGTGTAGTACAGCCCCTGCTTCTGGCCGGGTGCAGCGATATTCGCGGGGGCATAGTCCATCACACTGGCGAGCATCGGTTCGTCGGCTCCGACCTTGGCCGCTTCCTCCAGCGACTTCCACGAACTGGCCTTGAAGTTGTGCCGTAATCCAAGCGTGTGCCCGACCTCGTGCATCACGACTTCCTTGAGTCCCTGATGCACAAACTCCTCGGGCAGCTTGCCTTCAGCGGCGAGTCCATGCCCCGTCAGCACAGCGGCCGCGAATCCCATCTGATGTTGCATGCCAAAGCAGTACTCACACGAGTGACCCTTGGCATGGGGCCGGTGCGGTTCGCCGGTAGCGGTCAGCCCATCCAGAGGCGTCCAGTTGGGCCGCAGCCGGTTGACCTGAGCCTCCGTGAACGTCTCGTAGTCCTGTTTCCAGTAGTCGAGGAAGCTGGCGTCGAAGATGATGTCCGCATCGAGAATCTGGCCCGTGCGTGGATCGACACGGGAGGGACCCATCGCGAAACCGGCATCGGCGGTCATCCAGCGGAAGGTGTTGTAACGAATGTCTTCCGGATCCCATTCGGCATCGTCTTCCTGCTGAAGAACCTCGATGGCACCGGCGATCCCGAGCTTGTCGAAAGCCTTGTTCCACTCCAGTATGCCGGCTCGTACGGTCGGACGCAGCCAGACCGGCACCGTCTTCTCGATGTAGAACCGGATCGGCTCGGCCGGTGGCGAACGAGTGATGCTGGGATCCTTCTTGGCCAAGTGCCAACGGTTGATGTAGCGGACGAAGTGTTCGTCATCGTCCTTGTCAGAGAAGTCCTTGAGGACTGTCAGGAAATAGCCGATGCGGTCGTCGGCGATGCGCGTCTTGTATCCATTTGCACCAGGCTTGGGCAGTTCACTGATGCTGTAGTGCACATGAATCTGCACGCCTCGGGGATCCGCCACCGTGTCCAGAGTGGACAGAGAACTGGACCCGGCATAGATGGCGGCCACCCGAAGTTCTAGGTTGCCTGGAAAGTCCTTCACAGCGGCAAAAGTGGAGCGGTCGGTGACGAATCGAAACCCCGATCCGATGTGCCTGCCGATCTCCGGATCATCGCTCATGAAGATGCGGGTCATGTCCACCAGGTGTCCACCCGGGGTGTCAGTGAGTATCGGGAGCGCATACAGCACGCTGTCGCTGTAGGCCAGCTTGACGGCATCGGCTTCAGGACTCTTGGGCTTAGCGCGAAAGCGAACATTACGTCGCAGAACATGGATGTTCTCGCCGACCTTCTTGAACGACCAGATTACGTCATCGCCGAAGTTCCAGCTCATCCCCCCCAGCACCATGCCGCGGCTGATTCCCTGTGCGATCGACGTCAGGACGATGTAATCCTTGTCCAGATTGCTGGACTTAACATCCACTAGCAGCTTCTGGTCCTTGGAGTAGACGGTCCACATGCCGTCCTGCTTCTTCATCCCTTCGGTGAGTTGCTCCAGCTTGGATTTGGTCTTGGTCGCCGGTGTTGCGCTTGCTCCTTCTGCGGATTCCTTGGCAGCTTCCTGGGCGGAGGCGATTCCGGCCAGCATCACAATTGCGAACGATAAACGCAGACAGCAACGGACTGGCCTGAAAATCCCGATCATCTTGAACTCCTCCGGTGGTCGGTTGCCGCACGAGAATTCGCATGGCATGCAAAATGCCCGTCTATTCTACGTCCCTCTGGGTCGGCACAGTAGCACCATGTCCGGATTTTTCTGGGGTTGCAGGGATGGCCGGTGCCGCCAAACCTGCGGAACACATCGTCCGCAAGCCGCATCGCCGCTCGATCAGGCCCCCTGTCCAGAATGGAATCGCCCCTCGAGATTCCTGTCAGGCCGTTCCCGTGGTGCGTCAGGGGCATGAGCGAAGGGACCCCGCGGCTACTCGACTCCCACAACGATGCAGGTAATGTTGTCGCGCGAGCCCCCGTCCTCGGCGGCCTGGACGAGAGCCTCGGCGGCAGACTGCGGGGTCTTCGCCGCCCCGACGAGGCGGGCGATCGACTGGTCGTCGATCCCATCGGTCACTCCATCCGAGCAAAGGACAAATCGGTCACCCGACCCAGGTGTGATGCGTCGGGGCTCCGTTCCCGCACTCCCCTCCTTTGTCCCCAGATATCGGTACAGCACATTCTTGTAGCGATGCGTGAGTGCCTCTAATTCCGAGATCGTGCCGGCCTCGACCAGTGCCTGGGTGAGCGAATGATCCTTGGTCAGTTGTTCGATGCCCCCTCGCCGCAGGTGGTAGACACGGCTGTCACCGACGCCTCCAGCGTACAGGGCATCGCCGGCGGCGACGAGGAAGGCGACCGTCGTTCCCATGTTGTAGTAGCTGGGGTCGAGTTCGCCCATGACCATGATTTCGCCATTGGCGTGGCTCACTGCCCGATCGATGGCCGAGATGACAGAGGCCGCACTGACGGATGCGACGTCGATCGACTTCAGCAGGGCTCCGGAGATCAACTCGATCGCCAGTTCGCTGGCCTTTTCGCCGGCGCTCTGACCGCCCATACCGTCAGCGACCAGGAAGAACCGCCCGTCCGGATCGACATGGCAGTTGTCCTCGTTGTTGTCACGGAACTTGCCCGTGATACTCAGAGAGCCCCATTGCAAGTTCACTGCTGCGCGTGTCTCCCGCGTGTCCCTGGTTCTGGAAGTGTACTCTGGTGTGCGAACAGGCTGCCCGGTTCACGAAAGTCGAGCGGCTGTCCCGATGTTCAATGGAGGTCGAGACATGGCATGCCAGTGACACATGATAACATGCCGTGTGAGGGTCGTGCAGTGCCCCCGACGTCGAACCAGGGGAATCATTGCGGACAAATCGTCGCCAGCAGATCACTGATGCCCAGCGTCGTGGCAGGAATCAGTGGCTCACCAGCGGCAAACCCGGCACTTGTCCCCAGCAACCGGGCTTCGCTCTCGACCAGATGAAAGATCCGTTCCTTTTCTGGAGGGAACTGTGTTTGATAAACGCGGATCGCCCGCAACTTCGTCTCCAGTGTACCCGAGATGTCCGCCACAAACATTCCCGGCGCAGCGAGTGAGTGCAATGCCCCGAAGCCCAGCGGATACCAGAGTTGTTTACGAATTGTGTGCACCGGCAGATGGTCGAACTGGTCGTCCCACTTGCTCAGGCGGGAGTAGAACACGGCGGCATCGGTGATCTGCATGGCTTGCCAGTGATCGGGGGACGCCATCGGCGTTTTGTCCATGATCCCCAGCACAACCCGCGGTCGATATCGACGGAACACCTTCGCCAGTGCCACTCGATGCTCATAACAGTCGAACAAGCGACGGTTCGGGAGCTCCAGTGTCTGGCGGACATGTACCCCAAGGATTTCTGCAGCCGCGTGAGCTTCCGCCAGCCGAGCGTGCGGACCGGGGCTGCCCGGAGTCGGTTCCCCGTCGGTAAGGTCGACGATGCCCACGCGGTGCCCCTGCTGGACGAGACGTGCCAGCGTTCCGCCGACGGCAATCTCCACATCGTCCGGATGCGCTCCGACAGCGATCACATCCAGAGGCTCGGGAAGTTCGGGAGCAGTCATGTCATTGACAGTGTGTGTCGCGACGGCAATGAACTGAGACGATCGTTCGACCGTGGACGGACGTTAAGGGACACGTCTTTACGAGTCAAATACAAACTCCCGGATCACTTTCGCGAGGCGGTGAGGATGTGTGACATGAGGCAGCCGTCCGGTGTTTTCCAGAGTCTGCGTGCGAGCAGCCCTCAAACAGCCCTGGAGCCGCTGCTGTTGTTGCCTGGCCAGCAGGCCGTCTCCCTCACACTCCAGCAGAACGATCGGAGTGCCAATCGACGCCAACTTGTCTGCTGACGGACCGGCTTGAGAGACCCACGCGCGCCGGGCGACTTGAGCGACGGGCGTATGTCCCACATTTGCGGCAAAGAAGTCCCAACGCGTCGGATCCAGCATCGGAAACCACGCCCGGTCACTTCGTGCCAGGACGTGACGGACAACCTGCGATCCTCCCAATTCGGTGTCTCGATTGCGTCCCCAGCGGATGAGTGCTCGTTCCAGCAAGGTAAACTTCCGGGCGATGCACGCGCGGTGCAGCAGCGCGTGGCTGATGCGATCCGGTTCGTCCAACAGCATCTGCACCGCGACCTGTGCTCCGAACGATGTCCCCAGGATGGAGAAGGAGTCGACGCCGCACTGTTCGACCCATGTGGACAGTGATGCGGACACGGCCCGGGTCTGTTGCTCGGCTGACTCTCCGGTCCGATTAGGCAGCAGCGAGTAGTCGACCAGCAGGCAGCGGCACTCGTTCCGCAGCAGCCAAGCCGTCAGGGCGAACTGCTCTGGGGCGCCCGCAAACCCCCCGAGGAACAGCAACGGCAGCCCTTCGCCAAGCACGCGTCCCTCAACGCTTCCCAGCGGTGTCTCGGCAGTGACCAGGTCGCTTTCCTGGTGGAATCCGCTCAGCACATCCTGCCACGACTGCGGTGCCGGACATGCGGGCATTTCTGTAGTTGACGGCGGCGACGACGGCGTCGTTTCAGGAGATACGGTCACAGAGTGGCCTCAGGAGCATGACTCGCGTCGCGGGGCGCAGGAGGACTTAACTCAAGCAATTGACGACTCCGCCCGTCAGTAGTGACAACCAGGCGCGGCTTTCGCTCGGGTCCATGCAGTTCCGTGACTTATACCACGTCATCCCGGAGCGTGCGATCGACACGAACTGTTCTCGAGAGACGTGGGCATACATCGGTATGACAGGTGGTCCGGGACACTCCGCGGCCCCGCGCAGGGGTGTCCGTAGAAAGCCCAGCGCGTCGTACGTGTCGAGCGTCCCCTCTGTGCAACTTGAGTTCACCCTCCCTTTGTACGTGTTTAGCGTTTCTGTCGACTCACGCTGTGGCGAGGCGGAGGTGGGGGGTGAGGGTGTCGAGGAGGTCGTCACCTTGCCTGGAGGCCGTGATGATCACTGAACGGAGGATTTCCCAGGCCTGCTTGCCAGCAATGGTCTTGTTGCCGCAGGAGAGTTTGCGGTCGATGACTGCCGGACGCAGTTCGCGTTCGGCCCGGTTGTTGGTCGGTTCCGCCGCCGGTTCCCCCAGGCAGCCATGCAGATCCTCCCGCACTCGCTCCAGCCGTTTGCGGAAGCGGACTTCTTCGGGTTCGGGCGGAGAGCGGCTGAGCAAATACTTCAGACCGCGCCCGAGTTGCAGAACTTTCAGGGCATAGGCCACCGGTTCCATCTGCTCCCGGTGTTTCCAAGTGGCGATCACATCCTGAAGATGCAACTTCCACAGCATCAGGTCGGAAGAGTCGATCCCCCGTTGCGCCAGCGCCTCTTGATGCTCTGTGAGCACCTTCAGGTGATGCGCGATGCACTTGTGCTGGCGACAGTCGATCGCGTTGTAGCTCGCCAGACAATCACTCACCAGCAGGCCGCCGAAATCGTTCCCCAGCGTGTCGATTACCACATCCGAGCCGCGGCCCGGCTCAACGCGGTACAATGTCGCCTCGGGTGTGGTGAAGACCCATAGCCACCACTTCGGCCCGCCCACATACCAGCGGGTCTCATCAGCGAACACCGCCGCGCTCTGGCGAATCTGCTGGATGAGTTGCCCGTGGACGGGTTCCAGTCGACCGGCCGCCCGCTGCAGGAGCTGGGCCAGTCCCCCTGGCGAGAGTCTCAGACCGCACAGATCCTGCAGGGCCTGACACGTCCGCCGCATCGTCAGTCCCGACCGATGCGAAAGCAGCAGGGCCAACGCCTGCGCCCGAGGCCCGAGGTGATTTCCCGCTGCCCCCACCGCCGTCGAGGTCTGCAAGGGGTGCGTACTCTGGACAGGCCCGCACTCCGGACACACGCCAGTCCACGTGGTGATCTGAAAGCACCGGGGCCGCACCGGAGGGATTTCTTCGAGGTACTGGTCCCGCTGCTGAAGATCGCTCAACTCGCCCTCACAGTGCGGGCAGCACGGCAGCGGAACCTCGATGTGTTCGTCGATCTGCTCGGGCCGTTGGCGATAGGCCCCTTCGTGTCCCTCCTTGCGGCCGGGACGTTGTTTCTCGGACTCGGGCTTCTTGAGTCGGTCCCGCCGACGAAACGGGGCCGTCTGCCGATGCGCGGCCTGCAGTTGCTCCTCCAGTGTCTGCACGTGCCCCACGAGTTCGGCGACCCGCTGCGTGAGCCGCGCAATCTCCACCGCCTGCTGCTCGACCAGCACCACCAACTCCCCGTATGTCGGTTTCCCTTCCGACATCGCCATCCTCCGAACAAGAGGATCGCAAACCCAACAAAACTTGCAAGATCAATCCACCGCACGCTAAACACGTACGACGCTATGGGCTTCGATCTTACGCCCTGACGGGCTTTGCAGCAGGAACGTCCCCGGTATAATCTCACCTGCTATCGAGATACACACCAGAGAGACATCTACAACCAAATCCCCACGGACTGCCGGCTCAGGTTCCGGACGACGGAATCGCTACAGGCTGCCGGAGACGGGCCACCCCAGCGACCACCGCAGGCGAAACTGAGCCTCGTTATGGGCGGTGACGGCCTCCAGATAGGCCCGCTGCGCATCCTCAAAAGCCTGAATCGACTGGAGCACTTCCAGTGGAAGCCCCTGCCCTGCACGGATCCGCCGGAGATTACGCTCATACGAATCGGTCGCTGATCGGATGGCATCTTGCGATACCCGCATGCGCTCAGCACGATAAGACAGCTGGGCATAGCTCTCTGAAACCTGACGGGCGACCGTATCCATCGTCCTCAGTTGTTCGTACTGGGTCTGCTGGACCCGGGCCGAAGTTTCCCGACGGGCCGCAGCTTCGCCAAAGCCGAGGTTGCGAACCTCCCAGACGGCCAGCGCGTCGAAGTCCATGCGATCGCCGAAGTTGCCGATCGTCGTCCCACGCCCTCCGCCGAATCCTGACTGACTGAACCCGAGTAATACACTCGGGACAAACGGAGCATAGCGTTGTCGGTCGAACTCATCACAGGCCGCGGCGACCAGACACTGGGCGGCCTTCAGTTCCGGGCGAGACGACAAGGCGGTGCGGACGAGACTGTTTCGATCAGTCGCGACACTGACCAGTTCAATGGGAGTCACGCCGGGGTCTGTCAATTCCACCTCGCAGCCGGGATCGAGACTGACCGCTTCCAGAAGTCGAGCGGCCGCCGTCGCCGACCGCTCACGAGCCTCGATTAACCGCCCCTCCACGAGAATCAGTTCCGTCGCCAGGCGGTCGGCGTCTGACTGCAGACCTTGTCCAGCGGCCGCATAGTCTGCCGTCAACAGCGCCAGTCCGGATGTGCGCTGACGGGTTTCCTCGATGATGCGCATCTCCTGTTCGACGGAGAGCAGATTCACATAGGCCAATGCCACCTGCAACAGTTGATCCTGGAAGGCGACGGTAGCGGCATGCTGACGCGCCCACGCCGTCTTCTCCGCGACGCGAGGCTGAAAGATGGCATCGGATACATGGAATTGTGCCAGGACACCTGGCACCAGCGTCGTCCCTGCCCCGACTGCACCCGCTCCCAGACCGGCCTGCAGCGAGGATCGACTCACATCAATCACTTCACCAGGGGAGGCCTGCAGAGGTCCATTGTGCCGGTTATAGCTGACACCGGCCCTCAGGGACGGAAGCCACAAGGCGTTCGCTCCGTCCAGTCGGGCATAGGCTTCCTCGACTCGCCACTGGGCGAAGGCCACAACCGGATGCTGCCCTCCCACCAGCGCGAGCGACGTGGGTAGATCCAGCAACAGCACATTGGCTGGCTTCGCGGAAAGCGATTCCAGAAGTGGCTGCTCGATCCCGGCATCGGCGGTGGTCAGCTCTGCGGATGGGTCAACGTCTGCGGGGAGTTCCGCGGTGGTGAGGACGACATCAGCTTCTGCGTCCGGTGCTGCCGATGCGGCAAAGTGTGAGGGTTGGGCGACGTCTTCGGGATGGCGGAGCGGTGCATCAGGGCGCAGCGTGTCCGAAGCGTTAGAAGATGACGAAACTTCGTTAAGCGAGCAGCGATCCTCCACTGCCTGGCGCAGGTGCCGCAGCCATCACGGCTTCACTCGATGTCGGGGAATGCACGCGCAGAGCGGCGGAAGGGCGCACGAGTCCGGCCATCCGCGCCTGGGGCAACCTGTGATGAACAAGCACAACAAGATCCCTGTGGATCTGGCAGTTCGAGACATTCCGACACTCCTTCGCGGTACCGTGAGACTCCGTCCCTTCGTCCGGTCTGTATCGATTCAGTTCGACGTAGTGGACGTGGCGACTGCAGCAAACGCACGTACGTTTCGGGTCTCACAAGGATGCAACTTCTCCTGGCATGCATTGCACCGGTGGTTGCGGTCGGCAGGGTTCTAACGGGACCAGTGTCTGGGAAAGCCGTGACGCAGGGAACTTGCTCCTGTTGTCAGGGTTCAGGTGTCGGTTAGACTCGGAGGATCATGGTAATTATCCGAAAAGGCCTTCGCATGCGCCATTCGTCCTGGATGTGGATACTCGCCGGACTCTCGCTGACTTTCGCAGGCTGTCAACCGGCAGAGGAGTCCAAGGTCGAACAAGTCCGCACGGCGACGAAGGTGCCAGTCAAGACCGTTGCGGTATCGGAGGCCGAGATCCGCCGGACCTCGACGCAGCCAGCGACGTCCACATGATGATCTGCCGGAACCGGATCCGCGCCAGTGTGCCAGAAACAACTGTTGTCTTTGCCGGTCGGATGGACCTTCCTTCGATCCCGACGGCAAGCGGAATCCTGGCCGGAACTGCCAGGCTCATTCGGCTTTACTGCCAACTGATTGTGGAAGTTGATCATCCAGTTCGATCCGCACGGTCGCGTACATTCCCGGACGGAGCCGTTGAGCTTCATTGGCGACGTCAATTTCCACGCGAAGCGTTCGTGAGGAAGGATCGAGCACAAACGAAGTTCGAGTCACTCTTGCTTCGATTTCCTCGGTTCCGAGCGCTTGGACGCGGATAATGGCGCGATCCCCAATGTCGACCAGTGAAGCTTCCAACTCGGGGATGTCGACGGTGACGCGCAGGACGTCCGTGCGAGCGATCGTAAACAGCGGACGCGAGTTGTTGCTCTGATGAGGTCCTACGAGATGGCCCGTATCAACTCCACGCTCGGTGACGACACCAGCAAATGGTGCGCGGATCGTGGCGTATTCCAGCATCGTCTGAATGTGATCGACGTTCACCTGGGCAACCTGCAGGCGCAGGCAGCGGCTGCAGCGTCGGCACGGGCCAAAGCGATGTTCGCCTCCTTTTCGCCAAACTCCGCTTTCGCTGATTCGACCTTGGCGAAAACCTCTCCCCGGGCCGCGTCGGCGGCACGAAACTGGCTGATCGCTTCATCGCCCAACTGTGCGGTCACAGAGTCCCTGCTGACAAGCTCCTGGATGCGATCTCGCTCCGACCTGACGAGTTCGTATTCGGCGGTGGCCCGAGCGATGCCGGCTTCCGCTTCAGTCACCCGAACCCGCGCACTCTCGGCAACCTTCTGCGCGACAATGATCGCTTGCGTGGCCTGCTCGACTTCAGCCTCGGCCTGCGCATACAGCGCCTGTTTCTGCCGCAGTCCCTGCCGCAATTCAGGAACCGAGACCTCGGCCAACACCTCCCCTGCCTTCACCCGGTCTCCAATGTCAGCCAGCGATGATTTGCGAGATGGATTTTTGGCCTGGTCGCTCGTGTGAGCCGGGCTGATGTATCCTTCAATCCTTGCAAACAGCGGAACCTGTTCAAACGGCTCGATGCGAGCTGGTTGAGTTGTCGACTTTGGCGACGTCGCGGGAGTTTGTGCCACCGTTGGTCGCTGCGTCGCCATCAGTACGGCGGCGGCAACGATCACACTTCGAACGATACGATCGTGCGTCATCTTCCTACTCCTGAATCATGTGCATGGGAATCTGGTGTTTCATGATCGGCGACGTAGTACGCACTTTCCGGGTCATCGGGATCGAGCGAGCCGGATGCTGTCGTCGCGCGACTCTGCAGAATTGTGAACATGCATGGCAGGATAAAGAACGTCGCGGCCGTGCCGGCCGCCAATCCGCCAATCACGGCTCGGCCCAGCGGCGCATCTGCGCACCGGCTTCGCCCAGTGCCAGCGCCATGGGAACCATTCCGGCGATCATCGCTGCCGTCGTGATCAGAACCGCGCGCATACGCGAAGTCGATCCACTGACCGCTGCCGTTTCGATCGCCAACCCATGGCGGCGACGTTCTTCCGCAAACGTGACCAGCAGAATCGCGTTGGCCATCGCCACACCTACCGCCATGATCGAACCGACAAACGACTGAATGTTGAGCGTCGTTCCGGTCAGATACAGTAGCAGCACCACGCCTGCCACCACGGCTGGTGCATTGGAGACCGTAACGAGAGCCAGGCGGAGAGACTGAAAGTTCGCGGCGAGTATCAGAAAGATCACCACGATCGCCACCAACAACCCAACACCCAAGCCGCTGAGCATGTCGTTCATCGGTGGAATCTGGCCTCGAACCTGAACCTTCACGCCGGTCGGCGGTTCGCCCGCCCGAGCCAATGCCGCCGTCACGTCACGAGCAACGCTCCCCAAGTCCGCGGCGACGAAGTTGGCGGTCAAACCGATCTCGCGTTGCATATTGTAGCGGTCAAACTGGCCGGGCATTGTTCCTTCGCGCAATTCAGCGACATCGCGGATGCGCACTGTGGAACCCGGACTTATGTATCCACCATTCGCCGAATTCGCAAAAAGTGAGCGATTGTGACGAACAGGAATTGACGCCAGATCGGCTACCGAGTCGATCGCGTCGATGCCTTCTTCGGCCTCGCGGACGACCGATCTCGGCAATTCGACCTGCACCTGGTAACCGCGGCCACTTTTCGGTTCTGCCCAGAAGATCGGGACGGTGAATCGCGTCGATGAAGTGGCGGCCACAAGGGCTTGGGCAACATCGACCGGCGTCACACCGGCTTGCCCAGCCCGCTCGCGATCGACATCGACTTCGACTGTCGGGTAGTCCAGTGACTGTGCGTACTGAAGATCGCGCAGTGCCGGAACCTTGGCCAATTCGTCATGCACCGTTTCGGCAAACGCGCGGTTCTCCGTCAGGCTCGGGCCGCTCACGGCAACTTCGACCGGCGTCGGCGAACCAAAACTCATCACTTCGTTAACGATGTCCGACGGCTCGAACGAAAACTGAACTCCAACCAGTTCCGCGTCGCTCGCCAGCCGTTCTCGCAGCCGCTGCTGAAGCGTCGCGACGTCAATTTCGGCGTCATCGCGCAGATCGACCCATAGCACGGATTCCTCCGGGCCGCGCGACCAGTGAAACACTGCGTTGATTGGATAGCTCGACGGGTTCGTGCCGACGTAGCCCAGCGTCAGGTCAATGTTGTCGCGTCCCACTTCCTGTTCGATGGTGTCGATGACGTGCAGCGCGATCCGTTCGCTGCGACCAAGGTGCGTGCCATCGGCGGCTCGCAGTCGGACGCGGAACTGATCGGCGTCGACACGAGGAAAAATATCCATGCCCAATCGCGTTCCCAAGCCAACAATCACAACCGCTGTGCCCATCAAGTAGAGGGCAACGAACACGATGCGAAACCGGAGTACCCGAGTCAGCGTCCATTCGTAGCCGCCTCGAAGTCGGTCCAGAATCGGAGCGTGATGCGTCGCTGCCTCATCGTGACCGCGAAGTAGCCAGATCGAGATCACCGGCACGAACGTGCTGGAAAGAATGTACGACGCAATCATCGAAAAGCCGACGGCGAGCGCCAGCGGCACGAACAGCGATCGCGCCGCCCCGTGCATAAAGAGTGCTGAAATAAACACGGCCAGAATACAGATCATTGCGAGAAGACGCGGGATGGCTGTTTGAGAGTTCCCCAACTTCACCGTGCGCGCAATGGAGCCGACACGTTCCATCTGGGAATGGATGTTCTCGATTTCGACCGTTGCCTCGTCGACCAGAATTCCGATTGCCAGCGCCAATCCACCCAACGTCATCAGGTTGAGCGTCTGGCCCGTCAGCCACAGCAGCAGGACCGACGACATCAGCGCGAGCGGGATGTTGAGGACAACGACCAGTGCACTGCGCCAGTCGCGCAGGAACACGAGAATCATCAGCCCCACCAGGAATGCTCCCAGCACACCTTCCGTCACTACACCGGATACGCCGCGCGTGACGTAGGGCGTCTGATCGAACTCAAAGCGAACGTCGATGTCCTTGCCCTCTTCGCCCATCGCCGCCTTCATCGCCGGTAGCGCGGCCTTGATTTCGTTGACGACGGAGAGTGTTGAAGCGTCCGCACGCTTGGTCGCCAGAATGTACACCGCGCGGCGGCCATTAACCAACGAATAGCCCGACGGCAAATCCATGGAATCGCGAACGGTCGCGACATCGCGCAGATAGATCGTACGACCGTCTTCGCTGCGGATTGGCGAGTTGGTCAACTCATTGGCGTCCTTGACGACGGAATTGACGGGGACGACGGGAAACTTGTCGCCGATCGCGATATTGCCCGATGGACTGAGTTGATTGTTTTCTGCCAGTGCGGTGACAACCTCTTGAGGTGACATGCGGTAAGCCTGCAGCCGCTGAGGATCGACGGTAACGACCACTGTCCGCTGACTACCACCGAACGGCGGCGGAGCCGACACGCCCGGCAATGCCGCAAACATCGGCCGCACGCGGAACAGCGCCATATCCTGAATCTCGGCGATCGTTTTGGTTTCGCTCGACATCACCAACCGACCAACCGGGACACTGCCCGTGTCGAATCGCATCACAAACGGCGACACGGTGCCCGGCGGCATGAAGGCTTGAGAGCGATTCACATAGTTAATCGTCTCGGCCATGGCTTGAGCCATGTTGGTGCCGGGATGAAACGTCAGCTTCATCAGCGCCACGCTGTGAATGTTCCGCGATTCGACGTGATGGATGCCGCTAATATAGAGGAAATGGTACTCGTAGTAGTTCGTCAGATAGCCTTCCATCTGCGCCGGGTCCATTCCGCCATACGGCTGACAGACATAGATGACCGGCAGATTGAGCGCGGGAAAGACATCAACTTCCATCCCTTGCGGTAGTGCGGCGGGATAGGGCAGACCCAACCCCTGCGCGATCGGCTTACCGACAGCCACAAAGAATCCCAACACCACCGCCACGATGACGATCATCACCGAAATCGGATGACGGAGTGCTGTAAGAATCAATCGCATCGAGGAACCCTTTGAGGTCACATCCCACCACCGCAGAGTATAGCGAATACCGGGGTGATGGGTGCTATCAGTCGAATTGGTGTAACTGCACCAATTGGCACCTCCGCCGCACGAACCCGGTGAACATCTCCGGCATGTAATCATCGCACACCCGCAGCCGGCTGAAAGTCGTCAGCCGCTGGACCAACTGCTCGATCCTGAGCCCCCGCTTGTCGCGTCGCGGTGACCGGCCATCCTGCCACATCTGCAGGTTGCGGCTCCGGCGGCACGGCGTTGCTGACCCGCAAGGTACCTCACCGGCACGACTCTCAACATCCAGTCGCTGATGGGGACGCTGATAATGATCGGTGTCGTTGTGAACAACTCGATTCTGCTGGTCGACTTTGCCAACCGCCGGCGAGACGAAGGGCTCCCCGCCAGACAGGCGGCGCTGGCAGCTGCTCAAGTGAGGTTGCGACCCATTCTGATGACGTCACTGACCCTCGTGGCGTCGATGATCCCGCTCACGTTCCAGCTCGCACCGGGGAACGAGGCCATCATCCCCCTGGCCCGGGCACTGGTCGGCGGCATGGTCGTTTCAACCGTGCTGACGCTGGTGCTGGTTCCCTGTGTGTATGCAATCGTGCATCGACGAGGGGCAGAACCTGCGACCGTCTGACCGCCTCGCAATCGCTGTCACCCCGGCGTCGTCGGCGAGCTGCACTCAACTCCCGTCGGAAGCGAACGACTCGTTGAAGAGTTGTCGGATCATCTCGATGCGATCGCGATTGACTCCGAAGTCGGAGTAGCCCACGCGTGACCCTGATCGCACTTCAATATGATGGGCGTCGAGGGGAGCAAAGAACTCCACATCGTCAACGAACCTCAGCATCCGACTCCGGAATTCCACGTGTAGGTATTGATCGCCGGATTCGACGACGTGTGCAAGAGGCATCTGCCTGACGAGTGCCTCCAGTTGCTGCAGGGCTTCCCGCCTTGTGCCTTGAAACGCCAATGGCTCAATGGCATGTCGTGGATCTGTACTGGTGGACGAGACACAGTTGGGAGAATCGGGGCATTGCCTTAGTTGTCCATTCCGAACACCCAGTGACGTTGGGGCTGCGGGATGCATCCAGCGCAGCAACCCCGCTACAACAACCGCACCGGCTGAGATCCGGAACAGGCGACGCCAGTTGCGGCGTCGCGACGGAACTGTCGATTCCCGCGACCAGATGGACATTCTCACCGCCCTTCTCCTGCGACCGGAACTGTACGCGAATCGTAAGATTGTCTTTCACGACACCAGTCTGGAGCAATCAACGCCGGGACATGCAGCCATCACCTTCGGCACCCTCACATGCGCACCGGCCGGGTGCCGCACACAGGAGCACACGAGAAAATGCCAGTGCCGAGTTGTGTATGCATCCCTAGTTGGCCCCCAACGTTCCAGCCTTCAGCTCAAGAGAATCCGCAGTTCCATGCAGCGTCAGCGGCGCTGCAGGTTATTGAAGTGCCCCCCCTGTCTGCTACGGCATCACTGAAACCATGCGATCCTCCGGTTCGGTCGAGGTTTCATTTCCCAGACGGCTGATCCGAACGCCCCGGGCAAAAAACGGGTAGATCGCCGGGACAACCAGAGACGTGAGCAAGGTCGAAGTGATCAGTCCCCCGATCACGACCGTGGCCAGTGGCCGTTGCATTTCGGCACCGTCTCCGTGGGAGAGTGCCATGGGCAGGAAACCAAAACTGGCGACGAGCGCGGTCATCAGCACCGGTCGCAGCCGGGTGAGCGCTGTCTCGAACGTGGCGGTTTCCGGAGGTTCTCCCGCCAGGCGTCGGTTTTCAGCAGCACTGACCCATACCAGACCATTCAGGACGGCGACACCGAACAGGGCAATGAAGCCCACACCCGCCGAGATGCTGAAGGGCATGCCTCGCATCGCGAGGGCATAAACTCCGCCGGAGGCCGCCATCGGCACGGCCAGAAAGATCAAGAGCGCCAGGCGCGCTGACTTGAACGTCGAATAGAGGAGCAGAAAGATTAACAGCAACACGATCGGAGTGATCAGCATCAACCGCCAGCTGGCTGATTGCAGGTTTTCAAAATCACCACCCCACCGGATTTCATAGTTCGGAGGGAGTTCGACCTGGCTGGAGATTGTGCGTTTTGCTTCGGCGACGAAGCTGGCCACGTCACGGCCGCGGACATTGCATTGGATGAATGTGCGCCGGCGACTGGATTCGTGTTCGACGGTCGGCGGTGTTTCTTCGAGGACCAGGTCGGCCACCTCTTTGAGGGGGACGGGATATCCACCGGCGTGTGAGACCGGCAGCTGCTCCAGCAAGTGCTGCTGGGTTCTCCACTCCGCCGGAACCCGGACGATGATCGGATAACGGGCACGGTCCTCGAAGATCAGACCCGACTCGCGGCCCCCCATGGCGGCGACAACTTCCAGGACATCGGCGGCCGAGACTCCGTAGCGGGCCAGCAGGTCCCGCTTCGGTTCGATGAGGAGCGTCGACAAATTGGCCTGGTACTCAGCCTTCACATCCGCCGAGCCTGCGAGCGTCTTCAGCACGCCTTCGATCTCTTTGGACTTCTCTCCCAGAACCGACAAGTCATCCCCGTAAAGCAAGACGGCTACATCAGCCTTGACACCCGCGACCAGTTCATCCACGCGCATTTCAATGGGCTGCGTCACTCCAAACGTGACACCCGGAACCTGCGAGGCGAGAGCGGCCTTCAAGTCCCCGATCAGATCATCGCGTGTCACCCCTTGCCGCCATTCGTGTGTCGGCTTGAGCATGACCCAGATGTCGGTTTGATGGACTCCCATAATGTCGTTCGCAATCTCCGGGCGACCGGTCTTGCAAAACACGGTTTTCACTTCCGGGAAGCCACCGATAATCGTTTCAATCTGCGCGCCGATCTTGACCGCACCTTCAATTGTCGCACTGGGAAGACGCACGGCCTCGATCAGCAGGTCCCCTTCGACGAGTCGCGGCATGAACTCCGCCCCCAAGTTCATCGCGACAGGAATGCTGCCAACAAACACGGCAAGAGCGATCCCAATGGTCATAGCCGGATAGCGTATGGATCGCGCCACGATCGGACGGTAAATCCATTTGATCCAGCGGATCAGGAAGGCCTCCCGTTCTTCCATATGCCTGGGCAGGAAGGTTGCGGCGAGGACAGGCATGAGCGTCATCGACAGCACCAGTGAACCGGCAAGGGCAAACAGGACCGTGAGCGCCATGGGTCGGAACAGCTTGCCTTCCATGCCCTGCAGGGCCAGGACCGGCACATAGACGATGGCGATGATCAGTTCGCCAAACATCGTCGGTTTGCGGACTTCGATCGCAGCGTCGCGAACGACTTCGGTTTGGCTTCTCCCCCGGCTATCCTCTGACAGTCGACGCATGCAGTTCTCAATCATGATCACCGAGCTGTCCACAATCAGCCCGAAGTCGATCGCGCCGAGGCTCATGAGGCTCGCGGTAATCCCGGTCGCCATCATCAGGTTGGTTGCGAACAACATCGACAAGGGAATGGCCAGGGCCGTGATGATCCCGGCCCGCAGACTGCCCAGCATGAGCAGCAGCACGATGATCACCAGGACCCCGCCTTCAATCAGGTTGCGCAGCACCGTGTCGAGCGTGCGACCGATCAGATCGGCGCGATCATAGACCACTTCCAGCCGTACGCCGTCCGGCAACGTGGGCTCGATCTCCTCGAGCCGAGCCTTGACACGCTCGACCACTTCACGCGAGTTTTCGCCAATCTGCATCATGGCCATGCCGATCACCGCTTCACCACGACCGTCCCGCGTGACGGCCCCCTGTCGGGTCATGGGTGCCACGACAACGTCGGCGACGTCACTTACCAGGATGGGAATGCCATCCGGCTCTCGTCTCACAACGACCTGGCGGATGTCGTCGGCATCCTTTAACAGCGCCTGTCCCCGAATGAAACGTTGCTCATCGTTGTGGACAATATAGCCTCCACCGGCAGTGCCATTGTTCGCTTCGAGGCACTCAAAGAGGTCGTTGAGGGAGATGCCATAACTCGTCAGGCGGTCGGGATTGGCGCAGACTTCAAACGTCTTGAAGAACCCGCCCATCGTGTTGATCTCGGTCACGCCCCGGACCTCACGAAGTCGCGGGGCCACTTCCCAGTCCAGAATCGAGCGGAGCTCCATGGGTGAGTGGTTCTGCCCGCGCACCTCAAACTGAAGAATCTCACCCAGTGCTGTCGTCATCGGCCCGAGCTCGGGGGTGCCATAGCCGGGTGGAATGTCAGCCGACGCTGCCAGCATGCGTTCGGCCGTCACATTGCGCGCCCAATAAACATCGGTTCCCTCCTCGAAGACGATCGTGACCAGGCTGATCCCGAACTTGGAAACGCTGCGGACTTCCTCGACCCGGGGCAATCCGCTCATGGCCCACTCGACCGGATTGGTCACATAGCGCTCCACCTCAACAGGTGAGAGAGAGCCGGCATTCGTCATCACCTGGACTTGCACGTTGGTCATGTCCGGCACGGCGTCGATCGGCAAGTGAATCGCCGAGTAGATCCCTCCCAGCGCCAACAGTAGCGTCGCCGTCAGAATCAGGAAGCGGTTATTCAGTGAAAACTCGATCAGCCGGCTGAGCATCGCTATTCCTCCTCACTTTCCAGCAAGAGCTCGGACTTGAGGAAGAAGGCACCTCGAGTGACGACGCGGTCCCCGGCACGGAGTCCGCTCACAATTTCGATATGCCCGTCGTCTTCGTCACCCGTGCTGACGTCGACGCGGCGGAACTGGTTAGCCGAGAGTGCTGCGAAGACAAAGGCCTCACTGTCATGTCGCAGTACCGCCGCCAGGGGGACCGTCAGCACATCGCTTCGCGATGTCATGGGAATGGCGACACGCACGAACAGTCCAGGGCGCAGTCGACCGTCCGAATTGTCGAGCGCGGCCACGATCGCGATGGAGTTCGTGTCTGTGGATACTTCTCGACCGATGTATTCGATCGTTGCGGAAAACTCCGCATTATTCATGGCTGGAACATTGATCGTGAGCATTTGGCCGGCACTCAGCGAGACCGCGGCCCAGTCGTTTTCACGGATGTCGGCCTCGATCCAGAGCGATTGTGTGTCCGCCAGCACCAGCAACGTGTTGCCAGCCTGGACGCGCTCACTGGCGGAGAGCAGACGTGCCTCTACCGTTCCGCCAATCGGGGCTCGCACCGCGACGGTGGACAGTGCCTCCAGATTCCCTTGGCTTGTGCCTGGTTCCGCGATCGTGGACCTGTTTGTCTCCGGATGGAGGGCGACGTCACTCATCAGGAGCGCGGCCAGATGTTGCTGAGCGATTTCCAGTCGTCGCAGGGCGTCGCGCGCATCGGCATCAGCCCGCTGCTGTTCCAACCAGACATCCAGACCAGCCTGCTCACACGCGGCATCGAGTGCCACCCGGGCGGCACGTGCCTCTGCCTGACGCTCCTGCACCGTCTTGCCTGACAAGGCACCCGATACGCCCAGAGTCGCTGAATTCCGCTGCATACTCTCCGCGAGTTGCACGCGGGCATAGGCCCCCAGTAGTTGGTCGCGATAGGTTCCGAGTAGTTCTCCTGCGAATTGACCTTTCAAGTCGTCAAAGTCCGGTTCCCGTTTCAGACCGCGACGATTGCCGTCACGTTTTCCTTGAGCATTGCCGCTCGTTCCGCCAGTTCCTGCGACAACCGGGCTTGAGCTTTCCGTTGCAGTGCATCAGCACGAGCCACTCCGATCTCCGGGCTTGTCAGCTTGACGAGCACGTCTCCCGCCTCACCACGTCTCCGGGTTTAACGAGAACCTCCGTGACAATGCCGCTCGTTGGTGACTTCACATCGATATGTCGATTGTCATCGTAGGCCAGTCGGCCCGGTACGTAGTGGTGATGAGTGATCGGCCCAGTGTCGCCGGTTCCACCTGAATCTGTGCTGACGCCAGCTTTTCCTCCGTCAGCGTGACGATGCTGACGTTCGTCTTGGCACCACCAGAAGCCAACGCAGGCCGGTCTATCGGCAGAATCGTTCCCGTGTCGGTCGCGCTCGGGTTGGTGGACCAACGTCTTGGCGTACACAACCGCCACAACGACCGCAGACATGATCAAGGCGGAAATGATGAGGGCCTTGACGGAAACGCTTCGAAGGAACGATGGGCGCATTGGACAACCTCAGCCAAACGAAAGACGCTGAATGCGGACGGCCCTGACGCAGAGCGTGGTGAACATCAACCACGAAAGGGGGCGTCCGACCTGTGCGGAAGCCTGCGAGAGATCAACACTGCGCAACGCGCAGCAGCGACTGCAGACGGCCAGAACTGGCAAAGTCGCTCAGGAACTGGACGCGTAACGAACGGCTTCGGCCAGTCGTCCCGTGGAAGGGAACAGGGAGTTCCGATTTGACGGTTCCCTCCGCCGGTGACTCGATTGAAGACGCAAGTTTGTTCAATAGGGCGTGCTCACCGAGTTCGGCCATTCCGGTAACAAGTCGCTGTGATTGATCTCGATCATCACAGGGCGGAACAGGATTTCCGCTGCCACGCAGGATATCGTCCAGCAGAGCAAAATGGACGTGCCACTCGTCCGAGTGATCCTCGGTGGTATGCCAATTCGTCAAATGCAACGCAAGATTCGAACTGCTGTCCAGAGGAATGACGTCGGAATGTCGATGAAGCCAAGGAACCGGTGCCCGCCAGGTCGACGCAAACATGCAGGCAAAGAGGGCGATCCGAAATGACTTTCGGACCAGTGACGAGGCGCAGTGTCTGCGCTTGTGAACGAGTGCAACCATGGGGGGGTCGATTATGGCGTCGGGCCTGCTCTCAGTATTGGCCGTTCCACTGGCCCTCGTCAATCCCGACAACGGTTATGCCCGGCCGGGTCGTTGTGTCTCGACTGCAAAAACGGCAGATGTCGGGGAACGCACGCGGGGGTTTGCCGGACATTATTTCGGCCCCGCAAGATTCCTGAGTGAGGTCGTCCAGTTGTCGGAGTTCATCTCGCCTTTCAGGCTTGCTCCTCCACAGCCATTGCGTTTCAGTTGCAATCGGCTGGGCGTGTCAATTCGCACACATCGCACACCGCGCGCCCTGCTGCAATAGGTTTGTGGAGACGATTCTCGGCCCCGAAAAGGTCCGTGTCACTTTGCATTTGCTCTTCGCAGTGCGGCGAAAGCCTGGCACCGATCTATGCGGACAACGGTCCAGATGACCATTTTCCAAATGCGGTTGTCTCGGAGGACGTCGATCTCTTCCGCTGCGTGCCGAGATCGTTATCATCCACGCTCGGGACGCGGCGACTGACAGGCTCTGGAAAGCGATGTGATTCAGGAATCGATCGAGTCTGATTCAGCGCCCCGATGATCTGCGGCGTGGAATCCGTACCACTTCCCCTCTCACCGGAAAGAGCGCTGTGCATCGAGCGATTACTTCGGCCTCGCTGGCCCTGATCGTCGTCTGCGGCTGCGGTCGCGAGCAAGAACCGGAATGGACGTATCGCGCGTCGATTCAGGAGCTCCCCGCGGAGTTGCAGACCGATGTCCGCCAGCAGGTCCGTGAGTACTCGGGCACATTCGAGGATCCCAAACTGTTTACGGATCCCGGGCGTGCCTCCTCAACCCTCAAGGTCGGGCAGGCGGTGTATCAGAAGCGCTGTGTGCAGTGCCACGGAGTGAGCGGTGATGGCAATGGGCCGGCAGCGAGGTACCTCTATCCAAAGCCGCGTGATTATCGCAAGGGGTTGTTCAAGTTCACGTCGACCGAATCGGGTTCGCGCCCACTGAAGGAGGATCTGGTTCATATCGTCCAGCGTGGCATTCGTGGTACATCGATGCCTTCGTTCAAGCTGCTTCCAGAAAACGAGATTAGCTCCGTCATCGACTATGTGCTCGTGCTTTCGCAGCGAGGGGAACTTGAGGAGCAAATCGCCTTCCGCGCCGAACTGGAAGAGGAGGTCAACCCGGAGGCGATCAAGGACGACCTCGTACCGCTGGTGATCTCGCGCTGGAAAGAAGCACAGCAGAAGCGAGTCACTCCACTGACCCCGCAACCCGTGTTCACCAGCGAACACGTGGCGGCCGGCCGTGATGTGTTCCTCAAACTCTGTTCGAAGTGCCACGGGGAGGATGGTCGCGGCCTGACTGCCGAGAATCTCAAGTCGAACCTCAAGGATGACTGGGGCAATCCGACCCGCGCCGCCGACCTGACGTCCGGCATGCTGCATGGGGGGACTGACCCGGTTGACATCTACCGACGGATCTATCAGGGGGTCAGTCCGATGCCCAGCTTTGCGAATACATTTCGAGACGAGCCCGAGACATTCTGGAACCTTGTCGCGTATGTGCTGGAGATTTCGAACAGACGTCGCGAGGGTCTCAGCCCGCCACCGGGTCCGCTGGCCCCCTATCTTCCGTCGGCCGAAACCGACAGCGGTGGTTGATCCTCAATTCGCGATCAACGAAGGAACCGAATGACCACTGCCCTTTGTCATCAGCGCGCACGATCATGAACAAACCGCGTGACATCAGTGCCAGGCAGGCGGAACTCGACACGTTACGCGCCCGGTTGCGGCAATTGGAGTCGGAGGTCGGCTCCGAACCGTTACCCGCGTCCGACTGGCCACCGAAAACCCTGTACAACGCCTACTACCTCAGCACGGGCAGCGTGCTGGGGGCGATCGCTGCTGCCGTCAGCCTGACGGCGAATGTGATCGGGGCTCCTCTGGCCGGTAAGAGTCCGCTGGAGTTGATCCGGGTCTATCTCACGTTCCCGCTCGGAAAGCAGGCGCTGGAAATGAGTTCCGACACCGGCGGGTTGCAGCTGGCGATGGGGTGTTGCCTGTACCTCGCCACCGGCATGCTGCTGGGAGTTCCCATGTACTGGCTGATGGTCAAATTCTGCGGAGAAGCGGCCCCCTTGGGCAAACGTCTGGTGGTCGCATCGGTACTCGCGATCGCCCTGTGGCTGATCGGGTTCTATGGAGTACTCGCCTGGCTGCAACCCATGCTCTTCGGCGGCAACTGGATCACTGATCCAGCCGTTCTCCCCCCCTGGGTTGCTGCCGGCACCCATCTCGTTTTTGGCTGGGTCATTGCATTGCTACATCCCTGGGGTCAGTTCACTCCCTATCGGGGGCCGACACCGGTGTAGTTCAGGAACGGCTCTCACACCCGCGAACTCTTTCGATCGATTATGGCACACAATTCAGACGAACCGACGACCGACACCAGCCTCCGCGAACCGCGTCCGCCTGATCTGCCGCGCCACGAGCAACTCGTGGATGAGCGCCTCGTCTGCTGGTATTTCCTCGCGGCCCTGGCCTACCTGCTGGTGTCCATGTCCGGCGGATTCCTGATGGCGTTTCAGCTCATCAGGCACAATCCGCTGAACGGGATCGAGCTGTTCTCGCCCGGGCGCTGGCGGATGGTCCATACGAACGCCATCGCCTACGGCTTTCTGGCCAACGCCTTTCTGGGCATGCTGCACTGGGTGATCCCGCGGCTGACGCTGCGGCCGGTGCTGGACTCGGCGACTGTCGTTGTTCATCTTCATGGCGTGGCAGGTCGTCGTGCTCGTCCACGGCGGTCGGCATCCTGCTGGGCCAGGCTCAAGGGCTGGAATGGGGCGAGACGCCGGTCTGGATCGATCCGGTGGCCCAGCTGGGCCTGCTGCTGGTCGCCATCAACTTCATGGCACCGATCATGCATCAGCAGCGGGCCGATGTACGTCACGTTGTGGTACTTCATCGCCGCGTTCGTCTGGACGTTTCTGACCTACGCGATGGGCAACTTCGTTCCCGCAGTACTTCGTGTCCGGAACGAGCGCCGGGGCGGTCGGCGGGCTGTTCATTCACGACCTCGTCGGGCTGTTCGTCACGCCGCTGGGCTGGGGACTGATGTACTACTTCGTGCCCGATCCTGCTGAAGAAGCCGATCTGGAGCCACGGGCTGTCGCTGGTCGGCTTCTGGGGGCTGGCGTTCTTCTATCCGCTGCAGGGCATCCACCACTTCCTGTACACGCCGATTCCGATGTTCCTGCAGTACGGAGCCGTCATCTCCACGATCGCCGTCGAACTCGTCGTGACGACGGTGATCATCAACTTCTTCGGCACGATCTGGGGCTCGCGGCCGCGAGTTCGTGACCAACCTGCCGATTCGCTGGTTCTACACCGGCATGGTGTTCTACTTCCTCACCTGCTCTGCAGTGTGCGTTGCAGGTGACGCTGACCTTCCAGGCGCTGATTCACTTCACCGACTGGGTCGTCGGACATGCCCACCTGGTGATGTTCGGCGTGTTCAGCATGTGGCTGCTGGGCATCATGACGTATCTGTTTCCCGCGCCTGCTGGGAGTCGACTGGTACAGCCGCGAGCTCTGTGAGTGGCACTACTGGCTGTCGGCCGTGGGCATGCTGGTGATGGCAGCGACCTGACTCTGGGCGGGTTGTTCCAGGGCTGGTCCTGGGCGGCGCTGCAGCCGTGGGATGCCTCGATCGACAGTCTCGCAGCCGTTCTGGGTCGTACGTGTCGTCGCCGGACTGGCGATCATCGGCGGTCAACTGTGCTTTGTGTGGAACCTGTACAAGACGTGGCGGCTGAGCCTGACCTCCCAGACGCTCGATGTGGAATCCCCCGCCATTGACCGCAGCTTCGCCGACTGATCCCCGCCCGGACTGACTGAACTGTCATTGAACACTGATTCCTTGAGTGCAACACGCCCATGTTTGAGAGCAAATCAGGTGTTTTCTTCATTGCCGGACTGGCGTTCTTCGCGTTCGCCTTTCTGTCGAACGGCATTGTGCCCGTGCTGATCTATCGCAACCTCCCGGAGCAGACGGCCGAAGAGCTAGTGAATGCGAACCTGCGCTACCAGTTCGAAGACCTGGCACAGCGCTACCCGGAGCCATTCCAGGCGGCATTCGGGGAACGACCTGCGGATGATGCCGCGGCTGAGGCCTGGGTGACCCAGGAGTGTGCCGAAGCCCTGCGTCTGGGCCGCAAGGTATACGTCGGAGAAGGCTGCTGGCACTGTCACAGCCAGTTCGTCCGACCCGTCTCCAACGAAGAGCGCCGCTGGGGACCCGTGTCACAGTCTGAAGAGTATCAGAACGAGCTGCAGCGACCGGTGATGTTCGGCACTCGTCGCGTGGGACCCGACCTCAGCCGCGAAGGGGGACGACGCTCCAGCGACTGGCACGCGGTCCATTTCTTTGAACCCACCATGCTGATCGGCTGGTCACCGATGCCGAGTTATCCGTGGCTGTTCGACGGCGCACCGGATCACCCGAACGAGCGCGGGCTCTCGCTGATTCTCTACATTCAGTGGCTGGGTTCCTGGCTGGAAAGCTATCCGTATTACGAAGACTACGTCCCGACGCCTCTGACCCCAGAGGAGGTTGCCAATGCTCAATGACCCTGCGATCACACGCGCCCCCGAATCAAAGTCCACCGCCCCCCCTGCATCGCCCCGGGTGAACTGGACACTCATCGTCACTCTGATCCTGGCGGTGGGGATTCTCATCCCGAGCATGCTCGGCTTCGTGAACAAGTTCGTCGAGTTCTATCACGTGGCCAGAGGCGAAGCCGATGGAGCCTTCGCCTTCACGCCGATGGTTAACTATCTGCTGGCGAGTCTGGGATTCTTCTGCATGCTGATCTGGGCGATCGGCCATGGCATGTTCCACGACGTGGAAGCTCCCAAACACACGATGCTTGAGAACGAACGTCGACTCGATCAGTAGGAATAATCCGTGAGCCGCTGTCCCGGTCCACGACACCACAGGAAATGCAGACATGTCAGCCGTCGAACAGACCACCCCCGAGCAGGAACATCGTCACCACAGTTACACGAGCAGTGTCATCCCCTGGTACGTGCGCCTGATCTGGGTACTGTTCTGGATCTTCGCGATCTACTACGGCATTACCTACTTTCTGCCTGCCATTCAGAGTGAGATGCCATCGCCGTCATGACCCGGCGCAGCGACGCGACCTGCGATTATTGTGGTCTGCCACTTTCGCAACCGCTCTGGAAGAGGGAGGCGTCCCAGCGGGATGCAGGTCCGGGGTACTGCTGCTTTGGTTGCCGGTTCGCGGCCTCCGTCACCGGCGCGGGGGGCAACGAGGCCGAGGCCCGCTGGATGTTGACGCGTCTGGGCCTGGCGATATTCCTGTCGATGAATGTGATGGTGTTCACGCTCGTCCTCTGGAGTTATGACGCCTACGCGATCGATGCTACCGCACCAATGCCTCAAGCCCTGGCAGGACTGCTGCGCTCCTTGTGTCTGCTGTTGTCGCTGCCCGTATTGTTCATGCTGGGCGGCCCGATTCTGGGTGCTGCGCTGGCGGATTTCCGCCGGGGCATCGCCTCCACCGATCTGTTGATTCTCGCCGGTGTGATGGCGGCGTATGCGTATTCACTGGTCTCCGTGATGCGGGGGGCCGGTCCGACCTACTTCGAGGTGGCCTGCATGGTGCTCGTGTTCATCGTCCTCGGGCGTTGGCTCGAAGCCACCGGGAAGCTGACCGCCGCGATTGCCCTCGATGAACTGGAGCGGTTGCTGCCTGCGCGGGTGACGATCGCGACAGCGGATGGCACGCAGGAGATTGCCCTGGCTGACCTCGGCGTGGGCCAGACTCTCGTTGTTCGTCCTCATGAGCGGTTTTCTACCGATGGCGTGTTGCTGACAGGTCCGCATGTCATTGATGAGCAGGTGCTGACCGGCGAGGGCTGGCCGCGGACACGCCTGGCAGGCGAACCAGCGATCGGCGGAGCGCTCAATCTGGAGACCGAAGCCCGTGTCCACGTGACCGCACGTCCCGACGAGGGGACGCTGGCGCGGATGGTCGAGGCTCTGCGCACGGCCCGCGAGGCCCAGGGCCAGTATCAGCGACTGGCAGATCGGGCTGCAGGCTGGTTCCTCTGGCTTGTCAGCGGCGTTTCGCTGGTCACCCTGATTGTGCATGGTGTCCGTTCCGGCTGGGGCGCGGGACTGATGGCGGCGTTATCGGTGCTGCTGGTTGCCTGCCCGTGTGCCCTGGGATTGGCCACTCCCCTGGCCATCTGGAGTGGGCTGAGCGTGGCAGCCCGCAGACGCGTCATCTTCCGCAGTGGCGAGGCACTCGAGCGTCTGGCCGATGTGAAGGCGATCCGTTTCGACAAGACCGGTACGCTCACGACGGGCCGGGCACGGATCCTTGCGGTCCACTCCATCGGTTGCACGGATGACTCAGAGATTTGGCAGCGGGCGGCTCAACTGGCGGCCGGGTCGCGCCACGTGTTCTGTCAGGCGATTCAGTCCGGCCTGGCGTTCCCGGCGGGCTCACCTGACATCCTCGATCGACGGGAGCAACCGGGTTTGGGCGTGAGCGGCCGCTGGGCAATCCCCGCGACAGATGGCGGCACGACCCAGGGAACCCGCGCGGCGTTGGGGAACGAGCGTCTCATGACACTCGCCGGGCTGACGATTCCCGACCGACTGCGTGCCGTCCTCGATCAGGAAGAAACGGCGGGTCATCCGTTGACGTTGATTGGCTGGGATGGCCTTGTGCGGGGGGTATTAGTTTTCTCGGAGACCATTCGCCCGGAAGCCGCTGCGGCGCTCGAGAGGTGCCGCGAGCAAGGCCTCGATATCGCGATCCTGACCGGAGACCACCCGTCACGAGGCGATCAGATCGCTCGCGAACTGCGGGTCCCGGTTTCAGCCGGACTGCTGCCAGATCAGAAGATCGCGCACGTGGAACAGGCGCGGGGTTTCGGCCCGGTGGCCATGGTGGGCGACGGCATCAATGATGCCGGCGCACTGACCCTCGCCGATGTCGGCATTGCGATGGGTTGCGGAACCGACATCGCCAGAGACTCGGCGGACGTGTGCCTGCTGGGCGACGATCTCACTCAAATCCCCTGGGCGGTCGGCCTCGCCCAGCGGACCGTGAAGACGATTCGACAGAATCTGGCGTGGGCATTTGGATATAATCTGGTCGGTGTCCTCGTCGCGACCACTGGCACACTGCACCCGGCGCTGGCCGCCGGGCTGATGCTGATGAGCAGCGTGATCGTCATTGCTAACTCGCTGAGGTTGAACCGGTACGATCAGCGGGATGCCCCGAGTGCCACCGCGACCTCCCTCAGCGATGAGATGAACAGCGGCCCGCCGGCCGAAATGACCAAGGCGCGGGCGCTCCCTGCCACAACCCGCGAGGGAGGCCGGGCCGTGATCGAACTGCCGCTGGTGTTTCTGGGCGGATTCCTCGGTTCGTCGCATTGCGTCGGCATGTGCGGCGGGTTCGCGTTGATGATTGGTGTGGAACAGCCGTCATCGCAACGTAATCTCCAGGTGCAGCTGGTCTACAGCTTCGGCCGCATCTCTACGTATGTGTTTCTCGGGGCGCTTGCGGGCTGGCTGGCGCAACGGCTGACACTCAACACGCAGTTGATGCAGACGCTGCCCGCGGCGCTGTGCCTGCTGGCGGGGCTGTTTCTCATCATCGAAGGTCTCAAGGCGGCAGGAATTCGGCTGTGGGGCACGAAGCCGGTGGCAGCGGGAGGCTGTCTGTTCAGTTCGCACTTCGCCTCTCTGTTGCGAGGTGGACGATTCGAAAACGCCTTTGCGGCGGGAATTCTCACCGGATTTCTGCCCTGCGGCCTGGTCTATGCCTTTCTCTCGCTGGCGGCGTCAACCGGCAGCATCGGCAGAGGTGCAGCCGTCATGGGCCTGTTTGGGCTGGGAACCGTTCCCCTGATGGTCGTGACAGGACTCGGAGCCTCGTTGCTCTCGCTGGTGGCTCGGCGCAGACTGTTGCAGTGGGCGGCATGGTGCGTCGTCCTCACGGGAGTAGTCACCGTCGCCCGCGGTGCAGCCTTCCTGCGGTATGATGCAGATCGTCCTGCCTCCGGCTGTCCGCTCTGTCCTGATGTCCCTGAACCACAATGACCGGTAATGAGTTCCGAGTGTCGTCTCCTCCGACTGACACGCCTTCCCCACGAGCACCGGACCGTCCTGGAGCGACGGCACGACCGGCCTTTCGCTGGTCGAAGACCATCGTCAACTTTTGGCTCGACAGCCTGCTGCTCGTACTGTTTCTGGCTCTGGTGTGGGTGTCCGCCGTCTTGAGGTTTCTGTTTCCTGTGGGTCCCCAGGAAGTCGAATGGCGGATGTGGGGCGGGGATGTCGAAAGCTGGCGCGACGTGCAGTTCATCATCCTGTGCCTGTTTTCGCTGGGCATTCTGCTGCACGTGATGTTGCACTGGTCGTGGGTTTGCGGCGTCGTGACCAAGCATCTGCTGGGCCGGCCCCCATCCCGAGACGACGGGTCGCAGACATTGCTGGGCGTTGGCGTGTTGCTGGTGATTCTCCACATGCTGGCGATTGGCCTGCTGCTGGCATGGTACAGCCTGCAGCGGATCTCCTGAGTGTCGCGATCGGGACCGGACGGTCCCATTCTTCGATCGATGCATTCCGGACCAGACAATGTGTCGATCGGTCGATGCGGACCCTTGCGAGAATGGGGCCGATGGAATTCGAACCTCAAGCAGCCTTGCCGGTAATCACGGCCATGCTCAATTCAGGCGGCGGAGAATCCCGGCGCACGTAGCGTGAGCTTGAGTGAGATTCCTCCCGATCTACGGGAGATCGTCGGCGATTGGACTGCACTTTCCGAAATGACCAAGTCCTGCATGCTGGCACTGTTCCGTGCGACCCAAGGTCAGAAGTGTCAAATTCATGCTGGTCTCGACCAGGGATCTTAGATCACGCTGCTGAACTTGTTTCGAGCCCAACTCCTCCGGCCTCCCGACGAGGCATCGCTCACGAAGCGATCTCAGTATTCTCAGAACCGACGGGAGACTGGCGCGGCCGCAGCCTCTCGCTATGTCCTTCGAGAACCATTTGGAATTATCGGGCATGAAATTCGTAACATGCTGAGCAGCAGGCGGTTAGCGTTCAGGTGTGTTACAATTGAGCAGGATTCGTGACTGCCTTTCCCGCGGTCTGCAGGACTGACAGGGAGGAGTTCACACGTGGACGACGCGTCTGCTGACACCGAAGCTTTGCTCAATCGTGCACAGGAGGGAGATGCCTCTGCCGTGCAGCGGCTGCTCACGTTGTACCGCGGCGACCTCAAGCGGATGGTCGTGCTCCGTATGGACTCGCGCCTCATGGGGCGGATCGACCCGTCCGATGTGGTGCAGGAGGCCGCGATCGAAGCCGCCCGCAAACTTCCCGAATACCTCCAGCGGCGGGACTGCGCGTTCTACCCGTGGCTGCGTCATGTCGAGCAGTTGAAACTGGGTGACATTGCGGATGTACTGAGAGTCTCAGCAGCGGCTGCCCAGTCGCGGTACCGGCGGGCACTGGAGCGCTTACACGATCAACTGAGCTTCGACGGGTGACTTTGATGTGAGAGTGGACAGCGGGCCCGGTACCAGGACGGCGACCAACGAAGATCAGGCTTTCGATGCTCTGGTCTTTCGGGTATCGGCTGACTTGGAGGCGGGTCACTCTGTCGATCTGAAGGCGATGGCCGTCGAGCACCCGCAGCACATCGACCGCCTGTGCAGGCTCCTCCCCACCCTGCAGGCCGTGGCCGACCTGGGACACTCGGCACTCGCCAAACTGCAGCCCGCCGGGCGGGGCGATACTTGGGGAACTGTAGGTCACTGACAAGGGGCTGGGAGATCCGATCTCCGTCAGTCCCAGAGGTCTCGAAATCTGTGTGATGCCGGTCGGAGCCGGCGTCGTTTGGACCAACACCACGGACGCGGTTTCATCGATCTCGACTCTGTTGCAGGGAATGTGACGCGATGCCCCAAAAGGCGAAAAGGCGAAGTCAGAATTGTCCGTGCGGTAGCGGCAAGAGTTACGGAGATTGCTGCGGAAACACTCAGCGCAAACAAGGACAGCAGGCGGCGGCACGTAGCGAGCGAGTCGAACAACATCCCCAGGAACCGGATCGGCCTGGTCGCCAAAGGTCAATCAACGGGGGGACGATTCTCCATCGACTCGGCCTTGTGCTCATCGCCATCGGGATCATTGGAGTCGTCGTTGCTGTCGTTGCGAGCCACTACTGGTCTCACAGCTTGCAGCGACATGACTCGGATCTGGATCTGGTGATATTAGCAGTCTTCATCGGGGTGGCGTCGGGGTTGATCGCTGTCGCTGGAGCGGTGACTTCTGGATTCGTCTCGTGGATCAGAAGTCCCTCGGCAGTGTCGGCCGGAACTCGAGTGGGGAGCTTGGTGGCGAATGCTCCCGAACTGCGTGAGTACAAGGGGCGGGAGTACGAGGTGACATACGTCGCCCCGGTTCGTGGGCGGAGAAATCGCACGGGGCGTGTGTCTCACTTGCTGGTTCGTTGCGCTGCTGCGACGCCAATTACTTTGCATTTCGCCCGAGGATTGGTTTGATCGACTCTGCAAGTGGATGGGAATCGCCCGCGAGCACAGTACAGGAGATGAGAAGTTCGACGCCACGGTCTACGTCCGTTGTCCGGTGGAAGACTATGCTCAAAGTTACCTGACCGACGAGTCCAGGCGGGTTGCCGTTACCTCCATATTGGAATCGGGCTTCAAGGAGGTGGAACTCGACGGTACGCACGCATGGGCAGCATGGCCGGGTTTCAACCCCAAGACCGATGACCGGAGTGGGCTGATCACAGAGACTGCGAGCAGCCTGTTTCGTCTTGCTGAGAGTCTGCCAGAAAGCGTTGAGATCCCGCAGCGCGATGTGGATCGCGGAAAGCGGATCCAGAAACGCCTCCTTGTGCTGGAATCTCTGTTTGCAGCGCTGGTACTGTTCAGAGTCCGGTACCCAGCACTTCGGCATGGGGAGCCGTTCTTGCCGGTATTGCTGTTGAGCCTGGTCACCCTCCTTCCATTCGGCTGGGTGGCGGCGTACCTGCTTCGCGGTGAGTCCCACTCGCACGATCAGTGGCGAGCGGTGATGCTGTGTTCACTTGTCGCGATCCCGCTGGGTTGCGTTGGAATGATTCTCGGAGTGAATGGCCTCACTGATTGGAGCCCGCTGGAGACTCGCGTTGAGAGCATCGTGGGGAAGCGTGTTGCGTCGAAACGTCATGGGAAGAGCTACCATGTCAACGTCACCGACTCAGGGCGTCGGCAAGGCCACTTGGACCTCCGTGTGTCGCGTGCACAGTACGAGGACGTTGTTCCGGGAAAGTCCCGCATGGAATTGACTGTTGGACGTGGCGGGCTGGGGATTGAGTGGCGGAAAGCTCACAAGCTGCTTCCGTAATTCGACTGGACGGGGCGGCGACCGTGTTCTGCAGCCGGGAGGGCTGCGACTATCGGGAGTTCTTCATGCTCGAGCCGGGCGAAGTGAGCGGCCCGGCCGGAATCGGCCGGGTCGCGAGGCGACAAGAGCACAGAGCCATCAACCATCACCCGCGCACAGCGGGGATGATGTCCCCGTGACAGTGCACGGTTGAAGAGATCGGTGGTGGCTCTGGGGCAGCCGGATGAGGGGTGTCATCCGGTGTGTCTCCCTTCCATCAGCCAGGCGCCACTTCCGATGAACGCTGCGCAGCCGGCTGAATCTCTTCTGACCCTGCGCCATTGACGGAGGAAATTCTTCAGGATTTGAGAAATCCGCGACGCGTCTTCTCCCGTACTGGTAACGATCTCAGTCCAGGGAGCCCACGTGGAAGCCGCGTCGTCCGACACCGAGATCCTGCTCGACCGCGCTCAACAGGGGGATGCCTCTGCGGTGCAGCGGCTGCTGATGCGCTACCGCAGCGACCTCCAGCGGATGATCTCGGTGCGTATGGACTCGCGCCTCATGGGGCGGATCGACCCGTCCGATGTGGTGCAGGAGGCCGCGATCGAAGCCGCCCGCAAACTTCCCGAATACCTCCAGCGGCGGGACTGCGCGTTCTACCCGTGGCTGCGGCAAATCGCCTGGGAGAAACTCATCCACGCCCATCGGCAGCATGTCCGGACGCAGCGACGATCGGTCCGGCGCGAAGTCAGCCCACAGATGCAGCTCTCGGACGACTCCATGATGCAGATTGTGGCACTTCTTTCTGGAAACCAGTCCACCCCCAGCCAGCAGGCGATGCGGCGCGAACAGCGCGACAGGATGCGGGTCGCCTTGGCGCAGATCGGCGCGGGAGACCGCGAGATTCTGGTGCTGCGTCACGTGGAGCAGTTGAAACTGAATGACATCGCGGGTGTACTGGGACTATCGGTGGTGGCGGCACAGTCGCGATACCGGCGTGCTCTGGAGCGGCTCCATAACCAGCTCAACGTCGACGGGAGCATCTGATGGCAGACCACGGGCCACTGAGCCAGACCGTCACCACGGCCGATCAGGAGTTTGACGCGTTGGTGTTCCGCGTGTCGACGGCGTTGGACGCCGGCCAGTCGCTCGATCTGACGGAAATCGCCGCCGAACACCCTCAGCACATCGAGCGGCTGCGCAAGCTGTTGCCCACGCTGCAGGCCATGGCCGATCTCGGCCACTCGGCGCTGGCACCCAAGTCGACCGGTCGCCCCGGCGGCACGAACTCTTCGCCGGGGGATGGCACGCTGGGTGACTATGCCATTGTCCGCGAGATCGGGCGCGGAGGCATGGGAGTGGTGTACGAGGCCGAGCAGATTTCGCTGGGGCGGCGCGTGGCGCTCAAGGTGCTCCCTTTCGCGGCTCTGCTCGACTCCCGGCAGCTGCAGCGGTTCAAGAACGAGGCGCTCGCCGCCGCCCAGCTCGATCATCCTCACATCGTGGATATCATCGGTGTGGGCTGCGAGCGGGGTGTGCATCACTACGCCATGCGCTACATCGACGGGATGACGCTGTCTGACGTCATCGGTCAGCTCCGCGACCATGCGGAGAACTCCGGTAAGCAATCGCCCTCGCCGCATGCATCTCCGGCCGATCCCTTCGCACTGACGGTCCAGGCCCTCACCGCGCCGACACCCCCGCCGGACGTTCACGCGAGTCCGCAGCCGGTGGCCTCGCTCGCGATGCTGTCGAGTCTCGGGAGCGCCCGGGGCCGGGACTTCTTCCGCTCGGCGGCCCGTCTGGGTGTGGACGCGGCCCGGGCCCTGGACTATGCCCACGAGCATGGGGTGATCCACCGGGACATCAAGCCGGGCAACATCATGCTGGACCGGGACGGCAAGGTGTGGGTGACCGACTTTGGTCTGGCCCACATCGAGACCGACGTCAGCCTGACGATGAGTGGTGACCTGCTGGGCACGCCCCGCTACATGTCTCCCGAGCAGGTGCACGGACGGCGGGCGATCATCGATCACCGCAGCGATATCTACTCGCTGGGGGCCACACTCTATGAACTGCTGACGCTGCAACCGCTGTTTGCGTCGACCGACCGCGTGGAACTGCTCCGGCAGATTGCCACGGAGGATCCCGCGCCTGCGCGACAGATCGACCCCCGGATCCCCGCCGATCTGGAGACCATCGTTCTGAAGGCGACCGCCAAGGATCCGCAGGAACGCTACGAGACGGCCAGTGCCGTGGCCGACGACCTGCAGCGGTTTCTGGATCATCAACCGATCCGGGCGCGCCGGCCCACGCTGAAGCAACGGATCACGAAGTGGGCCCTGCGGCACACCGCCCTGGTCTGGTCGGCGGTGGCGATCCTGCTGGTCAGCACCGTCGCCCTGGCCATCTCGACGCTGCTCATTGCGCGGGAGCAGTCCCAGACGGCAGCGGCCTTGACCAAGTCACAGTCGAACTTCGACGAAGCCGAACGGCAGAGTGAGGAGGCCCAGCGCCAGCGCGAACGGGCCGAAGAGAACTTTCACCGCGCCCGCGAAGCAGTGGATACCTACCTGACGAAGGTCAGTGAAAACGTGCTGCTCAACCAGCCGGGGCTGCAGCCACTGCGCCGGGATCTGCTGGAGCTGGCACTCAAGTACTATCAGGACTTCGCGCAGCTGCACGAAGATGATCCGACCGTCCAGGAGGAACTGGCGGACGCTTATGAGCACACGGACACATCAGCCAGATACTCGGTTCGAGTGAAAGCGCGATTGGGGACCATCTTGCGGCATTAGACATCCGCCGCCAGTTGTGCGAGAGACATCCCGGCAACGGGCTGTACGAGGAGGGCCTCGCCTCCTCAAAACACGCTCTTGCAGTCATTTATGAGTCGAAGGGCGAAGTCGCGCTCGCTCTCGCCGCCTACGCCGAGGCGATTAGCATCCGCGAGAGGCTGGTGCAACAGAAACCGGGCGATGCCGAGAGTCACTCCCGGCTCGCCAACACGTATTGCGACGCTGCAGGTTTGTACTTCGATTTAGGACGCAACTCAATGGCGATAAGTCTGTACAATCAAGCGATCGCCATTCTCGAAGTCGTGGTGAATCAGAACGTGACAGTCCTGAAGCACCAAGAGGCCTTGGCTGATGCGTATCATGCTCTCGCCTATGTATTTGCCAGGCGCCTTCGTGAGCACAAGCAGCAAGCGTTCAATCTTGAGTCAAAGGCAATCGCGCTACGAGAACACCTTGTTTCCGAGAATCCTTCGGGACTAAGAAACCGTGCAGCCCTCGGCGCTTCCTTGATGAACCAGGCAATTGTCCATCTCATTTCTGGGCAGCCACTGGATTCAATTCCGTTGCTTGAGAACGCTATTGCACTGGCGGAGCGGCTTGCAGAAGAGAATCCAGACGTCGCCGATTACCAGTCCCTGTGGGGCGGTGCCAATCTCAAACTGGCGATCGTGCGAAACCAATTGCATGAGCGAGACAAGGCGCTGGCCGCTGGCAGCAAGGCGGTCTTCATTCAAGAACAACTGGCGCACCAGAATCCGTTTGTCCGCGAGTATCAGATCAATCTGGCCGAGACCTATAACCTTGTAGCGAACATGTTCGGCCCTGATCAACATGAGGAAGCTGTGGCATACCTGGAAAACGCGGTCACGATGGGCGAAAACCTCGTTCGCGATGAGCCAGAATATCCTCTCCACCATGTGACGCTCGCCAGATCATACACGAGCCTTGGCGACATTTTCGAAGCTTCTGGAGATCGCCAGGCTGCCATCACCGTTTGGTCGCGTTTGGCCAAGATGGGCGACAATGCAGTTCGAGAATTCCCCTGACGTATTTTGGGAAGAGTGTGGTCGTGCCCGGTATCATCTCGGCAACTGGAGTGGTGCGTGCGAGGCCTTGCAGCGGGCGATCGAGGGATGGGATGACGAGGAACCAACTCTGAATGAGGGCAGCACTCGATGGTGGTATCTGACGATGGCACTCGGCCGGGCCGGCGAGGTTGGGAAAGTGCATGCATGTTTTGAGGTTCTTTCGCTTCATTTGACCGCGGGAATGGTCCCGGCGCACTTCGTCAAAGCACATCAAATAGCGCGTCTGGAAACTGCCGAGTTGCTGGGAGCCAGCGTCGAGATCGCTCCCAGTCTACCCGATCAACTGAGACGAGCTCTTGCCGCCGACGTGAGAAATGGACCCGTATTGGTCGTCCTCGGTGACCTTCTCCTGGCTGATGAGCAGCCTGACGATGGCAGGCAGGCCTATGTCGCAGCGGTTGAGCGGTTGGCGAAGATTCCGGAAGACGAGCGGACTCGATTCGACTGGAGTTTCTTGGGAAGGGCCCTCTATGAAACGGAACGATTCGCGGAGGCGCGGTATGCGTTTGAGCGGCTCATTGAACTCAGAGGGGAGACCCAGCCGACGCTTCATGGTCGCCGATGGTGGTACCTGGCCTTGACTCTGGCCCGAACGGGTGAAACCGAAAACGCTCGTGCTTGTTACCGCCAGTTGATGCACGAACTCGAGTCGACCGCGTATTGGCGAGATGAACGAGAGCTCCGCACCGAGCTGGTGCAACTGTTGGGAGAGGAGGATCGATAACCCGCATCATTCAGGTCGCCTTGGGCGATGAGTTGATAGGGAGCTTTTGACCAGCTCGTGAGGCGCTTCATCGAGGAGAAATCACTCGACTTGAGTGAGTACGCCGTGTGCCACTGCTGACTGGGCCAGCAATGCGGAGGTCGATTGACGTTCGGGTACCCGTGGGTTGCCACCCACGGGGTTGGGAAACTGAACTCGCACCATTGATTGTTGACGACTCAGAACGGAACACGCACAGGTCGTCCTCATCGTCCTGCACTGGCTGACGCCACCAGAGCGGGACCGCGAGTCACTCTCGCCAACGGACAACTGACGGCGAATGTCCGGCGACGCGCCACAGCCAGCCAGCGCCGGCGGGTGAGTACGCGTCGATCGCACGGCACGGCCCCCCAACGTGCCGGCGACTGCCAGCGACCGGCAGTTCTTGCCGGTGGCCCGGAAGTCCTAAGGTGAATGGAGCCAGCGCCTTACGGCACTTCACCAAGAAAACTGGCAAAAACTCCGACCAGTTTTCTCTCCGTCTGCAGGGCTGAATTGGTGGTGATGTTGCGGGCACTTCGCCACCTCAAGGGAACGGAGACTTCAGGCAACGATGCAGATCAGCCGGGAAGACAACGAGGGCCAGGTGCGACAGGCCTGTCCTTCGCCGGCAGCCAACCATCACCAAGGCACGAAGTGGAGCAACATCTGATGACCACAGATTCCTGGAGTTCGGTTCGCCGCGGGATCAGTCTGGTGTACTACGGACTTGTAGTCGCCGTGGTGACCGTCTCGCTCCTGTTTCTCAATGGATTGATGGGCCCGACGGGATGGGGACGCATTCTGCCGGTGCTGATGCTCGCAGCCGGGGTGATGAGCTTGGTCGGCAAACTTTACTGCCTGGGTGTTCCTGAGAAAACCGGCACCAAAGAGATCATTCTCGCCGCCGTCGGCTTGGACATCGCCGGTACGGTTCTAGGCCTCGCGCGTTACGTGGCAGTCGTTCCTCCGTTTGTCGGCGCTGTCGGGTCGTTGATGGCGCTCGTGGCACCTGTCCTGTTTCTCGTCTTTCTGATGCGTCTGGCTGAATCCATCAATCAGCCGGCGCTGAGTGAACAGGCGGCCAGCGTGCTGCGCATCGGTATCGGGGGCATCATCACGTGGCTGCTGGCGTTCGTGGGTACGCTGGTGTTTCCGCCCCTCGCCTTGGTCATCATCATTGCACTGCCGCTGATGCTCATTGGATTTATCCGCTACGTGAGCTTACTGGGTCGCATGAAGGCCGCCCTGGTCCCGCGCCGGCGCACCAGGAAGCGGGCCGTATCAAACACAGTAAGCAGTCAGGCCGGATCGATCGCGTAATGCTGCCGTTGATTCTGTGCGCCGCGTGCCACTGCTGGCTGGTCCAGCAGTGCCCTGGGGCCGCGCGGAGGACGTCAGTCCCCGCTACGAACAACGTGACATCAACAGGAGAGCCAGAAACATGTCGCCACTGATCCCCCGCTCCCCCACCTCAGCGCGTAGACCGTTGGCGAGCGCCACTCGTGGGGGAGAGGGAGTCGCCGTGAATCACAGGCTGGCATCTGGTGCAGGAGTTATCGGGAGGCTCACGCCTCCCGTGCGCAACCGAAAACAGAACACTGATGACTGAGTACTAACGACCGACAACTCGAAGACGCCCGGCCGGTGAGGTAGAAGTCGCAAGAGACCCCCTCACCGGCCGGGAACCTTGTTGTCGTGCACTCGCTTCGCGCGATCAACCTTATGTCGAAACGCCTCGGCAAATCCGAAAAGTGAGTTTCAAGGCTCCTTTTCAAAGGAATCCGAATGACCGTCGCAATCCAATGTACCGAATGTGGAACGGGATACAGGGTCCGCGACGAGGCGTCCGGAAGACGTGTCACGTGTAAAAACTGCGGCCAGTCGATCCGTGTGCCTGCCCGACAGGCGCTTCCGCCGGCTGTGCTTCGGCGGAAGAAATCGCAGAGCAAGCCGGGCAACGATGATGGCAAACCGAATCAACGGGCTCCCCGCCGGTCGCAGCAGGATCACGGCCTTGAACGGATTGCGATTCGTGCTGGCGGGACTGCTGGTGAATGTCGCCGCATTTCTCATCAATCTCCTGCCGCTGGCGATTCCAGTCGGATCAACGCTGCGTTGGGGAGTTGCCCTGCTGACGCTGACTGGCCAGACGATGTGCCTGAGCGGCTCCGAGAGAATCCAATACCCAGTGGTTGGTCGCCGGTGCGGTCGGCCTGCATGGTGTGAGCCTGGTCACTCGACTGCCCGGTGTGGGGCTGGGGATCATCGGGTTTCTTGCGTGGGCAGCTTCGTTCTTCCTGTTCGTCTTTGCGCTGAAGAAGCTGGCGGCGTTTGCCGGCTCAGCCGCGGGAGTGATGCACGCCGAGCAGCTTCTCCTATTGGGGGGCAGGCTTCGCCATCGTCCCGCTGTTTCTACGTGGGGCTCGTCGCGCGATTGGGGAGCGGGCTGGCAGGGCCTCTCAGCCTGCTGCTGCCGCTGGCCACGATGGTCGTCGGAGTCATGATCGTGGTGCGCTACGTCGATCTGCTGGGCTGTCTGAAGGAGAGCCTGGCAGATGCGTGAGTGCTCCGAAACCGTGCGAGAACTAGTTCACCATTGCATCGTTGGAACTCGATTCCGTCGACTCGCATCTTCACTTCCAAAGCCGAAAGGAACCGCAAATGAACAATTCGAAGCAACACTCACATGGAGAATCGAGGGGGTGCGGTAGCAATGGCATGTTGCGACGAGATTTCATGAAGCTTGGGATCGCCGCCATCGCTGGCCTTCAAAGCTCGCGCTTTCTGTCGGCGGCAGAGGCAGCCGAAAAGGACGCAATGCTCCGAACGATCGACGATGGACTCCCAACGACGACCGATCCAAAGCATGTTCTGGTGATTCGCGCCGGAATGGCGGGTCTCGTAGCGGCATACGAACTCAAACGAGCGGGCCACCGCGTCACAGTTCTGGAAGCGTCGCGACGCATCGGCGGACGCGTTTGGACACTCCGCGAACCCTTCACACACGGACTGTATGCCGAAGGCGGTGCGATGAGGATCCCCGACGCACATCGACTGACGTGGCGGTACATCGACAAGTTTGAGTTGGAAACACAACCATTCATCATGGATCGCAAGAGTCAGTTTCTCATGATTAACAATCAGCGAATGACCTGGGAAGAGTTCGAACGGAATCCGGTGATCGGCGGGCTGCAATTGAATGATCACGAACGGGGCAAAACCCCGAAACAGCTGTGGAACGAGACCGTGGAGCCATTACGACAACAGTATGCCGCCGGTGGCTGGGATGAGATCCTAAACGAATGGGGCGATTTCACAACACGCCAATTCCTGGAAGCGAAAGGGTTGGTCGGATGATGCCATTACGTTCTACGGCGTCATCGAGAATCAACGTGCCCGGTTGAATCATTCGGTCACTGCACTGTTGTGGGAGGTTCTGTCGGGGTCGTTTCAGAACCTCTACGAGATCAAGGGAGGCTCGGACACTCTGCCGTGGTCCTTCTATCCACACCTGGCGAACGACATTCTTTTCGACGCCAAGATGACGGAGATTCGGCAGAATGACTCCTCCGTAACGGTGACCTACAAGACGTCTTTGGACTCCATGCATACCATGAGCGGCGACCATGCGATCTTGGCGATTCCGTTTCCGAGATTGCGGCACATCGAGGGATTGCGCGACTTCAGCCCGATCAAATGGGCAGCGATCACAGGCCTCAACTACGACGACTCGGAGAAAATCCTTCTGCAGTGCCGGGAGCGCTTCTGGGAGGCCGAGGGAATCTTTGGCGGCGGAAGTGAGTCGGATCTCGGAATCCGCTCCACGTGGTATCCGCAGCATTCCGGTGGATTTCGAGGTGTCGGGAAACGTGGTGTTCTTCTCGCCAGTTACACCTGGGCGCGTGATGCACGGAGCTGGTCGCACCTCAGCGTCGAGGATCAGGTGCAACAAGCGACCGAGGATCTGGAACGCCTGCACCCGCAGATCAAGGGAAGGGAATTGATCGAGGGAGGGACGAGCGTCATGTGGGGTGACATGGAAAACTTCGGCGGAGGATTCGCACTATTCAATCCGGGACAGGAGCAACGCTACTACCAAGTGATCAAACAGCCAGAGGGAAGGATCCACTTTGCCGGTGAGCACACCTCGCTGGATCACCGTTGGATCGAGGGTGCCGTTGAATCAGGCATTCGAACCGCGACTGAAATCGCGGGCTGATGATGCAGTTCCAGGCCCAAATCGGAGTTTAGCAGGCACAGAAGGGACGGCAGACGCATGGCAACAGTAGTCGCTGACTGCAACTGCGGGAAGAGAATCCGGGCCGGAGCCCGCTACGCGGGTCGCCGGGTCCGCTGCCCGAGCTGCAAAGAACCCGTGCGGATACCAGCCATCGATCTTGGCCAGATTGACGATCGTCACGCGACTTCCGGCGAACCACCGGCGTGGGACAATCTTGGGCAGTTGATCACGTGGATCGTCCTGGCATGGGTTTTGATGACCGGCGTGGTCATCGCTGGCTGCGTCATCCTGTCAGTTCCGTTCTCGTGGATTCTCGGAGTGTTCGGCGTCCTCTCGCTCCTCCTGATCGCCGTGATCGCGGGGCTATTTCTGGTGAAATCCAGCGCCATGAGTCATCACGACAAGTCACGGGATGTTCTACACGGTTTCGGAAAGATGGTGCTCTGGGAGCCGACCGAAGGTGTCGTGTTTCTGAAGAACAAGCAGGTTCATGCGGTCGACAACAATCCGCACGACGGTGGTGGGATCCGCTATATCTTTCCGATTCTTGGTGAACAGCTAGGCCTGCGCGTGCCCCTGACGATTCAGTCCACGGTCTTTACCGATCACAATGTCTTCACCAAGGACTACCTGCCGGTCACCGTTCGCATGACGATCTGGTGGCGTTTGATGGACCTGGAACGATACTACCTGTCCATCAGTGAGAATCTGGGATCAGTTTCTGATCACGGTTCGGATGACTGGGAAGACGACGATGATGAAGGGGACGAACCGCGTCAAGTTCGCGGATCGTTGAGTATGGCAAAGACCTGGATCGCGATGATGGCCGAATCCGTGGGTCGGCAGGAACTCGCAAAGACGAGTACGGCGCTCCTGGTCGCCAATCAGATCTCGTCGGAACTGCCTGCGAACATTTCCGGCGCGGAGGGATCATTGAAGACCTATCAGGAGACGACCGACGCACTTGCCCATCGACTACAGTCCGAAATCCGAAAGAAAGTCAGCGAATACGGCCTGGACGTGGCTCGTGTGGAACTTCAGGAAGTCAGGCTGCCAAAGCAGATTCACAGTGCGGCGGTCGAGGCGTGTGCGGTCGCCTTCCTGCCGGCAAAGGCGGAACGCGAGGCAGCCGCCCGCAAGATTCAGCTGCAAGCCGACGCAGACGTTCTTGGCACCGATGCCGTCGCGCTGCGGGAGGTTCTCGGGAATGCGGACGGCATGTCGTTCCTTGGAGTGCCTGACTTTCTCGAAAAGCTGTTTGGGCGACTCGGCGAGAATCGTCGCGTCACGGATCAATCAAGCGGCAAGTGATGTTTGAGGTGTGTTGCTGAAGAAGATACGGTCGATCGGCCGAAGCGGAAATGTCCATCGGAGTCTAATCATCAAGAGGTATCTGTCATGGCGAAGCCATACATTGCGCTGCAACCTTCCGAAACCGTTCTGGTCAACAGCACAGCGACAATCTACGCCGCGTATGTGGTTGCCGGCCGCGTGCCAGACGGCCAGGAACGGCAGTGGCTGCAGCGCGCTCTCAACGAGTCGCTTCTCATCGCCCGCACCGTCGACGAAAAGATCCATGCCGACGCCGAGATGGATTGACTCCACAGGTTCAAAGCCAATGCCTAGACGTGGCGCACGTCGTGGTTGAGACGTCCTTATCATTCTCTGTCATTCAGTGGGAAGCACGATGGCCAGTCAGAGCAGGAAACCGTCGATCCCGGTTCGGCGGTGGTGATGGAGCGACTGGCGCAAATGGCCGCTGGGGATGGCCAGCCGGCAATCCAAGCCAAGCTGGCTCTCAACAACGCGCTGACGCGGGGACAGGCCACTCCGCTCGTCCGGTTTGAAGAGGGGCGGGGCTTCGGCCCCGCCTACTCTACAAAAACTCGCTTGACGGCAGTGGTACTCTGGGAGGCGCTGCGGGGGGTGTCAGGATCGTCAGGGAGTAAGACCATTGGCGTTGGGACGGCGGAAGCTGATCTCAGAGAATCCCTTTCAAGGCGTGAAAGTGGCGGCAACGGGGATCAAGGATCGTCAGCGGTTCATTTCGCAAGAGGACATTGACGGAGTAACGAAGGCTTGCATCGACCATAACTGGCGTCTGATGGTGGCCTTGGCCCGCTATGGTGGCCTGCGGTGTCCGTCGGAGGTTCCTTCCCTAAGGTGGAAGGACATCGACTGGGAGGCCGGCCGCGTGCTCGTCACGTCTCCCAACACGGAGCACTACGTAGGGGGCGGTACTCGAACCATCCCCCTGTTCCCCGAACAGGTGCCGTATCTGTCCGAGTCGTTCGAGCTGGCCCCGGACGGTGCCACCTACTGCATCGACGAACGGTTCCGCAATGCGGCTGACGGCCCGCCCGGATGGGCGAACAGCAACCTGCGAACCACGTTCACAAAGATCATCGGACGCGCGGGACTCGAATCGTGGCCCCGGCCCTGGCACAACCTGCGGGCATCTCGTGAAACCGAACTCGTGGAAACCTACCCGGTTCAAGTCGTCACGGCGTGGATGGGGAACACGCTCACGGTGGCCATGCGTCACTACCTGATGATGACAAGCGAACACTTCCAGCACGCGGCGCAAAAAGCGGCGCAGCAGGCGCACGCGGGACTTGGCAGGGACTCGCACGAACCACAAGAAAACCCGAGAAAACGGCATCCTGCGACTCGTGACGATATCTGTGCAAGTGTTCATGTGGGGCCGGTGGGACTCGAACCCACAACCAACAGATTATGAGTCTGCTGCTCTAACCGATTGAGCTACGGCCCCTAGAACTGAAACACAACGCAAGTTTCGTCGTGCGTATGAATGCACGCTGCATTTGAACGCGTTTTGCAACGGCAACAAAAAAGCCTCCGACAATTTCGGAGGCTGTACTGTGAAATCCCGTGGGCAGGGCGTCAACTCTCGGACTCGTCGAGCGTGAACGGGGCCCGCACCACCGGCTTGACGACCTGGCCGGATCGGATCAGCCGCACCGGCACGCGGCGTCGGACGACCTTGCCATCCTCAACGACCTGAATGCGTCGCAGGTTTTTCTTGAACAGCCGGCGGGTAATGCCTGTCGGCTTGCGACCGTTGCCTCCCAAATACTTCGCCTTGCCGCGATACTCAATGCTGTTGCCGAACGTTGGCTTGAGATCTCCGTAGAGCTTGAGCCGCTTGGCCAGCTTGATCCGCTTGTTCTTCTTGAGGGTACTCATCCGCACATCCTGAGTCTGTCTGTGCCGTCACTCTCGATCGACGCACAGCGGAGTTTTTGAAACCTGCGAGGAGGCAGTTTAGCGGGTCCGACGAGTGCATGCAAACCGGGTTTTTGCCCGTGAGTGTGCATCGGGCTTACCATGGGTTCGACGGCCAGTCTGCCCATGAAATGCTTGCAAGTCCATTCTCGCTTCACTGGCAGACTGTGCAAGACATGTACTCGAATGAGGCTGTCGCTGGGGATCAGAGATGTTTTGGCGGCATGGTGTAAGTGCCTGCTGGCAAGCATGTTATGGGGTGTTGTGAGGTGCGTTTAAAGCCACGCATTGATGGCCGGCATGGGAACTGCGTCAGGGGTTCAGCCATGTCCAACAGTCACTTGTGCCTGCTGAGAACAAGGGGGGACAAGGAGTCTCAACCAAAATCTCGACAAGTGACTGTCGGGTTCACATCACAAGAAGGAGTGCATCATGCTGGTTCTGACACGCAAGCAGGCTGACACCATCTGCATCGGCGACGACATCGTCGTCAAAGTGATTCAGACCGGACGTGGCAACATCAAGCTGGGAATCGACGCTCCCCGTCATGTTCGTGTATTGCGCGGAGAAGTGGTTGACGAAGCAGCTCAGGCCAGACTGGTTACGCATCCCATCAGCACGTCGCGCCCTTTCGTTCATCCGGTCCCCCAGATTGAACTCAACTTCCGGGGAGCCGTTTGATCCCGCGTCGCAAGTGGGATTGTGGAATGTGATCTCTCTTTCGACTTCAGTCACGCAGTCACCTTATCCATCCTCAGAGGTCGGGAGTCGCAGGGAAGACGACGGGCGACCGGTCGATCTGCCAGCCACCATGATGACCATCCGGGAGAGCCGCACGCTCGTGACGTAAGCTCCCGTAAATAGACACCTAAGAGCCGCCCGCGGACGGAGCGGCCGTTGGCCTGAACCCGGCCTCTGAGAGTTGTGGTCCAAAGAGTCTTTCCATCCCCATGGGACGCTGCCCGTGGGCTTTCAATTCCAGCCTGTGCTATTGCAGGGTGAAGGCAGGCAGGCGCACGATCTCCCCTCCCTGCAGGGCCGACTGATGGGCACAGATGCCCACACAGGTCCAGTTGGCACTCTGCACCGCGTTGGGCCACGGATCGCGGTCCTCAATCAGGGCGCTCACGAATTCATGCACCAGGTGCGGATGCGACCCGCCATGTCCACCTCCCTGGATGAACGACAGGTGCCCGGCATCGTGAATCTCAGCCGGCTGTGTGAACCGCTGGATCTCCCTGGGCAGCAGGTGAGCATAGTCCGGGACTTCGAGCTTCGCCGCAATCTCCGGTTCGGGCTTCTTGGCCGTGTGCAGGATGTGCGGCTCGTTCTCGACGAGTGACCACTCGAACGACTTTTTCGTGCCGTACACATCAATGCTCTCGCGGTATTGACGGGCGACATCGTACAGGAACCGCCAGATATGACAGGCGACGTCCGAGTCCTTGATCTTGATGTGACAGCTCTCGACGGCAAAGCGGTTGCCGGACTTCTTCTGAATGTCTTCGCGCACCGTCCCCGAACCGAAGCAGCTGACGTACTCCGCCGCACCGTTCACCAGACCCAGGCAGGGGCTGACGACGTGTGTGGCGTAGTGCATGGGGATCATCCGTTCCCAGTAGTCGGGCCAGCCGTCCATGTCCTGTGGATGAGATGCAGCCAGATACTGAATCTTGCCGAGGTCGCCGCGGTCGAGCAGCTCCTTCACAAACAGGAACTCGCGGCTGTAGACGACGGTTTCCGCCATCATGTACTTCAGCCCGGTGTCACTTACCTTCTGGCAGATCTGCTCGCACTCTTCGATGGTCGTCGCCATGGGGACGGTGCACATT
>CAVPPT010000026.1:0-123515 GCA_963707405.1 uncultured Planctomycetaceae bacterium | reverse complement strand
GAGTACATCGCCCTGCACACACTGTTTCAAGTATCGCGAAGTATGGTCCGTCAGGCTCGAAGAACCCATTGCCATTTGGGCAGCCGGAAACCAGAAGAAGAAGAAGAAGAAGCATTGGGAGCGAGATCACAAGGGTCCTTGTTTCGTTCGGTACACGGCTAAGCACGATGTCCATGTGTCAGGAATCCCTTTCTGAGCCATTGGTTTATCACAACGCCAGATTCTAGGCGTCCACGACTCCAGAAGACCTGGCGCACTGAACATCCTTTTCTGAGCAGCACGATTAAGGGAAGAGTATCGGTGCAGATGTGATACACGCGCCCATGGTCCGCTTGCATTGTCAAACTTATGATGATAGTTATCCCAACCAACCCAGCCACCGATCGTGCAGAGGACATATCTCACACCACAGCTAAAGCGGCTACCCGTTGCTGCATAGCATCGGCCATACAAAAAGCCACAAGTCACGGGCGAGGCGAACCTCAGCCAATTAGGGAACTCACCCAGCCTGTCGAAGCTGCCGACTGGATCATTCAACACGAACGCGTAGAAGATTCAGCCCGCCCTCTTCCTCGATCGGATCATGGTTGAGCCAGCGGCCGAGGTCGAGCTTCAGGTATCGCCGGCCGTAGTAGAGCAGGCCGGCCTCGGTGTCGTACCACTTGGTGCTGAAGCGGAACGGGATTGGCCGCTGCGTAGGCGCCTGTGCGAGCGGTGATCTGCCCGTAGGGGTCGTACTCGTAGTGGGCGGCCACGCTCCGGTCGGAGGCCTTGAGCAGCTGGCCGACGTTGCCGTTGGCGTCGTAGAAGTACCAGTAGGAGTTGGACGAGCCGCCGCCGCCGGCCACGTCCTCGACGGCCAGCAGGCCGCCGATGCCGCCGGCGCCGTGGATGCCCTTCGGGCCGTCCGTGCCGCTCAGGCCGCTCAGGTCCAGGCCCCAGGTGTACTTGCGGGTCACGTACTCCGTAAGGACGTCGATCACGAGCACCACGTTCCAGCTCGTCGTAGATGAAGTACAGGACCTCCGTCATGCTCCACGAGGTGCCGTTGTGCGTGTACACCTTCCTGGCGATCCGCCGGTTCATGTAGTCGTACATGAACTCCAGCTATCTTGTCGCCGATTCGCTGGCGAGTCCGACGGTGCCACGCGGATCAGGCGGTTCTCGCCGTCCCAGTCGTACGTGTAGCGTGCCGTCCTCGGTGAGGTTGCCATCCTCATCGTAGCCGAACGACTCGGACGGATCGGCCGTCTCGGTGTACTGGTTCACGTTGTTCCTGGTGTACGTCGTCGCCGTGCCGCCGTCGAGCGTGTAGCTTTCCCGGTTGCCGATCGGGTCGTACTCGTACGTCGAAGTCACCGTTCGGTTCCGTACTGCGTCCCCGGATTGTCCGGGTCGGTAGCCCTGATGGCGGTCCGCCCCGGTCAACTCGCTCCGGTCATTATAGCCCCACTTGAACAGGTGGTCCTCGGCGAAGGCGGAGCCGGTGTACACGACGGACGTCCGCCGGCCGACATCGTCGCTGGCGTAAACGTACTTGGACACCTGTACGTCCGGCGTGCCCCGGACGATGTTTTCCATAGAGCGGATGAGGTTGCGGTATGTCGGATTCTGGCTGGCCTCGAACTCATACGTCCAGTCGGCGGTCGCCACGACGGTGTTGCTGTCCGACTTGAAGTCCACCTTGCTCAACAGGTGACTGCCCGAGATCGTGCTGTACGCCGCCCCATACGCCGGCGGCCGGGACCGGTCACACGAACGAGACGCCCACCCAGCAGCGCGGCATAATAGTACGTCGCATCGTAGTCCGCGTCCGGATCCTGCGTGGTTCCGATCTGGAAGCCCATGTCGTTGCCGGTGTATGAGGTATACGGCGAGGCCCAGTACTTCCGGGTGATGACCCGGTCCAGGTCCGTGCTGCCGTCGATATCGATGGTCTCGGTCTCGACCTGCAAGTCGTTGTTGTAGGCGAACACGTGCGAGTTCGCACCCAGCACGTCCGTCACCGTCGCGAACTGACCCATCCGATTATAAGTGTACTGCACGGAGGGTGTCCCGTCCGAGTAACTGACGGACCTCAGTTCCCCCGTCAGCAGCGTCCCGCTCGTGCCGTCGTGATACAGGTAGCCGGTCGTGACGCCCCGCCGCCAGGTCCGGGTCAGGAGCTTGCCGTCGGCGGTGTAGGTGTAGGCGATGCTGGGGTCCTGCTCGGTCGCATCGGCGTAGAGTTTCTTGAGCAGCAGGCCGGTGGCCTCCTCGTGGATCCACGTGGTCTTGTCGCCGGACGGCTCGGGATCGGGCCAGGATGACTGGTCCCAGGCCGAGCCGCTCCGGAACGTGTACATCTCGATCCGACGGCCGTAATCATCGTATACGTACCGCACCGGGTATGTCGTCTCACCCCAGGTCCGTTCCAGCTCCCCGCGCGAGGTGTAGACGGAATACTGGACCTTGTCGTCCGGATTCGTGATCGAGGCGGTCCGGCCGGCAGAATCATAGGTGTAGCTGGTGGTCCGGCTATCCGCGTCGTACATGTAATCCACGTACCCCTTCAATTTGCCCGAGGGCGGCGTATCGCTCGTCACGTAGACCGTCGTGGTCGTGCCCGTCTTCGGATCGGTCACCGTCACCTGACGGCCAAGGGCATCGTAGCCGTAGGTCGTGGTCACCCCGATCTTGGAAGTGGATGACTGGACCAGCCCGTTCCTTGTCACCTTGCTCGCGTCATAGATTGCGTCAGGGTAGTCGATCGTCTCCGTCAGCATCTTCGCCGAGCGATCCACGCTGACTGATGTCTGCGTCACCTTGAGGTGGATGTCCTTCGCCCTGGTCACGCGAAGGGTACCGGTGGGCAGGCCGGTGAGCTGCTCCCAGCTCTCACCGGTCACCTTGGGCGTGTCGTCGTCCCCGATCGGATACACCCGCGAGATGGTCATTCGCCACCAGACATTCATAGCCTGGCTGTAGAATGTCTCCGTCTCGCGGATCCGATCATCGGAGTCCAGGATCAGCGTGAATCGTCACTGGTGAGCGAAAAGGAACTCGTACAACGCTGCCGCCAAGGAGACCGGGAAGCCCAGCAGGAGGTGTACGCGAAAACGCGGACCGGGTCTATCGGCTCCTGCTGAGAATGAGCGGCAACGCCGACGATGCATTCGAACTCAGTCAGGACGCGTTTGTGAAAGTCTTCAGCACATTAGACCGTTTTGATGCCCGCGCAGCCTGGGTACCTGGGTCTACCAGATCGCCCTGAACGAGGGGCGACAGTTTCTGCGGCGTAAAAGCTCAACGGTTGAAGCTGGCAGAGATGGACCCGCCCTCCGCAACCTCCGGCAATCACACGGCCGATATTCGCCTGGATATCGCGGAAGCATTAGATCAATTGCCGGAGGAGGAGCGTACGCTGCTGGTCCTGCGGTACTTCGAGCAGTTGAGCTACGATGAAATCGCCCAGGCGATCGATAAACCCGCGGGAACCGTTGCCTCGGGGCTGAACCGAGCCCGAAAGTTGCTGCGGGAGCAGATGTTCCTGAAGATGCGCATCAACTGTGAAGAAGTCCGGACGATAGTGCATCCAGTCAAAGGGATACGGCCACGGTCGGTCGAGGAAGATTCCCAGGCCGTGCTGGATGGGATGAGACGTAACCGGGCCTGACCCGGGATTGATGATGAACTGTCACGATGCACAGGAACACATGGACGCCTATCTGGACGGTGAGCTGCCACAGCCACTGACGGATGAGCTGTGCCAGCACATGGTCGGGTGTGCTGCCTGCGCTCGCACATGGCAACTTCACAGAATGTGATCAGATCTCTGTCCGCGATTGACCCGGCCGCAGGCGAGGCTGCCCCGACCGATCTCTGGCAAGCCGTCGAATCGCGGCTCATGGATGCCCGGACTCAGCCAAGCCGCGATCATGGTCGGCTGATCTCATCTTCCGAAAACCACTGGCGATTGCGGCGAGTATTGTTCTTTTCTTCGGTGCGGCGACCTCCACCGTATTGGTCTTCACCCAGAGCACGGAGGTGGCCGAGGCTGCCTATGTCGACTACACCGTCCTCCTGGATGGACTGACCGACAGAGTGGATGCCGCGATCGAACGATTTCTCAAGTACTACGACGCAGAGCCCACCCCCGCTGAGGATACGCCCGGTGCCGCCCCGGCTTTGAGCTTTGCCGTTCCGCCGAAGTTACCGGGTGGATTCGACTTACGACAAGCTTATCGCCTGAAGTTCGGTCATGCCCCCGGCGTGGCAGCCATCTATGACCACGGCGAAGAGCCGCTGGTCGTGTTCTTCCACCCCATTGTGGACAATGCGTAATCAGGGAAGTACCGAGAAATGCCCTGTATCGTCGGCGAGCACGACGGACATCAGGTTCAAGTGGGCGAGTGGCGGCTCATGCATTTCATCGATCGGACGACCTGCCACTGCGTGCTGACGAAGCTGGATCCTGCAAGTCCGGAGTTGACCGAAATCGTCCATACCGTGGCCCCTGATTACGCTCCTGGCGTCCGACACGGTCATTGAGCCTGGACCGTGGGCCGACTTATCCTGCATGGCCTCCTCCCGTTTTCCAGCCTTCCTTCGACCACCGGGGTATTCGGCTACCCGCAGGCTCCGTCATTCGGAATCTGAATGCCCAGGGCCCGCGAAAAACCAACAGGATGACCGCCTATTGGGGCAAGGAAATAAACCACCTCAGCATGCTGCCCGACTTGAACCCTCTGTTCGAGGCCACCGTAGCATGCCACCGAGGAAGCCATTATCAATGCACTGGTGGCGGGCAGGACCATGACCGGGGCGGATGGCAACACGGTCCATGCTCTGCCCCATGATCGTTTACAAGACATTCTGCGGCACTATAATCGGCTGCAACCCCGGCAACTGGAGCAGCCATGAAGATCGATGTCATTCCGGATTATTTCCTTCAGCCGGCAGAAGCTTTTGATGAGATACGAAGTCGGGGCCTGCACCCGGTGGAAATGAACGTGCCCCCCGTCAGCAACGACAGTCACTGGCACACCTTTTCGACCCGGATATATGTTCTCGAAGGAGAACTCAACATCACGGATTCGTCACGCAATCTGACCTTGAAAGCCGGCCCGGGGGCGCTGGTGGAAGTACCGGAGCGGGTACTGCATTCCGAGCAATCCGGAAGCGGATACCGCATCATCGCCGGACTGACCGTGGACCCTGCATCGCTGACCGGGCCAATCGACCTCGACCCGAATTTACTTTAAGGTGAGCCGGTCCCGAACATGAACACCCTTGGCAAACTTTTTCTCAAAGGCCTGGTTGTCGCCATCCCGGCAGCCCTGACACTGGTCATTTTGTGGTGGCTGGCCAAAGGGGCGGAGCAACTGCTGGGTGGCCTTTTGATCAGGTTCCTGCCCGACGGATGGTATGTCCCGGGCATGGGCGTAATCGCCGCGCTGGCGACCACGCTGCTGATCGGCTTGCTTTCCCAGGTCCTGTTGTTTCAAAAACTGTTTTCTCTGGGTGAAGCTATCCTGAACCGCTTACCCCTGGTCAAGACCATTTATTCCGCCATCAGCGATTTGATCGACTATTTCAGTCCGGATGGCAACAAGGCCATGAGCAAAGTCGTGCTGGTGCGTCTCCCAGGCCAGGATTTCGAGCAGATCGGCTTCGTCACCCGCGAAGACTTCAAGCCCCTGTCCATTGAGTTCACGGTCGATGACCCGGTGGCTGTCTACCTCCCCTTAAGCTACCAGATTGGTGGTTACACGCTGATCGTGTCGCGCTCCTGCATTACGCCGATAGATATGCCATTTGAGGAAGCGATGAAACTGGTTTTGACCGGAGCCATTACACGCAACCGCAAAGACACAGGCCAGGCTGATTCGGGAAACGCAACCCATGGTGAATGACAACGATACCCTGAAACACCAGGACTACTGGAAGGCGAACCTGAAACTGGTGGGCTGGTGCCTGCTGATCTGGTTTGGCGTTTCCTACGGCTGCGGTATTCTGCTGGTTGAGACCCTGAACCAATTCGAGTTTTTCGGTTTCAAGCTCGGGTTCTGGTTCGCGCAACAGGGTTCGATCTACGTCTTTCTCGTGCTGATCTTTTTTTACGCCTGGCGCATGAACGCGCTGGATCGCCGCTTTGGGGTGGAAGAGCTGGAAAGTACTGATTCGAACGAAAGGCCCTGACCTGATGTCGCTGAAAATCATGACCTACATGGTGGTCGGCCTGAGTTTCGCGGTCTACATCGCCATCGCATCTGGCATCGAAAGCCAAAACCACCGGTGATTTCTACGTCGCCGGCAAACACGTCCACCCGGTAGCCAACGGCATGGCGACCGCCGCCGACTGGATGTCCGCCGCCTCTTTCATTTCGATGGCCGGTCTGATTGCTTTTCTGGGTTATGGCGGCTCCGTCTACCTGATGGGCTGGACCGGCGGCTATGTGCTGCTGGCGCTGCTGCTGGCACCCTACCTCAGCAAATACGGCAAATTCACGGTGCCGGAATTCATCGGCGACCGCTATTACTCGAACGCGGCGCGGGCGGTCGCCGTGATCTGCCTGATCTTCATTTCCTTCACCTATGTCGCAGGGCAGATGCGTGGTGTCGGCATCGTATTTTCCCGTTTTCTGGAAGTTCCGGTCAGCGTGGGCCTGTTGATCGGCATGGGCATCGTTTTCATCTACGCGGTGCTGGGTGGGATGAAAGGCATTACCTACACCCAGGTTGCGCAGTACTGCGTGCTGATTTTTGCCTACACCGTACCGGCGGTATTCATTGCCCTGCACCTTACCGGCAACCCGATACCGCAACTCGGGCTGGGTTCGCAGCCTGGCCGGGAACGATGTCTACCTGCTTTCGAAGCTGGATGGCCTGGTCACCGAACTCGGTTTCCGCGCCTACACACAGGGTGACAAAAGCACCATCGACATGTTCATGATCACGCTGGCGCTGATGGTCGGGACCGCCGGGCTGCCGCATGTCATCGTCCGGTTTTTCACCGTTCCGCGGGTATCCGACGCACGCAAATCAGCCGGCTACGCATTGCTGTTCATCGCGATTCTGTACACCACTGCGCCCGCTGTTGGCGCCATGGCCCGGCTGAACCTGATCAACACCCTGCAACCCGGCGAAATCGGATCGGCTGATGGCAACCTGGTTTATGCGCAGCGTCCGGCCTGGTTTCGCACCTGGGAAGAGACCGGTTTGCTGACCTTTGCAGACCACAACGGCGACGGCCGGATTCAGTATTACAACGATGCCAATCCGGACTTTGCAGCTCAGGCCGAGTCCTATGGCTGGAAGGGTAACGAACTGAAGGTCGACCCGGACATCATGGTTCTGGCCAATCCTGAAATCGCGAATCTGCCCAACTGGGTCATTGCGCTGATAGCCGCGGGCGGCATCGCGGCCGCGCTGTCGACCGCCGCCGGCCTGTTGCTGGTGATCTCGGCGTCGATTTCGCATGATCTGCTCAAGGGCATTCTGATGCCTGGCATCACGGAAAGGGACGAGTTGCGCGCCAGCCGAATGGCGGCCGCCCTGGCCATCCTGGTCGCCGGGCTACCTGGGTTTCAATCCTCCGGGATTTGTCGCCCAGGTGGTCGCGTTCGCCTTTGGTCTGGCGGCAGCTTCGCTTTTCCCGGCCATACTGATGGGGATTTTCAGCAAACGCATCAACAAGGCCGGCGCCATCTGCGGCATGCTGACCGGCCTGGTTTTTACGTTTTCCTATATCGTCATTTACAAAGGCGTATTTTTCGCGCCGCTGCGAGAGAACATTCCGGCCAACTGGCTGTTCGGCATTTCCCCGGAAGGCATTGGCGTGGTGGGAATGCTGCTCAATTTTGCCGTGGCTTTTGTGGTCAGCCACCTCGGCGAGGAACCGCCCGAAGATGTTCAACAACTGGTCGAAAACATCCGGATACCCCGCATGAGCAGCACGTAGTCCAATCATGCTGTCAGACAAGGCCTGCGATTATCCCGCTCAGTCATTCATCTTCGCCAGCGAGGCGATTAACGGACGGAAACTATCAGGGCGCAGAGCCATCAGATGCGCTCAGCTCCGCCTTGACCGCCGCGTCAGCGTCGCGCCAAATTGCGCGCAGTTTTTCCAGCGAGTAGGCCGCTTCCGCCTCCTGCCCCATCAGCCGCTGGCTACGCGCCAGGCCCAACAAGGATCGCGAACGCAAGCGGGCGCGCTTCAGTTCCGTTTGGATATGCGGCCGCGGCATCGGCATATTTGTGTGCCTTTGAGCAGCAGTTCCCCGAGCAATTCGGAAGACGGCCAGTCGACAAAAGGAGGTCCAAACGCATACGGCATTTCCCCCTCCAGTGCGGCTGGCTTCAGCGGGCATAGCCGCGTACGGCCGCCGAGGTAGTCCCCCCGGGCGCTTTCGATGCCCGCCAACATCTCCTGCTCCAGGACGTCCAGGCGTTTCAGGTAGAGTTGGTCGCCAGGCGCGGGTTCTTCCTGCAGGCGCAGAGTCTTCCTTCAGTTCTGCCTGCAGGCGGCGAAACTGCTCCAGGTACTGGCCTGCTTGCGCGACCTGGCCTGCCTGCGCGGCGCGCATGCCCTGAACAAAAGTAAAAGTCAGGTTGGGGTCAAATGCATCGCCCATGTTGAAGCTCCACTGGGCCACTTCACCGTTCCAGTCCCCGGTTTCGATCAGATAGCGGGCCCACATCTGGACAACGGACCCGAGCAGTGAATTATCCGGGTCGAGGTTCATCCGCTCCTGCGGCGCCTTGTTCTCCTCCTGCGCCTCCTGAAAGGCGGCTTTCAACAGCGCTTGCGCTTGCTCCAATCGCCCCTGCTGCAGATATCCATAGAGCAGCCAGAAGTTGTAATGGCCCCAGTGCCGGGCCTGCAGCCCCTGCTCCATGCCGCATCTGGTTTTGCACCTTGATTGCGGATTCATTGGCCAGCACCACCTCATCCCACATCCCGAGCGCGGTGAATATGTGTGAAGTCATGTGCAGGGAATGACCTGCATCCGGGGCCATTTTGGCAAGCGCCCTGGCAGCAGCCAAACCGAGCACTGCGTGATCCGGATCATCGACACCATGAATCAGATAATGCGCGGCCCCGGGGTGCTGTGGATTGGCGGTAAAAACGGACTGGGCGATAGCCGTGCACAGCATGTAGGTGGGGATATCCCGCACGCCGGCCTGCACGCCGAACAGAGCCAGCGCGTAAATCAATTGCACTTCATGATTATCCGGAAAGCCGGCGGCCAGTCGCTCCATGGCCCGGGCGTAGTTGCGGTCACGCTCAGCCTTACCACCTTCACCATACAGGATGTCAATCGCGTGCAGCAGGCCTTTTTCCACCGGATCGTCTACCGAGGCGAGGCGCTGATTGCGGGTGACCGCCAGTTTGCGCAACGCAGAGCGCCCGGCTTCCAGATCCTGCCGGTCCCAGATCGGGTGGTTGTACGTCATGGCCTCACCCCAGTAGGCCATTGCAAAGTCCGGTTCAATCTGTTGCGCGTTGACGAACTCTTCCCGCGCAAAAGGATATTCGAACAAATGCAGAAGCAACATGCCGCGTATGAAGGCTTGCTGGGCTTCGGGAGAAGTGGCTGACGTCGGAAAGTTGATTTGGCCCAAAACCCTGACCCGCTCGTCGGAAGCGTCACTTTCCTCGTGAGCAAAAAGCCCTGAACCGGCAGCGGCCATGCTGAAAGACAAAACTATCCGCCAAATCAAAATCGTCCTATGCATATAGCCACCTTTAGCGTTTTTTGTTTGCCAGCGCATGATCGCAGTTATCCGCGCCGCAAGTAAACCTTGAACCATGAATCCGGTGAGTACGGTAAACTATGGACCTGGTTGCGCACTGGCGCCCCCTGTTTCAAAGTCATCCGGAGTTAACACCTTCATGCAAAAAAGTTACATTCTGATACTCGGCGCATTGCTGCTAACGCCGCTAATGGCTGAAGCCGAACTGGCCAAACTGACGGTTACGGTTCGGGGCCTCGATCCCGCCACCGGCACCGTGGAGATTTCCGTGTTCAATTCAGCTGAAAGCTTTTTAAGCAAACCGTTTCTGCAAAAGTCTGAACCCGTGGATGGACGGGACGAGATCACGGCCGAGTTTTCCGGCATGGTCGAAGGCGACTATGCAGTGGTCGCGGTGCACGATGAAAATGACAATGGCGTGCTCGACACCGGATTTCTCGGTTTTGGGGGAGAGAGCTTTGGATATTCCAATGACGCTTTCTCGTGGCTGGGGCGACCAGACTTCGATGCCGCCCGGTTTGCCATTGCCACAAGACCTGGAAATCCTGATTGACCTCGATTACTTCGCCGCCAAAATTTTGAGCTCTTATATGCGCTTCTGAGGCGATATCGCAACTCTTGAAGTCGTCTAATGGCGGCGGAGAATATTTCACGCTCACACGGGCGCTGACGGGCCAACGGTATCCGGCAGCCGAAGGTGCTCCGTGACGAAAAAAACTCTGCTTGAGCAGCTCCGGCGCCCCGTCGTTTCGGCGCAAGCGTCTGCAACGATTCATGCGAAAACCATGCACGTAATATATTTGCGTATTTAGTTGATCGCACCTAAAAACATTTCGCCAAATATACGAAGCAATTTTCGCGACTAAAGAAATCATGATCGCGTTCCAAAATCCAGTAATAGCTGATATATCACTGTGCTGAGCCATTTCAGAAAAACGATTTCTCACACAACTAGAAGCACACTACCCGATATAAAACAGTATTTTAAAGAAACTACCTACCAATCTATTGTAAGATGAATGGCCCATTCATGCTTTCCCTGGAGCGTTCTGCCGACCGATCCGTCCCAAAACCGGCACAAGGACCCGCGCAACAGACAATTGAGGCAATCAGAAGAACTGCGGCCGGCCCCACCCTTGCGCGAATTTGTCTGACCAATTATTTATTTCCGGGCGGCCGCGCAGGAAAGGCAACTGCCCTGCCTGCGCGATCACAGCCACGAATCCCAACCTTTAATACGCTCGGGCCGACCCAATATCCACTAGCCAGGAAGATTTACTTTAACCGGGCCCCACGCACTCAGGGAATTCATCAGCCAACCGAAAGCCGGACCATTTCGGGATTACGGGTCGAGAATAAGCGGATGGAAAAATCGCGCGCAATTTTTTTGTTAACCTGCCTGTTTCTGGCTGGCGCCATTCAAGCCCGGGAAACTGTTCCCGTTACGATCCAGCCAGTGTCTGAAATACTGGTGGACATGGAAAGAAACGCCCCTGCCGAGGTGCGGCCTCTCAATGTAACCACTGTGTCCGCGGAAGTGACCGCGATCGTCAAGCGAGTGCTGACGGACGTCGGCCGGGAAATAGAGCGGGGCGACTTGCTGCTCGAACTCGATACCTCGGATTACCGCCTGGCTTTGCAACAGGCCGAGGCGAGTCTCGCCGCGGCCAAGGCAGAGAAAATGCAGGCGGACGCGCGCCTGAAACGCGCTCAAACCCTTGGCACGAATCAATACATTTCCGCGGATGACCTGCTGGCGCGTGAAACCGACGTCATGGTCATTGCCGCCCAGATCCGGGTACAGGAAGCGGCTCTGGCTATTGCTCAGCGTAACCTGGAGAAATGTGCGATCACGGCCCCATTCAACGGCTATGTCAGTCGAGCGAATGGCGCAGCTGGGCGCCTGGGTGAATCCGGGCAGCCCACTGCTGGTATTGACACAGACGGATCGCTTTGAACTCGATGCCGAAATCCCTGATGAACTTTCCGCCTCATTATTGCAAGCGGATTCCATGCAGTTCGTATCACGCAACGAGTCCTGGCAAGTTCGGTTGTTGCGCATCTCGCCTGGCGTGGGCAGCGTCATCGCCGCCTGCTCGTCCGCCTGCCTGAGATACACATCTAGTGGAGTCACCCGGCGTTCGGCATAGCAGTGCTTGATCACGACTCGATCGCCTTCAATGCGAACGGTCTGCGACGCCACACTCAACAACTCGTCAAGCAGCTCCTTGTCGAAACGGTTTCGATCGAGTGTGAGGTATTGATATTCCTGGGCATCAATCAGGCGTCCGGCACGATCGTGCTGGAACACGAGGCGATAACAGTCCATCACGGCCTGGCGCGTTGTCTGTTTCGGATCGTCGAATCGATCCTTGATGATCTTGAACACGACGGGATAAGACGGCATGGTGAACACGATCATCACCATTCCCCGCTGCCCTTTGGCTAATAGATACTTGTCAGTCGAGCCGCCCAAGTGCCGAAGTGCGTGCCGGTAAAGCTCCGTCTTCCCATGCTTCTTGTAGCCGATTGAATTGTAGATCTCTGAACGAGGTTTGCGCGGGATGATCGACTTGATGAACTGCACGATGTCGAACGGCCGCTCCGTATCGACGTGGAAGTAGGACCGGGCGAAACTAAACAGCAGACTCACGTCAGCCGGGTCGAGCAGCACGGCGTCGATCAACACACCCTGTTGCGTGTGTCGGAAGCACAAGACGAACGGCCTGAGCGGTCTCGTGCCCACAAGACGGCCAATGACGTAGGCGTACTCGCCACGGTAGAACACCGACTTGATCACCTCAATCCGTTCAATGTCGCACAGCCGATGCCTGAGTTGCATGTGCTCGGAAATCGCGGAGACAACCGCATGCGCCTGTTGGGTTTGCTCCTCCTCGCTCATCAGATCGTAGGCGCTCAACAACAATCGAATGCAGCGGGTCAGTGAGCAACTTGTGTCGAACGCCTGGCAAACTGGGTGCCGGGCAGGAGATGGGGGGCTTCCGTAGTCACTATGGACAAACTCGATCTCTTCATCGACTCCGACAATGTCGAAGATGCGACGGATTACCGAATTGAAAAACGTCTCGGCAATCTCCCAATCGTCACGATCATTGATTAACCCGGAGTAGACGGCCTTGGTACTCACCCACACCATTCGCGAGCGAGTGCGTTCTCCGAGCGATTCCTGGATACTTGCAACGATATTATCGACGGCTGCTTCATACACTCCCAGTCGCGCCGCAGAGTCGATGTGCATTCCGTGCCAGTCGTGCGCGCGAAAGCTGCGCAGCTGCTTGCTTGGTGATGTCGCGAAAGTGAGTGTGAGATTCGTCGAAGACGCCACAGATCCGCTGGGCAAGGAAGTTCGCCAGTCGGCTTGTCGAGGTGCGCTTCGACGTACAGGAAGCCATTCCGCTCATCTTCTGTGTTCCCGTCTCATTCTGTGAATGAGCACCCTTCCCGGAGGTGTGTGCATAATCAAACGCACAACTCGGATGCTTGCGTCTGCAAAATCCGGCTTGCTCAACGGCGACAGTTGAGGAACGCAACTCTCATGCCAAGCACTGTATGTTCATCGAGTACCGTCAAAAGAATAAGCCGGCTACGATGGTGTTTGATTTCATTGCGATTTATTGGACGTGGCGGCTAGAGTTCAGCCGGGGAGAGCTTGCTCGCACGATGATGGCAGCGACCTTTGTGGTCCAATTGCGTGCGATCGGCGCAATAGTGCGCCATACTCCTGCGACGAACCGGATCGTCGAACACCAACAGGCGGCCCAGTTCCGTCCAGCAGCTGGTGTTCGCTGAGCACTTCCAGCACGAACAGGTGCACCTCGTGAAAGATCTCCAGCCGGCAGCGGATGCGGCTCAGACTCGAATGGTCGGGAGTCTCCTCATGGGGCGCATACCCCAGAAACCGCTTGAGCGAGAGGCTGTCTTCGCAGTGCCAAGCCCGGCCTTCCACAGGCCGCCACTGGAGGCGGCCCCGCTGCGAGTCGATCCCCTCGAAGTAGCCGATGGACATCATCCGGAAGTACACACCCGGCGGAATCGACGGCCGGCCCCCCTCGGCGTAATACGGTGTGCACTCCGCTTCGATCCAGGCATCGAAGCCGGCCGTCCCGAGAATCGCCTTGAGCCGCTCAGAGAACACATGCCGGGGCCCCTGGGCCGAATCCGACGTCGCAATCCAGAACTCCCCCTGCCGCTCCCCGTTCCGCCGTCCTAACGCCATCGGTCTTCTTCCCTGACGCACAATTCAGCGAGCGTCTCGAAATCGGGATCAGACAGGCGTATACTGGGGCACGTGATCTTGTGATACCAGCGTCCGGCCATTCGTTCTTCGAACATCACTCTCCTGTCATATCGGTCTGCATGGCGTCGGAATCAGCCATTCTCACTCCGTTGGACACGACGTCGGTCGGCCTCGTCGAGCGCCAGACCTTGACGCTCTTCGAGGCCCCGCACCTGCTGACGCTCGCGAGCGGCCGGACATTCGGACCGATCACCGTCTCATTTCAGACGTATGGCGACGCTGACGCGGCGAAGGACAATGCCGTCTTCATGTGCCATGCTCTGACGGGCGACGCCCATGTGGCGGGTCGGCATCTGGCGGACGATCGCAAGCCGGGCTGGTGGGACGGGTTCGTCGGACCGGGCAAGGGGATCGACACCGACCGCTATTTCGTGATCTGTGCGAACATTCTGGGAGGATGCCAGGGGACGACCGGTCCGGTCAGCATCGATCCGCAATCGGGCGAACCATACGGTCCCGACTTTCCGTTCCTCACCGTCGCCGACATCGTCCGCGTGCATCAGGCGCTGGTCGATCATCTGGGAATTGACCGATTACTGGCGGTGATCGGCGGGAGCCTGGGAGGCATGCAGGTGCTGGAGTGGGCGGCCCAGTTCCCTGATCGCATTGCGTCGGCCATCGTCCTCGCGTCGGGGGCCCAGCTGAACGCCCAGGGGATCGCCTTCAACGACGTCGGCCGCCGGGCGATCTATGCCGACCCGCGATTCCGCGCGGGCCGCTATTACGGGCAGGAGGAAGCACCGCGATTCGGCCTCGCGCTGGCGCGGATGATCGCCCACATCACCTATCTGTCGGAACAGTCGATCGAGATGAAGTTCGGTCGCAAGCTGCAGCACAGCGACGAACTGACCTACGACCGGGACAGCGAAACCGAGTTTCAGATCGAAAGCTATCTGCACCATCAGGGCAAGCAGTTCGTCGATCGGTTCGATGCCAACAGCTACCTGCTGCTGACGCGGGCGATGGACTATTTCGATCTGGTCGAAACGTACGGACCATTGCCCGTCGCCCTGGGCCAGACCGAGGCCCGTTTTCTGGTGATTTCCTACACGACCGACTGGCTGTTTCCGACGAGTCAGAGCCGCGAAATCGTGCGATCGCTGATCGCAGCCCGCCAGCGGGTCTCGTTCGCAGAACTGAACAGCCCCTTCGGCCACGATGCATTCCTGATCGATTCGCAGCTGCCGATGCTCGCCCGCATTGTCAGTCCCTTTCTGGCTCATACCCACTCAGAACTGCAAGCGCCGCAGCAACCCGCGTGATGTCCGCGAAACGAAGTTCCATGCCCGGCCCTCAGACGGCCATCACCGACGAGGTGATCATGTCGCAGGTCCAGCGCGGCAGCCGGGTCATCGACCTGGGCTGCGGCGAAGGCCGCCTGCTGCGCCGATTGCAATCAGAACAGGACTGCGATGTCCTGGGCGTCGAACTCGACATGAACGAGTATGTGGCGGCGATCAGTCAGGGAGTGCCGGTGCTGCTCTCGGACCTCAACCGGGGGCTGATCGACATCCCGACCGGTCGTTCGATATCGCCGTCCTCAGTCAGACGCTGCAGCAGGTGCACCGGCCACGTCAGCTGCTGGACGAGATGCTGCGGGTGGCCCATCGCGCACTGGTGGTCATTCCCAACTTCGGCCACTGGAAAGTCCGACTGCAAGTGGCGATGCAGGGGCGTGCGCCGGTGACCGACGCGCTGCCTTACGAGTGGTACGAGTCCCCCAACGTGCACTTTCTGACGATGCTGGACTTTCGCGACCTCGGCGCCGGGGTAATTTCCGCATCGCCGAGGAGCTGCCGATCATCGGATCGCGTGCCGTCGATCGGGCCTGGATGGCGAACCTCCGTTCTCATAGTGCCTTGTATGTTCTCGAACGGGTTGACGAGTAATCCTCGCCCCCGGACTGGTGTTCTTGCATGCCTCCATCCCTGTCCATCCAACCCCGGCACGTCAGCCTGCTGGGAAGTGTGCTGGGGCCGCTGCTGGGACTGGCAATGGTCTTTGCGATCTTCTGGGGAGCAGATACCTGGAAGGCCCGCGCCGCCGGACGCACCCCCCGGTTTGCGACAGTCGACAGCATGCAGGTGATCGCCCAGAACACATCGCTGGTGGGGGTGGCCGCGCTGGGCATGACACTGATCATCATCGCCGGCGGGATCGACCTGTCGGCCGCTGCCTCGATGGCCCTCGCATCGACCGTGGCCGCGTGGTACTTTCGCGAAGAGTATTCGGCGTTCGTCGGCATCGGTGCGGGCATCCTGACGGGCGTGACGACCGGACTAATCAATGGAGTGCTGGTCAGCTGGCTGCGCGTCGTTCCGTTCATCATCACACTGGGGACGATGACGATCTTTCGCGGTGTCGGACGCGAGATCGCCGGCGGGACCCCGATTCGTGCACATGGCACCGTTCCCGACTGGCTGCTCAACCTGCAGACTCCGTACCCCGAGCCAGCGTGGCTGCTGGTGTCTCCCGGCGTGTGGGTGATGCTGATCCTGGCCGTGATCACCGCCGCCATGCTGCACTACAGTGTCTTTGGTCGGCACATCTTTGCCCTGGGCTCGAACGAGGCGACCGCGCGACTTTGCGGCATCAACGTCACCCGGACGCGGATCGCCGTCTATACGCTGGCGGGCGTATTCGTCGGCGTGGCAGGTCTGTTCCAGTTCGTCAAGCTGTTTGGCGAAGGGGATCCCAATGCGCTGCCGGGTCGCGAACTTGATGTGATCGCAGCCGTCGTGATTGGGGGCGGCAGCCTCAGCGGTGGCCGGGGATCGATTCTGGGAACGCTCTCGGGGGCGTGCCTGATGGAGGTGATCCGGCATGGGTGCGTCGTGCTCAATGTTCCCACCGCCTGGCAGCAGATCATCATCGGACTCATCGTCATCGTGGCGGTGACCGTTGACCAGATTCGTCAACGCCGCCTGCAGCAGGGATAGCCTGACGTGGCTGCAGGCAGGGCAACGCAGATACAAGCACGCAACGCAAGCAAGTGCGATTGAGAGAAGCACCCCGGGTGCTTCAAGCAACCGGGGTGCTTCAAGCAACCGGGGTGCTGTACTGATTTCGCGCACGATCACTTAGACTGTCTAAAGTGACTTCGGGAATCGTCAACGCCGCAGGAGTTCGACCTGACTTCGATGTGGGACCTGTACCTGGGCATTGCGATCATTCTGTTGCTGATGGTGATGTGCTTTGCCGTCACACTGCGGCTGACGCGCGACCTGCCCAAACACTGGTGTGACGTGCTGGCCATTCTGACGGTGCTGGCCATTGGCATTTATGCCCGCTGGATCTGGGACGACACCGTGATGGGACGGCTGTTGCCTTTCTCGAATCTGATCATCGTCAGCAACTGGTTCCCCCTGGCAACAGGAATCCTGGCGGCCCTGGTCTGGCGGCGCATCGAGGGAGGCCGGCAGAGCCGACCCCGGCAGATCTTTGCGACAGCGATCCTGGGAATCTCTGCCACCTATTCGCTGGTGCGCCCGCTGATGGGGGATGTCCCGGTCTGCGGAACCTCGTGGGAAGGCGACCTTTGCCTGCAGACATCACACGCGACCTGCAGTGCGGCGGCCGGCTGCACCTTGCTGCAGTACTACGACGTGTTCGCCTCGGAGCAAGAGATGGCGACGCTCTGCCTGACGCGCGAGAGTCATGCCCACGATGCCGATGATGTGCGTCGCAATCTCCTGCAGCAGGCGCTGCAGGTTCGCAGCGGAACTACATGGAAAGGGCTGTTCCGAGGCCTGATGTTGCAGGCAACACCGATCGGGTATCGCGTCGAGGTGTTCGACACCAATTACGATCATTTGCGGGAGACCTTTCAAGCTCCCTGCATCCTGCAGTGCGAACTGCGTCCGACCTATGACGAATTGATGGAGAAGTTCGAGGCCCAGGGCTGGGTGCCCAGCCAGCCGCACTCACTCGTGCTGTGGAACTTCAATGAGGACGGTACCGCGATCATTGCCGACCCTTTTGCCGGTCTGGAGGTCTGGCCCCGCACGCAGTTGGAGACCCTCTGGCACGGACAGACGTTTCGACTCGTGCCCCAGATTGATGGCAACTCCATCGGGAGATGAGTGACTGACTGGGACTCCCTGGAGCCCGAAGTCCAAACGCCCTATCGCGTCCAGCTGGTCGCCCCAGACCTCGCACCGGGGTCGCGAAGGGACAGAACGTCGCGGCCGAAGGGCTGTCACCCAAGGCACCAAAGCGCCCTGTATATTTGAGCAGATGGCGTACAGGGTGGTGACTGGGCAGCGCGTGTTGTCCTCAGACGCCGACGCCTTCTAACGTGCTGCCCGGAATCTGGCGGGAGCGATCGATGTGCAGGGCCCGCCACAATCGCCACTGGCTGAAGGCCCGGTCGCGGTCCTTGTCGGACTTGAACCCCGCGCTGTTGGGGGTGTACAGGGTCTGCGAATGCCGTTGCAGCGAGTCAAAGCCATAGTCCAACGGGCTCTGCCCGGTCAGATGCACAATCGCCAGCAACGCGATGTCCCGCACCTGGCAGGTGAAGGTCTCCCCCTTTTGGTGATCCTGCCGCTCTGCGACCACAGTGGGGTTGTCCAGCAGCGGCTCGAGTACATCAATGTGCTCCGTGCCCCCCAGGCTGGCGATCGCCAGCACCGCCGTGGGCAGCTGACTGTCGTGCATGCCTGTGCGGATGGCTTCCTCGGCGGCATCGGCCCCTTCTCGCAACCCGAGTCGCATCGCCAGTTGCACACGGTTGAACACAGAGACCTGGTCGGCATGGGCGACCCACAAGCCCAGCAAGCGGCGCACCGGTTCCTGGGTCGAAGCCCGCAGCGTCAACTGAAACTGGGACTGGTACAGCACACCGTACAGACTGGAGGCGGCGGACTGACTGATCTGGCACTGCGGATCGAGCAGCGCGAAGAGCAACACAGAGTTCGCGACCGTCCCGAAGGACTGCGTCCGCGCAGGGTCCTCGGGAGGCTGTCTGAGTTCGAGACAGCGGGCATCGACGGCGAGGGACAGCTGCGGCCCTCCCTGTTCGATCAGGCGCATGAGGTCCGGTTCCGCCGTCTGCATTTCGGCAAACAGTCGGCAGGCGTCCTCATCGTTGCCAATCTCTTGCGAGAATCGGCCCCACCCGGGCAGGCCGACAGCCAGAGACGGTTCGAGTGACTCTGCGAAAGCCGTGAGGTGTGCCTGCAATTCGGTACGCTCGATCACGTCAACGAGTCGCCGCGCCCGATAACGCAGCTCGAGGTTGCGGGAATCGACGACTTCTCGCAGGGCTGAGAGTGCCGGTGCCCCCAGCGTTTCCAGTTCGTGATCGGCCGCTTCCCGCCGGGCGTAAGAGGAGTCTCCCAGTTGCCTCACCAGAGATTCCACGAGCGGATCGGAATCCCCCGCCTTGATTGTTGCGAGGACGCTGAACCCCAGACACAGGGTGAGTGCCCCGGCAAACAGGTGCCGGCCTGTTGCTGCCGTACGTCGCTGCGTCATCGGTGAAGTCGCGATCGTCATCAAGCCACGATCCCGGAAGACGGTATGCACCTCTCAAGATGCATGATACGTTCGGGTGCCCGGCAACGTCCACAGGCTCTCCGCGTTGATATCCGTCTACCGCGCTCCGCCGACATTCTGCACACCGCTGCTGATACGCTCGCCCAGCGAGCGAATCTGCCACGCCAGATGATCCAGGATGGAGGCCAGTCCCCGCTGCTCGGCTGTATAACCGGCTAGCACCAGCTCGATGTCATTCAGCACGCTGGGATTGTCGGCATGGTAGGAATGATTGAAGCCGAACAGATCGGTCGCCACGCTGGTGGCGTCGACCACATCGATGTTCGAGTACTCGGGAAAGAGGGTCATCCGGCGACCTCCTTCCCCCAGTCGCGGGCGATTGAATGTATTCAGCCATGCCGACGCCTGCAGCGCCCGATCGCTGGATGACGAGTAGATCGTGATCCGCTCGGCCGATTGGGTGATGTGAGGTGCGATGCTGTCCTTGAACTCGCGAGCATCGACATCGGGAGCCGTGAGGATGACTTCGTTGAACCTGGGCAGCGGCGTCGGAGAGTGCTCAGTCGCCAGTTGGGCCAGCGCCTCAGCCACGACCCGATTCCCCATGCCGTGCGCGATCACGTGAATGCGTCGGGCACCCGAGTCCCGGGCCACCTGCCGGACGAACTCGACCAGCATCTGCCGACTGTTCCGGGCGGCGTTGTTGTCATCCTTGTACGACTCGATCGACCACTTTCCCTTCGAGGGCCACGAATACATGATCGGTGCGCCCTGGAACTCCAAATCATAGGCGATCTGTGCAGTCCGTCGTGCGGCATCTTCAAACGAGTTGCTGTATCCATGCACGAAGATGAAGGCTTCCCCGCCGATCAGCATCAACCCCTGTGGTGTCACCGTCGTTTTCATGGAGTTCCAGACCGCCTGCTGCAGATCGGTCATGAACGCGACCCTCGACTGGGGGCGGACGTTCAGCAAGGCGACGTGCTTGCGCGGGTCCTCGCGAAACTCCAGTTTCCAGATGCTGGGCGATTCGAGGTGGCCGCGCTGATGAGTTTTGGGAATGCTGACGTCACAGGAGCCGAAGGTCAGATCGCTGATGCGACCATCATAAAAGCTCGCCGGTTGCCAGGAGCCGGTCGCCGCCCGGTTGGTTCCATAGAAAACTTTCACCGTCCAGAAGGGTGATTGTGCGGTGGGTGGGGCGGCGGAGGATGGCCCCAGTGCCATGCGACTTCCGACCGGTGGCGGCAGCGGACTGGCGGGCCCTGGTGCGGTGAACAACGGCGCGATCGCGGGCAGTTCCGCCGGATCGGCAGCGGGTGAGGCAATGTGCGATTCCGGGAGATCCTCGGACGTGGTGTCTGCGGCCTCGGGAGCCGATTCGCTGTGCGCACTCGGTACCGACTGCTCGTCGTTCCGCTTCGCACAACCGGTGAGCGCCAGGCACAACAAGACCACAAGGTGGCGGCAGCGAGTCATTGTGGAAGCCTCCGGACCTGCATCCCCGGCGTTCTCCCCGGACAGACCGAGGAATCGAGCCGGCGTATGCGTTGAGGAGGCGTCTTATACGGTCCCCGCGAAGACCGGCCAATGTGTCCTGTCGCCACGAACCGGTCGGGGAGGCTCCCGGCCCGAAATCGGCCCCTGGCGAGGCCACGGAACGGCAGAAACCGCCGCAGGGGGCGGTCGAAAAGGGCGATCGGAGCACGTTCTGTCGGCATTTGCCCGTCTCATCTTGAGCCAATTCTGCAAATGGCTACTTTGCTCGTCCTGTCCCGCTGCCGCACATTCAGTGGCCCTCCGATCTGAGAGTGATTCCATGAGACGAACCCTGATTCAACACACCGCCCTGTGGATTCTGTTGTCATCGGCGGCCCCGCTCTCCTCGGCATTCGCCCAGGAACTCGTCGAACCGTGGGGCACACCGGACGCCGTCTTTTCAGAGACCGCGCCCGTGTGGGTGCCCTACGTCTCGGGCACGGCCAAACCGGGCAGTGACCGGTCGCTGCTGTACGGCGACTTTGTGCTGCCCCTGTACCAGGACGGCCAAAGCCTGCTGCTGCTCGAGATGCGGGGACAGATCGACGACAATGATGCCAGTGAATTCAACCTCGGTCTCGCCTATCGAGAACTGCTCTCTCCCGGCTGGATTTTCGGTGCCTACGCCTTCTGGGATCGTCTGCACTCGGCAAACAGCAACAGCTTCAATCAGGCGACCATCGGTGTTGAGGCGATGAGCTTTCTGTGGGATGCACGGATGAACGTGTATCTCCCGGAATCGGGAGGTGAGTTTGTCGGGCCCGCCACATCCATGATGGCCAACGGCACCGTCGTCGTCGCCAATGGCGTGGAGCGTGCCTACCACGGTGTCGACATCGAACTGGGTGCCTTGATGTACTCGTGGGGAGACAATGCCGATCACGAACTGCGCGGCTTTGTCGACCTGTTCTACTTCAACAGCGATGCGCCGGGATTTCAGTCCATCGCCGGACCGCGTGGACGACTTGAATGGCGCTGGTACGACCTCCCCTGCCTGGGGAACGGCAGCCGCTTTACCTGCGGCATCGAGGCGCAATACGACGATGTCCGCGAAGGGCAGTTCTTCGGGCTTGCGACGCTGCGGATTCCCCTCGATCCGTGTGCCTGGAAACGTCCCAAGCTGAACCCGCTGCAGCGTCGGATGGTCGATCCGATCGTGCGTGACGTCGATATCGTCTCGAACACCACCACCCAATACGAGCGGGCGGTCAACTCGCGAACGGGACGGACGATTGATGACGTGGTCCTCATCAATGGACACACGACGCGGGACACCGGCAAGTCCGTGGGTGAGTTGATCTCACAGGCCGGCGACAATGGCGTGGTCGTCTTCTCAGGCGATGCCGGTGACATCCGGATTCCAGATCCGTCGGCCCTGCGACAGGGACAGACGGTACTCGGCGGAGGGAGCCCGTTGGCAGTGAGAGGCCTCACCACTGGTCGAGGCGCGACACTCTGGGCCCCCGGCAGTCGTCCCGACATCATCCACAATACAAGCGGTCAGATCGGCGGAGGCAATGGTCCCCCGCGCGCGGCTTCCTGCTGACCGATGGCAATCTGCTTCAGGGACTGGACATTGTCAACGGAGCCCCCGGCATCCTGGTCGAATCTGGCGAACACATCCTTATCCGGGACATCGACATCAAATCGTCCCAGGGAGCACCGTTCCTGTTCAACGTCCCGGTCGGCGTCGAGAATGTGCGGATCGACGGCTCACCGTTGTAGGCGAGGCACTGAAGTGCCGGCGAGCGGGGGACGTCAGTCCCCTGATGTGGACACGACATACGCTATATGCTCGCACTTCAGGCTTCGATGATGACGGAATCACGGCAACTGAAGCCTGAACCGTCAGCAAAGTCGGAAATGTCGATCATCGCTGAATGCATCGGGAGGCTCACGCCTCCCGCTCGCCAGTATTGATTGCGATTTACGACCTGAGCAGGGCGCGGACCGGTCGACCCAGTCCGTCCTGCGTCACATAGAACGGGCGCTTCTCGACGTAAAAGCCGGCATCGGGCGCAATGCCCATCGCCGTCAGAATCGTCGCGTGCAGGTCGGAGATCGTGACCGGATTCTCTGCGGCGACGAACGGTCGCTCAGCTGCGGTCGCGCCATAGACCTGACCGGCGCGAATGCCGCCGCCGAACATCAGTACGCTGGTGCCTCCGGTGAAGTGCCGATGCAGTCCGTACTGTGTCATCTCCTGCATGACGTCGGCCTTGGCGCGCGACTGGTCGCGGGCTTCGCTGCCGGGCACGCCTTCAATCATCATGTCGCGGCTGAACTCGCTGGCCAGGACCACCAGCGTGCGCTCGAGCAGCCCGCGCTCTTCCAGATCGAGGATCAACCGGGCGATGGGACGGTCAATCTCCTGCTTCATGCGTGCGGCCGTGACGTGACCGTTCTCGTGGGTATCCCAGTGTACGAACGGAACATACTCGGTCGTCACTTCGATGAAGCGGGCCCCGGACTCGACGAGTCGCCGTGCCAACAGACAACCGCGACCAAAATTGCCCGTGTCGTACTGGGCATGCACCTCCGCAGGCTCCTGCGAGATGTCGAACGCGACGCGCTGGGGCGAGGTCAACAATCGATGGGCATTCTCCATCGAGCGGAGCATCGACTCCTGTTGAAAGTCGCTGGCTTCGCGCGCGACTGGACTGCTTGCAATCAATCGCCGGTAATGCTCGTAGCGGTTGGCAAACCGGCCGGGGGTCATCCCCTTGGGAGGGCGGACTGATTCCAGGGCCTGATCGGGGTAAGGCAGCAGGAACGGGCCGAACTCACTCCCCAGAAACCCGGCGGTGTGAAACGCCTTGAGTTCTTCCTTCTCGCCGACTCCTTCCAGTCGCTGACCGATGTCGATGAACGCCGGAATCGCCGGGTTCTGCGGACCGAGCAGGCGCGAGATCCAAGCTCCCAGGTGGGGGGCCGCCACGGTCTGCGGCGGGACGTACCCTGTATGCCAGTGGTACTGATGACGCGAATGCAGGATGTGCCCCAGATCCGGCTGCACGTGGGAGCGAATCAACGTCCCGCGATCAATAACTTGGGCAATGTTCTCCAGGCCCTCGCAGATCTGCACGCCATCCAACGATGTGTCGATCGCCGGAAACGTGGACTCGATGGTGTTCTCGGGGACGCCCACTTCAAAGGGCACGTAGTGCTTCGGATCGAAGGTTTCAGGAGCCGCCATTCCTCCCGCCATCCACAGCAGGATGCAGGCATCGGCGGTTGCCTGGGGGGAGCCGGACTGAGTGAGTCCTTCTTCAGCCTTGAGGAGTCGGGGTTCGCCGCAGGCCAGTGCCGCGGCGCTCGCCGCCGCGGTCGCCTGCAGGAACCCGCGTCGCGAGATAGTCTCATGACTCAGATAGTGTCCCATTGTGTGTCCCTGAGGCATTTGAGTGCCCATTGAGTCATTCTACCGGATCAGCTGGAACTCGGGCAGCACCAGGACTGACCAGAGCAGGTCGGCGACCCCGGCCTCGTTGTCCATGGAACTCACGAGTTCGCCGGCAATCGCCAGTTCTTCCGGGGACGGAGGTCGACTTAGCGCCGACCGGCAGATCCAGTCCATGAGCTGGTCGGTGGTCCATTCCGGGTGTCGCTCCTTCAGATTCCGGGCTCCTTGCACAAGTGTCTCGGCAAACATCGGGCCGTTGCTCAGGTCGAGCGCCTGCAGCGTGGTGAGTCCCGCCGGACGTGTCGTGACGACCTGCTCGCGATTGGGCCGCCCCAGCGATCTCATCAGCGGATCTGAGACGACCAGCGACGCGCGGATCGGGTGCTCTCCCCGGTCCCCGACGTTGGCATCGGCTTTTTGAGGAATGGTCGCTGTGAGTGTCCAGAGGGCATCGACGAACTGCTCGGCCGTCATCTGCCTGGCGATGGGACCAACGAATTGATAGTCCTCGCCCGGTGGGTCCTCAGTCAGGAGGGCGCTCTCCAGACCGTACGCGTCGGACGATGCAATCAGGGCCAGCGTCTCCTTGAGGTCATAACCATGCTCAGACATGTAATAGGCGAGCGAGTCGAGCAGGTCGGGACTCCACGGTGGGTTGTCCATCGTGTCCACCGGATGCACGATTCCGCGACCGAACAGCCGCTCCCACAGCCGGTTCACAATGGTTCGCGTCAATCGTCCATTGGCCGGATGGGTCGCGATCACCGCCAGTTGCTGCAGTCGCTCTGCACGCGAAGCCTGGGGATCAATTCGCCCCAGCTCCGGAAACAGAAAGGCGGCATGAGCCATGTCTCCCGTCGGATTGTCGCATCGATGAATCTCGAGTGGTGTCTCGCTGACGATGGCCGCCAGGTTGTACGCGTCTGACAGCTTCCAGTCGTCGATGAAGCTGTCGTGGCAGGATGCACACTTGAGATTGATTCCCAGAAATATCTGGGCCATGTTCTGGGAAAACTGAATCTCCGGAGTCTGACTGGAATTGACGCGACCCCGCCACTTTATGCCGTCGATGAACCCGGAGGCGTCCGGAGCAGGGTTCAGCAGTTCCCGAACGAACTCATCGTAGGGCTTGTTGGTCCGCAGTGACTGGTAGAGCCACCCCGTAATTTGCTTGCGGCCCCCGTCAATGTATCCCGTCCCCGCATAGTCGTTTCGCAACAGATCGTTCCAGAACGTCAGCCAATGTTCGGCGTAGTCGCGATCGCGGTCCAATAACTCCTGGACCAACGCAGCACGCTTGTCCGATCGATGATCCTGGAGGAAGCGATCGAGTTCCTCCAGCGTCGGCAGCAGACCGATCAGATCGAGATGTGCCCGGCGGAGGAAGGCGGCATCGTCGAGACGCCCAGGGCGCGGGATGCCCTGCTCGTGAAAGTAGGCATCGACGAATCGGTCGACAGGATTCTCACGGCCTGCGACTGCAGCCGGCAATTCCGGGTTTCGCGGGGCCAGAGGAGCGCGAGACCTGTCCGAGCGAAACGTGAATCCGTCCTCCCAGGGAAGCCCGGCGTCGATCCACTGACGGAGCAGAGTAACCTGTGCCTGCGTGAGCGGATCACCTTCCCGGGGCATGCGGTACTCGGGATCGGTCGACGTCACCCGGTCCAGCAACTCGCTGCCTGCGGATTTGCCGGGTGTCGCGATCTTCGCAGCGAGCAGATCGGCCCGCGTATCCAGCGACAGGCCTCCCTTCGCGGCACCATCGGTGTGGCAGGCACCGCACTGCTGTTTCAGCAATGGAGTAATCTGATGGGCGAAGTCGATCCCGGGCGATTCATCGGCCGGGAGGCCCTCCACTCGGAAGGCTAGGCAGATCAACGTGGCGAAAGGGAGAATCGATCGCACGGGACTCCTCGAAAAGACGGGAACAGGTGGATCAAGGTCATGGGATATGCGGGCTGGCGGACTCTCAGTGTAATCGGTCCTGAAGGCCCGGGCGACTCTCGACCTTTCGTGAACCGGGCAACCGGCAACTTCCAAGGGAATTCTCAAGTGCCGCCGGTTCGCTTGACGGATGGGGTGCGACTTGCCATAACGTGTTCTTCACAAAGGCTCACAGACACCAACGGCCCAGCGCCCACCAGGCATGCGGTCGCGGAACGAGGAGGGTTTGCACTCAGCATGGGGCGATATACAGGTCCTAAGGCACGGATTAACCGCCGGCTCGGCGCCCAGGTCTTTGAAAGCGCTGGTGCGATTCGGGCAGCCGAACGTAAAGAGTTCCCCCCGGGGATGATTCAGCGACGCCGCAAGCCCACCATTTATGGTTTGGCGCTGACGGAGAAGCAGAAGATCAAGTTCTACTACGGTATGCGCGAAAAGCACTTGCGAACCTATTTCGACAAGGTGCGCCGAATCAAGGGAAACACGGGGCAGAACCTGCTCATCCTCTGTGAGAAGCGGCTCGACAATGTGGTGCGCCGCGCAGGACTGGCGCTGACGCGACCGCAGGCACGTCAGGGAATTGTCCATGCCCATTTCCAGCTCAATGGTCGCACAGTGACGCGGCCGTCGATCCAGGTGCGCGCCGGCGATGTGATTACGGTGCGGAATCGTCCTAACCTGCAGAAGGTGTATCGCGAACTGGCTGATCAGGGAGCATCCCAGCAATGTAACTGGATCACGCTCGATGCCGAGGACTTGAAGGCAACGGTGACTTCTCTGCCGGGCTTCGATGACGTCAGCCTGCCGGTGGATGTCGGCCAGGTCGTGGCCTTTCTGTCGCGATGATCGTTAGTGAGGGCCTCTCAGCGGAGCAAGTTCCTGAGCCCCAGGCAGATTCGGCACGTCCCTTCTGGTGCGTCCGTGCAGCCGGCAGCACAAAGAGTTGACCGATGGCGGGCGAACCGTACCCAGCGGCATTGATTTTCGGAGTTCCCGGAGCCGGGAAGGGAACCCAGGGAGAGATTCTGTCGCGCCTGCCGGGGTTCTTCCATTGCTCCACCGGGGTCATTTTTCGCAAGACGAATCCCGATTCGGATGACGGTCGGCTCGTTCGCGACTACAGTTCGCGGGGAGAGCTGGTTCCCGATGAGATCACGGTCCGCATCTGGAAGACCTGGATGGACGCGCATCTGGCCATCAGCAGCTTCAAGCCCCGCAAGGAGTTGCTGCTTCTGGATGGTATCCCGCGGAATGTGAACCAGTGTCGTCTGCTCGAACCGCATATTCAGGTGCTTTCCGTAGTGCATCTGGTGTGTGAGGACGAAGAGGCGATGATCGAGCGAATCCGCCGCCGAGCCATGTTGGAGAACCGTCCGGACGACCTCAATGAGTCCGTCTCCCGGCGGCGTTTCGAGGTGTATCGGCAGTCGACTGAACCGGTGCTGGACTACTATCCGAATGAGATCATCAAGGACGTCGAGTCGACTGGCATTGTGTCCGAGGTACTGCGGGAATGCCTGTCGCATCTGGTACCTGTTCTTAAAGCCAACTTCCCCCGCGCCTAGTTTCCGACCGCATCGGATGTGTTGGCGAGCAACAGACCACATACCTGACGCGCCGTTGAACGTTGCTCTTGGCACGGCCTGCACTCTTGAGCGCGATCCCGAATCCGGCTGTTGCCGGGAGACGCAGGGAATTATGCTGTGAGTGAGCGCATCCCCTCTGGGGGCGATCGCCGGTTCCCCATTCCTTGTGCGTTCCTGTGGTCGTGGCATGTTCTTCTTGCCGATCAACACCGATGCACCGGTCTACCATTGGCCGTGGGCGACCCTTTCGCTGATTGTCGTGAACGCAGTGGTCTGTCTGGCGAGTGCCACAGGAGTGATCCCGCCCGAGACCTTGCAATCACTGATGCTCGCGTACGGCGACGGCCTCCATCCGCTGCAGTGGGTCACGTCCCTGTTCCTGCATGAGGGCATCGTCCATCTGCTGGGCAACATGTTCTTCCTCTGGGGGTTCGGCATCGTTGTCGAGGGAAAGATCGGCTGGCAGCGGTTTCTGATCGTTTACCTGATGCTGGGGATTGCTGAGTCAGCCCTGGAGCAGGTCCTGTTCCAGGGTTCGCAGGGTTACTCGCTGGGGGCATCGTCTGCCATCTTTGGTGTGATGGCGATGGCCCTTGTCTGGGCTCCCAGGAACGACCTCACGATTTTCTATGGTGTCTTCCTCCTGTTCGCGTTCTTCCGCGTCGGCATGGTGGAAGTAACCATCCTGACATTTTCATTGCTCGTCATCGTCAAGGAGGCGGTTCTCGGCTGGATGCTTGATCAGCATGCCGGAGTCGCGGTTGTTCATTTGCTGGGAGCCGCCCTGGGGTTCGTTCTGGGAGTGGCCATGCTCAAAGTCCGCAGCGTCGATTGTGAGGGCTGGGATCTGTTCTCGGTGTTCCAGGGAAAGCATCGTCAGTCCACGCCAGGAGGTCTGCCCGCGACCTCTTATCGGTATGTCGATGAAGCCTGGCAGGATCTTGATGTACAGGCAAAGCACTCACGAAGGAAACGGAGGAGGAGTTCTGGCGGAAAGACAGACACCGACAGCGACATGCCGGTGGCGGAAGCCACTCGCAACGGACACGGCATCGACCGGATGCGTGCACTGCTGAGTCAGCACAAATACCAGGCGGCCCTGACCGAACTGCAGTACCTCCAGCATGTGCAGGAGTCGTTTCAGCTGCCGCGTCGCGAACTGGCATGCCTGGCGAAAGGTCTGTGCGATGACTCGAACTGGGATGACGGCATCGTGCTGCTCGAGGAGTATGTCGAGCGGTTTCCCGAGCAAAGCGAAAAGGTACGGATCGAGGCCGCCCGCCTCCTCCTGCAGAAGCAGCAACGTCCCCGGGCAGCGCTTCGACTGATCGACCCGGTCGACCGTTCGCGGTTGTCCAAACGCAGCGAGCAGCTGTGCGCCGCGATTGAACGCTCCGCTCACGAGTCGATCGATTCGGGAGTGATCGAACTCAGCGGACGGGCGTGGAAATGAGTCCAGTGCCGGGGGAATCCCCTGTTCCCGGCAACACTGCGATCCGTAACATGTTTTTGCCACAATGCTTGTGTCCGATGGCCGACTTCTGACACACGTTGACACTTGACGCAGGTTGCCTATAATTCGCTCCCGCGATGCAAAACCCCAAGTGAGGACGAAAGCTCATGGCTGGTAACGTGTTGGAGTTCACAACTGCTAACTTCCAATCCGACGTGCTTAACAGCAGCACCCCGGTACTTGTTGACTTCTGGGCACCCTGGTGTGGCCCCTGCCGAATGCTCGCACCGACCATTGACGAGCTGGCTAATGATTACGCCGGGAAGGCGCGTGTCGGAAAGCTCAATACCGACGAGAACAAGCAGGTGGCGGTCGACTATCAGATCAGCGGCATCCCGACCGTGATGGTTTTCAAGGGTGGCGAAGTGGTCGAGCGTGTCAGTGGCGTGCAGTCGAAACAGCAGATTGCCTCCCTGATGGACAGACACCTGCAGGTGTGAGAGGGAAACCACGTCGATCGCAGTCGTCGTGTGCCCCTGAGTTCGTCGCGCCCGCTCACTGCGGGCGAGTTTCGGGAAAGGATTCCCATCATGAGCGACACGACGTCCATCGACAGCGACGATCCCGGCGCGCCCGGAGCATTTCTGTTTCGCAGCCTCTCTGCCAGCCGCGCTGATGCGGCCCGCGAACGGCCGTCGAGTCGCGTCGTCGAGCATTTGCGGAACCAGCTCGCCGAGATCGAACGGCGCGAGCAGAGCCTCAATGCGCAGTCGTCGTCCATAGATGCCGAACGTCGGCGTCTGCGCTGGGAACGGCAGCAGTTCGAAGAGGCGATTGCGCACCGTGAAGAGGAGCTGATTCGGCGGGAGGCGGCGCTCAATCAACAACTGGCAACGTTGAACGTCGCGCAGGAACAGGCCACTGCGCGCACGGGGGAGTTGGTTCAGCAGCGACAGCTGCTCTCCGATGAGCGGCAGCGCCTCCGCGAAGAGCTTTCGCAAGAACTGGTTGACGACCGAGCGATGCTGGAGAAGGAGCGCAGCGTCTGGGCAACTCAGGCGGCCGACCTTGAACAGCAACGCACGTTCGCACTTCAAAACCTGGCGCAGGAGGTCGCCGCGGAGCGTCTGCGGCAAAGAGCCGAGTTGGAACACGAACTGGCTGGTGCGCGTGCGCGGGTCGAGGACACTCGCCGGCAGGCCGCAGAAGAACTTCGGCGGGAGTCGGAAGCCCAGGCCGCTGAGTTGATCTCCCAACGGGACGCACTCCAGGCGGAGATCCGAGGCATCGAGGATCAACGCCAGCAACTGCTGCAGGAACAGCACAAGTTGCGGACCGCGCGCTCTGGAGAGCTGGACGAACGGGAACGGCAACTCGAACAACGAAGCATTGACCTGGACAAACGAACGAGATTCCACGAAGCCCATCTTGACCAGCTGCGCCGCTCGCTCTCGCAACAGCAGCAATCATTGCAGGAGGATGAGCAGGCGCAGCAGTTTCGTCGTGTGAGTACTGATAAATCGCTGCGATCCCGGAAGAGACAACTGGCGAAGTTCCGGGAGCACCTTGAGGACCGCGAGCGGTCGCTCCTCAACGAACAGGAGTTGCTAAGACAGTCGCGTGAGATTCTGGCTGACGAACAACGACGAAGATTTGGCGACTGGCAACGTCAACAGGCGCAATTGGCGCAGGAGAGCGAACAGGAGCGAGCCGACTTCCAGAATCGTCGCGACCTTCTGGTGCTGCACGCCAGAAACCTGGAGGGACGCCGAGAACGGCTTGATCGGCTGCGCAGTGAACTGGAATCCGCTCATCAGGAAACGCTGGAGTTGCGTGTTGCCGTCGAGCAGGCCTGGGCGCGGCTGTCGCAATCATTCGGCGATGAGTCGGCCCGTCGTCGGATTGACGAGGCGAGGAGTGCTTTGCGCCTGCACTTTGAGCAGATGCAGCAGAACCTGAACGGCCAGCACCAGGAAATCCAGGAGGCGTTGCAGAGACTGCACGGACAGCGCGACGAGTTTCGGCAGGAGCGTCAGCAATTTGGCCAATGGCTGATCGAACGAGATGCGCAACTGGAGAAACAGGAGCAGCAGTTGGCTGGTGTTCGCGAGGAGTTGCTGGCGGAAGAGCAGCGGGCAAGGTCCGAGCGAGCGCGCCGACTGCGGGAACGAGAGAGTGCCGAGGCCGTCATCCGCCGGCTGCTCTCAGAGTTGGATCAACAGATCGCGGCCACCGAGCAGGAAACCGCGACGGCTTCCGGCTCAGAGGCCGCGTAATGGCCACCTCCGAGGTTCACTCGGAGGTCTCTTGCATTCAGGTACCCGCAATGCGGAGCCAGCCGGCCTGCGCGGCCAACTGCGAAATGTTCAAGCGAATCTGCTTGTTTTCGATGTTCAGATCGAAGTGTCCGTCGAATTCCTGCGCATCGAAGGCCTGTTGAATCTTACTGCGCATGATGTTTGCCCGCGTGATCTGCTCGGCGCGTTCCGCAGGCGTGATCGGTCCGAGGGGACGAACTCCCACGACTCCCCGTTCGACCATGACCCGTCCACCTTCGAGGGACAGTGTCAGCGGCACACTGATGATCTGGGTGGGAATGTCGTCCCGGCCTTCCAGCTTCATGCCGGCACGGATGATGATCGTCAACTGCCCTCCGCCGATCTGAAAGCGGACCGGATCGACGTCGTGGAAGACAATGGCCTCGACTTTCGGTCCTTCTTCAGGTTCGGCGGTGGTCTGGGTCGGCTCGGGCCATTCAATCGGCTGACCAGCAAGTTTCTCGATCCGGCTGCGGAGGTGGTTCTTCAGTTCTTCCTCGCTCATCGACTGGCCGGCGAGTCCCATGCGGTCGGCCCCGTTGTTCAACAGGCTTTCGTGGATGTCGACGACGGCGCCATTAAACGGTACGGCGATCTTGGTGAATGGGGAATCGCCGGCGACCTCGCCCGCTTCCATGATGCGCCACGCATGGTCACATCAATGTCTGACGAACTGTACTGATAGACATCGGGGAAGAGTCCCTGTTCCCGCAGGGGGCCGTACAGGTCGGCCTCCAGCTTCGACTGGGCCTGCTGCATCCGCGAGTTAACCTCGCTGTCGAATCGCGGGGCGACTTCCGCGTAGATTTTGTTCCGCGTGTATGCGTTCGCTTCACCACGTCGGCTCTGGGCTTCATTGTACGCGATGTTATTGGCAATGTTTCCAATCAGCGGAATCCAGCTGAAGCCGGTGGTGGCACCCGTGGTCTGGTTGTTGGCGTTCACATTGACCTGTGACGGGAACGTCGAGAACCGCTGGCCATCAAACAGCACGCCCTTGCGACCATAAAACCCATGGTTGCCCGACGTGAAAATGACGGCACTGCCGGCATCGCCGCGGGTATTTGCGTTGATCGTTCCGGTCAGGACGAGATCGAACCGGGCTCCGTCGCCGCTGGGTTGCAGATCGATGTCAACCGACGAGTTGGTCCACTGAGTCCCTGAGATCCGGGCCCCGAGTGCCTGGTCGTTGACAAAGCCCCGCTCCAGGCGATTCTCCTTGATGATGCGCTTCAACAGACCTTCCCCCGCAACAAATCGCAGGTTGTAGTTCAGGTAGTGGGCCCGCAACGCCGGGGTAATGGCATCCCCACCGTCGACCGCGAATCGTCGCACGGCGTCATAGGCCGATCGCACTGCAGCTGAGTTTTCGTCGATCGGCTCCTCCTCGTACTTTTCGAGGGCGGTCAGCAACTCGCCGCTGAGCGTCCGTAGATTGGCAAGATAGGCTTCTTCATCCAGCGACTGAGCGGCCTGCACAACGCTTTGCAGTGCATCCTCGAAGTTAAGAAACGCGGCACGACTCAAGAAGTCGCGCTGCTGCTCGTCCAGCTGCGTGCGGTTATTGAGCTTCTCAGCGACTGTGAAATACAAGGCCTTGGCCTCGTCACCTGTGTCCTTTGCATCCGCGGCCGGACCGACCTCATCGAGGCGGAGATAAGGCACCCAGAGTTCACCCTTGGGGACCTGGCCGAGATAACTCTTCAGTGATCGCGTGGTGCTGGCCAGTTTGGGGAGGGATGACGCCAGCCGCTGCTGGCTGACCTCGGCGACGTTTTGCTCCAAGCTGTTAAGGACCGCTTCGGCCACATCGACACGACGCGAGAGTCGGGAGTTCAGATCGGAGAGCGGTCCATGCAGCGCCCGATACGCGGGATCGTTGAGGGCTTTCTCCATCGTTCCGAGTTTCACCTTCATCTTGTTGAGTGTCTCTCGGCGACCTGCGATCTCGGGATCATCGGACTCATAGAAGTCCGCCACGAGCTGGGCAGTTTCACCTGCCCAGTCTTTCCACTTCCCACCAAGTGCTTCGAAGTCGTCAAACCCCAAGCCTGCCGGGACACTTCCAGGCAGAATCCCCTGAAGTTCCTGGGAGGAGGGAATCTGTGTTTGGTCGTCACCAGTTCCTTGCGTCGACAGCAGGCTCCAGCTCAGCGTACCTAACGCCAGAACACTCAGCACATGAGTTCGACGAAGCCTGTATTCAGTCCGAATCCCCATTGCATCACCTTTGCCGCCATCGCGGCGCAATCGCCTGTGAGAGGTTGCCAATCAAAGCTCCAACCGACTTCAGCAGATCTGATATCGACACCCGAGTGAGGCAAAGTCTGCCGCGATCGACTCGATACAGCTTTCCAGAAGAGGTTTGGTCGAGGCATTCTGTTTAATCGTGTGTGGCTTTGCAAACGACGCAGAGGGTTTATTTCCCCATTTGGCGTCTTGCGAATGAGTGTCCCGGCAGCAACCTTAGATACAGCAACAGGTTCCACCATCATTCCCGACTTCCCAAGTCACCGAAGGCACACTGCGATCATGGCTCTCTGAAACGATCTGGTCCGGCTGTGCCAACTGGGATTCCATCTTGCCTGATCGTATCATCCGCACTGGTCGCAGTCATTTTGCCGCCGTCACATCATTTCGAGTGGAGGTGACGTTGTTACGTCTGATGGGGGGAACCGTCTATGACCCTGCCAACGGAGTCGACGGAACGGTCGCCGATGTCTGGATCGCGCACGGAAAAATCGTGCCGTCTCCACCGGAACACGAGCGGCACCAGTACGTCACTCGGGATGTGACCGGGATGGTCGTGATGCCCGGTGGTGTGGATATGCACTGTCACATTGCCGGACCGAAAGTCAATTCCGCCCGCAAAATGCGCCCGGAGGAGAAACGGACGGCACCTCATATCAGGCGGGGACGATTTACTCGCTCCGGGACCACCGGCAGCGTCCCCAGTACGTTCGCCACAGGTTATCTGTACGCCGGTCTGGGATACACCACGGCATTCGACGCTGCCGTCCCTCCGATCGCGGCACGCCATGTGATTGAAGAGTTCCAGGACACCCCCATCATCGATAAGGGCTTTTACGTCCTAATGGGGAACAACCACTACGTTCTCAAGCAGATCGCGGCGAACGAACCCGAGCGACTGCGGGCCTATGTCGCCTGGTTGCTCAATGCCGCCTGTGGATATGCAGCAAAGCTCGTCAATCCGGGGGGCGTGGAAGTCTGGAAGTCGTCGGGAGGGAACGCTAAGTCGATCGACGACTCGATCGATCGATTCGATGTCAGTCCCCGTCAGATCATCACCCAGGTCGCGAGGGCCGTCGACGACCTGGGACTCCCGCATGCCGTCCATATCCACTGCAACAATCTCGGACTCCCGGGCAACTGGGAGACGACGCTCCAGACGATGCAGGCACTCGACGGGCATCGGGGACATCTGACACACATCCAGTTTCACAGCTATGGCGGCAACATGGATGAACAGCAGACGTTCTGTTCGGAAGTGCCCCGCTTGGTCGAGTATGTGAACTCGCATCCCAATCTGACGACCGACGTCGGGCAGGTGATGTTTGGAGAGACCACCTCGATGACCGGTGACGGTCCACTGGGGTATTTCCTGCATCAGGTGTTTGGACGCAAATGGTTCAGTGCTGATACCGAGATGGAAGCGGGCTGCGGGATTGTGCCCATCGAATACAAGAACAAGTCACTGGTGCATGCCCTGCAATGGGCGATTGGTCTGGAGTGGTATCTGCTGGCGCAGGATCCCTGGCGAATTGCCATGAGCACAGATCACCCCAACGGGGGGTCGTTCCTCGCTTATCCTGAGATCATTGCCCTGCTGATGGATCGTGGACTCAGGCAGGACATGCTGGCCCGACTCCCTGCCGGCGTGAAGGATCGCTGCACACTGGCAGACCTGACCCGGGAATACACACTGAGTGAAATTGCCATCATTACGCGCGCTGCTCCGGCCCGCATGCTCGGGCTGCAAAACAAGGGACACCTGGGGCCGGGGGCCGACGCCGATGTGACTGTATATCAACCCGATGATGACCGGCAGCGCATGTTCGCGATTCCCAGGTATGTCGTGCATCGGGGTGAGGTGGTCGTGGAGGACACCCAGATTCGAGAGCACTCGGACGGCCCACTGCTCCATGTGGCTCCGGAATATGATGAAGCCTGTGTGCCCGATATCCAGAACTGGTTTGAAGCGAACTACAGCCTGCAGTTTCGCAATTATCCGGTCGACCCCAGCTACCTCCACGGGCATGAGATCGTCCCGTCGCGTACGAATCGGTCCGCCCCGTGAATCAACCGCTGCATATCATCAGTTCGCGGTGCGATGGCGCCGTTGTGCCCGGACAGGCATCCCTGTTGCCGCACCGATGGGCAGCGCGCGGTATGGTGCCAGTGAGAATCTGCTGAAATCCTGCTCGGCACACTTGTTGCTCTGACGGCTGAAACCACCTTCAGCATTTCTTTTCGCCGCGCGCGGCTTCATCCGTTCGCTCGCCTCACTGAGTCCTCGTGGCGATTCTGGAGACCAGCCGTGCGCAACGAACGCGTGCTCCTCATCGGTACGGATCAATCCCTGTGTCATCCCGTCAGCAGCACCCTCTGGGGACTTGGCTATGGGGTGGATGTTGCTTATGATGCGGCTACAGGACTGTTTCTGGCGGGCCGACGCGCCTATTCGCATACCCTTGTTCAACACGAACTGGAGGGGAGCAACGGCGTCCACCTGTTCCGGCAGATCCAGCGGCTGCAGCAAGACCTGATCGGGATACTGATCACCGCCGCCGCCAATCTGAATACGGTTCAGGAGGCGGTCGGTGCGGGAATGAGGCGAGTACTCGCCAGGCCAGTCGACTACGATCAACTGCTTCCAATTCTTCAGCAGAAGGAGGATGCGATGTTGGCCACACTGTCCCCGCCCACCGATTATGACGAGCACCACATCGCAGAGATGTCGCTGTTCGACATCCGCGAGAGGCTGTCCAAGGCCGAACTGGTCGACATGATCCGCAGCGTCGATTACCCGTTTGCGGGGAAGGATCGACTGGATCATTTCGATCGTGACACGCTAGAGCGGGTGGCCCACCTGATTTGCCGGTGGTGCCGCCAGCGGCAGAAACTGATGCGGGCCGTTTGAGCTGTCCACCCGGGAGTGAGCTACTGATGCGACCCGCCAAGGTCGCGGCGTGTCTCACGCGCCAGCCAGAGTTGTACGTTAACCGGTGTCACTCATTGAACTGGGCCGGGGGACGATAGCCGCTCCCTTTGGTCCCGGTGAGCGAGTCGCCCAGTTCCTGACGTGCGGCGTCAGCCAGTTGTTCGAGTCGGGAGACGACTTCGGGAAACTGGGCCGCGACATCGTTCTGCTCTCCGATGTCGGTACTTAGATCGTACAGTGCCAGCCCGGTTTCCGCTTGACGATACTTCCCCGGGTGTCCGTCGGCTCCGGGAGGTCCCGCCAGGGTGCGATAGCTGTGCGGGAAATGCAACTTCCACGGCCCCTGTCGGATTGCGTGCATTTCGTTTCCCCAGAAGTACAGGTAGCTCTCGTGGGGTGAACGTGCATCCGGCCGACCTGACATCAGTGGCCAGATATCCAGGCCGTCAATCGGGTGTCCGGGGGGGTCGACATCAATCAGTCCGGCGATCGTCGGGAGGATGTCGATCGTTGCCGCGACTTCGTGGCAGACCTGACCCTCCGGAATGTGTCCGGGCCACCACATGACACAAGGTTCGCGCACACCCCCGTCCCACATGGTGCCTTTCCCTTCCCGCAAGGGTCCCGCACTGCCAGCGTGGTTTCCGTAACTCAGCCAGGGTCCGTTGTCACTCGTGAAGATGACCAGTGTCTGCCGGTCGAGTTCACAGCGGCGCAGGGCCTCCATCACCTGACCGACACTCCAGTCGACCTCGGAAATCACGTCACCAAACAGCCCACGCTCGGTCTTGCCCGCAAACTTTTCACTGACGAACAGCGGCACATGAGGCATGGAATGCGCCAGATACACGAAGAACGGTTGATGCCGATGCTGTTCGATGAATCCCACCGCCCGTTCGGTGTACCACGTCGTCAGGAACTTCTGGTCGTCAGGAGTCACGCGAGGATTGGCCACGCCGTTCCCCTCCAGAAGCGGCAAATCCGGATATCCTCCCGGGTTCTCGGGATGATACGGCCACATGTCGTTGGAGTACGGCAAGCCGAAGTAGTCGTCAAACCCGTTCTGCAGAGGAAGAAACGGCTTGTGATGTCCCAGATGCCACTTGCCATAGGCCGCCGTCGCATACCCCCGCTGTTTGACGATCTCCGAGATGAGCACTTCATCCGGATGAATGCCATGACGTGTCTTGTGACTGGGGGCCCCCAGCATGCCGATGCGGTTCGCATAACAGCCGGTCAGCAGGGCAGCACGCGAGGCACCACAGACAGCCTGTGCGACGTAGAAGTTCGTGAACTTCATCCCCTCCTGCGCCATCCGGTCCAGATGGGGAGTCTCGTAACTCGTCGCACCGAAGGGGCCAATGTCGGCGTAGCCCAGATCATCGGCGAACACGATGACGATATTCGGCAGGCGATCCGCGGCGTCAGCATCCCGAGCAAGGACACCGGTCCACGCCAGCAGACATGCAGCCAACACAGCGATTCTCATCGACGTTTCTCCGAAGTACACAGCAGGACGTTCCACACGTCTGATTGGACCGGGACTGCCCGGGTGATGCAAGTCCGCAGCACAACTTCCTGCAACGGAAGCTCAGACAAACGAGGCTGCGATTGCATTAGAGATCCGCATCAGGTGACTGCGTCCCTCATCGAGCGGCTGTGTGGTGAGGATGACGGCGGACGCATCCAGCTCCGGGTCAATCCAGAACAGTGTGCCGGTGGCTCCCCAATGTCCAAAGGCCTGCGATGACAACAGATCACCGAATGATGCTGAGTGGGCGGGCCAGTTCAGTCGCCATCCCAGTCCCCAGGGTCGCGTCCGACGGTCGGCTTCAGGCACGTTAGGAAACGCCAGCAGTTGATTGGCCGTTGCCTGCCGGATGGTCGGCCCCGCCAGCGGGCCATCGACGCCCCCTTGCGCCAGTGAGCATCATCAGCCCGAACTTCGCGAGATCTGTCGGCGTGGAGATCATCCCTCCCCAGGGTGCCCCCAGCTGCTGCCAGTAGCGGCTGTTCCAGTTCCAGTGTGTTCCCTGCTGTTGATCCGCGGGAACCTGGATCCCGGCCATGCGTGCCATCTTTGGCGGGGTTCCCTCGTACCAGTCATCCGGGACACCCAGGACCGAGTCAGACATCTCGAGGGGCTCGAAGATTTCAGACCTCACAAACTCTCCGCAGGGCCGACCACTCACACGGCGGATGATCTCCCCGAGCAACACGAATCCCATGCTCTGGTACTGCACGCCATGTCCGGGAGCGAAGTCGAGCATAACAGCACATGTCCCCTCGAGGAACGAGGACCGCGGGCTGTTCGCCTCTCGCAACGCCCGGTTGTTCGGCAGCATGTCGGGAAGGCCAGAGGTGTGCGTCAGCAGATGTCGGAGTGTGATCGCCCGCTTCGACGAAGTTTCAAACTCCGGGATCAGATCGACCACCCGATCGCTCAGGGAGATCTGTCCCCGCTCCACCAGAAGGAGTGCGGCCATCGCGACGACCGGTTTGGTAAGCGAAGCGACGAGGAACAAGGCATCCTCACGCAGGGGCGGTGACCCATCCTGGGGCGATTGTCTCCCTCGGATCACCGGCTCGGCGAGACAGCATCGGTGCCTGACGACCTGCAGTGATATTCCCGGCAATGTGCCGTCGTCGACCAGCCTCGTGACGAGCTTTTCTACCGCCTCCCATCGCCCTTGATGGATGCCCAGTTCGTCAAGAAGATCCGAGGCGAACCGGCATCGGCATTCACTGCGCTGGAACACAGGGAGGACGAGAGCTTACGGCAAGTCCGAGTCGTCCTTGCCCTTGGACGGGGGAGTTTGCGGGATGTCCACCTCCATGATCTGCATCAACTGGTCAAATCGGGTGATCGACAAAACCTCGCGCACATCGGGCGAGGGATTGTAGATCCGCACTTCGAGATCCATGTTTCGCAGTGAGGCGAGAAGGCCCAGCAGGCCGCTCGGCAACAAGCGGACACCGGTCAGATCGAAGGCAATCGTGTGACACTCATGATCCTTCACCAGCTGCACCAGTTCGTCGCGGCAGTCAGCGACGTTGATGTCATCGAGGATGTCTCGGCCGCCGAATCCCACAACCGTGACCGGCCCCGCCTCATACACCTGGAGAATCTCTCGGATCGGAGGCATCGTCAAGGACCTCAACTCTGTTGTCTGTGTTGTCGAACAACTGGCAGCACGGCCCGCTGCGCGTTGCGCAGACTCCGGAATGGCCGTCTCAGCGATGGCATGTTTCGAGGCTGTTGAATGCAAGTATACCCGGAGATGGGAGCACGCGAAAAGGGGCGAACGGAAGTTCAGCAAGGGTGACGGGATCCGTTCATCGACCGTGCGAAGTCAATGCCGTTCCCCGGAAGTGGTTCAACATGCAGGAAGCGCCCAGAACCCCCGGGGTCCCGATTCGGTGCTAATTCCATCAATCGGGATCCCCGATTGTTGAATCCCGATATGCGGCTCAGGTATCCTTCGTCCATGCGACCGCGGTCACTGGATCTCGGCCGCAGGTTGAATTGGGGGCTCAGTGACCTCTGTTGGTCACCGGCGGTGGGAAACCGCTCGCCACAGGATTGCCGGCAAGTCGCTGGGAACGCAACTCGCCGACGAATCAACACGAGGTTGGAACGACTCAGATGGACCCGATACTACACGGGACGGATGTGTTGCACGAACGTCGACAAGAATTGCATTCACGGAATGACTGCTGCTTTTTGGAGCCCATTGAGTTTGTCTGCCGGGCAACGTCTCGTCACGCATATACCCGGGCCAACGATCCATTGGCAGCACTGAGCGGACTGTTCGATGCTCAGACAGGGGTCCTGTTCCTTGTGGAGAACGAGAAGCTGGGCAGGGCCGCGGCTTTCTGAAACAGTTGGCGCAGTGCACACGCACACCGATTGGCATGGTCGGCTTACACGATTAGCGTGAGTCTCATCGTGTCTTTCCTTTGCAGGGTTGTGAATCAATGGATGTCGAGGCAAAGCTCAAGGAACTGGGATTCGCCCTGAAGGAATCGCCGACTCCACTCGCGGCTTATGTGACGGCTATCCGCACTGGCAATCTCGTTGTCGTCAGCGGACAACTTCCGATCACCGGAGGTCGATTGCTGGCGTCCGGCAAGGTTCCCAGCCAGGTGACGGTGGACCAGGCGCAGGAAGCCGCCGCGCAATGCGTCCTCAATGCACTGGCTGCACTGAAGGCAGAACTGTCCGGAGAGTGGTCGCGACTGCGCCGTGTGGTGCGGGTGGGCGTGTTCGTCCAGTGCGACGACGGGTTCGCCGACCACTCGCTGGTGGCCAACGGTGCCAGTGAACTGCTCCAGCATGTGCTCGGCGAGGCAGGCCGTCATGCCCGTGTGGCAATTGGCGTCAACGCGTTGCCGCGCAATTCAGCGGTCGAGGTCGAGTGCCTGTTTGAGGTCGAGTGACACCCGGAAGTTTTCGGGGTCACTCCGGCGCTGATCAGCCACGGTCAATCACTGTGGCTGTCTGGCTCTCGACGGCACTGGCATTCAGTGCCGGCATTTGCATGATGGTGGTCTCGCCTTCCAGGTCGACGTCGGCGGACGCTTCCATCTCGAGTGCCGATTCCTGGCAGCTGCCGAGAAACCGGGCCACCACGAGCGTGATGTTATCCAAGCCTCCTGCATCGTTGGCAGCAGCGACCAGCAGATCACAAGTCTGCGAGGCCGTCAGATTCAGCGCGAGGATTTCCTGGAGCAGTTCGTCAGAAACATGCCTGGTGAGTCCATCGGTGCAGAGCAACACTGTATCGCCCAGTTGCAGCATCTGCTGCGATGTCTGTGGTTCCAGTCGTCCCTTTTCGCCGCCGATGACATTCCACAGCATGTTTCCCAAGGGAGAACTGGCGACATCCGCCTTGAGCGATGTGCCCGCATCGATCAGGGATTGCGCGACCGTGTGATCCGTGGTCAATTGCCGCAGTTGACTCCCACGATACAGATAGCAGCGAGAGTCCCCGATGTGCACCAGATGCAGGTGTGGCCAGATCACATAGGCGAGCGTCAGCGTGGTTCCCATGCCGGTGCGCTCCGGACGAGACGCGGCATCATCCAGCAGCCGTGCCTGGCACTCATGCGCAGCGTCATCCAGTTCGTCGAGCAGATTTGCCTCGGCATCCGCATCCAGCCGATGAAACCAGGACATGCTGTTCAGGAAGTGTTTAGTGACCACTTCGACAACGAGCCGGCTGGCTTGCTCGCCGGCTGCATGTCCTCCCATGCCATCCGCCACAAGCAGCAGCTTCCCCTGGGAGTTCCCGAATAGAGTGCTTTCGGGATCGAGGTCCAAGCTGGTCTGATGGACCCGCATGGATTTGCTGAGGTCGGCAATCAGATACTGGTCTTGATTCGATGAGCGGGCCAACCCGACGTCGGAGAGGCCGCAACAATCCATCTTCCCGGACATGGTGTCGATTTACCGGATTCTGGGTGCTGCCGGGCCGCGCCGAAAGCAGTTCACCCGGAGTGACTCGATGAGATGGTCCTGGCGCGGCAGCAGCGTAACGGAGCAATGCTGACGCGCGTCTGATGCACTGGTTTGTGCGGACACGCTTACAACAGCTTGCGAATCTTTTCGAGGAACTCGCGGTTCGAAGGAATCGACTCCAGCTTGCGGGTCAGTTCGGTCATGGCCTCAGTCGCATTCATCGAGACCAGTGCCCGCCGCAGCGTAATCACACCTTCCAGCACATCCGGATCGAGAATCTTTTCCTCGCGACGGGTTCCGGAGCGGCTGATGTCGATGGCCGGCCAGATCCGGCGGTCCGCCAGATCCCGGCTGAGCACCAGTTCCATATTGCCGGTTCCCTTGAACTCCTGGAAGATCGCATCGTCCATGCGGCTGCCGGTCTCGATCAGGGCGGTCGCGATCACCGTCAGCGATCCGCCTTCGTCAAACAGCCGGGCCGTTCCGAACATCTTGCGCGGGATATCCAGCGCGCGGACATCGAGGCCGCCGGTGCCAGTCCGACCGCTGTTGCCGACCCATTTGTTGAATGCCCGGGCGGTCCGCGTAATCGAGTCGAGCAGAATCACGCAGTCCTTTCCGGATTCCGCCATGTCGCTTGCCACGTTCGATGATCAGCTGGCTGATACGGACATGGCTTTCGACATCGCGGTCCATCGATGAGGCAATCACGTCGCCTTTGACCATCCGGCGCATTTCGGTGACTTCCTCCGGACGCTCATCAATCAGCAGCACGATCAGGTGAATCTCCGGATGGTTCTTGCTGATCGAGTTGGCAATGTCCTGCAGGAGCATGGTCTTGCCGGATCGCGGAGGTGCGACCAGCAGCGCCCGCTGTCCCTTGCCGATCGGCGTCAGCAGATCCATCACCCGCATCGTGATCGGTCGGGGACCGGTTTCCAGTGTGATCTGCTCGAACGGATTGATCGGCGTCAGATCATCAAAGTGCTTGATGTTCTGAAACTCGTCCGGGTTGCGGCCGTCGATCGATTCGATCTCATGCAGTCGGGGTCCCTGTCCGCGAACGCCGGCACCGACCTCGCCCCGAATATGCACACCTTCACGCAAGCCGTACTTTTCGACGAGAGAGCTGGAAACGAACGGATCGCTCTCCAAGGCACCGTAGTCATTGGCGGAGCTGCGCAGGAACCCGTACCCCTTGGGGTGTAGCTCCAGAACTCCATCGTAGGTTCCCTCGACGACCACGACCTCTTTGGTCGGAGTCGGCGAAAACTTGGTGGTGCGGCGGCCTCGCTGACCACCACGAGATCGTCCAGCACCGCCGCCCTGCTGCCCGCCGCCACCGCCTCCGCGTGGGGGGCGCTGATTGGTGCGAGGAGTTTCGGCGCTCGTTCGACTTCGCTTGCGTCGTCGCCTCTTCCGACGGGGCTGTTGCCCATCATCAGGTCGCTCCTGGTCGCTCCCGCCGGAGGCTTCCCCCTGGGTTTGCACAGACGAATCGCTGCCTGTGCTATTGCCGGGGTCAAAGCCGAAGTCTTCCTTTTGAGACTCTTCAGTCATAGTCAGTCCGCTCAAAAAACTCTCCCTGAGAACTGGTCCACCACATACCCTGTAGGCAGACCGAAAATGTTTTCCATCATGCGACTACAGGACATTCCGGCTGGAATCACTGAGAGGCATGACCATGTGGATTTAGCTTGCGGGTGTCCCCGCATGGACCAGGTAACAGTCAGTCACATTCGTCCGTACAACCCCCGGACACCGCAACATGGACACCCCGATCAGCCTCTTTGGGATTACGCGACGCTCACTGCATGAAGGTCGATCCCGGCAGGAACCGGTCCTCCCATGAAGATGTTGATCATTCCGACCACGATCACGGCTGATGTCCGACCGAGTCCAATCGTGGTGGGCGGGAAATCCCTTCTCCCACAACGACGCACCCCGAAGCCACTTCGACCCGGGACCTGTAAGCCCGGTCTCAGCGTGGTCACCCAACTCAGATCAATACTTGTGGCATTGCGTCTGTGACTTTGGCTGGGTGAATCCCCGAGTCACAATGTCACGACGTCGGACTCGCCGCTCGTCGTTCCGTGAGTCAGAATGCCGTCATTGCGTGATGTCGGCACTTAATCCTGCCGGCACTGCATGGTGTCGGCATCTGACAATGCCGACGCTGTATGCAACAATGCGCGACGATCGCCGTTCCCCAACGCTGCTGTCTCTGGGTTCATTCCGCTGGCGAAGGAGAGCACTTCAGCGATCACCAAGAAAACTTCTGTCGTCCGTTCGACCCAGCACGGTTAGCGAACACAATGGCTGGCGGAGACGACAGTTCAAATGCTCTGAACGACTGTATCTTATCTTTCGGTCGTCCGCTGTCAATTCAACTCTGCTCGATCTATCGGCTTTTTTCATCGAATCCGTTGAATTCGACCGGTGATGGCATCTGCTTTTTCGCTGTGATACGCTGGCAGCACCCGAGAGAGTTGCTGATTCCTGCCGTTTTGCCGATTCCACGGCCCTCCTCCGTGCCCGTGTCCCAGGTCTGTGTCAGAATCTTGGGGGCGACCTTCAAAACTGCTTGTGACCGTTGACGCCTTTTCGCTTCTCCTGTCGAGGACCGCCATGCTGACCTTCCTCTCCCGATTTCATGGCCTGCCTGGCTGGTCTCACAGGCGAATCGATCTTCCGACCTCTATCTTGATGCTGATCGCATTCCTGGGCGGGGCCGGTGTCACGTCGGCACAGGACTCACGCCCAGTCGGCTTTCATCAGCATTCGTTCGCCATTGTCGGAGCGAGACTGTTTACCGGTGAGGGAGACTCGATCCCGGCGGGCACGATCATCTGCCGGGACGGGCTGATCACGGCGGTCGGCGAAGATGTGAACGTGCCTGCTGACGCGACAACAATCGATGGCAGCGGACTGGTTGTTTATCCGGGGTTCATCGACGCGGCCTCGACCCAGCTGCTCAGTGAGAAGGTCGGCCCACAGGACGAAGCTGCCAGAACCGTCGACTACGAGCGCTATGCACTGGCGGCGACACGGCCAGACAATCGCCGGGGCATCTCACCCGATTTCGACGTCTCCTCGGCACTCGACTTATCAAAGGAGTCACTCGACAAGCTGCGCCAGACGGGATTCACCAGTGTTCACGTATTGCGGACAGCACCGATCATCGGCGGGCGCAGTTGCCTGGTATCGCTCAGCGGAGCACCTCTACGGGAAGCCGTGCAAAAACGCGATGTGTTCACCACCATTCGGCTGCATGCACCAGAGCGCGATGCGGCCTCATCGGATGCCAGCCGCTATCCGACGACGTTAATGGGGGCGTTCGCCCATCTGCGGCAGGCCCTGTTGGATGCCCAGCAGCAGACCCGGCATCAGGAAGCCTGGGCAGCGGGTCTGGATGTCTCCCGCCCTCCCGCCGATGCCGTCCTCGAATCGCTCGTCGAAGTACAGTCGGGCCGGCAACCGGCCCTCCTGCTGGCCAACTCCTCCGATGATCATGACGCAGCGGTTCGGGCACTCCGTTTCCGGGAGGAACTTGAGTTCACCTCGCGCCTGCTGGCGTCGACTGTTGCCTGGGACCGCCTGGAGGAGTTGTCCAAGCTGCGCGATGGACTGCTCCTGGCTTTGGACTTTGGTGAGAAGCCGAAAGTCGAACTTCCCAAGACCGACGAGAAACTGCAGGCCGAGGTCAAGCCGCCGGTGCGTTACCAACAGAGTCGTCTCGACGACTGGAGCGAGCGGGTGGCGCTGGCCCGACGGTTGCGAGAAGCCGGCGTTCCTGTGGCGTTCAGCTCACTGGATGTTCCCGAAAAGTCAACACTGCTCTCACAGGTGCAAGCCCTCGTCGAGGCCGGTTTGTCGGCCGATGACGCCTTAGCGGGGCTGACGATTGAGCCCGCCAAGGTGCTCGGTGTCGAGGATCGTCTGGGAACACTGGAGCCCGGGAAACTGGCTCACCTGGTTGTGATGTCGGGGCTGTTTGAAAGCAAGAAAAGCAAAGTTCGCTATGTCTTCGTGGATGGCGAACGCTTCGAATACAACGAACCGAAGAAGTCCGATGACAGCGATAGTCACGACGAGAGCGAGCCGATCGACCTGGCAGGCAACTGGGTGCTGACCATTGAAACCGGTCCGATGAAGTCCACGGCGGCCACCATTCGCCTCAAGCCGGAGGGATCGGACCTGAGTGGCGAGTTCTCCAGCGAGCAGGGAGACGGTCAGATTGTGGAGGGGCGCATCGATGGTCGCACACTCACCTTTAAAGTGGCGATCGGTGCCGGTGCACAGTCGATTGAACTGACGTTTGATGGTCAGGCTCTTGTCGAGGACGACGTCGTCCGACTGGAGGGTGAGCTGAAGTCGCCGTTCGGCTCGCCGGCGCCTTGGTCTGCCCACCGTGAGAATGACACGCTGGCAGACAAGGACACCAGGCCGGAACAGGGCGAAACCGAGACCACTGGGAAATCCTCCACCACCGAAAAGGAATCTCCGGAAGTCGCCGCGAAGACCGATGAACTCCCGACGGAGTTGCGTTCCGATCGCATCCGTCGCCCCATCGAGACCGGAGGTTCTCTGCTGATTACGAACGGGACGATCCTCCTTGGAACGGGAAAAACCCTGGAGGGAGGCAGCATCCTCGTGCGGGATGGCAAGATCGCCGAAATAGGACAACACCTTAATGCTGAAGGCGACATCACGACGATCGACGCCACTGGACGGTTTGTGATGCCCGGGATGATCGACACGCACTCCCACATCATGATTCAGGGGGGAGGGAACGAAGGCTCGCTGTCGATCGTTCCGGAGGTGCGCATCAAGGATGCCCTGGAGACCGTGGATGACGCGGAGTACAGGGCCCTCGCCGGGGGACTGACGACCGCCCGAAATTCTGCACGGTTCCGCCAATGTTATCGGCGGGCAGCACGCGGTCGTCAAACTGAAGCATGGTGCAACGATCGAGGAGCATCTGATTGCCGATGCACCTCTCGGTGTGAAGTTCGCGCTGGGTGAAAACGTCAAGAGAAATGCGAATCGCTTCCCCAATACCCGCATGGGTGTCGAGGCGACACTCAAGCGAGCCTTTTTCGAGGCGCTCGATTACCGCCGTCAGTGGCAGGCGTACGAGCAGGCGGTGAAAGCTGCATCCTCCGCGCAGCCCACAGGCCCCCCGCCGTTGCCCCCGCGCCGCGACCTGCGTCTGGAGATTCTCGCCGACATCCTGAACCAGGAGGCGTTCATCCATTGCCACTGCTATCGGGCCGACGAAATTCTGATGCTGCTGCGAACGGCCAACGAACTGGGAATCCGCGTGCGGTCACTGCAGCATGTCCTGGAGGGTTACAAGATCGCCCCGGAAATTGTCGCACATGGAGCCAGCTGCAGCACGTTCTCCGACTGGTGGGCGTACAAGATGGAGGCCTTTGACGCCATCCCCTACAACGCGGCATTGCTGTACGAGGCCGGGGCCAACATCGTCATCAAGAGCGATGATGCTGAGTCAATGCGACACATGAATACGGAGGCGGCCAAATCCCTGCGGTATGGCAACATGCCCCCCGACGCCGCCCTCCACATGGTGACGCTCAACGCCGCCCGCGAACTCGGCGTTGAAGACCGCCTTGGCACCATCGAGCCGGGCAAGGACGCCGACCTGGCCATTTTCAATGGGCATCCACTCAGCCCGTTCTCGCGGTGCGAGGTGACGATTATCGACGGGGAAGTGATCTTCCAGCGGGATGAGCAACCGACCGCCATGTCGAAGTCACAGCAGGAGCGATCAGTCCGGGCACCGGAGTTCGCCCTGGCGAAAGCAGCATCACGAGAAAAACAGGTGGACCTGCCGGCCAGTCCCTCTGGCTCCTATGTTCTGGAAGGGGGCACCGTTCATCCCGTTGATGCCGAGCCGATTCCCCAGGGGATCGTGGTCATCGAAGCGGGCCGGTTTACGGCGGTCGGAACCGATATTGATGTGCCTGCCGATGCCACGCACATCGACGTGAGTGGGTTGCACATCTATCCGGGGCTCATCAATGCCGGCACAGTGCTGGGGATTACCGAAATTGGTGCGGTGGACGAAACACAGGACATGTCCGAAGGAGGTCGCATTCAGCCCGATTTGCGGGCCGGTACCGCCATCAATGTCGATTCCGAACTGATACCTGTGGCACGCACCGGAGGGATCACAACCGCCTGCATCCGACCATCGGGGGGGCTCATCTCTGGAAAGTGCTCGCTGATGCAGACCGCGGGCTGGACGAGCGAACAGATGGTGCTGGACTACGAGGCGGCACTCGCCGTCAACTGGCCGTCGGAGAAGAAACAGGCTGACGAACTGCGTGCATTCTTCAAGGAAGCCCGTGAGTATGATCGCATCCGCTCGCTGCCCGAGGCCGATCAACTGGGCGTGCTCATCGATCCCCGACTCGAAGCGATGCGGCCCTATCTGAACCGGGAGATGCCGGTCTTCATCGAGGCCAATCGCCGTCAGCACATTGCCGAGGCTCTGCTGTTCGCAGAGGAAGAAAACCTTAAAGTCGTGATCACTGGAGGAACCGATGCCTGGAAGCTGGCAAAGGAACTCAAGGATCGAAACACCCCGGTCGTGGTCGGGCCGACAATGCGCGCACCGACCGAGCCGTGGGATCCGTTCGATGCGACGTATGCCAATCCGGGACGTCTCTTTGAATCCGGCGTCGAGTTCTGCATCAATGCCGACAATGCAAGCAATTGCCGGAACGCACCGTTCGAGGCGGCGATTGCCGTGGCCTATGGACTGCCGGAGGAGGAAGCCCTGAAAGCGGTGACATTGTCTGCCGCACGCATCCTTGGCCTGGGTGACACTCACGGCTCAATCACACCGGGCAAGGTCGCAGACCTGATCATCACCGATGGCTCTCCCTTGCATCAAACGACGCAGATCAAGGGAACCTTCGTGAAAGGTGAACCATTCCGACCGGAGTCGAGGCAGTCACGCTTCTACGAGCGGTATCGTCGACGTCTCACGCCGAACTCGTCGCCATCACCTTCACCGGCTTCCGCGATTACCGAGGGCGAGACTTCTCCGAAGTCTGAGACACCCACAACCTCGGGGAGCCAGAATTGAGTGCAGCAGTCCCAAGCCTACGGGCGGCGGCCTGAGGGTATTCGAGTGGGAGGCAGTGAGCGTGCCCCTTGTGCCGTCGTTCCCGTGCAGACCCGTGCCTCCGCGAAGGCGCGGGGCGGGCGTCCAGCACCGCTTCTGCCGTCATTCCCGCGCAGGCGGGAATCCAGAGGAATGGTGGCAGACGTCGCATGGATGACTGGATCCCCGCCTGCGCGGGGATGACGCAGCTCCTTCGTCGTCATGGCCAATAATTCGCCGCACGAGTACCCGATCTGTGGACCAGTTGCATCGTGGGAGCACGTGGGATGGACGAACCTGCTGCCCCCGCTTCCGCGAGTTCAAACGGCTCACGCTCCCACTGGTTGAGACGGCTGCTGCATCCCCTGTGGATCATCGCGGTTCTGCTGGTGTGCGGCGGCGTGTGGCTGGGCATTCAGGTCCGCCGGGCGCACCGAGGAGCAGAAGGCGTTCACATTGTTGCGCACGGTCGATGACGGTCGGACGGGCAGTGTCCGGTACTCCAACCCCTTCGCGAATTATGACAACCCGAGTAAAGCGGAATTCTTCTTGGGCGGAGGTCCCGCCTGGATGAAGACGCGCTCGGGGTCGACATCTTCAAGGCGATCACGACGCTGCAGATCTATGCCCCCGGGAACTCGTTTTCGTACTCGGTCGCTGAGGACGGACGCTTTGTGATCATTCGGCACTACCATTCCGGGTTGTCCGCTGACGAAATGGCTTTTGTCGCGCGCCTCCCGTACCTGCGGCACCTGCTGCTGGAGGCACACCCCATCGACGATCGAGGTGTCGAACATCTCTCAGCACTTATGCGCCTGGAGATACTGAACCTCGCGAACACCGCCATCACCGACGAGTCGCTGGCTGTAATCGCCCGACTTCCCCGACTGAAGTCTCTCGATGTGTCGCGTACTGACATCACGGATGAGGGCCCGCTGCGACTCTCGGCGTTGTCGTCCCTCGAAGTGCTGTACTTCGAGATGACCAACAACAGCGAAGCCGGCGTTGGAGAGTTGCAACGCCGGCTTCCTGGATGTCAGATTCACCGCTGAGGACATGATGTCGCATCAGGTCCAGGCGATTAGGGGAGTGTGACGGGGACTGAGTCCACCGGCAGTCCACTGGGAACCTCTGCCGGCACTTCGTCTGGCAGATTCGCCAATGAAGGACTCGACAACGCGTACAGGAATGCCATCAACTCATAGAACTCATTCGAGTTGAGATTGATCGCCGGCAGATTGTCGCTGGCGAATGTCGCCAGCCGGGCTGTGTAGTCCAGCTGCGAACTGACGACCTCGTCCTGGTGCTCCGGACTCAACTGCGAGGCGTCGTAGTTGAGGTATGAGAGCTGCGGCATCAAGTGGTGCCGGACGGCCGCTTCGAGGGTGGTAAAAGCACCGTCGTGCATCCAGGGACCGGTGAACCGCACATTTCGCAGAGGCGGCGTCCGGAACTTGTAACGATCCTCCGCCAGTCCCGTTCCGAAGCCGGTGCCGGCCGGCCCCGGTGTGCCCCCAAAACCGAAGTCATCAGGCTTGTCCAGGAACTTACCAGGCCCGACCTGTGGGACCAGAATGTTGTAGACTTCCTGATCGGTCATCAGGTTTCCGGAATGGCACTTGACGCAACCGGCCTTTCCATAGAACAGCAGGGCTCCCTTTTTCACGGCAGGGCTGAGGACATCGTCATCTCCGGCGACATACCGATCCCAGCGGCTGTCGAGCAGTGTGAACGCATCAGATTCGTAAGCCGCTATCGCCAGTCCGACATGACGGATGTCGTGCGTGGCCCCGGGAAACGCCGCTTCGAAGAGTTCGGGATAGGTCGGGCTGTTGACGGAACCATCCGGTCCTAACAGGCGAACCATGAGCGCCGCCCAGATCGCGGGCGGTCCGCCATTCCCAAACGGGGGCGGTGGCCCTGCGCCGGCAAGCACCATCTCGTTGGGATTGCCGAACACGTCCAGGTCGCCGGGCTCCCCGAGCATTTCATCATCCACAATGATCGGCAGAATGGCCTGAGCATCGAGGATGTGTGTGAACTCCGGGAATGTCCCGAATACCGGAAGCTGCCCGTCGACGAGTCGAACACGCAGGTCCCAGAACTGAGTCGTGATTTCGGGGAACTTCAAATTGAACAGCGGCTGCGTGTTGCGACCCACCACGTGACGATCATCAGGCAGGACGCGTTCCGGTCCGAGACCAGTTCCGAGTGTACCTGCAGGTAATGAAACGTCATCTCCCGTCGCCAAGCCATGAAGATGGCACGTCGCACAGGAGGTGTCGCGGTTTCCACCCAGGAGTTTGTCGTTGAAGAGCATCCGCCCGAGTTCCACTACAGCGGGATCCTCGACAGGAGCCACCAGGGGTGTGATGTTGTGCTGGGCCAGCACCTGACGCAGCACCTCGTCGAGACCCGACTTGAGACGGACGCTCCGGACCTGTGCCGAGTAGTTGTTGCCCGAACGATAGACGACGATGTCCGCCAGACCTTTGATATCGGCAATGGCACCAGGTGTCGCCAGCTTGAAGGGAACTGAATAGGGAATGGACCCATAGGTGTTCGGGGGAAATGTGTCGATACTGCCGCCTGCAGCACTGTAGGGGCGATTCCCTGGTCTGCCGGATCCCTTCACGGCGTACCAGTTGTTTTCAATTTCCAGAACCTGTTTTCCATTGCGGGTCTCAATCCCGGCTTTCAGATTCAGCGTCCCGTAAATGTAGATGCCGCCGTCCCCATCGGGATTGGAGGCATTCTGGGAAACGCCTGTCTTGAAGCTCCGTTTTGCGGCATCGGCCGGCGTCGTTGCCAGCAGTCCACAGGCCAGAATCAGTCCAAATCTCAAGCTCATCATGAAGGCCCCCGATTATGACGTGTGACGCGCCCAGTCAATTGCGCCGTACGATCCGATCGGCAATGATGGATCTCGCAGCCTTGCTGCTTTGGCCGAACCACTCGGTGCATCGCCCGCAAGTGACTGGGAGGATTGGCACGAGTTTACCGCTGCTAACAGACCTGACGATACGGGCGATGTATGGGGGCAGAGGCATGGATGATGTGTCCAGAATCCCTGTGCTGATGCCGGGACAAAGCGTCTGTCAAAACCAGCACCGCACAGCACATCTCATTTCATCAAGGCCACTTATGGCCGCTGGCGAAGTTATTTGCACCCATGGCCACAGGGGGATGGTTAGTGGAGGACGATGGGGAAAACGCACGTCCAGAGAGTCCAGTTGGGTGAAGCGCTGGGGCGATCGAAGGGCAGTTCGGTGAAACAGCCGCGCGTCGGGCCGTAAAAAGGCCGCAACGAGACGATGCCCCCCCGGAAGCTCGGTAACGCGACGACCTGCGTTCTTGCCTCGGCGAAATCGGCAAGCATGCGCGGCAGCCTTTTGAGTATGTCAGCAACTCGCGGTGTTCAGCGAGCGGGTTGGCGCTTGCGTTGACGCTTCACCGCTGGAGCGTCCTCAGTCTTCGGCACCGGTTGGCTCGCAAGGATCTTCTCGAACTCCTGCTTGATGGCAACGACCTCGGGTGCTGTGGAGTTCGTCACGTCCATGTATCCCGTGCCATCTCGACTCGTGCCACAGTCGAACAGCTTGCCGTAATGTGCCGGTGAGTTGTCTTCCAGCAGATAGCGCTTCGTGCGGAGGACGCGTCGATCACCCAGATAGCTGAAGATCCACTCGCGCACGTCCGATTGCTCGCCACGCAGAATGGGCACAATGCTTCGTCCGTCGATTGCATGGTCAGCAGGAAGCGAGGTTCCCGCCAGCTCGACGAGCGTCGGCATGATGTCAGACGTATCCACCAGCGCGTCGGAGAGGCCGATCGGCTGCACTCGAGAGGGGCAGTTGACAATCATCGGCACGCGGGCTCCCAGTTCCGTGGGCGTGCCCTTGCCTTCACCGCCGGTGCCATTGTCGCCGGTGAATAAAACGATCGTGTTCTCGCGCAGGCCCAGTTCATCAAGGGCAGCGATGATGCGACCGACGAGCTCGTCCATGTATTCGACGTTCTCCTGCCAGTGATCCTCCTTGGAGTTGCGGAACTTATCCGTCTCGTTGGGGTGGCTGGCTGGCGTCGCGTAAAACGGGCCATGCGTCAAGGCCATCGGGTAATAGACGAAAAAGGATTCATCCTTGTGTCTGCGGATGAAGTCGATGAGGAAATCCGCATAGATGTCCGGGCCGTAGTCGTCGATCGTGGTGGGTCGGTATTGTCCATTCTGCACGATACTCGGATGCCAGTAGCGAGACGTCTTCTGGCCCGCCTGACCTTCCCAGCCGCCCGTATGTTCGACGCCTCGAGGCAGATTGTGTGTATAGGCCCACATGCAGTACTCGTCGAAACCGTTCTCCCGCACGAGATCGGGAAGCTTACCGCTGAGTTGCCACTTGCCGGCCAGCGCTGTGGCATAGCCTGCGGACTTGAGCACTTTGCCGAACGTGAGATGGTTGACGATCTGCTCCTCGGGAGAATCAGGATCTGGCCCGCCCGCGCGACCGGCGAAGTGATACACACCATTCTTCGCCCCATACTGTCCGGTCATGATCTCGAACCGCGTCGGATGGCAGATGCACGCCGTATAGCAAGTGTCGAACTGCACGCCGGTTCGCGCGAGTTCATCCAGATGAGGCGTGCGATGAGTCGGGTTGCCGTAGCACGCCAGCTCCTTGGAACTCAAGTCATCAGCCAGGATGACGATCAGATTCGGCCTGTCGGAAGACTTCGCGTCATCGGCACAACAGTCGGTGTGACTCAGGAAGTTGGTGAACAGAAGAGTGACGAGGGCCAGGCAGGTCGAGCGAGTCATGGGAAGGGTTCCACGTGGGATCGCGAGGGATGAGGGCGGCACCGATCAACTTACCCGGTTGTGCACTGTCAATCCAGCAATGATGTGCTCAAACGTCCGGCGAGTGGTATCATGCCGTCAACGATTCGAACCCCAGACTTACCCTCATCGCCGCCGGCAATGTCCGGCAACTGATCCGAAGGGAGCAGCCGTGGCGGTTTCCGTGGCAGAGTTGTGTCAGCAACAACAGCTGAGCGTCGCCCAGCTGGCCGAACGCTCGGGAGTTGAGGAGACCCGGACCACGGCGATTGCCTTGGGACGCTGGACCCCCAGTCCCGACGAGCGTGCGAAGATTGCTGGCGTCCTCGGCGTCGCCATCGCGGACATCGCCTGGGGGCATCAGACCCCGGTCCAGCATCTGTGGGGCCAAGGACCGGCATGAGGCCGGTCGCGCCCCGGTAGTGACCGTCAAACTGTTGGATTGACGACGAACCGCCCCATCGACTTCCCGGCGAGCATCTGCTGCACGGCATCACCAGCCTGATCGAGACTGACGTGTGTTGCCAGTCGCAGGAGATTGTCAGGCTTCCACTCTCCCGCCAGCTTGTTCCAGATTTCGACTCGGCGGTCGTAGGGACACATCGCCGAGTCGATGCCGTCGAGCGTCACTCCGCGCAGAATGAACGGATAGACCGTGATCGGCAGATCCGCACCCCCGACGAGTCCGCAGGCAGCGACACAACCGCGATGCTGCAGCGAGCGAAGCAGCGTCGACAGCGTCACGCCCCCCACGGTGTCAATCGCACCGGCCCACCGTCCCGCCAGCAACGAACGATCACTCACATCAGTGACCGCCTCCCGTCCGATGACATTCGTCGCTCCCAGTTCACGCAGCCACGATTCCCGATCGGCTTTGCCAGAAACTGCTGTCACCTGGTACCCAAGCCTGGACAGCAACATGACTGACAGACTGCCGACCCCTCCCGTCGCCCCGGTGACCACCACGTCGCCGCGGTCGGGAGTGATGCCGTGATGCTGCAGCGACCACACACACTGCGCCGCGGTGAAACCGGCCGTTCCAAGAATCATCGACTCTTCCAGCGACAAGCCGGCAGGCAAGGGGACGACCCAGTCGGCAGGAACCCGCACCAACTCCGACCAACCTCCCCAGCGTCCGGACCCGAGTTCATACCCCGTCACGATCACCCGATCACCCACTGTGAACCGTAGTGAATCGCTGGCTTCGACAGTACCTGCCGAGTCGATCCCGGGGACGTGCGGAAATCGCTTCACGATCCCCGGATGCCCCGTGGCTGCCAGCGCATCCTTGTAGTTGAGCGACGAACAGTCCACGCGAATCAGCACATCACCCGCAGGCAGGTCGCGCAGGGGCCGACGCTCAACCAAGGCGGTAATCGCATCACTGCCCGACTTGGTGACCAGATAGCAGCGAAATGTGTCGGGAATCATCTGCCCTTACCCCAGAGCCTGCTGGAAGCGGTCCAGCGCCTGTTCGATGTTGGCCCGGCTGTTGAAGGCGCTCAGGCGGAAGTAACCCTCGCCCGCCGCACCAAACCCGCTTCCCGGAGTACCAACGAGGTGCCCCCGCTGCAGCAGGCGGTCGAAAAAGTCCCAACTGCTCATCCCGCCGGGCGTCTTCAGCCAGATGTAAGGTGCATTCTCTCCGCCATAGACGTCGATGCCGGCCCCAGTGAGACCCTCGCGTAACAGCCGGGCATTCTCCAAATAGAAGTCGACAAGCTCCCGGACCTGTTCACGTCCCGCTGATGAGTAGACCGCCTCCGCCCCCCGCTGCGTAATGTACGAAACGCCGTTGAACTTGGTGTTATGTCGGCGGGCCCACAAAGGATGAAGCGGTTGCTCGGTGCCGTCCGCCGTGCGACCGATGAGTGTGCGGGGAATGACGATGTAAGCACAACGCACGCCGGTGAACCCGGCATTCTTGCTGAAGCTGCGGAACTCGATCGCCAAATCGCGGGCCCCCTCGATCTCGTAGATCGAATGTGGGATTTCAGGGTTGGTGATGTACGCCTCATAGGCGGCATCGAAGAAGATCAGACTGTTGTGCTCGCGGGCATAGGCCACCCACTTCTGCAGCTCGAGGCGCGGCAGGACAGTTCCCGTCGGGTTGTTTGGATAGCAGAGATAGATGACGTCCACCGGACTGGCAGGCAGGGCCGGTGTGAAGTCATTCTCCGCCGTCACTGGCAGGTAGGTGACCCCCGCGTAGCGCCCGGAGGCATCCGCGTCGCCGGTGTTCCCGGCCATCACGTTCGTATCAACGTACACGGGATAAACCGGGTCGACGACCGCGATTCGATTCTGGCCGGTGGCGAGAATGTCCAGAATGTTGGCCGTGTCGCACTTCGAGCCGTCCGAGACAAACACCTCGTCGGCAGAGACATCGCACCCCCGCGCGCGAAAGTCCTGCTCCGCGATCTTCTCCCGCAGCCAGTCGAAGCCCTGCGAGTCGTCCATGTAGCCGCGAAACGTCTGCGCGGTCCCCCATATCAGCGACCGCGGTGGACATCGCCTCGATGCACGCGGGCGGCAGCGGCTCGGTCACATCGCCGATCCCCAGCCGGATGATCTTCGCCTGGGGATGTTCGGCGGCGAACGCCCGCACCCGGCGACCGATCTCGGGGAACAGATATCCGGCCTTGAGCTTCAGGTAGTTGTCGTTGATGCGCAGCATGTGTGTGATTTGTTCGCGGCGAGAGAGGAATTGCAGTGGAGCCAAGGTTGGAGTGTCGAAAGTCCTGTGTCCGGTGTCCAGTGTCGAGTGGCGAGCGACGAGTGTCCATTCTCCAGGGTTGAGATCGTCTTCATCTCGACACCCGACGTCCCGCTTCCCATGTCCCTCGTTTCTCGCCACTCGCTATTCGCTTCTGGCCACTCGCCCGCGCATGTTGAACCAGAACGTAACGAGCCGCTGGTCGATTCCCGACTTGCCATCGATTTCCTGCTCGGTCCGCTCGCCGGTCCAGCGATCGGGCGATGACTCGATGACGATTCGCGGCGTGATGTCCCCCTCCCTCGACGCCGCCTGGATGACCGCCAGTCGATAACGCGCCTGGGGATACATCGGGCACCAGCAGGTCGCGAACGACCAGGCATCGAAGTTGACCGGATACCAGTCCGACAGGGGCGATGATGCCCCCACATGGGCTTGCAACGACGATGGGAGTCGGGCGACGTCATTTCGATCGACGTACATCCGCACAATCGCCGGGCGGGCGGAATAAACGGCCCAGCTGGGCCACCAGTCCCACAGCCCCGCGATCGACAGCCCCGGCAGCAGGCAGACGACGATCACGAACATCCGGGTCAATTGTGTGCGCAGCTGCCTGGGGTTCGTCTGGTCCCATTCGCTTCCTGGTCCGGCGGGGAATGCCCGACGGCCGAAGATCAACAGGTTCTGAACGATGAAGTACACGTTCCACAGCAGCACGCCCGACTCATGCCCCAGACCCAGTGGCCCCAAGGTGAGGATCAGCAGGCTGTGCATGACGATTGACCCCCACAGACCCCAGCGCCTCGACCAGGGGAGTGCCAGTAGAAGAGCAACCGTGAGTTCCCCAATGGGAAACGACAGGGCCAGCGATTGTCGCACCTGCGGAGTCCACAGTGCGGGCGAGAGCCCGAGGGCTTGTGTCAGTCCATCCAGGAGCAGCTGCCCATGTCCTTCGACAAAGGCCCAATCCAGTTTGGAAATCGCCGACCAGACATAGATGCTGATCGTCAGGCCGCGGAGCCCCTCCAGTGCAATCGCCGCACGTGGAGCCAGAGCAATGATTAGCGCAGCCAGCAGCATCTGCCACACCCAGGGCTGCAGCCGGTGCTGATCGGTGGGCAACAGCAGCAGGGCGAGACCGAACAGGACTCCCTGCACAATCGACGGCCAGCCGCGGGTGTCTGTTCGCGGAAGGAACTGGAAGGCGAGTAGTCCCCCCAGCGCGATCAGCCACACCCAATCCCAAGGTTCCGGAGGCACATCGATCGCCCACTCGAACCAGGGGATGTCCGGCAGTTCGGTCCCCGGTCGCCACAGGGGCCACGTGGCGACGACGAGCATTCCCGTAGAGAGCGCCATCACACGCCGGACGCGCCAGACGATCCGCGTTTGGCGAACGTCGGCCCCTTCGCCGGTGTCAGAGGAGGTTCTCGGACTGAGAGGCATCACTCATGCCGAGAGAGCGCTGCGGACATCCTCCAGCAGCTTCTTCGTCGCCCGAATGCCGGCGTACTCGTCCAACTGCTGACCTTCCCATTCGATACCGACATAACCCCGGTACCCGGCGTCGGTGACGATCTTCATCATGCGCTGGAAGTCGGTATAGACATCGCGACCGTCGGCGAAGAAGTAGGTCTTGGCACTCACTGCCTGGGCATAGGGCATCATCTCTTCAACCCCCTTGTAGCGGTCGTACCACTTTCCCGGTGAGACCTGGAAGTTGCCGAAGTCGGGCAGTGTGCCGCAGTGCGGGTGATCGACCTTCTTCATCACTCCGACCAGCCATTCGGCATTGGACGAGAGCCCCCCGTGATTCTCGACGATGACGTACAACTGATGCTGCTCAGCAAACTCGGTCAGTCGCGCCAGTCCGTCGGCGGCCAGATTCATCTGTTCGTCCCATGACCCGGAACTCGCGGCATTGACGCGGATGGAATGGCATCCCAGAAACGCGGCAGCCTCGACCCACTTGTGATGGTTCTCGATCGCTTGGGTGCGTTTGGCATTGTCGGGATCGCCGAGGTTGCCTTCCCGATCCACCATGATGAGCAGACTCTTCACTCCATGGTCGCTCGCCCGCTGTTTCAATTCGGTGAGCCAGGCCTGATCCTGCGCCTTGTCCATGAAGAACTGGTTGACATATTCGACCCCGTCGATGTCGAACTCCTCACGGGCCACTTTCGCGAAGTCCAGAGGATCGAGCTGGCCCTCGAACAGGGTCTTGTGCAACGACCATTCGGCGAGGGAGATGCGATACAGGGGAGCCGGTTCCGCCCCCAGCATCCGGCGGGCCGACAACGCTGAGACCGTCGCGCCGGCAGCCAGGGTGCCCAGGGTAGTGAGAAAGTCACGGCGGGACGAAACGTGGGTCATAGGGATTCCTGCTGCGGGGGGATGTCGATGGGCCTGTGTCTCACGATGCCGCATTCACGCGGCGTCGTCAATGGAACGGCCACCGGTTCTCGTCACAGCGGGTGAATCGTCATGCCGCCATCGATCTTCAGCACTTGGCCTGTGGCGTAGGGAATGTCCCCCCGGACCAGTGCCGCGACGGCCCGGCCCACATCCTCCGGCTCACCCCAGCGACGATCGAGTGTGAGACCTTCGGCGATCAGCCGGTCGTACTTTTTGGTGACGCCGGAGGTCATGTCGCTGCGGATGATGCCCGGCTGCACCTCATAGACGTCGATGCCGAACTCCGCCAGTCGCACCGCCCAGAGGTGCGTAGCCATGCGCGTCGCCGTTTTCGAGAGGCAGTAGTCTCCGCGGTTGACCGACGGAAACTCGGCCGAGATGGAGGAGATGTTGACGATGCATCGGCGCACGTCCATCTGCGTCTGGAACTGCTCGATCATCCAGTTCGCGGCCAGTTGCGTGAGGAAGAACGGCCCCTTGAGATTGACCCCCAGCACCCGGTCGAAGCTCGCTTCGTCCGCTTCGAGAATGTCCTTACGGCCCGGCGAGGTGATGCCGGCGTTATTGATAAGCACATCCAACCTTGAGAATCGGCCGCGAACCTGCGCGATCACGCGACTTCGATCGTCAGGTGAACTGATGTCTCCCTGGCAGTACGCGACTTCGACGCCGGTCTCTCGCAGTTCGCTCAACACGTCCGCAGCGGCAGCTTCGGCACGGACACCGTTGACGGCGAGTGAATATCCCTCGGCAGCGAGTGCATGCGCGATCCCCAATCCGATGCCGCGCGTGCCGCCGGTGATGAGCGCGACAGGTGCCGGAGATGAAGACATGACAATGCAATCCGGAATGACGGGGAGCAATCAACCCACGCTGATTGTTGACGCGACCAGTCGAGGGTAACACGTGAGGCACCACCGTACCAATCGGGGACAGCACAAATAGCACGGACTCGGATCGACTGATAGAGACGGCCCGGGCTTGGCAAGAGGCCGGGAGGGGAATAATCACCGGCGTCTGGCTCACATCTTCTGCCGATTCCGTCAGCCCATGCCCTACGGTTCTCTGTGTCGCTGATGCGGGTGTCTATGCAATTCGCTCGCCCATGGCACGCGTTCGCCAATGGGCCACTTCCTTCGTACCTAAGGAGGTGCGACACGATCGAGACATCTGCCGGCGATCGATCTATGGTCATGACACGGGGCCGAAGAACGTGTAGTCCGGTTCTCCTCGCGCGAGGCGCTGGACGTACAGGGCCGCCTCACGCAGGTGGTAGTCCCCCCACTGGCACGACTCGCCGCAGGGGATCGATCGACCTGTGGAGATATTGTCCCAGCCCGCCGGTCGATGGTACACCGAGTGGAGCAGCAGACCCTCATGACTCGGGTCGTCGTTGAGATAGGGCGCAGCCAGTAACGTCCGCAACGTCGTCAGGCCCGCCTGAAAGTAACGTGTGCCGTTCTCGTGGTCCCCCTGCTGCTGGAGGACACGCCCCAGTCGGAGCAGCCCCTGGCAGGCGATTGCGGCGGCAGAGCTGTCCACCGGCTCGTGTTCGTTGAAGGGATCAGCGGGCCGGGACAGGTAATCACCCAAGTGCACCAGCCCCGGTGCACCAGTGTCCCAGTAAGGAATGCCATCGGTGGGAATCTCGTGAATGTAGAAGTCGCACGCGGCAGTCGCCGCCTTGAGCATCGACTCTGTGACCTCTGAATCAACTTCCCCCCCCCGCGTTCGCAGCCATTCGAGTTGCTCCGGATAGCCGAGCATGATCCAGGACAGCCCACGGGTCCAGGTGGTGAAGGGGCTGTACCCCTGCTGGGAACTGGGGCAGCGGTAACGTCCATCGGTGATGTTGAAGATCGATTCGTGAGCCACACGCCCGCGAATGTCATAGCTGTCCCGCCCCTCGCCGTAGTAGACGTTGTACTGGGCCGTCGCCTGCGCATGTTGCACGAGTCGATCGAGCAGGCTGATCGGCTGGTCGTTCTCCCCCATCAGGCGATGCTCCAGCGTATGTGCCAGAGCGAGCGAGCGCAGGGACCGAATGGTGTCGCAGAACAGCGAGTGCGGCCCGTTGAAGGAATGGATGAATCCGCCGCCGTCGTAAGTCCGCGTCCAGCGTGCGGCCTGCACCGCCCCGCTGCACTGGAGGGCCAGTTCGTACAGCCCCAGTTCGCCGGCGTCTTCATGGATGCGTCCCTCGCGCATCAGCCGGCGGAGGTTGCCGTACGTGCTGACGTTGTTGAAGCCATGGTCGTGTACACCGATATGAGTGACGTGCGGGGCCATGCGGAGGAGTGTGTTCGAGCGGCCGACCTCCAGAAACCGCTGGTCCTGCGTGGCGTCGAACTGCAGCAGGGAAGAACCGTACTGAAATCCTTGGGTCCACTCCGTCCAGCCTCGGGCGGTATAGCGGCCCTCAACGGTGAAGACCGGTGCGCCCTCGTCCGCATTCCAGGAGTCTTCCAGCGACGTGATGCAGCGGGCGGAGACTTGCCACATCCCCTCGATGGCAGGGAGCAGTTCGGCAGGCGTCAGTCGGTGGTCGATGTCGATCATGGGGCTGAGCGTTGGGAGTTTACGAGAGCCCACGGATGGCAATCCGTGGGTATGTGCGGAGGAGAGTGAGTGTATCAGCAAGTGGAGAACGGGACACGTGACCGGTGGATATGATCCGCCGTCGTCCGAACCGTTTACATTCCGCCGGAGTGCTGACAGAATGGATTTTTGCAACGTGTGCAGGCACCGCCCTCACTCATTCCTCCCCGCAGACATCTCGCCCTCCCATCCCACAGTCGAGATGCAGCCGACTCCAGCAGGAATCTCCACCATCATGATCTCACGCGGCATCTGGCGTCTGACAATCGTTCTCGTGATGACATGCCTTGCGGCAGGATCGACCCGGTCGGGAGAACCCCTGCTGACGCTGAAGCAGGGGGACAAGATCGTTCTGCTGGGCAATACGCTCGCAGAACGCATGCAGTATTCCAGTCACTGGGAGACGCTGCTCCATGCCCGGTTTCCCGAACTGCAACTGGTGGTTCGCAATCTGGGGTTCTCGGGGGATGAACTGGCTGTCCGCATGAGGTCGCAGGACTTCCAGGACCATGGCCACACGCTGGTCGACCATCAGCCGGACGTCATCCTCGCTTTCTTCGGGTTCAACGAATCATTCGCGGGTCCACAGGGACTGCCGCAGTTTCGTGAAGACCTGACGAATTTCATCCGGGACGTGCGGGAGCTGAAGTACCCTTCGACCAACTATTCGCGGGGCTCAGACAACCCGCAGCTTCAGGACAAGACCGGTACCGTCACGAAGACGCCGCAACTTGTGCTCGTCTCGCCCATCGCCAACGAAGATCTTCCGGATCGCGGCATCCTGGCCGGGACGCGCAACAACGACAATCTCGCTCTGTACACCCAGGCGATGCAGGAAGTGGCGGCACAGGAGCATGTCCCGTTCGTGGATCTGTTCACCCCTACAAAGAATGCCAATGACCGCGAGTGTCCGCTGACGTTTAACGGGGCGCACCTCACTGACGCGGGCAACAGCCAGGTCGGGACCATCCTCGATGGACTTCTGTTTGGAGAGCGGCCCGCTTCGATGGACAACGAGAAACTGCTCGAGCGGCTGCATGCCGAGGTGCAGGAGAAGAACCTGCAGCACTGGTACGACTATCGGGCGATTAACGGGTTCTACATTTACGGAGGTCGTAAGAACCCGTTTGGTGTCGTCAACTTCCCAGCGGAGTTCGAGAAGCTGCGGAAGATGGTGGCGGTGCGCGATCAGCGCATCTGGGACGTCGCCAGCGGACGTGACGTCTCGCCGACAATCGATGACTCGGGCACCGGTGACTTCGTCGATGTGCAGACGAACTTCGAGAACGAAGTGCACATCACACCTCCGGAAGAGGCGATCCAGCGGTTCACGCTCCCGGAAGGCTTCGAAATCCAGCTGTTCGCATCGGAAGAGGACTTTCCGGATCTCGAGAATCCGGTGCAGTTCACCTTTGACGACCGGGGGCGATTGTGGGTGACGACCATGGGCTCGTATCCCATGTACCTGCCTGGCAACCCCGTCGACGACAAGGTACTCATCCTTGAGGATGTGGATGGCGACGGCCATGCCGACGTGCAGAAGGTCTTCGCCGACGGCCTGCATGTCCCGACCGGGATCGAACTGGGTTACGGCGGTGCCTTCATTGCTGCACAACCGAACCTGATGTTTCTGCCCGATGCTGACGGCGACGATCGGGCCGATGAGAAGCGGCTTGTGTTGCATGGATTCGATTCAGGCGACTCGCACCATGCCCTGAGTGCCTTCGAATGGGGTCCGGCGGGCGAACTCTATTTCCAGGAGGGGACGTTTCATCACTCCCAGGTGGAAACTCCCTATGGCCTGGTGCGACTCGCCAATGCCGGAGTGTTTCGCTACGAGCCGCGCACGGAGAAGTGCGAGGTGTTTGTCAGCTATGGCTTCGCCAATCCGTGGGGCCATGTCTTCGATCGCTGGGGACAGGACTTCGTGGCCGATGCGTCCGGAGGTGCCAACTACTTCGCCGCAGCATTCTCGGGTGATGTCGATCATCCGCGCAAGCATCCCGAACTCAAACAGTTCCTCGTCAAGCAATGGCGTCCGACCGCAGGTTGCGAACTGGTCGCCAGTCGCAACTTTCCACCGGAGATGCAGGGAGACTACCTGCTCAACAACTGCATCGGGTTTCAGGGCGTTCTGCAGTACCGGATGAAGGACGATGGTTCAGGCTTCTTCGCCGAACCGGTCGAACCGTTGTTGAGGTCGTCGGATCCGAACTTTCGGCCGGTCGATCTGCAGTTCGGTCCCGACGGAGCGCTGTACGTCATCGACTGGTTCAATCCACTGGTCGGTCATATGCAGCATTCGCTGCGCGATCCGAATCGTGACAAGAAGCACGGGCGCATCTGGCGGATTGTCTACACCGGTCGACCGCTGGTCGATCCGCCGCAGATCGCCGGCCAGCCGATCGAGTATCTGCTCCAGTTGCTGCAGGTCTCCGAAGACCGGACCATCGATCGTGTACGACGGGAACTGTGGTCGCGACCGACGGCTGACGTGATGGCTGCTGTCGATGCCTGGACCGCCGGGATCAAGGCGGATGACGCGGGCCAGGAACGGCTGCTGCTGGAGGCGCTCTGGCTCAAGCAGGCCCACAACGTTGCCGACGAAGCACTGCTCACGCGCCTCCTGCGGGCGAATGATGCGCGAGTTCGCGCCGGTGCGACGCGGGTGCTGGGGTACTGGCGGGACCAGGTTTCCGACCCGCTCGTTTTGCTGCAGGCCCAGGTAAACGACGAACATCCGCGGGTCCGCCTCGAAGCGGTGCGGGCCTTGAGCTTCTTCCGCAACGAGCAAGCCCAGCCAGCCCTCGATCTGGCTGTCGAGGCGCTGCTCTATGACATGGACGACTACCTGCAGTACACGCTCGATGAAACGATGGCGACTCTGCAACCCCGGGCCGACGCCGCCGTCAACTGACGGAATCAATGGGAGATTTTCGCCACGAGTGAGTCCAGGAATCTGTGAGTCATGCAATTGCTGCGACTAATTATTGGCTTGGTGATCTGTGTCGGATCCCTCGTGAGTGTGGGTGCCTGCGAGGCCGAGCAGCCTCCCAGCGCAGTCGGCTCTGTCATGAAACTGCTGCAGAGCGGGCGTGTCCCCGCCTCGCGACTCCCATCGATCGTGGAGCAGATCGCCCGGCGGGGAAATGAGCAGGACCTCGCCTTTCTGTTCGACCAGGCACTCCACAACGACACCTATGATGAGGCGCTGCGGCTCAATGTTCTGAAGCTGCTCGCCGATGCCGCCGCGGAACGGGGCGTCATCCCTGCGGGAGATCTCGGGGCGCTCGTCAGCCTGCTGGATGGCTCGCCGGCCTCAAACCCGGCGATGAACCAGACGGCCATTCGTCTCGCCGGGCTGTGGAAGGTTGCGGCTGCCGCCGACCGGCTGAAACAGACTGCACTGTCTCCGGACACTCCACCTCGTCAGCAGGATGCGGCCCTGCTGGCCCTTTCATCCATTGGGGGTGAGGTTGCGCACACGACCATTCTGGAACTGACGCGCGGCGACCAGTCGATGCCTCTGCGGATGAAGGCCGTCACTAGTCTCGTCGGATTGAATGTTGACGAAGCCGCTGCTAAAGCGGCCCAGGTGCTGAGCGAGGCGACGACCGATGAGGATCCGGGGCCATTGGTGGCCGCCTTTCTGGATCGGCAAGGCGGCAGCGACAAGCTGGCCGAATCGATCGAGAAAACTCCCCCTGCCCCCGATGTGGCCAAGCTCGCCTTGCGGGCGATGTATGCTGTCGGTCGCAGCGATGCCCAATTGGCCGGCGTACTCGGAAAGATCGCGGGTATCGATGCCGACCCCGCTCCTCCGACTCCCCAGGAACTTCAACAGTTGATTGCCCGAGTCCCGATCGAAGGGGATGCAGCCCGCGGGGAGGATGTGTTTCGCCGGGCCGATCTGAGCTGCATGAAATGCCATGCCGTCAGCAAGGGAGGAGGACAGGTCGGCCCTGACCTGAGCCCCGTGGGTGCCACCTCTCCGGTCGACTATCTCCTCAACTCGATTCTCGATCCCGATCAGCAGATCAAAGAGGCGTATCAGACCCGCGTGGTGATGACGAGCGAAGGGCTCGTGCTCCAGGGCATCATCGTCGACAGCACCGACGAACGTCTCGTGCTGAAGGATGCGGCGGGGCATCAATTGACGATTCCGACCGCCGACATCGAAGTCTCGATGGAGGGCAAGTCGCTGATGCCCAAAGGACTCACCAAGTTCATGACGCAGGATGAGCTGCTCGATCTTGCGCGGTTTTTGTCGATGCTGGGGCGGCCGGGGACCGGGTATGAGATTCGTGAGACACCCCGTATGCAGCGCTGGCGGCTCGTCAACGGTCCCGGAGCGCGATTCGCGGAGGGTATCCTCAACGCGTCCGAACTCCAGGGGTTGCTTCAGGACCCCACAGAGGCACTGCCAATGTACTCCCGCACCAATGGCGAACTGCCGTTGGCGGAGGCAGTCACATTGGGGGACGATCCGGTCGTTCATCTGGCCGGCGAATTCGAAGTGACGCAGGAGGGTGAGGTTGGAGTCCGACTGGATGCTGGTGACGGCGTGACGATGTGGATCGATGATCAACCTGCCGACGGACCCGAGATGGTTCTGCCTGTCGGTCGTGGACGTCACCTGGTGCTCCTGCGTGTGGATACCGGGGAGCTGCACGGCCCCCACGGTGCGGCTGGAACTGTTCCGTGTTCCAGGATCCAAAGCTGAGTTTACCGTCGTCGACGGTGCCTGATTCGCGACACGACACAACGCGCGCACATCTGGTGCGCGTCACTAACTGAACAGATCAAACAGTGACCAGTCGGAGTGATCGACGATGAAGTCTTGCCTGGGAATCGGCAGTTGTCTCCTCATTCTAGGAATCGGAGTGCCACTCATCGGTGCGGAAGAAGCTGCCCCGAAATATGAGACCGACGTCGCCCCGTTGCTGCGGAAGTACTGTGCCGGCTGCCACAACGACACCGATCGGGAGGGGGACCTCTCGCTGGAGAGCTTTGCGTCTTTACAACAGGGACTTCCCAAAGGACCGGCCTTGCTGCCCGGGCAGTCGGCGTCGAGCCGCATCATCCGCGTGCTCGGAGGTGACATCGAGCCGAAGATGCCGCCAGAGGGAGAGCCTCAGCTGGACAAGGACCAACTCGCCCTGCTGGCGCGCTGGATTGATGCCGGTGCGCAGGGGCCCATCGGGGCGGAACCGGATCGGATGCGGCTGGTAGTGCCGGAGATTGCCAGCCACACCGACAAGCGGCCGATCGCAGGAGTTTCGATCTCACCCGATGGCCGCCTGGTGGCGGTGGCCCGCTATGCCAAGGTGACACTGAAACCGGTCGAGGACTTGCAGCGTCCCGGTCAACCCGCAGATCATACAGCGGTCCGGACAATCGGCGCGTATCCCGGCAAGGTGGCGGCGGTGCACTTCTCCAGCGATGGCCGGAAACTGGTGACGGCCTCGGGCGTCACCGGATTGGGAGGAATCGCTGCCCTCTGGAACGTCGAGGATGGCAGCCTGTTGCGAGAGTTCAAAGGTCATCGTGATTTGCTGTACGATGCCGAACTGTCTCCCGACGGCCGCTGCCTTGCTACGTGCAGCTACGACCGCGAGATCATCATCTGGGATGTCGCGTCGGGGGAACCACTGCGGACACTCTCAGGTCACAATGGGGCCGTCTTTGACGTGGACTTCAGCCCCGATTCCGAGTTTCTGGTGAGTGCCAGTGCGGACGATACCTGCAAGGTGTGGCGCATCAGCGACGGACTCCGGCTGGATACGCTCGGGCAGCCACTCAAGGAGCAGTACGCCTGCCGCTTCAGTCCCGATGGACGCTGGATTGTCGCCGGTGGTGCCGACAACCGAATCCGCGTCTGGAGGTTTGTGTCCCGTAACAAGCCGCGGATCAATCCGCTGATTCATGCGAGATTTGCTCACGAAGGCCCCATCGTCGGACTCGAGTTCTCCTCCGACGGCTCTCAGCTGATCTCGGTGTCGGAAGACAGGACCCTCAAGGTCTGGGAGACCGACGGTTACACCCAGGTGTCCATCGACACGCTGGACGACGTGGCGATGGCTCTCGCGGCTCTGCCCCAGGAGAACTGCATTGCCGTCGGCCTGATGAACGGACAACTGCTGCTGCACACGCTCGCACCTGCATCACGTGGGCAACAGCCAGACGAATCGGCGTCGATCGTGATCGCGCCGACTCCGATGCCCAAGTCAAAGACCAAAGCAGCGGACGAGCAGGAGCCGAACGGCTTACCTGGTCAGTCGCAGGCGTTGGCAGTTCCTGCACAGGTTCGCGGCCTGATCCATGGTTCGTCCTCAGAGGCTGCGGACAGCGACCTGTTTCGATTCTCGGCGCGTGCCGCGCAGGAATGGGTCATCGAGGTCGACGCAGGCCGGTCCGGTTCGCCTTTGGACTCATTCGTTGAGGTGCTGGATGCCCAGGGGAACCGCATCGAACGCATGCTGCTGGAATCGCTGCGCGACTCGTACTTCACATTTCGAGGCAAGGACGGCAATCAGTCCGACGACTTCCGTCTCTTCAACTGGGAAGAGATGGAACTGAACGAGTATCTGTATGCCAACGGAGAAGTGGTACAGCTGTGGCTGTATCCGCGGGGGCCGGACTCTGGGTTTCTGGTGTATCCGGGCGGCGGGAACCGCTGGGGGGTCTTCGATACGACGTCGCTGACTCACGCGCTGGGGGAACCCTGCTTCATCGTGCAACCTCATCCCCCCGGTACCGAGCTGATTCCCAACGGCCTGCCGGTCTTTAAGTTGTACTTTGAGAACGACGACGAGAGCCGACGGGCGTTGGGAACTGATTCAAAGCTTCTGTTCACGGCCCCGGCGGATGGTGACTACCTGGTTCGCATCCGTGACATCCGCGGCGAGCAGGGGGACGACTTCAAGTACACACTAATCATCCGGCCGCGTGCGCCCGATTTCCAGGTGACCGTCCATGACAAGAATCTCACGGTCTCTCCCGGCAGTGCGCGTGAATTCAAGGTGACCGCCGATCGCCGCGACTGGTTCGATGGCCCGATCCAGGTGGATGTCGGCCATGTTCCTCCGGGCTTCACGGTCAGCACGCCCATTGTTATCGAAGCCGGCCAGACGACCGCCTTCGGTGTCGTGTCTGCTGACGAAGATGCCGTCCCGCCGGTTGCGGATGACGGACCTTCCTTCGAGTTCCAGGCGTCGGCCATGATCGACGGACGCGAAGTGACGCAGGCCGCAGGTTCTCTGGAAAAGATCAAGCTGGGTGCCCAGCCCAAACTCGTCATCAACGTCGGAGCGGCACCCGGCGGTGCGCAGCCGCTGCCCTCGGCTGCGGGCGAACCGCTGGAGTTTGAGATCGCACCGGGTGAAACGATCATGCTGAAGGTGGACACCCAGCGGAACGGCTTTGACGGAGAGATCTCGTTCGGCAAGGAAGACGCTGGCCGCAACCTGCCGTTTGGTGTGTACGTCGACAACATCGGTCTGAACGGCCTGTTGCTGCTTAGCGGCCAGAGCGAACGGGAGTTCTTTGTGACCGCCTCGAAGGTGGCCGCTCCCCAGTCGCGGATGTTTCACCTGACCACATCGGCCGGGGACACTCAAGCGTCTCGCCCGGTGATCCTGCATGTGCGTCCGCGCAGTGAGGTCGCACAACCCTGAGGCATGGGGCCGGCGACTGCGACTGACGTTCCGATTGCGCCGCGAGGGACGGATGTGCAGGTTCTCTGGTGTGTTGATGCACCCACTCTGCGGCGACATCGACCCCACGCCCTGACAAAGCTGCGGAAAACTCCGGCCATGATGGCAGCCTTGCCCTAGGCTTGTCGGAGGCGCCATGTCCGGTGTCTCGGAGTGCGCCTCCATTCTACGCGCCGCTCCCCTGCGCCTCGCCGCTCAACTCGGTTCCGTACACCTCCTGCCGACATGCCCGCGATTTCAACACCCCTGGCGAAAGATCGGATCGTCACCGGAGCCGAGCCGTATGCGTCCGCGACTTCGGCAGGAGTGAGCACGGAATATGTCCCAGCGCTCGATGGTCTGCGGGGGCTGGCCGTGCTGGCAGTGATGGTGTATCACGCATTCCCGAGTCTGCTGCCCGGCGGCTTCGCCGGGGTGGACATGTTCTTCGTGCTCAGCGGGTTTCTCATCACCGGACTGTTGCTGAAGGAGTGGACCGATCTGGGACGGATCGATCTCCGCTGCTTCTACATGCGGCGAGTTCTGCGTCTGCTGCCCGCGCTCTGGCTGATGCTCCTGACGATCGTTGTGTTCGTCACCCTGTTCCTGCCGGAGGACATCGCCCAGGCGACGCAGACCGATGCCCTGCTCGCGGTCTGCAACGTGTTGAACTGGGCCCGCATTTTCGAATGGTCTGAGAAGGGGCTGCTCGGGCACACCTGGTCGCTGTGCATCGAGGAGCAGTTCTACCTGCTCTGGCCGGTGACGTTGTGCCTGGTATTGAGGTCGGCGGGAAGTGCCGGGCTGGCGCGCCGGCTCCTGGGCTTCGCCCTGGTGTTCGCGGTCTGCCGGATTGTGCTGGTGATGGGAGGAGCGTCCGTCACGCGTGTGTATCAGGGACTGGACACGCGAATCGACAATCTGCTGCTGGGATGTGCTCTGGCGGCGGCGCTGCTGGAGGGGTGGCTGCGCCTGGATGATGATCGCACCCGTGCCTTGCTGCGACGGATGATACCGGCGGCCATCCTGAGTCTGGTGCTGGTGCTACTCCTGGCTCACAGTCGCAGCGCGGTCACGTTCATTGTCGTGCTGCCGCTCGTTGGCATCTCAACGTGCGTGGTGATCGGTCATGTACTGGCAGCGGGACCTGACGATCGGTGGCAGGAGTTGTTCGAGCGTCCGCGGCTCGTGTGGTGCGGACGACGTTCATACGGCCTGTACCTGTGGCACTATCCGGTGTTTCAGGTGCTGGGGCCGTGGGGGTTCGGCTTCTCGCCAATACAAGTGGCGTTGGTCGGGATGCCCTTGACGTTCGCGATCGCCTCCGCCTCTTATGTACTGGTGGAACGGCCGATCCTGAAATTCAAGGACCACTTTCAACCAGCACGGGCAGCCGCAGAGACTGCCGCCGTCAAGATCCTGATCGCGTCCTGAAGCGTCCGGACGCAACCCACATCAATCTCCGGCCACCGCTTCGAACGCGGGCGCATCCTTCACCAGGCCGAGTTCGACGGGGCGGTTTCCCCCAGCGTCTGTACCAGCGAGTCGTGGGGAACAGCGTCGTTGTCCACACTGACGATGGCGCAGGTCTCAGGGGACTCCCAGAGCACCACACGCACAACCTGGACGTCGTGGCCGGCCAGCAACTCCGGACACACCGCCTCAAGCAGATACCGTGCCATGTTCTCGGCGGTAGGATTGTCGGGGAGGACGAAGTACTTCGTCGGTTCGACCATGCGGATGGCCGCGAGGCCATTGTGATCGTGGCGTGAGAGGACCATGCCGTGGTCCCAGTGCTCGTCAATCCACCCCTTGAGCAATGTTTTCAGCAGAGCGAAATCAATCACGCGCCCCACGAGATCGGTCTCGGCCGCCGTCACATAGAAATCGGCTACATAGTTGTGACCATGAAAGTTGGCGCACTTTCCCTCGTGACCGAGCAGCCGATGCCCGGCATTGAAGCCGATCCGCCGCATCACCGCGACGCTCATGAAGACTGTTCCTTTGCCTGAGGGAGACGATCGCACCCGCAGTCGTGGGGACTGGTTGTCCGCCCACGATGCCATTCTAGTGAAGCCGGTGCCGATTGCACATCAGGATCGCGCGTTGCTACCTTGCAAGAACGCCGCCAGTGACCGCCGCCCTCCACGAGCACCCGATATGACACTGCAAGAGGCCCAGGAGCGAGTGGATGAGTGGATTCAGCAGGTCGGCGTGCGTTACTTCTCTGAGCTGACGAACCTCGCTCAGCTCATGGAGGAGGTGGGGGAGGTGGCCCGTGTTCTCTCCCGGACGTGCGGCGATCAGAGCTTCAAGCCCTCCGACCGGCAGGTGGAATTGAGCGACGAGCTCGCCGATGTGCTGTTCGTCGTCGTTTGCCTGGCGAATCAGACCGGCGTCGACCTCACATCGGCGTTCGAACGCAACCTCGAAAAGAAGACTCAGCGGGACGCCGAGCGTCACCGGCAAAACCACAAGCTCGCTGCCGATTCAGACGGGGTCGGATGAGTGAAGCCGCGCGAGGTTGGTAATTGCTTTGTCAACACTCAGAGTTCGGGTGCCACTGGCTCCGCCGGTGCGTCACAGCGAGTGCCATCCCTGACGTTGCACTGGCAAAGCCAGTGGCACGCATCCCCAAGACCAGAGTGTGAAACAGCACGAGCATCACCATGCCTGCCTGGCGTGGCCGGCGGGCTTTCGACAAAAACTCACACGCCTCGCTCAGTACGACTGCGAGGCATTCCGCTTCTTTTCCATCTGTGCGGCGGCTTCCACACAGTACGGGGTATACGGAATGGCGTCCAAACGGTCCTTGGCGATCTTTTGTCCCGTCTCGATGCAGGTGCCGTAAGTCCCGTCCTCGATCCGTTTAAGGGCCGCGTTGATCATGCTCAGCGTCTCTGCGCCATTACGTGAAAGGCTCAACGCGAGTTCCGCATCCCACAGATCGTTGCCGAGGTCCGCCTCATCTCCGGTCGAGCGTGCCTCGCGACTGCGGTCGCTGGCGAGTCCATCGAGCACCGAATCGACGTCCCCCGTCAGTCGTGAGCGCAAATCGAGAAGGCGTCGCTTGTACATCTGCAGCTCAGTTTTGCGCATCAATGGACCTCTTCAGGGACGAATGGCGGCGGATCCCGAACGTCTCAACCCGACCCGAAAGGATGACTGGGAGCAACCGCACCATGCGAATCGAACAGAAGACGCTACCAACGCCTCGCACACTTGGCAAGGAATTGGAGGCCTGATGACGCGGGTCGACGGTTCTTTGGAGACTGCCGGCGATCGACAGATGGCCCGGACGGCTGCCGGCAAGCGAGTGCAATCACTCCGCTGCGAAGGGGTTGCGACGGCCGTCCAACTTCCTCACGCTGCTTGGGCAAGTTGGGCCGGCGTACTAACGGGTTTTCGGCGCGTCGCCTGGGCGATTGCCGGCCGCGCGGGCCGTCGCGGGATCGGGCAGATAAGTCCACTCGGGAGGTCCGTCGACTTCGAACTCAATCTGGGACGGATCAAAACGGTCCCCCCGGCGGGAGAATCGCTGCACGAGTTGCTTGCGCCAGGTGATGGGCGTTCCGTCAGGTCCGGGGCGGAGTTCATAACCATTGGAGAAGCCTGAAAGCACGACCTTGAAGTAGTCGGTCTCAGGATCGACGTTGCTCCATGTGGCCACACCATGGATCCAGACAACCTCCTGATCGTCGGCAGGAACCGCTTCGGGGAGATCCTGAATGACCTGCACGCTGTCCAGAAACACGGGGTCTGCGGGACGTCGTCGCTCGACATCATTGATGGCCTGTGCCGCTTCTGGAATGACCTGATCCAGATAAATCGCGTCGGGGATTTCCGTGCCTCGGTCGCCGTAGGTGACGAGCGTCATGCTGGGCAGGAATTTGGCAGGCCCGGGCAGCGGATCCAGCGTGTTCACGGGCGTCGTTTCGTCAATATCGTCGCGGGAGGCAATGCTGCGATTCTGGGCTCGATAGGCCAGATACCAGATCTGCTCACGGGTCTGCTTGCCGGTCCGGGGATCGGTCACGTTGACCCAGACCATCCGCATGGGCTTGTACGAGACATCAAACTGCCACAGGTCGGGCTGCCTCTGGCGTTCCTCGCCCGTGGTGACGGCCTTCACGGTGGTGTCAAATCCCCGTGTCCCCTGGGCCGAGACCGTTTTCGACAAACTCGCGCCCAGAGTGGACAGCGTCAATCCGATGAGGCAGTGGGTGAATAACCGCGACTTCATAGTTCAGTCTCGCTTGTCGAAAGTGGGTGCCGACCGCGCGTCCACCTCCCTGTTCAGCATAAAGAGCCGCTGCAGGAACCGGCAAGACGATCTTCGCCAGGAAGCCGGGAAATGACCTCGTCTCCCTTCCTGACCGGAATCACCGGCGGGACTGCTAATGATGATCAAGTCCGGTCAACCGCTCTTCCATGTCATCCGCATGCCTGGCCATCTCCAGAACACTCTTGCGGATCTCCTCCGGATCTACGGTCGCTCTGGGATATGTATCGACCATTACGAACCAGGACTGACCGTCGAGATCGCGAATCCCGATCCCTCCGTGGGAGAGTTCTGCATTCAGGCGCAGCGCCTGTTCGTAATGTGACGAGTTTACCGGCCCGCAGAGGGTGAAGATCTGCAGCAGCCGCTGCGCAGCGGCGTGCTCGCTGGTTTCGACAAAGACGGTCTGGCAACGGCCATCCGGCAACTTGACCCTGAGGCGATACCGGTTCCCCTCGCGCTGGCAGGCCACAGCCGGTTGATCGCTGAAGGCATCTCTGAGCAGCGAATCCAGATCACGCATCTGTCCCAGAACGGCGCGCAGCAACTGAAGTGCCTCGACGGCATCCCCGGGGCGATTCTGGGGAGCCTTGTCCGTCAGTTGGCTGATGCACTCCGCGATCTCGAGCGTCGCCTCTTCACAGGAGTCCCTGATGTTGGGAAAAGGCTCTTGGACCGCACAAGCCATCAACTCGTTGATGTTCCGGCGCGGAAATGGCAGACGCCCAGTGAGCATCAGGAACAGACAAACACCCAGGGCGTACAAGTCGCTCTGAGGGGTCGCTGGATGTCCCTGAAACAGCTCGGGAGCCATGAACTGCGGGGTGCCAGCAATGCGTTCAACCGGGCCGATCTGTCGGCCATCGCTGGCAACACGCTTGGCGAGTCCGAAGTCCGTGAGCTTGGGGCTACCACGGATCGTCATCAGGACGTTGTCCGGCTTCAGATCGCGATGCAATATGCCGGCGCTGTGAGCGGCGGCCAGTCCATCAGTAACGCCGGTGAGGATGGTCATCGCCTTCAGGATCGGCAGGGGGCCGTCATCGACGATTTGCTGCAGCGATCCACCGCGAACGTATTCCATCTCGAGAAAGTGCCGTCCTTCGCACTCTCCAATGGCATGTGTGGTGATGATGTTGGGATGTACGATCGCGGCGGCGGCTTGCCCCTCGTTCCAGAAGTGCTCGAGGTACTCGGGATCCTGATCGATTAACCGGGGCGAGAGAATCTTGAGGGCACACGCCCGTTGCAGATCGCGGTGGTCGGCCAGATACACCCAGCCCATGCCACCACGTCCCAACAGTGAACGGCAGTGGTAGATGTGCAGAGACTTTCCCACAAGTTCCTGGATACTGGGGTCGTCACGAATGCCTCGGGTCGGCGGATTGAATCCGGTCCTGAGCAACAGCGTGGGCAGATCGGGGTTGGGACTCTCGCCACCTGCCATCGCGCCGCAGCGTGGACAGACGGCGACACCACTCGTCTCGAATCGCGCATTGCATCCCGTACAGAAATAGTCTGAGCGGGACGTCATGACTTGATCCCCGGGAGTTGCAGTGCGATCCGCGATCAGGCCAACACAGTTTGACCGGCCGCATCCACCCAGTATACAGTGGAGGTCGCGGAAATGGGGCCACGATTGGACTCTCGTGTTCCGTCAGTGCTGATCGGGGCGCTGGCGTTGCCTTGTGTGGAGTGACTTTCCTGACGGGCTCGGACGATTGGATTGCACATGACTTCGAATCCAATGAGGCCGGCAGCCACATCCCCTGAACCCGCATGTGCCTCAGTGGTGACGCCTCCCGGTCCCGGCCTGCCGGAGTCGCTCCTGTGGGTGGGAGGTTATCTCGTTGCTCAGGTCGTCGTCGCCGCGCTTCTGGTGAGCATCCTGATTCTCGCGGCGTGCGACGGTTGGCCCTTCTCGCTGACACGCGCCTGGCAACTCTTGGTGGGGGCCAGTTCCGACGAACTGCAACAGCTGACGGTTCTGGTGACCGGTGGCGTGACGTTAGGTGCCCTGTTTCTGGTGGTGCCCGCCGTCTTCCTGAGGCTGCGTCCGTCTCCCCGCAGCACATTGGGAATGGGATTCCCGAGCGGTCATCAAACAGTGCTGCTCATCGGTGCCGTGCTGCCGCTGATGATGCTCTCGAACGAACTGTACCGAGCCGCCGGCACCGCCATTCAGCTGATCCAGGAACAGTTGCGTGAGCTGTTTCCGCAACTGGAGGCGGTCAGCATGGGGGACACCGTCACGCTATTTCAGGATCAAGCTGGCCAGACACCGTATGTGTTGTTGCTGATGATTGCTGGCGTCGGACCTGCGATTGGTGAAGAACTGGTGTTTCGGGGTGTCATCGGGCGCGGACTCGTGGCGCGGTGGGGACTGCTGCCCGGCGTGTTGCTGACATCGTGGCTGTTTGCCATGTCGCACGGGATGCCGGCTCATGCGGTGGCGACACTGCCGATTGCCCTCTTTCTGCATGTCGCGTATCTGGCGACAGGCAGTATCTGGGCACCGATCCTGGTGCACTTCGCCAACAATGCCCTGGCGGTCTCATTGATGAAGTTCGAGCTGGGAGACAATGCGCCCGTGTCGTGGATGGTCCTCGTCTCAGCGGCGGTCTATGTCATCACGATGGGGGCGCTTCTCTGGCACAGCCGGCCTGTCTCGCCGGTTGGGGAACTATCGACTGGCAATCATCCACATCTGCGCAATCGGGCTCCCGGTCGCGGGTGGTTGCCTGCCCTGGCGGGATCGGGGGTCTTGTGCTTTACGGCGTCGTACTGCTGGTCGGCTCTGGCGGCCCTGTGAGCTTGAACCGACCGCAAGGTCCGGGCCAAACAAGCGCCTGAGAGCGGGACTGGGGCAGCGTGGAACCCGCTGAAATCAGTGGGACGGGCAGCACGGAGATGCTGTCCGACAGGGGGCCGGTCCGCTAAGATGACTCCGCATTGGAGATCGGGGTTGCTGTGCTGATTCGCATCGCCCAGCTTGCCCCGTCGCCAATGCCTTGTATCGTTGTCGTGTCGCAGCCGAGGTTCACTGGGAATCGCCTTTGGAGAGCGCACTCTCATGATGACCGCGAGACGACTCGTCGACTATATGACCGCTGAGCCATTTCGATCGTTCCGAATCAAGAAGACCAGTGGGGAAACACTTGAGATTCGTCACCCCGAAATGATTCAGGTCGGACGCACCACCGCCACTGTATTCCAGTGGATGAACGATGATGAGGACGCACCGGGCGAACGTGAGCGGGAAATCTCCACGTTGTTGATCGAGTCAATCGAACCGTTGAAATCGCCGACCCCGCAAGACCAGACGCAGAACTGAGCCCCTTGGTGAACGAACTCCCCATTATTGAATCTCCGGCGGCATCCCCGCGCGTCTCAGAAGATGAGCCGGGCTTTTCGCGCGGCCGTTATGCCTTTGTCACGCTGGGATGTCCCAAGAATCTCGTCGACAGCGAGCGGATGCTGGGCACCATGGCCATTGACGGTTATTCGCTTGTGTCCGATCCGGAAGGCGCGGACTTCGTGATCGTCAATACGTGCGGATTCATCGAACAGTCGCGGCAGGAGTCGAAGGCGGTGATCCAGGAGATGCTCGATCTCAAAGCCGCCCATAAGACCGGTGGAGTGATCGTCGCCGGATGTCTGCCGGAGCGACTGGGTAGTGGCGCTGCTGGAGGAATTGCCCGACATCGACCATGTCGTCGGCGTCTGGGGGCGGGACGAAATCAACCGGGTGGCCGATCATCTGGTGGGGGGCGCTCGCGAACAGCGGGAGCTGTTTCGCCCGGCACCGATCCGGGCCCTGGACGATCGCGCACGTCTGCGGATCACGCCCAGCCCACTATGCGTATCTGAAGATCTCCGAAGGCTGCGATCGGACATGCACGTTCTGTGCGATCCCGAAGATGCGGGGCAAGCACGTCACCAAGCCGATCGAAATGGTGGTCGACGAAGCCCGGGAACTGGCCGAGGACGGCGTCCGCGAACTGATCCTCGTCGCCCAGGACACAACCTACTACGGCATGGACCTGTACGGTGAAGTGCGGCTGGTCGACCTGCTGCACGAACTGGAGCAGGTTCCGGGACATCGACTGGCTGCGGCTGATGTACCTGTACCCGGTCAACTTCACCGATGAACTGATCGACACGATCGCCGATTCGGAGCAGATCATTCCCTATCTCGACATGCCGCTGCAGCACATCAATTCCCAGGTGCTCAAGCGGATGCAGCGGCGGGTGAACCGCGAGCAGACGATCGACCTGGTCGAGCAACTGCGCGAGCGGATCTCGAATCTCGTGCTGCGAACGACGTTCGTCATCGGCTTTCCCGGTGAGACTGATGCGCAGTTCGATGAACTGCGTCAATTCGTCGTCGATACCCGCTTTGAACGCATGGGTGTCTTCACCTATTCGCTGGAGCCGGGCACACCGGCCGTCAAACTGGAGGGACATCTGCCGGAAGACGTCAAGAACGCCCGCCGGGACGAACTGATGTCTGTCCAGCAACAACTGGCCTTCGATTTTGCCGACTCGCTGGTGGGGTATGAACTCGATTGCCTGATTGATGCCCCGATCGAGGAGGGTGTCTGGTCGGGCCGCATCTATGCGGATGCACCGGACATCGACGCGACCGTGTTTGTCGAGGGAGACGGGATTGAGGCAGGCGATCTGATTCCCGTCACCATTGTATCCCGTCACGAATACGATCTGTGGGCAACGGCCGACGCGGACGAACGGGACCAGCATTCATGACCGCTGTCCGGAACGCGCACCAGGAGGGTGAGGGACGGTGCCCCCCTCCCCCCTTCGACCGTCGTTCACTCAATCTGCCGAACCTCATCACACTGAGCCGCCTGTTGCTGGCATGCGTGTTGTTCGTGTTGATTGATCTGGACGGCTGGTGGAGACTCTCGGCGGCGATCTTCCTGGTGGCGGCGATCACCGATTTTCTCGACGGATACCTCGCCCGGGCCTACGGACAGGTGACCGTCCTGGGGCGGATCCTCGATCCCTTCGTGGACAAGATCATCATCTGCGGGTCGTTTATCTTCCTGCTGGCTCAGCCGTCCTGCGGCATCACTCCGTGGATGACATTTCTGATCGTGGCACGGGAAATGTTTGTGACGAGTCTTCGCAGCGTCCTCGAACAGCGCGGGCAGGATTTCTCGGCGAAGTGGAGCGGGAAGGTGAAGATGGTGGCCCAGTGCACCGCTGTCACTGTCTGCCTGCTGTCGCTGAGTCCATGGTTTCAGGGGATCGTTTCGCGGGTGATGAGCGAATCCCAGTTTGAACTGTGTCGGAAACTGCTGCTGTGGGGGACGGTGGCGGTGACTGTCTACAGTGGTGTCGAGTACGTGGTTCGCGGCTTTCTGATGATTCAGCGCGACCAGCAGCATCCCGGCACTCAATGACATGACCGGAGCGCCTGGTGCGCAGCCGATCCAGGGTCAGTCGAAGGCTTATGGCATGGTGTGGTTCATCGTCGCCTGTTTCGCCCCGGCGTTCGTCGTGTCGCTGGTGATGACGGCGTGGATACGCCGAGTCGCCCCGCGACTGAATCTGCTGGATCGCCCGGCATTGAGAAAGATTCACTCGACCCCCATTCCCCTGGGGGGGGGGCTGGCGATCTATGCGGGCTTTCTGATCCCGGTGGTCGCCGCCCAGGTGATTTCAATGATGGTCGCACGCGGCGCACTGCCCGTGCGCTGGATGCCTCCGGAGGTGGCCGCTCACCTCGATGGCGTGGTCTATCGGGCACCGACTTTGTGGGGGATTCTCCTGGGAGGCACGCTGCTCGTGATCATGGGGTTGCTCGATGATGTCGCCTCGCTGCCCTGGCCGCCGAGGTTGGCTGTCCAAATGCTCGTGGCCGCTGGACTGATCTGTGCCGGCGTGCATGCCAGCGTCTTTGTCTCACAGCAGTGGTTCGGCCTCGCATTCACGTTCTTCTGGATTGTGTTGCTGACGAATTCGTTCAACTTCCTCGACAATATGGACGGGTTGTCGGGCGGGATTGGACTGATCGCATCACTGCTGTTTGCGGGGGTGATGCTGATGATGGTTTCGGAACCACGCTGGCTGGTGGGGGGAGCCTTGCTCGTGCTGGCGGGATCCATCGCTGGTTTCCTGTGCTTCAACTGGCCCCCCGCTTCGATCTTCATGGGGGACTCCGGCAGTACCTTTATCGGGATGATGCTGGCCAGCCTGACGGTGCTCGGCACGTTCTATGACGAGTCGCAGACCGGCCGACATGTGATGCTGGCCCCGTTGTGTGTGCTCGCGGTGCCTCTGTACGACCTCACCAGTGTGGTGCTGATTCGCCTGCGGCAGGGACGCAGCCCCTTCCAGCCTGACAAGAGCCACTTTTCGCACCGGCTGGTGGAAATGGGACTGAGCCGGCGCAACGCCGTGCTGACCGTCCATCTGGCGACGCTCACCACCGGACTGGGAGCACTATTGCTGTACCGGTTGACGGACTGGACGGGGGCCCTGATCGTCATCGCTCTCATCGGCTGCGTGCTGGCCATTGTATCCATCCTGGAGACGGCGGGCCGACGTAAGCATGAATCGTCCGGTTCCGGTGGCTGATTGTCGTACTGGAATGCTTGAATGCTGTCCCACGACCGAAGAATGACTGCGATATGCCGAGGAAGCGTCATCCCAGGCAACTGACAACTGCGCCGGTGCCTTCAGCAGGCGAAGGCACCGTGTCAGTCGCACCCATCGGCACGATTGCGATGACGGCATGTCTGGGACTGTTCGCGGCCCGGTACTTTGTGCCGGCGGAGTCGGCGGCCCTGGGGGGGACTCTGTGGATTGCGACAGCGTGGTTCGCGCTGGGCGGCGCGACGTTCGCAGTGCGTTGGCGTGCCGTGGAGGCCATGCGTAGTCCCGATGGCCTGGATCTGGGGATTGCCCTGCTCGTCGCCGGACAGATCTTCGCTGCGCTACGGGTACTCTGGGGGGAAGGTGATCAGCGGGCCGCCATCAACATGATGTGGGAATGGCTGTCGCTGGGAGTCAGTCTGTGGCTGCTCAGAGATGTCCTCGCCGGTCCGAGAGGTGTACGACGTGTGGTGATGACCATCTGTCTGTGTTGCCTTGTGCTTTCAATGCTGGGGATCTGGCAGTACTTAGTGTCGAATCCCGGGCTCGCGTCTCAGATGCAGGAACTGGACCAGCTGACGGAACCAGGGGTCCAGCGGACGGTTCTGGATCAGCAACGCATTCGTGAACTGCAAGCGGATCTGGGACTGCAGGATCTGGCCCGGGACGATCCGAATGTGCAGCTGCTGCGAAATCGAATTGCACATAGCACCGAGCCGATCGGTCGGTTCGCGCTCGCCAACACACTTGCAGGTCTACTGGTTGTCGGGCTCCTGCTGTCGCTGGGGGAAGTGATTCTGGGGAAGGTGGAACCAGGCGACATGCGGCGACGTGCTGTTTGGCTGGGTGTGTCGGCTATGATCGGCCTGTGTCTGTGGCTCACGAAAAGTCGTACATCGTGGATCGGACTGCTGATGGGGCTGGCCCTGTGGGCCGTGCTTGCCTGGCGGGGTCGATCCGTCACTCGAATCTCGCGCGGAGCTCTGCTTGCGGTGATGCTCATGCTCGGATGCTTGCCCCTGCTGGCGGCCATCATTGGGGGGCTCGACCGCGAGGTGATTTCTGAGGCACCCAAGTCGCTGCAATACCGCCTGGAATACTGGGTCAGTACGTGGGGTGTTGTCCGCGATCACTGGCTGGCCGGTGTCGGGCCGGGCAATTTCCGGCAGCACTATCTGCGTTACAAACTTCCGGGAGCAAGCGAGGAGGTACTCGACCCGCACAACTGGCTGCTCGATCTATGGGCGAACGGCGGACTGCTCTCGCTGCTGGGCATGGGAGTCGTGCTGCTGGTGACCGTCCGCTGCCTGGCAAGAATCAACACGGCTGCGGCTCTGTCCGATGACCATGAACCGCACCAGACACAATCTTCGCGTGGTGCGATGTTTCTGGTCGGCACGCTCGCCATGCTCACTGCCGGCGTTGTGGGGCTGCTGGGGGCTGAGCCTTGGAATGGACAACTGCTGGCACTCTGGGGTCTGTGGTGCGTGGCGGCGGTTATGCTTCCGATGCAACAGATCTCTGAAGCAGTTGTCACTCCGCTCGCCGGTGCCTCCGCTGCGGCGCTCCTTGTCCATCTGACAGGATCAGGCGGCATCGCCATGCCCGCCATCGGGCAGTTGCTGCTGGTCTTGATGGCAATGGTTCATGCGCCGAAGTGTACCTCACCAGTCGCATTCAAGAGCGAACTGCCGAGCTGGACGACCGGCCTGTTGTCAGCCGCCCTCTTCCTGGCGTTTGCGGGGTGTCTGTTGACGTCCGCCTTGCCGGTGACTTTGCGGGATGCCTCCATGCAGATCGCCCGGGCTGAAGTGGGGCAGACCGGGAATCTGTCTGCAGCCGAGGACGCCGTGGGTCGCGCCATCGAGAGTGATCCGCTGGCTCCAGACCCCTGGGAGCAGCGAGCGGTGATCTCCCTGCTGCAGTGGGAACAGGGGGGCCGGAGCAATAACGCCATGTTCGATCGGGCCGTCGAATCACAACAGCAGGCGATCCGTCGCGATCCGGTCAACCCCAACCGATATCGCACGCTAGCCTCACTCTGGTTGCGGCATTCGACCAAATCGGCGAGTCGCGTGGACAGCGAGTTGGCCGCAAATGCACTTCAGTCAGCCCTGGCGCGTTACCCCCAGGATGCCTTCCTTTGGGCCGATCTGGCGGATGCCGCGGCGGGTGCAGGTGATCAAGAGCAACGCGTACGCGCCGCACGGCGGGCGCTGGAGCTGGATGACCTCAATCGAGGGCGGCAGCACTGGGACCGCGTAATTGCCGACGAGCGACGAGAGCGACTGCAACGTCTGACAAATGAGGGACTTGAACCGAGCCCGTCCGGTGGCTCTGATTGACCCCCCGGTAATCGCGTTTAGAATGCACTTATAGTCTGCCTGTTTTCGGACATCGTTCTATTCTGTCAGGCCAATGCTGAGAGATTCCCATGAAACCTTTGCCTGTCATCGTTGCCTTACTGGTTGTGATCGGAGCAATCGGCATGGTTGCGTGGATGAGTCAGCCGATCAAGACCGACTCGCCGACGAACTTCACTCCGAAAAATCCTTTTGAGAGCGAGCTGGAGACTAGTGGAAAGGCAGATGCCGAAGCACTTCCCAAGGCGGCGCTAGTCGAGGAACTGCACGACTTCGGCGACATGCTGTTGGGAGATACGGGTACACACACCTTCGTCATTCGCAACGAAGGGACGGGCCTCCTCAAGCTGGAGAAGGGGCCGATCGAATGCAAGTGTACTGTCCCCACGCTCACCAAGACCGAAGTTCCCCCGGGGGAAACGTCAGAGATCGTCATGACGTGGAAACCGGAGTCACCGACCGACGAGTTCGTCAAATCGGCCACGATCTGGACAAACGACCCGGAACATCCGGCTCTGCCGCTGCGGATTCGAGGTCAGGTCCGCACGCTGGTGACGGTCGACCCTCCGGACCAGTGGATTGTGGGCACGATCCGCGAAGACGGGCTGACCACATTTGAGGGGACAATTGGCTCAGAGTACGAGGAGCACTTTGAAGATCCTCAGCATGGAACCATCCACACCGAACCTGGTGGTGGAGGCGACTCCGATGACCCCCGAGGAACTGGAGGCGGCCGGAGTCAAATCGGGGTATCGCATCAAGTGTCAGCTGGATGCCTCCGTGCCCGTCGGTAAGCTGAATGAGAAGCTGACGATCAAGACCGATCTCCCGAAGGAGTCTGAACAGACGATCGCCATCGAGGGAACTCGCCTGGGACCATTTTCGCTTCTCGGCAGTGGTTGGGACGCCAAGAGAATGCTGCTGCGCATGGGGGATATCCGTGCCGCCGAGGGCAAGGAAGTGTCGTTGTCGCTGTTCCTGCCACGAGAGGAGCAGCCACTGGAGGTTGTGAGCACGGACGTGTATCCCGAGTTTCTGGATGTGCAGCTCACGCGGGACGAGACCTTCAATGCCCCGCAGAAAGAACGCTATCGGCTCACGTTCCGTATTCCGAAAGACAGCCCGGTCGGTTACTTTCAGAACGACGAAGCGGCGCGAGTCACGCTCAAGACGAACCGCGACTCGCTGACTGAGATCCACCTGAATGTCGAGTTTTCTCTGAACTGATGCCATTGGTCACTGATCCTCGTTGGTCAGTTCGGCTGGAGGCCGCCCTTACTCTCCCAGAGGAGTCTGCCACGTGAGGCGCAATGATTGCATCGGGTTCCTGTGCCAATGGCCATTCGTCTGCTTGCCGTCGTTGATGTCCCTGGCGCTGTTATCGGGCTGCGAAGAGACACCCGTTGCCGGCGCGCACCTGAAACCAGTGCGTCTACTCACGCAGAGGGTGCGACGGATGGTGGACTGGCTCCGCCTCCGACCCCCCTCTTCCGGGGTTGGGAAGACCCGGCAGGTGTCATCGTCTTCAGCGGCGAGCAACATGGCTATCTGGAGCCCTGCGGCTGCACCGCGAATCAGACCGGGGGCCTGGCCCGGCGTGCCGACCTGTTTCGACAGATCGCCGCCCGCAACTGGCCAGTCGTTGGCTTGGACTTGGGAGGCCTGATTGCCCGTGACACGCTGCAAAGCCGCATGAAGCTGGCAGTATCCCTGGACGCCTTGAACCAGTTGGGATACCGGGGAGCCGGATTGGGGCTCGATGAACTCCGACTGGGAGCCGTCAATCTGTTCGAGGTGTTCTCAGGCACCCAGGCCGATCAGCAGTTTGACGTGCCATTCCTCTCGGCCAATGTGACAATCTTCGGCTCACGGGAGGCAATCGGAATGCCGGCAGAGTACCGGATTGTGCCGCTCGGCAAGCTGCGGATCGGCGTCACGTCCGTGTTCGGGAGAAGCTATATGGACCAGCTGATCGCCCCGGGGGTCGAACTCGATCCTTCCGAACTAAAGATCGACGATCCGCGCGACGCCTTGCGCAGTGTGCTGCCGCGGATGCAGGCGGAGCGACCCGACCTGCTGGTGTTGCTCGCCTATGCCAAACCCGAGGAAAGCACCCAACTGGCCCAGGAGTTTCCAGGGTTTCAGATTGTGGTGACGGCAGGCGGGGCCGAGGATCCTGTCGGTGAACCAGAGTTCGTGAACCGCTCGATGCTGCTCAAAGTGGGACAGAAGGGCAAGAATGTCGGCGTTGTCGGGCTGTTTCCGGGAGCCCCGGCCGGAAAGCAGGTCCGCTTTGAACTGGTTAATCTCGACCAGTCGCGATTCGAGCATGCACCCACCATGGATCAATTGATGGAGCGGTATCAGCAACGTTTGAAGGACGAGCAGATCGTGGCCTCCAGTGGCACCATCGATCACGAATGGGGACCGGGATATGAGTTTGTCGGTGCCGAGAAATGCGGCGAGTGTCACACCACGGCGTACAGTATCTGGGAAGGGACGAAGCACGCCCATGGATTTGAGAGCCTGACGCCCGAATGGGCCCGCGCCCACGAGGATGAAAGCATGGCGTCCCGGGTGCGTGTCGCGCACGTTCACGATCCGGAGTGTCTGTGCTGTCACACGACCGGCTGGCAGCCGGAACAAGTGCAGCGCTATGCCTCGGGGTTCCTCGGTCTGCAGGCGACGCCGGGCCTCGCGGGAAACCAGTGCGAGAACTGCCATGGTCCGGGCAGTCGGCATGTGAAGCTGGAAGAATCGGTCCAGGCAGGTGAGATGGACGTCACCGAGGAAGTGCTCGCCGAGCGGATGCGCCGGCACATCACCAAGGAGTGGTCTGAGGAACACCTGTGCATCAAATGCCACGATGTCGACAACAGTCCCCACTTCGACTTCTCGACTTACTGGCCGCAGATTGAGCACATCGGCAAGGACTGAGTGAACGAATTCACAGGCAACGCATGTCGAGGCACGTTCTGATCACCGGCGTGATGCGCGGCTTGGGCCGGGCCATGGCCGAGCAGTTTAAGAAGGCCGGCTGTGACGTGCGTGGCTGCGGACGCACGACGGCAAGGATCCGCGAACTCAATGCCACCTCGTCAGCGGATACGGCGTTTGCGGTAGTCGATGTCTGTGACCCGGTGGCCGTCGATCGTTGGGCATCGGCGCTCACAGACGATGGTTTCACTCCCGATCTGCTCATCAACAATGCCGGCGTCATCAACAACGTCGCCCCCCTCTGGGAGGTTCCCGCGGACGAGTTTTCCATGCTGATGGATGTGAATGTATCGGGAACGTTTCACGTCATTCGGGCGTTCGTTCCACGCATGATCGAGCAGGGACGGGGCATCATCGTCAACTTCAGTTCCGGCTGGGGCCGCGGTACGTCGGCCGAGGTGGCGCCCTATTGTGCCTCGAAGTGGGCGATTGAAGGTCTCACCCGTGCACTGGCCGAGGAGCTACCTGCAGGGCTGGCCGCAATTCCTGTGAATCCCGGCATCATCGATACCGATATGCTCAGGCAATGCTGGTCGGACGATGCCGGGCATTATCCGCCGCCCGACGAGTGGGCACGGCGGGCCGTCCCCTTCCTGTTGAAACTCAGCCCCGAGCACAACGGCCAACCGCTTACGATTGCGTGAGGGACGTCCGGCGGACGTCCTCGAGGGGCTGCGACATGACTGCGGCTGCCAGATGGCCCCCGAACCCCAGCGACAGTTTCAGGACATGCTGGAGCGGACGGTGACGGGCGGAGGTCGGCAGGTCCGGAAGTCGACACGCTGGATCGATCTGGTGCAGGTTGACGGTTGGCGGAACGATGCCTCTCGAAAGTGACAGTGCAGCCACGGCGGTCTCCACGCTGCCGGCGGCACCCAGCAGGTGTCCAATGCTTCCTTTGAGACTGGAACACGAGGCGCGCGAGGACGGTCCCAGTACGCTGCGAAGCGCCACACATTCATAGGGGTCGTTCTCCCGCGTTGCCGTTCCATGCAGACTGACACTGTCGATCTGCGGACCCTCAACTCCCGATCGGGTGAGGACATCACAGAGTAGTCGTTGCAGGGGGGCCGCATCTCCTCCCAACCGGATCAGACCGCTCGCCGAACCGAGCATCGCTCCGTGCCTCCATTCGGCATAGGCCCTGGCTTGCCGTCGCTGGGCGTGCTCCAAGGACTCCAGCACGACGATGCCAGCGCCTTCACCGACCACAAAGCCGCAGCGGCGCTGATCCATGGGCCGACAGGCGCTCGCGGGGTCGTCCATGCCTCGGGCGAGTACTCCCATCCGCAGGAAGGAAGCCAGGACGGTCGGTTCCAGGGAGGCATCGCTGCTGCCGGCGATGACGACATCACACATTCCGTCCTGGATCAGCCCCGCACCACGAATCAGGCTGATCAGTCCCGTCGCACAGGCCGCCACCGGGCAGAGCACCGGCCCATCGGCACCCAGCATTCGGGCAACCGCCCGGGCGGCAGCGTCGGGAAAACAGTCACTCCACACATCCCGCCTGATGTCTGCCGGTGTACTGGGGGCCAACCTTCCACTGGAAAGCGCGTATTGGATGCCGAAGGATCGGACCCCTCCCTTGCTGGTCCCGATCACACAGCCCAGGCGCTGCGGATCGATCATCAATCCAGCCAGACCGGCGTCCTGCCAGGCTTCCTCTGCAGCCTGCACTGCCAGACGCACAACCAGGTCACGATGATGGACGTCAGGATCGGTCAGAACAGACCAGCTACTCGCAGGAACCGTGGCTCCCGGCAACCGCGGGAGTTGTACGTCACCCAGGGAGGGTGACCTGGAACTCGGTGCATCTGTGCGTTCCCAGGGCGGCAGCCAGCCGGTCGCCGAGCGACCGGCAACGAGTCCGGACCAAGTGGTCTCGCGGTCGGACCCCAAGGGAGTGAGCAACCCGATTCCGGTGATCAACACTCGGCGGCACGCAGCAGTCATTGACACCTGCGGCGAAGTCTAGTTGCGCCGGCTGGAACGGCAGACCGCAAACAGGGCCAGCGCAATCATCACGCCCACAATCACCCATTCCAGGATGAGACTGCGACCGCTGGTCACCACGTTGGGTGGCGGGGGAGTCGCCCCCTGGGCCTGCGCGAGCGTGACACTCAGCAGCAAGAACGTGCCCGACAGCATCAGACAGCGCCAGCAGCGAATCCACGAACAGCTTCTGCCCATCAGTGGTGAGAGCAAAGTCTTGAGTCGCACCCAGGCCAGATTCAGTGTCGGGAATGGAATCACTGTGAGTACCGCGGGAACAGGAGGATTGGATGCCGGAGTCTAGAGAAAGTCGCGGATGGGTGCACGCAGCGCCTGAAAATCGGCGGCCGGCAGCCAGACGGTCTCCCACTTGGACGACCTGGAGCGCATGGCGGCCTGATACTGGTCGGCCCACACCCCGTAAAAGGCGTAGTGCCGATCGCGGAACTCGACCCACGCCCGATGATGCGCCAGCCAGCGCTCCTCGACCACATGATAGGCGAAGACCAGCAGAGCTCGAAACGGCGCCCCGAACACCCGCTGCCACGTTTGCAGACCCGTCAGGTCGTCGGTCGTCGCCCAATTCTCCCACAAGTGTCCCGCTTGCACATCGCCCGAGGGGAACTTGCGGCCCTTCACTTCGACAAGCAAATTGTGCGGCTGATTAGAATAGACGATGAAGTCCATCGACTTGAGCGATGCGTCCTGCAGCAGCGCCCGCCGGTTCTCGTCGACAGCAATATATGGAGTCCGTGCCTCGCGCAGATACGCCTCAAACGCGGCGTCGTAATGATTGGACCGCAACGCCATATTGCCTCCCTGGGATCGCCAGTCGCGAGTATACGCCAGGTCATCGCGGCTGTCACAGGATGCCGGCCACTCCATTCCGCAGTGGGTGCACACGCGGTTTGTTGCATGACCCGCTCGCCCCTTGACGAAAACGGAAGCAGGTCGACCGAGGACGCAGGCATCAGGGGTCCGCTGGCGGGAACTGACTCCTGATTCCTGATGAACCTCCAACTCAACCAATCTCGCCTGACCGTCCGATCAAACGTGGCTGCGCAATCCACGCCGGCGGGCACCGGACCCTCGTCAAGAGACATTCCGGGACTCCTCCACGAAGATTGGATGAATCTCCGGAAGATCGCTCGCCCACCGCAGGCTGTCGCGTATGATGAAGCTGACGCTGGCTGAGGTGTCACGCCGGATGGCGGGCAACTCTGACGACGCTGGTTTGTTTGGAGAACAACCGATGGTGCCGATCTCCTGGCTGCACGCCCTGCAGCGGCGACTGCAAGAGTTCGCGGACGTCGCCGAACTCAGAACAGTGTCGATCCTGATTCCTGTTCGTTCCCGGGCAGCGATGTGGGGGGACGCTCAGCGGGTGACGTTCGACGGCCTGCGGAGCCGCCGCGTGTCTCGAATGTGGCAGAGGCATCGAAGGCCTCGGTAAGCGGGGCACCATCGGCATCAAGGCCGGTGAGTTGTTCGATGCGCTGCTCAGCGGACTCGAGTACCTGATGACAGTGCCGGAGCATCTGCATCCCGTGCTCGAACTGCGCCAGCGATTCCTCCAGCCCGACTGCGCCCTCCTCCAGCGAGGCAACGATGCCCTGCAGTTCGGCAAGGGCCTCTTCAAAAGAGAGACTTGGCTCGTCCTTCGGGGGCGACGCCTTGCGTTTGGCCATGCTCGTCAATCCTTCGTGTGAGTCGCCTGGATGCGTTCGACGCGCGAGAGAATCTCGCCTGCGGACAGCCGGGTGGTGACGTAGTCGCCCGGCTGGACGTCCTCAGCCCGACGCACGAGTTCGCCCGTGGGAGATCGCCGGGTGATGCTGTAACCGCGCAGCAGGACATTGAGGGGACTGAGTGCATTGAGGGCGGCCACCAGCGCCCCCAGTCGCTCCTGCCCGCGCCGATGCTGCCTCTGTATTCCTCGACTCAGCCGGTCATGCCATTCATCCAGCAGGATGCGCTGCTGATGAATGCGGTCGAACGGGCGGGTCAATGCCCGGCGGGATTCGACCTGCGTCAGCGTCCGGCGGGCCGCGCGGGTCCGTTCCCGCAGCGAGCCCACGAGCCGCAGTTGCAGATGGCGTAGCGCTTCCCGCATCCCCGCCTGATCGGGGACAGCGATTTCAGCCGCCTCGCTGGGGGTCAACGCCCGTCGATCAGCGACCAGATCGGCGATCGTCACGTCGATTTCATGCCCCACGGCGCTGATGACTGGCACCGGTGACGTGGCGATCGCCCGGGCCACGATCTCTTCGTTGAACGCCCAGAGATCTTCCAGACTTCCGCCCCCCCGACCGGTAATCACCACATCGACCCCGGGCAGGCGGCCGGCCACTTGCAGTGCGCGGGCAATCTGAGGTGCGGCGGTCTCTCCCTGCACCGCTACGGGCAGCAGGAGAACATGGACGGCTGGCCAGCGGCGGGTCATCACCTGCAGCAGATCGTGGATCGCCGCTCCGGTTGGACTGGTGACAATGGCGATGCGACGGGGAAAGCGCGGCAACGGCCGCTTGCGCTGTGGGTCAAACAGTCCTTCGGCCGCGAGCTTTTCGTGCAGCTGGCGAAACGCGAGTTCCAGAGGGCCGACTCCCTGCGGGATGATCTCCTCAGCCACGATCTGATACGACCCGCGGGCCGGGTACACCTCGATCGCCCCGACCACCACCAGTTGCATGCCATCGGTGATGTCGAACCGTACCCGGACCGACACGCCGCGCCAGATGACGACCCGCACCTGGGCGCGCTCATCCTTCAACGTAAAGTACACATGCCCCGACCGGGCCCGGGTACAGCCCGACACCTCCCCCAGCACCGCCACCTGCGGGAAGTTTCCCTCAACACAGTCCTTCAACTGCCGCGTCAGTTGCGAGACACTCAGAACTTCGCTGGACATGATTTGGAGCAATCAGGTGATGACGGCCAAAGGCAACGTAAACAACACATCGCCAATCGGTACGCTCTCTGCCGCTTGGAATCGTAGCCGAGACGAGTGCTGCTGGAACGCATCGGCTCGAAATGACTGCTATGCCGCAGATTGCTGGTCGACATCCCAGCCAGGGAAAACCAGAACTGCGGGATGACACTTCAGTGCGCGAGCGAGTACCTTGGCGCGTTCAACACCAAGGCGGACGCGGTCATTCTCGATGGCTGAAATCGTCGTCCGAGAAGTGCCGGTCAGCTGGGCCAGCTGATTCTGGCTGAACTCCTGAAGCTCACGCACGATGCGAACGGAGTCGCCGACGCTGACAATGGTGCGGCGCCTGGCTGCGCGAAACTGACTCATTTACGGCCTTTGATAGTCGTGCGCGTTTACCGAGACAACCTGAAAGATCTGATCCGGTGCCACCGCCCGGTAGATGACTCGGTAATGGATTGATAGTCGCGAGGAACGATCACCTTTCCATTTTCCGGACAGGGCTTCGTCATGAAACCCCTTGATCTCCCGCAAACCGGGCGGACCGGAGAGCATCACGATATCCAGCCACTTCTCTTATCGCTTGAGGATATTCTCTGGAACCGCCTCGAGCTGCTTCCCGACCCTCCGGTGCTCCTCGCCCCGCCACACACTGTATTGTATCTATGTTGTATATGGTGTGTCAGGCCGACGATTTCACCTGCCGACAAATCTCATCTGACACACAGGGCTACGAACCGACGACGTTCGTCAGGTAGGTGATGGCACGGGCCGCATCACCGGCGGGGTCGTCCCCTTCGTGACGCAGGACGCTCAGCCAGCCTTTGTAGTTCATCTCGTCATACTGGGCCACCTGCAGATCCCAGTCGACCTCGCCCCGGCCGACAGGCACTTCGCGTCCGCCACCCTCACGCATCCCCAGCGCATCGCGAATGGTGATGTGAGTCACAAGGCTGTGCAGGTCCCGCAGTGTATTGCCGGGATGTTGCCGGGACAGGACACAGGCCGCCGGATCGAAATCGATGCCCAGCGGTCCTGTGGTGATGCCTCCGAGCAGTGTGCGCAACTCCTCGGCGGAGTCCCCGGCCGGTGTGATTGACAGTGTGATCCCCACATGATTGCCATAGCTGGCCAGATCCTCCAGTACTTCCTGCAACCGCTGATGCTCGGAAGTAGCGGAATCTGCGGGGATACGCCCGATCTGACAGGTGACGATCCGCGCCTTCAGATCCCAGGCGAACTGCATGGCCTGCTTGAGGGCTGCGATCCGCGCATCGAGATGTTCCAGATCGTACAAGGGGCGACGCAGGGGCAACCGCAGTGAAGCGACTGACAACTCTCGCTCCGCCAGGGCATGCAGCAGTTGCCGTCTGCCGGTTTCGCTCAGGTCATCGGGTCGCAGCTCAGTGCGGGCATCGAACTGCACGCCCGCCGCCCCGGTGTCGGCGGCCAGCCGCGGGATATCGCGTAACGGTCGACCAAAACGGGAAGTAGCAACGGCGAAACGCAGTCGTGTCATGGCGTCAGCATAGAGAATGCCCGATCACCGGGAAACAGTGGCAGTTGGCGAGGAGCAGGGAGGAGTGACCAGAACAGGAGGGGTTCCTGTGCCGCTCGCTTGCGGTGTCGCCGCACGAGTGGAGCTGTGACGGCCCAGATCCGGCGAAACGGTCAGCGAGAGTGACAGGGGTTTCGCAAGGTCTCCGCGCTCGACGTCTCAGCTTCATCAACTGGTTAACTCATCAGCTCATCAACTCGCGTTGGGCAGCTTCCAATCCCATGGGTAAGCGTTACCATGAGCGGTGGGAAAAATGGCCCCGTATCGCACCAAGAGATTCTCCAGACACCCATGAATCACAAACAACGCCTGATCGAGTTGTTTCGGGAGCGGGCGGTCCGTTTTGGCGACTTCACGCTCGCCTCCGGTCGCAAGTCGACGTACTACGTCGACAAGATGCAGATCACGTTGCATGGTGAGGGCCTGCGGCTCGCCTGTGAAGGACTGCTCGAACTGGTGTCCGACCTCGACTTCACCGCTGTCGGCGGCATGACGCTGGGGGCCGATCCCATCGTGGGAGGCATGCTGGTGATCGCTGCGGCCCGAGGCCAGGCGCTCGAGGGTTTCATTGTCCGCAAGGAATCAAAGGGGCACGGCACCGGCCAGTTCATCGAAGGACCTGTCGGTCCGGCGCCGCGAGCCATCATCATCGAGGATGTTGTGACGACGGCCGGGAGTGCGCTCCAGGCTGTCGAACGTGTCCAGCAGCTGGGATGTGAAGTCGTGTGCGTGGTGACGATTGTCGATCGACTGGAAGGGGGGGCAGAGGCACTGGCGGCCCGCAACCTCCCCTATCGATCGCTGCTGTCGATTTCGGATCTGGGGATAACTCCGCCGCCCGCTGTTTGACGGAACTGCCCGCGGCCTGACGGAACATTGACACACAGGAGCAGACGATGAGCAACATGATCAGCTATGACCCTTCAGCGGCCCGCACGCTCATCAGCGATCGCGACTGGCAGGAGTTGCAACCCCGACTGGCGGCCGCCCGCGACGAGATGTTCCACGACCTCGACGCACTGCACGCGGGCGCGATGATTAACAAGGACAAGCTGCCGCTCGATGCCGGCTTTATCGACTACCCGCAGCGCCTACTGGGAGCGTCATCTCCGCTCCATCGCCTGTGGACCGAGCTACTGCAGTCGGCCGCAGAGCTACGCGACCAGGTTGACCGACTCGTGGTCCTGGGCATCGGTGGATCGTACATGGGGCTGCGGGCGCTGTTCGAGGCGGTCGGCACGCCGTATCACAATGAACTCTCCCGCGAGGAGCGTGGAGGTGTTCCCCGGCTTTACTTTGAGGGAGACAATCTCGACAACGATTCCATCACCGGTTTGCTCACCTTGCTGCGACAGCACTGCCGCGATCCAAAGGATCTCGCACAGCGCTGGGGGATTGTGGTCATCAGCAAATCGGGAGGCACGCTGGAGACTGCCGCCGCCTTCCGCATCTTTCGCGAAGAGCTCGAACGGTATTACGGGGCGGACTCTGACGAGGCCCGTTCGCTCGTCGTCCCGATCACCGGTGACGTCGGCAAGCTGCGGAGCTTCTCGGAAGTCCGCGAGTATCGGCATGTCTTTCCGGTGCCGGATGGCGTCGGCGGGCGGTTTTCGGTGCTCACACCAGTCGGCCTTTTCCCTGCAGCAGTATTGGGGATCGACTGTCAGGCGCTGATTGAGGGGGCGGTTGCCATGACCGACCTGTGCCGAATCGCACCTCCCAGTGAAAACCCGGTGCTTGACTATGTCGCCGTCGGCCACCTGCTGGAACGCGACAAGAACGTGACGATCCGTGTCCTGTCCACCTGGGGCAAGCGACTGGAGGCGGTCGGGCTGTGGTACGATCAGTTGCTCGCTGAGAGCCTCGGAAAGCACGAACGAGGTGCGACCCCGCTGACGGTCGTCAACACCCGCGATCTGCACAGTCGGGGACAACAGCATCAGGAAGGCCGCCGCGACAAGCTCATCACCAATGTCATCGTCGAGGAACCCGCGCAAACTCCGGTGACGTTGCCCAAGGTGCCTGAGGCGCTGGACCAGGACGGGCTCAACCGATTGGCTGGTAAACCGGTCCCCGAGCTCATGTCGGCGGCCATTCAAGGAACGAACAAGGCGTATGCCGACGTGGATCGACCGACAGCCGACATCCGCCTTCCCCGGCTCAACGAGCACACGTTGGGGCAACTGCTGCAGATGCTGATGCTGGCCACCGTCGTCGAAGGGCGACTGATCGGCATCAACCCCTATGGTCAGCCGGGCGTCGAGGATTACAAGCAGAACATGGGAGAGATCCTGTTCGGATGAGTACCGTGGGAGACGGAGCAATGGCCACCACGATTACCTGGTTGGGGCACGCGACCTTCGAAATCAAGACGGCCGGCAAGACGCTGTTGATCGACCCGTTCTTCACCGGGAATCCTGTGGCGACGACCACTGCGGACGCAGTCCATCCTGACTTCATTCTCATCACGCACGGTCATGGGGACCACGTCGGAGATACTGTCACCATTGCGCAGCGAACCGGTGCCCTGTGCATTGCCAACTTTGAGGTCTGCCAATGGCTCGGGCAGCAGGGCGTCGAGAACATCCACGACATGCACATCGGCGGACAGCGGCAGTTCGACTTCGGCACGCTCAAGCTGACGATCGCACATCATGGATCGATGCTCCCCGATGGGTCGAACGGGGGCAATCCCTGCGGTCTGCTGCTGACACTCGCGGACGGCACCATTTACATCGCCGGCGATACCGGACTCTTCTACGACATGAAGCTGATCGGCGAGGCGGGTGTCGACCTGGCCGTTCTCCCCATTGGCGACAACTACACCATGGGGCCGGAGGATTCGATTCGCGCGATCAGGCTGATCGAGCCCCGACGAGTACTGCCGTCCCACTATGATACGTGGCCCCCGATCGCGCAGGATGCCTCGGCATGGGCAGAGCAAGTCCGCCGGCAGACACAGGCCGAGCCGGTCGTCCTGGCCCCTGGAGAATCGTGCACGCTGTGAGGAGCGAAGAGGTCGGCGCGAGTCACCGACGGCGGGAAGCTCACGGGACGCTCAACTGATGAGTGCCGTCAAAGAATGACGCAGGACGCTCATTTCGGTGAGCGTCCTGCAGTACCCCCAGGGGGATTTGAACCCCCGTCTCAGGACTGAGAATCCTGCATCCTGGGCCTCTAGACGATGGGGGCGGATCACTGACTTCTATCGGCAGACGCGAATGCTGTCAACCACCGAAGTCATCACTTCTCGCCAGACGTGTCGAGACACTCGAAGACGACGCGCCCTGCCCGTCACGACCGGCTGAATGTGAACTCTCCATGCTGCGTGTCGACGAGAATCGTGGATCCTTCCGGGAACTCGCCGCTGAGAATGGCATTGGCCAGCGCATTCTGCAGACGGTTCTGAATTACCCGCTTCAGAGGCCGCGCCCCGTAGGTGGGATCGTAACCTTCATTGGCCAGCAGCATCCGGGCGTCATCGCTGACCTGCAGCTCAAAGCCGTGCTCCTGCATCTGCCGCGACAGGCGGGTGATCTGCAGATCGACGATCTGCCGGAGGTCCTTCCGGCTCAACGGGTGAAAGACGATCACTTCGTCGATGCGATTGAGAAACTCCGGCAGGAATCGAGCCCGCAGGGCCTCCAGGCAGGTCGCGCGGATTTGTTCGTCATCCCCCTGTTCGGCCAGATCAAGGATCGCCTGGCTGCCGATGTTTGAGGTCATCACGACGATCGTGTTCGTGAAGTCGACAGTCCGCCCCTGTCCGTCGGTGAGGCGACCATCATCCAGGACCTGCAGCAGGACGTTAAAGACGTCGCGGTGCGCTTTCTCGATTTCATCCAGCAGGATGACCGAATACGGCTGACGGCGGACCGCTTCCGTGAGGCGACCCCCTTCTTCATATCCCACATAACCCGGAGGTGCTCCGATCAGTCGGGCGACACTGTGTTGTTCCATGAACTCGCTCATGTCGATGCGGATCATGTTGCGTTCGTCGTCGAACAGGAACTCGGCGAGTGCCTTGCACAGTTCGGTCTTGCCAACTCCCGTCGGCCCCAGAAAGATGAATGATCCGATGGGTCGGTTCTTGTCCTGCAGTCCCGAGCGCGACCTTCGGACGGCACTGGCGACGGCCGCGACCGCCTCTTCCTGGTCGATCATCCGCAGGTGAATGGCCTGTTCCATGTTGAGCAGCTTCTCGCGTTCGGTGCGCATCATGCGGCTGACAGGCACTCCCGTCCATGCGGAGACCACCTGGGCGATCTCCTCGGGACCGACCTCGGTACGCAGAAGACGAGTCTTGTGTCCCTCCTCCTCCGCCGGCTGCTCGGGCTGCGACTCCTCTTCGGCCACACGCCGCCTCAACTGGTTGCGATGCTGATCGAGTTCGAACAGCCGCTGATAGTCGCCTTCATCCACCAGTTGACCCCCCGCCTGCTTGTCGCGAATGGCGGCCTCCAGCTGACCGTACTGGAGGTCGACTTGTTCGAGTTCGGCTCGTACGTTGGTGACATCCCCCAGCCCCAGTTTTTCCGCCTCCCACTGCTCATTGAGCGACGCCAGCTTCTGCTTGAGTTGGTGTGTTTCCTCCTGGATAGCGGACCGCTCCTTCCCGGCGGCGGCATCGTCCTCTTCGGCCAGTTGACGTGCCGCGATCTCCAGACGCGTCAAGCGGCGCTGGACTTCATCAATTTCGGTCGGCACCGAGTGCAGTTCCATAGCGACGCGCGAGGCCGCTTCATCCACCAGATCGATGGCCTTGTCGGGCAGAAATCGGTCAGTGATGTACCGATCAGACAGCGTGGCTGCGGCTTCGAGGGCGGCGTCCCGAATCTTGATGCCGTGGTGCTTCTCGTAGCGCTCCTTCAGGCCCCGGAGGATTGCAATCGTGTCCTCGACGGTCGGCTCCTTCACCATGACCGGCTGAAACCGGCGCTCCAGGGCGGCGTCCTTCTCGATGTACTTGCGGTACTCATCCAGCGTCGTCGCACCGATGCAGTGCAGCTCGCCCCGGGCCAACGCGGGCTTGAGCAGGTTCGACGCGTCCATCGCTCCATCAGCCTTGCCGGCTCCGACGACCGTGTGCAGTTCGTCGATGAACAGGACGATCTCCCCGCGGGCCTGTTCGACCTCCTTCAGGACCGACTTCAGCCGGTCTTCAAACTCGCCGCGATACTTGGCTCCGGCAATCAGCGCTCCCATGTCGAGGGCCATCACTTTCTTGTCGCGGAGCGGTCGCGGGACGTCTCCCAGCACAATCCGATGGGCGAGCCCTTCCACAATCGCCGTTTTGCCGACGCCAGGCTCACCGATCAGGACAGGATTGTTCTTGGTCCGGCGGGAGAGCACCTGGATTACGCGGCGAATCTCGGCATCACGACCAATGACGGGATCGATCTTTCCCTGGCGCGCCAGTTCCACCAGGTCCTTGGCGTAACGCTCCAGCGCCTGATACTTGTCTTCGGGATGCTGGTCGGTGACACGATGACCGCCGCGCACGGCCTTCAACGCTTCGAGAATGTCATTCTCCTCGACGCCGTTGAGAGCCAGCACACGCTTGGCCACATCCTCCACGCGGGTCAGTGCGAGAAACAGGTGCTCCGTCGAGACGAACTCGTCCTGCATCGCGTCGGCTTGTTTCTGCGCTTCGTCAAAGACCTGCATCATCTCGCGCGATGCGGTGAGGTCCATGTTCGAGCCGGTCGACTTGGGCAATCGGGACAGCTCGCTCGTCACCATCGATTCCAGCGCACCGACTCCGACGCCGATCTTCTGCAACACGGTGCGCGGCACCCCTTCGGGCTCGGCGATCAAGGATTGAAGCAGGTGCAACGGGACCAGCTGGCGCTGACCGGCTTCTTCCGCGAGCGACTGCGCCCGCTGCACAGCTTCCTGGGCTTTGACGGTGAGTTTTTCGGGGCGAAAGACCATGTGAGATTTCCGCAGTGCAGGAACCAAGAGGGACAACAGGCAAGAATCCAACGGCACCGCAACGTGTGTGCCGAATGCCAGCAATGAATGCAACGCATTCATTTTAAGTGCCTTGTGTCATATTCTCCGTTTCAGGAATTGAGCACAATGGACTGCGGGGGTGTCATTGTGGCAGTTGCCCGTACGCTTTAGACCCAGACGCGAACATGCCAAAACGGCACCCGTGTTTCAGGGCACAGAAGCAGTCGGTGTTCGCAGGCTGTCCAGCTCGGTAGGCTGTCGATAACGCGTCGGTGTTGTCAAGTGTCGGCAGCAGTCAATGGGGAGTCAGTCCATGAGCGAATTGAATCGTCGGCAGTTTCTGGAACACTCCGGGGCCTCTCTGGCTGGCACGCTGCCGGTCGTCGGTGCCCTTGCTGCCAATGCTGGACAGTCACAGGCAGCGGCGCCGGCGAGCCAACCCAATCTGCTGTTCGTTCTCGCGGACCAATGGCGCTTCAGCGCCTTCGGGCATGGCAGCGACGAAGTCGTGAGGACGCCGCACATCGATCGTCTGGCCAACGAGGGGCGCTCTTTCAACGGGCCTATGCAGCGAACCCCGTCTGTACGCCGAATCGCTCCTGCCTGTTGACAGGACGGTTCTCGCATCAGACCGGCATGATCGGCAACGATCTGATGCTGCCCCCATCGGAAATCTGTTGGCCGGAACTCTTTCACGATGCCGGATACGCCACGCACTATGTCGGCAAGTGGCACATGGATGGCACCGCCAAGCCCGGCTTCGTTCCACCCGGCTGGCGTCGCCGCGGGTTTGAAACGTTCGAGGGCTTCAATCGTGGGCATGTCTACCACGATCTCTGGGGTTTCGACAACGAAGGACAACCCCTCGCCGAGTCTTTCGCCAAGACGACCAAGCCCTACTACGAACCGACATTGCAGACCGACCTCGCCATCCGCTTCATGCGCGAACATCAACAGGATCCATTCTGCTGTTACCTTTCCTGGGGACCGCCTCACACACCATTCAAACCGCCCGCCAGCTTCACGAAGTACACACCGGCCAATATCAAACTGCGGCCCAACGTGCCCAGGGATCATGAGGCCCAGGCCCGGCGTGACCTGTCTGGCTACTACGGGCTGTGCGAGTCACTCGATCACGAGATGGGTCGGTTGATGACGTTCCTCAACGACAGCGGACTGGCGGACAACACGCTCGTGGTGTTCACCGCCGATCACGGAGAACTGGCTGGATCGCACGGCAAATACCGCAAGGGCGAGCCTGAGGAGGAATCGGCCCATGTGCCGCTGATCGCCCGCTGGCCCAAGCGAGTGACACCTGGAAAGGCCATCAACACATTGGTGAGCACGATCGATCTGATGCCGACGATGTTGTCAGTCTGCGGCCTCAATGTTCCCGAGACGTGCGTGGGGAACGACCTCTCGGGAACTTTGCTTGATGGCGGCCCCCAGACGAGCGTCGAGGCCCTGTTTGTCGAGGGCAAGCTGACCACAGCCGGCGACGAGGATCGTGCTCGCAAAGCAGCGGCGGCCGGGTCCTGGCGGTCGATCATCACCGATCGCTACAAGCTGACGGTGCGGAACGGTCCCGACCAAATCGAGCATCTGTTCGATCTCCGCAACGACCCGTTTGAGCAGGAGAACCTCAGCGAACAGGCAGAGCTTGCGGGCATCCGGAAGGAGTTGCTGGCGGAGCTGCACGACTGGCTGCGTCGCACCGATGATACCTTTCCCGCCGTCCCGCCCAAGGCCAAGACTTCATACACGGACGCCGAGGTGGAAGCGGCCCGCAGCTAATCGGGTCGGACCGCAGAGCGGAGGTAGGATGACGGTGTGTCGAGCCACGTCCTGACTTCGTCGATCATCTCCTCGGGAACCTGTTCGCGCAGCTGGCCGGAGAGGACCACGATCTGCTCGACGGTTTCCGGCCAGCGATCGTTCCACACCATCCAGCACCACCCCGATACGAGTCCCAGACCCAGCAGCGTCGCCAACGGAGGGGCCATTGACCTTCGTGGCTGTGTGCGAATGTGGAACTCCACGGCCTTCTGCAGGCGGGCACAGCCGTCCGCCTTGACGTACGAACAACCGATACGGTGAGTGAATGCTCCTGCATCCGCGGTGTCGGACCACTCGGATCGGGCGATGATTTGTCCCGTCGTCAGTTCACTGGTCGCGACGTCGATCATCAACCGATCGCCCGGGGAGATCGGTTCGCGGGAGACCAGACACAGCCCCCCTTCCGAGTAATCGACGATGGTCACCGGAATCTGCGTTTGTTTCCCCAGTTCCCGTCGCACGCTCGCCGCAACGGACGCCGACTGTCGTGGGTGGCGGCGGCGTTCGAGGATCGCCTTGATGGCGAGCCCGTTGAAGAACTCCACATCAAGACTGCGCTCAAACAGGCAGCCGACGTACCACGTTTTCCCGGCAGCCGGTGTCGTCCAACGCACAACTCCGCTCACCTGCTGACGGGTCTTGGCGCAGGTCAGCGTGAGTTCCAGTGGCGTATCCACTGCCAGCGGCACCGGTGTGAACAACTTCGCTCCGGTCAGCGACAGATCCTCCACACGTCCGGAGATCGGATTCGTCATCGCCCCTGCACGGATCGATGCCTCCAGGCGATCCCGGCACTCGGGACGCACCTCATCAGCGCCTCTGCTCGCGGCGATTTACCAACTCGCTGGAAGACATGACCGGCTCACTTTCCCTTTGAAGCGGAACAGTTCCACTCCTGATGGGGAATCCTAGGTCGGCCGCCTCACATCACGTTGGGTGCCCGTCCGAAACGTCTGACATCAATGCCGCTCGCGGTTGGTCTGTAACGTCTGAAGTGATCGAAGCGAAAGTGCGGCGACACTCCTCGATCTTTACTCCTCACTTTCACTCTCAGTAATGCCGAGTTTCATCTCATCCGAGTTGGCCCTCAGTTCGGGGGCATACATGGCATGGGCTTTCGTCGGCAGTGCGGAGAATGCCCCTGGGATTTCGGCCCTCAGCCTGTAGCTGACGCTGTGCTTTCCTCGCGCGAGCCGTTTCAGGAAGAACGCCACCCGTTCATCACGAAACTCGACGTACGCCCCCAGACCGCCCGAGTTATAGCCGCTGCGAACATCCACCGGTTCGCAACCGGCCGCTTTCTGATCCTCGAAGAGCACATACTCGTAGTCGTTCTTCGAATCGATCTCCAGTTCAACCTCGATCTGATCGCCGCTGGCGACCTGCGCCAGGTTCGGCAATTCGATGCGGTCATACTTCTCGACCTGCTGATCGACGACCTGACCTCGTGATCCACGCACGACGTGTCGGGCATCCTTCCGCTCGACCAGCTTGTAAAACTTGCGACCCACCTTGATCTCCAGACCGGCCGCCGTGATGAACGGCTCAGTCGTGAAGTTTGTCAGGTAGGCATTGTAGTACAGCGGGCCGGTCCCCTGCTTGCGAAGTTCGACGCGATGCGGTCCCGCGTCGAGAGCGTCACCCTCCAGGACAAAGCTGTTATCGAAGCTGAACAGATTCTCGGGGCTGACATGCACCGACTGGCGCTGTTGGCCGTCGACCCAGACTTCAATGGTCAGATCAGGGCGGTCTTCCCCGCTCGCAGTCAGGTACTCAGCGAGTGCCTCGATGCAGAAGGCGGTGTCCCGGGTATTGTTCCAGTACGTCGCGTGTCTGCGGTTGTTGAGCAGGTACTTCACCAGGCTGGCCGCCTTGGGATTCTGGGGATCGACGCGGGTGAGCAACTGCAGGTAGTGGGCATTGGCCTCGATCACATCGCCATACCAGAACCACCACGAGTTCCCGTTGGGAAGGTCGAGGTACGCGGTCTGGTTCTCGTCATCCACCTTAAGAAACTGATCGAGGTTCTCGACAACAACGTCGCGCTGCTCCTGTGCGCCGAGGTCATGCAGGGCCAGTCCGAAGAGCGCCTGTGAGTACAGCGACAGCTGCAATCGGTCGCGGAACAGGAACCGCTGCATCTCGGCGTCGGCCTGATCACACTGGACGAGGACGCGAAACACGAGTGCATCGACGTCTGACGTCTGGGACCGCCCCTTCTTCTTGGTCTGTTCCCAGAGCTTGAGTTCCCGCACCTGCTCATCCTGGTACGTCTTGAGCCAGGCGACTCCCCGGTCCAGTACACCCGGCACGAGCGCAACGTCGTTTTCTGTGGCGACTTTGAGACCATGCATCACCACGGCGGTGGTGTGTGGACCCGAGCGCTCTCCGAACCCGGAGAACCACCCCCAGCCGCCGTCCGAAAGCTGCATCGCCGTCAGATCGTCGACCCCGCGCTTCACCATGCGGGTCACTTCGGCTTCATCGAAGACTGGATTGTGGTCGACGTGTTTCCAGCGTGCAGCCCGCTCGGTGTCGTTCCCGATCTCCTGGGCATTGAGGTTGGTCTGCTTGTCGCGGATGTCCGCCAGATCGAGGCCCATCCGCTGCAGGATGCGCTGGGTGATGACCGTCGGCAGAAACCGGTTCAGCGTCTGTTCCGTGCACCCGTAGGGGTATGAGACGAGATAGGGGAGTGCATCGACCATCGCACCAGCCAGCGTCGGTGAGTAGCGTACCTCGAGCCGCGACTGGTTGATCCGCCGCTCAGCCGGCACTGTGAGGTTGATGACCCCGAGGTTTTCATTGGGCCGGATGACGCCGCTGAACGATTCGGTCTTGAGCATCCCGTGCACATACACCGGAAAGCTCATCTGCATGGCATCCGACTCTTCGTCGGTCAGCGCCTTCATGGTGATGGTGGCCATACCCTCGGCGGAGGCTTTCACCCGCCAGTCGACGCGGACTTCTCCATCGGCAGGAATCGTCACGCTGCGTGAAGACTCCTCGCCGTCGAGAACCGCCAGTGTGCCTCCCTCCAGTGCCAGTTCAACACGTGCCTGTTTCTGGGTCGCCAGGTAATTGTGCACCACGGCGGAGAGGACGACTTCATCGGTTTCAATGAAGAAGCGGGGGGCCTGCAGCCTGACGAGCAGGTTTTTCGAGGTGACGACCTCACTCGTCCCCTCACCCACGCGGGTGCCGGGGCCCATGGCCCAGGCCCGCATCTTCCAGGCAGTGAGATTCTCGGGCATCGTCAGTGAGACCTCGGCGTGTCCCTCGGCGTCGGTGGTGATGTCCCCCTTCCAGAAAGCGGTGTCGGCGAATTGTGTACGGACGGTCGGCTCGACAAGCTCTCCAGCTGTGTCTCCCAGCGTGAAGTCCAGTGCCATCTCATCGGAGGCCACCCCCAAGCCGGGCTCATGCCTCGTCATGGCCGACGATGGTGCAGCCATTTCATAAGTCGCTTCACCGCGCCTCAACTGCCCACTAGCATCCTTGGCCTTGCGGTCCGACAGTTCTTCCACTTCAGTCACGATATCCCCGAAGACTCCGAGATTGCTCATCGGGATCTCGCCGCTGCGCAGCAGGTTGCCGAACCACTGCGACAGATTGGTCTCCGAGTTGGGGCTGTGATTGTGCCGCCACTTCCAGAAGTGAGCCCGAATCTCCGGGACGTTCGACCCGCCGGAGATGTACTCGACTGCCTTGTCGTAGATGCTCATCACGATCGAGCCGACAAACGGCGCTCCGGAAAGGTCCGTCAGTCGTAGCTGGACCGTGGCCGGCTCACCCGGCTTGTAGGTCTCCGCCGACGGAATGACCGCGACATTCAGCACGCGCTGCTCGGGAGGTACGATCACATCCCGCATCACCGTGTGCAGCTTGCCGTTGGATACGGTGACCGCCTCAACAAAGAAATTCGGCATGTCGGACTGCGACACGTCGAGCGAAACCAGCGTCGACTTGCCGTCCAGGTGCAACACCTGCGGAGGACCGGCGTAGATGCCGTTCGAGGGCCGGACAAACAGCAGCACCGTCGAGCCGACGCGATTCGTGTTCACCAGCAGCTCGACCTTCTCGTCCGGTGCGTAGGAAGTCTTGTCGGTAATGAGTTCGAGGTCGTTGAACTTGAACTCCGAACCGTCAAAGCCCTCGCCGCGAATCAGGACGACATATGCCCCTTCGCGAGTGTGGCCGTCGGCGTCGGCAAGCGTATACGACAAACGGTACTGCCCGGCCTCGCTCGCCTTGATCTCCTGTGCGGCTCGCCCGTTTGCGTCAGTCGCGACGTCCCATTCCTGGGCCAGTTGCTCGACAGGCTCTCCCTGCTCGTCGTAAGCGATCTTGAGCAGCTTGAGCGTCCCCTGCCCTTCAATACCCCGGCCATCGAGTGTGCGGACCTGAAACTGCGCATGAATCGTGTCTCCCACCGAGTAGTGTCCCCGGTTGGTCCAGACGAAGACCCGGAAGGGATCGCGGCTGACCAGCACCTGACCCGAACCGACGATCGTCCGCCGCGACGCATCCACGACCTCTGCAGTGATCGTGTACTTGTGATCCTGGTCCCCGTGCAGCACCTTGGCGAGTTCGGTGTCGATCTCGACAGCCACGGTCCCATCAGCGGCGATCGGCACTTCGCGATCGAGAACCAGTTCCGGGGGATCGGGGTTCCGGTGCCACCACCAGGGAATCGGCGCACGACAGCCCCAGCGGGCGAAACCCAGATACCATTCGTAGTCGGGAGAGAACCACCAGTATCCTTCGCCGTAGAGCCAGTCCCAGGGCATGATCGGAAACCAGCGTGACTCGTAGGCCGATCGATGCACTTTGTAGCGGACGGTCGCGTTCGTCACCGGGGCCCCGAAGTAATACTTCGCCCGAATGGTCGCCGTCACCGTCTCTCCGAGGACCACTGGCTTGTCAGGGGCCTCGATCGTCACCTCGAACTCAGGCTTCTTGTACTCCTCAACCCGAAAGCTGCCTCCTCCGTTGGCACCGTACTGGTCCGAGATGAACAACTGGTACACCCCGAGCTTGGCGTTCTCATCGAGCGGATATTCGCCGGCCAGTCCACCCAGCTCATCCGACGTCAGCGTCTGCTTGAAGACTTCGGTTCCTTCGGGATCGTTGATGCGCACTTCGAACGGCAGGTTGCCGAACCGCGATGTCTCGCCGGTGTCATAACTCGCTTCTCTTACCCACAGTTTGAAGCTCACCTTCTGGGCGGGTCGATAAACCGGACGATCGGTGATCGCAATGACCTTGGTTTCATCATATCGCTGCTCCTGATACCGGCCGAACCAGATGTGACTGAATCCCAGGTGCGCCAGCCGGCCATCGTCGGTGCGGGCAATGGCGAGCCACTGCATGTTGTCCTGCATCCGGCCGGCATCCAGAAGCACCTGACCTTCGGCGTTGGAGAACTCGGCGAAGTTTGACGTGATGACACGAAAGCGGTTTTTGGTGTTGGGAATCTGATCCTGTCGCCAGCCGAAGAACTCGACATTCGCCCGTTCGACCGGTGCTCCGGTCTCAGCGTCGGCCACATAATAGAAGTTGCGGTCGCTCAGCGGCTTCTTGACGATGGCCGTGTCGTTGACCCACAGGATGACGCGGCTCGTGTTGCCGTCCGCCATCTTCCCTTCGACCAGATACGCCCCCGGCTTCTGCAGTGGTGTCGTGACGGTGATGCGGCGATCAAAATGCTGCGGACGCGGATCGAGCGCAACTTCCCAGTTCGCGACCTGCTCACCGACGTACTTGCGTTGATTCTGCTCAACGAGCCGATAGCCCAGATTGTCGATCTGCACCTGCTGCCAGTCGAGCTGATTGGGACTGCTCGTGAGGTAGGCTTTGACGTCGGCGATCAGCTCGGGCACTTTAATGCTCCGCGCGGTGAAGGCGACCTTGTTGCCATTGCGAAAGCGAAAGTCCACGCTCGCTCCGACACCGGCCGCCTGCGACTCGACCGCTTCAAAGCGTCCCCAGTTTCTGACGATCTGGTCGAGACGCTTCTGCTTGTCCCCGCGGGGATCCCGGAACCGGCGGATGCTCTCCCGCCACTGGTCGGCGGCGGTCTCGTACTGCTGGCGGTCTTCGAAGATCTGGGCCAGTTGCTGCAGGGCCGTATCCGCCAGGCCGCCCTCTCCCTGACGACACGCGCTGCCAGATGCGGATGAAGTTGAACTCCTCAGGCAGAGTGAATCGTTTAACGCCGGTGGCTAGTCGGGCGATCGTCTCGCTTTCCTTTAAGGTGTGGACGGCATACGGTCCAGACTCGTCCCCCTCGCTTCCGCCGTCACCATCCCAGGCCCGCGGCAGGATGATGCCCCACTGCCGCATCGTCTGTACGCCAAACTGTCCCCTCAGAAAGTCGGCGAACTCATAATTGATGCCGGCCCGCTGATCCGGCTGCAGACGGACCACCTGTTCCAGGCACCAGCGCCAGGCGCTGACCGTCGTTCTCACTGCTGTCCCAGTCGCCGGGAATCGTGTAGAAGTCCGGCTGTCCGTCATCGTCGACCGGCGCTCCGGTACTCGGACTGTAACCCCAGCCCCGGTAGGCTTCGTCGTAATCGGGCAGCACGGCCAGATCCGTCAGATCCTGCAGCCGCCACGCGTTGCTGTCGGTCCGCATGTTACTGACAGCGCCGGCAAAGGCCCGATAGAAACTCGCCTTGTCAGCCGGTGTGTCATCGGACTGGTCAACGATCGGTCGGGCGCTGTTCATCAGCTGCAGGGCACGGGTGCGATCCCGTTCCACCGAACTGACCATGCGTCCTCCGCCCCGCTGATTCCCGCGCTGAAAGTCCCCGGCCACGATGAACCCGTGATGCTGACCGTTGAGCAAGGACTCCGCAGCCCGGGCGAGCAGCCGCCAGTCGTCGCTGTGAGCTGCAATCACAGCCTCGCGGTAGGCATCAATCTCCTGATGCTGTTGCAGGTTTCGCAGACACTGAACGCCCTGGATGAAGTCGTCTGCCAGTGCCTTGCCGCGATTCTCAGGATCCAACGCCAGCCGGGAGTAGATGTCGTACGCATCCCGCCAGTTGCCGGATTCGAACGATTTGGCAGCGGCGGCACGCAGGTCGGGCAGAGGACGATCGGCAGCCATGGTCAGGATCACTCCCAGCGAGATGACAGCGGCGAGGGAGATTGTCACAGTTCGCAGTTTCATCGGTGAGTATCCGTTGATGAGTCGAGAGTTGAAGGTCCAGAGTCCAGTGAGTCCCCTGACAGGCATCCATTGAACGCTCGACCTGGAATCGGCGTGTGTCGGGGTCTGACCGTGCGAGGGTGACGGGGAGAGTCACCCTCATTTCTGACACCCCGCACGCTCGTAAGCTCAAACACTCATGCGGTAGATCACAAAGGGTCAGACCCCATCTTTGACTCCGTTCCTGGTCGTTAGATTAGACGGGGGCCGGAAAAGTTCCAGACGAATCCCAAATCGGCGAAGCTTCCGTGAATCCGGATCACCCTTCAGCGGGCGGCGATGTCAGAATGTAACCCAGACAGTCCCCCGCTGCGACGCGACCGCCCTCGCTGATGAGTGTCCGCCGCACAGACCCCTCCGCCGGGGACGACAGCTGAAACAGCACGCCGTCTGTCAGCAGTTCGACAATCCGATCCCCCTGTAGAACATACTCACCCTCCTCGACAAGCCACTGCCCGAGGCGTACATCGGCATCTGCGGCGCTGATCGCGGGAACGATGATCGGTAGCTGCCGGACATCAGTCACGGTGCAACTCGTCGGCCATCTCGCCGGCATGATAGCTCGAACGGACGAACGGTCCACTGGCCACCATCGAGAATCCCAGACGACGGCACTGGTCTCCAATCGAGTCAAACTCGTCCGGAGGAACATATCTCGCGACCGGAAGCTGTGTCGGGCCCGGCTGCAGGTATTGACCAATCGTCAGCATGTCTACTCCGACAAGCCTCAGATCAGCCGCAACATCCAGCACTTCGTCGAGGGTTTCCCCGAGCCCGAGCATCAGTCCACTCTTGGTGGGCATGGCGGGGTCCTCGTCCTTCACCTGCCTCAGCAAGTCGAGCGTCCGCTGGTAGTCGGCATTGCGACGCGCCCGGTGATACAGGCGCGGCACCGTCTCGGTATTGTGATTGAAAACATCCGGCTGCGACTCGATGACGCGGGAAATGGCTGCCCGATTGCCCATGAAGTCAGACGTCAGCACTTCGACGGCCGCACCTGTGGCCTCTCGCACGGCAAGTACGCAGTTGTAGAAGTGCTCAGCACCGCCGTCCGGCAAGTCGTCGCGGGTCACACAGGTGATGACGACATGTTTGAGCCTGAGTCGCCGGGCTGCCTCGGCCACTCGCTCCGGCTCATCCTGTTCGATAACTTCTGTCTTCCCCTTGGGGACCGAGCAAAAGCCGCAGGGCCGCGTGCAGACATTCCCCAGGATCATGAACGTCGCTGTCCGTTGCGACCAGCACTCGGTGCGGTTGGGACATTTCGCGCTCTCGCAGACGGTCTCCAGCCGGAGGTCGTCGATCACACTGGAAGTGAAAGCCATGCCTGCCTGGGGCAAAGGTCGCTTGAGCCATGCGGGGAGCCGTCGCTGAGGTGCCGTGCCCTGTGATCGAACAGCAACCTCTGCCTCCAAGCCTGATGAACTTGCAGTCACACTCTGGCAAGGAGAATCGGCCTCCCTGGGTTGCACTACGGGCAGATCATGCATGCAGACACACTCGTTGGGTCGTCCGTCGCAGCAAGGGATGGTCAGTGTAGAGGTGCCAGCGGTCGTAACCGAACTGCACAAGCAAGTGCCGCATTACGGCCTCTCGAACCGTGTGCATGAGTACGCGCCCGTTCGCGCTGCGCCTGCAAGGACGTCATCGGACCGCTGCCGGATTCCGACTGCACCATCTGCAGCAGTGCATGATCGGGGCTGACATTGAGAAACGCACCCTGACAGGTCACCCAGTTCTTGACAGTGGCCCCCAAAGTGCCCACCTGTCCCCCCCGGCTCCAGATCCCGTGCGAACGTCCATCACGCTTGGCAGAGACGTGCACACTCCGGCACGCTGCGGCCAGCGACTCCTCCATGCCGCGACGATACTCATCGATTGCCAAGCCCAGACGATCGAGCGGTAGAATGGCATACACGGCCAGTTGACCGGGAGCGTGCAGCACCGCTCCACCTCCGCGCCAATCCATTGCACATCGATCTCACAGGCTTCCAGTTCGTGCTGCTCGGCCTGGATCTGGGTCCGGCTTCCCTCCCGACCAATGCTGATGACGGGCGGATGCTCACACAGCAGCAGCACACCCAGCTGGTCGCTGCGGCCGCTGATTTCGTAGACTAGCCGTTCCTGCAGCTGCAATGCTGCTGCAAAGTCCACGAGTCCCAGCAGGTGCACTTCCATCGCAGCCTGCGAAGGCGCTGGAAAGTGTCGATTTTGGGGGGGACAGGACATGCGTCGGGACTCGATCGGACGGCCTCGGAACGACAGAAGCTGAACACCACATCTCTCGTCTCATGACACGATTTTAGCAGTGGCTGACACAGGCAACAACGAGGTCATTTGTGGTCCGCCGAAGTTGCCAGATTTGATGCAATTGGGCACTTGACTTCGCTGGCGGGTAGCGGCGTTTCAGCACGGTGCTTCGCGGCACATCGAAAGGCTGACGCTGGCAAATGCCTGCTCCTCTTCGAGTCGCGGCTAAACTGATCCCATCGCCAGATCATCAACCATCCATTCGCGTAGGTGCTCACCGGCAGAATCTGCCGGACCAGAATCGCTGCGCAGGCTCAAAAATTGCCAGTTTTCTCCAACCCGATTAACTCTCAGGACCGATACCACTGGTACAGCCGATACCCATGACGACTGTGACACACAGGCGCACGTCGTCTGCGGACTCTCTCGCGGGACATCGGCTGGTGCGTCTGGCCGTCAGAGGACAGGGGCGGCAGACGAAGGTCCATCCCCTGGATTCCGCGGTGGCTGGTGTGGTCGACTGTCGGAAGGATTGCCATGGCGTTTCGTAACACAACCTGGTTGCTCGCGACGATCTGCCTGTGCCTGCAACAGGCGGCATGGAGTCAGAATCCGATGCTGTCAGGCACTGCCGGTGGTCCCTGGTCACCCGCTGCCAAGACACCGCCGGGCCCCATCCAGCAGGCAGGCTGGCATCAGCCCTCGCCCTACAACTTTGCCCCAACCGGGTTGTCCCACGTGTGATCCCCTCACACTGAATGTCTCTTATGAACTCCTGCCGGAAGATCGTTGCGATCATCACGAGGAAGGTGAGTTCGACTGGCTGCACAACGCGCTCCAAGGTGCCTGGATCAGCGTGGACTACACGCATTTCACCATCAAAACACCGGGCAACACCCTGCTGGGGGCCACTCCCGCCGGCATTCTCCACCCGCGGGATTACTTTCTGGTTGATGACGGCATGGGGAACACGCTCGGCCAGGCTCGCGTGCTCGATACACACAAGGTCGACTTCGACAACATCGACGGCGTGAAGATCGGCTTCGGAATGCCGCTGATGTTCGGAGCGTTTGAGGCCAACGTCTGGGCCTTCGAGCAGACGGAAGATTTCGTCAATACCGACGACATCCCCTCAGGCGTCGGTCCCCCGGACGCGACATACGTTGCCACGCCCTTGCTCACCAACGGGGCACCGGGGGCGACGCTGATTCTGAGTGATCTGGCCTTCGAGGCGCGCCATCGGGCGAATGCCTTCGGCACCGAAGCCAACCTCTACTTCCGCAATCACTACAATGACTACGGACTGTACCTGCAGGGAATGCTCGGCGGCCGCTACCTCAACTACTCGGAAGAGCTGACACAGACCGGCCTGTTCAATGACAACGGTGCCCTCGCTGTGCCGCTGCGCAGTTTCATCGGATCCGATGTGACGAACAACTTTGTCGGTCCGCAGGCAGGAATCCGCGCTGAGTTCGTGAATCAGCACTTCACCCTCGGCATCGAGCCGAAGTTGATGCTGGGAGCTAACATCATTGATGCCAGTGTGGTGACAGAAACGCTGCGGGACAGGCTTGATCCAACAGTCCGCACATCCAATACGCGGTCGGAGTTTGCCGCCGTCTTCGACATTGGGGCGTACGGCAAACTGCATCTGCATGAGCGCCTGTCGCTCAACTTCGGATACAACTTCCTGTGGCTGGCGAATGTGAGCCGGGCCGACCGCAACATCTATTACAATGACAACGGATTGCTGAATCCGCCGGCGGTTGTCGTACAGAAGTCCAAGACAGACATCTGGCTTGAAGGGATCTCGGTAGGCGGCGAGGTCAACTGGTAGGATCGCGTTTGCACTACCGCTGAAAGGTGTGGCGAAACTCGAGTTGAGCCGTACTGATGACGATGCACGTCAGTTGTTTCACCAACAGTTACGGCCGGTTTGGTCCACGCGCTGCCATTGAGCACATCGAGTCAGCCGGGGTGCGGCATCTCGAACTCGCCATCAAGACGCACGGCGTCGCCTCGATCTTTGGCGAGACACCGTTGCTCACCGATACGAGTACGCGGTCGGACATAGACGACGTTCGTGAGTTGCTTGCGCGACACGGCGTCCTGCTCAGCAGTTGCAACATCTCCAGTGGCAACCCACTGGATCCCCAGGTCGTGACGTTGATTCGGCGCAGCTCCAGATTGCACAGGCCCTGGGCGTATCACTCGTGGTCGGAGGCGGCGGAGGTTTCGAGGACCATCGGTCCCGGCAGCAACTCGACGATCACCTGCGACGGATCGGCGACCTCTGCAGTGAGCTAGGCATCGTCTACTGCTGCGAGACACATCCGGGAGCCTGCCGGAACGCCCAAGGCATGCTGTCTACCATGGAGCGACTCGACCATCCCTGCATCCGCCTGAACTTCGACACCGGAAACATCCTGTACTACAACGCCGGGGCCGATGTTGTTGGCGAGCTGCGGCAAGTGGTCTCCTTTGTCCGACACGTGCATCTGAAGGATCACAGCGGCGGTGTGGGGGAATGGTACTTTCCGGCGCTGGGGGCGGGCGGAGCGGTCGACTTCGCAAAGGTGCACAACGTACTTATGGATGCAGTCTTTGACGGCCCGTGCAGCCTGGAGATTGAGGGGATCGCAGGGGAGCCGCCACTCTCACTCGCACAGACCCATCAACGCATCGTGAACAGCATCGCCCACCTGCGCACTTGTGGATACGAAGTTTGAGACAGTCTGAGCCATCTCCCCCACGGGAAAAGGCGGCGAGAGGAGCGAGCCGGGTGAGTGGCGTTCGTAGTCAGAGCTGCCAGCGTCAACACGGTTGCTTCATCGGATAACCGTGAGTCGCCACCCCGTCCATGTGCTGTGCGACCCTCACCCGGCACCTCCCTGGCAGGGAGGGGAGTTCTGCGGGTACGGCCTGCGGGCTGTTACGCATGCGTTCGAATGTCGCCGCTAATCCTCAAAGGCCGCGTCGAAGCGGCGTCCGGAAGGAGCGAAGTCCACGTTCTTGCAGAACTGGGCCGCTTCCGCAGCCCCGGCCTCCCGGTCCATGCCGCAGTCTTCCCACTCGACAGAGAGGGGCATGTCCTGCGGATAACCGGCGGAATTCAGGGCCCGGATGATCTCTTCAAAGCGTACGCCACCCCGCCCCACGCTGCGGAAGTCCCAACCGCGCCGGGCGTCACCGAATGACAGATGGCTCGCGAGAATGCCGGTTCGCCCATTGAGTGTGACGGCGGCGTCCTTCATGTGCACATGGTAGATGCGGTCAGGAAAGGCCCTGATAAACTCCGCCGGATCGACCCCCTGCCAGATGAGGTGCGACTGGGTCGAAATTGAAGCCGAACTCTTCCCGGTAATCGAGTGCCTTCAGCGAACGCTCCGCCGAGTAGATGTCGAAGGCAATCTCCGTCGGATGAACTTCGAGCGCAAACTTGACTCCGCACTCCTGAAAGACATCCAGAATCGGGTTCCAGCGGTCGGCCAGCAACTTGTAGCCCGCGTCGAACATGGGGGCGGGTGTGGGGGGAAAGTCGTAGATCAGATGCCAGATGCTCGAGCCGGTAAACCCGTTGACGACCCCCACGCCCAGCTTCTGGGCCGCTCGGGCCGTGTTCATCATTTCCTCAGTCGCCCGCTGGTTGACGCCGGCGGGGTCCCCATTGCCCCAAACGTACTCGGGGAGGATGCGCCTTGTGACGGGAGTCGATATTGTCGAGAACAGCCTGACCGACCAGATGATTCGAGATGGCGAACAGCTTGCAGATCGTGCTTGTCCAGCAGGTCGCGCTTCTTCGCACAATAAGTGTCATCGGAGAGGGCCTTGTCGACCTCGAAGTGGTCACCCCAGCAGGCCAGTTCCAAGCCGTCATAACCGAATCCAGCAGCCTTCTTGCACAATTGTTCCAGCGGCAGGTCGGCCCACTGGCCCGTAAACAGCGTCACCGGACGTCCCATATGCGGGGTTCCTTTCAAGGCGCGAGTAGTTCAGGAGTTGCGAGAACCAGTCGGGCGCACACAGACCCGCCCATGCGCGGCCTGTTGAAAAACGCCACACTACAGCAGGACTGGTCCGATTTCAACGAACCGGGGATGCGCTTCCAGCACCCCTTCGCACTCGTGTGGGCTGGTTGTTCGCTCCGTTGGTGAAAGGGGGACTCTCGAACTTCCGCCCGTTGTCAATCACCCGCGGATCGCCGGTCTGGGTCAGGATGTCCATCAGCCGCCCCGAAAGCACAGCCTTGCGCACTGCATGTGCCGAGTCCTCTGCCAGATTGTGCATGCACTGCGGATCGCTCGTCAGATCGTACAGCTCCTCGCCTGGACGAAGGCCGAAGGCAATGTCGAAGAAGGGGGGCACTCCCTCGTCGCTGCGATGCGTCACGATCCAGGCCTTCGTCGGACTGGCGTCCATGTCTCCGAACGCCAGAAATGTTTCCTGGGTCAGCTCGTCAAATGAGGCGATCGGACCGGCAGGTTCGCCGTATCCTGGGCCCGTTCCCATCGGCCAGCGCTCGGGCCGGAAGTTGCGAATGTATAAGAAGTCCTTCGTGCGCAAGGCACGCTGCGGATACGGGAGGTTGTCGGTGCGTGCCGCCGCCACATGACGCTCCCGCCCGACAACGACATAGTCGCGAGTCGGGTCGACCTGTCCCTCGCCAGCGGACTTGAGCGCGGGCATCAGGCTGCGGCCTGTCATCACCTTCGGGGGCGTTTCTCCTCCGGCTTCGAGAAACGTCGGGGCCAGGTCCATCAGATTGACGAAGTCGTCGAGCACTCGGCTTGGAGGAATCTGCTGTGGCCAGCGCACGGCCAGTGCGACCCGCACTCCAAAGTCGTACAGGTTGCATTTCCCCCGCGGGAACCCGGGAATGCCGTGATCGCCGCTGATGACCACCAGCGTTCTGTCGAGTTCACCGCGCTGCTCGAGTTCGTCCAGCAGCACACCGACGCCGGCATCAAAGGCCTGCACCTCACCGAGATAGTCACAGAAGTCTTGGCGAATCACTTCATTGTCCGGCAGGAAGGGAGGCAGCTTCCCTTTCAGGTTATCCGGGTTCAAGCCCCACAAATCCTTTCCCGATCCCTTCACCCACTTGCGATGACAGTTCGTCGGACCGAACCAGAAGCAGAACGGTTGGCCGGCCGAGCGATCGGCGAGGAAGTCGGTAAAGTTGCCCCGGACCTCGTCCAGCAGCTTCTGTTTTTCGGCCGCGTGGTCGGCTGCCTGAGACACGTTCTGCGAGAACTGGTTGAACCGCGTGCCGTGCCCGTCATACTTCGTCTCATTTGCGCCAATGGGGGCATTGGTGGGACTGCCCGGTCCCCAGACCTTGTACATGTAGCCGATACGATAGCCCGCATCTCGCAGAATGAGTGGAAAGCTGGGGATGCTCGCATCCCAGACCGCCCCCTGCAGAATGGCACCCCGCCCCGTGCGATAGAAGTACTGCCCCGACAGCAGGGCACTGCGACATGGCGTACAGGAGGGTGCGTTGACGAACGCATTCCGGAACAGCACTCCCTCCCGCGCCACGCGATCGACGTTCGGCGTGTTAACGACCGCATTGGGAGTCGGATCATCCGCGCCCGTGCGATACGCACTGGCGTACTGGCCCCAATCGTCGGCAAAGCAGAACAGGATGTTGGGCCGCTCATCGGCACGAGTCACGCTGGTGATGAGTGCCAGCAGCGCCAGTCCGGAAAGAGTCATCGTTCGCATCAACACGTCCCCCCTCAATAACTGCCCGTCTCAACTCATCAACTCCTCAGCACATGCTCTCATCAACGCTTCAGAATCTCATGCAGGACGCGCGGCGGAGACATCGGCAGCTGCTGCATCCGCACACCAATGGCGTCGAAGATCGCCGCTCCCAGAGCCGCCGGGGGCGGACAGATCGGCACTTCACCCACCCCGCGCACGCCATAGGGATGGTCAGGGTTCGGCACCTCGACAATGATGGTCTCGATCATCGGCAAATCAAAACAGGTCGGCATGCGATAGTCGAGGTACGAGGCGTTCCGCATCCGGCCGTCGTCGCCATACACATATTCCTCGTTGAGAGCCCAGCCGATCCCTTGCGCGACGCCTCCTTGCATCTGCCCTTCGACATATGCGGGATGAATGGCAGTGCCGGCGTCCTGCGCGATGGTATACCGCAGAATGCTGACTTTGCCGGTCTCGACATCCACTTCGACATCGACACAGTGCGTCCCGAAGGCATTGCTCGACGCCGGGGCGCTGATGCTGGCCGACGCGGTGATCGGCTCTCCTGTGTGAATGACCTGTCCCGCGAGTTCGGCGAACGTAAAGGTACGTCCTTCGGGTCCGTGGATTCCGCCATCTTCATAGCTGACATTCGACGGGTCGCATTCCCAGATGTGCGCGGCCGCCTGACACATCTGCGCGCGAATCTTCAAGCCTGCTTCGTAGGCTGCCAATCCGGTCGCCAGCGTTACGCGACTCCCTCCCGTGACATCGGTGTATCCGACGCCGTCGGTGTCGGCGACGATCGGGTTGATGTCCTCGGCTGCGATACCGAGTGTCTCAGCCAACTGCATGGCGAGGCTGGTCCGCGTCCCTCCGATGTCGGTCGAGCCTTCGATGAGCGACACCTTGCCGTCGCTGTTGACGTTGACCGTCACCGACGACTTGAGACCGGCATTAAACCAGAAGCCGCACGCCACGCCCCGACCTCGGGCCGGGTGAGGCGGACGATGCACGCCCGGCGAGTCGAACGTTTCATGATGTTCCAGCGGCGTGTTCCAGTGATCGCTGTTACGGATCGCCTCCAGCGTCTCGACCAGTCCGATACGCGGGTACACAATCCCGTCGACACGCCGCGTCCCTTCCTTGGCGGCGTTCTTCAGTCGAAAATCCAGCGAGCAGACGCCCAGCTGTTTGCACAGTTCCTCGACCACCGTTTCCATTGCGAAGGCGGCGTTCGTGGAGCCCGGTGCGCGGTAGGCATTGGTACGGGGCTTGTTGACGCAGACATCGTACCCCTCGACCGCGCCGCCGGGATGTCGTAACAGGCGAAGAGACACATGCATCCGGGACCGATCGGCGAGCCTGGATAAGCACCGGCCTCGTAGGCGAGATACGCATCGCCCGCGACGAGCTTCCCGTCCTTTGTCGCCCCCAGCTTGACCTTGATGTACGACCCCGGCGTCGGTCCCGTCGCTTCGAGCACATCGGCCCGGCTCATCGTCAGCTTCACCGGACGTCCGGACTTCCGCCAGCAGCGCTGTCACCGGCTCGACATAGACCGAAATCTTGCCTCCAAAGCCGCCGCCGATCTCCATCGGCACCACCTTGATGAGCGTCATCGGCAGTCCGAGCAATTCAGACACCTGATGCCTGACGGTGAAGCTCCCCTGCGTACTGGCATAAATCGTCAGACGTCCGTCACCATGCCAGACGGCCGTTGCGGTGTGCGGTTCGATGTACCCCTGATGCACGGTCGAGGTGACGAACTCCCGCTCGATCACAACGTCGGCCTTCGCAAAGCCGCCCGCCACATCCCCCTGTTCAAACAAGATGCGTCTGGCAACGTTGGAGGGCTGCTTGCCGATGATCTCGCCGAACTCTTCGGTACGCACGTCATGGTTCAGGACCGGAGCGTCGTCCTGCATGGCCTGACGGACATCGAGCACAAGAGGCAGCAGTTCGTAATCGACACGAATCAGTGCCGCGGCTTCTTCTGCTATGTGGATGTTGTCGGCGGCGACGGCCGCGATGGCATGTCCCTTGTACAGCACCTTCTCCCGGGCAAGGACGTTGGCACTCAGGTGCCTGAGATTGACCGATCCCTCGCCCAGTTCCGCAATCCTGTCCCCCGGATTGGGCATGTCGGCACTGGTCACGACGGCATGCACGCCGGGAAGGGCCTCGGCGGCACTGGTGTCGATCGACTTGATGCGGGCGTGGGCGTGCGGACTGCGGAGCATGGCCCCGGCCAACATCCCGGTGACACGGATGTCAGCCCCGTACTTGGCCCGCCCCGTGACCTTGTCGGCTCCGTCGTGCCGGACGGGCCGACTGCCGATGACCTTGTATGGCGAATGTGCAGTATCAGCGGCTGCCATGCTGTGTCCTCATCCTGGTCAGGTTGTGGAACTCTGTTCGGCGTCTGTTTCTGGTTTGTACTCGCTCATGCGCCGGTGGATCAAGGACTGAGGCTCGATGGGTCTTTCGCAGGGACCTGCTTCCCCGATCGAGATCCGGTGGTGTGAGAGTGACAAGAGAGCAGAGAGTCAGGTTGGCACGCCGTCATTACCACGCAACGCAGTCAGCGGATTCCCGGCGATGGCAAAGGGGGAGGGTGAGAAACCTACGCATCCGTCCCGATTCGATCGACTTCTCGGTGCCGGTCGATTTCTTGCGAAACTCCGGCATTGCGACCGGGGTTTCAACTTGAGGAGAATGGATCGGTGTGAACGAACGTCCTCCGATGCGGCCAGACTGTGCGAGTGGAGTGATGACCATGCAATGTGCGGGATTCGACAATCCGGGCCTGCGGGCTGCCTTGGTACTCGTTGTGACGGCCCTGCTGACCCACCCAACTGAGATCATTGCGGACGTCATCGGCAGTCCCCAGCCCTCGACTATTTCCGCCTCGACTGATCCGTCCGTGCTCGCGGCGCTGGTGGACCGGATGATCGGCGACGCCCTGAATGAGCAGCAAGTCACCCCGGCGGGGCTCACGAGCGATGAAGACTTCCTGCGGCGGGTGACGCTGGACCTTGCCGGGCGAATTCCGTCAGCCAATGACGTCACGCTGTTCAGTCTCAATCCCGATCCCGACAAGCGGTCCGGGGTTATCGAGTCACTGCTCTCCTCCGACGAGTTTGCCCAGACATGGGCGAGCTACTGGCGGGACGTGATTTTCTCACGAGCGACCGAGATGCGATCTCGCATGACCCAGCGACCGTTCGAGGACTGGTTGACCGCCCAACTCAAGGGGGGACGCCCCTGGAATGAGATCGTCACCGAACTGCTGACCGCCACCGGCAACACCCAGGAGGAAGGTCGCACGGCACTCATTTCGGCTCACAATGGCGACCCCGCCGAACTCGCGTCGGAAGCCTCTCGCATCTTCCTGGGCATCCAGATGCAGTGCGCCAACTGCCACAATCATCCATATGACTCCTGGACGCGGGAAGACTTTCACGAACTGGCTGCGTTCTTCCCGCATCCGCATGAAGCGAGATCCGTCGACACAGCCAGCAGCCTTTATCGTCGAGTCTGCGGACGACGTTGCAGACAGCCGGCAGCGGGACATTGATCCCCAGCGTCTGTTTCAGTTTCTCGACCGCAATCGGGACGGCCGGATCACAAAGCGCGAGGCCCAGCAAAGCGGTCAGTTTGGCATGCGGTTTGAACGTCTGATTGAAGCGGCCGACAAGAACAAGGACGGCACCCTCTCCCTCGATGAGCTCAAGGATGCCCCGCGTCCCGGTATTGATCAGATGGGTCGCGGCTCGGCGGAGTATTACATGCCCGACCTTGACGATCCGACCTCTCGGGGAACCCGCATTCAGCCGACGTTTTTCGTCGATCACACGTCAGTCCCGTTGGGCACAACCGACCTCGATCGCCGTTTGACGCTGGCCTCATTGATGACGTCGGCTGATAACCCCTGGTTCGCCCGTGCGTTTGTGAACCGCATCTGGACGGAGATGCTGGGTGCCGGGTTCTACATGCCGGTCGATGACCTGGGCCCCCAGCGGGAGGCGGTGCTCCCCGATGTTCTCGACGCCCTGGCTTCGGGCTTCGTCGCCAGCGGCTACGACATCAAATGGGTGTTTCGCACCATCGCGAACACACAGGCGTACCGGCGCAGGCTGCATCCGTCCACGGAGTCTGGACCGGCTCTGTTTGCGGCGGCATCGCCCACGCGTCTGCGCTCGGACCAGATCTATCACGCCCTGCAGGAGGCGCTGGGCACCGGAAGTCTCATTGAACGTCGCGGACCGCAAGGTCGGAATCCAGGTGGAATGATGGCGGCCCCGGGTGATGCCGGCCGGATCGTCTTCAATCAGCTCTTCGGATTCGATCCCTCGACACCGCAGGACGATGTGATGGGGACCATTCCGCAGGCCTTGTTCCTGATGAACTCGCCGGTCACCGCATCGCCATCAACAGTCGCGGTCCGACAATGCTCGGACGTCTGCTACGCGATTTCCCCGACGACACCGATGGACTCTCTGAACTGTATCTCCGCGTCTTGTCGCGGGAACCGACCGAAGCCGAGCTCTCCATTTGCCGCGAACATCTCCGCAAGGTGAGTGACCGCCAACAGGCGTTCGAGGATATACTGTGGAGCCTCGTAAACTCGAGCGAATTCCTGACCAAACGATGATGACGAGTGCACCAGGCATGTCTGTCGTGCAATGACTCCTTTGCCATAAGCCACCTGCCCTCAGCCACTGACAACTACTATGCACATTTCCCGACATGACATGGTCCGCTGTTCGAAGCAGGGAGTCCGAAGGCGCAGAGCTTTCTACACGCGGTGTCGGCCGGGGCGCTGGCGGCAGGCACACTGTCTTGGCGCGACGTATTGAGTCTGCAGGCGGCCGAACTCCGCCGGCAGGGACGCTCGATGATCCTGCTGTGGATGGCCGGCGGTCCCAGTCAGTTCGAGACCTTCGATCCGAAACCAGACCATGAGAACGGCGGATCGACGCCGGTGATCTCGACTGCCGTGCCCGGCATTCAGATTGCCGCCGGCTGGGAGAACACGGCCCGCATGATGCAGGACATCGCGCTCATCCGCTCCATGAACAACAAGGAAGGCAACCATCAGCGGGCGACCTACCAGATGCATACGGGGTATGTTCCCTCTGGCAGCGTGAAACATCCGAGTTTTGCGGCCTGCGTGGCGGCACAGATCGCGGAACCCGAGCTGGATCTGCCGGCGGTCGTCTCCGTCGGCCCGACCCAGGGAGCCGGGTTCCTCGGCGTCGACTTCGAACCGTTCGTGGTGGCACAACCGGGGAACATGCCCCAGAACGTCGCACCATCGGTCTCAGAAGAGCGACTACGCCGACGGCTCGGTCTGTTCAATCAACTGGAAGTTGAGTTTGCCAAACGTGGTGCCACGCAGGTGGTCGAAAACCAGCGGCAGCTGTATGCGAAGGCGTCAGAAATGGTACTCAGCGACCAGATCAAGGCATTCGACATCTCCGCAGAACCGGCAGAGTTGCGATCGCAGTATGGTGACAACCAGTTCGGCAAGGGCTGTCTGATGGCCCGCCGGCTGGTGGAAGCAGGTGTGACGTTCGTTGAGGTGCGCTCTAACGGCTGGGATACGCACGACGACAACTTCGAGCGGATCGGAACCCTGGCACAGCAGGTTGATCCCGGCATGGGCACGCTCATCTCAGATCTGAAACTGCGCGGGCTGCTGGAGAGGACAGTCGTGGTCTGGATGGGTGAATTCGGCCGTACACCGCGTGTCAATCCGCGCGGGGGGCGAGACCACTATCCTCGCGTCTTCAATGCGGCGATTGCCGGGGGCGGCACTCGGGGAGGACAGGTCATCGGGTCATCCACAAACGACGGGACCGCAGTCGCCGATCGACCGGTCACACCGGCTGACCTGTTCTGTTCCATCTGCCGCTGCCTCAACATCGATCCGCGGCATGAGAACATCAGCCCGCTCGGCCGACCGATGAAGATCGTGGACGGCGGTGAAGTGATCGGTGAGCTGTTTGCGTAGTGTCCGATTTCACACAGGGTTGTGAATTCCATGGACGGCCCGCCGACGGCGTCGGCAGATGCTCTCTGCATGTGAATCACAGGCGGTCCCGGTCGAGACTCGCCGATGACCTGACCATCGTTGCGCTGGGCGAGGTGACGCCAGGTGTCCTGGTTGATGTTCTCGCTGATCGCGGCGGACCGAACCGTCCATCAGCAACGTGACGACCATTCCCTCATGCCAGCTTCGTGAAGTCACCGCCGCATAGGTCGGCGTATCGCAGCTCTTGTCCTCGCGACAGGAAGTGTAGTCTCCCTCGTCGCTGACTCCGCCGGGCACGACAACAAAGCTGTTCGGCGAAGCGTGGCCGTGCAACCGGTCTGATGGACGCGGCCGTCGACCCATTCAGTGTGCCCGCTGTTGGCCTGGTTCTGTCCGCCACCAGCAATCAGTGTCTCGACTTGCAGCGATGTAAGAGGCATCATCGCAGTCCCGGTCTCTGCGTCACGATTGTAAGGAGTGAACGCCTTCACTTCAGAAAAGCCGAGGGTATTGCTGGTCCCGTCGATCATGTCTCGCTGTGCAAAGCTGCTGTTGGGTGCAAACGCCCCATTGCCCTGCCTGCGGTTCTGCACGTTCCACACCATCCAGGTTCCCCCATTGAATCCGTAGCTCAGAGGATAGTGGATGGCGACACCGGCGCTGTCCATACGCGCCCCCGGTCATTGATCTCACTGGGACATTGGTAGCCAGGGACGCGGAGCGTCGTGATACCGGTCCCCGAGTTTTCCGAATCGTCATACGCCGTCGACAGGTCGACCTTGTTATAGGCATTGCCCTCGTCAAGAAAGGGCAGGATGCGAGCGTGCACCGACCACTCGCCTCCCCCGGTGGGATTTGTTGAACCGTCTCCGTCAGTCACGAACGACGGCGGAAACTTCGTGTGCACGTCGAGATAGCCTGTGCAGTGCCAGGCCGATCTGCTTGAGGTTGTTACGGCACTGAGTGCGGCGGGCTGCTTCGCGCGCCTGTTGGACCGCAGGCAACAGCAGCGAGATGAGGATGGCGATGATCGCGATGACGACCAGAAGTTCGATCAGTGTGAAAGCGCGACGCGGCGAAGTGCGAGACATGGTTGAACTCTCCAGCATTTGACAAGACGAGGGTAAGCACCTCCTCAACGTCGAGGAGTGCAACGGGTCGTCGAGTGTGGCTGGCGAGGTCTCCCAACGAGCGAGGACCGTGGAAACCGCTGGCTGGCTAGCTCGAACGGACTCAATTGACATTGAGTCTCAGTTGCAGTTAACATAGCCTCCGCAGTTGGCCCTGTAAACCTTCCAAAGACAATGGCCCGAAAAGAATCCCGCGATCGGCCTGAAAATGCTCCCGGACAGAACTCGGATCAGCCCGACAAGGGCGGCCCGGGTGGGCTGCCGGAGCCGCACCCGCTCATCTCACACGAGTTGCTCAATGGGCGACGCGAAGTCCAGATCAAGCACGGGGATGAGGTCTACCGCCTCAGACTGACACGGGGCGGCAAGTTGATTCTGACAAAGTCGCGCGGCAATCAGCCCGAATAGGCCTGACGCAGCGATTCCAGAATCGACTGCTCCAGCGCCAGATCGCGCCCCACGCCGACCCACCCTGAAGGGGCCGACTGTCCCACCACCTGGTTGAGGTCCCGGCGGAGGGGTGCGTTCTCCCCAGAAAGTCGCGCCGCCCGGTGAATTGGCAGCCACACCGGCCGAAATCTTCCAGTTCCTTGAACGCTTCGACAGTCACCAGATAGCCGGCCCCGCGTTCGTCGGGTGTCACCCGCACGACCACCCGTCGGCGGACCGACTGCAACGTACTTTCCAGGCGGTTCTCACAGCCCACGCTGTCGTGGTGCCAAGGCTCCAGAATGCTGGCCCCCGTCTTGTAGTCGGTCTCGATGATCCGGGCGAAGCGGTCTTCTCGGGCGATCT
>CAVPPT010000025.1:0-565819 GCA_963707405.1 uncultured Planctomycetaceae bacterium | reverse complement strand
CGACGAATCGCCAGGCAGAGTCTCGTCATGGGCCGAAGCTTCCGGGGCGTGCGACTTCGAGCCCAGCGTGGACGATGACGTCGTCAGTGTGAAGTCGCCGACCTGAATGACGTGCCCCAGGGAGGCGACGGCTTCGTGGTCGACGCGCTGTCCATTGATAAACGTTCCCAGCTCACTGTTCCAGTCCCGGACATGAATCTCACCGGAAATCAGCGACAGCATGCAATGTGTGCCGGCGATGCCGGGGCCATTGAGCTTCAGCCCGCAACCCGAGCTGTTTCCGATCACCAACAGCTTGTCCGCGATCAGTTCCAGCGTCTCGGTCGTCCCATCGGGTCGGGAGACGTAGAGCATGACGGGTGACGACGGCTTGACCGACGATTTCGAGATCATGGTTTTCATGGATAGTTCTCCTGAATCAGGACGCTGCGGTGCCCGCGAGCTCCGGCTGCCGTGTGGGACGAGGTGTCGACGTTGCGGCCAATGACTGCTCGATTGCCCGGACGACAGCCTCTGCACTGAAGGGATGACGCAGGACCGCCGTACAGGTCACCGGAAGATCCTTCAAAGCAGCCTCTGCCCCTTCCTTCCCAGGCACGACTCCAATCAGTCGGACTCCGCTCATTCTCTCCTTGAGCTGCTGCTGTAGACCGGCGGCGTACTTGATGTCGTCGCGTGACGAGAGCGGCAGTACCAGGACGTCGGGACGGCTGCGGCGAAGCAGAAGTTGCAGGGCCAGCCGGTCACGCACGACCTTCGCGGAGATCTTTCCCTCCAGCTTCTGAAGTCCTCGACGCAACTCGCGCGAGACATCCAGATCCGCTTCCAGGGCGAAGACCTGTCGCACCTTTCCTTTCTCCTGCCGCTCAACGAGTTCTGCCAGAGTCAGTCCGTGGAGAACCCGGCGCACTTCCTCTGCACTCCAGTCGAGCTTGTTGGCGAGATCCTCCACGCTGATCGGTTCGGCAACCGCACCGAGCACCTTCATATGCTGAGCCGTCAGACCGGCCCGATCGAGATTCTGTCCACGTATTGCCCGACGGATGTATGCGGTGTCCGGAGTGTTCTCGGGCAATTCCGACTCATCACACCGGAGAGCGCCTTCCACGAGCAGCGCCGCCAGGCTGACGTCCAGCGGCAGTTTGCTGAACAGAGGGGGTGCCACCCGCCCGGACTCGAAGCGAAATCCCTTGGGCTGCGACCGAAAGCAGCGCCAGACGAGCATCGCGGCCTGATGTCGCAGCACCATGCGCAACAGCCGGGGGTCAAGTACCTTGTGATCGAGCAGTTCGACCAGTCCGTCGACTTCACTGCACAGACGCCCACCGACAGTCAGGCTGAGAATGGGAGCCAGTTCCCGCAAACTGTCCGGCAGAGCCGCGATGATTTCACCAGGATCGACACCGGTACTCAAGACGGCCTGCAACCGTCCTTCGTCCACATAGAACCAGATGCGGGCTCCGGCTGCCTCCACCTCGACGACACCGGTCTTGACTCCGTTGTTGAGGAAATCGAGCACTTCGCGGAGCGAGAACATCTTGAACGTGCCGGCCAGATCAGAGTCCTCCAAAGCCTGGATGACCTCGGGAACCGCCGTGCCTTGTGCCTGCGACTGGACGATCAAACGACCCGTATCGAGTGCGTTGGCGACGGTCGTGATCAACAGGTCTTCGGTGTACGGCTTAGGGAGCATATCGACCACATTGGACATGTCGGCATATTCCACATACGCCTTCTTCCGCAGGGTCGAGCTAATGACGACCGGTGTGTGCATGACACCCGGCATCTGCACCAGTTGCTGACAGACAGCGAATCCGGTGGTGCCCGGAAGCTGATGATCCAGCAGAATGAGATCGGGCTGTGCACTCCGGGCCTGCGCGAGGCCATCCTCAGCATTGGTCGCGAGAATGACACGGTATCCCGCCTGGCTGAGCGTGGAATCGACCAGCCGTCGAATGGTGGCACTGTCATCAATGACAAGAATTGTCGTTTGGCTCACAGGTGTCGTTCCTCTCTTAGTGCTTGGTGGCCTTGATCAGGGCCAGCTTGTGAAGAGTATCTCTCAATGCCCCATCAGAGACCGGCTTGGACAAGAATCCGTCAGCCTTCAGCTCGGCAGCCCGCCTGCGTACTGCATCTTCCGATCGTGTCGTGACAATCACCATCGGCAGTTTGCGTCTCTCAGAGTCCCCCTTGACTTCAGCCAGCAGGTCGAAGCCACTCATGCGCGGCATCTCCAGATCGGAGAAGATGGCATCGAACCGTCCGTCTCTGAGCAGATCCAGTGCATCGACGCCGTCACCTGCCTCTGTAATGTCGATACCGAATCGTTTCAGCTTTTCGACCAGTCGCATTCGTGCGCTGAGCGAGTCGTCGACCACCAGCACATGGTGCCGCATGGATGTTGAGGACGGAGCGGCGTCAGTTGCTTGCCGCGGTGCCGCGGCTCCGTGCCGATTGATGGCGGCCAGACCCGTATCCAGCAATCGATGCCCATCCAGCAGCAGCATCACTTCGCTGGCGCCTGAGAGCGTCGTCCCGCTCAACAGCGGGTGTTTCTTGAGCAACGCCGGCAGCGGACGGACGACGACCTCCTCGTGGCCGACGATTTCATCAACCCACAAGGCCACTCGTTGTTGCACTTGCCGACGCGACTGACGGGCACTACTCCCGGCAGGCGTACGTTCATCACCCGCCCGCGCCAGTCGTCGATGTCCGAGTGTCAGCCAGCGCCGGTTCGAGGTCTTGTCCCCTTCCGGAAGCCGCAATAATGAGTTTAGCGTCAGGACGGGCAGGTCGTCCGGCGGTGCATCGAGTTCGTCAACCGCATGCTCTTGGCCCGAGACTCCCGCCGAGCGCACAAATTGCATCGGGACGCCGAACAGCTGACCGCTGCAGCGAAAGACCAATGTGTGCTCGATGACCGAACGCAGCGGAATGGTCAGCCTGAAGGTCGTTCCCTGACCGGGAGCAGAATCGACTTCAATCAGGCAATGCAGCCGTTCGAGTGTTGTCGCCACGACATCCATGCCGACGCCACGACCGGAGACCTCATTGGAGCTCTCACGTGTGGAGAATCCGGGATGAAAGATCAGCCGGGACAACTCACGTTCGGATGCCGGACGGTCAGGGACAAGGAGTCCCCGTTCGAGTCCCCGTCGACGAATCGCCTCGTAGTCCAGCCCGCGTCCGTCGTCGCGGATCTCCAGCACAAGCAGATGCGAACTTCCCATCGCCTCCAGGGTGATCGTGCCGACTGGGTTCTTGCCCAGTCGCACGCGCTGCTCTTCCGATTCGATCCCATGACTCACGGCGTTGCGGATCATGTGCAGCAGCGGCTCGTACAGGCGTTCCTGGAGTGATCGCTCCAGACCTGCATGCTCACCAACCAGTTGCAGATGGACACGCTTCGACTCCACCTGGGCTGCGTCGCGGGCCACTCGCTGCAGGCGGCGAAACAGTCCCGAGAGTGGCTGCCGACGCAGGCCGACCAGTTCCTGACGAAATTGACCTATGAACTGCGTAATCGCACGGTCTTCATCTGCAATCGGTTGCCGGAGCTGCCGGACACTGTGCGCGATCTCGCGAATGTCGTCAGCGACTTCACTGACTTCGCTGCGCGGCCGACCGGCCGACCCACGCGAACGTGATGAGGCCGGATGCTCGTCAGAGACCGATTGCAGCCGTAGAACGCAGCGGGAAAGCTCATCCTGCACGTGGTCCAGCTGTGTCACTCGTCCATCGCGACGGTTCCGCAGAATGACCAGCTCCGCCAGCAGATCCATCAGTCGATCGAGCTGTGCCGCTTTCACCCGCACCGTTTCCTCAGTGCCAGACGATCCGATGTCTGTCAGGCGTGCCGGGGCTGTACGTCCGGATTCGGAAAGCTCCCCGCCACCCGATGACGTTCCACCGGAACGTGCATTGGCCTTTGTGCCGACAGATTGCAACGTGGCAATCTGCTGTTGCACAGCGTCAACACACTGCAACACCGGGTCGAGACGAACCACGTCCGAGGCCACGGTGGCCGATCCCAGCCATTCCTCCACTTGATGCAGATAGGTCGCCAGATCGTTGAGTCCGACGCTGGCCGAGGCTCCTTTGAGAGTGTGCAGTTCCCGGCAGACCTCCTGGATCGTTGCCGGCTCGGACGGGTTCTGCTCGAAACGCAGCACCGACTGTTCGATGGCTCCCAGGCACTGACTCGCGTCCTCAAGATAGGCCTCCAGCAGAGGAGCGTCCAGTTCCACTTGGGCGGCCAGAGGAGGGGCCTCTGGTGCCCCGGAGACCTGACCATCGAAGACATGCGACGGACATTTCTCGCTTTGCGGTTTCGGTGCACGATTGGTGGTGGCTGCCTGCTGCTTGTCATCCTTTCGAGCCGGTGCTTCAGCATCTCGACCCGGTGTGACTCCCACCAGTGCCGACAGCAGTTGTTTTACGTCACCGGCCGAGGGGCTGAGGAGGGACGCATCCGCGACCGATGTCTCGCCCTTCTCGACACGGGCCGTCGGCCGATCGTCACACCACAGCCGTTCCTCCGCCATCAACTCCAGATGCTCGCCCCACTGGTCCTGCGCCTGTTCGACCAACACGGCCAGTTCCAGCCCATCACTGTCGGTCGGTTCCTCAATCGACCGCTTCAACTGCGCGATCGAGGATTGGAGAAACGTGCGGAGTTCATCATCCATGTCGTCCGGTGTGGAGCCCATCCCATCTGCCGAACAGGCGGCGATCTCCATCAGATCGGCGACGATCCTGTGCATCCCAGCCACTCCTCATCGGCCGCACCATCGAGACTCCCGCACGCCGCATTGAGCCGCACGCGGGCATCCCGCAATTCGCCTGCGTCGTTCGCGCACGGATGCAGGGCTGCTTCGATCGAGCTCAGCAGTTCGTCCAGCGACATGGTTTGGGGATCGATGGCGCTCATGTGTGCAGATCACTCCCGACTCCGGCACCGACCGGGATCGCATCGTCCGAAGTCTCGTGACGACCGTTGCGCGATGCGCTGTTCTGTTTTCCTGTGTCGTGAGATGACGTCACTGCTGCACTCCGCGCAGCGGTTCGCTGGCGATCCGACCTCTCGGGGCCACAGCCGCGGAGCGGCTCGAGTGTGGAATCGAGCTTGTGTGTCAGCTTTGAGACGGTTTTCATCGTCCAGCCCACGCCTTCGGCGCGGCTGCGGTTCTGCCGGGCGGCGTCGGAAATACGTTCCACTGCTGTCACCAGTTCCTGGGTCAGATGAAGTTGATGACCGGCGAGTTTGGTGATCTCTCCGACTCGTCCGTACGAGGCATCGCAGACAGTGGCGATGCGCGAGAGCTGGCGTGCCGTGTCCTTAATGCGATCAATCTCGGCATCGACTTCGGTTCGCTGCTCCGCCATGGACTGAATCGATTCCTGCGTTTCGGACTGGATGGCCTCGATCAGTGAGGAGACTTCGCGGGTGGCCAGGGCCGCTTGTTCGGCCAGATTGCGGACTTCTTCAGCGACAATCGAGAATCCGCGGCCCTGCTCGCCTGCCCGGAAGGATTCGATGGACGCATTGAGTGCCAGCAGGTCAGTACGGGACGAAATGGAGCCGATCGTCCCGACGATGGAGCTGATCTCCTGGGAGCGCTCACCCAGGCTCTTCAGTCGACGCTCGGCGGACTGCACACGCAGGCGGACTCCATCGATGCTGCGACTGAGTTCCTGGATCGACTGCTGCGCAGAGGCGGCCGTCTCCCGGGCTTCCTCAGCGGCATGTTGGGCCGCATTCGCATGTTCCGCCACCGAGTCGAACTGCAGCGACATCTGCTCGACATAGGTGGTCGTCCGGCTCACCGCCTCCGACTGATCCTCCGCATGAGCGGCGATCTCCTGGGTGGCGCGTTCCACTTCGCCTGTGTATGTCAGAATCTGTTCCAGATCAGCATCCGCCATTCCCGACAGACTCACCAGCAGTCGGCGCAATTGCTCAACCGCGGGTCCGCTGTGATCGCTGGTCGCATGATCCATGCGGCGGTCCAGCAGTTCGAGCAGTTGTTCGACCTGCAGCATCTGCTGCCGGCTGTTCGCTGCCGTGTGTGACCAGCGCTGGACGACGGTGCGTACCCGCTCAATACACTGATCAAACTCAATAAGCATCGACTTCTTGGCCGGTGCGTCGACATCGGACGCTGCGGCTGCCTCGATCTCTCTGAGTCCCTGCAGCAGGAGCAGCGCCACACCGGATCCGATCGCCATGGCAAGGCCGGCAACGATCGCCAGCGTACCGGTCCACGCTCCCGATTCCGACGGAGCCATCTGCCAGAAAACGAGCCCACCCAGGCACATGGCCAGCAGATGACTTGTGGTGAACAACCAGCGTAGTTTCATCGCTGCCCCCCTGTGAACGCGTTGAGAATTTGATCTCGATCAACCATCATCCGCTGAGACCCTGCGGTGTCCCCGTGAAGCGAATGGGGGCTCTGCGAACCGGAACGCCAATCGCTCTCCAGCACCTCTTCCGCCAGGCGATAGAGTGCATCGGCGTCCAGCACGCGAACCACGTCGTCCCGAAAGGTCGCAGTTCCCACGACCGCCCGCGCTATGGGATCACCCCAGTCTGCGTCGGAGGCCACCGCTGTTTCGAGTGCCTCAAGATCAAGTGCACGGCTGATCGGCAATGCCCAGGGGCCGTCAGCACCCGTCATCACCAGCACAAACCGCTCCTCCTGCGGGCTCATCTCCCTCCATCAACAGATCGCGCAGTGACAACACCGGCAAAAACTCATTTCGCAAATGACACAGCCCGACGAGCGCGGAGGGTGAATCGGGGACACGCACCACGGGCGGGTGCTCTGCCACTTCGCGGACACTGCTGGCCGCCAGTGCGAACGATTCGCTTCCCACGCGGAAGATGCAGAACTGATCGCAGAGTTGTGATCCTCGCTGCCTCATCGATTGCCTCCCTGGGAGTCCCGCGATCGTCCCGTGACTGACGTCGATAAAGGCGCCCCTTGCTGCAACTGCCGGGCGAGTCGCTGTTTGAGGGCCAGCAGACGATCCTGTTCATTGGGCTCCGTCGGCTCGGCGGATCGCTGAGTGGCCGGTTGCGTATGAACATCCGGACGGACGGAATCCTCAACGTCTTGTCGCTCCCGTCGGGGTGAACTCGTCGGAGAGTGTGTTGCGGGGACGCCACTTCCAGCCGATGCGAGGAGGGCGGCGGATCTCGTCGAGTTCGGCGCTGCGTGCGGACGGCGAAGTCGCGAATGGACGATCGCCATCCCGCGACCGAGTCGACCGGGACCTCGGGGCGGTGGCCGTCGCGCTGGGGGCTCCTCTCGTGTGGAGGTGCAATCCGATCGTCATCAGCGGTGAGTATCGTCGACATCATCGGTGCTCTGTTCGAGTCGTATCGAGTGAGGGGAAGCCGCCGTCAGCGACGTCCCTGCTCAGGAGGACAGTTGCCTCTGGGAGACAGACGCCACGGTGCTGAGTACAGCCTCGGAGGAAACCGGCTTTCGAAGGTACGCCCCCAGCTCCCGGCCCAGCATCTCCAAAGCGTGAGAACTCTCTGATGTGAGAAAAATGATGGGCAGCCGATTCCACGGTGCACCCATTTCCCGCAGTTGCTGACAGACGCCATAGCCGTCCATGGCGGGCATCTTGATATCCAGGATGGCCAGTGTGGGACATTCCTCGCTCATGCGTTCCACCGCTTCCGCTCCGTCAGACGCCTCCCGGACTTCGTATCCGGCGTCCATCAGAATGCGGCTGACCTGCATGCGAATGGTCCGACTGTCGTCTGCGACCAGGACAAGAGGTGCTGACATGAAGGTCTCCCTGGAAATTTCATTGGTCGCCGATCGTCCCTCCGCAGTTCGTTCAGGGAGGGCAGCGCCGGGACATGCAACTCTAGGTCGCATCCAGGCAACAGGACGCTTTTGTGGGACACACGCAGACACGAGGCAGCCGCAGGTTCGGAAGACACAGGCTGAACGCGTTGTGATGGTGGTCACATTGCTGACGACATGGCCAGTCGCAACGATTCTCCCGGTCATCCGCTCGCAGAAAGCGAGGCAATCGCAAGGCACATCGGCCAGACGTAGAAGGAACAGATGGTCGCTTGCGGTGTCGCCGGTCTGGTTGTTTCCAGACTCCGCTGATGAAGCGCAAGCGGCAGAACTTCCGCGACAATCACCGTTGACGTCACCGGGCCGGCTGGCTGACGTACGCCAGCAAATCACGCAGTTCGCGATCTGTCAGCAGCTTGCAAAGTCCCTCGGGCATCAGAGATGACTTCAATTCCTGCCGGACGGCGATCTCCGACTTGAGGAATGACTGCTCCTGTCCTTGGGCATCGCGATAGAACTCCCGGCCACTGGTGCCTCCCTTACGCAGCATGATTCCCGTGAAGACCCGGCCGTCGTGCAACAGGAGTTGCCAAGGATAGAACTGGGGCGCAACGTCCCGGCTCGGTTGCAGCAGCGATGACAGCAGCTTGTTGAGATCGCTCCCCTGTCCCACGAGACCCAGATCCGGACCGACTACCCCCCCGCGCCCATCCCGCCGATGGCAGGTAACGCAGTTGGCCAGTTTCCTGTGTGTGAAGATCCGACGACCGCTTTCAGGGTCTGGCATGCCTTCCAAGCTGTCGATCCGTGGCGCCAGGCGGCGATGTCCGTTGTCGATCGTCGCTCTTCCGCCAACGACTCAGGATGGAGTGCTGCCTGCACGAGGTCTGCCGAATCAGGATAGCGCAATCCGATCTCTTGAATCCGGTGGCGGGAATCGTCCGGGAGCATTGCGAAACGGAGGCCGCGCAAGGCCTCCTCACGCACAGAGTCGTCTTCTTCTTCCGCCAACGTCAATAGCAGCTCGTGAGTCGACGGTGAATCGCCGGACAGTCCGACGATCGCTTCTGCCCGCAGATGTGAAGACCGATCGCGATCCGCAGCAACCATGAACAACAGGTCCCGTGTCTGCGAATCGTCCCGCAGCGCGAGAGTACGAATCGCTTCGAATTGCAATTCCTCGTCGTCTGACGCGATCAGCTTTTGCAGGAAGTTAGGCGAGAGTGACTTGTCTTGTGGATCAAGCAGTCGGAGAGCATAGGCCCGCAAACGGGGGGGGAACTCATCATTTTGTACGCGTGCCAGCAGCATCCGGGGTTCGCTGACACCGGCGTCCGGCTTGCCATCAAGTGTATTCGAGGCGGCCAGCGCGGCTTCAAACAGTCGGAAGTCGAGATCCGGCCCATCGAGCAGTCGGTCGATGTCGTCCCGGAACGCCGCTCTCGTTTCATCCGCGATCCACCGCAGCGCCTCGAACCGTACATCCGGGTCATCGTCACTGAGAAACAGCGCGATCCATTGATCGTCATTCGGCACGATCCTGTGAAGCACCAGTGCCGCAGTCACCCGGTCATCAGCGCTGCGTTCGCACACACTTTCAGGCGTCCAGTCTTTCGCCGGCCCCTCCAGTGCCGTCAGGGAGGCCGCTGCCAAAAACGGATCTGCATCCTGGGCCAGATGAAACAGCTCCTGTTCCGGTAACTCATGTGATCCGCTGCGCAGTCGCGATGCCAGCAGTGACAAGTCGGTCGGGGGCTCAGGAACGGCCGGCTGAATCCATTCAGCATGTTGGCGGTCGATCTCCAGCCTCCAGATGCGTCCCCGCTGATGTAGTTCGTAGGAGCCAAACACCCAATCGCTCAGAAAATACACGCTCTCGCTCATCTGGGTGATGCAAGTGGGCCGGAAGAAGTCACTGCCGGTCACGACCTCGATGCGCTCCGTCGCAAACGTTGCTCCGTGTCGAAACAGCGGAAAGAAGTCGATCCGGTGATCGGCCCATGAGGGCACCAGCAGCCCGCCTCCCAGCGGGGCGATACCGCAGGGTGCCTCGCCGGTCGCATGGATCATTGGGAGCGTGCCTCGCAACTCGCCGTTCCAGCACACGAACGGATGCATCGGTGCATTGCCGTAGCGACGCTGGTAGCCGTAGTCGCCTTCTTGGACGAGGTGCAACAGCCGGCACGGGGGCTGACTCCCCGGATCGTTCTCGGCGGCGAATATCTCGCCGTCGCCTCGCACACACACCCCAAAGGGATTCCAGAATCCTTTCGCGATCCGTCGCAGATTCGATCCATCAGGACGACAGCGGAATATGCCTCCTTCACCGGTTCCATGAAAGACCTTGCCGTCAGCACTCGTGAGTGTCCACTCGCTCGCGTAATTCTCTCCCAGTGAGAACGTCAGATCGCCATCCGGATGCCAGGCGAGACCCGACAGGCCGTTGTGGGGATAATCGGATGTAGTCTCAAGGACGGCGATGTCCTGTGCCTCATCGCCGCGCCCGTCATCGTCGGTATCCCGCACGCGCAGAATCCGGCTTCGTTCTGCGAGATACACCCAGCCCGCCGGTCCCAGTTCGAGATCCATGGTCGCCGTTGTCTGCTCATAGAACACATCCCGACGGTCGGCCCTTCCGTCGCCGTTGTGATCGCTCAGAATCAGGATCTGGTCATGTTCCGGTCCGGGATAATCCACCGGTCGAAAATGCGTGTGACTGCAGGCGACCCACACGCGACCTTGTTCGTCGACATCAATTCCGGTCGGTGTCATCACCTCCGGATGTTCGGCAAACAGCGTGAGCGTCACCCCCGGCCGCAGGACGACGATTTCGGGGCGACACTCGGCGGGCACCTCGGGAGCGACCACCTGGGCAGACACGGAGTCCATACTGTATGTCGCCGCACACATGAACACGACCGCGGAAATTAGTCGCAGTCGGTCGGGCACACACATGCGGATGCCTGGATGGAGGCGCGGCTGCAGACTCATCTGAGCATTCATCAAGAGATCGGTCATTGAAGTTCACCACTGGCTCAAGCTGGTCCCCGTCTCCTCATTGTGTCGGAAGAGTTGGCAGGACACAAATGCTGGTCTCCCGGCGCGCGCAGCATGCGATCCCGTCCATTCTTCATTGGTCGTGACCAACCTCATCAGCTCATCAAATCATCTGGCCCGCACCATTGCCCCGGCAGGGGTATCACCGGCACAATGCAGTGACCGCTTTCTCTCCGAGATGACGTCCCGCCGCCGCACTGGACATCCCACCGATGCATCACAACTTACCCGCCCATCCTCTCGTACGACGCATGGTCCTGGTTGTAACCTGTGCCTTCATGTTTCCGGCTGGCGCAGTCACGAGAGGCGAGGTGCCCTCGGCCCTCCCGGAAGGTTCACAGTTGGAGGATGTGCGACTGGGTGCCCTGCAGAATCTGAACGGGTACTTTCCTTTCAAGCCGATCGAGAGTTTGGACGAATGGCCCGCGCGGCAGGCCGACATTCGCCGTCGCATTCTCATCTCGCAGGGCCTGTGGCCCCTGCCTGTCAAGACACCTCTCAATGCCGTCATCCATGGGCGTGTAGAAGGGGACGACTACGTCGTGGATCGGGTGTTCTTCGAATCGGTGCCCGGTCATTTCGTGACGGGCAGTTTGTATCGCCCCAACGACCAACCTGGCCCGTTCCCCGGCATTCTCTCTCCGCATGGTCATTGGAATGAAGGCCGCTTCCACGATCACGGTGAGAAGACCATTCGACAGGAACTGGTGACTGGTGCAGAGAGGTTCGAGATTGGCGGGCGACACCCGATCCAGGCCCGGGCCGTGCAACTGGCGCGGATGGGCTGCATGGTGTTTGTCTATGACATGGTCGGCTATGCGGACTCCCTTCAGTTCAAACATCGCCCTGACGAGTGGACGCATCTGGACACTCCCGAGAACTGGGGCTTCTTCGGAGCGCAGGCCGAGCTTCGCCTGCAGAACATGATGGGGCTGCAGACCTGGAACTCGATTCGCGCGCTCGACTTTCTGCTGTCGTTGCCCAATGTCGACCCGTCGCGGATTGGCGTTACGGGAGCCAGCGGGGGCGGCACCCAGTCGATGGTCATTGCCGCGATCGATGATCGCATCACCGCTGCCATGCCCTGTGTGATGGTCTCCACGGCCATGCAGGGAGGCTGCACCTGCGAGAATGCCCCGCTGCTGAGGATTGACCAGGGCAACATCGACATTGCCGCGGCCATCGCACCACGTCCCCTGGGGATGACGGCGGCCGATGACTGGACTGTCGAACTTGAGACGAAGGGATATCCGGACCTTCGGCATCTGTACGAGTTGCTCGGACGCAAGAGCAATCTGACCGCCGTCTTCAACACGCACTTCAAGCACAACTACAATCATGTGAACCGCGCGGTGATGTATGCATTCTTCAACAGCCACTTCAAACTGGGCTTTGAAGAGCCGATTCTGGAGCGGGACTTTGTCCCCCTCAGCCGCGAGGAGGCGAGCGTCTGGACCAGCGATCATCCGGCTCCCTCGGGAGACCAGGTCGGCGATGCCCATGAGCGAGCGCTGCTGTCCGACATGACCCGGCGAACGACGCAGCAGATGGAGTCCCTGATTCCCCACTCGCCCGCTGAACTGGCGGAGTATCGCCAGATCGTCGGCAGTGCCTGGCAAACGATTCTGGGACGCACGATCGATGATGTGGGCGACGTCGAATGGACGCTGGGGAACAAAGAGAAACGATCGGGCTACCTGGTCATGACCGGACTCATCGATTACCGCTCGGCCGGCGAACAGTTGCCGGCCCTGTTTCTGCATCCGTCTGAGGGCTGGAATCAGCAGGTCGTCGTGTGGCTGTGTGATGAGGGGAAGACAGGACTCCTGGAAGCGGGTGAGCCAATTGCACCAGTGCGGCGACTCATCGACGCCGGCTTCTCCGTGGTGTCCGCCGACCTGTTTGGACAGGGCGAGTTCACCAGCGACGGCAAGCCGATGACATCTCAGCCGATGTGGTATCAGCAGGATGGAGAGCTGGGCTGGCATCGTTACGCAGGATACACCTTCGGTTACAACCACTGTGTGTTCGCGCGGCGGGTCCACGACATCCTGACGATGGTGAAGCTGGTGCAGACGAACGATCACGCGGCGGCTGCCGTGCATATGGTGGGCATCGGAAGGACAGTGGGACCTCTTGTAATCGCCGCTCGCTCGCAGGCGAAGGGCGCTGTCGCACAGACGTTTGCCGATCCCAAGGGCTTCCGCTTCGATCAGCTCCAGCGTCACGCCGACCCGATGTTCGTCCCCGGAGCGGTCAAGTACTTCGGCGTCGATGGGTTGCTGAGCCTGTGTGCGCCAGATCCCGTCACCGTTTCCGATATCGGGCGGTGGAAGGTGAGTACACATGTCTATACTGCGGCCGGGGCACCCCAGGCGCTTGCGAAGATGCCCACTGGACCGACATCCGCCGAAGCGATCGCTGACCTTCTGGCCCGCTGACTCGTATCACGTCAACACCTGATTGTAGGATTGGAGCTTGGATCGCAAGTGAAGCACCTCGACGCGGACGCTTTTGGGATGCACGTTTGTGCCATGCACAGGACCTCCATGTACAGACTGACGCGACTCGTTCTGCCGGGGATCTGTAGCCTAATCCTGGGCTGCGGGACACAGGCACCACCGGTCACGCGTCCCATCCCCTCGTCTAGCATCGCGCCGTCATCAACATCCCCGGCATCAACACCAGTGCTAGACGGCACGCCTGAAGTCCAGAATGATCCCAATGCAGCGCAGGCTCTCGATCAGCACGCAACCGAGCTGAAGCGCGATCGTGATGGCTTTATCACCGAAGTGAGCTTTCGCGGTGTGGTGATTGGTGATGACGACCTGCGCCTGTTGAGCGGGCTGCCGCGCCTCCGCTCCCTGCTGCTCAACGATACGCCAATCACCGACGAAGGTCTGGTGCATGTCGGCCAAATCGCGACGCTGCAGAATCTGGATGTGCGCGGGTGTCCGCTCTCAAACGCCGGCATGTCGCATCTCACATCGCTCCGGGAGCTGCGAGCGCTGCGGCTGTCGGGGCAAAGTGGAGCCACGACCGTTGATGACGCGGGACTGGCTCCCATCGGTCAGCTAACGAGCCTGAAGGCGCTGCTGCTCGACCACCTGTGGATCAGCGAAGTCGGCCTTGCAGAACTGCAGGGACTGAAAAAACTGGAAGAGTTGTATCTGGCCCAGACACTCGTGGGGGATGAGGCCGTCGCCACTCTTGCGAACCAGTTCCCCGCGCTGAAGAAGCTGCGCATCTCCCGCACTCAGGTCACCGGAGACGGACTGGCTCCCCTGTCGCAGCTCACACAGTTGGAGGACTTGGACCTCAGCGAGAACAGCCAGGTCACCGATGCAGGGCTTGCAGCATTGTCGCGACTCACCTCACTCACGCGGCTCAATCTCTGGCGGGTTCCGATCTCCGACGCTGGCGCATCGCATCTCTCGGGCCTGACGAACATGCAGTGGCTCAACCTGGACAACACCCTGATCGGTGACGCCGCACTGACCGACCTGAAGGACATGTATCAGTTGACGTTCCTGCACCTCGGGTCAACCGGGGTGACCGATGCCGGTCTGCCCGCCCTGGAGCGGCTTGACGTCCCTCAAGGACCTCAAGCTCACCCGCACCGCGGTGACGGCAGAAGGAGTCGCCCGGATGCAGACGAAGCTGCCTAACACGGCGATTCAGCTGGAATACATCGCCGGCGAATAGTGCCCTGCTTGCTCACGAATGAGTGGCTCAAGCCATTTCCCAGCCGGGGCGGTAGTCCTTGCGGAGGTATCGATCTGCTGCCGGACAATTGACGGCCTTGAGGTTGACCGCGTCCCACTCCAGTGGCTGTCCGCAGCGATAGGCCACGTTGCCCAGCAGCACCGCTTCGGAGAGAGCTCCGGAGTAATCGAAGTTGCAGGTCGTCGGTGTCCCTTCCTTGCAGGCTTTGATCCATTCCGCGTGATGCCCGATCGACGCCGGAATCGTGGGCGCGGGGGGCTTGAAGCCGGCGAACTTTTCGCTGGGGAACAGCCGGTAGTTTCCATAGTCGGCGTATAGCATCCCCTCGCTGCCGATAAACATCAAACCACTCTGAGGCACCCGCTGACCGGCGATCTCGCTCGGGATACGATCGCCGTCGTACCAGGTGAGACGCACCGGTCCTCGCCCGTCACGCTCCGGAAACTCATACCGCACCACCAGTCCCATGGGACAGGTTTCGGCGTTCACCGGCGGCCCTTCGGTTTCGCAGCGTACCGGATGCCGCAGGTTCAAGGCCCAGAACGGGAGATCCATGTAGTGGCAGGCCATATCGCCCAGCGTCCCCTGGCCGAAGTCCCACCAGCGCCGCCACTGTGCCGGATGATACTGTCCCGCCGCATAAGGTCGCTCGGGTGCCGGTCCCAGCCACAGTTCCCAGTTCAGCGATGCGGGAGGCTTTTGCGCTTCCGCTGGCCGATCGCCCCCGCCCCACACCTTGCCCACCCAGACATGCACATCGCTGATGTCGCCGATCGTCCCGGCCTGAACGAGCTCCACCACCCGGCGATAGTTATCCTGGGCATGAATCTGCGTCCCCATCTGCGTCGCGACCCCCTGCTCTCGCGCCGCGTCGGCAATCAGTCGCGCTTCCTGGACCGTGTGGGTCAACGGCTTCTCGCAGTAGACATGCAGTCCCTTGCGAATCGCGCGAATCGCCGCCGGTGCGTGTTGATGATCGGCCGTTGCGATCACCACCGCATCAATCTTGCCGGCTTCTGCCTCGAGCATCTCCCGGTAGTCGGCATAGCGGCGGACGCCGGTGATGTCTTTCGAGGCTCGGTCCAGATAGTCGCGATCAACATCGCACAACGCCACAATGTGTTCACCCTGCACGCCCTCGATGTCGGCCTCCGCGCGATTGGCCGTGCCGATGCAGGCGATGTTCAGCTTCTCGTTCGGAGAAGTCGAGTCAGCATGCGCCTCATTCCATCGCCACAAACCGGCGGACAGAGTGACGGCACTTCCGCGCTGCAGAAAGTCACGACGGCTGAGCGGGTTTCGGGACATGCGGACCTCACTGGGCGGGCGGAACGAGGGGAAAGAACACCGTGCATCGTCCGTTTACCGCGTTGCTGAGTCAAGCGTTGATGCGAACGAACCGCCCCCTCGTCCAGCGACGGGAAGCCGCAAGGAATGGTCACCGCATGGAATCGTCGGCAACGAGCTGCCTCGATGTCACTCGCCTGCAGTTGGAATCAGATTGGCCGTAACAGTAATCTCTGATGTATGGCCGACGTTACGCAAATCCTCGCGTCGATCGAACAGGGCGATCCCTCGGCAGCAGAGCAACTGCTGCCGCTGGTGTACGAGGAACTCCGCAAGCTCGCCGCCGCACGAATGGCGGAAGAACGCAGCGATCATACCCTGCAGGCAACAGCCCTTGTTCACGAGGCGTACCTCCGACTGGTCGACGTCGAGAAAGTTCAGCACTGGAACAGTCGCGGACACTTCTTCGGTGCCGCCGCTGAAGCGATGCGCCGGATCCTGATTGAGAACGCCCGCCGCAAGATCGGTCCGATAGCCGGTGGGAGGCATCGCCGTGTCGAGTTGACGGACATCGCGGCTGAGATCCCGATGCCTGAAGACGACCTCATCGCCTTGAGCGACGCCCTCGATAAGCTGCAGGCCAAAGATGCCCGCGCTGCGGAACTCGTCAAACTCCGCTTTTTCGGCGGACTGACCCGGCATCAGGCGGCCGAGGCTCTTGGCATCACGGTTGCAACAGCGGATGACGACTGGGCTTACGCCAAGGGCTGGCTCAAGGCGGAAGTTGCGAGATCGCTTCGCCCCGGCTGAAGACAGAATTCTTGCAGGAATCTGTCAGAGCATTCGCCCCTTATTCTCGCACTGAAATTAAGTAGCAGGAGTGGATGGTGACAACAACCAGCAACAAACCTGACGACAAGGCGATCTTCAACGTCGCCCGGCAGATCGATTCGCCGGCCGCCCGGGCCGACTACCTGCGGCAGGCCTGCGGAACCGACGTTGCCTTGCGCGATCAGGTCCACGAACTCCTGAATGCGTATGAAGAACAGGCCAGTTTTCTGGAATCCCCGCCTGCGGCCGCGTTCGCCAGGACGGTTGCCGGGCCACCCAGTACCGAGCCACCAGGCACTGTCATCGGCCCGTACAAGCTGCTGGAGCAGATTGGCGAAGGGGGGATGGGGACGGTCTATCATGGCCGAGCAGAACGAGCCGGTCCAACGACGCGTTGCGCTCAAGGTCATCAAGCCGGGGATGGACAGCCGGGCAGGTGATCGCCCGGTTCGAGGCCGAACGGCAGGCGCTGGCACTGATGGACCATCCCAACATCGCCAGGGTGCTCGATGCCGGCACCACCGACAGCGGCCGGCCCTACTTCGTCATGGAGCTGGTCAAGGGGATTCCGATCACCCAGTATTGCGACGAACAGCACCTCTCTCCCCGCGAACGGCTGGAACTGTTCGTGCCGATCTGCCAGGCGGTCCAGCACGCCCATCAGAAGGGGATCATCCACCGGGATCTGAAGCCCTCGAACATCCTCATCGCCCAATACGACGACAAGCCGGTCCCCAAGGTGATCGACTTCGGTGTCGCGAAGGCGATCAGCCAGCGGCTGACCGAGCAGACGGTCTTCACGCAGTACGGCCAGATCGTCGGCACACTGGAGTACATGTCCCCGGAACAGGCCCAGTTCAATCAGCTCGATGTGGACACCCGCAGCGACGTCTATTCATTGGGAGTGCTGCTGTACGAACTGCTGACGGGCGAGACGCCGTTCGACAAGACCCGTCTGCGTTCGGCAGCGTTTGACGAACTGCTGCGGATCATCCGGGAGGAGGAGCCACCCAAGCCCAGCACCCGGCTCAGTACGGCGGAGGGTCGGGCGTCGAGCGCCGCCAATCGGAGTATGGAGCCGGCCAAGCTCAGCGGTCTGATTCGCGGCGAGCTCGACTGGATCGTGATGAAGGCCCTGGAGAAGGACCGCACGCGCCGGTACGAGACGGCCAACGGCTTGGCACGGGATATCGAACGCTATCTCATCGATCAGCCGGTCGAAGCCTGTCCGCCCTCGGCAGGATACCGCTTGCGCAAGTTCATGCGACGGAACAAGGCCGCGCTGGCGACCGCAGCCATCGTGGTATCTGCATTGCTCGTATCCACGATCGGCCTGGCGATCAGCAACGTGCTGGTTCGGGCCGAACGCAATGAAAAGACCCAGGCGCTTGTTGAACGGGAGAAAGCGCTGGGAGAGAAGCAGTTGGCGCTGGGTGAGAAAGACGCCGCACTCACACTGGCGCGCGACAACCTGACCGAGGCGCAGCGGCAGCAGCAGATCGCGACCGAACAGACCGGATTGGCCCAGCGGCGACTGTATGCCTCGCAGATGAACCTGGCGATGCAGGCGTGGCACGCCGGTGAAATGCCGCGCGTGCTGGAACTGCTGGAAGGCCAACGGCCGGGGCCCGACGACGACGACGACTTCCGCGGCTTCGAGTGGTATTACCTGTGGCGGCTGTGCAACAGCGGGCGACGCCAATACCTGCACGGCCATACCAGAGCCGTCCTGTCGGTGAAGTTTTCGCCTGACGGAAAGTCGTTGGCATCCGGCAGCTGGGATCGGAGCGTGCGCCTGTGGGACGTCGCGACCGGCACACAGCAAAGAGTGCTTCTCGGGCACAGCAGCGGCGTGTGGGAGGTGGCGTATTCACCCGATGGCAAGACGCTCGCCAGCAGCGGCAAGGAAACCGAATCGCTGATCCTGTGGGACGTGGCTACAGGCCAGCCGCGGCACACGATCGCAGGCTCCGTCGCCCGATTGGCATTCTCACCCGACAGTTCGCTCATTGCCGGAGGACTGGTCACAGAGTCCGGAGTGGATGCGAAGTTCTGGGACGTTGCGAGCGGTGCAGAGCGTCTGACCATTCCCGAAGCCGGTTTCGTGATCGGATTCTTCCCCGACGGCAAGACCATCGCGACGATGGCCGGCCAGTTTACGAACAGCGGCGAGGTGCGCACCTGGGACGTGGACAGCGGCGAGAGGCGTTTGACGATTCCCGTTCGCTACCTTGCTACTGCGGAGTTGTCTGCGGACGGCACCCGGATCGCGACTTCGGCGCAGCAGATCACCAAGGTCTGGGACACGGCGAGCGGCGAAATGCGCCTCGACTTTCAAACTCAAAGCGAAGCTCGTGGACTGGCCTTCTCACCTGATGGAACGAGGCTTGCAACGGGGCTCGAGGACCGCCGCGTCATCGTCTGGGACATTCAGACGGGCGAAACACTGGGCCAGGACGTGCATTTGGATCCGGTCTGGAGCGTGGCTTTCTCGCCGGACGGCAAGACGCTGGCGTCATCCACTCTCAGCGGGGATATCAAGCTCTGGGACATGACGCCGCTCGAAGAGACGGCGTCCATTCCGATTGTCGGCGTGAGCTGCCTGCGCTTCTCACAGGACGGCCGGACGCTGCTGGTTGGGAATCCCGGCCTGACAAAAGTCATTGACGTCGCAGCGGGCAAGGAAGTCGCCGTCTTGCCGCTCGGCGGCGTGATGGCGATTTCTGCCGACGCCAACTCGCTCGCGGGACCGGCCGACTCTGAACTAGGCACCACCTGGGACGTGCGCGCCGGATGCGCCCTGGCAAGATTTGCATTGCCACGTCCTCCGGAATCGCCCCCAGGACTCTCATTGTCACCGGATGGAAAACGCGTCGCCACGTATTACAAACACCGCGGCGACAACACGATCAAACTCTGGAATCTCGACACGCTGCCCGCCCGAACGCTGACGGGACCTCTTGTGTCAGTCAACTGCGCCGAGTTCTCACCGGATGGAAAGCTGCTCGCCGCGGGATCCCAGTTTCAATGGGTCACCGTGTGGGATCTTGCCACCGGCCAGGTGAAGCTGCAATTCGCTCAAGGGCCCGCCATGGTCGAGGTGCTTTCTCTGGCATTCTCCCCGGACTGCCAGGCCCTGGCGGTCGGCACGCACATTGGGACAGTGACACTGTGGGAGGTAGCAACGGGTCGGCAGCTCGCCGACTTTGGTGGGCACACCAAACATGTGAATGCGTTGGCCTTTTCGCCCGACGGCAGGACGCTGGCGACCGCCGGTCAGGACAAGACCGTGCGATTGTGGGACGTTGTCACAGGACAGGAGCGGAGCACGCTCACCGGCCACCAGGGACCGGTGGCGCAGGTGCAATTCTCTCCCGACGGCAGCACGCTGGCCACGGCGGGCGGCGATGGGACCGTCAGGCTCTGGCGGGCCGCCACCGATCCCGAGGCGCTCGCGCCACACGTCGCAGACCTTGCGCAGGCCGCATCCGCCGTCCTCGAACTTCCGCCTGGTGCATTTCAGCTTACGGAGGCAGGACTGTGCGAAGCCGTCCTCCGCTGGCCGGAAAACGCCGACCTCCGCCGCCGGCTTGGCCTGCTGCTCCAGAGTGAAGGCCAATTCGCCGAGGCAGAGACCTGTTTCCGCACTGTTGTGCAACTGAAGCCCGAGCAGGTGTGGGCGTACTTCGATCTGGCGGTGGCGCTCCGCAATCAGGGGAAGTATGTCGAGGCGATGGCGGTGCTTCACGACGTGGACCGGCTCAATCCGCCTCGTGACGTCGCTCAGGATGCCCTCGGCTGGCTGTTCATGGCACAGCACCAGTACCCGGAGGCGGAGAACGCCTTCCGCGAAGCGACCCGCGCGAATCCCAACCATGCCGTGGCTCAGCGCGGCCTCGCGGAGTCTCTCAAAGGTCAGCAGCGACTTGCCGAAGCGCTGGTGCCCCAGGGAGAGGCAGTCCATCGGGATCCCACGAATTCCGATTCCCACGCCGCCCTCGGCTGGACGTATTTCGATCTGGGACAGTTCGCCGAAGCCGAACTCGAATTCCGCGAATCCGTCCGGCTCAGACCTGACGATGCCGGCGTGCACCACGTTTTGGGCCGAGCACTTCAAGGACAGAAGAAGTTTGCAGAAGGACTGGTGCCTCTGCGCGAGGCGGTCCGCCTGGGTGACGACGGGGTGCGCAGTACCCTCGGCTGGGTGCTGCTCGAGCAACAACAGTTCACCAAGGCAGAGGAGGAGTTCCATGAAGCACTTCGCGTAAATCCCGATCTGAGCGTGGCTCGTCGGGGTCTCGGGCGGACGCTTCAGGAACAGAAGAGATTCGCCGAGGCGCTGGTGCCGCTGCGCGAGGCGGTCCGACTGGATCCGACGGATTATTACGCCCACGCCGCCCTCGGGTGGTCGCTCATCAACCTGGGACAGTTCACCGAAGCTGAGGACGCATTTCGTGAAGAAATCCGCCTGAAGCCCGAGACGGCCGGCGGGCATGCTGGCCTGGGTCAGGCCCTCGTGGAGCAGAAAAGGTTCACAGAAGCGGAGGCTGCTTTGCGCGAGGCCCTCCGGCTGGAACCGTCGCATCAATGGGCACCCGAGTGGCTCAACCAGGCCCTCAAGGGACAGGGCAAGCCGCCCGAGACGAACCCACAGGAGAAGCCGGAGTCACAGGCCAGCAGTCCGGGGGAGTCACCAATACAGGAGCAGCCCGAATGATCCCGGACCCATGAATATCTGAACCTGAACCCAGACAACAAAAGCGGCCGGTGAGGCCCTGACCGTCAAGAAAGTTCCTCACCGGCCTGGCATCGCCCCCGGCGCTCGCTGTGCGCGCCGGCAGCCATGTCCTGTTGATACTACCACAGATCACACCGGAGAACTGCGATGATGACACTCATTTTGGGAAGCGTGTTGCCCTGGCTGCTGATCGCTGCCGGCACCTGGCTCGCGTATCAGTTCGTCCGGCAGAATGGCCGCATCCTGCTGCGGCTGGAGGCGATCGAACAGCGCCTCGCCGCACAGAGTTCCCTCGCCGCGCACAGTCCAGCGCCCCGCAGCGAACCTGCCGGACTGTCTGTGGGCACCCTGGCACCGGAGTTCGCGCTGCCCGATCTCAATGGAGTGCGGCGCAAGCTGTCGGAGTTCCGCGGTCGCGATGTCCTGCTGATGTTCTTTAACCCGCAGTGTGGCTTCTGCACGGCGATGCTGGACGATCTCGCCGCCCTGCCGGTCGATGGAGCCCACGGACAACCGGTGCCGGTCGTCATCACCACCGGCAATGCCAAGCAGAATCGTGCGCTGTTCCAGCAGCATGGCGTGCGCTGCGTCGTGCTGCGGCAGAAGCAGATGGACGTCGCCACGAAGTACGGTGCCCAGGGAACACCCATGGGCTATCGCATCGATGCCGAGGGCTGCGTCGCCAGTGAAATGGCCGCCGGAGCCGAGGCACTCCTCAGACTGGCCGCCCCGAATGCCGTCCCCCAGCACGCGCACGGCAACCATGGCAAACAGCCCGATCCGTCCCTGGCCAACAGCCGGATCAACCGCAGCGGTCTGAAGGCCGGGACCCCGGCCCCGGACTTCAACTTGCCCTGTCTGGAGGGGGGCGAGCTGTCGCTGGTCGAACTGCGGGGCCGGCGTGTTCTATTGGTGTTCTCGGACCCCGACTGCGGTCCCTGCGATGAGCTGGCCCCGCACCTGCAGGAAATCCATCTCAGCCATCCGGATCTCCAGGTGCTCCTCGTCAGCCGGCGTGAGATCGAGGCGACCCGCCTCAAGGCCGAAAAGCTGGGGCTGACGTATCCCATCGTCGTGCAGAAACAGTGGGAGGTCTCGCTCAAGTACGCGATGTTCGCCACGCCCATCGGCTATCTGATCGACGAGCAGGGGATCCTCGCCAGCGATGTGGCGATCGGTGTGAAACCGATTCTGGCCCTGGCTGACGACGTGCCCTCGGCCCGCGTCGACATCAAGCCGACGCGCAACGGCAAGGAGGTCGCCCGGATGACCTGACCGGCTTCCAGAGGGTGCTTCGATTCTCGCGCTTCGACATTCACAAGACGTTTCCACCACTCTCAGATGAAAGGCTCCCACCATGACCCATCCCTTTGACGAACTCTCGAAGTCCCTGGCGGACGAGTCGCTGCCACGGCGCGAATCACTGCGCCGGCTCGGACTGTTGCTGAGCGGTGCTGTGCTGGGGCCGCTGGCCTCCGGCCTGAACGCCGCGGGACACGGACCGTATCGCTACTTCCGGTTTCAGGCACCTCGTCGTGCGCCCAAGCCGGTCGACCCCTGTGTCTCCTTCTGCAGTCGGTGCACGAAGAACAAACAGTCCCAGTGCCTGACCGCCTGCCGCGCCTGTGGCGGAGACACGAGCCGCGTCAGCGGACGTTGCGGCTCGTACACCTGCGTCGATACGTCGCGCGACCCGAACTGTGGGGCGATCGGCAACAACTGCAGTGCGAGCGGCCTCGTCTGCTGCGGGGGTGCCTGCATCAATGTCGGCAACGACATCAACAACTGCGGCGGCTGCGGAGTGGTCTGCGGAGGTGCGACACCATTCTGCATCGCGGCGACGTGTACCGCTGGGGGCAACGAATGCGCCGCAGGCCTGACGAAGTGCGGCACCACGTGTGTCAACCTGTCCACAGACGCGGCCAACTGCGGCGCCTGCTATGTCGCATGTGCCAGCGGCAGCACCTGTGTCAGCGGCGGCTGCGAGATCGATCCCGTTCCGTGTGATCCGGACGGCCCCTATTCTTGCCCATAGCCCGCAATCACACCATATGACTGCGATCCATGGCGCTTCTGGATGCTACTGACAGTTCCAGTTCACATTGCACGAAGGTTTCCAACGATGACCCATCCCTTTGACGAACTCTCGAAGTCCCTGGCCGATGAATCACTGCCCCGGCGTGAGTCGCTGCGGCGGCTGGGACTGCTGCTCACCGGCGCCGTGCTGGGGCCGCTGGCCTCCGGACTGTCGGCCAAAGACGGTCCGTACCCGTACTTTCGCTTCCGGGCCGCGCCGCGTGCGCCCAGGCCGGTCGACCCGTGTGTCTCCTTCTGCAGTCGATGTACGACGAGCAAGCGGTCCCAGTGCCTGTCGGCCTGCCGGGCCTGCAACGGCCAGACCAGTCGCCTTTCCGGACGCTGCGGCTCGTACACCTGTGTCGACACTTTACGCGACCCCAACTGCGGGTCGATTGGCAACAACTGCAGCGCCAGCGGTCTGGCGTGTTGCGGCGGGAGCTGCATCGATGTGACGGGCGACATCAACAACTGCGGTGGCTGCGGCGTCGTCTGCGGAGGCGCGACACCATTCTGCACAGCCGGAGCGTGTACAGAGTGTTTCTCTGGCCTGACGAAGTGCGGCACGACGTGTGTCCTCCTGTCGCAAGACGCCAACAACTGTGGAGCCTGCGGCAACGTCTGCGGCGGAGCAACGCCGTACTGCAACCAGGGGACATGTAGCATGTGCGGTTCTAGTGCGGTGATCTGCAATGGCGTGTGCACCAACATCTTCGTAGACAAATACAACTGTGGGGGTTGTGGCATCGAATGCCCAGATTTTCTGACCTGCTTGGGCGGAGTCTGTGTGTTCGATTTTTGATGGGCGTTGAGTTCGACGGACCATTCCACAATCAATCTCGCCCGATGACTAGTCGAGTTTCAAGGGTGACGCGACTGTTTCCAGGGATTTCAGTGCGGCGTGGGAAAGTGGCCGCAGCAATGGTGAATGGTTCAACCGCGAGCGAGTCGCTGTTCCAAGCCTGATTCCAATGAAAGATATTCAAAATGACCCATCCCTTTGACGAACTCTCGAAGTCCCTGGCCGATGAATCCCTTCCCCGTCGCGAATCGCTGCGGCGACTGGGACTGCTGCTCACCGGCGCCGTCCTGGGGCCGCTGGCCTCCGGTCTGTCGGCCAAAGACGGACCGTATCCCTACTTTCGCTTCCGGGCCGCGCCGCGTGCACCCAAGCCGGTCGACCCGTGTATCGCCTTCTGCGGCCGGTGTACGAAGAAGAAGCAGTCTCAGTGCCTGTCCGCCTGCCGGGCCTGCGGCGGTCAGACGAATCGCCTCTCGGGAGGTTGCGGTTCGTACACCTGCGTGGATACCTCGCGCGACCCCAACTGCGGAGCCATCGGCAACAACTGCAGTGCCAGCGGGAAGACGTGTTGCGGCGGCACCTGTATCGACGCCAGCAACGACATCAACAACTGCGGCGGCTGCGGGGTGGTCTGTGGTGGCGCGACGCCGTTCTGCATCTCCGGCACTTGTACGGCTGGCGGCAGTGAGTGCGCCTCGGGCCTGACGAAGTGCGGCACTACGTGTGTCAACCTGTCGTCGGACGTCAACAACTGCGGCGGCTGTGGTGTCGTCTGCGGGAGGCGCGACACCGTTCTGTATCGCCGGCACCTGTACGGCCGGTGGCAACGAGTGCGCCTCGGGCCTGACGAAGTGCGGAACCACGTGTGTCGATCTGTCGACTGATCCTTTCAACTGCGGCGCGTGTTTTAATGCGTGCGATCAACGTGATGCCTGTGCCGGCGGCACTTGCACGGGAATTTCGCGTTGATTGTGAATTCTAATCGCATGGTGCCCGAGTCCAAGCGAAACGCACCAACTCCCAAAGCAGGGACGCGGTGCGTTTCGCGAGGCTCGGGGCACTCATCCTGCCTGACGTAACTTCGGTGATCGTCAGGGCACATCAACACGAACTTCCGCATCAGGCCAGTTCGCGGGTGAGCCGTGCCATGGTTTCACGCTGTCGCTGCTGCACAAACGTCCGGGCCGCGTCAGCCTTTGTACGAGAGCCAGCGGGATCGCGGGCCATGGCGAATACCGCGGGAGCGACTTTCGCCACCTGCGGCTCCTCATCGAGATCGAACAGCCAGTCCGACAGGCCGATGTCGTCCCACATGTAGCCTTTGCTGGTCTGCTCGGCCCAGCGACAGACGATGGCCGGAATGCCATGACCGATGCACATGATCGGCGAATGCATTTCGTTACCGAACAGTCCGGCACTGCGCACATAGGTGCTGATGGCCTCGCCGGTCAGCCAGTAATCCCGGCGCCAGACGACGCGAGGCCGCACGTCGTCGGGGAGACGATCGAGCAGCAGTTCCTTGCCGACGGCCATCTGGGTCTGGTCTTCCGGACAGAGCAGGATTTTGAGGTTTGTCTGACGGACCACATCGCTGATCGCCTGCCGGAGGGGAGCGTGGTCGTGCTCCTTCATCAGTTCATTGCGAGCGTGCTTGACTTCATCGAATGCGGCGTTTTTCGAGGGAATCGTCCAGTAGGGCGTATATCGCAGTCGGGGGATACAACACAAAAACTGCCCGGGTTCGAGACCATGCGCATCGAGGAATGCACTCGCCGTCTCGTCATCGCGCAAGTCGCACGCAAATGCGCCGTCGGGGCCGAACTCCATCACCGGACAGTCGCACCCCTGCTGTTTCGCGAAGGCAAGCGAATGCGAATCGCGGAAAAAGACGAACTGCTGTGCCGCTCAGCACATGGATGGTGTTGTTCAGTGTCGCCTGGGGAGTTGCCGTTGTGGCCGAGGATGATTTGGGGGGCAGTGTGATGCCATAGATGCCATACGGCTTGCCCGTCTCCTGATGCCAGCGAACGACGTCCCGCTCTGCCACGAGCGATGCACCGGAGCTGTGCAGGAGAAAGTCACAGTCATTGAATGCTTCATTCAGCCCGCGCGCCCTCAACGATCCTGAGTTTGGGAAACCGCGAGAGCAGCAACCGGTCGACGCCATTGTCGAGCTTGCTGGCCCACAGCCACACCTCGACCTCCGGCAGATACTTCTCCAGGAGAGCGAGAACGCCCGGCGTGTGGGCAATGTCACCGATGTTGACGGTCTGCCACGACGAACGCAGCAGAATTCGCCGGGGCTGTGAGGACTCGGCACGTCCCGCGGTCGTGCCCCACGCGCCAGCGCAAGCTGCGAGAGGAACAGACGGCGATCGATGTGCGGCGACGAAACGGCCATGTTCCCTATCGTGACCCTCTGAAGTGGAGTTCGGACGTGTTACCTCAGGCCGGCCAGTTCCTGCAGCACATGCCAGTTCTTCAGCCGGTCCTCGTGCGCGGAAAGCAGCGTCGGCGAGGGGTTGCCGTCCTTGTCGAAGTGCTTGGCGAAGCGACCTTCGCTGCGGGCGAAGTCGATGAAATCGACCACTTCGCCCGGTCTTGGGATTCGTCCACCAGTCGTCCTTCATGGCCGGATTGCCCTGCAGCGACAGCCGCTCGCTTGATGCGTGTCCCCCTTGCGCGGATCGTAAATCAGCAGCGGGAAGGCCCGGCGTATCGACCGCCAGCCGCGCCTGATCGGTCGCCATGTTGTCGGCCACGCCATGTTCCGGCTGGCAGGTCGTGTAGCAGCAGACGATCGCCGGGCCGTCGAACTCCAGCGCGTCCGAGCACCGACTTGTAGAAGTGGTTGGTGTGGGCGCAGGTGGTCTGGGCCACGAACACGTCGCGGATGCATCATGGCGATCTGGGCGATCTCCTTGCGGCGTTCCTGCTTGCCGTCGAACTTCTTGCCGTGCACGCTCATCTTGGTGTTCTGGCCGGTGTAACGTGCTGGTCGAGGCCTGTCCGCCGGTGTTGGAGTAGACCTGCGTGTCGAGCACGAACACCTTGATGTTCATTCCCGAGGCGAACATCCGCGAGAGCGACTGGAAGCCGATGTCGAACATCGCGCCGTCGCCGCCGATGCACCACAGCGGCTTGTCTGTCCAGCCCATCTGATCCCAGCGCATGCGCACGCCCATCGCATCGGCCGGGGCGTTCTCGAACAGCGAATTCGTCCACGGCACGAGGTACGGGTTGTACGGATAGGTCGACGTGTAGACCGTATTGCAGCCGGTGGCCGCCACGATGCCCCAGTCGTCGCCGTACTTCGCGCCGGTGGCCGCGCACATCATCCGCAGCGCCGTCCCTTCGCCGCAGCCGGCACAGCGACCCGCACCGCCGACGTAGATGTGCGTCTGCTCCTTGAGCATCATGTCGATCAGCAGGTTGTCGTTGATGTACTGCTCGTCCGACGGGCCGAACTGCTTGAAGAAGCGATGGCTCTTGCGAATCTGCGTCATCGTCTCGTCGGTCTTGGGAATCATCTTCAGCGCGAGGTCGTCGCAGACGGTGACGCACTCGGCGCAGCCCTTGCACTTGCTGGGGTCGATGATGATGGCGAACCGGCCCCCTTCCTGCCCCTTCTTCTGCGGGCCGTCGTAGTACTTGCGGGTCTTGGACCACTGCTGCTCGAACATCGCCCGATCGTCGTCGCCGATCGATGGACTGCAGCTTTTCGCCCAGTGTCGTGCTCGCCGAGCACCTTGCCGAGAATCGCCGTGTCGGGGCATTCGCGTCACGCAGTCCATGCAGCCGGTGCAGTTCTCGGGGATGTACTCCGGGATCTCCGGCGCGATGTAGCTGAAGTCGCGCAGCGTGGCCGTGCCGGCGGGAATCAGCGACCGTGCGACGGCGAGGTCGGCGGGCAGTTCGCTTCTCCGCCGTGCCGTCCTCGTAGCCGCGAATGATCCGGTCGTTGAAGTCGATCGACATCGAGAATCGGCAGCGTTGACGCTGACGTACGGTCGCGATCGACCAGCGTGCCGTAGCGAGTTGTTGTTGAACGGATCCCGCTCGCTGGCCTCGTTCATCGAGGTCAGGAGCTTCGGTTGCAGCCATCGAGTGTGCTCCGTTGAATCGAAACTGCACGCGGATTGAGACGTACGTGCTCCTCAACGTTCCGCAGGCGGACATCATGAGGACATGTGACCGTTGCTCTCATGGATCAGGCGAGAGCGGAATTTCCTGCATCTCCTGAGTAGCCGCGTTTCACGCAGGTCAGATTGTCCTGCACCACCTGCTCGCCGCGCTTGCCGAAGTACTTGCGCAGCGCCTTCTCGACGCCGGCATACACCTGTTCGTCGGTCATCGATTGCTTCGCGAGCGTAGGGAGTCAGCTTCAGGAAGCGCTCCCAGCAGCACGATTCCCTGCATGCGCATCTGCAGGTCGGCCTCCGAGGCGACCTCGCGGGCGATCTTGCACCATGTCGACAAAGAACACATGCAGCTGCTTCTCGCGAATCGTCCGCTTGTGATGCGGCGGGAATCCGCTGCCAGACGTCGGCCGGCATCGTCGTAGGCGACTCTGCATGAAGATCGCCCCGCCGTCGACCATGCCCTTGAGCGGATTGCCGCTGAACAGCGCGTTGGTGTCGTTGAGCACCACCAGATCGACATGCTCCAGTTCGCTGTGCATGAAGATGTGCGAGTCGGCAATCGTCAGGTAGTACGTCGTCGGCAGCCCCTTCTTTTCCGAGCCATACTTCGGATACGCCTGCACATCCTTGCCGAACACCTCGCCCGCCGATGGTGGCGATCACCTTGTTGGTGGTGACCGAACCGAAGCCGCCGACCGAATGCCCGCGCATCGAGAAGGCTCCGCAGGGGCGCAAATCGGGATCGTCAGTCACTTCGCAGCGCGAGCGGCATGCTTGATCCCCGTGACAGAAGAACTCCTGGCCGTCGTCGATCATGTTGTCGAAAATGGCGATGATGTCGCCGGCACGCACGTCGCGGCTCCCCAGTCCGGCCGCCCCGTGATAGATGCGCGGAATGCGGTCGATCTGCTCCTGCCCCCTCTGAGCCGTTCATCGCATCGCAGAAGGCCGCCTTGATCTCGCGCGTCAGATGGTTGCCCGTCGTCGACAGCGGATCGTCCATCCGTTCGATGACGGTGAAGGCCTTGCAGTCCCGCAACGCCTCCACGATCTGACGTGCCGGAAACGGACGGAAGCAGGTATACGATGCAGGCAGCCGGCCTTGATTCCCTTCTCATCGCGCAGATAATCGACGGTCGTCTTGGCTGTCTCCATGTAACAGCCCATGCCGACCAGAATGTACTCGGCATCCTCACAGCGGTACGGTTCGACGAAGTCGTACCGACGTCCGGTCTTGCGGTAGAACTCATCAAACGCCTCTTCCAGCGCCGGCTCCACCTGGTCGTAGTACCAGCGCTGGGCGATCTTCCCTTTCATGTACGAATCCTGATTCTGCACGACGCCCGACATCATCGGATTGTCCGGGTCCATCAGGTTCATCAGTTTGTCTTCCGGGCTGCCCGATGAATTCCTTCATGAACTCCAGTTCCGGCAGCCGGACCGTCTCGACCGTGTGCGTGGTGAGAAAGCCGTCCTGCACGTTGAAGAACGGTGTATGCGACGCCTCGGCGGCCCGCCGCGAGATCGAGACAGAGGTCGCCGGCTTCCTGGGCGTTGCGGGCGAACAGCATCCCCCAGCCGCAGTCGGCCACGCTCATCACGTCGTCGTGCCCGGCATGCACGTTAAGGCCCTGGCTGGTCAGGGCCCGGGCTCCGATGTTGAACACCACCGGCAGCCGTTTGCCGGAAATCGTGTACAGCACCTCCTTCATCAACACCAGACCCTGGCCCGATGTGAAGTTCGTCACGCGTCCGCCGGCGAGCGCGAACCCTTCGCAGAACGTCGCCGACGAGTGCTCGCTCTCCGGTTCCATGAAGATGAGCTGGTCGCCCCACAGATTCGGGATGCCGTTCATCACGGCCTGGTTGAAGCCGCCCCCCATCGTGGTGGAGCTGGTGATCGGAAACGCCCCGCAACCCTGCGAGATGCGCGTCTCGACCCAGACGACCGCCTCGGCACCGTCGCAGGTCGTGGGAATGCCCGGGTATTCGAACTTCGGTTCCTCGATCTCTTCTGCGGGGACATCAACGATGCGATCGATTTCGCCAACGGACATGCTGCCTCCAGTCAAGGATACTGCAGGCTCCTCCAGCATTGCGGAAGCCACGAGTCGGCGCGAGCAGACCGGGCACACAGCCGCGAAGAGGAAGACCTGATGCCGAGGATACAATCCCCTCGCCAGACGTCAGCAGATGGCGTCTGTGAGGCAGCGGCCGTGGCGGCAAACACTCGGAGCGAACCGGCCGAGGCGACCGCCGCCGACCCGATTCCTTTCGTCGAGGTGAGACTTGCTGAAGCCCGCCGCACACAAGTGCACACCGTCTTCAGCAGCATCAGACTAGCACACCTGCCCGACAAATGACATCCCGCGCGATGGGCCTGATCGAATTGGACAGCCTTGGCTCTTGGAGTTCAGCCCGTTGGAGTCACGCCTTCAGGCTGTTCTGAGGCAGGCCAAATCCTGTACTCCAACATGTTGGAACAGGTGCAACGATGCCTACGGCCGCATCACATGAAAGGACTCACGTTCACGGTTGGCCCACGTAGCGAATCTGCAGCAGGGTGCCGGTGTGCGGCTGGAACTTGTCATCCATCACCCAGGCATTCCTCAGCAGAACGTACAGGCTGCCATCGGAGCCGAACCTCAGATCGGTCGGTCGTCGCAGCCCCGTCGCAAACGTCTGGGCCTCTGCCGGAGCCGCCGGGTCGAGAGACTTGATCCAGCCCAGCACATAGTCAGCGAAGAAGTACCGGCCCCGCAGCGACTCGGACCAGTTGCTGTCCTGCTGGCAGAAGTCTGCCCCCACTGCTGACGCATGGGGATAGTAGTGCACCGGCCCGACAAAGCGGGGATCGTCCGTCGGACCATGATCGACGATCGGCCAACCGTAGTTGGCACCGGCGATGCCCCGATTGATGTCCTCATACTCACCGCCGATGTCGTTGATGAGCATGTCCCCATCGCTGGCCCGGAAGGCGAACGTATATGGGTTGCGGCACCCGCGTGCCCAGATCGCCCGGTACTTGCCAGTGGCCTCGTTCACAAACGGGTTGTCTTCGGGGATGCTGCCGTCGGGGTTGATTCGCAGCAGCTTTCCCTGAAACGTGTCGAGACGTTGAGCGGGAGTCTCCGCCGTCTGTTCGCCGATGCCAATGTACAGCGTCCCGTCCGGTCCGAAGTGCAGCGCCCCGCCCTGATGACCGGCAGGCACCTTGCCCCCCAGCTGTGACTGATCATCTCCGGCCAGCAGAATCATCTCGCTGCCTGGGACGGCGACGTCTCCGTCGGCGATGAACCGGCTCACCCGGTGATGCGAGTACGGATCTTTCGCGACATAGCAGACGAACACCTCCGGAACTTCTGGAAAGTCTGGATGCACGGTCACGCCGATCAGTCCGCGTTCCCAGTACGCCTCGACCGGCAGCGTGACGAACGGTTCTTCGAGCAGCACGCCGTCCTTCACAACCCGCAGCGCCCCGGTCTGCTCGCAGACGAAGATCCGGCCGTCGCGCGTCGTCTCGAGTGCCGTCAGACCGGTGAGATTCGTCGCGATAATCATCGTTTCGAAGCCAGCGGGAAGAGTGATCGGTCCCGAGACGTCCTCACCCGGTTTGGGTTTGCCACCGGGCCGCAGCGACTCCAGGTACGCCACCAGGTCGGTGAACTCCGTTAGTTCCAGCGCATCTGCGAGTCCCTCGGGCATCAGCGACAGGTCACTCTCCTGCCGCAGTTCGATGTCGGACGTGCGGACTACACGCGACTCGGCTTTCGCATCGATGAGCGTCAGGCTGTCGTCGGAGTGCTCTTTGACGATGCCTGTCACCACCTGCCCATCATCGAGGGCGATCACACTCACCCGGTATCCTTCAATGATCTGCCGCGAGGGTTCGAGCAGCGACTCAATCAGATGCGGTCGATCGAACTTCCCGCCGATATGTGAGAGATCGGGACCAACGGTTCCCCCTTCGCTGCCGATCTTGTGGCACGTCAGACACTTTGTGCGCTCCTGCGCGGAACAGTTCGCGACCATGATCGGGGTCCCCCTCATGACCTAAGGCATGCCGCTCGTACTGCAGACGACGTGCCGCGACCTCCGCAGGTGCGGTACTGTCCGCGGCCGGGAGCGGCATCGCGCACAAGCAGCAGAGGACGGTGCCCATAAGAAGCCGTCTTGCGAGGTGGATATGTTGAGGTTCAACGGCCGTGCTCGTCTCTATGTCTGCATGAAGTCGCTCGTCCATTATCATCCCCGGGGAACTGAAGGCAGACACTCACTCACGCCAATATGGCCTCGACCACCTCGCCATGCACGTCCGTCAGCCGGAAGCGACGGCCCTGGTAGCGGAACGTCAGTTGCTCGTGATCGATCCCCAGCAGGTGCAGGATTGTCGCATTCAGATCATGCAAATGCACCGGGTTCTCGACGATGTTGTAGCTGTAGTCGTCGGTTGTGCCGTATGTGAAACCCGGCTTCACACCGCCGCCAGCCAGCCACATGGTGAAGCAGCGGGGGTGATGGTCGCGGCCGTAGTTGTCGGCGGTCAGCTTTCCCTGGCTGTACGCGGTGCGTCCGAACTCGCCTCCCCAGATGACGAGCGTGTCGTCCAGCAGGCCGCGCTGTCGCAAGTCCCGAATGAGCGCCGCACAGGGCTGGTCCACATCTTTGCATTGCGTGCGGATGCCGGCCGGCAGATTGCCATGCTGGTCCCATCCTTTGTGAAAGAGCTGCACAAAACGGACATCTCGCTCGATGAGGCGGCGGGCCAGCAGACAGTTCGCCGCGAACGTCCCCGGCTCGCGGGCGTCGGGACCGTACATGTCGAAGATGTGGTTCGGCTCGCTCGCCAGGTTCGTCGACTTCCGGAACCGACGTCTGCATGCGATAGGCCATTTCACTCTGGGCGATGCGGGCCTCGATTGCCGGATCGAGACGCCGGGCATATTCGATGTGATGCAGTTCGCCCAGGTGATCGAGCAACCGGCGGCGACTCGTGTCAGTCACACCTTGCGGATTGGACAGATACAGCACCGGGTCGCGACCCGCGCGAAACTGAATACCCTGATGCTGTCGATGGGAGAAAGCCGCTCCCCCACAACCGGGAGTACAGCGGCTGCCCTCCCTTGTTCTTCGTGACGAGCACGCACGAAGGCCGGCAGGTCGGCATTCACTGCCCAGTCCGTAGTCGAGCCAGGCGCCGATGGAGGGACGCCCGGCGATCTGTGATCCGGTCTGCATGAAGGTGATCGCCGGGTCGTGATTGATCGCCTCGGTGTACATCGAACGGATGAAGCACAGTTCGTCGACCACTCCCGCCGTGTGCGGCAGCAGCTCACTGACCCACGCACCGCACCCGCCGTGCTGCTGCAAATCCGAACAGCGACCCGGCCAATGGCAGCGTCGCCTGGTTGCCCGACATGCCGGTCAGCCGTTGTCCTCGCCGTACCTCTGCAGGGAGTTCCTGCCCATGCAGCTGATTGAGGAGAGGCTTGTAGTCGAACAGCTCCATCTGTGAGGGGCCGCCACTCATGAACAGCGAGATGACCCGTTTGGCTCGCGGCGGATGATGGAAGCCGTCTAGCCTTGGCGTTTCGCCTTCGGAAGTCGCAGCCCCTGCGCCCGCGGACCGTCGGCCAATAGTGTGGCCAGCGCCGCCGTGCCCACACCCAGACTCGCGTCCGAAGAAGTATCGCCGCGTCATCTGGGTCGCGTGGGTTTGGAAGCTTCCGGACATGAGGGGATTGGCCGTCATCGCTTCATCACCGTTTCGTCATAGTTCATCAAGGCACCGGCGACAGCGGACAGGGCGGCGAGCTGCGTCGGATCGAGCTCCGCGCACAGGGGCAAATCGCCGATGCCCAGAAACTGCCGGGCGTCATCGGGTCGCAGAGCAAAGTCGGCGAGCTGTTCCGCGTACATGCGGAGCAGCACCGACTGCTCTTGCCTTGTCGGTGCCCGGCTTGTCAATGTGCGGAATACTCTCACCGTCCACTGACGGGGATCGTCAGAACCCAACAGCATTGTTCGCTGGGCAAGTCCCCTGGCCGCCTCGACATATTGGGGGTCGTTGAGCAGCCCGAGTGCCTGCAGCGGCGTCGCCGTCACCTGCCTGCGCACGATGCACACCTCGCGCGATGCGGCGTCGAAGGTCATCATCGACGGCGGCGGGGAGGTGCGTTTCCAGTAGGTATACAGGCTGCGGCGATGGCTTCCGTCCCCGACGTCCCGCTCATACTTGGCTCCTGATTTCTCCTCCCACAATCCCGGCGGCTGATACGGCTTCACCGGAGGTCCGCCGACCTGCTCCACCAGCAGACCGCCGGCCAGCAGCGCCGTATCACGGATCATCTCCGCCGACAGTCGATGACTCGGACCCCGCGAGAGCCACAAGTTTTCGGCATCCTGCGTTAGTTTCTCCGGGGTAACATCCGAACTTTGCTGATAGGTGGCTGACAGTACAATCTTCCGCAGCAATGCTTTCACGTCCCATCCGGAGTCGATGAATGACCGCGCCAGCCAGTCCAGCAGCTCCGGATGCGAAGGAGGCTGTCCCTGCCGGCCGAAGTCCTCAGCCGTCACCACCAGTCCGCGACCGAACAGCGACTGCCAGAACCGATTGACAGCCACCCGTGCCGTGAGCGGATGGGCCGCATCCGTGAGCCATCGTGCGAGTCCCAGCCGGTTGTGTGGCGCATCCTCCGGTAGCAGCGAGAGACTGGCGGGAGTCTGTGGATGAACCTCGTCGCCGGGAGCATCGTATGCTCCACGTTGGAGGAGAAACGTCGGCCGAGGTTCCCGCAGTTCGCGCATCACCATGATCTCCGGCGTGGCATCGAACAGGTCGCCGCGCTGCCGGCGGAGTTCGCGCAGTTCAGCAAGTGCGGCTCGATACGACTCGTTCTGGTTCAGGAGATACCAGTCGTACAGCGCCGTCTGTCGACGCGCCGCCAGGCGTCGACTCTGTCGACGCCTGGCCGACCGTTTGGGTCAGCGTGTCGTTCAGCGTGTGGCCATCGAACAACTGAGCCACTTCGATCGCTGCGAGTTGCCGATCGAACACCTGGAACTCGTCGATCAGACCATTGGTGAAGCCCCGGTCGCGGAAGCGTTCACCGATCGTGATGTTCTCCCCTCCGCCACCGGTGATGTTCCGCGTGAGCTGGTCGCGCACCACCTCACACACTGGCGGCTCTCCATTGACAAAGATCCGCAGCCCCTTCGCGCGGGTCGATCCATCATAAGTGATCACGACATGCAGCCACTGGCCCGTCGGAATCGCCTCCTGTGTCCGGACGCGCAAAGCATTGCCGGGCCAGAAGTGGATGAGGGCCGCACTCAACCGGCCCTCCTCGATGAGCAACTCATACCCCCGGCTGCCGGCGTCGGTCCAGGCCCGCGAACGATGAAAGATGACGGCCCGCTCTTTCACATCGGGCGTGTTCAACCACAGCGCGATCGAGAAGGGATCGTGTCGGGAGAAGTTGCCGACCTCCAGCAAGACTCCATCATCTCCCGTCAACCTGATGGCGCTTCCCATCGCTCCCGGCACTTGTTGATTGGGCGCGGCGACACTCTCTTCAAAGTCAAGATGTGCCAGACGGCCTGCGGGTTCTTTCAGCGAGTCGAAGTCCTGTGCGGATAGCCAGTCGCGAAATGCCCCCTCCTGCTCCGTCGCCATTGTGGTCAGTCGTTTCTCGGCATCACGGATGCGTTTGTAGAAATCCGCCAGTTGCCGCTCTGCCTCATTGTCGGACAGCATCAGCGTCGGCGTCGGCACTGCCGTCGTGAAATGTGAGTACAGGCCCGACTCGTCGATGTTGTCGAAGAACGCCGAGATCTGATAGTACTCCCGCGTCGTAATCGGATCGTACTTGTGGTCGTGACAGCGGCAGCACTCGAGTGTTAGACCGAGGAACGCGGCCCCGAACGTATTGACGCGGTCGGCGACATACTCACAGCGGAACTCCTCCTCGACACTCCCTCCTTCATTTGTCTGCCGATGATTGCGGTTGAAGGCTGTCGCCAGAATCTGGTCACGACTTGCATCGGGGAGCAGATCTCCCGCCAGTTGCCAGGTGATGAACTGGTTGTAAGGCAGATTGTCGTTGAAGGCACGGACCACCCAGTCACGCCACGGCCACATGTCGCGATAGACATCGGCCTGGTAGCCATAGGTGTCGGCATACCGGGCAACGTCGAGCCAGTCGGTCGCCATCCGTTCCCCGAAGCGCTCCGAGGCCAGCAACCGGTCGACCAGACGTTCGTAAGCACCGGGTAAGTCATCGGCGAGAAAAGTATCGAGTTCCTCCAGCGTGGGTGGCAATCCGGTGAGATCGAAGCTGAGTCGGCGGATGAGCGTGACCCTGTCTGCCGGCGGGGAAGGGCGCAGGCCTTCCTGCTCCAGCCGCGACAGTACAAAATGATCAATCTCGTTCCGCGCCCACGCTGAATCGGTTGCCGGAGGAACTTTGACGGTCCCGGGAGGCACGAACGACCAATGCTCGGACCACTTCGCTCCATCAGCGATCCAGCGCGTGATGAGCGAGATCTCGGCGGAGCTCAGTCGCAGCTTCGACGCCGGGGGCGGCATCTGCATGTCGGGATCGTCCGATGTGATGCGGACCACCAGTTCGCTCTCGTCGGGCTTGCCGGGGTCAATGACCCACTCTTTCGCACCAGTCTCCTGATCCAGTCGGAGATCGGCCTCACGATGCTCGGCATCGGGTCCGTGACACGTGAAGCAGCGATCAGACAGCAGCGGCCGAATGTCGCGGGCGAAATCGACCGGGTCCTCAGCGCGCAGCACGCCCGTCAGAATGACGACAACCAGTAGAGTCGTGCAGGATCGCATCTGCCTTCCCAGCCAGAGTGAGGTTGACCACGATCGCGTGCCACACGGGAGCCGCCACCGGCCTGTCGGTACTGATGGCATCGCGCCTGGCCCCATTGTAGCATTGATCGTGATTGGGGTGGGAGCAGAAGGACGATGAGTGACGGGTCGCAGTCCCTCACTCGTGGAGGCGCTGGCCGACCTTGCGGAGGCGGAAGGCGAACAGGATCAGAGAAATGCTGATCAGAATTGCGAAGGCTCCCATGATACGAACCACGAACTGCCCGAATGAGACCGGCGCCAGCAGCAGCACGACGCCGAACACCACCATCATCGCTCCTCCGAAGATGAGCCACCCTTCCCCTTCGATGGAATTGCGATCCTGAATCGCGGCCGCGATCTCCATGATACCAAACAGGATCGACGAGATCGCTAGAATCGACACCACAATCGTGGTCGTCAGACCTGCCGCCAGCACAGGATTCGCGAACACAAACACCCCGACCAGCACTTCGAGGATGCCCCGGCCGATGACCCAGCCACGGGAAGGTACCTGTCCCTGCACACCGGCGATGATGGCCAGAACACCAGCCGCGATCAGAAAAGCAGCAATCACCAGCGCCAGTGCGCTGAGTGTCATGCCTGGCTGAAACAGGGCATAGAGCCCCAGGACCAACAGGAGTGCTCCCTTGAGAAGCGGCAGCCACCAGATGCCGCCGATGGCGGCCGCGACGCGCTGGCGATCAATGGGGGGCATGACTTCTGGCATGGAATCGGTACCTGGTGGTGAAAATGCTTGATGATAGGGATGGTCGCCATGGCCTCAACGCACAGGGCATCATGCGGAGATTGAAGTGCGGGATCAAGTGCTGCGGCGGACGGTGCGTGTTTGGCCCTGTATGATGTCAGTCCGACATCCATGGTGGAAAGGCCGTGAATGAGATCCGACATTTCCCTTACAACTCGGAAGAACATGCTGATAGATCAGCGTCACCTGTTGATGATTGGTGTTGCCTGGCTGAATCTCGCGGCATCACAAGCCCCGGCAATGGCCCAGCAGCCCGGTCCGGCTGCAGTACCCAACGTCGTGCTGGTTACGCTCGACGGCCTCCGCTGGCAGGAAGTGTTCGCCGGGGCCGACGAGACGTTGCTGGACAAGGAGGCCGGCGGCGTGAAGGACCTCGCTGCCCTCCAGGAGCGATTCTGGCGGGAGTCCCCGGAAGCGCGCCGCGAGGCGCTGCTCCCCTTCTTCTGGTCAACACTCGCAACACAAGGGGTCGTGTTCGGGAACCCGGAGGCCGATTCACGGGCTCTTGTCACCAACGGGCTGAACTTTTCGTACCCGGGCTACAGCGAACTGTTGTGTGGTTTTGCCGATCCAGCCATTGACTCGAATGCCAAGCAGGCCAATGTCAACGTGACCGTTCTGGAATGGCTGCACGGGAAGCCCGGCATGCGCGGGCGAGTCGCGGCCTTCTGCAGCTGGGACGTGTTCCCGTTCATCATCAACGAGCAACGGAGCGGTATCCCCGTCAACGCCGGCTGGGAGCCTCTGGCCGGGTCCATCGTGAAGGAGCCCGAAGATGCGTCTGAGGCCGCTGTGCGGAACTCGTTGGCCGAGCTTGATGAGCTGACTGCCGAGGTGCCCCGCCTCTGGCCGGACGTGCGCTACGACTACTTCACCTTCCGGGGAGCCGAGGCGTACGTAAGGGGGCAACATCCCCGTGTAATGTACGTGTCACTGGGAGAAACTGACGACTGGGCCCATGCCGGCCGGTACGATCTGTACCTCGATGCGGCCCATCGCAACGACCAGTACATCAAGGCGCTGTGGGAGACCATCCAGTCGCTGCCTGAGTATCGCAACAACACCACGCTGATTGTGACAACCGACCATGGCCGGGGGGACAACCGGGTCGACTGGAAGAGTCACGGCAAGGAGATCGCCGACTGCCAGTACATCTGGATGGCAGTTCTGGGTCCGGGAGTCACGCGTCCCGCTTCGCTTCCGTCTGCAGTCACCCAGTCGCAAATCGCCGCGACGGTGGCGGCATGTCTGGGGTACGACTACTGTGTGGAGCAACCGCGCACCGCTCCACCCCTGCCGGTAATGGGTGAACGGCGGACGCGCCTACAGTTGCCGTCGACTGGTGATTAGAATTCGCCGATGATCTCGCTGCCGCTGCGTGTCACGAGCGAGTCGTACACGTTCACGTCGAGGTTCTCCGAGAGGAACCGCACCGATCCGTCGCACAGCAGGTGATGTGCTCCCCCTTCGTGAAAGCTCGAGGGCCCCCAGTTCTGACCGATCGAATTGGGAAACACACCTTCCGGGAAGTACGGCTCGTAGTTGATCGACACCGTATTCCCGGCGAACTGCGGCGGGACGAACGCAAACCAGCGGGCAGCGACCGAGGCACTGGTGCCATCAATCCACACCGCGGCCCGCTCTTCCCGCGTCTCCGCGAGCATGATGGTGTTGGACGTACCATCGGTAATGTCGCGGAATCCGGTCCGCGAGCCGGGGTACATCACGCCTTCGGGGGTAATGGCCCCCGACAGCCCGACGACGGTCTTGGCCCCCATCGCCACATAGTTGCGGATCGCGAAGCGGTTGTATCCCACGACCGTCGTGTACAGCGGATCGGTGCTGAACTGGGCACCCGAATAGCTGGGGCACAAGTAGAACGGCAGCAACTGCGACGCCATCAGTTGATTCGCCGGATCGAGCGACGACACGTTGTAGTTGATGTTGTTGTAGATGTTGGTGCCGTCGATGTAGGGGAGAATCAGACTGGCGAAACTGTGCAGGTGGATGCGGGGATCGCTCGGCCCGGTGCCGGGATACCCCCAGACCCCACGTCCCAGTCCGCTCGTGCTGCTGGGGGGGAAGACTCGCACCGAACTCTCGTAGTTGTGGATCGCCAGACCGATCTGCTTGAGGTTGTTCTTGCACTGTGTCCTTCGGGCCGCTTCGCGCCTGCTGGACAGCGGGCAGCAACAGAGCAATCAGCACGGCAATGATGGCAATCACCACCAGCAGTTCGATCAGGGTGAACGCAGGTCGGGAGGAAGTTCGGCGCATGGGACTTGGCAATCCGGGTGGGGCGAAAACTCTCAATTCTTCAGAACTGGTCGTGCCTGATACGTCTACCATGCTCGTCGGTCAGCGGCAAGGGAATGGGTCGATTGGATTCAGCCGATCCTTCTCACCGAGGTGTCACGATGGCCGCGACGAGTGGAATCTCGGGACTAGTCATATCGGGGCGACGTTCCAGCAGTTCGCTCAGCTGGAAGGCATGATACGGTTGCTCGGCGGCGGGACGTTTGTCGCTTGTGGCGTTGGCCACCCAGAACCGGGTCGAGCCGGGCTCGAACAGCACGTTGTGCAAATTAGATTTCATGGCGACGGGTCGATCCATCAGGTGCAGGGCCGATTCGGCCGTGAACGTCCCGTATCCTTCACGCACCCGCTTTACCAGCTCCTCATAGCGGTCACCCGCCGAGAGCAGTGCACAGTCGGCGACGGGATGGGGCAGTAATTCGTGTGACTCACCGGGCCGGACCACCGTAAACGTCTCGTGAGACGCTTCCATACCGACCGCCTGGTTCGTGTTACCATCGGCCACCACATAGAAGTACTGACAGGTCCGCGGTGTCTTTTCGTAGATGGCGAGCGCCTCGTCGAGTGATTCGGCCCGGGTCAGCACTTCGCGAACCAGCAGCGCCATCGGCATGCCGTTCCACAGTCCCACGCCGCCGCCCCCCATCTCGCCGATCGAGATGTGACGGGCATTCATGCCGGTCACACTGCCGATAAACCCGGCGTACGACACGTTGACGAATGGAATCCCCTGATCCGGTTCAACGATCATCACCACCGCATGGTCCTGCAGGCCCCAGTCGATGGCATAGTCGAGAACGCGGCCATGATACAGCGTGCCATCCGCTGTGGCGGAGTTCATCACCGCGAAGCCACTGCAATGGAACAGTTCGGGCAGGAAGTTGGCCACCTGCACTTCGTCGAGTGTCAGCCCGGCCCCGTCAGCGAGACCTTGCATTTCGTCGGTGTAGTAGGTGGGAACGTAGGGCTTCTGGATGCCGACAATCGTGCGGATGACCGCCCCGGCCTTCACATCGAACGGGCCCACACTGGCGATCTTGACGCTCTCGTCCCGCTTGAGAATGTTGTCGAGGTTGCTGCGGACCCGCTCCTTGAGCAAGGCACCGTGCTGATAGCCCAGTTCATAGGGCGTGCCCTTCAGATGCAGTACCGCATAGCCGCCGATTTCTTCGAGCCAGCCCTCACCACAGCGGGCGATGGTGCGCGATTCGGCGGCGAGGACCGATCCCGAGACCACCAGCAGCATCAGCATGAAGCAACCAGCCAGAGCGCGTCGCATGGGAAGGGCCTCCAGGACGTTTGGGGAGTAGCGAATGAAGGTATTATGCCCGCCTGCACGTGCAGACAGCAAGCGCGCGGTCATCCGCCAGCTGGCGGGGGTGTGTATCTCCTTTGTCGGTGTGGTTTCGTCGGGGACGCTCCACGTTTTCGGCAGATCTTACGCGCACCCGGATGGGTGCCGTTCCGGAAATGTGGAGTGTACCCTGCCCGATTGTCGGCTGCGGGGGAGTGCCCCCGGCCACCTGCAATTCAGATGCATGCCCGGCTGGCGAGGGTCGAGCCGCAGGCGAGCGGGGAGGGTCGAGCCGCAGGCGAGCGGGAGAGGGTCGAGCCGCAGGCGAGCGGGGAGGGTCGAGCCGCAGGTGAACCTCCCGTCCATTTCCTCCTGTGGGGTCGCGACGCTCCACCACAGCCGGCCGGCCGAACCCTCACGACATCAGTCGAGGCAGTCGCTACACTTTCGCCGCATCAGAGACCGGCGGTTCCAGGGCCGCTGCTCGTTCGCACTCACCTGACGGATCGCTGTGGATGACCTCAGCACCCGGAACACAGCCGGAACTTCCGGAGGAACCGACCGTCCTCCCGGGCGGGCGTGCCGCCGAGGTGGAGCGTCACGAGGCCCGGAACCTGGCGGTGCTGGCGGCGCATCAGATCACGGTCCGCGTGGCCTGGATCTTCAAGACGGAGAGCGTGATCATGCCCGCCGTTATTGATGCGATTTCCGGGGCGGGCTGGGTCCGTGGGATGCTGCCGGTGCTGAACCGGTCAGGACAGAGCATCGCTCCGATGATCCTGGCAGAAAAGCTGCGGGACAGCCGGCTGAAGAAGCGAGGTCTGTTTGCGACCTCCCTGCTGATGTCGGTGCCGTTCCTGGTCCTTGCCGTGCTGTGGTATTCCGTAAAGAACAAGCATCAGCCGGCGATGACCGTGGCCTTCCTTGGCCTGTATCTGACGTTCTTCGCCTTCAACGGGCTGATGCAGATGTCTTTCGGGACGGTGCAGGGAAAGCTGATCCGTCCTGATCGTCGCGGGCGGCTGATCGCGATCGCCGGCATTCTCGGATCGGTGGGAGCCGTGAGTGCTGCGCTGTTGCTGATGCGCAACTGGCTCGCGCTGCCAGAGGTCCGTGGGTACACTTGGATCTTCGCCTTCACTGGAGGTGGGTTTGCTCTGGCGGCCCTGCTGACAACCGGCATCTGGGAGCCGGCCGATCCTGAGGTGCATACGCCCCATCGATCGCTGCTGCACCACATCAGGGCTGCCTGGCAGGTCTGGGCGAACGACGCGACATTCCGCCGGGCGGCGACGGTGGGCATGTTGTTCATCGGGGCCGTGCTGCTGTTCCCCCATTATCAATGGCTCGCCGTCGAACGACTCGGGACGACGAGCAGCGACATGGTCGGCTGGGTAATCGCCCAGAACATCGGCGTGGGCTGCATCAGTCCGCTGGCTGGAGTGCTGGCGGACCGATCGGGGAACCGGATCGCCATGCGGTTTGAGATCTTCGTTTCGGCGATCGTGCCGCTGCTGGCGCTCTTGTTAACGAGTTCGCTGGTCTCCGACGGCAGACGGTGGTACTGGATGGTGTTCGTCCTGCTGGGAGTAGCCCCCGTGACGCTGACGACGATCTTCAACTATACGCTGGAACTGGCTCAGGAGCGCGAGCATCCGCGCTACCTGAGCACGATGAGGATCTGCTTCGCCGTCCCCTTTCTGTTCTCGCCGCTGGCCGGACTGTTTCTGGACCTGTTTCCGCCGGAGTCACGATTTCTGGGAGCGTGCCTGCTGTTTGGCACGGTCAGTGGCCTGATGATTCTGGGTGGACTGCTGACGTTCTGGATGGAGGAGCCGCGCCATCGCACTGTCGATACCACAGAGTTGCCGGCCGTGCGCGGATAATGCCGCACCACTTCGAGGAGCCTCATGAAACTTCAGGGCCGGGTCGTCGTTGTCACGGGCGGAGGTCACGGCATTGGCCGCGCAATCTGCGAGCGCGCAGCTCATGAGGGGGCTCAGGCGGTCGTGGTGGCAGATATCGATGAAACGGCGGCTCGGAGTGTGGCCGAGGCGATCGGCGGCGAGAGGTTCGTCTGCGATGTGGCCCGGGAATCGGATGTCCAGCATCTGGTGCAGGAGACAATCGATCGACATGGCGGCATCGACCTGTTCTGCTCCAACGCGGGAGTGACTGTCAAAGGAGGCCCGGAGACGGCCGATGCCGACTGGCAAAAACTGTGGACCGTCAACGTGATGTCTCATGTTTATGCGGCGCGGGCCGTCTTACCCTCCATGCTCGTGCGCGGTGAGGGGTATTTGCTGCAGACCGCCTCGGCTGCAGGGCTGCTCACGGAGATCGGTTCGGCAGCGTACACCGTCACCAAACACGCGGCCGTCGGATTCGCCGAATGGCTGAGTGTCCACTATCGGAAGCGGGGCATCCGGGTCTCGTGCCTGTGCCCGGCCGGTGTATCGACCGACTTCCTGGATCTCAACGACCCGGTCCATCAGTTCCTGCAGGTGAGTGCCGTCACCGCTGAGAATGTCGCGGACAGCGTGATCAGTGCCATCGACGAGGAGCGGTTCCTGATTCTGCCCGAGCAACATGCACAGGTCGCGGAGTTCTTCGCCTCCAAGGGGCAGGACTACGACCGCTGGTTGCGGAACTTCGCCCGCATCCATGAGAAGCTGCAGCGGCAGATCGCCCGGCAAGAAGGATCGTCTTGAGGCATGAGTTCACAGCTCCTGTCAACACATCTCCGGCAGAGCTGATGGGTGGGTCGCTGACGAAGGGATCGCGGGAGCGACTTGTAGCACAGACCACTGGCGGCTCACCCGTTTCGCCACCCTGCCACTTTGACACTCTGCCTCGGTGTCGAAGCTGGCCCCAAGTTCAGTGGGCGGCAGGGTGGTGCGGGGTCGGGACCTCATCAGGCTCCCAGCGGCACACGCTGTCGCAGCATCCGGTCAACTGAACCGACCCGCACATGGCCATAATCGCCACGAGCCCGAACACATACAGTGCTTTGCCAACGTAGTTGCTGACGTGCAGTCCGAAGAGGTGATGGGCCCCGCCCTGCGGAGGGGCGACGCTTCCCCAGACGAGAATCGTCACGAACATGAGCAGGAGCAGCGGGATCCACCCGAATCCCGGAACCAGAATGCGATACAGCTTCTTCCAGTTGACGGCCAGTGTCCAGAACGCCACCCAGGCGATCAGCGGGGTCCAGGGGAGAAACACCCGCACCAGCGCCACCAGCACATCGTACAGCGCCAGCAGCAGGTCAATAACAGCCGTCAGCAGTTCCATGGTCCATCGATTCCGCTGTTTGAATAGCAGTTCCCATCTACCATTTGCAAAGGGCCAACTCGCGTAGAGATAACAGAAGCCGAGTCAGGTCGCCACCGTAACTCTCTTCGCTGCATGGACCGGTTCGAGCGATGATCCCAAGTGATGATGTAATGTCGTCGCTTTCGACGTCAGGAGATTGCCACTAGAATCGTGACTTCAGGTGGGCTGACAATTCTCTCATGAGGTAACCCCGGTGGAACGTCCGGCAGCCGGCAGACAATCGCTTCCCGAACCAACTGTGCGCCTGGCCGAGGGTTGGCACTGCCTGCACGCCTACTATCGCATCAACCAGCGGGCATTGAGTGAACTGAATCAGGACGCCCGCGGCGAGGCCTGCGAGGAGGTTCGCCAGATCCTCGATCCCGGCGGAGAACAGGCAACGGCCCGGATGCAGGTGTCCATCGTTTCCGGACAGCGGGCCGATCTGGGGCTGATGCTGATGGATGAGGATCCCCTCCGCATCGACGCCATGCTGCAATCGCTGCGGGCCTCGGGTCTGGGGACAGCCTTGGAACCAGCGTACTCGTTCGTCTCGATCAGCGAAGTGTCTGAATACGTCCCCACGATCGAGCAGTATTCCGAGCGACTGCAGCGTGAGGGGACATCGAGCGACGATCCGGGCTTCGCGGCCAAGGTCAAGGCCTACGAGCAGCGTCTGCCCATGATGAACAAGCAGCGGCTCTATCCCGACTTTCCCGACTGGCCGGTGACCTGCTTCTATCCGATGAACAAGATCCGACATCCGTTGGCGAACTGGTATCAGCAGCCGTTCAGCGCCCGCTCATCGATGATGGCCGAGCATGCCACCAGCGGAATCCGTTTCGCCGGACGCGTGTCCCAGCTCATCACCGCATCGACCGGCTTCGACGACTGGGAGTGGGGCGTGACGTTGTGGGGCCGTGCCCCCGAGCACATCAAGGAGATCGTGTACTCGATGCGCTTCGACCAGGCATCGGCCCGGTATGCGGAGTTCGGGCCGTTCTACATCAGCTACATCATGCCGGTGGACGAGGCCCTGCAGCACCTGCAGATTGCGGGGTAAACCCGGCGGCGTGAGTCGCGTGCCTGGTGCTTGGTCAACGCCAGGAGACGATAGAAGCCTGACGCCGCAGCGAAGGCCGATTCAAGAGTTGATTCGCTGCCGCTTCAGGCTTGAATTCTGCGATCACGGGTTGATGCAGCACTACCGCCGGAAGCGGTACTCCTCGTTCTGGGTATCGAATGAGCTATCGGCCAGACGTTCCTCCAGCTTCAGATCGCTGTACGAGTAGAACTCGATCAGCGTCTCGTCATCAATGGTTTCGGGATCGGCGTCCACAGCCCAGGTGAAGTTCTTCACGCAGATCGGCAGCGACAGTTCATAGTCGATGTACTGGATGGACTTGCGATACATCGGATTCTGGGACGGTGAGTTGTACGTCACGACGAACATGTAGCAGTCACGTCCATTCAGCCGCTGCTTCTCGTGCATTTCGCATTGATATGTGCCGGGCCGTCCGAGATTCTGCTCGTGGTACTGATGCAGTTTCTTGGTCAGCTCCAGCAGGCCGACAGAGGTGATGGGATGCCGGTTCTCGGCTCGGGCCAAGGCGCTGTCGAGAGCCAGTTCGAGGGTTCCGGTGAGCTTGCCCTTCCAGCCCCCCGGATGGACGAGCATGTTGCCGCTGTTCTCGCCGTCAACATAAATGACCTCACGGCCCGGATCGAAGTTGCGCCATTTCATGTAGACGCTGAACGGTTCATGACGGAGTTTAAGATCCATCGTCTGCAGTTCTGACAGGTCTCCGTTGATTCGTTCCTGCTTGTGCATGAGGGCCGAGTAGGCCGGGAACGCCTCGATACGGGACCGCCCTTCCTTCAGCAGCAGCACGTTCATCAGCATCGCCAGTCGTCCGGTCACAATTCCGGAGGATTGCGACGACCCGGAGGCTCCCAGACTCGTGCTGCCCGCCGAAATCGCCATCGGCGGTGCCGGGGGGTAAAAGTCGGATGACAGGTTGATGGCCTCCCCTGCCTCGGCACCTGCCGGGGTAGGGTCACAGCTCGTATACAGAAAGGCGGCAGCACCTGCGGCAACAATCAATGCCAACAGGTTGGGACGCCGGACATTCGACAGCAGGGACGCGACCGCAGACAAACGCAACATGCGAGCGGACTCCTCGGAGGCGGCGCAACAGGCGATGTCCGACCGGCTCGATCTGCCGGACCAGGAACAACGTGACGTGAACGCTCACCGCCATGGGATCTGGGGAACAGGCACACCGGTCAACTTGGCCGGGCAGCGTATCTCTTTCGATCGGCGACGCCACCGGAGACAGGTGAACGATTTCTTTCGGTAGCGGACAACCCCACCATCAGTGGAGAGAGACACCACTGGCACACTCAGCGCAGGCGGCAAACTCGAAGAAGAACGCCCGCGTTGAAGCGCCATGGGGACGGCGACACGCCAGCTTCTATGTCCATCACCTACGATCGGGATGGAGGAGTCGCGAGCAGTGACTTCAGCTTTCGCAGCGCCCGCAGGTAGCGCATGCCGGCTGCCGCAGGAGTGAGTCCCAGCACTTCGGCGACTTCGCGGTTGTCGAGATGTTCCTGGTGTCGCATCAGCACCATCTCCCGGTCCTGCTCCTCCAGTTGATCGACCGCCTCCCAGAAGCGGACTTCAAGTTCCTTCCGCAGCGCGGCTGCCGCAGGCGTCAGTTGCAGATCACACAACTGGGCCGCCAGGTTGAGCGACGACTGCTCGGACCTGCCGCTCTGGTTAAGGTTCCGCTCCCGCTTCACATCACGCCGCTGGGCATGGTGCCGACGGTGTTGATCGATCATGCGGTCCTGGGCCATCTGCCGCAGCCACAGATGAAAGGGCATTGAGCCGCTCTGCAGGTACTCCGGCAGGCGACGGTGGGCTTCGATCAGCACCTCCTGCACGATGTCGCTGGCATCGACTCGCCGCGACATGGCCCGGTCCATCCGTCCCGCCACCATCCGCCTCAGGGCATCGCGATGGCGTTCGATCAGCGCATTGACGGCGGCATCCTCCCCGGCACCGGCGCGAGTGAGTAACTCTTGAGTCGTGTCGGCATCGGGCCACATGGGAGCTGGTTGACTGGTCGAATAGCTGGTTGGATGAGTAGCAGCTTCTCGCCGCTCGCTACTTGCACTTGTTCAGCGGATAGTCGCTGATCGGGAGCCTGAGTTGCCGTACGTCCTGCAGGCGTTTCCAGCCGCGGGTGACGAGATCCTCACGTCGGCGAACGTCGTCGACATCGAGTTGATCCTTCGCAAAGGGGCCCACAACGGTGACCGGAGGGAAGCGGTCATCGACAATGAACTGGGCGAGCGTGGGGTTGCAGCGAATGTGACGCTCGGGGGATGACAACAGTTGCCGGGAATCGACCTCCCCGATCACGTACCGCAGATAGAGATCGCTGACGGTGATGTTCGGCACCTCCGCGCGGCAGATTTCACACAGATACCCCTGGTCGCATTTGGCCATTGGTGGTTGTTGCCGTCGGGATGGCTACAATCGGACGTAGGTCCGGGACGACTGCCATTTTGGTGACTGACGGCTGCGAATTGCAATGCGGACCTCAACACACAGTACCCACGGGTCGCCGCCCGTGGGCTTGGTTTCTGCATTCGTGAACATCACACCCCTTTGCATCCCCCCATGTCCCTGCCGCGATTCAGTGTCGAAAACCCGGTTCTTGTCAACATGATGATGATTGTGACGCTGTTCGCCGGAACAGCGTTCGCCTTCACGCTCGTGCGGGAGATGTTCCCAGAGAGTCGGCCCAACAGTATCGGCATCACTGCCTTCTATCCTGCCACACAGCCCGAGGAACTCGAACGGGCCATCACCATCAAGATTGAAGAGGCCGTGCGGGACATCGACGGAGTCGAGAAGGTCAACTCGACGGTCATCGAAGGGATGAGCACCACCGTTGTTCAGCTCTACAACGAGGTCGACGACGTTGACGTTGTGCTGCAGGAAATCAAGAACGAGATCGACGCTCTGGAGGATCTGCCCGACGATCTCGAGAAGATCACCATCAGCAAGCTGGAGCCGACGCTGCCGGTCATCATGGTGGCCGTGTATGGCGATGGTAGTGAGGCGGAACTCAAGCGGGCCGTCCGCGACATCAAGGACGACATTCTGGAGCTGCCGGGCATCAGCGACGTGCAGGAGTCGGGCGTCCGCAAGGATCAGATCGCTGTCGAGATTCGGCCCGAGAAGCTGCTGGAATACAACGTGACGTTCGAGGATGTGGCGGAGGCGATCCGTGCCACGAACATCGATGTCTCCGGCGGGAATCTGAAGGGAGATCGGGCGCAGGTGGCCGTGCGCACACTCGGCGAGGAGCTGCGGGCCGTGGACCTCGAAGACATCGAAGTTGTGAGCCTGCCAGACGGCCGCACCATCCGCGTGCAGGATGTCGCCGTGGTCCGGGACGGCTTCGAGGAGTTCGACATCGAGAGCTATTTTAACGGCAAGCCTTCGGCCAACCTCATCGTCCAGAAGACCCCGTCGCAGGATGCCATCGAGATCTCCTCGCTGATCAAGGCGTATGTGGCGGGCAAATCGGGAAATCCGTTCGATCCTTATGGAATCGCCGCCGCCGAGAACGCCCCATGGTACTGGCGACCCTGGGAACGGCTGAAGGCACAGACCTCGCGGATGATCACGAAGATGTCGGGCCGACCTGATCCAATGCAGGTCTACGAGAACAGCCGGCGAAATCCATTTGATCATCGTCTGGAAGTGGCGCTGCACACCGACCTGGCGCGGTTCGTTGAAGGGCGACTCGACCTGATGCTACGGAACGGCCGGGCCGGACTGATTCTCGTGCTGATTTCCCTCAACCTGTTTCTGAACTGGCGCGTTGCCTTCTGGACGGCGGTCGGTCTGCCGGTGTCGTTCTTGGGCACATTCATCGTGATGTGGGCTCTGGGAGTGTCACTCAATCTGCTCTCCCTGTTCGGCCTAATCATCGTGCTGGGGATTATCGTCGATGATGCAATCGTGATCGGGGAAAACATCTACCGCCGGGTAGAAGAAGGCATGCCTGCCCGAGAGGCGGCGATCAAGGGGGCGGAAGAAGTGATGATGCCGGTCACCATCGCCGTCACCACGACGATTGCCGCCTTTGCCCCACTGCTGTTCATTCGTGGGCAGGTGGGCGATTTCATGCGTCAATTGCCGATCGTTGTCATGGCGGCGCTGACGGTATCACTGCTCGAGGCGCTGATCGTGTTGCCGGCACACTTGAGACATCTGCCTGCCAGGAAACTGCGTGGAGCGACCGGAACGACACCGCACACGGCACTCGGTCGCTGGTGGAATCGGCTGTCCAACTTCCAGCATCATTTGATGCAGGATCTGCTACTGCCGTTGTATGAGGCGTTCTTGCGAGTGACGCTGCGCTGGCGGTATGTGACGATCGCCGTGGCGATGGCCACCTGTATGGCTGCACTCGGACTGTTGATCGGCAGGACCAGCCGCGGTTATGCGATTGGCAACATCGTCCCCTGGGAGTTCATCCAGAAGATGGATGCCGAGTCGGTGTACGCCATTATTGAGATGCCGGTCGGCTCAACGATTGACGAAGTCCGTGAGCGGCTGGAGGTCATCAGTGATGCGGCTTTGAAGCTGCCGGAAGTTGAGAGTTCCGCTGTGGACGTGGGCGTGGCTCTCGATGTGAGCGATGTGGGTGCCATCGGCGGACAGCTGCAGAGCCATATCGGTCAGGTCTGGATCGAACTGAAGGCAGCCGACGCACGGGAGGCCGAAGGCATGCGATCCAGCACCGATATTCTGATGGAGCTGCGTGCGATCTCCGATCAGTTGACAGGTGTCAACAGCGTGACCTGGCAGGAGATGAACGGAGGGCCGGGGGGCAAGGATATCGTCATCCGGCTGTCCGGCGCGGACTTCGACGAACTTCAGATCGCCTCGGCGGAACTCATTGATGAGCTGGCGCATTACTCCGGCGTCGTTGACCTCGATGAGAACTCGGACGAAGGCAAACGCGAAGCCCGGCTCACTCTGCGGGAGTCGGCCCGGCCCACCGGGATTACGGTCGCGGCGCTGGGGCGACACGTGCGTGCGGCGACCTACGGAGCAGAAGCCCGGCGCATTACCCGCAATCGGGAGGATGTCAAGATCATGGTCCGTTACCCTGAGCCCTTCCGACAGGAGATTGCCAACCTTGAAACGATGTGGATCCCCGCGCAGACCACGACCGGGCGCGTCATTGGGTACCTATGAACGAAGTGGCCGAACTGGAAGAAGCCGTCGGCTATACGACGTTGCACCGATCCGAGCAGAAGCGGTCGATTACCGTATTCGGCGAGATCGACGCGGCCATTACGAGTGCCTACGACGTTCTCGACAAGGTGCGTCGCGAATATGTGCCCGAACTCGAGCGCCGATACCCGGGGATGAAGGTCGAATTTCTGGGCAGCGCGGAAGAGCAGGCCAAGGCGTTCGGGAGCTTGAAGATCGCCTTTCCTGTCGCGTTGCTGCTGATCTACATGCTGTTGGCCGGACTGTTTCGCTCCTACTATCAGCCCCTTGTGGTGATGTCGGCCATCCCGTTCGGCCTGCAGGGGGCAATCGTCGGCCACTGGCTGACGAACAATCCGATGACGATTCTGAGTGCCATCGGACTGGTGGCATTGACCGGAATCGTCGTCAACGATTCGCTGGTGCTGGTGGACTTCATCAACCACCGCATCCGCGCCGGAATCTCACCGTTCGAGGCGAGTATCACCGGTGCGAAACTGCGGCTGCGCGCCATCCTGCTGACGACGCTGACAACCGTTGCCGGACTGACGCCGCTGATGTTCGAGAAAAGCTTTCAGGCGAAGTTCATGATCCCCATGGCCGTCACGCTGACGTTTGGTCTGATGTTCGCGACAGCGCTGACGCTGGTGTTGGTGCCGGCCCTCAACCTGGTGTACTTTGATGTGGAATCGTTGTTTGACCGGTTCCTGCGTCGTCGCGGACGGGAATCTTTCGCAGGTCGTGAGGCTGACAACGCAGTGAACGTCGCGGTCGAAGCGGGAGCTTGAGCTGATGATGTGCCTTGCACAAAGAGGATGGGTGCTGCTCCTCATCGCCTCCCCGATATTGCTGAGAGCCGATGACGGTCCGATACACTCTGACAGTGACCACGCACGCCTTCGGCTTTCACTGGAGGTGCGGGAGGGCGAACTCAACCAGTCCATCCGGGAGCGGCCCGGCGATTTCGACCTGTACTCTGCTCGAGGGGACGTTCGTTTCTTTCTAGGGGACTTCGCGGCTGCCATCGACGACTACGAGCAGATGGTGACCCTCCGACCCGAGGTGGATGCCTCACACTGGCGGAGGGGCATCGCCCTGTTCTATGCCGGGCGATACGAAGACGCTGCGCGACAGTTCGAGCGGTATCACACGTTCGACCAGGTCGATCGTGAGAACGGCATCTGGAGATACCTGTCAGTCTTCAAAGCAGACGGTGCCGAGGCGGCGAACCAGTCACTGCTCAAATACGAGAAGGATGACCGTGAACCTTTTCCCGATGTATATCGCCTCTTCGCCGGCACCATGACGTCGGACGAGGTGCTCTCGCGGATTGAGTCGGCTTCGCTGGCGGACAGCGAGCGGCAGAAGCGATTGTTCTATGCTCACCTGTACATCGGCCTGCTGCAGGCAGTTCAGGGCCATGACGCGTCGGCGAAGTCCTACCTCTCGCAGGCCGTTGCCAATGACTGGCCGCGCCCAGCCTGGTATGGTCCCGAGTACATGTGGCATGTGGCACGTTTGCACGAGGAGTTGCTAAGCAATGTTCAAGCAGAAGCCCTGGAAGCCATCTCTCCGCCACCGGTTGCGCTCATGCTCAATCCGTTCTACCAGAAGTGCATTCTGGTGGAGGAATTCCCCATCGTCGCGTCCGAGAAGGTGCACGATGCCGCTCTCCGCGAGGCGGCATGGGTTGTGCGAAGCATGCTGCAACATCGGCCCGACCTGCTGGAGGCGTTGCATAAGAGCGGGACGCGATTGGCGGTCATGGCGTGCGACGAACTGACGACGCAGATACCTGAGCACAGCGATCTGACGCCTCGCAACTACTGGGACCGGCGGGCGCGGGGACTGGGGGCGACACGCATCCGACCGGCTGTCAGTTGCGGCGAGGAGAATCTGCTGCAGTATCCCGGCGACCCCTACTCGACCGAGAACATTCTCGTGCACGAGTTTGCGCATGTCATTCATCAGATGGGGTTGAGCCAGGCCGATGAGACGTTCGACGATCGACTGAAGGATGTGTTTAAACAGGCACAGGAAGACGGCCTGTGGACCGGCACGTATGCACTGTCCAACCACAGCGAGTACTGGGCTGAGGGAGTGCAGTCCTACTTCGATACGAACCGCGCAAATGACAACCAGCACAACCACGTCGATACCCAAGAGGAGCTCCGCGAGTACGACCCGCGATTGTTTGCCCTGATTGATGAGGCGTTCCGTCAGAATGAATGGCGGTACAGCTGGCCGCGTGACAGGGACGAGTCCGGCCGAGCACACCTGGTGGGCTACGATCCGTCCCAGGCACCGACGTTCCGCTGGCCGGAACATCTGCGGGATGTCGACCTCAGGAAGCCAGAGTGAAGCCAAAGCGAGCGATCAGTCGACTGGTTGAATCGATCCTGTGCTTCTGCCCGGTGTGGCCGTTCTATTGCAGAATCTGTACTGCGTAAGGTGACTCCCACAAGATCACGCCCGGCACCAGTGGTCGATCATGCGGGCATACAGGGCAGTGCCCTGTTCCAATTGGTCGAGGGCGATCCACTCGTCATTCGTGTGGGCCTGTCGAATGTCGCCCGGACCGAGCACGAGCATCTGTGAGCAGCGCTCCCAGAACTGCGCCATCGGTGCTGTAGGCAACGGTGCCCGGCCGTTCCTTACCGGCCAATTCCAGACATTCCCGGACAAGCGACGACTGCGGGTCGACATACAGCGGCTGACCCCGCAGGGCGATCTCGAATGCGAGGCCGCATTCCTCGGCCTTGCGTTGACAACGCTGAAGCAGTGGCTCGACATCCATGCCGGGCATGGGGCGAAAGTACACCGTACAGACACTCTGCGGAGGAGTGATGTTCACCGCCCGTGTGAGGTCGTTGATGCCGATGTTCCACGTGAGGGTTGGCGGGCAAAAGCGCTCGTCCTGCCAGCGGGGGTCGGCGGCGACTTCATCGTGAATGGCCCGCATCTCGGCTAGAAAGGGGATCATCCTGAGGTTGGCGTTCTCCCCCTCACCGGTACTCGAATGAGCCGCCTTGCCCCGCGCGACCGCCTTGATTCCGTAGGTCCCCTTGTGGGCATGGACCACCTCCAATCGGGTTGGTTCGCCAATGATCCCCCGGCTGTTTCCTGTGACCATCTCGCGAAAGAGTTCCGAGCGGTCGGCAACGTGCCGAGCGCCATGTACCCGACTTCCTCATCGGCCGTGCAGGTGATGTACAGCGGCGAGGTGAGATCAGCCGCCTCGAATTGTGCGGCAGCGGCGAGGCGCAGGCGACCGAACCCTTCATATCGCAGGCACCACGTCCGTAGAGCTTGTCGCCCTCGCGGAGGGGCTCGAACGGGCCATACGTGTCGAACCTCCAGTCATCGGCGGGGACGACATCAGTGTGTCCGAAATAGGCCATGCCCCCGCTGCCTGTTCCCTTCTTGCCGATGACGCACGCCTTGCGGACACCGCGAAAATCGTCGTACTCGAGGCGTTCGATCTCGAACTGCAGTGACCTGAGTGTGCTCTCGACATAGTCGGTTACGTCGACGTTCGACACGCTGCTGACCGAACCGAAGCGGATCAGCGTGTCGAGATACTTCAGGGGGGCGATCTGCGGTCGGAGGGGCATGCGAGGATTGCTTCTGGATTGTGTTGATCGTGACAGCAAACACCAGAGCCGCGACTCGCGGGTTTACTGCACCGGCTCGTACCCACGGGACGCAGCCCTTGGGCTTCGAGTCATCACCTTGTCTGTGGACGCTCTTGTTGGTCCTGACGCTCCTGCAGCCAGGCGGCCATTTCGACGGCACACATCAGGGCCATGGCTCCTCCCCGTTCATCACGTCCGGTGATGGCGGGACGATCAAGATAGTCTTGCAGCGACTTCTGCTTTCCGGTTCCCGTGCAGACCTGGAACAGACTTCCGTCGGAGCCGATGCGGACCTTGATGCCCTCCCAGGCTTTCTCGACGACGGGCCGGTATGTACCGTCATCGATCCAGCCTTCCCGCATACCGCGGATGAGGGCGAACGTGATCATGCAGGTGGCGGTCAGTTCTGGATAGCTCCGGGGGACATCAATCACCTGATGCCACATACCGGATTCATCCTGATGGGCACATAGTGCCTGCATGTGATCCCGGAAGGCCTGCAGCAATTCCTCGCGGATGGGGGCTACTTCGCCATTGGCGGTCGAGGCATGGCGCACCGTCTCGCCACTGAGTTGCAGGAGCGGGTCAGTGTGCAGCAATGCGTCCAGATCTGTGAGGCTCAACGCCAGACCCAGTGCCGGAAACCCGTTGCCGCGGCCCCAGGCTGCCTCACACAGTGGCGAATGCCGGTAGAGCCCGTCTTCGCGGAGGCATAGCGCCTGCATAAACTTGAAATGTCGCAGTGCCATGTCGAGATAGCGCTGATCGCCGGTGAGCCGGCCGGCCGCCGTGAGAATGGGACAACCCATGAATACGGCGTCGCTCATTTCGTTGTGGAAGGGCATCGCCTCCCGGAGCGTGCCGTCTTCGTGTAAGGCCTGATCCGCCGCGACCTGTGTGAGGGCAATGTAGCGAGGATGCAAGGTCACATCGGCCAGAGCAGCGAAGACGAGATGACCGGCGAGTTGACTGCCATTGGGTGGCGTCCCCAGCGTCGGCTTCTGCCCCAGGACCCAGGGGGTGACCACGCGTTCGACATCATCGCGATAGCGTTGATCACTGGTCAGGTCGGCCAGTCGCAGCCGCGCCATCAGCGCCAAGGCCGGCTGATACATGACTACATCCAGATGCTGGCCGTAGCTCTGGCTGAGTTGCTCGGCGACTTCCAGCGGAGTGCGGTCGAGTCGCTCGCGAGTTTGTTCCTCTCCCCCGGCCTGTCGGACCGCCTCGGAGCCGAAACGTGTCTGCAGATCTTCACCGCTACAGGTCGGTGGAAAGATGAAAGCCGTCAACAATGCGACGAGCATTAACCATCGGGCCGCAAGGGCATCGTTCAACATCGCGCACGGTTCCACGTTTGGTGGACCATTCCTGAAACACCGCAGATTTGCATGGTATCAGCGAGTCTCTCTTGCCGCGACCCGCTTGTCTGCGACGACTGTGACTAGGTCCCCTGGGAATGTCGAGTGGTCGAAGAATGGCCCATCGGCGCACCAAAGCGACTCCAGAGTGACCGTAGCCGTCCGTCCAACAGTGTGGATAGTCTCTTTGAGCCGGGGAACTGCTTCACCAGACTCGTCGACTGAGGTCCTCAAGGCAGCATGACAACGCGAATCTTGTCCGGTTTGCAGTGGCGGACAGTGTGTCTGCTGGTCAGTCCTGTTTCGCGGGTGTGTCGTCCGAACTCGTCCAGTGTTTAGCACTTATTGCCAAGGCGGGCTGTCGCACAGGTCGTGCTCTGACTGACGATTTGCCGCGAACCATCGCGAAACTCGATGTCCATGATCACTCGGTTTGACAATGCTTTACTGCCCGTCTGGCTGTGTGCCAACGACGATCCGTCACTGGCTGATCACGGCTTTCGAGGCATGTGTGTCATCTCCGGTGCGACGTTCGTCGACCAGTCACTCACAGCACTCTCTCGGAATCGAGTGACCCTGCGGAATGTTGAGTTCACGTCGGCGGCGATCGTGCAGGCCGACGAACGCATCGAGTTGAATGGATTCGTGGAGTTCTTTGGTCCGGAGTGCATGATCACCTGGCGTTCGACTCAGGTGCACGCGCGGCTCCTGGTTGTCGGCGCGGAACCAGAACCGCCGGCATCGTTTGATTCTGCCACCGACATGCAGGAGATCGAGCACTGCGCGGCGCGGTCACGCGAGATCGGAGTGCGTTTTATGCCGCACTGCGAGCAGGCGGGAACGAATATGGGGCATCGTTTCAGTCGATCGAACGCTGGTGTCGGCTGGAGAATCGGGCCTATTCTCAGTTTGCGCTCCCGGGCGGGATTCCCTGTCAACGGGAGGATGGGTTCCCGCCAGCAGCGCTGGACGCTTGTATTCAGGCGTTGGCAGCCCTGAAAGCATCAGAGACAGACACGTTCGTACTGTCGGCGATCCGGGAGGTGTCCATCTTCGGACCTGCACCGGCGATCGGAAAAATCCATGCGATCGTTCGCGAGCACTCCGCCGGGCAGCTGCTGGGCGACGTTGTCCTGTACGACGAGGCGGGAGCCTGTGTGGTTCAGTGCACAGGTGTCCGAATCCAGTTGTTTCCCGATGATCCGCAGACGAGTCGTCAGTCGTCGACGCCGGCAGTGATCGCATCCAACTTTACGGCCGAGCCTGTGCTGGACGTCCTGTCGTTCTGGGGGAGAGAACTGGATCGTCCCTGGGACATCACCTTTGCGCCTTACAACCAGGTCTTTCAGCAGCTGATCGATCCGGGCAGCGAGCTGAACTCGAACCGCTCCGGCGTCAATGCGACACTGGTGTGTCTGGACGACTTCACACCCTCGCAGCGTCGTCTCCTTCCGGTGCTGTCCCAAGTTGAGCAGGAGGAGATCCTCTCGCATGGTGATCGTTACGCACTGCCTTCAGGGGCTGAGATCCTGCACCTGAATCGATATGAGACGGAATACCTTTACAAGGAGATTTTCACAGACGCGGCCTATTTTCGGCACGGAATCGAGCTGCCGGCGAATGCCTGTGTGGTCGACATCGGTGCGAATATCGGGATGTTCACACTCGCAGTGCTGGAACGCTGCCCTGATGCGTCGATCTATGCCTTCGAGCCATCACCCACCACCTTCGAAGTGCTGAAGGCCAATTCCGCGCTCTACGGAAGCAACGTCCAGGCCTTCAATTGTGGTGTTTCCGACAGGGCGGCAGGCCGTCTTCACGTTCTACAGGAATTCTCGGTGTTCTCGGGCTTTCAGACCGATGAGTCGGAAGACTGCGCAGGCGATCATGGCCGTGATCGAGAATATGCTCAGTGAACTCGATCTCGATGCGGATGAGCGACGCGAATATGCACAACAACTCTTCGAGGGGCGGCTCGACAAGCAGGAAGTGGAATGTCCACTCGTGTCGCTTTCCGAAGTTATCGCCCAGCACGGACTGGAGGTCATCGATCTGGTCAAACTCGATGCCGAGAAGAGCGAACTGGATGTGCTGCGCGGCATCGCCGACGACGACTGGAGACGGATCCGCCAGATCGTCGTGGAGGTTCACGACGCCGAGGGACACATCCTGGACGAAGTGGTGACGACCCTCAAACATCACGGGTTCATAGTCAGCGTTGAAGAGGAGCGTCTCCTTGAGCGATCGGGGCTGTACAACGTGTTTGGTTGCCGATCGCCGGAAGGCGGTTCGTCGTCAGTGATGGACGAGAGTGAATCTTCTGCCGGTGCACAGATTGACGAACTGGTCGCCGCATTTCGGTCGTCGGCAGATCGATGCCGCACGCCGCACATCGTGGTGAGCTGTCCCCCTGCCCCGCAGCGCCTGCAGGATCGCGCATGGTGCCACAGGTTCGAGGCTGCCGAGAATCGACTGGCGGAGGCGCTTGCTGAACTGGAACACTTTCAACTGGTTCGCACGTCTGAACTTCTAAGCCAACTGCCCGGGGTCGACTATTTCGACGGGGACGGATATCGCCTGGGCCATGTTCCGTATACTCCCGACATGTTCGCCGTGCTGGGAACCACATTGGCCCGACGTTTCGACGCGATTCGGCGGACACCGTACAAGGTCCTGGTGCTCGACTGCGATAACACCCTGTGGGGAGGAGTGTGCGGCGAGGACGGACCGGTGCAGTCGATGTTTCCGGGCCGTGGCGCGAACTGCAGGAATTCGCCGTCACGCAGCAGCAGCAGGGGATGTTGGTGTGCCTGTGCAGCAAGAACAATCCCGCCGATGTGGAGGCAGTGTTCACCTGCCGTCCCGAGATGCCCCTGCGGCCGGAGCACATTGTGGCGCGCCGGATCAACTGGGAGTCCAAGGCAGCGAACCTCCGAGAGTTGGCGGCAGAGCTGAAGCTGGGACTGGACAGTTTCATCTTCGTGGACGACAGTCCGGTCGAGTGTGCGGCCATGCTGGGCGAGTGTCCGGACGTACTGACGGTCCAGTTGCCGGGCGATCCGCAGGAGGCACCGGGGCTGTTGAAGCGACTGTGGGCGTTCGATCGCTGGGGGACGACGCAGGAGGATCGCGAACGGACACGGATGTATCGCGAGTCCGTCGCCCGCGAACAGGTGCGAAAAACGAGCCTGAGTCTTGCTGATTTTCTCGAAAGCCTGGCGATCGAAATCTCGATCACTGTTCCCGAGTCCCGCGATCTGGAACGGCTCTCTCAATTGACCCAGCGGACCAATCAGTTCAATGCAACCACTATTCGTCGCACGGAGGGTGAGGTTTGCGACGCTCTTCAAGGTGCAGGACTGTCAGCGAGAATCGTGTCGGTGCGAGATCGATTCGGCGACTATGGACTGGTGGGAGCGATGCTGTTCGCCCAGGGAAAATCTTCGATCTGCGTCGAGACGTTCCTCCTGAGCTGCCGGGCACTGGGTCGCGGCGTCGAGCATGCAATGCTGCGGCACGTCGGCGAACTGGCGGTCTCGCTGGGTGTCCCAGAGGTGATCGTTGACTATCGACACTCTTCAAAAAACGAGCCCGCACGACGATTCCTTGATCTGGTGTCGGATGTGGCGGAACTCGTCAGCGAGGATGAGAAGCGATATCGATTCGATGCGCAATCGCTCAGCCGGCTGAAGTACACCCCTGATTGCGACGCCGACGCAGAGGTGTCCGACATGTCGATCGAATCAGTACGACGTGCCCCGGCATCGTCAGCCCAAAAACTGGTGAAGATTGCCCATGACAACTCGGGAACCGCTGGACTTCTGTGTCAGATGCGTGCCATGGCGGTGCGTACCCGTCCTCGAATCGACACACCTCATTGCCCGCCACGAAGCCGTGCTGAGCAGACGGTGACAGAGGTCTGGGAACAGATTCTGAAGATTCAGGGAATCGGCATGCATGACCGCTTTGCAGAACTGGGAGGTTCGTCGCTGCAGGCCGTCCAGCTCATTGTCGCCCTGAATCGTCGCACGGGATATGACTTGACAACCGTCGATCTGTTTGAGCACTCGACGATTGCGGCACTGGTTGAGCGGGCAGAACGCGGACAAGACAACACTCCTCTTGCCTCAAGTCGCACGCGAGGAACACAACGCCGGCAGCGAGTCCGCCGCTCCCGCAGACATCAGGGAGACAACGGCTTATGAGCAGCCCTCAGCAATCGGACGAATGTGACATTGCGATCGTGGGAATGGCTGGTCGCTTTCCCGGTGCCCGCACGCTGGAGGAGTTCTGGGAAAACCTGCGTGATGGTGTCGAGTCAATCACCACGTTCTCCGATGACGAACTTCGTGAGGCAGGGGTCGCACTGTCGCTGATCAACGATGCCCGGTTCGTCAAGGCGGCCCCGGTCCTCGAAGACGCTGACTGTTTTGATGGCCGATTCTTCGGGTACTCACCGCTCGAATCCGAATTGATGGACCCGCAGCAACGCCTGTTTCTGGAATGCTGCCATGAGGCGCTGGAGTCCGCAGGCTACGATCCGGCGCGCTTTGAGCGTCCGATCGGAGTCTTTGCCGGGTCGGCGATGAACACGTACCTGTTGTTCAGCGGCATCCTTTCCCGGTTTACGTCTGATTATCTGCAGACGCTGATTGCCAACGACAAGGATTTCCTGAGTACGAAGGTGTCGTACAAGCTGAATCTGCGCGGTCCGAGTCTGACAGTGCAGACCGCCTGTTCCACATCGCTCGTGGCGGTCCACCTTGCCTGCCAAAGCCTGCTGAACCAGGAATGTGACATGGCGCTCGCCGGTGCCATGTCGGTCCGCGTTCCGTTGGCGACGGGCCATCTGCATACCGCCGGCAGCGTCTTTTCCAGCGACGGCCATTGCCGCCCCTTCGACGCCAACGCCAATGGCACCATCTTCGGCAGCGGTGGCGGTGTGGTACTGTTGCGACGATTGCGCGATGCCCTCGAAGCCGGCGATTCGATCTGTGCGGTGATCAAAGGGTCCGCTGTCAACAACGACGGTGCCAATAAGTCGGAATACACGGCCCCCAGTATCGGTCGGCAGGCGGACGTGATTGCAGAGGCTCTCGGTGCCGCAGGAGTCGATGCGGATTCCATCGGGTACATCGAGGCACATGGAACGGGGACTTACCTGGGTGATCCGATCGAAGTCGCCGCGTTGAGCCGGGCCTTTCAGGAATCGACAGGCCGCACGCAGTTTTGCGCACTCGGATCGGTCAAGTCTAACATCGGACATCTCGATGCGGCCGCGGGCATCGCGGGACTGATCAAGGCGACGCTCGCACTACAGCATCGTCAGCTTCCTCCGACAGTCCACTTCCAGTTACCCAATCCCGAGATCGACTTTGAGAGCACTCCGTTCTTCGTCAGCAATTCGCTGATCGACTGGACGTCGGACGGGCCGAGGCGTGCTGGTGTCAGTTCGCTTGGTATCGGCGGGACGAATGCCCATGTTGTTCTCGAAGAGGCCGTGAACGATGGGGTGGCCCAGGATCGTTCCGGGGATCGGTTATTGATCCTATCGGCGAAGACCGAACAGGCGCGATCCACATTGTGTGGCAATCTGTCGGATGTCCTGGAGAGCGTGACTGCGCCGGAACTCTCCGATGTGGCTTTCACACTGGCTGTTGGGCGAGAAGCCCATCGTGAACGGTTGGCTGTCGTCTGCGCCGATCGTACTGAGGCGGCCGAACTGCTGCGTCATCCTCCCTCCCGCTTCCAGCGCACGGTGGACCTGGTCGATCGACGTGCGGTCTTTCTGTTTCCAGGCCAGGGGGCCCAGTATCTGGGAATGGGCCGAGGGCTGTATGAGACGTGGCCAGTGTACCGTGAGACACTCGATTCTTGTGCAGAACTGTTTCGCAAGGAGATCGGTGTCGACCTGCGGGAGTTCATGCTCTGTTCTGAGATTGGCAGCAACGGAAGCGGCGACCGGCTCACACGGACAGAATTTACCCAACCAGCATTGTTTTGTGTTCAGTATTCCTTGGCACAGCAGTTGATGGCGTGGGGGATTCAGCCGGCGGCACTCGTTGGCCACAGCGTTGGAGAACTCGTCAGCGTCGCTGTGGCCGACGCCATCAGCGTCGAGGAGGCCGTCCACCTGGTCGCTGCCCGCGGGCGGCTGATGCAGGGGATGCCCGCCGGAGAAATGCTGGCCGTCCATCTGCCTGCTGAGGAGTTGCAGGCGATGTTGCCGCACGATTTGTCGATTGCGGCGATCAACAGCCCGGCGCTCACCGTGGTCTCCGGGCCGGCGTCATCCGTGGCTGCGATTGCGGAACGACTCGTGGTGGAGAATGTGCCTCATCGGAGACTGACGACATCGCACGCCTTTCACTCCCCGATGATGGAGCCGGTCGTTGGCCTCTTCTCGGACAACGTCGCCCGCGTCACTTGGACTGAACCGCGGATTGCGATCATGTCAACGGTGCTGGGAGACTGGGCCGATCCGCGTCAGGTGACATCGCGTGGGTACTGGGAGCGCAATGTGCGGGACACCGTGCGGTTCAGCGAATGCATCGGTCAATTGCTGTCCGACCCGGCCCATGTTCTGATCGAAGTCGGGCCGGGCACGACACTCTCGACCCTCGTCAGACAACATGGCGAACTGGGTCGCAACGCCTCCGTGGTCTCGCTGATGCGGCATCCCAGGCAAGAAATCGCAGATGTTCGTCAATTGCTGCAGTCGCTGGGTGAATTGTGGCTCGCCGGGGTCGAGATCGACTGGGAGGCATTCTATGGGGATCAACCTCGACGGCGTGTTCGGCTGCCGACCTATCCCTTCGAGCGAACCCGTCACTGGCCACGGCGTGCATTGATCGATGAACCCCATGTTGAAGTGGAATCCGCGAGGCCAGGGACTTTCCCTGAGACCGACCCTGGTGTCGGGTGGTCGGACTCGATTCCGGTGAACTCATCGGTGAGCAAGACACAATCCAGAGCGGGAAGCGAGGAATCGATTGAGGATCGCGTGACGGCCGTCTGGCAGGAAAGTCTGGGGATTCCCGGAATTGCGCCAGACGAGAACTTCTTTCAGCTGGGAGGAACCTCTCTGACGGCCGTCGAGATTCTGGCCGACCTTCAGGCCGCATTCAAAACTGACTTGCCTCCTCGAATCTTGTACGACGCCCAGACGATCGCTGAATTGAGCCGGGAGATCAGCCAGCGGCTCTCTCTGGCGGAGGCCCCTGCAGGTAAGTCCGGGACGCTGCATTTAAAGATCACGGCCATCTGGCGTGAGGCGTTGGGAGTTGATGAGATCGGTATTACGGAGAACTTCTTCGAGCTGGGCGGAACTTCGCTGACAGCGGTCGAGATACTGGCCGATCTGCATGCCGAACTCGGCGTGCAACTTCCTCCGCGCGATTTACGATGCTCAGACGATTGCGGAGCTGTCGCAAGTCATCGCATCGCGAACGCTGTCCAGCGACGAGACGTTACCGGCGGCGAACACGCTCCAGCGATCCCTCCAGCAACTGGGCATGAGCTGACAGGTCGCCATCATGACGCCCCTTGTGTTGTTTGGAAACAGTACAGTCGCGACCGACTTCTACCTGAAGTTCACGCACGACTCAGACTATGACGTCGTCGCGTTCACGATCGACGAAGAATACATTCGCGTCCCTGAATTTCTGGGTCTGCCACTCGTGCCTTTCGCAGAGGTCCAAAGGCATTTTCCTCCGGACCACCACGCCATGCACGTCTCGATCAGTTATCGCGACGTCAACCGTCTGCGGGCACGAAAATACGACGAGGCCCGGGCGAAAGGATATCGGCTCGCGAACTACATCGCCTCATCGGCGACCGTCTGGCCGAATCAGCAGATCGGCGACAACTGCTATATTGGTCCACAGGTGATGTTAAACCCGACGGCCACAATCGGCAGCAATGTGTTCGTGGGTGACGGAAGCATCATATCACATGACGTTGTGCTCAAAGATCACAGCTTTCTTTCGGTCGGTGTCACAATGGCAGGCTGCATTACACTGGAAGAGTTTTCCTTTCTCGGTGCCGGGTCGGTGATCCGGGATCGAGTAACGATTGGTCGGAGCAGCGTGATCGGTGCCGGCGCTATCGTTCTCGAATCAACTTCGCCGCGAAGCGTCTTCCTGGCCAGATCTGCCGAGAAGCTGCCAATTACCAGCGACGAACTGACGCTGAAATGAGTGTGTCTCGACTTCAATTGCTGGCAGGCACTCTACGAACGTAAAGACTCAGAGGAACCCATGAAGACCGAACCGATTACAGAGTTGTTTGAGGGCGGCGGCGTCCTGGTGACACCGGAGGCAGGCGAGACGCTTAACGTGCTGCCCTACGAGCAGGTCATGAATCTGTTCGAACGGCACGGTCTCGTCGCATTTCGCGGGTTCGAGCTGGAGCCGGATCAGCTGACGAGCGTCACCGACCGGTTTACCGAAAGTTACTCAATGGATGCCCTGCGGCGGGCCACGCGCTTCGGACAGAAATCCGTCCATGACGTGGACTATGGGCCGTTCGCACTCCCCTTGCACAGCGAGGCCAGCTTCGCTCCGGCATGGCCGGAGCTGTTGTGGTTCTTCTGCGTTGTGCCTCCGACAGCTGGGGGGGAGACTACGCTTTGTGACGGCCTCAAGCTCTGGCAGAGTCTCTCCGACGATGTCCGAAGCCTGTTTCTGGCCGAGCCATTGCGCGTATGACCTCGAAATTCCACTCCCCGAGACGCGACCAGGGGGAGGTCGGGAACCTTGGGTCTCCAATGCGCCGGGCATTTCTGGTGTCATCGACTGGGACGCAGGAATGCTGTTCATCACACAGTTGAGATCCGCCGTCCATGAGGCACGATTGCCCAACCGCCTGTGCTTTATCAACCACTTGCCGTCAGCCGCAGTCGAACCCCAGGTCAAGCGAGTTACGATGGTGAGCGGTCGCGAAATCCCAGCAGAGGTGATGGAGGAAGTGTTGGCGAAGAGCGACCTGCTGACTTATGCGCACAAGTGGCAGCAGCGCGATCTGGTGATGGTGGACAATCACCGGTTCTTCCATGGTCGCCGGGCTTACGATGAGCATGTGAAACGGGACATCGTCAATGTCCAGACCGCCCGGGCCAGCTTTGCCTATGGAGCCAGCCTGCGTCGGCAGATTCGCCGACCCCAATCGAGCGCCAGTGTCCCGCACGTCAACCCGCCTGGCCTTCAGGGGGCTGCCCGTTGAACCAGGGGCCTGCCAGCGCCATCCAGGTCGGTTCCTCCAGCGTGCTGCCATAGTCGCCGGCGGTCCACCCGGGGATGTGCCTGGGTTTTTCGCGCTGGGCCGACATCTGTTCCCATCCATCAGCCCAGCTGCTGTCCGCATCCAGCACCCCGTGAGCCGGGTCGAAGTGAAAGGCCTTGCCTTCCCGGTAGCTGCGGGCTCCCAGGATGACGGCCGTGACGGCCGCTGCTCCGAGGTCCGGCGGATTGTGGCACATCCGGGGATCGCGTGCCTCGATAGCATCGAGCCAGTTCGCGAAGTGGGCAACGGTCAGGTCGCTTCCTTCTTCACTCGTTGGAGTATCGAAATGCTCCTGAACCAGTTTGCTGTTCTTGGTGACCTGGGGACGTTCAGGAATAAAGTCGAAACCGTTGCCTTGCATGACAAGAGAACCGAAGTGCCCGCGAATCACCTGCCTCAGCGGTGTCTCGGCATTGCACATCGTCGATGAGATCAGTCCGTGGACTCCCTCGGGGTAGTCGGCGGCGACGGTGGCCACGTCGGGAACGCCCCGGCCATCGTATTCGAGGTAGATCCCCCCTGCCCCGACGACGCGTCCGGGGTACAGCAGCCCTGTCGCTTTCAGCATCCAGGTCATGCGGTGCACGAACAGATCGGTATACATGCCCGAGCCGAACGGCCAGAAGTCGCCGCCACTGCTTGTATACCTCGCGGTCGAAAGGCTGCGGTTTCGCGAGTCCTTCCTTACTCCCTAGCCACAGGTCCCAGTTGATCGTCTTGGGATTCATGTCCGGGGTCAGCTCGTAGTTTCTCCACTGCCCCCAGTAGCTGTTGCGGAAGTACTCGGTCTGAAACATCAAGACCTTGCCGATCAGTCCTTCGTTGAGCTTCTCGCGAGCCAGCTCCAACACGGGCTGACTGGTGCCCTGCACCCCCACCTGCATCACCCGGCCCGACTTTTCCCAGACTCGCGCGACTTCCAATGCCTCCTCGACAGACTTCGTCATCGGCTTTTCGCAGTAAACATGCAGGCCCGCCTCCAGCGAATCCAGGATCTGTTTGGCGTGCCAGTGGTCCGGAGTGGCAATGCTGACGGCGTCGAGATCTTCACTGGCCAGCATGTCGCGATAGTCTTCGTATTGGGCGGGCTGGTTCCCGTTTTCTTGATGAATGTAGTTTGCCACCTTCTCGCGCTGCACGGACCAGACTTCGGCGACAGCGGCCAGTTCCACATTGCGTCCTGCATTGCGGAGCGACGCCAGCGACTTCACATGGGCTCCAAAGCCCCGACCTCCGGGACCGATCATCCCGATGCGAATGCGCTCGTTGCTGCCGGCCGCTCGCGAAGAGACCGCTGGCAGCGTGGCGATCACAGCACCGGCAGCAGTGGCAAGGCTCGACGATCTCAGAAAATCACGGCGGTCGATGGACTGTGACGTCATGCGTTCGCTCCAGTAGAACACGGCGAGGATGGGGGCGGGCTTGAATTGAGGGTACCCAGACACTCCGCCACTCGCCAGAGATCCTTGCCAGCGGGCACTCCCGGTCGATATTCATAAGCGCCGTTTCGCGTCTGGTCACACGATCAGTGTGGGAGGAAGTCCGGCTCGTCCATGGCATCTTCCTTCCTTGCCGAGGCGGATTCGTGGCGAACGGGCGAGCAAACGGGCGGTCAGACAGGTCAGGCTTCCATGCAGTTGTTGCGCGGTATCGATGGTTCAGGCATCTGTCGCGGCGGTTATGTCTCGATCGGAAACTTCGACGGGGTCCATCGTGGACATCAGCGGATGATTGCCGCACTGGTCGAACGAGCGCGACAGCGAGACGTCCCGACTGTCGTGCTGACATTCGATCCCCATCCGATCGAACTTCTGGCACCCGACCGGATGCCACCGCGACTGAGTACACTGGAGTACAAAGCCGATCTGCTAGCCGCGTGTGGCGTCGATGTGCTGATCGCCTGGCCGACGTCTCATGAGTTGCTCCGCCTCACACCGGACGAGTTCTTCGAACAGATTATCGTGCGGGGCCTGAATACTCTGGGACTGGTGGAGGGGCCGAATTTCTGCTTCGGCCGCGATCGAGCCGGTACTGTGGACACCTTGCGAGACCTGTGTCACTCCTCCGGGATGACACTGGATGTCGTTGAGGCTGTCACCTGGAACGGACAGGTCGTCTCGTCCAGTGCCGTTCGCTCGGCACTGTTGCAGGGGGCCATGAACGCGGCCAGTCAGATGCTCGGTCGACCCTACCGGGTGGCAGGTGTGGTTGCCTCCGGAGCGGGACGCGGGCGAGCGCTGGCATTTCCCACCGCCAATCTGACCGGCATCAAGACGCTGCTGCCCGCCGATGGTGTCTATGCTGGACGGGTCGTCATCGATGGCCAGCCGTATCAGGCGGCCGTGCACCTGGGGTCAAATCCCACCTTCGACGAGTCCCGGCACAAAGTGGAGGTGCATGTCCTGAATTTCTCCGGAGACCTGTATCAGGCGTCGTTGACGGTTGACCTGATCGACCGGATTCGTGGTACTATGTCGTTCTCCAATGCCCAGGCACTCCAACACCAGATCAGCGCGGATCTCGAGGCTGTGCGACGACTGGTCCCTCTGGAACCTCCCGAAGTCTGACCCCGCATGAACATCGACTGGCGAGAACTCCACGATCTGATTCGTTCGCACGAACGGTTCGTCCTGACCAGTCACGTCCGTCCTGACGCCGATGCCATCGGCTCGGAGCTGGGGGTCCTGCGCATGCTCCAGGCTCTGGGCAAGCAGGTGCGAATCATCAATCCGTCCGCGACGCCGGACCACCTGAAGTTTCTCGATCCGGAGGGCTGCATCTGCAAGCTCGGGGATGGGGTCACCGCGGACGAAGCACGCGACACCGAAGTGCATCTGATTCTGGATACCAGCGCCTGGCAGCAGCTGGGCGATGTCCGCAAGGTGCTGGAGTCGACCCCGGCCCGAAAGGTGGTGATCGACCATCATCTCAGTTCCGACAATCTGGAAGCCCTGGAGTTCAAGGATGTCTCGGCAGCGGCGACTGGGGTGCTGGTCGCGGAACTAGCCGAATCCCTGGGAGTGACGCTCACGACCCCAATGGCGATGCCGATGTTCTGCGCCATCGCGACAGATACCGGCTGGTTCCGGTTTCCCAATACCGATGCACGCACGCTGCGCGTGGCGGCACGCCTGATTGACTGCGACGTGCAACCTCACCTGCTGTATCGCGAGTTGTACGAGCGATCGTCGCTGGCCCGGCTCAAACTACATGGTCGCGTGCTCGATCGCGTCCAACTGGAGTGCGATGGACGACTGGCGCACACCTTCGTGCGGCTCAAGGATTTTGTCGAAACTGGTTCGCATCCGTCTGACACCGAAGACTTGGTCAATGCCTGCCTGACGATCGAGGGGACGGAATGTGCCTTCATCATTGTCGAACAGAAGTCGCGACAGATGAAAGTGAGCCTGCGCAGCCGGTCCGAGCTGGATGTGGCCCAGGTGGCGGAGACATTTGGCGGCGGCGGGCATCGGCAGGCTTCCGGAGCGATGGTGCCCGGACCGTTCGCGACTGCACAGCAGCGGGTGCTGGAGGCACTGAAATCGATGCTGGCTGCGAACCCTTCCCGATACGAGGCGGAAGGCGTGGCATCAGCCTCCGGCGGCTGATGATCGAAATGTTGAACGGACACTCCTGTTAACCGACCCTGAAGTCCCTGAGACGAGCATGAACCAGAAGAAAGTGCTGCCCAGAACGACCGAGGTGGAAGTCCGCCGGGGCTTCTTTGTGAAGGCCCTGGCGATTCTGGTGGGAGGTGTGATCGGTCTGGTGCCTGTGCTGGCCGGCGGGTTGTTCTTCGTCGACCCGCTGCTGCGCCGCCGAAATGCCGCCAGCAAGAAAGGCGACGCCGAGCCGGAATTCCTGCGGGTGACGACCCTGCAGGCGCTGGCACAGGACGGAACGCCGCGGCTGTTTCCGGTGGTCGCCGATCAACAGGATGCCTGGAACAAGTTTCCTCAGACCGAGATCGGTTCGGTTTTCCTGCGGCGCACTGAAGGTGATCACATCGCGTGTTTCAATTCCCGTTGTCCTCATCTGGGCTGTACGGTGAAATATCAGACGAGTCTGTCATCTTTCGTCTGTCCGTGCCACGACAGTTCGTTCGGGCTCGACGGAAGTCGCAATAACGAGATCCCCCTGCGCGATCTGGATGCCTTGGACGTCGAGATCCGTGATGAAAATCAAGTCTGGGTTCGCTTCCAGAAGTTTCGTGCAGGAATCCCCGAGAAGAAGACCGTTTAATGCGCGGCACTTTTCGACTGGCTCGACCATCGGACAGGTTACCGGGCTTTGATGCAGGAGGCTCTGGACGAGCCGATTCCCGGCGGTGCCCGCTGGCGGTATGTCTGGGGCAGCACACTGACCTTCACGTTCTTCGTGCAGGTCGTCACCGGGTTCGCCCTCTGGGCGGCGTACAGCCCCAGCACGCGGACGGCATGGGAGAGTGTCTACTTCATTCAGCATGAGATGACCCTCGGCTGGCTGGTGCGCGGGATTCATCATTTTGCTGCCCAAGCCATGGTCGTGTTGCTGGTTTTTCACCTGGTCCAGGTTGTCGTTGATGGCGCCTACCGGGCACCTCGGGAGGTGAATTACTGGCTGGGTCTGATTCTAATGATGATTGTGCTGGGGCTGGGCCTCACCGGCTATCTGTTGCCTTGGGACCAGAAAGGGTACTACGCCACACAGGTCTCGACAGAGATCATCGGTTCCACACCAGTCCTTGGTGAGTCCTTGCAGCAGCTGGCCCAAGGTGGATCCGAGTATGGCCACCACACACTGACGCGGTTCTTCGCATTGCATGCCGGCATTCTGCCCACACTGCTGGTTGTCTTCCTGCTGCTGCATATTTATGTATTCCGTCGGCATGCGCTCGATGTAAAGCATCCGGATCGTGCTCCGGCAACAACATTCTGGCCCGATCAGGTGCTCAAAGATGCAGTTGCCTGTCTGGTGGTTCTGGCCGCCATCTTGGGGTTGGCGGTCTGGAAGGGAGCGGAACTTACCGCTCCCGCAAACCCGGCTGAGGCCTATTCCGCTGCCCGGCCCGAGTGGTACTACCTGTTCCTGTTCCGGTTCCTCAAGTTCGAGTGGGTCTCTCAAGCCGGAGAAGCGACGCATTTGGGTGAAGCGTTCGGTGCAGTTGCGTTGCCGGGCGTGTTGATGTTGATCCTGATTCTGATGCCGCTCATCGCCTACATTCGTGGGGGCCAATACTTCAACGTGGCCTTTCTCTTCGCGGTGCTTGCTGGTGCGGTGGGACTGACCGGGCTCGCCGTTTACGAGGACTGGTTCCAGGACGACGCCGACAGTCGCGAGTTCCGAGCCGCTGTCGCTGAAGCCCACCGCGATGGGGAACGTGCTGTGACACTGGCCCAGGGACCCTCAGGGATTCCGCCCGAGGGGGCGATTACACTGCTGCGGGGCGATGCACTCACCCAGGGGCCGCGCCTGTTTCGCACCTATTGCCTGGATTGTCATCAGCCCGCTTCGATGGCCGGACAGTTCTCGATGCCGCCCCAAGCACCCGAGCTGGCCGATTTGGGTCAGTCAGGAGGGAGCGTCACATTCGGCTCGAGAGACTGGATCCGATCGTCACTGGTCGACTTCGAAACGCATTTCGCATCCCTGGCAAATATCACCACCCAGAACGGTGCCTCCGAGGAACGGGCCGAGGCTGCGTCCTCCATCCTCTCGGGGTCCATGGCCGGTTGGTCCCAGGCCAGTGCCGAGGTGCTGACGAATCCGGAGAACAGTGCCGATACCTCGGCTTTGATCGAGTTCTTCTACACGCAATCCGGTCGGCACGATGCATTGCCGCCTGAGGATCCCCAGGTCCAACATGGCCGGGAAATCTTCGAATCCGGGACGATGACTGCCGGCGATCTCGATTCGGCGTGTATCGACTGTCATGCGATGCACGCCGTGGGGGATGCCGAGCCGCTCTCGGAAGACTTGTTCCCGATTCTCACCGGGTACGGAGGCACCGAATGGGTCCGGGCGATGATCGCCGATCCCGAGGCGCATTACGCCGGGAACGGTGAGGGATACAACGCTATGCCCGGCTTCGCTGATCAACTCTCTGAACACGACATCGATATGCTGTCCCGCTGGCTGGCGGGCGACTACTATCGGGCACCCGTCACCGGGCATGCGGAAGTTCCTGTCGGAGATGAACAGGCAAATCCGTAGGCCGGTGCTCCGGCAAATCTAAGGTGGGCAGTCTGTCCCGGCGGGAGTCAAATTCCCGCGATTCGAGGTGTGAGATCAATCATGGGTTTGTTCAGCCGCAAAGACTGGAACGTGATCGCCGTAATCTTCGAGCGGGCGGATCTGTATCAAATCAGCGGCCAACGGGCAAAGGGGGGCGATGCCGACAAGGCCCGTGATGGTGCCAAGGGCCATAAGCGCACCATCTATTGGGCCGTCTTCGATCAGAAAGGGGCACTGCTCGAAGGGGGGCCGGGCAGTGGCTCGCACATGGTCTCGGCCGAGGCGATGAAGCGGATGGACCGTGAAATTCGGACAAACCGCACCGTTCTCGACGTGCTGAAGGCGCTCGAGACGAAAGAGGCGAACAAGCTCGCCAAGCCGCTCGTCTGGTCGGGATATCCCAAAAAGTCAGCCCCTTCCGAATGAGGGTCCGCAAAGATCTCAGGATGCGGACGCTCTCGGATTCGTGTCATTCTTTTCTGAACTTGCCACTCGCGCCCAGGAAAAACAGGAGGCAACGCAGGCAGAGGGGGTGGAATTCATCTGTGCCGTCGGTATGACCCGTGGTTTCCTGCGTGAGAGTCTTGTCAGTTTGGTAGCGGCTGTGCTTTGTAGTGGTCAATTCCGGATCAACTGACATGCCCACCCTTCAGATCCTCCGCGCATGCCTGTTCTGTTTAGCGCTCACGGCATTTGCGGCTCCGGGAACCACCAGTGCGGCAGATGATTCCTCCAGCAGGCGGATCGCGGTGGATGATGTGAAGTCGCTGGATGCCGCCCTCAAGGATCTGCGTGCCGGAGATCTTGTTGAGGTGGCCCCCGGTCGATATGTCACGAAGGCGACACTCAGGATTCGTGTGATGGGCACGCCGGACCGATCAGTGGTGATCCGCGCGCGTGACATCGGAGAGGTCGAAATCGCTGGGACGCATGGGTTCCTGGTCGAGAAGTCATCGCACGTCACAGTAGAAGGATTTCGGTTCACGCACTCCTCGAACTCGAAGGCCGTCGAAATCAAGAACTCCTCGTACGTCAGCATCTCCCGCAATCACTTCCGGCTGACCGAGGATGTCGACGAGCAGACACACTGGGTCTATCTGGCCGGTGAAAGCGCTCAGTGCACGATCTCGCACAATCTCTTTGAAAGCAAATCGCAGCCGGGCTGCTTCGTAACGCTCGATGGCACACGATCTGCCGATGGAGAGACGGGTCAGATCGTGCGGGACGTCGAGGTCACCGGGAACCATTTCCGCGACATCGGTCCCCGCATCAAGAACGGCAAGGAGGCGGTCCGGCTGGGCAGCAGCAAACTGTCGATGTCTCACAGCGGCTGCGTTGTGCGAGGGAACCTGTTTGAGAACTGCGACGGAGATCCCGAGGTCGTCTCGGTCAAGTGCTGCGACGCGACGATCAATGAGAACACGTTCCGGGATTGTCAGGGAGGATTGTGCCTGCGGCATGGGAACCGCAATCGGGCCGATGCGAACGTCTTTGTGTGCACGGCAGGCAAAGAGAGCGTGGGTGGCATCCGCGTCTATGGCACCGATCATCTCGTCACAAACAATGTCATGTTTCAATTGACGGGCCGGGGTGATGAGGCCCCGCTCGTCTTGTCCAATGGCGAAACGGATGAAGGCCCGCTCGATGCCCGCTTTCGTCCCCAGCGAGTGCTGATGGCTCACAACTCGCTGATTGACTGCGTGAATTCGTCAATCGATATCGGTTACGACGACGGCGGCAAGTTGAAGCTCCCCAGCCTCGACTGCATCGTAGCGAACAACCTCGTCGTCAGTTCCAGCGGTGTTCTGGTTCGGATCATCAATGAGTCGCCCACATTGGCCTTTGGCGGCAACCTGTTGTTCGCGATCGCACCGGCTCGAGCCGGCATCGATGATGCACAGGTGATGTCCTCGGGCAGCAGTCCCGGATTGGTGATTGAGTACGGAATTCCCCGGCTCACACCAGCCAGTCCGGCGATGGATGCCGGCATCCCCCTGCCCCACGATGTCGAAAGCGATTTCGATCGTCAGCCGCGATCAGGACGCAGCGACGTCGGTTCCGATGAGTACAGCGATCCGTCCGGAGACCGGCAACCGCTGCTGCCCACCGACGTCGGACCGCAGGCCCCCGCGCGCCGTAATGGATTCCCGCGTGCGCGGGAATGACGAAAGTGGCGCAATGGCATCCTCACTGTACAGATGGCGCTGACGACACATATGTATGCTCGCCTTCACTGGCGCTTCAGGCACTGATTCGAGGAGCGCCTGGCTGTCGGCGTCTCCGTTCAAGTAGCCAGTAGATCGGCCAGCCGCTGAGGAGACTGCCGATCGCCCACAGCGATTCGCCCCGGCTCTGAAAGACCTTCAGCACAATCAGTCCGCCTGTCATCACCAGAAACAGCAGCGGCGTAAACGGATACAGCGGCACGCGGAACCCGTTCGCCTGTTCCTCGCGGCGGCGAAACACAAAGATCGTTGCCACGGCGAGGGCCATCAGGCATACCAGTCCGATTGTGGTGTAATTGAGCAGTTGCTCGAAGGCTTTAGCCTGGCCGGCAATGATCTGGGAGCCCCACAGCAGCCCGATCGCGAAGGCTCCCTGGGTGATGATGGCTCGCACCGGGGTCTGCCAGCGGGGATCGATGACACCGGCATAGGCCGGGAACAACCCGTCGCGTGCCATGGCGAAACAGATGCGAGGACCGGTCATCAGATAGGCGCTGACGGACGAGAGGATACTCAGCCCAATGAGTGCGGAAAGAGTGCCCGATGCAGTCGGTCCCCACAGGCGACGGCCTGCGGTTTCTGCAATCGCCTGAACCTGTGACGGGTCTGCGTTCGCCAGAGCGTCTGCTTCGATCGCGTAGATGTAGACCACATTGATGGAGAGATAGAGCAGCATGACCAGGAGCGTACCGGTCACGAGGCAGCGCGGAAGCAGCGTCTCAGGATTGCGCAGTTCGCCAGCGAGGTAGACGCTGGCATTCCATCCCGAATAGCCGTAGGAGACATAGAGCAGCGACGTGGCGAGCACTCCGAACGGCTGACCGGCGAGTGCGCTGCCCTGCGAAAAGTGCTCCCAGCTTCCCTGCCCCCAGGCCAAACCCGCGATCACGAACCCCGCCAGCACCACCAGTTTGAAGAGCGTCGAGGCGTTCTGCAGCCAGCTGCTTTGCCTCTGACCGCGGCAATGGACCCCCGTGAGCAGAGCAATCGTCAGCGATGCGAGTGCCGGTGTGATCCACGACGGCCATGAGCGGCCTCCCTCACCCCAACGATGCTGCACAGGGAGCAGCGCGTAGTCCACCATGGCATATGCGATCAGTGCCGTCGGTCCGGCAAATCCGAAGATCAACGTCGCCCATCCATACACGAAGCCGGTCCCCCGACCAAAAGCGTCCCGCACAAACACATATTCCCCACCGGCCAAGGGGCGGGACGTGGCGAGTTCGGCAAAGGTGAGAGCGCCGGCGAGCGACAGGATGCCTCCGACCGTCCAGAGCACCAGCAGCGTCACCGGGCTTTGGGTGTCGCGGAGGGTGAAGCCCGAGGTCGTCAGAATGCCCACGCCCACCATGCTCGCTAGGGTGACCAGCGTCCCGGTCCAGAATCCGAAGCGACGCGGCAGTTCGCTGGCGGCCGGCTCAGGTGCCATAGCCATCGAGTCCGACATTCAGCCGCTCCGCCAGATCGCTGATCTGCCGCCATGTTTCGTCCGGGATTGTGATGCCTTCAGAGGTCCGCTGCGCGAGGCGACGCCTTTCCAGTTCTCCCGGAAGGAGGATCTCGTCGACGCCGGGCATCGTTCGGCAACTCTTGAGGTGTTCACGGTACGTCCTCATGAGGGCATCGAACTCCGGTCGCGGTAGAAACTGCTCGATGTCCAACAGGTAGATCCACACTCCGTTGGCCCCGCGAGGCAGATCATCGCGACAGACACCGCTACCGGACAGCATCCCACACACGACATCCAGCATAACGCTCAGCCCATAACCCTTGTGGCCCAATAGCGGCCCTCCCAGTGGGAGAATGGCGCCGTACGGCTTGTTGTAGTAGTCCGCCGGATTGGTCGAGGGACGGCCATATCCGTCGATGATCATTCCTTCCGGAATCGATTCGCCCTTCTGATGTGCGACTCGCAGCTTCCCTTCCGCCGTCGCGCTGGTTGTCATGTCGAGGACGAGGTTCCCCTCGGGCGCCGGAGCGGCGATGCTGATGGGGGTTGTTCCCAGTTTGCGTTCAATACCCCCGAACGGAGCAACGCCTCCCGGTCCCGGTGCGTTAACGGCCATCATCGCCACGAATCCCCGGGACGCTGCGCGGTCGGTGTAGGCTCCCAGGCGGCCAACGTGGCAGCAGTTCTTGATCATCACCGTCGCCGTGCCCGTCGTCCTGGCCTTGTCACAGGCGATCTCCAGTCCCTTGGTGGCGATGACCTGCCCCAGATTGAAGTTGCCATCAATCAGGGCAAAGGCCGGCTTATCTTTGACGACTTCAAACTTGCCGCCCGGAATGACAAAGCCCTCGTCAATCATCTGCACATATTGCACCATGCGCATGATGCCATGACTGTCGTGACCGACCAGGTTGGCATCGCGGAGTTCTGCAGCGACGATCGCCGCTTCGTCCGCGGGGACGCCAGCAGCTTCCAACAGCTGGCGAGACAGGGAATCGAGTTGCGGCGCGGTCAGTGTCGGCATGAGGGACGTCACATGAACTGAGATCAGGGACTGCGTAGAACGACCCGCAGAATAGCAAGTCCGGTTCCGGGGAGCGATCTTCGGGATTCACGGTCCATCCTCTACACTGTGGACGAACATCTGGTGTGTCCGCCCAATGACTTCTGGCCATGTCCTACCGTGTCGAACTCGATCTGTTTACCGGCCCGCTCGATCTGCTGTTGTACCTGGTGCGGCGGCACGAGCTCGATATCCGGAATCTGCCTGTCGCAGAAGTGACCCGACAGTTTCGAGACTACCTCAGCGTGCTGGAACTGCTCGATCTGGATCTCGTGGGGGACTTCGTGGTGATGGCCAGTACGCTGGCCGAGATCAAGAGCCGCATGGTTCTGCCGCAGGTCGAGGAGGACCCAGCCCCGGCTGAGGAGCCCAGAGGGCAGGATGATCCCCGTCACGAGTTGATCCACCGGTTGCTCGAATACAAGCGGTTCAAGGATGCGGCAACGGCATTGGAGGAGAGAGCCGCCGATTGGCAGCGGCGCTACCCGCGATTGTCAGACGAGCGTCCCGGTCGTGGTCGCGACCCGGCTGCCGACCGCATCAAGGAGGTCGAGTTGTGGGATCTCGTCAGTGCCCTGGGGCGCGTGCTGCAGCACAAGGATGTCGAAGAGCGAGCGAGCATCCGTTATGACGAGACGCCGATCCAGGTCTATGCGGACCAGATCGCTGAGCGGGTTCGCCGCGAGGGAGAGGTTGGGTTCACGTCGCTCTTCGACGAGGAAATCCGTCGCAGCACGATTGTGGGCATGTTTCTGGCAGTGCTGGAGCTGCTGCGTCACCATGGCTTTCGGGCTGAGCAGGACCAAGACTTCGGTCCGATCCTCATCCGTCCGCCGTTGGAGGCCCTCAGCCAATCCACAAATTGATATACCAGTCCAGCCACTCTCCGAAGGGGGACATGTAGCTGGCTGCAATCACCAGCGGTTCATAGAACGCGGCGATGATCGGAGAACCGGTGACGAATTTTCCATCGTACCACTGCCAGTACATCGGGCCGATCGACAGCACATAAATGGACAACAGGAGGAAAGTCCGCTGCAGGAGCCCGATCCAATACGAGCCTGCGGGAGTCCTGTTTCCGGCAGTCTCCGCGCGCTCGTCCAGCGACACCTCGGCGGTTGGGTCGTTCGGGGATCGGTGTCGGTGAGCTTCCATCACTCCGGCTTCTGTTCGCGAGATCAGGTCTAAGCCAACTTCGTATCCTGACCTGAGTATCCTCAGCGATTCATCTTAATAGCGCACCATCCCGTCATGCCCGCGCAGGCGGGCATCCATAGAATCATGGCTCAGCGGTTAATGCCGGATTCCCGCTTGCGCGGGAATGACGGACGAAGTGTACACCCGCCAACTACATAAGGCTGAGGTTCCACGAGTATCTTCGCGGATCAGGGACGTGCGGTGAAGTCACTCGCCCGCCTCGCTGGCGGATTCGCCCTGCCAAGGGGCTTGCCACCGAGTTCAAAGAGTGCGACGTCTGGGCGTTGGACACTGGTGGACCTCCGGGACATCTGCAGCAGAGTCTGAGCCACTTCGTCAGCGGCACAGGGTGTGGCCATTCGCTGGGCAGCGTTACCCATTGCGTCCCGTGCTTGTCGATCCGTCATCAGAGTCGTGAGTCGCTCACTCAACTCCTTGACGAGTGCTGGCTCGTCGCCCGTATCCAGAACGACATCGCTCGCCCCGGTCCGGAGAAAGGCTTCTGCATTATGTCGTTGGTGGTCGTGCGTTGCCTGCCGAAAGGGGACGAGTACCGATGCACGTCCGCCACAGGCCACCTCGGCCAATGTGGTCCCACCGGCACGCGAGACAATGAGATCAGCCCGGGCAAGCTGCACGGCCATGTCGCTGAAGAACGGGGCCACCGTGGCATCAAGACCATGGTGCACGTACTTGGAGCGGACAGAGTCTTCGTCCCGGACGCCGGTTTGATGCACAATGTGCCAGCAGCGCAGGGCGTGTGCATTCTGTGCAGCAAACGCCATCATGGCTGAGTTGAGGCTCCTCGCTCCCTGACTCCCGCCCAGCACCAGAAGAGTTTGACGTTCGGATGCGAGGAAGGACTCTGTGTGACAGACGTGCAGCCGAGAGATTTCAGCGCACACAGGATTACCCGTGCAGACGCAGCGGCTGTGGCGCGATAGAAGCGTTGACGTTTCTGGGAATGACGTACACACCTGTGCAGCGAAGCGGGCAAACAGACGCGTGACACGCCCCGGAATGACGTTCTGTTCCAGCAACAGGATCGGGATGCCCAGGCGGAGGGCCGCCATCAGGGATGCGGCACTGGCGAAGCCGCCACATCCAATGACGGCCACCGGTCGCTCGTGCTTCAACAGCTGAAGGGCCGCGCGGTAGGCGCGCCAATTCCCTTCGAGGAATCGCCACGGGTGCCGCGACCAGTCGGCAAGACTCAGTGACGGGAGGGCATGATGTGCGAAGCCGGCCTTGCGCACGAGACTGGTTTCGATCGGCCGTTCGGAACCGACAAACAGGACTCTGTTAGATGCGGCGGTCTCGAGCAGACGTTCGGCGACGGCAATTCCCGGAATGATGTGCCCCCCCGTCCCTCCGGCGGCGAAGACGAACGTCGCACTTTGGGACGTATTGGCATCGTCCGCCTGTTGTGATGCAGGAGTGCGGAACGAATGCAGTGCATCCGTTCTATGATGGATCGTTGACCGTTGAGCGTGGCTCGGGTCGCCGTCGGGATCTTGGTCCTCGAATTCGCGGTTCATGATGCTCACCGACGATCGCGCCCGACTGAGGATGGTCGAGTGTCTTGACGGGCGGAGTGTCCTGAACCTGCTGCATCCAGGGAAGGTCAGTTTCTGCGGATCGGCTCAGGCTGAGGATCATCCCGATGCCGGTCAGGCTCATCAGCAGGCTGCTGCCCCCATAGCTCAGCAGCGGATGCGGAATCCCTTTCGGCGGCAACAGGCCCGTCACAATGGCGATGTTGACCGCCGCCTGCATCACGAGTTGCGTCAGCAGCGTCATCGAGAGCACATACTCGAACGATGGTTTCCTCAGCCGGGAGAGCATCTGCACGCCGAATCCAAACAGGCTGATCCAGAGGACGAGAATTCCCAGCGTCCCCACAAATCCCAATTCTTCGCCCAGAACTGCGAAGACGAAGTCTGTATTGGCTTCAGGCAGAAAGCTCAGCTTCTGCCATCCCCGACCCAGTCCTGTGCCTGTCAGTCCGCCGGCACCCAGTGTGGCCAGGGCTTGTCGCATCTGGTAGGGGGCGGCTGCCATGTCGTGCCAGCTTCGCAGAAACCCACGCAGGCGTTCGACCTGATAAGGCCGCAGTGCGACTAGACCTGCCGCCGCCGGCACGACGAGCCCTCCGGCAAGCATGAAGTGCCATAGTCGCTGTCCGCTCAAAAAGAGGCACAGGAAGGCACTCCCGCACAGAAAGACGGCCGTTCCCAGATCAGGCTCCTGCAAGACCAGAAAGGCGGTCACGGCGATCGGGATGAGGGGCGGCATGGGCTGTGCTGCGGCGAGGGAGGCGTGGGCCCTCCTCCGCTCGATGACCCAGCACAGAAATAAGGGCAATGTCACCTTGGCGACTTCTGAAGGCTGAAGGGAGAGTGGTCCGAATCGCAGCCAGCGGTGCGCCCCGTTAACTTCGGTCCCCACGCCTGGAATCAATACTGCCATCAGCATCAGGAGCGTGACCCCGAACAACCAGGGAGCCAGTGTCCTCCACCACAACCGCGGCACGTGGGCGGCCAGGATGGTGAGCAGCCCCGCAATTGCCAGGAACACGAGGTGGCGTAGCAGGAAGACGTGATCAGATTGCGAGGGTCGCGAGGTCAGGCTCGCGCTGAACACCATCATCACTCCGATGCATACAATCATCAGAGTTGTGACGATGAAAGCCTGACGGGACGTCTGCATGGGAGAATCGATCAAGAGGACGAAGGAGCGCAACCCTTCGCAAGATCGACTCGTTCCGATCGGCTGGTCGAGCCCGCAGGCACGAATTGCCGCCGCATAAGCAGAATGCGTCAGCGCACACCGGTCGTTCGACTGAGACCGGTCACTCACACGGGACCGCATCGTCCGTCAGTCGCCCAGCCTGGATTGCAGCGCCCGCTCCGGGCGATCAGGACCTGGCGGTCTCTTTGACAGCCAGTGCCAGATCGTCCAGCGACTTCTGCAGCGAGAGCAACTGAATTCCGACACCGACGATGGACAGGGCCACGGCGACGATGGCGATCACGATTCCGAGCATAAAATCACCTTGAGTGCAGCGATTGCGATTCCTGAACAGGACCGCACAAGCCTAGTTCCGCTGCCTCTGTCCGCCGTGCCAACGCAGGATAGTGCCCTGTGCGTCGAGCAAGATTCCGCTCCGAAGTACGAGTTATGCCGGTCTCGCGGGTGAGGTGGGAGTCCCAGAGGGGCCAGGTTCCTCAGCGAGCTTCCAGGCGGACGCATCCAGAACCGCTCGCACGATCTTGTCATATCCGGTGCACCGGCACAGGTTCCCGGCCAGATAGAAGCGTACCTGTTGCTCGGTCGGGTGCGGATTCTCGCGGAGCAACGCCTGTGTCGACATGATGAATCCCGGCGTGCAGATACCACATTGGAGCGCAGCATTTTCCAGAAAGGCACGCTGGACGGGAGCCAGACGATCGCGCTGGGCCACTCCCTCAATCGTTTCGATATCGGCCTCTTCGACCTCCACGGCGAGAATAAGACAACTGTCGACCGCGCGTCCGTCAAGCAACACCGTGCAGGCTCCGCAATTGCCATTGCTGCAACCTTCCTTGGTGCCGGTGAGGTCGAGGACGTCTCGCAACACCTCCAGCAATGTCTGGCGGGGTTCGCACAGGAACGACTCCTCACGCTGATTGATCGTACAGGTTACCACTCGTTTCCTGGCCATCACTTGTCCCTTGATACACGTCGTGTCGGCGTCTCGGCCGAACATGGTGAGATGAGAACCGCGATCGATCAGGCCTTGCTGAGACTCGTGCGAGCCCGGGCGACCGCTTCCCGCACCACGCGTTTGGTCAGCACGCCGGTCACATGGGTGCGAAACTCGATCGTGCCTCGCATGTCGTTGATTGGAGAGATCGCGGCTTGTGCTGCCTTCGCCACTTCATCGAACAGCTGCTCGTCGCCAACGCTGTGTCCTGCCAGAATCTGACTGGCCGCGTCGACCAGTACCGGCGTCGGTGCGACGGCACCCAGCGCCACACGAGCGGAAACGATTCGCTCTCCTGCGGCATCAAGTTCCACACACGCACCGACCCCCACGACCGCAATGTCCATCTCATTCCGCGGGATGAAGCGGCGGTAATGAGACCCGCAGTGAGGCGAAGGTGCCGGCAGTCGAATCTCCACGAGCAGCTCACCGGGCTGCAGGACGTTGGTACCCGGACCGGTACAGAACGACTCGACAGGCACTTCGCGTCGCCCCTGGAGACCCTGAATGACACACACCGCAGAGAGAGCGATCAGTGCGGGCGTCGAGTCGGCGGCGGGGCCGGAGTTGCACAGATTGCCGCCCACACTGGCACGATTCTGGATCTGGATGCCACCGATGATTGAGCACGAATCTCCCAGCGCCGTGTAATGGCGGTGAATGTCTGCCGACTCGCAGATCCGGCAGCACGGGACGCTCGCACCGATCCGTGCACCCCGGGCAGTCACCTCACACACGTTCAGCTCCGGAATCTTCTTCAAATCGACGAGCAGGTCCGGCTGCAACCGACCCGTGCGGACATGATCGATGAGATCCGTGCCCCCGGCCAGCGGACGTGCCGCCGGTCCTTGTTGAGTCAGCAGAGCGATCGCTGCGTCGAGAGACGTCGGAGCTTCGTAGTCGAAATCGCGCATGAAACCTGCTATTCCGCATCAATGCGACCGAAGTGAGTCAGCGTGCCGTTGCGACGTCAAGATATCGGGTGCCGCCTGCGTTTGCCACTGCGTCAGCTTCTGAGGATGTGCGTCTGGTATGCAGGTGAGATTGCAGCGGGGATGCTCGACGCTCAGGGCCCGTTGCCTGTTGTCACCTGGGCATCATCCCGGACTGGCTGGATCCTCAGCCGTTCGTTCGGCATGCGCAGTTCGATCGTTCGCTCGGGAACGTTGAGCTGAAATTGTCGGACGGTGAAGTTGACGACAAGCTGTCGGCTGTCGAGGAGTACGTCGCCCGTCAACTTGTCCAGCATCAAGGCTTCGATCTCGTGATGGGAGATATCGGCCCGATGGACTTCGTGTCTAGCAACCAGGAGCAAGACCGGCGACACGCCGAATTGCTCCACCACCAGTTCCTTTTGCGAAACCTCCCGCTGCCAGGCAAGTTTGCCGGTGTGTCGGTCGTACACTTGGATCACGCCGTCGGCTGGTACTGAGACGAGTCCGTTGCCGTTGTAGAACGCCGAGCGTCGCGGACCATTCAACAGCAGGAAAATGTGCTGTCGGTCTGCCACTGCATATGCCCTGCTATCGTCGGGGATGCTGGCCAGGTCGCCGCCGGTCATCGGAAGCATGCGACCGCTGGCGGTGTCCACGAGTTGGAGCTCACCTCCGGGACCCATCGCCAGCAGTTCATGAGGGTCCAGTCTCGCCCACTTTCTCTTGTCGGAGAACATTCGTTCCCACCGAACATCGCCCGTAGCAGGATCGACCAGGCTGAGGTGCGTAACGGAACTCCTTCCCCCGAACACAGTGAATTGTGAGCGGGTTTCCAGAGTCACGACACCACCTTCAACAACATCGATGGCCGTGGCAATCAGTTGAGGCAGTCGATCCAGGGGGACTTCCTGGCCGTCGTCGGCTCGCAGTGCAAAGGGCTTAGCCGGAGCGGGAGGCACAACATACAGCCGGTCCGATGTGCCATGCACCATGGTCCGGGGAGAAAGTCCCGATCGTGTCCAAAGGCGTTCACCGGTCAATGGATCCAGTACGGAAACGTCGCCCCTCCCGTAAACGGCCAGGTACTCGGGTCGGGCCACCGCGAGCATCCCATGGGGAGTCTGAAAACGGCGCAGCCCCTGCCAGGCGACAAAGCTGCCGGCGGTCTGAAGGTCGCGGGGGCGTTCATCTGTAGGATTCCGCTCGAATCCGGCGACTGCACTCTGCGGATCGAACGAGTACGGAGACCAGAGCAGCTTCCGATCTGTGACCGAGATCGCATGCAGTACACCGCGATTAACCACCATCAGCACGGATCCGATCGCCGTCGCCCCGGCCAGTGGATGGTGAAACGACTGTGCCTGGGCCCGGAGCGGCGTTTCCCACACAGGTTTCGGATGTGAGTCGTCGAGGAGTCGCAAGCGCCCCAGTGAAGGGTTGGTCTCCACGCGGAGTCGGTCAAATGAAGGCGGTGCATTCGCCACATTGACCAGCGGCGAACCCAGCACGCGCATCGCCGAGCCCAGACGATGGAACTCGAACTCTGTGTGACCCCAGACGTCTCTCGATGAACCCGGATTCGTCAAGTTTGTCTCATCACTCTCCATCGGGGCATCGAACTCGGGAGAGACGGCTTCTGTGACAGGTGAAGATTCCGGTAGCGGAAGTTCGAGGGCCATCGTCGCATACATCTCGGCATCCTCCGGACGCCCGGTGTCTTGCATCAGCTGCACGAGGGTCTGGATGGCGACACGTCGAATCTCCAGGGGAGCCTGGGACGACAACAGCCGGAGAAGCCTGATCTCGGCCGCGCCGATGTGACCCGCGAGGATGGCTCCGCCGGCCAGATACTGCTCCAGGAAGTAGCGACCGGGATGAATGCTCAGCAGCCGCGACAGACGCTCCTGTGAGGCACCTGGGTCACCCAAGGCGCCCTCAATGGTCAGGTGAATCTGCTGATCGAGCTTTGCTCGATCGATCGGGTCAACCGCTTCACAGACTGTACTCAGTCGACCTGCCAGCCAGACATCAAACTGCTGCCGGGTCAGTCCCTCGGTAATGTATTCGGGATGCTCAGAGTCCCTGAGCGTCCAATAGGCAGCGAACGCCTGGGACCATTCCTGCCGTGAGATCAGACGTTTCGCCAGGAGATCGGCAACGCGGAGTTTCTGCTCTGCAGACTCGCCAGCGTCTTGCAGCGCCTGCCAGATGTCGTCACCACAATCGGGATTCTGCTCGACGATCCTCAGCAGTGCGTCCCATTTGAGGCGGAGTCGCTCGCGGGTCGGTGCGTCATTCAGGTTTGCCGCGTCGTCCAGAGATGCCAGAGCGTCTACGGGTCGATCGTCGGCCAGATGCATCTGTGCTTCCAGCAGGTCGCCCTGCGAACTGGTGGGATTCTTTGCGCGGAGTTGAGCGATCTCGGAGACCAGCACGGAGCGTTCGGGAAAGCAGGTCAATTCCCGCACATTGAGGGAAAACAGACGTGAACCTGCCATCACAAGATTCCCCAACAACGGCTGATCGGCCAGTGGACGAGTTTCCGTGTCTACGATGCCGTCGCTCAATCGAATCAGCCGCAGGGCACCTGACTGGAGCGGCAGCAGGTAGTGGCTCGCAGTGAGCACCCCCCGCCCCGCAGGAGGTCCTGCGTCGGCCGCAATCGACGAACTCCAGAGCAGCGAACCATCCTTGAGATCGCGGCAATCAACACGGTCGCTCCCCACCAGCAGCAGTTTGTCCGGTGAAATGCCTGCCGTGAACAGGGACTGATCCTTGGGGCGTTGCCAGAGCCGTTCGCCGGTGGAAGCATCCCAGCAGATAACCTGGGCCGGAGTCGCACCGCGCGAGTCGGGCAGTTCCATCGGAGTCAGGACGACGTACTCGTCAAACAGCAGCGGACCTGCGGGGCACCACCGGGAATTGATCTGACCGGCTGCTGCCACCGAGACCCCGTAACCACCAGTTTCGGCCGCGCCTGTTTCGACATAGCGAGTGGCCCAGCGAATCCGGTGTTCCAGGCGGTCAATGGCCAGTAACCAGCCGACGTGCGTCGGACAAATCACCAGATCTCCATCGACGGCGGGAATCGCAGGCCACCAGCGGCGCACGAGATCTTCGTCAATCTTGGGGCTGCTGCCCGCCAGTGGATGGGACCATTTCGGCGTGCCGGTTCGTCGATCCAGCACATGCAACTCAATGGTGCTGCCGCGTTCACCAATGACGAACAGCTCATCTCCCTGCGGCACCGGTGGGCCAAGAAACAGAGTTCCTGCGAGCGGTGGATCGAGCGCCTCTTCGCGTGCCGCTCGCCAACGATCCAGTTCAATTCTCCCGATCCCAGATCAAATGCCATCAACTGATTGGTGGACCATTCTCGATCGAATGGATCAGTCTGCCGCTGCTGTTGCCAGAACAGCCCAGGCTGCCGATACGATAGAGTGGCATGGCGACCCAGCGCAAAAACCTGTTCACCGTCGCTGCTGATCAGGCCATAGACCCCGTCCTCGTAAAGAAAATGAGCCAGAGGATCCATCTCGACCGAGTTGCCGAAATAGGAAGAGACGGCTCGGGGAGACTGTGCAGTGGATGTGATCCCCGGTTCGATGACCGGCTCGCCGGAAAGCAGATGTTCGATCGAGACATCGGCGGGGGACTCCCACAACAGGCTCCCGGTTTGTGCATCGGCCACGGCGAGGCCCTGCAACGTGCGGAAGACGACCCTCTCTCCCACGGCAAGGGGGATCGATGCCGGGATGCAGGCACGCCCCATGTCCTGCAGATCCCGCTGCAACAGCTCCACCTGCTCCCTGATGGCATAGCGCGACGTCAGTGGGATTGACCAGCGCGGTATCGGCAGTGGGTGGCCTTCCGGCACCTGCACGATATTCACCGACGACCCGAACGGCATCTTCCAGTCCGTCAACGCTTGAGTCATCGTGAAGGGGGAGATGATGTGGTCGTCGGGCATCCGGCTGGTCACTGCAGGAATAGCCGCTGAGTCCGGCGGTCGGACACCGGCGTGGGCTGCCTTCTTCTGCCAGTGCGGAGATCGGGTGATGGGAGCTTGGGCGTCCAGCAGTCGACTCATCCACCACCGGGCTCCCCGCAGGTCGCCGCGGTCCATCAGCAGTGTGCCAATGCGATCTGCGGCTGCATATCCGGCCGATGTGTGAAAGTACTGCCGGGTCACCGATGCCAGATCTTCGAGCGTCTGGGTACGCTCCGCCTTCTGCAATGCCTGTTGCGCCACGGCCCCATACATTTCCTGGTAGAGGCGACGGCCGGCGTCTGAAAGACTGCCCACCAGATGCTCTGCACTCCCCGCCAGTGACGTCCACCCATCGGCGTTCGTCGTCAGCGAGTCGTGTGGTGAGTCGATCAACTGCTGCAGCGACTGAATGGCATCGCGCTCGCTTGCTTGGTCCAGCGACTGACGTGCGCTCTCGAGCTGCGCGGTCTCGCAGCGGATCATGGAGGGCATGAATGTCCGCAACCGCTCTGTCTGGTGCGGGTTGCGACGCATTCGGCCGGCCTTGGTTCACCGCAGGCTGTTTCTGGGAGGGGGTTCCCTTGGCGGGGGGCCCTGGACGAGCACCACCAAACAACCGTCTGAAGATCTCCAAAGGGTCCGCGTCTTTGGCGGGGACTGGCGGAGTGCCACCAGCACCGGGTGCCGGCTGCCCTGGCACTGGCCCCGATAGACACACGACGAGCAGCACAGCCAAGCATCCGCCTGCTGCCGCCGGTCCAATCCTCCCGAAAACGTGTCCCACCGCTCTACGACTCCTGCTTGGGGAGGAGGGGGCGATATCTGTCAGAGGCGGCGAACGCCCTCTGGAATTGTATCGCGCTCGGGTGTCCAGGACGAGTTGCAGCTCCAAAGTGAAACCGTTAATCTGACGCGAATCTGAACAGCATCAAACAGTTCCGGCGACGATGCCGACCGGGGACATCCGGCAGATTGTCGCTGGGCACCAGCCATTTTCGGGGACAGAATCTGATATGAGTGGAAGATCCTCAAATCACTGCGGAACGCCGGACCGCAATGGGGACAACGGCTTGCCGACGATTGCGGAATCAGGGCCTGATTCCAGCCAATATGTACGGTCACGGTCAGACGCCGGTTCCCCTCAGCATCCACGAAATCGACTTTCGGCCCGTGCTTGCGACCGGGCATCATGTCGTTGATCTCAAGCTCGGAACCGAAGTGCAGAAAGCACTCGTTCGCGACATGCAGTGGGACACATTCAGCACGAGTGTTCAGCACATCGACTTTCTGCGAGTCGATGCGACCGAGCGGATGCGGGTGGAAGTGCCCGTTGAGTTGAGAGGAACCGCCCCCGGTGTCATCGCTGGAGGCATCCTGGATCAGCCGCTGCACAAGCTGTTGATCGAGGCTCCCGCTGCCGGAATTCCCGATCATATCACACTCCGGATCAACGAACTGGAGTTGGGTCAAAGTATCCACGTGTCCCAGATCACCGAACTTCCGCCAGATGTCACGATCATCACACCCGGTGATCTCGTGGTCGTGCAGGTCGCGGCTCCTGTCGAACTCGAAGAGACCGCTGCCGAAGAGGGGGAGGCGGGTCCTGCACAGCCGGAGATTGTGGGACGCAAGAAGGCGGAGGAAGACACCGAGGAGTAATGTCCTGGTCGTCATCTCCGTGTCGCCGTTCTCTACGGAGCGTTCGAGGCTCAATGGACGAGTGCTGGCCCCTCCATGAGAGGGCTTTGTAGGTGAGCGCCCATGAAGCTGGTCGTCGGCCTTGGGAATCCGGGTTCGCGGTATGTCGGGACGCGACACAACGTCGGCTTCGAGGTTGTCAATCGTCTGGTGAGCCGACACGGTACATCGCTGCGTAAGACACAGTTCGAAGCCACGATGGCCGAGGTCCATCTGGGCGGCGCGCGTGTGCTGCTCGCTGCTCCGCAGACGTTTATGAATCTGAGTGGCCAGAGCGTTCGTAAGGTGGTGGACTTCTACAAGCTCGCCACTGACGAGATTCTGGTCGTCTGTGATGACATGAATCTGGAACTGGGTCGCCTGCGCATGAAGCCGGACGGGTCGTCCGGCGGTCAGAAGGGGCTGCAGAACATCATGGATCATCTGGGAACTATAGAAGTTGCCCGCTTGCGTGTCGGAATTGGACGGCCCCAAGGACGAAAAGATTCGACGAGCCATGTTCTGGGCCGCTATTCCGCGAAAGAGTCCGAGGAAATGGACCTCGCGGTTGAGCGGGCTGCCGACGCAGTGCACAGCTGGGCCACTGAGGGAATGCCTGCGGCAATGAATCGCTTCAATGTGTCGACGTCGGAGACTCCGAAGAAGGCGCGAACCTCCGGGGCATCCGGGAGTGGTGCTGCGTCAGGAAAAGAGCCTGTCTGACCTTGATTGCAAATCGCGGCAAATTCGCTACAACACAGAACAGTCAACTTGCGGAAGTCGAAGTCCATCGTGGGGCATGGTTTCAGCGCACTCACGCTCGGCGTTGAGTCAAGAGAATGGCAGGTGAGAGTGCTCTGGACTCTGGATACTTGGCTCTCGACAAAATGGCGCAACTGATCATTGGTCAGCAGTACGAATTCATCCGCATACGGCACGCAGAACCTGTGAATTGAGACTCTAAGGGGAGATGGACTTTGGCTCAGCGGCAATACGAGTGCATGTTTGTGCTCAACAGTGGCAGATACGCCAGTGACCCGTCGGCAGCAGAAAGCTCGCTGATGGAAATGTTCGAACGTCTGGGGGCCGAGGTGGTCGCCAAGAGTCCCTGGCAAGACGGCAAACTGGCATACCCGATCAAGGGGCACCGGAAGGGGTTGCACTACCTCGTCTACCTCCGCATGGACGGCAGCCAGGTGAACGAGATGAATCGGTTGTGTCATCTGAATGACCTTGTGCTGCGGCATCTGTTGCTGGAGCACTCTCCGATGCTGTTCGACGCCATGTCACAGGCGCTGCTGCAACATGGAGACGGCGCGAAGGATGATCGTCAGCCGGCCGCATCTGCGAAATAGTGGTGTGGGCGTCCGAGTGAGATTCTCGAGGCTCGTTGCGAGGCAGGTTTCCTTGTAATGGCCGGAACAGGAAAGGACTCCGCGATCCGGGTAGATCAATATTCGGCAGGAGTTCACTCATGGCCAGCTTCAACAAAGTCATACTGATCGGTAATCTGACCCGTGACCCGGAGGTGCGGTACACCCCCAGTGGTTCTGCAGTCACCGATATCGGTCTGGCGGTCAACCGGACGTGGTTTGATAAGCAGTCCAACTCTCGCAAAGAGGACACGACATTTGTCGACGTGACGTTGTGGGGGAGGACGGCGGAGATCGCCGGCGAATACCTGTCGAAGGGGCGTCCCGTGCTGATTGAGGGTCGTTTGCAGCTGGACAGCTGGGACGATCGCGAGACCGGCAAGAAGCGGACGAAGCTGAAGGTCGTTGGCGAGCAGATGACTATGCTGGGCGGACGCCAGGATGGAGGCGGAGGTGGTGGGCCCCGGGGAAGCTCAGGTGGGGGTGGTGGATCGGTCGGATCGCCTCCCGATGATTACTACGAATCCTCGTCAGGCGAGGACTCCGGTGGTGGAGATGTCCCGTTCTAGTTCATTCGCGAATCGGACTTGCCTCCCATCGTGCTGATTCGTTAACACGAAACATCAATCAGAAATCAGACAAGAGTCCCGAGCAGTCGGGGCCAGTCGTCAAGGAGTACTTTGTGATGGCCAGAAAACAGCGACTTCGATCAGCCGATCGTCGTGGTGGTGTCGAACTCCTGTTGGCCGAGACGGTCGGAGCGCTGGGCAAGCAGGGCGAGATTGTCCGTGTCAAGCCAGGGTATGCCCGCAATTATCTGTTGCCCCAGGGGCTGGCTACTGTCGCCACAGAAGAAAACAAGCGGCTGGTGGCGGAGCATCGCGGCCGGCAGGAGCAGCTGGCCGTCAAACGTGTCAAGGATCTGCAGAAATTCGCCAAGGAGCTGGGCAACTACAGCGCCACGATCGAGGCGAATGCCAACGAGGAGGGACATCTGTACGGGTCCATTCTCGACCGCGACATCAGCAAGACGTTGATCGCCGGAGGATACAACGTCCAGCCCGACCAGGTTCGCTTGGAAGGTCCGCTCAAGGAACTGGGCATGTACACCGTGAAGCTCCAGCTGCACCCGGAAGTTGAAGCCGACGTGAAGGTTTGGGTGGTCCCGACCGCGAGTCATTCCTGACGCCGCGACTTCGGAAACACACTGTCGGCATGGCTCAGCCTGATGGACCCTTGGAGCAGAGGATGCGGCGGGACCGATTCGCGCTGGACGATTCTCTGGCAGCGTCGCCAGCAAGGCACGCAGGCATGCCAGGCGCTCGATAGCTTCTCACGGGCTGCTTCTCTCAACACCTGGCAGGGGGCATGGCACGGATGGCGGTTGCTCAGCGCGAAAAGACGATGTTCGATCGTGTTCCACCTCAGGATCTGGAGGCGGAGCGCGGCGTGCTGGGCAGTTGTCTGCTGCAGAACGAAGTCATCGACGATGTCCTGACGCTGCTGCGAGTCAACTACTTCTATAGCGACGCTCATCAGCGGGCATTTCGTGCGATGCTGGCCATGTACGAAGCGGGCGTTCGCGGCATCGACATTCTCACGCTGCGCAGCGAACTGGAGACGCGCGGCGAGCTCGAGGACATCGGGGGCACCCCCTTCCTGATGCAGCTTTACGAGTCAGTTCCTCATGCAGCCCACGCCGAGTACTACGCCAGAATCGTGCGCAAGAAGTGGCTGCAGCGTACCTTGATCGATGCCTGCACCGATTCGTTGCGCGACGCCTACGATTCTCCGGACGATACTGACGAGATCGTAGCGCGGGCGGAACAGCGCATCTTTGCTATTCTCGAACAGCGGGAGAGCATCGACAAGTTTGCGATTTCGGAGATCCTGCAGGACACGTTCGACCGCATTTTCGAACGCATGGGGCAGGAAGGGACCATCAGCGGTCTCCACACCGGCTTCCACGGACTCGATGAGAAAACGAGCGGATATCAGCCAGCCGAACTCATCATCCTGGCGGCACGCCCCAGTATGGGGAAGACTGCCTTCGTTTGTAATTCAGCCCTGGCGGTTGCCGAGCACAACAACGTGGGTGTGCTGCTCTTCAGCCTCGAGCAGTCGCGCCTCGAACTCGCTGAGCGATTCCTCTGCATTCACTCCAGGATCAACGGGCACAAGCTGCGTCAGGGTGATCTGGATGAGGTCGAGCAGCACGCCCTCCACGAAGCCTCGAACGAGCTTCGCAAGATTCCACTCTTCATCGATGACACAGGCGGCCGAACGATGTCGCAAATTGCCGCCATTGCTCGTCGCATGAAGCGTCGCCACGGCGTTGGTCTGGTGATCATCGACTACCTACAGTTGATCGAATCCGACGACAAGAATCTGTCCCGGGAGCAACAGATATCGACCATCACGCGGCGACTGAAATTCCTGTCCAAGGATTTGAGCATTCCGGTCATCGCGCGGTCGCAGCTCAACCGGGGTGTCGAGCAGCGGGAAGACAAACGTCCCCGGCTGGCGGACCTGCGTGAGTCGGGGGCCATCGAACAGGACGCGGACATTGTCATGTTCCTCCACCGCCCGGATGCATACGATCCCGAAGATCGACCCGGAGAGGCCGACCTGATCGTTGCCAAGAACCGCAACGGGCCGATCGGAAACGTGCCGCTCACCTGGCTCAAGGAGATGCTGAAGTTCGGCGATCGCGCCTACGATGGCGGAACCAGTGAATGGTGAGCTCCCGGCCCAATGATAATGGCGACGCTTTTCGGTGCGGCTTGTTCAGTCGGCCTCGGCCATCGCTCGTGGAGCGGCCATGAACGTCTCCAGCGTGTGTGAGCTGGTGAACAGATACAGCCTGCCCCGGTACCACACTCCATGTTCGAGCGACCCTTCTCGTGACTCACGTGTTAACGAGAGCAGCGTAACGTCCCGACCTTGTGCCACCGGGGCATATTGTGAGGGGTTGGCATCAAATGCGGCTTTCGCAGCAAGTGACGAGAACCGGTAGGTTCGCGATTCGTACGTGGAGTGCATGTGATGATACCCCGCTGCCAACCTGCGTTCGTCCCGCAGCGCCACCGGGCAATATCCCCGCAGGCCCACCGGATCGTTTCCGCTGCGAATTGACGTCGGTGAAGAAATCGAAACGGCTGCAGCCGTCTGAATGGTCGAACAGTGGCGTTTGTCGCTATTGATGACTGCGGACTCAGCCGCTAACAGACGGTGTTCCGCAATGGCAAGGAAGCGTGCCGGCTCCGCAGGTCGATGCAGCTGTGCCGAGGGTTGTCCCTCGACAGGAGGCAGAGGCATCTCGAAGGCACCCGATTCCAGACTTCGACCTGTGAACGGTGATTCGTCCGGATCCTCATGCGGTTCTGATTCGTCGGGAGAGGATTCCGCCGATGGTCGCATCTGGTTCGCCCCTGCCCGCGACTTGGTGGGCTGAAGGTCCCACGAGAGATCAGCTGGCGTCGTCTGAGCGTTACCGGTGGGTGCGGGTTGAGGGGGCGTGACTGCCAATGGATGCGCTTTGGATCTCTCACCGGAGAAGAACTCGTCGTTGGCGACAGTGGCAGTTGTCGTCAGGGAAGCATCGTCTTCAGGAAAAGGGGTCCCGATGTCGACAACGTTCATTCGAGGTCGCTGAACTGTCTGAACAGCTTCTGGAAGCCCTGGAATCTGCACCTCAATGACGTCCATTTGCGGTTCTTGAACCGGCGGTTGCTGTACCGTCGGCAGTGCATCGTCCATCGACACGACGACCGGGTCTTCGGGAAACAACGTGCCGAGATCGTCATAGTCTGGCTTAATTCTTGGACGTACGACTCGCTGCGACTGAACTGCAGGTGGAGCAACCTGAGTGGACACCGTTGCGGAAGGTGAATTGAGGATCGGCTGCGCAGCGGGGGGCTGCAGGACACGGGGCTGTTGCATTGCATATGGGGCAGTCCCACCGGCTCCGGGCGCGATCGCGGGCGGCGAACCTTGCCCAGGCGCGGGTCTCCTGTGGGGAAGATACCGGGACAAGTCCTGGGGCGGCTGCATCGGCTTGGGTGACACCTTGCGACGGCCCCAGCCTACGAATCGCTCCAGCACGCCCTTGGAGCGAACACCTTGAGCCGGAACAATCGCTGCAGGAATTGCTTGTCGTGGCTGAACGTCCGGTGTGACCCCCGCAGAATGAGAAAGGGGGACTGGCTGCAGTTGGTTCTGTTGCGAAGGCGAACGCATCGCCTGCCGCGGCTCGACCTCATGAGGAGGCAGGGTCCCTGTTGGTGAGAAGTCCAGAGGTGGCATTTCTCGACCATCCCGCCGGTAGAGTTCCTCGAGCCGCTTTTCGATTTCAGACGGCTGTGCGGGGTCCGATTCTTCGCTACCTCCCGCATGAATGATCCGTGGCGAAGCCAGCGATTCGTTCAAGGAGTCTTGACGGGCCGAATGGAGCTGTGACTGTAAAAACGGCATTCGCAGTCTGTCCAGGGGATTGGCGGCCCCAGCGATCGTCGACACGAGCGCACAGCCGAGTGCAATGGCCGATCGGAGGCCCATCGACGTCGGGGTTTCAGGTCTCCATCGTGTCTTCATGAGAGGCGTTCTTCTGATTGGCTCGCTGACACGCTCTGCGCCCATCCACCCAGTTCAAGAAATGACGGTGCAATTCTTCGTAGGGCGCTGGGGAGGGAACCGAGCCGCAGCGCGTCCATCGTTGCACGCGGCAAACTTCGTAGTGATAATCGGTAATCCCGCCACATATGGGCAGACACCGTCTGTATCGACGGGAGTTAGTGATGATTTGACGGCCATGCTTTCGATACGACCGGAATCGACTGGTCGAATTGTGTGAGGTGTCAGAATCCTCAGCATTGGCAAGGTCCCACTGTTTTGCCTGAGTTAACACCGGGAAAGGGAGTCCCCATGGCACTTGCGGCTTCAGAGTCAGTCCCCGTTCAGCTTCCGCCGACGATCATTGTGCAGCATCAATCGGGGGGATGGGCGAAATGGCTCACGCGAGCGTTGCTTGCGTTGTCCCTGCTCTTGAACTTCGCCCTGCTGTCCACCGTCGGTTCCTCTCTGGGGAACTCTCGTGGTCCTACAGAGGTGTTTGAGTCAGGAGACCGAACCAGTTCGGACAAGCTGGCACTGCTGGAGGTGAACGGGACGATTATGCCCCCCTTCACCGAGCGCACGCTCCAGACCATCGATCGCATTGCCGACGACGACGACGTGAAAGGTGTCGTGCTGGTGATCGACAGCCCCGGCGGTCTGGTGGCGGACAGCCATCAGATCTATCACCGTCTCAAGCAACTCAGCCAGAAGAAGCCGGTTTATGTGTCGATGGCCCGTCTGGCGGCTTCCGGAGGCTATTACATCGCGATGGGAGCAGGCCCTGAAGGGAAGATCTTCGCGGAGCCGACGACCTGGACCGGTTCGATTGGCGTCATCATGCCGCGCTATGAACTGTCCGGGCTGGGTGAAAAGATTGGTGTCGCCTCAAATCCGCTGACCAAGGGGGCCCTCAAGGACACGTTGAACCCGTTCAAGGAACTCACCCAGCTGGAACGCAAGGTGTGGGACGATATCCTCGAAGACGCCTATCAACGGTTTCAGGGGGTGATCGTGGAAAACCGCTCGAAGCTCGATGCCGAGCAGGTCCAGGCATATGCGACCGGGCAGGTCTTCACGACCGACCAGGCAATCGCGGCCGGACTGGTGGATGAGGTGGCCTTTCGGCAGGACGTCATTGACAAGCTGGCGGCAGAACTGGGCCTGTCCAATCCGCAAGTGGTCCGATATCAGCACCCCTTCAGCGTGATGGACCTTCTGAGGATGAGTGCCAGTAGTCAGCAGTCGTCGAGCCATTGGCAGTCGCTGCTTGATGCCAGCGTTCCGCAAGCCATGTACTTTTGTGGCTGGACGCCGGGGCTGACGGCACCCGCGCCTCCAAATGCTCCGCTGAGTGGTGCCGTCGTAGCACGTCCTGTTCGCCCTGACTTTAGCTCCGGGCGGCGAACGGATGTGCCACAACCTCAGAAGCTGTACTCGGGGTTGTCCCGGCTGAAATCCGCATCGGAGAGCCCGATGTTGGTGCGGATTTTCGAATAGGTGTACTCTTCTTCGAGTGGCGGCGGCCCGTCGGGGGTCGCGGGAAACCCATACTGTTCGACACGGACCGGCAGGCCGGTTTCGTTGTCGATAAACAGGCGTGTCATGTGAAAGCGGAACTGTCGCCGGGGTTGCGGATGCGAGGCCTGAATGACGCGGCACTGCCTGTCGTTCAGTTTCGCCTGGGGAAAGAACTTGACGTCAATCTCACCGTATCGAGACTCGAACTTCCACTGATCGACAAGTATCTGCACCATGTGTCGCATGCCGATCAGCGTGATCGGGTATCGGTTCTCCTGCAGCGCCTCGTCGGCATTGGGAGCCAGTGACACGGTCCCTACCAGGGCTTTGAGCCCCTCCCCTTCGTGGACCCAGAACTGATCGCCGTTCTGTCCCTGCACGAACAGGACTTCGCGTCCGGCATGTGAGCCACCAAACGACAGGTAGACGCTCAAGGGTGACTCCCGCAGCTTCATTTCCATCACCTGGGTCAGCAGCCGTCCGTCGATTCGCTCGCGCTTGACCAGCTGAGCTTGGTAATCTTTGACAGCCTCCAATCCAGAGAGGCTGGACTGGGCCAGTCGGATGGCGGGCAGCAGGGGATGTTCTTTGACACCTTCGGGATTGACAGCGAGCCGGGGGTCATCTGCAGCGATGCGGGGCGCATCGGTCAGAGTGTCGTCCGCCTGGTTGGTCGGAACTGGCACCGTCAGGGAGTTTGCGTCTGCGGAAGGGTCGTCGGCCACGACAGGCGGAGTGGCGCACAACAGGGCGGCACCGACAACTGCGGCTGCCAGTGTTGGCAGTGTGCCCAAAGTGTTCATTGGCAGGACTCCGTCTACTTCCAGGATCGAAAGTGTTCCACGATGTCCACTGGAATCTCAAAGGAATCGGCGGCGAGGCGATCACTGAGTGAACCGGCAACTTGTCCCGTGCGAATGTCATGGATGTGGTTGCTCAGGACCTGACGCGCTTCCATGGGGCCGTGCAGGAAGTAATGAGTCCAGGCCCAACTGTCGCGATATTCGTTCGCCTGCATGTCGTCGAGCGCCTGAGCGGCTTCCAGGTTTCTCAGGTCGGGCTGCCAGCGCAGTAACATGGCCCGGCGTACGCTGAACAGATGCGGATTCCCCGAGGCGCGCTGGTCAGCTGGAACCTCGAAGTACTCGGCAAGGCCTTCGTCGAGCCACATGGGGACATAGGGCAGTTCGCTGTGCAGGATCGCGTGCGTGCACTCGTGCCGCAGGTCGGTTTCAAAGCCACGATGCGAATAGATGTATACACGTCCAAGATCTGTCCCTTGAACGAACAGGGCGGGACGCGACACGCCTTCAGGAACCCGGACCGACAGGAACTTCTGGTACGACCGCTTGCTGGAGAAGAGATTGAGTTCAACAGGTTGCTGTCCGAACGGAAAGCCCAGCAGCGTCTCGATGTCCTGACGCAGCTGACCGAGTTCCTCTTGCAGCAGCCGGCTCTGGGCATCCGACAGCTTGAACTCGGAACGGACATGAAACAGATCGATCGTGCGTGTGTCGATCCATTCTGCATGGATCATGAGCGGCGCTGACAAGAGCATTCCCGCAGCCCAGACTCCCAGCAGCAAGTGTTTGCGCGGCAAGTGCATGGCAGAAGCGGCCAATCCAGCGGGCCTGAGGGTGTACGCGGTTCACGGTCCTGGCCCGGCATCCAAAGCGAAGCGGAGTATATTGATACGGCGCTGAGCGTCAATCCGGCTTTTGGGCGGGGATGGAACGATTTAAGCTGAAATTGAGGAGTTCGGGAGACTGCGGTAGGATGCGGCCCGTCGGAACTCAGGAACATCGCAGGACAGGGAACCATGGATGTCAGACGTACGTTGCCCTGCTCGTGGGGTACAGGCGTTGCCGACGGATGGCCCCTGTCACCATCGAATGTCGTGGGCAGAGTCGATCCATCTTCTGAGTGGACGTGGCTCAGAGCGGTCACTGCGGCAGGATTCAAATGGCATCTTGGTTGTCGGAGGCGACAGCCGACCGATGCGTTTGGTGTCGGTCCGGTGCCCTTTCGACGGACTCCGGCCTTGGCGCGGCTCGAGGCTGCGCTGCTTGTGGCGGAGGGGCCGCTGTCGCTAAGACGGCTCGCGCAATGTGCGCTGCTTGCCGACGTCGCGGAAGTCCGGAGGAGCATCGACCAGCTCAATGTGGCGTATGACAGCGTGCGCTGCGTGTTTCGGATCGAGCGAGTTGCGAATGGTTATCAACTGCTGACGCGATCGAAGTTCGCAACCTGGCTCGATCGTCTGCATCAACGGCAGGCACACCTGAAGCTCTCTCCGCCGGCGCTGGAGACGTTGTGCATCATTGCCTTCCGTCAGCCGGTGACACGGGCCGATGTGGAGGCGATTCGCGGTGTGCAGTCTTCGGAGATGATCAAGCAGTTAATGGAACGAAGTCTGGTCAGGATCACCGGCGAAGAGAACACGCTGGGACGTCCCTATCTCTACGGCACCACGAAGAAGTTCCTCGAGGTCTTTGGACTGACGAGGCTGGATGAGCTGCCGATGGTAGACCTGTTGCGTCCGCAGATTCCGAATGTGACAGGTGTCGAGACAGATGAAGCTGACGAGGAAGGCGATCGGAGTGACCAACTTCGGGATGGGCAGTCGCATGCTGCATAAGGAATACCTGGTTTGAGCGAATTCAGCGACCTGGTGAATATCATTCCCCGCTGCGGTCAGGTGGAGTGGATCGGGAGCTCGTCGGGCCGGCGAGAGCCGATCGAATCACTGGTATCGGTCGAGTTGCAGGTCGGGACCGGTCTGGAGGGGGATCACCATGCCCGGGGAGAGGGCACTTCGAAGAGGCAGGTGACGCTCATCCAGTGGGAACACCTGCCGGTGATAGCTGACCTGTGTGGCCTGGAGGCGGTGACTCCCCAGATGCTGCGACGCAACATCGCGGTGTCGGGGATCAATCTGCTGGCTCTCAAGCAGCGCCGGTTCTGGATTGGTCCAGTGCACTTGGAAGGAACGGGCCCGTGTGCCCCATGCTCCCGCATGGAGGAGACCCTGGGACCCGGAGGATATCAAGCCGTGCGAGGACATGGCGGCATCACGGCCCGTGTTCTGGAAGCCGGTGTGATTCGCGTGGGTGACGCAGTGCGGGCCAACACGTGACTCCAGACTTCAAAACCCGGTCGCCGCACCTGCGGATGGCTGCCCACCTCCGGCTCCGCTGCGTGGTGGTTCGTCCTTGGCATCGAACGTTTCGAGGGCGAGCAGCAGGCGATCGTGGAGGTGTTCCTGCGGGCTGATCGACGCCGGATACATGAGCAGGATGAGTACCTGAATCTTCTGCCCGCGCCATTCGTACAGCTGCATCTCAGCGGGAAGTTCCAGTCCTTCAATGGCAATCTCCGGCTTGATGACAAGGCCGGTGAAGCGCCGCCGTTGTGCAAACTTCTCGACTTGCGGAGCGGTCTCGCCATAACGCATGTTCTCTTGAGTACCGTCTCCCCCCTCCCCTTCGGGGATCAGCACTCCCGAGATTCCGCTGAGCAGGTTCTCGACATCGGCGAGGAACGCATCGGGATCCTCACTGACGCCACTCTCGTCCGGACCTTCGAGATACCGCTCGTGGTTGCCCAGGATGTACAGCCAGGAGGTCGTCGACTCCTCGGCCCCGCCAACGTCGGCCCGGACGTCTGCCTGGAAGGCTCCCAACAGACCCGGCAGGCGAACCCCGAGAAACTGAGGTTGCCGCGCATCCTCGACCTCGGGCGTCGACCCATCGTCCGATTCAACCGCAGGAGGCGGCGGAGGAATCTCACGAAACTGCTTAGGGAGCCGGATGCGGACGCCCTGCGATTGCCAGTCCGGTCCCAATGCCTCGTTCAGCTTGTTCTTGTAGGCAAAGTACTCTGCTGTGTTGCGCAGGCGCTCTTCGTAACGCTCGGCTCCGCAACCTGGGAGGGCAGTCATCGAGATGAGAGCCCACAGCATGCCCCAGACCAGTTGCGAGCGTTGTCGTGGACGAGCAGAGACTTCGATCGCCATCACGACAGGCCGGGAGTGTGGCGACATGAACGACGTTCCATAACGGTGGGATGAATGATTGCACATCGGTCGAAGTCCCGTAGATCTCGATGCAGGCTCGCCGACTCGTGCTGTGTGGCGATTGTGAAGCGCGGGGCAATGATCGTCAATCGACCTCTTCACTTCGGCTGTTGAGCACTTCCGCCAGCCGCAATTCCCAGAAGTTGATCTCATCCTCGATGGTTACGTCGCGATTGGCCTGCTGCTGACGCGGGCTCGCCGTTGGAGCGAGTGGGGATCCCTGGCCTGCGGGGTTGGTATCCTCGTGCGCCAGGAAATTCGCCAGGCGATCTGGCTGCGTCGACTCCTGTATTGACTCGGGGTCGATATCGGCGAACTCCGCCATCCAGAACTGGACCTCGTCCGGTGTCAGTGGTCCGGAGAGCTTCTCCGGGGGCAGGTTCACTCGATCTCGATGCCACTCCTGCCGGCTGTGCGCCAGAAGTCGCAGGAAATCAGCACTCTTGACGAACCGGCCGCGCCGGCGACGGGCTGCACTCTGCAGGCGTCGATCACCTGAGACGACGCACAACGTGCGTGGGGCCGAGTGCTCACGAATCATCTGCTCGATTTCGAGGTCGGCATCGCCTTCGTCGGGGGCATAGGTCACCAACATCTCATGGATGCGTGCCGGTAGAGAATCCGGGATCGCGGGATCGGTGGCATCAAAGACGATTGCGGTCCTCTGTCGCTGGTGGGCAGGCAGACTGCTCGCGAGCAGTCGCAACAGCTGGCTCCGGCGGCGCAAGATCTCCGGCGCGAAGGTGACTCGCATCAACCCGGCGGCGTGCATCAGGTTATAGCCGTCGATGATGAGCAGCGGGGTCATGTCAACCGGCCGATCGTTGGTGCACGGTCGGCGATGCTCAGGGAGAGGGTCGCTTGACCTTGTAACGCTTCAGCTTCCGGTCCAGCGTCGAGCGTTCGATGCCGAGAATCTGTGCGGCTCTCGTCTTGTTCCAGTCGGTGTAGTCGAGGGTCGCGAGTACGTGCGACTGTTCCAGCGAGTCCAACGTCAGTTCGCGGTAACCAGCACGCGACCCGGCAAGGTGCGGCAGCATCGAGTCGGTCTGCCGCTGGAGACTGGAGAGCGTGATGTCGTCGGCATCCAGCTCGGATCGCGGGCAAAGAATCGCGGCCCGTTCGATCGTATTCTGCAGCTCGCGCACGTTTCCGGGCCAGTCGTAGTTTGTCAGCAGTTCGAGGGCGTCGGAAGTCAGTGTGAGCGGTCGTTGACCGGTCTTCTCGGCGAAACGGTCCAGAAAGTACCGGGCCAGGATGGAAATGTCTCCCTGACGTTCGCGCAGTGGATCGATGAGAATCTGGACGACATGCAGACGATAGTAGAGGTCGCGTCGGAATTCCCCCTGCTGAATGGCTTCCTCCAGGTTCCGGTTGGTCGCGGCCACTACACGGACATCAACGTCGATGGCCCCCTGTCCCCCCACACGTTCAAAGGCATGACCTTCGAGGACACGCAAGAACTTGGCCTGAATGCTCGGACTCATCTCCCCGACCTCATCGAGGAACAGGGTACCTCCGTCGGCCTGCTCAAACTTGCCGATCTTCAGATCGGTCGCTCCCGTAAACGAACCCTTCTCGTGTCCGAAGAGTTCGCTTTCGAGGAGTGACTCACTGAGGGCCGCACAGTTCATGCACACGAAAGGCTTGGTGTTGCGGCGGCTGTTGAGGTGAATCGCCCGGGCCACGAGTTCCTTGCCGACACCGCTCTCGCCGCGAATCAGGGCCAGCGCGTCGGTCGGCGCGATCTGCGCGATCTCTTGACGCAGGGAGTTGATCGACTGGCTCTCACCAATGAGTTCCGTTTCGGCCAGCAGGTGCCGTCGCAAGTGCCGGTTCTCATCTTCGGCCAGCCTGAGGTTTGCCTGCAGCGATTCACGCTCTTCCAGCGCACGCAGGGCGCTGGCCATGTGGTCGGCGACCGCGAGCGCCAGATGCAGCTCGTCGCCGGTCAGCCAGTCATCGACATTCGTGGAATACAGATGGATCAACCCGCGTGTGCCATCCGGCGTACGAATGGGGGCACAGATCGCACTGCGGGCGGCGATCTCATCCAGGCTTCCCGTCTGCGCAAGCTGCAGCTGACTGTTGGAGGAGACATCCTCCGTCAGAAACGCCTGTCGTTTCTTGAGTGTCAACCGGGACAACGAATCGGAAACCCGCTCATATTCCGAATCGTTCAGCGATTGATAGCCCCGGATCTCCAGTCGCTCGGGTGAGGGTGAATGTTCGTCACCCGGAGGCAAGAGCAGGACGGCACCGATATCGGCCCGTGTTGCCGTCAGCAACCGCTTGAGGACGATGGCACTCAACTCACCGACATCTCGGGCAGTCGCGGACTCGATCGCCATACGATACAGCTCGGTGAGGCGCGCGGCCGGTAGCCTCTCGCGCTCCCGGATCGCGCGTCAGGCGGTCGGGGCGATAGCGACTGTCGTCGAGGGCCTCCAGAATGCGCGAGTCGCCCAGATCCCCGACGATCCTGTGCGTCTTGATGCCGATCTCCGTGTCCTGTTGCTGAGACTCTCGCGATGACAGCAGTTGCCGTTTTTGAGTGAACTGCAGCCGAGTGTTGCCCGCTTGGATCAACTGCCCCTCTTCGAGCGCGAGATCTCCCGAGATTCGTTGGCCATCGACAAATGTCCCATTCCGACTGCCACGATCGCGCACATACCACGTTTGACGCGACTGGAAGACTTCACACTGCTCGCGGCTGCACAGCTCGTCTTTAAGGACGACATCACTGAGGGGGGAACGTCCGAGAGTGGTGACGCGGGCGGGAAACAGAAGGTGTGTTACCCCCGAGTCAATCCCTTCCACAACGACGAGTCCGGCCGTCGCTGCACCGGTTATTGATCGGTGATCTGCAGATTTCGCAGACATGTTCGATTGGCTCGCAATAAGTCCGATGTCCTCATCCATTGAGTACAGTCAGCGGACAATGACTGGTGAACACTACGTGTAGGACAGAAGGATCGATGGATGCGCAGACTTGAAGACACAGCATTCACTGCAACGGTCTAAGGTCATCTTCCCCAGGCGTTCGCGGCTCCTTGTCCCCTTGTTTATGTGGTTGGTCATTGTGCCGGAATCCCAACCAGAGTGTGGTATTTCGTCATGTTCCGGACGCACCAAGGGAGTCGCGGTTGCCGTGGACCCCTTGCGAACTGCGTAAATGTCAATCATCCTGTATTGCGATCCTATTGCCAACCCGACCACAAGTGAAGATCGATCCCCACTGCCGGGGCTGATTCGTCGCAGGTCGGACGAGACGTGTCCCCAGCCGAGACAACGGGAATGCCACTATGAATTCACGACTCTGGAGATTCTTGCAGTCCATCGCTCACCGTGGTGGGCGGTCCCTGTGCGGGATTCTCGTCGCGTGTCTGTTCGTGCAGTCGAGCCATCTGGAAGTGGCCCGTGGTGATGTCTGGCCGCGATTCCGTGGCGAGAACGGGACGGGAATCGTCGACCTGAAGGGCCTGCCGACGCAGTGGGAACAAGACGATTATGAGTGGAACATCGATCTGCCGGGCGTGGGGCATTCGTCCCCCGTGGTCTGGAACGATGCGCGTATTCCTGGCCTCCGGGACCGAAGATGGACAACGACTGCTGTTGTGCATTGATGCCATCACTGGCGAGACACGGTGGGTTCAGAAGTTTGGTCTGGCTGCGAGTCACTTGCACAAGAAAAACAGCTATGGATCAGCCACACCGGCCGTTGACGGTGAGCGTGTCTATGTTCCGTTTGCCGATGAAGACCAGTACATTCTGCTGGCATTTGATTTCGCCGGGAACCAAATCTGGTCACACAACGTGGGGAGCTTCACCAGTCAGCACGGTCAGGGGGCGTCGCCGATCGTGTACAAGGATCTGGTGATCATTCCCAATGACCAGGATGGGCCCAGTTCGATCGTGGCACTGCAGCGGGCCACGGGTGAACCGGTGTGGGACCAACCGCGTACTTCAGGAAAGACATCGTATTCGACACCGATGATTCTCAAGCGGGAGGGACACGAGGACCAGTTGATTCTGGCTTCGGGGGCCAGCGGTGTGACCGGGTTGAGTCTTGCCAATGGCAGCGAATTGTGGAGCAGTGGGCCCTTTCCTGAGCGATCCGTGGCCTCACCCGTATTCGGCAATGGTCAGGTGATTGCCAGTTGTGGCCAGGGGGGTCGCGGCGTGCTGATGTACTGGGTCGATCCCACCGGAACAGGTGATGTGTCCCAGTCGCATATCCGACACGTCCGCTCGACAAACCTGCCCTATGTTCCGACTCCAATCATCTACGGCGATCATGCCTATCTCTGGACTGATGATGGCATCGTCTGCTGCGTAGACATGCAGACGGGCGACAACGTCTGGCGGGAGCGAATCGGCGGAAACTTCAGTGGGTCGCCGGTTCTCGTGGATGGAAATCTCTACTGCATCTCAGAAGACGGAGCGGTGGTCGTGATGGCGGCCTCGCCAGTCTTCAACAATCCCGGACGCAGTCCGCTGGGCGATCGCTCCTATTCCACGCCTGCGGTCGCGAACGGCAGGATGTATCTGAGGGGATTTGAGAAACTTGCCTGTCTGAAAGCCGCGCCGAATCCCTAAGATGAGAAGACAGTTTTCGAGGGATCCCGGTCGGGAGGGCGATGGCCGGGCATCGTCCCTTGGCAGAGATGTGCGGGCCGCAACCACGTCGAGACCATGGTGTGCCATGTCACCGGTCGCCGCCGCAGATCTGTAACCCGAAGCGATGCCTATGCCAGCCTGGCCGGGGGGGGCCTGTCCGGAGTGCGGCGACGAGATGCCAGCCCGTCTCATCCGCTGTGCAACCTGTCGTGCGCTGCTGAACAACGATTTGAACCCGGAAAGAATCGAACTTCCCGAGTTCGTCCCATTACAAGAGGTCGAAAGTGTGATTGACGCTCATCCGATCGGCTACTACCTGAACTGTCCCCTCTGCACGCGGGAACTCAGGGTGCACGGCAAGTACATCGGCCAGCACGTCTCGTGCAAGTTCTGCCACAAGTCGTTTGCCCTCAACCGCAAGGCTCTCGCCGCCCATGGCGTCGCATTCTACAGTCAATGTCCGCACTGCTCGCACGAGATTCGTGCCGCGCAGAAGTACATGGGGGCCAAGGTGGCTTGCAAGTACTGCGCGGGTGCGATTCAGTTTGTGGAAGGGGTTCCGCGGTAGATCCGGTGCCGAAATCCCAACCCCCCGTCGACTTCTCATTGCGGGACGCGAGGGTGCGGGGCAATCAAGGTTGTGCCTGCCGATATCCTTGGTCAGCAAGTTCTGAGCGCACGCGTGCATTCTCGAGCAGTTCGCAAAACGCCTGCACAGCGGGCCGATCCAGGCGCGAGCGCGAGATCACGAAGTCGAACATCTCCTCGCGCAGGGAAGTGTCCGCAGCCCATACAGTCGCGCGACCGATTCGATGGCCATCCCCCAATCCGCGCGCCCGATCCTTCACTGCAGCACAGGCGGCGTGATGAGACCTTACCTGGCTGCTGTAGCCCGGCGGTCTTGGTGCGGTCGGGTCAGCTTCGGTGAGCAGTGCATCAATGCCAATGCGCGTACCACTCCCGACATTGCGATTGACCATGCGACAGGTGGCGTCATGAAGCGCATCTCGGACCGCATCGAGGGCCAGCTTCCCCGAGAATCGAAGATCATCCATGCGGGCCACCAGACACTGCAACCGCTGATACCCCGGTCGCAGCACGAGATCGTCGGTGACGAACGGCCGATTGTATTCGTTTGTGACGGGGTCCAGCAGGTGCATGCCTGCAATGTCGCACTCTGCGCGACGGGCCGCCGCCAGTGCCGCCTGACTCCCCAGCAACATGACCTTCACAGAGAACCCCCGCCGCGACATCAGCCCCAACAGGTAGTCAAGTCCCGAGCATTGACTCGTCATGACCACGAGGTCGGCCGGTGCAGTGGACTGTCCCAGAAGACTGACTTGCACCATTTCGCCCGCGCGAATCATCTCCGTGTGAGCATCAATGGTGATGAAGCCATCGGCACGGCTGAAGGTTGTGACCGAACCAGACCCTGCCCCCAGCGGATACGCGGCCAGATCCTCTCCGCGTTCGAGCAGCGTCACGAGCAGATACTCGGTCCGACCCCGCTGCGAGTTGATCGGCATGGGAAGCTCAGCGGTCAGAGTGGTCGGTCGTCGGACCGACCGTCCGCCGAACGCCAGCAGGACCGGTGCGACAAATTCATGAAACGTAAAAATCGCCGACGTGGGAAACCCTGGGAGGATGGCGATGGGCTTCTGGTCGATGACCGCCAGGCAGACAGGCTTGCCCGGCTTCAGCGCGACTCCATGGGCCACAATGCCGGGGTGCCCCAAGCGATTGACGACCCGATAGGACAAGTCTCCGGCCCCTTTTGACGTGCCGCCGGAAAGCAGCACCAGATCATACTGCAACGCCTCATTGAGTGCCTGCTGGAGCAACTCCTCGCGATCGGGCACGATCCCCAGGCAGATCGGCTCTCCTCCCAGTTCATTGACCGCAGCGGAAAGGATCGCTGCATTGGAATCGTAGACGGACCCGGCTGGCAAGGAGTTGCCGGGGGCGACAATCTCGCCCCCCGTCGACAGGATGGCGACACGGGGACGACGGTAGACAGCAACAGTTGCCTTTCCGATTGCGGCGAGGATGCCGATCTCCCTTGAGGAGAGCTGCTGTCCCGTGGGCAGCACCGTCTCACCACATGCGATATCGCTGCCGGCGAAGAAAACGTTCTCTCCTGGACCAGCGCTGCGGCGAATCGAGAGCCGCCAGGGGAGCTCACCTTGAAGCAGGTCAGTGTCTTCGACCATCAGGACGGCATCGGCTCCCCGCGGCAGCATCCCGCCTGTGGCGATCGCCGTGGCCAGTCCCGAATTGACTGACCGAGTCGGACGAATACCCGGAGAGAGTTGTTCGTCCGTAAGTGTCAGTGTCCGGGGATGGTCCTCGCTCGCCCCAACCGTATCGGCCGAGCGAACTGCGAATCCGTCAACATTCGACCGGTCGAAGCCGGGCACGTCCACCGGGGCGACCACATCTTCAGCCAGTATGCGTCGTAACGACAAACTCAAAGGCACCTGCTCTGTTCCCAGAGGGACCAGAGTCAGGTGCTCGTGAAAGCGAGCTTCGGCTTCATCCCGACTGATGACTGACAGGAATTGCTGTTGTGTTGAAGCCAGCGCTGCGGGTGGTTCGACATTCGGCGCAGGCAGTCCAGCGTTCATGGTGTGCAGGTTCGGAACACAGACTGCAGGCTGTCAGGGTGTCAGCGATTTCATCAGGTGAGGGCAAGCTTCTCCCTCAATGTTATCGCGGCTGCGGATCCCTACAAGCAGGCCGGCAATCCGTGCCATTCGGTTGTCCATCAACGCGAGCCATTGATCTTGGCCGCGGTTCCAGGACGACAGCTGGCACCCGAACTGCACGAGTTCGCGTCGGTGGCGGTACACGTCCACGCTCATCGGCGGTGACGCGGGCCGACATCCTGGTAGATCGGTGATCGGATTCAATGTCAGGGTGGACATGGCTGGTACTCCCCTGCCGGCGCGTCTGGTTGACAGATCCCGGGACGTTCCGGGATTCCGTTCCGCGCCATATTGCTGGCGGCAACCAGGCAACAGGGCATCTTTCCCTGAGGACTTCGACACTTCGCGTTTGTGGAAATGAGAAGGTTGGTGAAAAAGCGATGACTTGTCCGATCGGCGAAGGCGGGTTGTCCAGATAAACAGTGCCGTCCTCCTGAGTGTGACCAATCGATACAACCCCGAGGGTCATGTCAAACGTTGCCAGATGAGGGTCCAGTGACGGTCGCTGGTGGTTTGCACGCTTTGAGGATCAGAAACCATTTGTCGGACCTCCTCCAGCGAGAGCGCCGCTCGGAGCGACTGCCGGAAGAGCTGCTGCTGACGCGGCGACTCTGTCCCTGCATAGAGTTTCACGAGGTCCTCGACCTGAGCATGGGAGTCCGGACGCAGCAGGTCACGGACGAACAACAGACCCCCGGGGCGCAGGACCCGGGTCATCTCGTCAAACACCTGCCTGGGTTGGGGAATGTGGTGGATGATGCTGTTCGACGTGACGAGTTCAAAGCTCGCGTCATCGAACGGGAGTGACTTGGCGTCGCTGAGTTGCAGCTCGATCGCCGAGTTCAATCCGGACCGATCAACATTCCTTTGTCCGACCTTCAGCATTTCGTCAGCCATGTCGACGCCCAGAATATGAAAGGCGTTTGACTGGCGACACAACTCCAGCGGAATTAGTGCGGTGCCGGTGCCGACATCCAAAACCCGGAAGTGCCGGGAATCCGGGCGAACCTGGGCAATTTCTCGCTGAGTGCAGGCGTCCAGGAGGTCGGCAACGAAGGCGGCGGTTGACCGTATCGTGGTTCATGGAGTCGTAGTCCGCCGCTTCGTCAGCGGTGTCCATGACTTCGGGTTCGAGTTCTCGCAGGATCATGCGGGGCCCATTGTCGGGTCAGTTTCCGGAACGCGGATCGTGGACGAATGGCCGCGGGCGAATGTAAGCAAACGGCATGGTTGTCCACAGGTTCAGTCGGCACTAGAATCGAGGCCGCGCTGAAAGCGAAAGAACGAGTGACCCTGTTTCTGGAGGAAGTGTCGTGGCAGTTGCAGTCGGAATCAATGGTTTCGGTCGGATCGGGCGGATTTCATTTCGGGCCATGGCGGCGCGTCCCAAAGAGTTCGAGATTCTCGCCATCAACGATCTCGGCGACCCGAAAGCCTTGGCGATGCTCCTGAAGTACGATAGCGTTCAGGGGCGCTATCCGGGCGAAGTCAAAGCCGAAGGGGATTCACTGGTCGTCGATGGCCGCAAGATCAAGGTGGTCGCCGAACGCGATCCGGCCAAACTTCCGTGGAAGACCCTCGGGGTGCAGGTGGCCTTGGAATCGACGGGATTCTTCACCGATGCGGCGAAGGACGGAAAGCCGGGATACGACAGTCATCTGGCGGCAGGGGCGAAGAAGGTCGTGCTGTCGGCTCCTGCCAAGGGGGGACCGGCCAAGACGTTTGTGATCGGTGTCAACGATCATCTGCTGACGGCCGACGACGTGTGTATCTCGAACGCCAGTTGCACCACCAACTGTCTGGCCCCGATGGCCAAGGTCCTCGATCAGACGTTTGGTGATAAGCAGTCGGATGGTTCGCTGTCGGGCGGCATTCTCAAGGGGCTGATGACCACCGTCCACGCCTACACAAACGACCAGAAGGTTTCGGATCAGTTGCACAGTGATCCGCACCGCGCCCGTGCTGCTGCAATCAACATCATTCCGACCTCGACGGGAGCAGCCAAAGCAGTCGGTATCGTGCTGCCTACGGTCAAGGGAAAGCTGACCGGCATTGCCCTGCGGGTCCCTGTGCCTGTCGGGAGCGTCACCGATCTGGTTGCTCTTGTCGGACGGGACACGACTGCCGAGGAAATCAATGCCGCGATGAAGGCGGCGGCAGAAGGCCCGATGAAGGGAATCCTGCAGTACACGACCGATCCGATCGTGTCGTCCGACATTGTGGGCAACCCGCACTCGAGCATCTTCGATGCGGAGTGGACCCAGGTAATCGGCGGCAATCTCGTGAAGGTTCTGAGCTGGTACGACAACGAGTATGGCTATTCCTGCCGGACGGCGGACCTGATCGCCAAGATGGCCAAGCTGTGATCGGAGGGAGGGCGATCTTGCGGGGACGGAAACCGGGTGATCGCTGATTGGCGCAACGTATTGATATAAAATGCGTTGCGTTTGTCCTGTGCGTTCGCGTGGCCAGAACGAGAATGATCGGCTGGACTCCCGACGCCTGAGTGTTCAAAATATGCCCTTCGAGTTCTGAGGTCGAAGATAGCCTTCGACAACGGCCACGCGACGCGCACTGATCGCGTGCATCAGCCGCCGGAATTGCTGCAGGCACCTGAGCAGACCCTTGATGAGGCGGCAGGCCAATCTGGATCATCTCCGTCGGCGATCACCGCTGATCGTCCCTTCGATGCTGAAGTGTGATTTTGGCAATCTCCATCGCGAACTGGAGTTGCTGGAAGCCGCTGAGGTCTCGCTGTTGCATTGGGATGTGATGGATGGCCATTTTGTGCCCAACCTCTCGTACGGGGCCCTGGTGATCGAGCGGATGAGGCCTCGCACCAAGCTCATCTTTGACGCTCACCTGATGATGACGGACCCCCAGCGCTATCTGGACGACTTCGTCCGTGCTGGCTGCGATGCCATCACGGTGCATATTGAGGCCGTCCCGGAGCCCGGCAGTCTGCTCAGGCAGATTCGCGAACACGATGTGATCGCGGGTCTGGCCCTCAATCCCGGAACACCGGTTACCGCGATCGAACAGGTGTTGACCGAGTGTGACCTCGTTCTGGTGATGAGCGTCGAGCCAGGATTTGGCGGGCAATCCTTCATGCCATCGGTGCTGGAGAAGGTGAAGCAACTTCGCGCCGTCGCGGGCGATCACCTGTTGATCTCGATCGACGGGGGAATTGGTCCCAGGACGATCGGGGCCGCGTACCGGGCCGGTTGTCAGCTGTTTGTCGCAGGAAGTTCGATATTCGACCAGCCTGACTATCGAGCTGCTGTTGAGGACATGGCGTCCGTGATGGCAGCACAAGGCTGAAGAATCAGCAAGGAGTATTCTTGAACATGTTAACTGTGGTGATCGTTCGTCCGGGTGAGTCCCAATACGATCTGGAGGAGCGCGTGCAGGGTCGTCTGGATCTGCCGCTGACGAAAGTCGGCGAGTTGCAGAGGGACGCAGACACCCAGCAGCTTTCGCGCCTTCCGATCAACCAGATTTACACCTCCCCGTCCGAACCGGCATTGAGCAGCGCCCGACACCTGGGGGAAGCCCTGGATGTCTCAGTCAAGTCTCTGGCAGGTCTGGAGAATATGAGCCTGGGACTCTGGGAGGGGATGTGCATCGACGAGATTCGCCGCAAGCACCCCAAGGTCTTCCGGCAATGGCAGGAGGCTCCAGACTTCGTCTGTCCACCTCAGGGAGAGACCTCTGCCGAAGTCGTGGAGCGAGTGGGTGCGGCGATGCGCAAGCCTCTGAAGCGAAAGGGGACCATTGCCGTTGTCTGTCCAGAACCTCTCGCGACGCTGATGACGTGCGTCCTGCGGGGCGAACCGGTGCGCTTCCCGAGGCCGGGACGCTCGCGAGATGCCGAACGAATTGTCATGATTGGACTTCCTGCGGCGGCTTCAGTCGCAGGTCTGCTCTGGGCCGGCCGCGAACGATCACTGGCTGGCTCTTGACTGAAGACCGGATCGTTACGGATTCGACAGACTCGCCTCAGACCGATGACCCTGCGCACGAGAAGTTGCCCATGAGTTCCGTCGAACAGTCCTCTTCCATTTCAGATTCCGGATCTCCCCGCCGCTCCAAGCGAGGTGTTCCCGAGGGGCTTTGGTTGCGATGTGACGGCTGCGGTGCCACGGTCTTTCGCAAGCAGGTCGAACAGGGGTTGGGACTGTGTCCGGAAATCAACTGCCGCCATCACTTTTATGTCTCAGGTCAGCGACGAGTCCAGCAGCTCCTCGATGCGGACAGCTTTGAGGAGTGGTTTTCAGAACTGGCTCCGGCTGATCCCCTGGGATTTGTCGACAAGATTCCCTACAAGGACCGGCTGGTTTCCGAACAGGAGAAGACTGGCTTGCGAGAGGCATGCCTGGTGGGACGTGGCCACATCCGTGGACGGCCGCTCGTGCTGGGGATCACCGATTCCGCGTTTATCATGGGGAGTATGGGCTCGGTCGTCGGCGAGAAGCTGACGCGAGCCATTGAATCCGCCACTGCGCTGCGTCTGCCCCTCGTGATTGTGAGCGGATCGGGGGGCGGAGCACGCATGCACGAGGGGATCTACTCTCTGATGCAGATGGGGAAGGTGTCGGCGGCGTTGGCGCGGTATCACGAAGCGGGCGGCCTGTTCATCTCGGTCATGACGAATCCGACCATGGGTGGAGTGGCGGCCAGTTTCGCGTCCCTGGGAGACGTGGTGATCGCAGAGCCACGGGCACTGATCGGGTTTGCCGGGCCGCGTGTTGTCAAATCGACGGTCAAGCAGCCGCTCCCCGAGGGCTTTCAAACCAGCGAGTTCATGCTGCAGCACGGGTTCGTCGACCGCATCGTGTCCAGACCCGACCTGCGGATGGAACTGGCGCGCCTTGTCGACTATTGCACCCTGGGCAAGTAAAGTTTCTGCGTTCGCCCCACGGGCAGCGATGATGTCTGCGACTTTCCTCTCCTGCTGCCGACACTCATGAACTTCATCGAAAAACTCTTCAATCGCAAGCCCAAGGTCGAACGGGTCGACCTGCGCAAGCGCTTCGATCTGATCGGCCGCGTCGGTCAGGGGAGCATGTCCAAGGTCTGGAAAGCGGTCGATGTCATCTCCGGCCGGACCGTGGCTGTCAAGGTGCTCGACAAGGCGAAGACAATCCGGCTTGAGCGGCGGTTTATCGGGATGAACAAGCCGTCCGAGGGAGAAATCGCCGTCACTCTGCGGCATCCCAACCTCGTGAAGACGCTGGAGCACGGCATCACGATGGAGGACGAACAGTACCTGATTATGGAGTTTGTCGAGGGGAAGAGTCTCAGCTACTTTGTGGATGTCCAGAACAAGACGATGGAACGGCATCGGCTGCGGCTCATCCTGCAGCTGGGCAAGGCCATCGAGTATCTGCATCGCGAGAAGTGGATTCATCGGGATATCTGCCCCCGCAATATCATCGTGACTCCCGACAGGCAGTTGAAGCTGATTGACTTCGGCCTGGTCGTCCCCAATACTCCCGAGTTTCGCGCCCCGGGCAACCGGACAGGCACTGCCAACTACATGGCTCCCGAACTCATCATGCGGCACCCTACCGATGAACGCATCGATTTGTTCTCGTATGCGGTCTCCTGTTTCGAGATGTTTGCAAATCAACTGCCATGGCAGACCGGCGATACCCTGGAGAGTGTGCTGCAGCACATCAATCAGCCCCCGCATGACTTGCGTGAGTATCGTCCGGACGTTGACGATCAGGTTGCGGACACGATCATGAAGGGCTTGGAACGGGAGCCCGATCTGCGCTGGTCGTCCGCCACCGAGATGGTGAAGTCGTTTGCGGATGCGAGTGTGCGACTGGAGCCGGCCGATGACGATGACGAATGATCGGCGTCGTCAGACACAGCCTTTTCCATCAACTGCTCCGAAATCGCCGTCGTCGCAGGCCTCACACTCTTCCGCGCCGCCCGCGGGACTGAATGCGGCCCAGCAGTCCGCCGTCCGGACGCTCGCCGGGCCTGTGCTCGTCCTGGCGGGAGCCGGCACCGGGAAGACCCGGGTGATTACTCATCGGATCGCTGAGCTGATCCGCACGGGTGTCGCTCCGGACCGCATCCTTTCCGTCACGTTTACGAACAAGGCGGCCCGGGAGATGCGCGAAAGGACGACGACGATTCTGGGCCGTCGGCTCAAGTCCCCACCTTGCGTGTCGACGTTTCATTCGTTGTGTGCCCGGATTCTGCGCGAAGAGATCACACATCTGGGATACCCACAGCGGTATCGCATCGTCGATCGCAGCGACCAGGAATCACTGGCCCGAGGCGTGCTGCGGGAGATTCGCGTGACGGAGAAGTCGCTCCGCCCCGGCGACCTGTTGTCCATCATCAGTCGCTGGAAGTCGGTGGGCATCAGCCCGTCGCAGTCAGCCGATGTCGCGGATTCTGACAAGGAGTTTCTCGCCGCGATGGCCTTCCGCAAGTACCAGGAAAAGTTGAAGTCCTCGGGAGCCGTCGACTTCGATGACCTGTTGCTCCTCACGGAACAGTTGTTCCAGGAGTTTCCGGAGGTACTGGACCGGCAGCGCCGAAAGTTCGCCTATGTCCAGATCGACGAGTACCAGGACACCAATGGCATCCAGTTCCGATTGATCGAGTCACTGGTTCAGGAGCACCGCAACCTGTGTGTTGTGGGCGACGACGATCAGGCGATCTATGGCTGGCGAGGTGCGGAGGTTCAGCACATTCTGGGTTTCCAGTCGCACTATCCCGATGCGCAGGTTTATCGACTCGAAGACAACTACCGCTGCACCGATCAGATTCTGCAGGCGGCCAATCGGCTCGTCGGGCACAACCGGGGGCGACACCCCAAGACACTCCGCGCCCACAAGTTTGCACAAGAGGCTGTTCGCGTTCTGGAATATCCGGACGAACAACTCGAAGCTGAGATGGTCGTCCGGGAGATCCGTTTTCTCATTCAGCAGAAGAGTGTCGCACCGGGTGACTTCGCCATCCTGTTCCGCACGAATGAACAGCCGCGGCTGTTTGAGTCGGAACTGCGACGGACCGGCATTCCCTATCTGCTTGTCGGCAGTCATTCGTTCTATGACCGCAAGGAGATTCGCGATCTGCTCTCATATCTGAAGGTCATCAGCCGGCCGGATGATGAGACGAGCCTGCTGCGGATCATCAACACCCCTGCACGAGGGATTGGTCCACGAACGGTCGAGCAACTGCTGGAACGGGCAGTTCGAGACGGGATGTCATTCTGGAAAGCGGTTGACACCGCAACCCAGGAAGGACGCCTGACGGGTAGTGTGGCCCCTGCCCTGCAGCAGTTTCGCCGACTGCTCTCGGGTTTTCGCCATCGCTTTGAGGAGTCCCCCCGCCAGATGGAGACCCTGCTGCGGGAGTTGATCCATGCGATCGGCTATGAATCGGAGATTGAGAAGCAATACAAGGAACCGGAACAGCGCCTGGCGCGTTCGGCAAGCGTTGACGAGTTCGTCAACTCGCTGAGTGAATACATCGGTCGCAGCGGTCAGCCCACCATCGACGACTTTCTGGCGAGTCTGGCACTCGAGGACCGTGCCGAGGAACCGGACAAGGATGATCAGGCGCGGGAGAACGCGGTCAAGCTGATGACATTGCACAGTGCCAAGGGACTCGAGTTTCCGCGCGTGTACATGGTCGGCATGGAGGAGGGACTGCTTCCGCACAAGCGGTCGGTCGATGCGACCGATCGCGAGATCGAAGAGGAGCGCCGACTCTGCTATGTAGGCATCACGCGGGCGAAGGACGTACTGACGCTGAGCCGGGCGGCAACACGCAAGCGCCGGGGCAAGGTGCGGGGGTCGCTGCCCTCCCGCTTTCTGGTCGAGATGCTCCCGGCGGAGCATGTGGCACTCCATGCTGACATTGGGAATTGAAACGTCAGGATCAACAGGCAGTGTGTGCCTGCTGGAAGACGAGCGGGTGCTCGCTGAGCAATGCCTCTCCGAGTCCGGCCGACGACATGCGCGTGCTCTCGTGCCCGAGATCCGCGATCTGCTGTTGAGGACTGGTCGTCGACCTCATCAATGCCGGCACGTGGCGGTCAGCATCGGGCCGGGGAGTTTTACCGGGCTGCGTGTGGGAGTCGTCTGTGCGAAGTCCTGGGCGTATGCCGTCGAAGGCTGCGTCACTGGAGTCGACTCATTGCTCGCCGTCGCCGCCCACAGCCCTTATGACGTTACCGACGTCGAAGTGATCGTCGACGCACAACGCGGTGAACTGTTCGTGGGCTACTATGCATCCATTGACGGAGTCTGGCAGGTGCAGGCACCGATTCGTCTGGTTCCCTGTGACAATTGGATCAACTCATTGACGCCGGGTCACTGCGTCAGCGGATCGGCCCTGGCAAAGCTGGCCGACAACATTCGCAACCGCTGCCGAGTGTTGCCCGAGTCGTGCTGGTATCCGACAGCCCGCCAGATCGCACAGTTGGGTCGGCGACAAATGCTCGCGGGTGAATCTGCGGACCTCTGGGATTCTGTCACCCGTCTATCTACGTCGTAGTGCTGCCGAAGAGAAGGCAGATCGGTGAGACGGGAGGAGTCAGGAAATGGGCTGGCCTCCGGGAACCGCACCCACCCGCGAGATTCTAAGGGCCCGCAGGGATCTCAGCCTTAACCGATTGTGGAACGCAGCGACACCACCGGACACGGTCAACCGCAACGAAGATTCGCATCCCGTGGCGATGCCAGCACGAACGGCGGTGGAACAACGTCCGGTGCCTCACACCTCCAGCAGGATTCGCGAGGGTTCTTCGATGACTTCTTTGACCCTGACAAGGAACGAGACCGCCTCGCGGCCATCCACCACACGGTGATCGTAGCTAAGGGCCAGGTACATCATCGGCCGGATCACAATTTCACCCCGTTCGACGACCGGTCGGTCTACGATATTGTGCATGCCCAGCACGCCGCTCTGCGGAGGATTGACGATCGGTGTCGACAGCATGGACCCATAGACGCCGCCGTTCGAAATGGTAAACGTGCCTCCCTCGAGTTCCTCCAGCCCGATCTTGTTCGCCTTGGCCCGACCGGCGAAGTCGGCAATCGCCTGTTCAATCTCCGCCAGGCTGAGGCGTTCAGCACTTCGCAGCACCGGAACGACCAGTCCCTTGCCCGATCCGATGGCGATCCCGATGTCGCAGTAGTTGCGATAGACGAGTTCCGTCCCTTCGATCTGTGCTCCCATCTGCGGGAACTGGCTGAGCGCATCCACCACTGCTTTCACGAAGAACGACATGAATCCGAGCTTGATGCCGTACTTCGTGACAAACGCTTCCTGAAACTGCGCCCGCAGCCGCCTCACCGCTGACAGGTCACATTCGTTGAACGTCGTCAACAGAGCGGCCTGTTGCTGTGCCTCGACGAGTCTTCGGGCAATGGTCTGACGCATCGGCGACATCGGCACACGCCGCTCTTCTCGATGGCCCGCCGCAACGACTCCCGGCTGACGATGACGCTGCACATCTTCCTTGAGGAGCCGGCCGCCCGGGCCGGTCGGTTGCACCTCCTGGGCGACCAATCCACCCTCATGGAGCGCCCGCCGTGCCGCCGGCATGACTCGCGCTCCATCATCGGATGGTGCCGGTGCTTTCTCCTTGTTCGTCTTCTCCTGGGTCGATGCCGTCGTCGCAGCGGCCTGACCCTTGGGGCGTGGGCCCTCTTCCAATTCGGCAATCACATCTCCGACCTCCGCAGTTTCGCCTGCCTGTTTGAAGACGCGGGCAATGACTCCTGCAGCGGGAGCAGGGACATCGAACGTGGCCTTGTCGGTTTCGAGGCCGACGACGTTCTGGTCGACATCGACCCATTTTCCTTCGGGGACGTACCACTCACCAATGAAGACTTCTGTGATGGATTCTCCGACAGCAGGGACTTTGATTTCCAAAGGCATCAGTGATTTCCTGTGACAGTAGTGACGGTCGTGGAGCGTAAGTCCCGCGACGATTGTTCGATTGAGCGTTGTCAGTGGGCTGCGAAAGCCTTGTCGAGAAGGGCACGTTGTTCGAGGCGATGGCTGTGTGCAGATCCGGTCGCCGGGCTCGCCGACGCCGGGCGGGCAATGACCGTCATCGGCAAGCGGTCAAACAGACGATCCCCGTAGTGGCACCGCAGGAATCGCCAGGCACCCATGTTCTCCGGTTCCTCCTGCACCCACTCGACAGTGCGGGCGTTGCGATAGCGGGACAAGACCTCGGCGAGGGCACGGGTCGGCAGCGGGTAAAACTGTTCGATCCTCACGATGGCGATGTCATCTCGATCCAGCTCATCTCGCCTCTCCAGAAGTTCATAGTAGATTTTGCCGGAGCAGAGCAGCAACCGGGTGACCTCGTCGGCATGTTCGGAGTCGGGATCATCCACTACGAGATGGAATCGCCCGCCGGTCAGTTTGTCCAGAGTCGAAGTGCACTCCGGATGGCGCAACAGACTCTTGGGCGTCATCACAATCAGGGGCTTCTTCCAGCGCCGCAGCGACTGCCGGCGCAACAGATGAAACAACTGAGCGGGGGTCGAGGGCTGCGTAATCTGCAGGTTGTCCTCCGCCCCCAGCATCAAAAAACGCTCCAGGCGTGCCGAGGAGTGCTCGGGCCCCTGCCCTTCAAATCCATGGGGCAGCAGCATGACCAGTGCATTGAGCCGGCCCCACTTGTCTTCGGCACTGGCGATGAACTGGTCGATGATCACCTGGGCTGCATTCACGAAATCTCCGAACTGCGCTTCCCAGAGGGTCAGACCTTCCGGGCAGTCCAGACTGTATCCGTACTCAAAGCCGAGTACACCGGCCTCAGACAGCGTGCTGTTGATGATCTGAACCTGTTCGGGTTTCGACGTGAGGTTATGAAGTGGCATGAAGCCGCTGCCCGATCTCAACATCAAACAGGACCGCATGACGATGACTGAAGGTGCCCCGCTGAACGTCCTGCCCCGACAATCGGACGCGGGTGCCGTCGGCTACCAGCGTTCCCAGAGCAAGGGCTTCCGCCGCCCCCCAGTCGAGGGAACGTTCGCCATCGGCCATCTCACGACGGGCTTCCAGCAGTCGTTCGAGTTTGGGATGGACATGAAAGTCTGCAGGAACCTCAGTCAGTTGCCGCAGCACCTGTTGAAGTTTGTCGCGTGGGACAGACGTATCCGGATGATCGGCGTGCTCGGCGTTACCTCCAAAGAATCCGGCCCAGACACCACCGCGCTGGTCGACACACCGGATGAAGTGACCCTGCCGGGCCTCGGCGAGTTCTTGTTCCAGTTCGTCCCGCCGCTCGGCGACGATTTTGGCCCCTTCTTCCCGCGAGACTCCGCGCTGAGCCTGCAGATGCCCGAGGTAGCCTTCGTAGACGGTCTGCTTCTCGCGAATCGTGCGATACATCAACGGTTGCGTGAATGCCGGTTCATCACTTTCGTTGTGACCCCGCAGCCGATAGCAGTACATGTCGATGACAACATCACGCTGAAACTCCTTGCGGAAATCGAGTGCGAGGTTGACGACCTGTGCGACGGCTTCCGGGTCTTCACCGTTCACATGAAAGATCGGGCTTTGCAGCATCTTCGCGACATCAGTGGCATACAACGACGACCGGGCTTCCTGGGGCGATGTCGTGAATCCGATCTGATTGTTGACGATGACATGCACTGTGCCGCCGACACAATAGCCGGGCAGCTCACTGAGGTTCAGCGTCTCCTGGACGACCCCCTCGCCTGCGAACGCCGCGTCACCATGGATCAGAAAGACGGCCCCGCGCTGTCGCTTGAAGTCTCCAAAACGATCCTGTTTGGCACGCATCCGGCCCATCGCCACGGGATTGACGAACTCCAGATGTGAGGGATTGAAACACAGCGACAGGTGCACCGCATGGCCCTGTGACGTGGTCCAGTCGCTGCTGTACCCGAGATGATATTTGACGTCGCCGCGGCCCATGTGCAGTTCAGGGTCGCGATCTTCGAATTCCCGAAAGATGGCCCGCGGACTCTTGCCCATGATGTTGGCCAACACGTTCAGGCGGCCCCGGTGGGCCATCCCGATCACAATCTCACGAACACCATCGTTGGCCACCCGGTTGATCGCCATGTCCAAGAGCGGAATCAGGCTCTCGGCACCTTCCAGGGAGAAGCTCTTCGCTCCCACATATTTCTTGGCGACGAATTCCTCAAACACGATGGCATCGGCCAATCGCTTGAGAATGCGGAACTGTTCCTTGCGTTTGAGCTTGAGCCGGTTCCCCGTCGTCTCCATGCGGTTGGCCAGCCAGGTGCGCACCCGCAGACTGTCGATGTGCATGAACTGCACGCCGATCGATCGGCAGTAGGTTTGCCGCAACCAGTTGATCATCTGACGCAGCGTGCGGTTCTCCGGACCGCCGAACCATCGCGTCGAGAGTTCGCGATCGAAATCAGCTTCGCTGAATCCATAGAACGCAGGGTCCAGTTCGGGCGGAGTCAGTCTTTCCGTTCCCAGTGGATCGACGGCGGCAATGGTGTGTCCCCGGACGCGATAGTTTCGAATCAGCTGGTCGAGCCGTTCCTGCAGCCCGGCGATCTCGAGCTTTCCATCGGTGGAAGGCCGCTGAGTGCCGGGCGCACCCGGCGGATTGAATACGCTCCGTGAAGGAAATGGCCTGTCGACGACCGACGATGCCGGGCCTTCGTCCAACCGAGAGAAGTAGCTTTGCCACTCGGGGGGAATCGAATCGGCCCGCTCCTGGTACCGGGCATACAGTTCCTCCAGATAGGGGAGACTGAGACTGTTCAACTCATGGCCGTTACGACGTGTCATCACTCGCTGGTCACCTGTGTTTCTGATGAGTGCTGCAGGTGCACGGATCGCGGGAAAGCAGTTGGTTTGGAGTCACCATCATGCTCACCTCAAGGGACCGCCGCTTGCGGACGATGCCCCTGTATCTGCAGGCACCCGGCAAGAATACACTGCAAACCGACCGCGTTCGAGTCCGACACGATCCCGCGAGTTGCCGGGGCTGAAACACCCGAAATCTCGCGGGAATTACCCCCGTCCGATGTAGGGCATCCGAGTGGCCAGAATGGTCATGAACTGCACGTTGGCCTCCAGTGGCAGGCAGGCCATCGACACGATCGCCTGGGCAACATGCTCGACGTCCATCGTGGGTTCAGGACGCGTCGATCCATCTGCCTGGGGCATCCCCCGTTTCATCTTTGCGGCCATGTCGGTGTCGGCATTCCCGATATCAATCTGGCTGCAGGCAATGTTGTAGGGCCGCCCGTCGAGTGAGATCGACTTTGTCAGCCCGGTGATGGCGTGCTTCGATGCAGTGTAGGCAATCGAATGCGGCCGAGGGACATGCGCCGAGATGGAGCCGTTATTGATGATCCGTCCGCCCATGGGATCCTGGGCTTTCATCAGCCGAAACGCCGCCTGCGTACAGAGAAATGCCCCGGTCAGGTTGATATCGATCACCGTTCGCCACTCGTCGATTCCCAGGTCCTCCAGTGGTGTGGAGGGCGCACTGACGCCGGCGTTGTTGAAGAGCACATCCAGTCGACCGAATTGCTGCCGGGCCTGCTCGAAGAGTCGCTCGACGGCTGCTGGATCGCGGATATCGGTCGGGACCGCCAGTGCCGATGCGCCTGCGAGTCTGATCTCCTCGGCGGCCGCTTCCAGCATCTCTGGACGACGACCAGCGAGGACGACCTCGAACCCCGCTTGTGCTAGGGCATGTGCCACACTTCGCCCGATTCCTGATCCCGCCCCGGTCACCAATGCAACGCGCTCAGCCATGCCCAGGCTTCCTCAAGAGCGTTCTGTGTTTGCTGACATCATGCCTGGTTGAGCGCAGAAACGTTCCGACGTAAGGAGAGACCCACAATTGCGACAGGGACGCTGGAACCCATGCCGAACTCGGCGCTCTCTCATCCTGCGCGAAGTGATGAACCGTGCGATCATAACCGGTAGCGAGCGGACTTGCTTCCGGCGGTGCGATTCACAAGAATGGGATCGCGATGGAGCCATCAAGAATGGCTCGATCGCAAGAGGCCCAAGTGGCGGAATTGGCAGACGCGCCAGGTTCAGGACCTGGTGGCCGTAATGGTCGTGGAGGTTCGAGTCCTCTCTTGGGCATTGATGCAAGTTCTTGTTGGAACAGTCACTTCGGTCCCAAAGCTCCCTGTCCCTCCTCCGTGAATCAGCAGATTCGTGTTTGAGTGAGTGGACAAAGAACAGGCGAAGCGACCGGCAGCGGTCGCTTCGCACAGGCAGCAGTCGTCTCTGGCACGGAAGATCAGCGACGCAGGCTTGTCCCCGACTGTCCGGCGTACTGGTTACTTCCCCCTTGCAGGGAGTAGACCGTGGGGTCATCCACGATCCACGGTGTCGACCAGGATCGCCCGTTGTCAGGAGTCACCACGTTGAAGAAGATCGTGTTGAAGTATTGGGCCGGGATGCCATACGGCAGCGTAGACGTGATGTGGTCCCGGGCTGTGAGAGGTTCGACACCTGGGTGGGCGTAGTAGTGTGCACGGGAGTCTGGTGTGATCGACATGCCCAGCGTCCACCACCCGGTCTGCGTCATCTTGGGACCGACGATGTCATGGCCGTTTTCACCAGCCCGAATGAGCAGGATGGCATGGTCCTCGGTGTACTGGGGGCTGCTTTTGCTGTTGAACTGGATGAAGAAGCCGGGATAGAACGGTTCGGTCTCGGTGACCGTGCGCGTGCGTCCCCGGCGGAACATGCGGCCGAAGCCTGTCACTTCTTCTTCCTTGGTCTGCGGTCCCTGCAGTCCGGCACGCAGTCCGAAAGATGCACCGGTGCGCTGTTCCCACTGCTCCCAAGGGGGGAGATATACGCGCACGACAAAGTTGGGCGAGTAGGATACGGACATTGGGCGGGCGGCCATGATGAAGTCGTCCTGGGCCTGCTTATAGCCGGGGTGGCCAGGGACACCCGTGTCGCGCGAACGCATGTACAGCGATCCGTTGCTGCCCGCAATTCCGCCCGCGGGAGTCTGAATGATCTGGACGACATCGGGCGTGCCGCGCTTGGGGCTTTCGAACCACATGCCGTTATTCGACTTGCCGAGCGGGTAGCGGATGTTCTCGTCCTCTTCCTTGCTGCTCTTGGGAAGGTTGAACGTGAACTGCCAGTTCTCATCTTCGAACTGATCGATGTTCACGACAGTTCCGGTGCCGGGCACCACCTGTGCCTGGCACTGCTGCCCGACCGACAGGAATGCTGTCGCCATCAGAGTGCCGCATCCAATGATCCATCTTCCACGAAGTACGCTCGGCCGCATGTTCCAACTCCCTGCTGGGGATGAGTCGGCGGTCTCCCAGGACCGCGAGGGAAGCGCCAACGGACGGGCCTTCCGCCCGGGACTCGCATTCCACCTCAGGTATCGGACGCTCGCAGGGTGGTTGTGAGTCGGACCGGTGTGATCGTCGTGATCGGCACCGAACCACGGAATCGTGCCGATCTGGCAAGGCTTGCGGCCCCCGGCACGATGACTCAACTTGCGCGATAGCGTCTGAGCAACCAAGCCAGCGGTGTCACGCCCAGAGATCGCCGGCATCTGGGGCCCCGCTCTTGCCGAACCCCCGCGGGGATCAGGAAGGCCAGAATCATCAGGCCTGCAGACAGGAGCAGAAGGGTCACTTGCCAGAGCGGCACCGTCGTCAAGCGAACAATGACCGGCCAGAGCGGTGATGCTGAGAGCCCGTGAGAGGTGTCTCCTGGGGGCGTCGTCGGCGCTGCATGAGGCTCAGGCACCAGGATGTCCAGGAGACCCTCCTGATTCGACGGGACGACACCGGTCATGCGTGCGAGCAGTTGCGGATCTCGCCGGATGGAGGCAGCCAGTTGTTCCAGCGAGTCAAGCTGTTGCTGAAGGTCCTGCATCTGGCGTGCGTTCGAGGCATGGAGGCTCGCCAGGCGTTCGTGTCGCATGAGTTTGGGGGCGAGCACCGTCAACGCAAACAGACAGAGTGATGCCAGCAGGCAGACCCATGACGACAGCGATCGCAGCGGCGAGGGGTTCACCATCGGCACGGAACACATTTAAAGCAAATGGAGGCCGCTCGATTGATTTCGGCCGGGGCTCACGACACCCCGGAGAGAGCGTTTCCTCCCCCCAGCTCTTATCGGCACATTCGACGCGGGCGGCGACTTCAGATGGTGCCACCGTAGACAGCGGCCGGACCAAGGATCTCCTCGATCCGCAAGAGCTGATTGTACTTGCAGATCCGGTCGGTGCGGCTGGCAGAGCCGGTCTTGATCTGCCCAGTCCCCAGTGCGACCGCAAGATCCGCGATGGTCGTGTCTTCCGTCTCGCCCGAACGGTGGCTCATCACCGAAGTATACCCATTGCGAAATGCGAGGTCCACGGCCTCGATGGTTTCGCTGAGTGTGCCGATCTGGTTGACTTTGACGAGAATGCTGTTCGCAACGCCCTGTTCGATGCCGCTCGCGAGACGTTTGGAGTTGGTGACGAACAGGTCATCGCCGACGAGCTGGCAATTGCCCGACAGACGATCGGTGAGGAGCTTCCATCCGGCCCAGTCGTCTTCCGCACAGCCGTCCTCAATCGAGCAGATGGGGTACGACTCGACCCACTTCTGCAGCAGGTCGACGACTCCCGCGGAATCGTACGTCTTGCCTTCGATCTTGTAGGTCTTTGATTTGGCGTCGAAGTATTCCGTCGCCGCACAGTCGAGCGCCAATTTGACCTGCTCACCGGGTTTGTAGCCGGCTTTCTCGATGGCAGTCAGGATGACCTGAATCGCTTCCTCTGAATTCGGCAGGTCCGGCGCAAAGCCCCCCTCATCACCCACCGCGGTGCTCATCCCCTTGTCGTGTAGCACCTTCTTGAGGGAGTGAAACACTTCCGCACCGCACCGCAGAGCCTCACTGAAGCTCTCGAACCCCAAGGGCATGACCATAAACTCCTGCATGTCGATGCCATTGTTGGCGTGCTGGCCTCCATTGATGATGTTCATCATGGGAGCCGGCAGCCGGTTGGCACCGACGCCGCCGAGATAGCGGAACAGCGGGAGGTAGCTGACGCGTGCCCCGGCGTGGGCGGCTGCGAGTGAACAGGCAAGGATGGCGTTCGCACCGAGGCGGGATTTGTTCTCGGTGCCGTCCGATTCCAGCATGACCCGATCGATGGTCGTCTGGTCGGTCACGTTCAGGTCGATGAGTACGTCGGCCAGTTCGCCATTGACATTGGCAACCGCCTGCTCGACCCCCTTCCCCAGGAACCGGGACTTATCCCCATCCCGCAGTTCGCACGCCTCATGGGCTCCGGTGCTGGCGCCGCTGGGAACCGCGGCCCGACCGATCGTGCCGTCTTCTACCTCAATATCGACCTCAACGGTGGGATTGCCGCGGCTGTCGAGAATCTGCCGGCCGTGAACGGCGGTGATCGCCATACTCATAATTGCTGTATCCTTCTACCCTGGACTCAAACGATTCGCTGTCGAAGCGAAGTTTTAGCACAAGCGGAACAGCGAATGCCATGATCCCGCCGGGATCGTCAGGCCGATTTTCGCAGGGGCGACTCTTCTGGCCGACGTATCGGACGTACATCGGCCCTTTTACCGGGTTCGGGCCGCAGATTCCGGCGGCCATTGAGCAGCGCACCGACCCACGTCTGCCGGACCACCCCATGATACGTCAGCAGCGAGAAGGCCAGCGCCACTGCGAATACGGCGGCGAATTTGACCTCGACAGCAAGTGCCAGCGGAGCGAGGTCAGCCTGGGCCAGTCCGACGACGGGATGGTGGATGAGGTAGATCCAGAACGATGCCTCCGCGATGTACTTCACGAACGCGGGAGGTTCGCGGTCCAGCCACCTCACACACACGCCGAACAGTCCCGTCACGATCAACCAGGCATGCAGCACGAACAGCGCGGCCAGCACCAGACGTTCGCTGCCGGTCGTCAGCCCGCGTGCCTGTTGGTGAATGAGCGGCAGCAGGATGGGGAACACAACCACGGCAGCTGCGACACGCCACTCGGCGGCAACGATCGGGAGATCCACATGTTTGATGTGCGGCACCTTGACCGTTCGATCATCGGGTGATGTCATGAGCGTCATCTGCGGCCGCGGTGTCTCCGACTTGGCAAATATGACCCATCCCAGCGCGAACCACGCCGCATAGAAGCAGAGGTTTGCAGGGAGCGGCCACCACGCGTGCCGGAACCCGATCACCAGCTGCGGGTTGCACCACAGGGCGATAGTGCTCAGCCCCATCAGGCTTGGAACAACGAGGGTGCGCAGCAGTTGCATCGATGGCCGAGACGACGGTGTCACATCTTTGTCGAAAGCGACATTGCGGCGCGGCCACCAGTCGGTCAGTTTGTGCACACCCCATGCAATCAGGCAGAACGTCCACAGATACTCCAGAAACCACAGATGGCTGACACCCCACAGGTGATCTCCCAGTGGGCTGTCCACCTTCAGGCTGCGCAGTTTCTTGAGCGGAATCCACCCCTGGGCCGCCCACGAGAGCAGCCAAGCGTAGAGGTCCAGCGGCAGGATAGCGACACAGGCGAACAGGAGCGGCCCGAGAAGTCGCTGCGTGCGATGCCTCAGAAACGCCGAGGGCCCCTTTTTCTTGAGGATCTGAGCCGCGAGAAAACCCCCGAGCATCACAAACAGGGGCATGACGAACGAATCGATCCACCAGGTGCCGGCATCCACCAATGGATGTCCCACCGGGTCGTGCGTGGCCCATGCGAGCCCGGGCATCGGCACCACGAGATACGCGATGCCTGCGTGCAGCGCGACCACCAGCAAAGCGGCACCGGCTCGCAACCAGTCGAGTCCGTGCAACCTCCGGGGGCGCGAGATTGAAGTGCTTCCCGGGAACAGGTTGTGTGAGGGGGAGGACATCCCTGTCGCTCCGACGGATTGCAGCGAAAACCGGGGATGTAATCACGGATGACCCGATCGTGTCAATACGTCATAGAATCTGCGGCTGTATGTGCTTGCGTCACCCCGGCATCCCGACTAGCTTGGCGAGATGTCAACGGACGATCTTTGGGGAGCGGGCAAACGTGATGTCGGGCCAACTTTATCGCGCGGGTGATGAGCCGGTTTTTCAGCAGCAGCGGACCGGGAATGTCCTCGGTTTGTCACTGGTCGAGAACCCAGGCGACGTGAGATATCGCTCTTTGCAGCATGAATACAACTGCATCTACCGCGACCTGCTCGACTCCGGAGTGGAGCATCTGCTGTTCGACCTCAGTCGCTGCCGGCAAATGGATACCGTGATCGTCGGCATGCTGGTGGCGTTCACCCATCGCGTGCGCAGTCGGGATGGGAACGCCGTCCTCGTGGGTGTCACTCCGGAAGTGAGTGACATGATTCAGCGGCTCATGCTGCTGCAACCGGATTTCAAGCGGGCGAGCTGGATGAGCTTCCCGACCCAGGAGACGGCCCTCGCCGCCCTCCCCTGGTGAGTCGCAACAACTACATAGGTCGACAGCACCACGTCATTCCACCGGATTGCTGAGGATCCCGATGTCCTCGATCTGGGCGTCGAGCCGGTCACCTGCCTTCAGGAACTTGCCCTTCGCCTTGCCGACGCCGTCGGGGGTGCCGGTGGAGATGATGTCCCCCGGGTGGAGCGTCACAAAGCTCGAGATGAACTCGATGACGGCCGCGACCGGGAAGACCATCTCGGCGGTTGACGCGTCCTGCTCGATGTTCCCATTGACCTTGAGTGTCAGGTGGAGCTGCTGAGGATTGGCCACTTCGTCGGCCGGCAGGACACAGGGACCCATCGGGCAGAACGTGTCGTGCCATTTCCCATGCAGCCAGTCGAAAAAGCCGTCTTTGGGGCGCTCGTTGCGTCCTGGATTCGGCTGGAAGTTGCGATCCGAGATATCGTTGACGATCGTGTAGCCGGCGACATGCGAGAGGGCCTGGGCCTCACTCACCCCCCGGCACTCTTTCCCGATAATGACGCCCAGTTCCAGTTCCCAGTCGATCTCATCGGGCGAGACGGTTGGAATGCGAACCGGGTCCCCCGGATTGGTGAGTGTCGTCGCCGGTGGCTTCATAAAGACGTAGGGAAACGTCTTGGCCCGTTCCTCCGCCCGCCCCCCACTTTCCTCGATGTGCTTCGAGTAGTTCCCCGCCAACAGCAGCAGCTTACCGGGATTGGGGATCGGCACCAGCAGTTTGATGCGCGAGACCGGCAGCCCCAGTCGCTGGGCGGCATCAGGATGCTGCTGGAGGGCGGCGGTCGCCTGCCGGGCTGCTTCATGATGCCGTCCACCGGGCAGGAAGTCGATCAGGTTCCTCCCACCCTCTTCGTCGGCCACTTGGACTCCCGCAGCGGCAAAGGGAATGACGAGGTCGTCCGCGTAGAATCCCAGCCGTGTCTGTTGATCGGCAAGAAACCGGCAAATCCTCATAATGGCTCTCTCCCAGGTGTGTGACAGTGCACAGTGTGGGATGCTTTCGATCCAGATGCAATCGAGCGTCAAGCATCATTCTCGACATCAACATATGCTCGATTGCCAGAAGTTGATCTGATAGAAGCCGACCATGAAATACGCGAGTCTCACCGTCCTCATCCCGGGCCACAGCCTGGAAGACTTTCCCTTCGAGCTCCCCGAGCAACAGGCGGAGGGGTTGCTCAACGCGTTCAGTGTGCTCTGGCATCCAGTGCTGCTCGCCGCCGCTGGTTGCCTTCCCGACTGGCACCGGGCCGATGAGCCCCCCGGTGACATCCAGGGCCGACTGATCATCGTCCCGACCGCCTGCACCGACTGGCTCCCCTGTACCTGGCTGGACGACATCCGCAATGAGGGTGCTCACGTCATCTCCGGAATTACCCAGCGTCAGTCCCTGGTTGACGCTGCTCTCGCACCGCTGCTGAGAGAGAATCATGCAGACCAATCGAATAGCGATCACGTCGACGCAAGTCCGTCTGCAGAACATCCGCAGGTCGAACTTGTGGACCCGGACCTCGTTGCCGATTTCCTGGCATTGGGTCATTGCCATCTGCAACTGGAGTTGCTGACGCGTCAGATGCGGTACTATCCGGACCACGACAACGTCCGGTTCGACGCAGCAGCTCTGGCCGCCGCACGGGCTGCTTTAGCCAGTGATCGCACCGCCACCCAGTCGCACCTGCGGACCTGCTTCGAGATGTTGCTCGAAGGACGTGAGCGGTTCTATCCGGTCGATTGTTACCTCCTCGACCTGTGCCTGTTGTCCGCTGATCAGGCCGACGTGAACTGGCAGACCCTCGTCAACAGCGGCTGGCCGGTCAGCTTTCTGGCGAGTGCCTCCGACTGGGAGCAGATCGCTGCAGCGCATCTTGGAGAAACGTCAACGCTGGGTGAAAGGTGGTCGCAGGGGGGCGCGGAGATTCTCGGAGGGGAATGGGACGACACCTGCACATCGTTGCGGTCCCTCGAATGCCTGCTCTGGCAGTTCCGCCGGGGACGAGAGACGCTGCAGCGTCTCCTGGGGCGAGTCCCCGTGACGTGGGCCAGGCGACGCTTCGGCGTGGGACCTCACTTGCCTCAGATCCTCGACAAGCTGGGGTATCGGGCCGCCCTGCACTTCGTGATGGACGACGGCCTGTATCCCGATGAAGAACTGGGCAAGCTTCGCTGGGAGGGATGCGATGGGTCCGTCATCGATGCCACGAGCCGCATCCCGCTGGCGGCTGACTCCGCTGCGAGTTTCCTGCGGTTCGCTCAGCGGATGTCGGAGACGATGGACTACGACCACACTGCCATCGTGGTCCTCGCCCGCTGGCCGAAGCTGCTGACTCCGTGGCTGGAGGACTTTCACCGGATGCAGAAATACGCACCGGTCCTCGGGAAGTTCGTGACCTTCGCCGAGTTCTTTGAAGGGACCGAAACTCCGGGCAGACGTTCGACGTTCCCAGCCTCTGACTACCTGTCGCCCCACTTGGTGCGCAGCGTCGCGCGGGGGGAGGCCGATCCCATCAGCCGGTATGTCAACGACTGGTCGCGACAATTCCGCTATGAGTCGGCGGCGTGGCAACGGGCGCTGGCAGGGCTCCTGCAGACCGGGCAGATAGAGCGTGAGTCGGTTAAGTCAGCGGATGACCAGATCGTCCCCGCCGGTCCTGACGCAGATCCTGCCATACAATCGGAGGCCGACTCGTGGCTGGTCGACTTTTCGCAGCGGGCACCACAGATGTTCTCGCGAACCGTGCTGGGTGAGGCCGGTCGATCGAAAGGCAGCCTGCTGGTCAACACCCAGTCGTATCCGCGTCGCACAGTGGTGGAGTTCACACCGGAGCAGGACTCGCTTCAGCCTGTTGCGGATGCCGCCGTCTTTGCCAGTCAGTGGGACAGCCGGACGCGGTCGCTGGTAGTCGATCTACCTCCGTGCGGGTTTGTGTGGTTGCCCGCACGAGCTGACGATGCGGCCGGTTCACCACCGCTTGAACACGATGTTCCTCTGGCCGAGGATCTCACGCTGCGTAACGAGTTCTTTGAAGTGCGGCTGAGTGACATCACCGGTGGCATTGGACAGATACGCACCTATCGTCGCAGTCCCAACCGCCTCAGCCAGCAGTTGGCATTTCGCTTTCCTCGCGAGCGAACCGTGACCTATGGTGAGGGGGACAAGGCCGAACAGGTCCGCAGCTGTTACTCGGAGATGCGCATGGATCAGTGGCAAGTGCTCTCCGATGGACCGGCACTGGGTGAGATCGAAACGGTCGGTCAGATCATCGATCAGCAGAACGAGACTTCGCTGGCAGAGTATCGACAGAGAGTACGCGTCTGGCGGGGACGTCCAGTGATTGAGATCGACATCGACGTTGAGATCCATCGTCAACTCGAAGGGGATCCGTGGTCCAGTTACTTTGCGGCGCGATTCGCCTGGCACGATCCGGAGGCGGCGTTGACGGCATCGATGTTTGAGTCCGCTCATCCGGTTTCGGCCCACGGCGAACGAATGGAAGCGCCCCTGTTCATCGAGATCGCCTCGGACGAGCAGCGGGCGACGCTGTTTCCACTGGGTCTGCCGTTTCACCGCAAGACTGGTCCGCGCATGCTCGACACTCTGCTGATTGTCGCGGGTGAATCGAGGCGACGCTTTCGCCTGGCGATCTCGATCGACGAAGAGTTCCCCATGCAGCGGGCGCGGGACCTGATGGCTCCGGTCGAGGTTGCGGAATCGGTCCTCGGTCCAGCCACAGCGACATCGGGGTGGCTGTTTCATCTCGATGCCCGCAACGTGCAGCTCACCCGGTTGCTCCCCGCGCCACTCGCGACCTCCGAGCTGCTCCCGGTGGGAGTGACGGCGTTTACTCCCCAGTTCATGGTGCGTCTCCGTGAGACCGAGGGACGGCAGCGGACGGTGAGACTGCAGTGCTATCGCACCCCGGTCAAAGCCCGACAGGTCGATCTGCGAGGGGAAACGTTGACCGATCTCGTCATCGACGGCGACGCGATTGTGGTCGACGTCAGGGCCTGCGAAATCTGCGATGTTGCGATCCAGTTCTGACGCGAGGTGGGGCTTTAAGCTTCGGTAGATTCCGCGTCCATAGCGTCAACGCCTGAAGCGCCAGCGAAGCGCCCATTGAAATCGCTAACTGTTTGTCAGCATTGTTGCAGCACAACCCGGCTGTGCATGCGTGTTGACGTCCGTCATGAATCAGGCGCCTTACTGCACCAGAAAGTTGAGCGTCGTCCAGGCGCTCTTCCCGGTCAACTCGTCGCGCATCGTCAGCCTCAGTACGTGCGGACCCCGGGAGAGCGTTCCGGGCAACTGAATCCGATAGCTGTGGAAGTAGTCATGCCGTCTCGTTCGGCAGAGGTCCTCGGTCTTGGGGAGTTCATGGTGATAGACCATTGGTCCTTCGAGTTCCCGCTCGAAGACTTCGATGGTCGACTTCAGCAGGGTGCGGTAGTCGCCGGCTGGTGTGAGCTGGCTCTCGAAGTTGCGAATGTCGGCATAGATCAGCACGGCCTGACCCGGCTGAAAGTGATTCTGCTCATAGGGATCGAAGTCTCCGAACCCGTTGATCCGTTGGCAGAAGCTCGCGGTCTGCACGTCAAGTCGCGCCTGGGGGGCCAGCAGGCGAACTGCTTCGGTCAGTTGATTGAGGGTCTGTGTCGCGCGCTCTTCTCGGTCGGGGATGCCCTCCTCGTCGAAGTAGTTGGCCAGTGCCCAGAAGAACTGAGTCCAGAATCGCTGTTCATTCGCGTCCAGACTCGGGATGGCTTGCAGTGCCTCGACCCGCCGGCTCGCGATCAGATACAGCATCCGCAGGGCAATCTGCTGACGAACAAACCGTTCGCGCTCCTGAGGTGTCTCTCCCGCATGCCCATGGGCGATCTCGGCCTGCAGCAGGGCAATCAGCTTGTCCAGCTCTTCCTGCCAGAACACCGATTCAATCGACTGCAACGAGCCCAGACGCGTGTCCTGGTCACGCGGAGCAGGAGTCGGGATGAGCGCGACCGTCTGAGGTGCGTGCTGTGGATCCAACGATACGTCCGGCACCTCGGCAGGGTCCGGCACTTCTGTGTCCGGCGCTGGATCGCTGCCCATGCCGAATGCCCCGAGGACCGACGACATCAAACGCCCCCGCTGTTCGGGGTCCGGGGGAGGCACATCGGGTGGAGTTTCGCCAGCGCGTTCGGACTCCGGCGCTGCGAGCCAGGATCCTGGTGTGACCAAAGGAGTCAGGCGGCGGACGATCGAGTTGCGCGGCTTCCCGGGTGGTACACCCGGCGCTTCCTCGCGAGGCGTTGGCTCATGGGGCAGTAGAGGAGCGGCAATCAGCGGATCGGGACTGATCGTCTCCACAGATTCCGGCGAATCTCCGAACCCGGACGAGGCATCGGTTGAATGACCGTCGGCAATGATGGTTGACAAGGTCACCGCGGGTCGCGTCGCATCGAACTCGGCCTCGACAGGCTGAATTTTCGAGAGATCCCAAGGGTTCTCGGAAACATCCCCTTGTTCAGGAAAATCTGCGTTCTGAACTGTGCCGAACGGGGCTGGATCCTCAGCAGGCTCCTCCGGAGTCACCGCTGTCAGTGCACGATTCAGAGTTGTGTGTGATTGCACTTCGTCAGGGGGGGCACCTGGCGACGAATCCTCGGCGACATCGTCATGTCTGGCGGTTTCCACCGAGGAGAGCGCGCGCACGGGAACGATCGGACAGCTCAAGCAGAGCCGTCGATCCCGACCGGAGCTGATGGCAACCAGGCGCAACCAGTAGCAGGCCGACCTGGAGCCAGTTGAGGCGTAGCCTCATTACGGCATCCTTGCGGTGACGAACCCGTTGGAACGTAGGAATTGAGAGTCGCCCATCGGGGGTGATGGGATGAGAGAGGGGCGGGGAGGATAGTTCACAGCGACTTTCGTAACAAGATGTCTGTCTGGCGAACTCGACTGGGGTTCTAAACTGCGACCTGCTCATAAGTTGCCTCCACATTCCCTGCCGGTAACGAGGCGGCCTCACCCTTGATGGACAAGATTCACGTTCTGACGGCTGAGACTTTTCGCCCGGTCGCATTCTTGGCAGAATCGCCGCATGAGCGACTATTCGACACGATTGAACGACGCCATCCGGAGAAAGCAGACCCCCGCCCTCGTGGGCCTCGATCCACGTTTCAACCGTCTCCCCGGAGCGATGGTCAGCAATGCTGGAACCGGATTGGCTTCTGTGGAGGACCAAGCGGCGGCCTATGTCGAGTTCTGCTGCCGGGTCGTCGATATCGTCGCCCCGCTGGTTCCTGCGGTCAAACCGCAGGCCGCGTTCTTCGAGGAGCTGGGACCCGCAGGCTGCGCCGCCCTCCGCGAGGTCATCCACTATGCCCGGAGTGCGGGACTCATTGTGATATGTGATGCCAAACGAGGCGACATCGGCAGCACCGCCGAAGCCTATGCACGGGCTTATCTCGCGGGAGAGGATCCCATGGCAGCCGTGTGGGGGGCGGATGCACTCACCATCAGTCCGTATCTGGGAGCCGACACGCTGCAACCTTTTGTCGATGTCGCCCTCGAACGGGCCGCCGGTCTGTACGTGCTTGTGCGGACCAGCAATCCTGGAGCCGGCACATTTCAGGACCGGTTAACAGAGGGATCGCCGCTCTACCGCGGAGTGGCAAGTGTCGTCGAAGAACTGGCCCTGCAGACCTGCGGCGGTGACGGCTTCGCGGCCGTCGGTGCGGTCGTGGGGGCAACTTGGCCCAGCGAACTCGCTGAACTGCGAGCGGCGATGCCTCATGCACCGCTGCTGGTTCCCGGTTATGGGAGTCAGGGGGCCGGTGCCGCTGACGTTTCCGCTGCGTTTCGCGACGATGGTCTGGGGGCGCTGGTCAACAGCTCACGCGGCATTCTGTTCGCCTATGATCGGGAACCGTATCGCAGCCAGTTCCAGCCGACTCAGTGGGAGCAGGCTGTCGAAGCAGCCACGCGTGAGATGATTGCCGACCTCGCAACTCACACCCCGGCTGGAGCGCTGCGGAACGCCTGAGACCATTCTGCCACATCGTCGGTGCCAACTTTGAAAGTGGCTCAATAGAAGCCTGAAGCGCCAGCGAAGGTCGAATCACAAGTCGCCTTCACTGGCGCTTCAGGCTTCAGAAGGGCCGCTCGCTGGCCAGTCGTGCGAGTGCAAAGGCACAGGCCGCTTGCGAGTGCAGGGGGCCCAAGGTCTGCTGCAGACTGACGAGCTCGGCCGGTGCCAGTTCGTCATGGTCGGACAGAGCGCGGCGAATGACAAACTCGCCTTCCCCCGCGAGGAGGATTTGGCGAGGTGGCTGTGGTAGTCGGTCCAGGACACGCGACAGCGACAGGCCGATGCTGTGAGTCTGGGCACGAGCCAGTGCTGCGGCAATCGTTACCAGTTCGTCTTCAGTCACTTCTGTCGCATCGCAGCAGATCATCCGCGCCAGACGGTCCAGTGCCGCCGGCTGCGTGCGCGGTCGCCCATCCGCAGTGGCTGTGTTTGTTTCCTCAACATCCACATCACCCAGGACCAGATAGACGTCGTCCATGGTTGCGAACAGTTCTGCGGCGAGAGGGCAGTGTCCGCCGCGCAATGGCACCGACGGCAGCACCGCACAGATGGGAGTGCGTCGCACACCGGTGTACAGCAACTCACCGGAGAGCAATCGCTGGACATCTGTGGCTCCCTCGGGGACAGGCGCTCCCTCCTGCAAGGGGATGAGATCGGTCGTCGTGGAACCCATGTCCATCAGCAGGCCCGTGGACTTTGGGACCATGCGGCCGGTCCACGTCGCCAGGGCGTGCCAGTTGGCGGCAGCCACGAGCCGGGTCAGCGACCGAGCCTCCTCCGGCGTCACGAACTCACCCCCGGTCTGCCAGACGATAACCCGTGCGGAAGTCGCCGCCTCGATGCTGCCCAGGATGTGATCGACGCCCGCCGCCTTCGACGGAAAACAATCGGCCAGCTCCCCGGTCATTGTTACGGCCACACGAGCGATCGGCCCAAACGTCTTGAGCAGTCCGGAGAGTTCGCTTTCCAGCAGCGACGGTCGTTGCCACAAGGGAAACGGTCGGCTCACCGAACGGGATTCACCGTCGGACACCTTGATGTTGGCTCCCCCGACATCGAGTCCCAGCACGCTCATTGCGCAGCCCTTCCCGCCTCCTGAGACCGGCGAATCTGGCCGTCGGGTGTGTAGTGCACCTGTCCCGGCTTCCAGTGCAGCGGCCCTGTCCATGGCGTGCGTGACAATAGTCGCTCCATGAGGTTCTGCTCGGCCAGCGCCCGATATCCCAAATACGAAGTCGTCAGCCGCGGGTTGATCTCGATCAGCGTCGGACAGTCGGGCTCGTCGTGGGGAATGACGAAGTCGAAGCCTGCATAGCCGCACAATCCCGGCAGCAGTTCCATCACCCGGTCGACGACCCGGTGAATCGGAGTTGCAACAACGGTCAGCGGCAGCCGTCCGCCCCTGTACTCGAAACGTCCGTCGTCCGAGAGGATCTGTTCAGCGAGCGGCAGGATGTCATACGCACCACCGGGAATTGGACGCAGTACAGCGATCGACACCGCACGTCCTTCGATGAATGGCTGAACGATCATCAACGTCTCCGGCGTTCCCGCGACGCCATCCTGATCCGATTCCGGATCTCTGTACAAGAGTCGTACGTTCGTGGAACCGGCACCAAATCGCGGCTTGAGGATGGCGGGGTACGACATCGACCGGTGGAAATCACGCGTGCCGTGGCTCAGGTTAAACGTGCGACTCGGAGGTGTTCGGATGTCGGCATCGATCAGGAATTCGGCGAGTCGCAGCTTGTCGCTGCACAGCTCGGTCGTGTTACGATCGGAATTGAGTTGCATCGCCTCCGGAGCCACCTGCGCGACCAGTTCGATGCGGCGCATGAGCTGGTTGCCGATCTCCGGAGCGACGAGCAGCACGACGTCCGCCAACTGGGCACATTCAATCAGACATCGTCGTTCTTCATCGGGGCCGCGGACCGCGATCACCTTCACGCGATCAACTGACGTGCAGGGCTGCTCGACGTCCCGGGTAGTCACGACATGGCAGCCACGGATGTTCGCAAAATCCTCCAGGACGGCGGCCCACATCGAGTGACCTTCGCGCGTGAGCGACGGGGGCGGATTGCCATCGCACCAGCCTCCGCCGACAACCGACTCCGAGACAAAAACCCTCATATGCTCCGCCAATCGCGACTGGAAGTTGCACAGTGCATTGGCTGGCCGTCCGGTGAAAGCGACTCAGGCTGCGGCACTGAACAGCCGGAGGACATTCTCCGTGCTGTTGCGCTGGACCAGCACGACGACTGTATCACCGGGAGCCAGTTGGTCCTCACCCCGGGCCACCCACACAATCTCATCCCGAACGATCGCGGCAATCAGACAGTCGGGCAGGCTGATGTTCTTGAGCGGGGCCGCGGTGATGGGGGAGCCGCGAACAACCTCGACTTCCCAGATGTAAGCGTCGCCACCAGAGACATCGGACTGACCGAGGATCGGCCCCCGCTGCACCATGCCGAGAACCTCCCGCGCCATTAGTTGACGGGGACTCACCGCGACATCGATGCCCAGCTTCTCCAGCACGTTGGCATAGTCGGGCCTGCGGACGACGCTCAGGATTCGGCCGGCTCCGAGTTCCTTCGCCTCGACACCACAGACGATGTTGTCTTCGTCCCGGCCCGTGGCAGCGACGAAGGCATCGGCTCTGCCGACGCGCGCCTCTTCCATTTCGTTCCGTCGTGTCGCATCGGCATTCAATACGGTGACCTTGGGCAGGCGCTGGGCCAGATACTCGCAGCGTTCCGCGTCAGCCTCGAGCAGGGTGACCCGGAAGCGGTCTCGCTGGAGCGAGCGTGCAAGATGAAAGCCGACCTCACCTCCGCCCGCGATGATGACGTTCACCGTGCTGCGGACCTTGCGCTCGAATCGCTTCTTGACTTCGTCAATCTCCCCTTCGTTCCCAATCAGTGTAATGTGATCCCCTGGTTCGATCTCATCGTCACCGTGGGGTATGCGTGACCGCTCGCTGTTGGAGATGAGGCCGATGCGGACCCCGGAAGGGAGATGAATGTCGCGCAGGGGTTTCCCGACGGCACTGGCGTCAGCGTCGACCGCTACCTCCTGTACCTGCACGCCTCCTCTTGCAAAGTTTTCAACCGCGAACAGTCCCGGAGCCCGAATCCCCTTGGCCAGTTCCAAGGCGGTCAGTTGTTCCAGACTGAGCAGCCGATCGATCCCGAAGTGTCTTTGGTAGTCGAAGGTGCTGAAGTCCCGGTAGGCAGGATTGAAGATTCGGACCACCGTTCGCCGGGCCCCCATCGCCTTGGCCAGACTGGCTCCGACGAGGTTGACCTCGTCCCGGTTGGTGACGGGCAGCACCAGCTCGGCACTTTGCACCCCCGCCTGAAAGAGCGTGATGGCCTCGCAGCCCGACCCCAGCACTGTCTGCACGTCGAGAGACTCCTCGACCCGGCTGAGTGCCTCGCGTGACGAGTCCACCAGGCTGACGTTGAGCTTGTGGCGCAAAGTAGTTCGGCGACGGAGGTCCCGACGGTACCCGCCCCGATCACGACAATATGCATCCAGTGGTCCTCGGATGTCTGCAACAGGGAAGCAGGAAACCAAAAGCGGGGGATTGTAAGTCAGTTACTCCCGCGGAGCCAATGAACTCCTGCAACGTAAGGCTCTCTACTTTCGGCACAACCGTCACAAGCCGGAAAATCGATCCCCTCGGAACAATCGCTACAGTTTGCCAAAGTGCCTAACCGATATTACCCGTAAGTCCGTCCTCTCGCGCCGGACCATTGTTGATCGGGCGTGAGCAAGGACATCCGTAACCTGATGTGACTCAAGGACGTACTGATGCGGACTCAACACTGGTGGGCAGCGTTGTCGAGCTTGCTCCTGCTGCTGGCAGCCGGGACAAGCTCCGCACAGTCGACGGCATCCTCCGGGGGCGATCCTCTGGGTGTGGCGGCGGAAGAGGGGCGTGTGCGCCTGAACCCCGTCGTCTTCGGCGACACATCGGCAGCGTCGGTACGGGGACAATCCCCCCAAGGGGATCCCTACATGTACCAGCGACAGCCGGTCGATCCCGCAGCCCTCTGGCCACCCAATACGCCTCCCAATTTCAATCCCTATCCGCAGATCTCACCCTATCACCAGGCGAATGTCGCCAGTGATACGCACTACAACGATCGTGGGCTGTGGTTTCGGGAGATGATCTACAAGAACCGGAAGTACTACTTTTCGGCTGAGTACCTGATCACGCACTTCCGTGAACCGGGCAATGCGTGGATCGGATCGACGCCGGTCCCGACGGACACCTTTGGCACACGGACCGCCACAGGTTTCATCATCAACTCTCACGGCCTGGGTGTCCCGGGCAACATGGGGCTTCCGGAGCAGCCTCCTCTTCCGAACCGGCTCTCCGTCGGTCCTGGAGCGCTTCCGTTCGTGTACCTGTTCGACACCGCGGGTGACGCCGTTCCCGAAGCCACCTGGGATACGGCCTTGTTCCCCACCCGCACGCTGGGTGTCTTCGATGGACCGCTGACGACTGACGGGGTCCGGGGACGCTGGGGCTGGGACAACGACGATGGGTCGGGCATGATGTTGACCGGCTGGTGGGGCTTCGAGGAGAACGATCAGTTCAAGAAGGGTTTCGATTCGGTCAACGGCATCCCCTTCGACCAGACATTCATCCTCGCCAATACGCCGACCAACGGCTTCGCTCCCCTCTTTCCCCGCAATGGCGGTCTGCCTCTGGACAGTCCGATCTCGATCGCGGGGACGTTGGGGGTCGGTTATACCGGCGACTCACAGAAGTTTGACGTGCTGTATCAGCTCGACTTCTCTACCAAGGCGGGCGGGGCCAGTTTGGACTTCTACCACACTCCGTGGTTCAAGCGTGACTGGATTACGTTCAGGCCGGTGGTGGGGGCCCGGTATCTGTACATCAATGAGAACATGCACTTTCGCGGGATCGACAGCGGCTTCCACTACACAATCGACGCACCTGGTGTCGCCGGGGCCGGTGGAGGTGGTGGTGGCGGTGCGGGGCAGACAACCTCATTCACCTGGCGTCCAATCGGGAACACAGTGCATCAGCCGGTCATCAACACACTTCCCCAAGATCTGTACTTCGAGGCCAACCTGAACTCTGAGACGACCAGCAATCTGGCCGGACCACAGGCCGGCTTCCGGTACGATTTTGGTTCGGGAGACTCCTTCCGCATCTGGGGTCAAAGTGTGGGAGCTCTGCTCGCCAACAACGAGCGAGTGCGTGTCCAGGGGAACAACATCGGCAATCCCTTCGATCTGTTGTTCATCGCCAATATCGACATGCTGAACCAGGACACAACATTTGCGGATGAGGAGAATCACACGCACGCCTCACCCATGTTTGAGCAGTCGATCTTCGCCGAGATGGACCTGCTCAAATATGTCCCGATCATCAAACACTGCAGTCTCTTCGACGGTGCGACCTTTCGGGTCGGTTATACGTATACCGTCGTCGGAAACGTGGCTCGCCCGGGTGATTCCGTCTCTTGGCGAGGCTTCCCTGACTTTCCATCGGTCTCGGTCTCACCCAAGACCTGGTCCACCGACAATTGGAGCTTTGCATTCGACTGGCGGTACTAGGACCGCCTGATCCGTACTGTTTCCGGGGGCGTCATGCGCGAACAGGGCAGACCAATTCAATTTGGTCTGCCCTGCGCGTTATGACTCGCTGCAGATTTTGCCGGAACTCGTGTTGACCTGCCAGGCCGGACCGCTTAATGTTCCGCCCTCGATCGCAACGCGCTCGTTCGAGCCCTGCTTGATCGACCACTCAATTCTCTCCCGTTACCGTCAACACACATCCTCCCTCGTCCATTCCGAAGTCTCCGGAAACCAACGCGTCTGCGCACGGATCGCTCTTTGCGGATCTCTGCACACGGCCGCTGCGACCGGAGCTCCGTCATGGTAATCGTCGGGCCGACTGTCCCGTTTCCGCAAATCTCGTTCACTCTCGTTCCCGCTCAGGAAAGGAATTTCCCATGAAACGTATGATGATGTCCCTGACCTGCATGACCCTGCTCGGACTGTCCGTGGGCTGCTGCTGTTCACATGGCCAATGTGGTGGTGGTGCCTGCGGTGGCGCATGTGGCACCCCCGGCGGTTGGGGTCCCGGAGCCTATGCGACCGGTTCCTCGATTTCCGCCGGAGTCCCCGCGACCAACACCTATGCGTACGGACCGGTGTATCCGACGACGGCAGCACTCCCGATCAACAGTTTGCCAACCTACTGAGGTCGTCAGCACGAGCAGGGTCGTTCACCCCAGCAGCGTCGATGACAACCTGAGCGGGCACTGCATCAGCTTCGTTTCAGCCGAACGCATCCTGGCGGCCAACTTCAGCACGAAGTTGGCCGCTTTCTTTCCCAGGGCGCTGAAACCTTCGGGTCTGCGAGCATTTGAGTGTCGGCGATTGATCGAGACGCATTGCTTCCTATAATCAGGTTCGATCAGGTTTGCCCGAACCTTGGAACTCGCGCTTACCGACAGCACGCCCTTTCGCTACATGGAAATCGTTCCCTATCCTCACCCCGCCCTGCGCTGGAAGTCCCGGGATGTCACACGCATTGATGATGAGTTGCGTGGCACGGTCCGCGAGATGTTCCGTTTGATGTACGCAGCACGCGGCATCGGACTGGCCGCGAACCAGGTCGCCCTCCCCTTTCGCCTGTTCATCATGAATCTGAGCGGCGAGGACGCTGATCCGGAAGGTGAGTATGTGTTCGTGAACCCCGAGATCGTCCGTCGCAAGAGTTCCGCCGTCGGCGAAGAGGGCTGCCTGAGCCTGCCGGAGTTGTACGCGGATGTGCGTCGTCCGGAGAAGATCGTCGTCGAAGCCTTCGACCTCGATGGCCAGGGGTTTTCGATGGAACTCGATGACCTCCCGGCGCGGGTCGTTCAGCACGAGACCGATCACCTGGACGGTATCCTGTTCATCGATCGGGTGGCCGAGTCAGCTCAACAGGAACTGGCCCCGAAGCTCGCCGAGTTCGAGTCCCGTTTTCGTCGCGAGCAGCATACCGGCACATTCCCCAGTGATGAGGAACTGCGGGCGCAACTGGCGGAACTGGCCCGGACGATGGAGGAATAACTCCACATGGGCCTGCGACTTGTGATGATGGGTACCGGCCAGTTTGCGCTGCCCACGTTTCTGCGACTCTACGAGTCGCCCCACGAAGTCGTCGCCCTCGTGACGCAGCCGGACCGGACTGGCCGGGGACATCATCAGCATGCCAATCTCCTCAAGCAGGCCGCACTCAGTCACGATACACCGGTCCTGCAACCGGAATCCATCAATGCGGCCGAGTCACTCGACAGGCTGCGATCTCTGGATGCCGATCTGTTCGTGGTGGCAGCCTATGGACAGATTCTGACTGCCGATCTGCTGGCGATTCCCCGGTTGGGGGCGATCAATCTTCACGCGTCCCTGCTACCACGATTTCGCGGTGCGGCACCGATCCCGTACGCCATTCTGGCAGGAGTCGAGGAAACGGGGGTCACAATCTTTCAGATTGAACCGAAGCTGGATGCCGGTCCGACTCTGGGAATGGGCCGCACGCCGATCGGAGCCAAAGAAACGTCCGGTGATCTGGAACAGCGACTGTCGACGCTGGCGGTCGACCTCACACTGAGCGTGGTCCGGGATCTGGAACAGGGTTGTATAACACCGCAGCTTCAGGATCAAACGCAGGTGTCTCGCGCACCGAGCATGCGCAAATCGCAAGGCGAAATCGACTGGTCGCGCTCGGCCGTCGAGATCGAACGGCACGTGAGGGCCATGCAGCCCTGGCCGACACCGTTCACGCACGTAAGAGATGCGCACGGGAACCCCCTGCGCGTGCTGTTGCTCGACGTGGAGCCTGCGGAGATGGACCCGGGCGAGAGTGCACCAGGAACGATCCTGCAGGCGGATGTTCATACCGGCTTGATGGTCCAGACGGGCGCGGGAGCACTTCGTATCAATGAGATCCAACCGGCGGGAAAGCGTCCGATGTCCGCTGACGCCTTTCTGAGGGGGCACTCACTGACAGTGGGGCAACGATTCGAGACCGCGACGGATACAAAGTGAGCCTTCCGTCGGACACGGTGCCCGTGTGCCAAACGGTAGGTGTGAGTTGTCGTTTCAGCCAGTTGCAAACGGTGATGAACGCGGTGTGCATCTCTCGCTCATGCAAGGGCTTATCACATATTGCCTTCACCTGTGGATTCTGCGAGTATCCCGTCACTTTGCCGGCCCGCCCTGCCCTCGTTGCGAGGATGGAGGCGTTGCCGGTTATGGGAGGCGGTACGCTGACTGGGCTCTTCTGAGCCACGTCTTGACGCTGGCGACGAAGGAACGCAACTGATGGGAACCCGGACCGGACCGTTGCTCGTGCTGCTCGCGAGCATCAGCATGGTCGGGTGTCTCTCGCGCAGTGTCCCCGAGTCCGCGCTGCCGGCCCGTCATTCATTGAAGTCGGACCAGCTGTTGGTGCTCTCTGACTTCAAACTCGCCGCCTCGGATCCATTGATCGTCGAACTGCGCGAGTTGCGCAAGCAGGTCTCCGAAACGCTGCAACTTCCCCTGCAGGATCGTAAGGTTGTGGTGTATCTCTTCAGCAGCGAAGAAGAATACTCAAAGTACATGCAGGCCAACTTCCCCCGGCTGCCGTTGCGCCGGGCCTTCTTCATCGGCTCGCCGGCAGAACTGGCCGTCTATGCCTTCTGGGGGGAACAGGTCCGCATCGACCTCAGACACGAGTACACACACGGTCTGCTGCATGCCGGGCTGCATCATGTGCCTCTCTGGCTGGACGAAGGCCTGGCCGAATACTTTGAGGTTCCCGATCAGACTCCTCAGCGCATCAACGTCGAGCATGCACGACGACTGGCACAGGCCGTGCAGAATGGCTGGCAGCCCGACCTGGCCCGACTCGAGCAGCTCGAAGATGTGGCGGAGATGCACCGGCTGGATTACCAGGAATCGTGGGCATGGATTCATTTCCTGCTACACGAGTCCATCGACGGCAAACAGATGCTGCTCGACTATCTCAACGAGTTGCAGTCGGTCGAGGCCCCGGAGTCAATGGCCGCTCGCATCCAGAGGGACTTTCCGCACGCCGCGATACGGCTGGTCAACTACGTAGGCAACTTTTCATTGCCTCACGCCACCGCGACGCTGTAGGGAAGCCCCCGGGCAACGTGGATACAAGCACGCAGCGCCAGCAAGTGCGCCCAAAGCCCGTGAGCCACTGCCGTCTCGGCAGAGCGAGGAACCAGTGGCTTTCGTCGTGCTCACACGGCTGACACAGCCGTGGCACACACATTTCAAGGCACTGCTACAGCACCGGTCCCGATACCCAGGGACAGAACTCCTCGTCCCCGATGCCCTGGGCTTCGCTCTTCGTCTTCTCCCCGCTGGCGACCGCGATCACCTTCTCGAAGATTTCGCGCCCGACTTCCTCGACCGATGCGCCCTCAAGGATTCGCCCCGCGTTGATGTCCATGTCGTCCCGCATCCGTTCGAACATGGGCGTGTTGGTCGCGATCTTGATGGTGGGCGCCGGCTTGCAGCCAAAACAGCTGCCTCGTCCGGTCGTGAAGGCGACGATCTGTGCTCCACCGGCGACCATGCCCGTCACCGACGCCGGGTCAAACCCGGGCGTGTCCATGATGACGAATCCCTTTTCGGTCACCGGTTCAGCATATTCATAGACTGCTTTGAGGGCGGTACTGCCTCCCTTGGCAATGGCCCCCAGGGACTTCTCGTAGATGGTCGTCAGGCCGCCGCGCTTGTTCCCGACCGAGGGATTGTTGTTGATAACGGACCCCATCTTGCCGGCGTAGTCGATCCACCATTCAATCCGCTCGATGAGTTTGCGACCCACATCCCTGCTGATTGCGCGGCGGGTCAGCATGTGTTCTCCGCCGTAGATTTCGGTCACCTCCGACAAGATGGCGGTCCCTCCATAGGCGACGAGCATGTCGCTCGCGATGCCGAGGGCCGGATTAGCCGACACTCCGCTGTTGCCGTCACTGCCTCCGCATTCCAGACCCAGCTTGAGTTCCGAGATCGGAATTGGCACGCGCTGCACCCGGTTCGCTTCGGGGAGCAGGTCCTTCAGCACGGCGATCCCCCGCTCGACTGTCTTGCGCACGCCCCCCTCGTCCTGGATGTTCATGACCAGCGGAGGTTGTTCCTTCTTTCCGGGAACATCGATCTGCACGAGACCGTAACTGTCGACCAGATAGGACGGCTGCGATGCCTCACAGCCCAGTCCGACGACGAGATATGCTCCGATGTTGGCATGGCGTGCGAAGCCTCCCAGAACCCGCGCGAGTTGCCGATGTTCGGGTCCATCAAACTGCCACGAACAGCCCCCGCTGTGCACGAGTGGCACGATACCATCCACGTTGGGAAAGTCCGCCAGCAGGGTCTCGTCGAAGGCCCGCGCGATCCATTTGGAAGCCGTCGCCGAGCAGTTCACCGTACTGATGATGCCGATGTAGTTCCGCGTGGCGGCTCGACCATCCCCGCGGCGATACCCTTGAAAGGTCCCGTCGAGCCGCGGTGGATCGGGGGGAACATCGGTCGCGTAGGCGTAGTCGGTGCTCAGTTCGCCAACTCCCAGATTGTGCCCGTGCACCCACTCCCCGGGCTCGATCGGGTCTGTTGCGAAACCGATGATCTGCCCGTATTTGCGGACCGATTCGCCACGTTCGATGCGGCGAATCGCCATCTTGTGGCCGAGGTCAATCTGCTCCTGCGCGGTGATGCCCGTTCCATCCGAAGGGCTCCACGACGCCCCCGCTGTCGCGGATTGCCGGGCGATGACGATATTGTCTTCCGGATGCAGTCGCAGGAAGGGACATGTTGCCGTACCGATCATAAAGCGTTCCTACGAGATGCCTGCCTGGAGGAGAGCTGCGAAGAGTTGTTCGACGCGATGTCCCGGAATCAATTTGGCATCAGCGTAGTTGTCCGTTGGAACGTATGCAATCAGCCACGGCGGATGGCGTCCATCGGTGAGAGGTTCGCGGCACGCAGGGCGGGATAGAATCCCCCGGCCATTCCCACCAGCATGCTGAACAACAGGCTGAAGACGAGCAACCGAGGACTGGCATACAGATGCAGCCTGTCCGCCCAGACAGCATTCACGAAGTGAGTCCCTCCCCAACCGGCCACGACTCCCAGCAGCCCGCCGGCGATCCCCAGCAGGGCACTCTCCGAGGCGATGAGCCGCACGATGTCGCGCCGCGACCAGCCGTTGGCGCGGAGAATCCCGAACTCGACGGTCCTCTCTGCGACACTCATCAGCATCGTATTCAAGATGCTGAAGATGGCGATCAACACTCCCAGCCCGGTCAAGAGTCCCAGCACGATGTTGAGATCGGCGGTCAGATCGGAGAAGCGTTGGGACATCTCCGAGACCGGTCTGACATCGATCGGCATCTCGGAATCAAGCACCTCGCCGCCGAAGTCTGATCGACCTGCGGGTTCCGGCAAGTCGCGGACTTGATGGCCGGTCACGAGTGCTGTCAGAGCCTGTCCCACTAGGCTCCACGGGTGCAGCGTCGGCGAGAGCTTCCACAGCGAACGAAGTTTGGACTGCTGGACGGCGGGGACTTCACGCCCCCGAAATCGCTCCTCGATTCGCATGGTCAGCTGTTCGTTGGAGGCGCGTTTCCTCCGCTTCGACGTAGATGGAGGACACCGTCTGGTTGTTGATGCGGCCGGCGTTACGGACAAAGTCGATGTCTGCCAGCACCGTCGCATCCAGCAGGATGGAGCCCGTATCGCAAATACCAACGATCAACATCGGATATAAGTTGATGTTGATGGTCTCGCCGACACCCTTGCCGAAGTCTTCTGACACCTGGCGAGATATCACGCAATGACTGGTTTCCTGGTCCTCCGCTGCCAGAAACCGACCGTCCACGATCATGTTCTCGAAGACTGTTGTTCGCAGCCTCAGCCGGCTGGGAATGTCGAGACCTCCCAGAAATCGCGGAGGTGCCATGATGGTCCGGTCATCGATGGTGTTGATACGGATCCAGACCTCTGGCGTGGCGACATGCACGCCGTCGATCTGGGCGATCTCATCCACCCACTGGGCGGGGAGCGCGGAGAACAGCGGGATGGGTGCCCCCGGTTGCATGATTGCCAGCCCGGGAATCGGGCCGAACGTCGATGACATCAGTTCCTCAATGCCCCCGGCAATTGAGAAGAGTCCGACCATGCCGGCAATAGCGATTGTGAGGCCCAGGACCGCCAGTAGCGTTCGTCCGGGTCGGCTAAGGAGGTTCGCTGCGGCAAAGTGGAACATGGGCAACGGGTTTCATGTCGTCGATCAAGCGCTGGCATCCGAGTGCTTTCAGGCTCGACGACGTCAGCAGCCGATAGAATCGGAAGAGAATAACCAGAGTGACCGTCTGTCACTTTACGGAGATCAAGGATGATTCTGCGAGTCTGCATCACTGCACCTGTGAGCACCGCCCTCCGGCTGGGACTGATGCTCTGCCTGACGTTGGGCCTGCTGAACGCTGCCCGAGGCGACTGTATACCGGGCCAACCGGGTCGCTGCGGACAGTCAGAGGCCGCATGTCCCAATGGCTGCCGGCACGTGTGTCCGCGCTGTGGGTGCGAGATGGTGTGCCGTACCTATGCCAGTATGGAGAAAGTGAAAGACGGCTGTTGGGACGTGGAATGCAAGGATGTGTGCATCCCGGCGGTCCGCTTCCCCTGGCAGAAATGTGCGGTCAACAGCAGTTGCGACGGCCTGTCGTGCCTGCCCGGTAAATGCGGCAAAGTGCGGACGGTGCAGGTCCTCAAGAGGAAGGACACCGAGAAGGACAAATGCGTCTATGAGCACAAGGTCGAATGTGCCTGCGGATGTTGTCTTGGCTCGGGAGCGGGATGCGCAGAAGTGAATTGAAGTCCGGTGGCCGCTGGCGGTTTCGCCGTCGAACCGGTGGATGGAAACAGCCCAGCAGGCGAAGCCGCCAGCGGCGTATCTCAGACCTTGCCGCAGATGGTGCGACCGGTCGAGTGCAGGTCGTCGCACGCAGTGGCCAGTCGATCCGCGACCCCTTGTTCGGCCTTCTTGAGGTAGCTGCGGGGATCGTACACCTTCTTGTCGCCGACCTCACCCTCCAGCTTCATCACACCGCTGTAGTTGCGGAACATGTGGTCGGCGATCGGACGCGTGAAGGCATACTGGGTATCGGTGTCGATGTTCATTTTCACGACACCGTACTGCAGGGTCTCTTCGAGTTCGTGACGGGGAGTGCCCGAGCCGCCGTGAAAGACGAGATCGAACTCGGCCTTGTCACCATGCGTGGCGATGACGGCCTGCTGCCCTTTCTTGAGGATGTCGGGCCGCAACTTCACGGACCCGGGCTTGTAATGGCCATGCACGTTGCCAAACGTGGCGGCGAACATATAGCGTCCCAGTCCCTTTAGCGATTCGTACACCTCCAGCATGTCTTCAGGCGTTGTATACAGCTTGTCATCGGGGACGCTTTCCATCGAGGAACCGGCGGCTCCATCTTCCTCACCGCCGACCACGCCGGCTTCGACCTCAAGGATGATTTCGTTCTCGGCGCACGCCCTCAACAAATCCTGGCTGAGGGCCATGTTCTGCTTGAGGGGGAGGTTGGAGGCATCGAGCATGTGCGACTGAAACAGGTTCCCCTGCCCGGCCTTCCGCTTGCGGGCTGTTTCGGCGATCAGTGGCTTCAGGAAGCTGTCCACGTTGTCTGGCGGGCAATGGTCGGTGTGCAGTCCGATCAAAACGCCATATCTTTCCGCGAGGCGATGAGCGGCCTCGGCTAACACGATGGTGCCGAGCACCATGTCACCGACCGACAGTCCGGAGGCGAACTTCCCCCCGCCCGTGGAGACCTGAATGATGCCGTCCGACTTCTTCTCGCCGAAGGCTCGTAGTGCACCGTTGATGGTGACGATCGACGTCACGTTGATGGCAGGGTAGGCGTAGTCTCCCTGCTGGGCGGCGTCCAGCATGGCGGCATACTGCTGGGGAGTGGCGATCGGCATGAGGGTTTCTCCGTGCGGTTTCAACGACAAAGGCAACAGCAGACCGTCAGCGGGCGTGAGACGGTCGCGTGAGTAAGTTCAATCTCGCCCGGCCAGTCCCGCACGTCGTCGAACCTCGAACGATCGAGCTTCGGGTGCGGAACGCTAATCCCGCGCGGCGGCAGGCTTCTCGTCCTGCGGGCGGGTCGGCCAGAGCCTGACTTTAGGCAATGACGGCGTGAAATCCAAGAGGCCGCGACGCGGATTCTCTGCCGATGCCGGTGTTGCACCACCGGCGGTTTCCAGTCCCGGACTGAACGTCGAGACCCGCACCTGATCCAGTCGAACGACCCCCTGTCCATGCAGCTCGAACAGGACCTGCAACTCCCGGCTGGTGGGAACCTCCCGCACAATCTCGAACGCCTCCCAGCCCTGCCCCTGTGACCGGCGGGTATAGCGCAGTGCACCGACGGTCCCCTTGATGTTGTCGTAGATCATCAGCCCATCGGGATGTCCCACAATCGGCGAATCGATACGCAGCAGTCCGCTGATGACCGCGATCTGCCCCCCACGGACGGGCAGGCTCGGCGACTTCAGCACGACCAGCGACTCTTCGATCTGCTCGGCAGATGCGGGACGGGTGGCATCAGGGAACGCCGCCAGCCGCACGCTGTACGCGCCCTTCGGCGGCATCGGGATGCAACTCGGCAAGGTGCTGGACTGTCTCGGGACCCTGGATTTCGGGTTTCCAGCCGGCGGCCATCATGGTGTCCAGGTCTTCAAAGCCGCCCGAACGCAGCATGTTCTCGGCCCCGGCAGTCATCTGCGATCGCAGCGAGTTGACCAGTCGCCAGTGATCGGGCAGCGTGCTGAAGCTGATGGCATGCGGACTGGAACTGGGTTGCGAGAGGGGTGCAGCTGCCTGCTCCCAGTGACGTCGCTCCAGACTGCGAAGCAGCTGCAAGGCCCGCCGGCTCTCGTCGCGTGCTGCATCGTATTGAGTGCGTTGCAGCTCTGCCTGGGCCCGTTGAACTGCGTTGTCTGCGGCTGCCAGCAGGGACGGGGCGTCGTGAATCGGAGGGGCCACATGCGTCAGCATCTCGTGCGTCTGCCGAATGCGATTGAGCCTGATATCAGCCAGCTCTGTCCACAATCGGCCGCAGCGCGGCCGCAGCGTCCGCATCTTCTGCGAGAGTCGCTCCTCAAGACCGGGATCGTTGGTAATGACGATGAATGCAAACTGATCCAGGTCGTCGAGTTGGACCTCCATGCCACCCGCGACCCGCTCAGAGCGCGAAGGGCGCACTCCGGTAGTCGACACCTCCCACGCGCGTGCCATCTCGACGCCGCGCACCTTCATCCGCACGTCGCGGGCAGCCATGGGCCCCGGTTGAAACTGGGCACCTTCTTCGTACCAGGCGACCAGCAACAACCGGCCAAACTCGCTTTCGATGACGGACGCCTGGACCTCCTGTTCGGCTCGGGACAGTTGCGGTCGTGACGCGTCTGACCCCGTCGCTGCAGTGCGTGGGTTCGTCTCTCCCGCGGCCGGTCGGAAGCCAAGGCTCCACCGTCCCGCATCCGAACCGGTACGCGGGCCGATGGTCACGGGGATGGTGTCGACCACTTTGCCTGCGGCGAGCCAAGGTTCGAGCAATTCAATCTGGCTGTTCAGGATCGCCAGTGCGATGCGGCGTTCCTGGGCGGCGGGAGAGTCGGCGTCCAGAGGTGTATAACTCCAGTACCCCAGTGCCTTGTGACCAGCGGCGATCGCCGCCCAGGCCTGCATCCAGATCTGTTCCGCCTCGACGGCAATGGGCAACTGGCGATCGGGGTCACGTGTCGCCAGATGGGCCGTCGATGGTTCGGTCTGGATCCACGTCCAGTTGAAGACGTCCGGCAATGCCCGCTGCCTTCTGGATGCCAGGTAGGCGCGATACTGCAGTGGACTGAAGCTCGTATTCAGAAAGTGGCGACTGGTCCCCAGCAGTGAAACATGACGGGAGAACTCCCGCTCCCGCTGCATGACATCGGCAATGATAGGGCGGGCGCGACTGTAGCAACGGTCCGCCGTCTCGATCTGATTGATCCACTCCTGGACACTGCCCAGTTCGCTGCCCGGGATTCGCGTTCCCACAGTCCACAACAGCACCGGGCTGGTCTCCGTCGAGAGGGGCATCAGGTGCGACGCAGGGATGTTGAGCGGCGACTCGGCGGATGCGGGAATCGCGTGAGGGGGGGCGGTCATCACCCAGATCTTGCGCTGCTGCAGCGCTTCCATCAGCACACGGTCGGTGTAGCTTTCCACCCACACGACATTCACTCCCGTCTTCTGGAGTTCATCCAGTTGCTCGAGGTGATAGGGCACGATGCGGGGAAAGAATGGCTGATTGTTGACGAGCAGGCGATCCGGCTCCACACGAATCGGAATCTCCGGACGTTCCGCTTCGGAATCTGCCAGGACGTTTGTCGGATCGGTCAACTCAGACGTCGGCCGCACGATGGGACCGAACCGCAGCTCGTCCACTTGAATCGATGTGCGGCCCGGTTCGACAGGCACGCGCAGCAGTACCTGATCCACGTACATGTTGCGCGTGTCGATGGCGACCGCTTCCGGAAGTCCGATCAACTGTCCTCGCAACAATGACAACTGACGGTTGACATCGGGTTCGAGTGTCTGGCACGTCAGCTCCTGCCAGCGGTCGACGCTGGCATACGTGCCGCCCGGAAGGACGAGCGTAAACGGCTCTCCGGTGCGTGGGTCGAGTTGCCGGGGAAGTCGGATGCGCAGGGCCAGTACCGCTCCGGCGCGATTGGATTTCACCCAGACCGACGCGGTCAGCTCTTCAATCACCAGACCCACCGGAAGTTCGTGAACGAGCTGCGCCGTCCTTCCGTTGACGGCTGAGACGAGTTCGAGCGATTCCGCCGCAGTCCCGGCGTGAAACTCGATACCGTCACGTCGATGAATGTCGATCGCGATCTGCTGGTCTTGCGCCTGAACATCCCAGCTGATCCGCGACGAATCGCAGGCATCGCGGTATTCATCAGACCGCGCCGACTGACCTGCGATGAAGAGGCACCACACCAGCCCGGCAGCGAACCAGAGTCGCTCGCCGCGGCGATTTCCAGGCGTGGCCCGTTTCCCATCCATGGGTCCGGCACTTCCGTTCGTGTAGACGAAACCGCAGCGCCAATTTGGGTGGCACCGCTTCCCCAGTCTCTGCAATCCGATGCTCCAGAGACCTGAGTCTGATTTTTGTGTTGACGGCGCGACGGCTCCGCAGTCACACCTCCGCGTAAACGTCGCGGTTTTTACAACAAATCGGCAGGCAGGGCCAGACGAGCGTAACTCAATACGCTGGAATAGCTTGCACTTCGCTAATTTGTCTCAGAAAGGCGGTCAGTCGACGGACTCCCGCACTGTCCCTGTTCTGGCAAATCGACGCAGGCGATTGTCGGACAATGATTTGGATAGATCCTTGCACTTGGTCTGGACCGACCGGACAATCAAGAGTCACGGGCCAATCCGCGATCACTCCAGCTCACCGGGTCGATTTCCGCATGCCCCCTCGATTCAACGAAGCCGACCGTAACACCGTTCCCCGCGAACTTCTGGAGTTGGGACGTCGCATCGCCCAGCTCCCCGAGGAGGATTATCGCCGGCTGGAGGCCAGCTATTCTCAGGTCGTGGACTGCTTCCGCCGTCGCCGCCGCATTCTCGATCTCGTGCAGGAAGCGCTCGCGCAACTGCGTCTGGACATCAAGTACCTGATGTTCGACCTGGATGCGACGCGGCAAGAGCGGGATGCATTACGGGAACAGCTCGATGAGATCGAGCGCGAGGGCCCCTGCTGATCAGACACCTCTCTGTGGGGCAGTCGCCATCGTTTTCGCTCCGAGTCTGTCTCACATCGCTGAACCAGGCCCACCACTGTGCCAGCAGCGTTCCCGTGAGCATGCAGCCGAACGTGTACGCGGCGGTTGGAATCGCTGATGCCGGCTCGAACAGGCTCATTGCCAGCGATGTTCCTACCCCGGCATTCTGCATCCCGATTTCCAGCGACAAGGCGCGTCGCATCCCCTCATCGAGTCGCAGGACCCTTGCCCCGGTGTATCCCGCAAGATAGCCGAGCGAGTTGAGCAGCAGCAGCACGACGATCAGCACTCCGGTGATCTGTTCGAGGCGATCGCGATTGAGCGCCACGACTGTCGTGATGATCAGCAAGATCGCCAGTTGGCGAGCCATGGACCCAGCCGCTGCATCAACTGGGTGAACCTCTGCGAATACCGACACAGCAGATGCCCGACCACCACTGGACCGACGACCTCCTTCAAGAGCTTGAGGCTGATCGCCCCGGCATCAATCTCCAGCTGAGTGTGGAGTGCCAATGAAAGCACAATTGGCACGACCAGCGGCGAGAGCAATGTCGCGGCCGTCGTGAGACTGACGGAGTAGCTGACGTTGCCCCGCGCGGTCAGTGTGAGAACGTTGGACGCCATCGCACCGGGAACGCACCCGACGAGCACTACGCCGACCAGCATGTCTCGCGGCAACCGAAAGGCATGCGCCAGTCCAAATGCGAGCAACGGCATCGAGACATACTGGATCGCAGTCCCGGCCAACACGAGAGGCCAGCGACGGACCACGGCCTCGACCTCGGTCCGCGTCAGCAGCGTACCGACCGCGAACATCGTCACTGCGACGGTGATCCCAAGATCGAAACGCGGCGCAGGACCCGCAGTGGTGGACATCACCACCAGGGGATCAAAATCGGGAGCGCACCACTCGGCGATCCCCGCAGGAAGATGGTTGCACAGTTCGGACCATAATCTCGGCCACCACAAGGCGGCGGCCGACGACAGGACCAGCCAGAGTAACACGAATCTCTGCAGCACCTCCGCCCCTCCCCTCAGGTGCCGAACGGTAACTTCAGACTTGCCCGGTTGCAATCGGGGTCGTGGTGTTGTGTCCCGCTGCGAACTGCGGTACAGGTGTGGCGTGCCACCCGACGGCGCGTGACTGAATTGCAGGTAGTCCAGGACGCTCCACAACTCCGCCCTAACAGGGGCGGCAGAGGTTAGCCGGGGGACACATGCGGCCATGTTGTTAAAGCCCCGTTAGGGGCGACACGATGACGAGCACAGGTCTTCTTTCGCCCCTGACGGAGCCGTGGAGGCAAAACGCGTCTCGTAACCATGGCTGACGCCATGGGCTTCGGGTCTCGCCCCTGACGGGCTAATCCGGCTGAATCAATGTGTATCACCTGAGAAACGCCTCGGATGAAATCACAACCGCACACTTACAAATGAGATACCCGTCCGTCACTCGTTATCAAACGATTATGACTGTTGACAAATCAGGACACCGCGTCCGCCGGATGTTCGGGCAGATTGCGGGCCGTTACGACCTGCTGAACCATCTCCTCTCGGGGGGCGTGGATCTGTATTGGCGCTGGCGGACGGTGCGCGCATTGCTCCGTCGGGCCCTGCGCCGATTCTGGATGTGTGCACCGGCACCGGAGATCTCGCACTTGCCTATTGGAATGCCGGGGGGCGGATCCGGGTCTTCGGGACCGACTTCACCCACGAGATGCTGCAGATTGCGGGACGCAAGGTGTCCGCGATCAAGCAGGAAGATATGCCCGCCGGCATCGTGTTCGCCGAGGCCGACACGCTGCAACTCCCCTTCGCCGATGATCAGTTTCAGATTGTCTCGGTGGCCTTTGGACTGCGCAATGTCGCCGACACCCAGCGTGGCCTCGCCGAGATGATCCGCGTTGCTCAGCCTTCCGGACGCGTCGTTGTGCTGGAGTTCTCCGAGCCTGGCAACCGGCTGTTCCGCCGGGCCTATCAAGCCTACTTCAGGCACGTACTTCCCAGAGTCGGGCAGCTCGTGGCCAGAAACCAGGAGGACGCCTACAACTATCTGCCCTCGTCGGTGGCGGGTTTTCCACAGGGACCCGCCCTCGTGGAACTGATGGACGCCTGCGGTCTCGAACAGGTCGTGCATCGTCCGTTGACCGGCGGGATTGCCACCCTCTACTACGGTTGCAAGCCTGTGAGCAAGCAGTCGTCCACCTGTTCACACGAGTTCGAAGTCACCTCCGCTGCACGCTGAATCATGTCGAACATCGTCATCGCCATCACCGGCGCCAGTGGAGCGGCATACGGCGTCCGTCTGGTCCAGGTGCTGCTGGACGCCGGACAAACAGTGCACCTCGTCATCAGTCCCTCGGGTGCCCAGGTCATCGAGTACGAACTGGCAAGCCGCGTGGATCTGCGTGAGTTCGACCCTGTGGCGCTGCTGGGACAGATGCCCTCCTCCGCCGCAGTAAGTCTTGTGTATCACCACTTCCAGGACTTCACCGCCGGCATTGCCAGCGGGTCATTCCTGACGGCCGGCATGGTGATCTGTCCCTGTTCGATGGGGACGTTGGGTGCGATCGCCGGCGGACTGTCGACCAATCTCATCCAGCGTGCGGCCGATGTTCACTTGAAGGAACGCCGGAAGCTGATCGTCGTCCCCCGTGAGACGCCATTGGGGACGATCGCGCTCGACAACATGCAGCGTCTGAGTGCGGCGGGGGCGGTCATTCTGCCGGCCATGCCGGGCTTCTATCATCAGCCCCAATCCGTCAGTGATCTCGTCGACTTCGTGGTCGCACGCATCTGCGATCAGTTAGGTGTCGACTGCCAATTGACGGGCCGCTGGGGTGACGAGGGGTGAGGTTATGCCGCGCCACCTTCTGGGCTCTCGGTGTTACCACGGCCGAAGGTAGAACTCCCTGGTCTCGTGCTTTCGTCATTCCTGCGCAGGCGGGAATCCAGCAATTGCAGTTGAGTGCCACTGGATGCCCACCTGTGCGGGCACGACGGAATCCATCGCCGGCGGCGGGTGTTGGGTAGTTCAATGAAGAGTCAGGCATCTGCCCCAAGCACCTCGTCAGCAATCGCGATGGCCTGCCGCATGTGTGCGAGGTTGCAGCTCCCAATAAGGACAGTCGACACGAAGTCCTGCGAGAGCACAAACGGCAGGCCCTGCGACGGATCAATGCGTCCGGAGGCCAGACCTTTCTTGACCACAACGCCGACCCCCCGGCGGTGTGCCTCGACGAGCACAGGCGCGGCCGATTGATCTTCGAGGTGATGCGTGACCATCACAACGTCCGCCCAGTCGAGGGCTGCACGAGTGCCTGCGAGTGTCTTGCCAGAGAATCCGATGGCCCGAGTGGCACCACTCGTCCTGAGATCCTGAAGCGTCGCGACGACGTCTGCGTCTGCTGAATCTCGAGATCATTGCCGTCGGAATGAACGAACAACACGTCCATGTGGTCGCAGCACAACTTCTGGAGGCTTGCATGCACGCTCTGGCGGATTGATGTGGCCCGAAAGTCGAATTGGGATACATCGTGCGCATGACTCTCGCCGACCTTCGTCGACAGGACGAACTTATCCCTGCGATGTCCGAGAGCCCGGCCGATCCGCTCCTCACTGAGTCCGTATGAAGGGGCGGTATCGAAGTACGTGATCCCCTCATCCAGCAGCGAACACAGAAGTCTTTCGGCGTCCGCGTCACTTGGTAGCTCGTAGTCCTCGGGAAAGTGGTGCCCGGAGTTCCGCCCGATCTTGAACGTGCCGAAACCCAGCACGCTGACCGGGATGGCGGTGCGCCCAACAGGCGTTGCTGCATCAGTCCCTCCGCGTGAGCTGCGCGTCAGGATACCAACCCTCAGCCGTCTCCCAGGGGGGACTGGCCACGTCCGGATGCGGCCAGTCAGGCAGCTTGAGAATCTCGCTGGTCCGGCGACTCGTCGCGGTCTAGGGCTCGTCGCAGATTCAACATCACAGAAGGCACCAGGGACAGCTTGATTGGCCAGGTGGCGACGACGTTTCCTTGGAGACTCATCCCGTCGTGAATGGCAGGCAATCCGCCTTGATCCGAGACCGGCTCCGCCCTTACCGCTCGGTAACACGACCACTCCACGCCACGGAGTTCGATGCCGGGGAGCCCCGCTGTCAACTCGCAACGCGCCCGTGTGAGGAACACATTGACCGACTCCCACTCATTCCCTTCGGACAACCGACCGCCGAGTTGCCAGATGGTGCGACGTGCGTTGTCGATCTGAGAGGAGATCGTCAGCCGGGGACCATCATCGTCGAACCAGTGTCCGCAGAACCTGGGCAGATCCCCACGGAGGAGCGCGATGCGGAGCGGCCGGCGCTGCATCATCGACTGTCCCGGACATCCCACTGCATGAAGTAACGCCTCGTTGCCCTCCCCCGCCGCGAGATACACACGATGTGGATGCAACACCAGTCGGGTGTCACGTCTGGGATGAACGAGCGTGACCGCTTCGACCTGAGCCGGTGTGCTCAAGGACCACAGCACGTTTTCTCTGGGCACATGCAACAGGTCGCGTCGATCGTCCCCGGCGAGATTCTCCAGCAATGATGCGGGGGTGATTACGCACTCGTTGTTCCGACGGGCAGCTCCATTCATCCCGCTCAAGACGACTGAAGGCGGTGCGACTCCCGAGTTCGACGGATGGAAGTCATCCCACCACCGGCCAATGCAATCGGTCAGTGCACCGTCGGGATTCCAGTACCACGACTCGCGAGTGACCACTGTGGTGCCGCGAAGGTCCGGGACGTTCTCGCCGGTCAGGTGCTGATGCCAGGCAAACGACATCGCCGGGAGAACCGACAGCAGTTCATCCGCCTTGTCACGTTGCGCCGAGTATTTGGCACCGTTGTGAAGGATCCCCTGTGAAGCGATCGTTTGCCCGCTGCCGAGTGCGTCGGACTCGATCAACACGACTGTGCGACCCTCTGACTTCAGCAGTGCCCGCAACCACAGGCCGGTGACACCACCACCAACTATGACCGCATCCACATCCATCGATGCACTCAAGGGTCACGACGAACTGGATCTAACCTGATTCGACAGCGAGTCGACTTCTACGCGCCGGTGATCTCGAAGATTGCTTCAATCTCGACGGTGATGTTTCCCGGTAGCGATCCCATGCCGACGGCACTACGGGCACCGACACCTGCCTCGCCGAACACGTCCGCGAACAGATCGCTGAAGCCGTTGATCACCTGCGGGTGATTCGGAAACTCGGGTGTCGCGTTGACCATGCCGAGAACCTTCACGGTTCTGACGATGCGGTCGAGTGTACCGAAGTGATTCCGCAACGAGGCAAGAATCGCCAGTCCGGTCACTCGGGCCGCTTCCTGCGCCTGCTCCTGGGTCACGTCGACGCCAACCTTGCCGGTCATCAACGTCTTGTCGGGTCGCAGCGGGCCGTGTCCCGACACATACACCAGATTCCCCACCACAACGACAGGTTTGTAGGTTCCCATCGGCTTGGGAGCGGGAGGCAAGACGAGCTTCAGTTCCGCAACACGGGCATCGGCATTCATGACGACCAGTAGCTCCCGTACCCAATGAATCATCCAACCAAGGACATCGCGCCGCACACCCTACTTTGCCGACAGGACGGCAACAACCCTGCCACGAGACCTTCCGTGATGCCTGAATCGCCCCGGTGACAACACAACCTGTAGCGGAGGTCCGGCTTTCTGGTATAATCTGGGGATGGAGATTCTCCATGATGTCATCGGGGTAGAGACTATGCCTGCGGTGTGACGGGTGAGAACTCCACTTGTACATAATCTCTTTGCTTGTTTCAGGTTGTGCACGAAGCCGGAGTCTCGCTCTCTATGTCACAGGTTCTTGAACCCCCTCAGCACGACGAATCTGATCTCTCGTTCGACGGGGCGACTCCCGATCAAAATCAGCGGGATCCCGCAGGAGGTGCGGAATTCGACTACCGCCCGATGCCCGTTCTCGCCCCCATTGCCGCGGTCCTCGGCGTCTTGTCACTGTCGTCATTTCTGGGATTGTTCGGCATCGCCCTCGCGATGTTGGGAACACTGATCGGTCTGATCGCATTCTGGCAGATCAGGCGGTCGATGGGTGCCTACGGGGGGCAACGAGTCGCCCTGGCGGGGTTGTTCTCCAGTCTGGTGTTGGGGATATGCGGAGCCGCACTCCAGTTCTACAAATACAAGCACGAAGTCCCGCCGGGTTATCAGCGTGTCAGCTTCACGCAGGACATCTCGGCCCGGAAGTTTATTGAGGAGGACGGACTCCAGCGTGTGCCTCCCGATGTCACCGCGCTCACGGGAAAGCCGATCTTCCTCAAGGGGTTCATGTATCCCACAAACCAGGAGCACGGGCTCAGCAGCTTTCTGCTGCTCAAGGACAGCGGACAGTGCTGCTTCGGCGGTCAGCCTGCCTTGCAGGATATGATCGGCGTGGAAGTGAAGCCCGGCCTCGATGTGGATTATTACAATGGTCGCGTGGCCGTTGCCGGAACGCTGAAGCTCAATGCCAACTATCAGGGAGGGTCTCTCGAACCGATCTATCTGTTTGAAGCGGACCAGTTTTCCAAGGCAAGGACCTCCTTTTGATGGATCGCCGGACACGTGGAACTCTGATGCTGGTCGGCGCAATGATGTGCGCGGCCGGCACGATCGGATGCAGTCGGTCTGACTTTGCCGGCTACACCGCCATCAAGACGTCCGACGACGATGCGGAAGCAACACGGCAGCCTGACGATGGCGGTGCCCTCTCCGCTTCCAGCGAACGGAACAGCGTGGACGCCAGCAGTGTCGACACAGAGACCACCAAGTCGGTTGAGCAGCGTCCCGACGAACAGCCGACCCCGCTCATCGCGGACTCCGGGACCGCCACTGCGGTGATGGATCGCGCGCCTGCAGTTGCCGCGACATCACAGGCATCGTCTACTGACCCACAGCCGGTCACTGCTGAACAGCAGGTTCCTACCCTTCCGCGAGCCCCCCAAATCGGCACCGGGACCTCCGTGGTTCCAGCCGGGAACGCAGTCACCGCTGCCGGCAGCGCCGTCATGACGGTTACAGCGTTGCCAGGGGGTGTGCGTCTGCTCATTCCCGATCAGACGTTTGCTGTCGAGGGGCCCGAAGGAGCGCAGCGTGTCTCCTTCGATGACTTCGACCTGCTGAAGGTTCTCAACATGGAACCGGTGCCGGTCGATGCCGCGCAACACTTCCCGGACTGGCTCAAGGCCCTGGATGGCCGCCGCATCCGCGTCCGGGGGTTCATGTATCCGCCGTATGAGGAGACCGGGATTCAGATGTTTCTGCTGGCGCGGGACAATCAGATCTGCTGCTTCGGCAGGAATCCGAAGATCTACGATATTATCCCGGTGACCTTGCGCCGGGTCATCCGACACACTACATTCAGAACCGTCCATTTGATGTCGTCGGCACCTTTCACATTCAACCGGACCACGACGCCGGCGAACTTTACCAGTTGTATCTGATCGACGACGCGGTCGTCGTCGACTGACATTGTTGACAGAGATCGTCGACAACCTGCCTTCCCCTAATGACAAGGCGGATCTGACTCCCATGTACGCACCCCTAAGCCTGACGCATCGTACCGCTCAGAGTCTGTTGATCGCAGGCGTCTGCGCGATGCTGACACTCGCAGCGTCCCTCGTATCGGCGTGCCCGTTCTGTTCGGCTCCATCGCTGACGCTGTCCGAGCAATTGGCCCAGTCGGATGCAGCGGTCCTGGTGCAGTGGAAGTCGGGAAAGATGGGCGACCGTGAACAAGGAGACATCGGCTCGACCACCTATCAGATTGTGGATGTCGTCAGGAACACCTCCAAAGAATTGAAGAAGGGTCAGGACGTCACACTGCCCCGCTATCGGGCGGGGAGCGAAGGGGAGCTGTTCCTTCTGCTGGGAACCCAGGGGACGAGCATTGAGTGGAGCAGTCCCCTTGAGATTACGGAGACGAGCTTTAACTACCTGCGCCAGGCCCCATCGCCCGAGGCTCCCACTAGCGAACGACTGGCCTACTTCGTCCGCTTCTTGGAGTTTCCAGACCCACTGATTTCCAACGATGCGTACGCAGAGTTTGCGAACGCGCCCTACTCCGACATCGTCACGATCACCGACAAACTATCCCCCGAGCAACTGCGGAAGTGGGTGAGCGACAAGGAGACAGTGCCCACTCGTCTGGGATTGTATGGACTGCTGCTGGGGCTGTGTGGTACCGAGGAAGATGCCGCACTGATGAAGAGACAGATTCTGACTCCCAGCGAGGAGTTTCGGCTCGGCATCGACGGTGTGATGGCCGGCTATCTGCTAATTGCGGGGGACAATGGACTGGACGTCATCGATGCGGAGAAGCTGAAGAACAAGGACATCCCCTTCAGCGAAACGTACGCCGCCATGCAGGCACTGCGGTTCATGTGGACTGATGGGCAGGGCCGGATCGATCATGAGCGATTGCGTGAGTCGATGCGGATTCTGCTCGATCGTCCGGAGTTGGCCGATCTGGTCATTGCCGACCTCGCGCCTGGCAGGACTGGTCGATCCTGGATCGACTCATGCAGTTGTATGGGGCCGAGGAGTATGGCATCCCGTCGATCAAGCGGGCGATTGTGCGTTACCTGCTGGTCGCCTCCAAGAGCAAGGGGGACGATGCCGCCCCTCCCGCGACGATCGAAGCGGCCAAGAAGTATCTCGCCGCGCTGCGCAGAGAGATCCCAAGACCGTTGAGCAGGCGGAGCGGTTCTACTTCGTCAATTGATCTGGCCCTGCTGGCAGGAACGGACTCCAAACACAGAGGAACAGCGAATGGAATCGCCGCAGTGCACTGACGTGAATGGCGCAAGCCCTATGCCCGTGGGCTTTTGTCTTGCGGCGCTGGTGTCGCTGTTCGTGATCTGCTGGACGCATCGGGCCGCCGCCTGTCCGTTTTGCGGGGTCGCTGAGGTGACCTTGCAGAAACGGATCGCATCCTTCGAGATCTCTGTCGTGGCGGAATGGCAATCGGGTGAAGCTGGCGACCTCGACAAGGAGGTGCCTGCCCGTACGACGTTCCAGGTCGTGTCGGTGCTGCGTGGCGACGACTACGCAGCCGGTGCCGAGATCGTCATCGACCGGTTTCATCCCGGAGCACAGGGCGAACTATTCTTGCTGAATGCCAATCACCAGGAAGGCACACTCGCCTGGGACCGGGCCACACAGCTCACCGAGCGATCGTATGCCTATCTGCGGGATGCGCCTCTTGAGAGTGTCCCGGCCACCGAGCGTCTCCGCCACTTCATCCCCTGGCTGGAGGATGCTGAGACTCTGCTCGCCAATGACGCCTTCAATGAGTTCGCGAACGCGAAGTATGAGGACATGGTGCCGCTCGGGCAGGACTTGCCTCGCGAGCGGCTGCGGCAGTGGGTATTCGACCCGCAGACAGAACCGGTGCGGATTGGCGTATATGGCATGTTGCTCGGCCTGTGTGGTGCAGAGGCGGACGCACTCCGCATGGAACAGAAGATTCTGGAACCGACTGCTCCGACCGACATCCGTCTGGGGATCGACGGTGTGATGGGAGGTTACCTGCTGCTGGCCGGACCACGCGGCATTGATGTTCTCGACCGTGCCGTGCTTGCCAATTCGCAGGCGGTCGATGGCGAGCTGACGGCCGCCATCAGCGCACTGCGGTTCATCTGGGAGTACGGCGGCGAGGGCATTCGCGCGAGCGTCTGCGCCAGTCGATGCGTCAGGTGCTCTCCCGTCCGGAGCGAATCTCTCTGGCCGTGGCGGATCTCGCGCGCTGGCAGGACTGGAGTGTCGTGGATCAGTTGATGAAGATCTATAGAGACGAACAGCTGGCCACGCGGCATGAAAAGACAGCGATCATCAAGTTTCTGTGCGTGGCTGAGAAGACCGAGCTTTCGGAGCTATCAGCCGAGCAGGTTGAAGCTGTGACACGGGCGAAGGAACACCTGCGTCAACTGCGTGAGAAGGAACCGCAACTCGTCGATCGGGCCGAACGCACACCGGTGATCCGATAGGGGCGCGTGTGAGAATGGGAGTCATCAACGCGCTGACAATGGCAGCAGTTCCAGATTGCGAAGTTGACCTGTTGGGCTATCTTGCTGGCTTACCCTGCCGGGGTTTGGCAACATAGCCCAGAGTCAGCGGCGAATCCGCGCCGCGTTGGGAGAGCGCCACCGAGCACGAATGCACCCTGAAGGGGTGCGACAACCGGGCCGAGACGTGCTGTTATCCTGAGGCATTTGTACGACCCCTTCGGGGTCGAGTTGTGCGGAGAAGGGACCGCTAACCCAGGGTGCGCTCGCGAAGCTCGCGACCCTGGCCTGTGTTGTTATAGCCCTTCGGGGTATCTGAGTTCTGGGGACTGTTTAATTTCAGCAAAACTTGTACATGCGGAGGAATTCCTGTGTTTCCACTCGACGACATCCAGTCCGCTCTGCGGGAGTTCAGGATCGATGGCTGGCTGCTGTACGACTTCCGCGGCAGCAATGTTCTTGCGCGGCGAATGCTGCAGTTCCCCGACGATGCCATTGGCTCGCGTCGCTGGTTCTATTGCATCCCGGCCCAAGGTTTGCCGCACAAGCTGGTACATCGCATCGAGGCCGGAGCCCTCGACCATCTCCCGGGCGAGAAGACCATCTACCTTCGCTGGCAGGAACTCGAAGCCGGCGTTGCCGAACTGGTGCAGGGGTTGAAGAGCGTAGCGATGGAGTATTCACCCCGCGGCGGGAATCCGTATGTCAGCAAGGTCGATGCCGGCACTCTCGAGCTCGTCCGCGAACAGGGAGTTTCCGTCGTCTCGTCGGGGGATCTGGTCCAGCTCTTCGAGGCGACTTGGGACGACGAGCAGTGGCAAATGCATCAGGAGGCGAGCATCCACACGAATGCCGCCTTTGATCTGGCGTGGGGTCTAATCGCGCGGTCGGTTCGGGAGGGAGATGGCATCGAGGAAGCGGCGGTCTCGGCGGCAATCATGGAGCACTTCGCTGCGTGTGGTATGACAACGTATCACCCGCCCATCGTCGGACGGGGACCCCACAGCGGCCTGCCGCACTACGAAACAGGCACCGGCGACGACACACTGATTCGCCGGGACGACTTTGTGCTGATTGACTTGTGGGCCAAACTCGATCGTCCACGCGGTGTCTACAGCGATCTGACGCGCACCGGTTATGTCGGCACGGAGGTTCCCGAAAAGTATACGGCGATCTTTAACATCGTGGCGGCGGCGCCGATGCCGGAATCGAGTGCGTGAGGTCGGCATTTGCCTCCGGGCGATCACTTCTCGGCGGCGAGGTGGATGATGTCGTACGCGGTGTGATCGATCGGGCCGGATACGGCGAGTTCTTCCGTCATCGCACCGGGCACAGCATCGGCCAGGAAACGCATGGTAACGGCGCGAACATCGACAACCTCGAAACGCGGGATATGCGCCGCATCCTGCGGCGCACGTGTTTCTCCATCGAACCGGGCATCTATCTCCCGGAGTTCGGCGTTCGCAGCGAAGTCGATGTGTTTGTCGATGCCGAGGGCCAACTGCATGTCACCGGTGGCGAGATTCAGACCGAAGTCCTCCCGATTCTCTCCCGGTACTGACCGATGCGAAACAGGCACGCCTATTTCTTGGGCTTCGCCTCCTTGAAGCCGTGTTCGACGAAGTCCTTCTGAGACTTCTGTTCCCACGCTGCGGAGACTTCAGGGTTGGGAGTGGCGTCGCCGGCAACGTCTCCACGAATCCACTTGACGGCTCCGATAATCGATTCCTGAAACACCGGATTGGTCCAGGTCTCCGGACGATGGCCGAGGTTGTTGAAATACACCTTACCGTCACCGTACTCCTTCACCCAGGCGACCGGGACATGGAAGCCATGCTCGGTAGGTACGGCGTTGTCGGTCGGGCTTTTCGCGTAGTCCAGACTCATCAGGACGCGAACCTTTTCCGGCTGCCAGTGCCGGTACATGTAGATTTCGTCCTGGTGCGTGAACTCGGTGCCATACGGCTTGACCCCGGGATGCGACGGGTCGTGCACTTTAAGGGTCACCACCTTGTCCTGCGTCCAGGGGTGGCCGATGAAAGTGCCGCCTACCATGTCCCAGTACGGTTCGTACTCGTGAAAGGTATCGCCCGCGGAGTGGAACCCCAGGAACCCGTGCCCCTTCTGTTTCAGCCAGTCGTTCAGGAAGTAGTTGAGGTCCTCCTTGGCGATGGGCAAGTCCAAGGTCGTGTAGAACGCGACAATGTCGTAGTTCTGGAGATTCTCCTTCGTAAAGTCGGCGGTACAGTCCTGAGTGACGTCGACGTCAAACAGCCCACTCTGCTGACCCAGCTGGATGAGCGCCACTTCGGCGGGAGCCAGTTTGCCGGGCTGGTCAGGGTCGCGCTTGACTGATCCATGCACAAATCCAGCACTTTGCGTGACGAACAGGATGCGTGAGGGGGGCGACTTGTCTGCGGATGACGCGAAGGACTGCATTAGCGGGATCGCCACAGCGACTGCGATGATCGACTTGATCAGTGTGGGCATCTGGAACTCCCCATGAAGGTTTGAGCGGACGAGACGCGGTTTTTACCGGATCGTTGTTCTGTCAGGTCCGGGTTACCCTTATGATATGAAGGAACCGGGCGGACAACAATTCGCCGACGGGACTCCGCGCACCGATCACATGAGGACGCAGCCAGACATACATGACAGCGATTCTCGGCATCTCCGCCTACTACCATGACTCGGCGGCGGCGCTGGTAGTCGACGGAGAGATTGTCGCCGCTGCCCAGGAAGAGCGGTTCACCCGGAGGAAGCATGACGACCGGTTTCCGCAACACGCCGTCGGCTATTGCCTGAAGGAAGCCGGGATCGAGATCGGGCAACTCGACCATGTGGGCTTTTACGAGAAGCCTCTGCTCAAATTCGATCGCTTGCTGGAGACCTACCTTGCCTATGCTCCGCGGGGCTTCTGGTCGTTCGCCCAGGCGATGCCCAACTGGTTGCAGCAGAAGCTGTTTCTCAGTCACGAAATCCGCAAGGAGTTGGGTTACGAGTACCGCAAGCGGATCGTCTACACTGAACACCACGAGTCCCACGCCGCCAGTGCTTTCTTTCCCTCGCCCTTTGACGAGGCGGCCATTCTGACCATCGATGGTGTCGGCGAGTGGGCCACTGCCAGCTTCGGCCATGGTCGGGGCAACCGCATCGAACTGACTCACGAACTGCGGTTCCCGCATTCACTCGGGTTGCTGTATTCGGCATTTACCTACTATTGCGGCTTTCGTGTCAACAGCGGCGAGTACAAGCTGATGGGACTGGCTCCCTACGGTCAGCCGATGTTCGCCGATATTATCCTGGAGAAACTGCTCCATCTGAACGAGGACGGATCTTTCTGGCTGGACCTGTCCTACTTCAACTATTGCGAAGGGCTGACCATGACGTCGCCCCGGTTTCATGCGATGTTCGGAGGACCGCCCCGCGCACCGGAGGCCGAGCTGACCGACCGGGAGATGGATCTCGCCGCCTCGATTCAGAAAGTGACGGAGGAAGTCATCCTGCGGATGGCCCGGCACATCCAGCGCGAGACGGGGCTGAAGTCGCTGTGTCTTGCCGGAGGCGTTGCCCTCAACAGCGTCGCAAATGGCCGACTCGTTCATGAAGGGCCGTTCGAAGAACTATGGATTCAGCCCGCCGCCGGAGATGCGGGAGGGGCACTGGGTACGGCGCTGTTCATCTGGCATCAACTGCTGGGAAACGCGCGGGGTTCAAGCCCTGTAGATCGTCAGCGGGGATCACTGCTGGGCCCCGAGTATCACAACGGCGAGATCACTCCGACCCTGGATGCCTGTGGTGCCCATTACGAATTGATCGACGATGAAGCGGAACTGATTGAGCGCGTGGTGACTCTGATCGAGGAGGGCAAGGCGATTGGCTGGATGCAGGATCGCATGGAGTTCGGACCGCGTGCCCTGGGTGCCCGCAGTATTCTGGGGGACGCACGTGACAAACAGATGCAGGCGCTGCTGAATCTCAAGGTGAAGTTCCGGGAGTCGTTTCGTCCCTTCGCACCGGTGGTCCTGAAGGAAGCGGCAACCGGTTACTTCGATCTGCCGGCGAAAGTCGAGAGTCCCTATATGCTGCTCGTCACGCCGGTCGCCGAGGAGCAGCGGATTCCGCTCGATGAGTCGGAACGGCAGTTTACCGGCGTCGAGCGCCGCAAGGCCCGGGGATCGGTAATCCCGGCGGTGACCCATGTGGATGGATCAGCCAGATTGCAGACAGTGGATGCCGAAAGGCACGGGCGTTTTCATCGCCTGCTGAGTGCATTCGCTGCACGCACGGGTTGTCCGGTAATGATCAACACGAGCTTCAATGTCCGCGGAGAGCCGATTGTCTGCACGCCGCAGGATGCCTACCGTTGCTTTATGGCGACGGACCTGGATGTGCTGGTGATTGAGAATCACCTGTTGCTCAAGGAGGCCCAGCCTGCCGAGAATGCACCGATCCGTGAGGAGCACCTCAGCCAGTTTTCGCTCGATTGATACTGATGATCAAGATCAACCGCAATCCGTCCGACCGTGACCTCCGGCTGTTCGCCGTCATCGGAGCGGTGTTGCTGCTGGCGTTTTCACTCTGGCTGCACTTTGAGGGAACTCATGCCGGCTGGTCCTCGGCCCTGCGCCTGATCGGTCTGCTGCTGGCACTCATCGGCATCGTGCGACCCGGCCTGTTGAAGTCCGTCTATGTCGGCTGGATGCTGGCGGTCGCGCCGCTCGGCTGGCTGATCGGACATGGCCTGTTGGCACTGGTTTACTTCGGAGTCGTCACCCCGGTGGGGGGCGTGCTCCGGCTCTTGGGGCACGATCCATTGCAGCGTCGCAGTGATCGACGATCGACGTCCGCCTGGCATCAACGCAAGACGCAGTGCGCAACCTCCGACTACTTCCGCCAGTACTGAGGCTGGTGTCGTGTCAAGAACAGGACGAGAGGTAGGCTCAATTGAAGTTTGAAGCGCGAGCGAAGGATCTCTTACGAGTGGCATCGGTTATGCTTCAGGCTATGATCCCGCAATCAAGTGTTGACAGAGCAGCGATGCAACTTCAAACCTGAGAGTTAGAATTGACTTCCTGATAATCCCATGGCACTGCTGGACAAGCCAGCAGTGGCACCCGAAAGCCAATCTGTGGCAGTCTACCGGTCCACACTCAGTTTCAGCAACGACCATGAACGAACATCCCTCCCCTGCCCCTATCAGTGTCAGTGACACCAAGTCAGTCTCAGACTTTGCGCAACAGGCCGAACGTCCCCCGCGTAACTTTCTGGTCGAATTGCTGATCGACTTCGGGAGTTTTCTGCGGGAAGAGAAGAAGTGGTGGCTGATTCCGATTCTCGTGGCCCTCGTCGTGATTGCCGCGATGGCGATCCTGCTCAATTCACCTGCTGCCCCATTCATCTACCCGTTGTTCTAAGGCTCGTTCTGAGTCAGCAAGGAGGCAGGAGCGAGGAGCAGCAACATGGAGTCATGAGTGGTGTTGCACAGCGCAATCACGGACAGGAATGTCCATCCACCGGTGGTCTGCCACTGTGCTCGTCTAGAGAGCCATCTGAGTCTGCAAGTCGCGACTCATCAACCAAGCAACTTGTTAACTTCAAACAAGATTGGCCGGCCGGCCCTGGACAGTGTCGAGGTCGCATTGCTCCCTGGGCATCGTGGACCTTCCCGAGCTGCCGACGGCGACGCGCGCCTGACCCCGGACGGCCATGATCTGGTCTGGGGAGGCCTGCCGGCAGTCCAGACTCGCCGTCGGGCATGACACGACAGCGACTGAGAGGGCCCTCTATCTGAGGGCAATCGGTTGCGCGGAGGTGCACGGTTGGATGATCGCAACACAGTCACTGGCCTTGGGCCACGCGGGACGGCATACTGCGCGAGTGCATCGTCCGCGTTTCGATATCCTGTGAGCGATTGGACCTATGCCACGAGTCCGTAAGTTGCAAACGTTGGTTGCGGTTCTCGTCGCCTCGATCATGCTGCCGCTATGCCCGATTCGGGCTCGGGCAGCAACCGACACTCGTCCCCCCAACGTCGTTCTGCTGTTCATCGACAACGTGGGGTACGGCGATTTGGGGTGTTATGGGAACGAACACGTCCGCACGCCTCACATCGACCATCTGGCGACACAGGGAACCCGCTGCACGAGCTTCTATATCGGGTCTCCCTCCTGTGCTCCCTCGCGCGGTGCCTTGCTGACCGGTCGCCACCCCGAACGCAATGGACTGAACTGGCAACTCCGGACCGAAGAGAGTTTTCAGATCGGACTCCCTCTGACCGAGAAGCTTTTGCCGGAGTATCTCCAGCCCCTGGGATATGCCACGGCCTGCTTCGGCAAGTGGAACATCGGCTTTGGTGAGGGGGCCCGGCCGACCGAGCGGGGATTCGACGAGTTCTTCGGACACGTCTCGGGCAACATCGACTACTACACTCATGTCTACAACGGCTGGAACGACCTGCGCCGCGGGACGCAGGAAGTCACGGTCGAAGGCTACTCGACCGACCTGTTTGCCGATGCCGCTTGTGACTTAATCCGCCGGCACCGGGACGAACCCTTCCTGGTGTATGTGCCGTTCAATGCGGCCCACTATCCCAACCCCAAGAACAAGGCACCCGACGCCCCTGTCGAATGGCAAGCTCCCGCCGAGTTTCTGGCGCTCTATGGGGCACTGCCCGACGAACAGAATCAGCAGATTCGCTACCGGGCCGTGCTGAGTGCCCTCGATGCGGCGATCGGTCGCATCGTCAGCACGCTCGACGAGACAGGACTCGCCGAGAATTCCATCGTGGTCGTGCTCTCCGACAACGGGGCCTTCATGCTGCCCGGCCGTGGTTTGGAGGTGGCTTCCAATCTCCCATTCCGAGAAGGGGGTGTCACGTTGTATGAGGGGGGCATCCGTGTCCCGTGTGTCATTCGCTGGCCCGGACATATCGCTCAAGGCGGCGTTTGTGATGAGATGCTCACCAGCATGGACCTGCTGCCGCTGTTCCTGCTCGCCGCCGGGGGCACGTTGCCCGCAGATCGCACACTGGATGGACGTGATCCCCGTGCGCCGCTGGCAGGTCGGTCCCCCTCACCGCACGAGGAATTGTGCTGGGTCTGGGGCCGACAGAGTGCGCTGCGGCGCGGAGACTGGAAGCTCATCCGTTCTGCCACCGATGCCGGCTGGGAACTGTACGATCTGAAGTCTGACCCGCGCGAGCGACAGGATCTGGCAGCCCGGCATCCGGAGATCGTCTACGATCTGACCCGGCGGTTCGATGAATGGCACGCCTCAATCAGCGTTCGCCACTGACATTCCGCTGGACTTGTGTCACGGCCTCGTGAGCCGCCAGTGTCTCACAGTCACGAGTCCTCCCCAAAGCACTGTCCGGTCGCAGCATTTGCTCAATCATGCGAGTCCAGGTGCCAGTCTGTCGCATGCTTGACTTATCGATCCCTGATATCCATCTTACAGGCGGCTCCACGAATTGGTCAGCGATCCCCCGGTGTTGAGGTTTCCCGGGCTATCCGTTCGCGCTGGAAGTTCAAAATGTCGCGGGTCTCGTAATGGGCGCGGTGCGACGGCCGGAACCGGATTCACCGATGGTGCGACTCGCTGGTCCAATGTGCGCCAGAAACACCCAGACACATGTCACTCACCCACAGGAGATACTTACCATGAAACACAGCTTGATGGGTCTGATGATCCTGATCGCCGCCGGTAACACCGGCAGGGCTCAGGAGAAGTGCCCGAGTGAAGTTCGGGTCGGCACTGAAACGGTGTTCGTTCAGCAGGGGCAGGGAGTGGTCGTTCAGCCGGGACAGACAGTGAGTGCGAAGCCGGCCCAGCCATCAGCAAGTCCAGAGGAGACGGCCATCCGCCAGCGGATTCAGTCGTATGTCGAAGCGTTCAACAAGGGGGACGCGGTGTCTGTTGGCAGCCATTGGACGAAAGATGGAGTTTCTGTTGATGAGGAGACGGGAGACGAGACCGTCGGGCGAGACGCAATCGTTCAGGAGTTCACAACATTTTTCCAGGAGAACCCCGGTGCACGTCTGAGTGGCGAGATCGATAGCTTGCGGATGATTCGCCCCGACATCGCTACCACGGAGGGACGAGTCAGTTTGTTCGTCCCGGGTCTCGAGCCGGTCGATTCGGCGTTCTCGGCTCTGTTTGTCAAAGAGGGGGATCAGTGGCAGATCAGCAGTTCCCGAGAGCGGGACATGCCTGCACCAGCGACCGCGTACGATGCCTTGCAGGATCTGGAAATGTTGCTGGGAACCTGGCAGGACCAGTCTGACGATGCGCAGGTCGACACCACCGTCCGCTGGTCGCCGAACAGGGCGTTTTTCATCCGCTCGTTCAACGCTCAATTCCCCGATGGTGAAGAGTTTCAGGGGACGCAGGTGATTGGCTGGGATGCCGCCGCCAAGCAGATTCGTGCATGGACCTTTAACTCAGACGGTTCCTTCGGAGAGGGAACGGTTTCGAGAAACGGTGCTGATTGGATGGTGAAGATGTCGCACGTCGGCAGTGACGGCAGCCGCTCGGCTGGAACCCAGGTGATTACCCCTGTCGACGAGAACACGCTGAGCATCCAGGCGATCGGTGAAACGGTTGATGGCGTTCCGCAGCCCACAGCGGACCCGGTGACCGTGGTGCGGACGGCGACGGCCGATGCTGTGTCCGGGACACCGGCACCAACCAACTCGGGAGGAGTGCAATAATGAGACGCTTCATTCTGGCGGCGCTCTTGGCCGTGTTGTTGATTCTTCCGGATCATGCTCAGGCGATTGGTCGTCGGGGCGGAGGAGGCGGTGGGGGTGCGCGTGCCGCTGGAGGTGGTGCCCGTCCCTCAATGGCCTCGCGGCCTCAAACCAGCGCGCCACGTCCCGCCAGTCGGCCCGCAGCGAGTCGACCGGCAGCCAGTCGTCCCAATATGAGCCGACCTGCAGCAAGTCGACCGAGTCCCAGTCGTCCGAGCGGTGGGCTGAAGCCATCGACCCCGTCGATGGCGAATCGACCGAGCACGCGGCCGGCAACACGGCCCGGTAGCGGAGGTTCGGGCATCTCGATGCCAGCGAGCCGTCCTGGATCAGGAGGGTCAGGACTGGCGAATCGTCCGAACACCAGCCTGCCCAAGCCCGGTGGATCTCGTCCCGACATTGGCCGTCCAGGAGCTGGCGGATCACGGCCCGGGGGTGGATCCGGCTTGGCGAATCGTCCCGGTCAGGGCAACCTGCCGAGTGTCGGAGGTGGAAACCGCCCGGGAATCGGTGACGGCAACCGGCCAGGTGTCGGCAGCGGAGGTCGGCCCGGAATCGGAGATGGTAATCGACCGGGGATTGGCAATCGACCGGGGGGAGGACGTCCTTCGACAGGTGACGTCGGCGACTTTCTCGGCATGGACAAGCCACTCCGCCCGGATGGCGGCAGCGGCATCTCCGCGAATCGTCCCGGACAGGGCAACCGGCCCGGAATCGGTGACGGGAATCGGCCCGGTATTGGCGATGGCAACCGGCCCGGCATTGGTAACGGCAACCTGCCTGGTATTGGCGATGGCAACCGGCCAGGGATTGGTAACGGCAACCGCCCCAGCATTGGCAACGGCGATCGTACCAATATCGGCAACAACGTCGATCTTGGAAACCGGGTCAACGTCGGCAAGGGTCCGAACTTCGGCGACCGCAACCGGTGGTCCAACAACGGGGTCATCAACAACCGCCCAAGTTGGGTGAACATCGATAACAGCACCAACGTCAACATCAACAATCGCTGGAATAACGCGTTCAGTAATCCCCGCCAAGCGGGCTGGTGGAATCGCCCGTCGAATCGAGTTGGCTACTGGAATGGTTGGGGCAATGGTGTCCGCGCTGGCTGGCGCGCAACAACTGGGCCAACAATTGCTTCACCGGCGGCTGGTGGTCGAACCACTATTTCCCCATTGGTGGCTGGAACTATGGATGGGGATTCAACCGCTATCCATCGAACTACTGGTGGACCGTTCCGGCTTGGGGAGCGGTGACGAGCTGGTTCAACTGGTCCGCACCGGCCAGTTCGTGGTCGCAGCCCGTCTACTACGACTACGGGACAGGAGGCAACGTCACCTACGAGAACAACTATGTGTACGTAGGTGGTGAGCAGGTCGCGACGACCGATGAGTTCGCGCAGAGCGCCATGGCACTGGCAACGCCGGCCCCACCGGCCTCGGAAGAGGTCGCGGAGCAGGCGGAATGGCTGCCATTGGGCACCTTCGCCGTCTCGATGAACGAGAAAGACACCCAACCGAGCATGGTTGTTCAGCTGGCCGTCAACAAAGAGGGCATCATCAGCGGATCCCTCTACAACTCGGACACTGACCAGGCTCAGGCCATTCAGGGTCAGGTCGACAAGCAGACCCAGCGAGCAGCCTTCCGTATTGGCGAAAGCGAGGACATCGTTGTCGAGACCGGACTCTACAACCTCACACAAGACGAAGCCGCAGTGTTGGTCCACTTCGGACCCGACCGTGTGGAGAATTACTTGCTGGTCCGGCTGGATGCTCCTGAAGAAGAGCCACAGCAGGGGACATAGCACGCCGACCGTCGAGTCCAATGTTTATGTTGAGCTGCAGTCGAGTCGGATCGACTGCAGCTCAACTCCTTATGATGGCAAGACAGCGATCGCTCATCGGGACGTCGGCACCGCCATGCTGTACGTTGTTGCGTATGCAATGCAATCCGGCGGCACTGTCAGCGAGAGCGTAGTGCGCTGACGATCTCGGTCTGGCTCGCGCCAAGCCGGGATCAGGCCCGCCAGCACCCCCACACCGGCCGTCGTGAGGATCCCGCTCCAGACCATGAAGGGGGTGGGAACAAACGCAATGGTGACCGCTTCAGCCCCCAGCGACAGTCGACCGACCGACAATGCCAGCCAGGCCAGGCCGATCCCCAGCAGACCTCCTGCGAGGCTCAGCAGTACACACTCGCCAAGCACAAGTCGAAACACACTTCTGCCGGTGAATCCCAGCGTTTGCAGCACGGCATGCTCCTGAATGCGGTCTTCCACCGTCATGATGGTCGTTGTCGACAAGAGCACGACCATCAATCCCAGACAGGCATAGCCGAGATACCGGGACAGTCCAATGAGTTGGATGACGTCCTGCAGGCTCGATGCCTGAAACGCCCCTTTGGTGCGGGTATCGGTCTGTACCGGACCCGACTGGTACCACTCATCGATCCGGGCCGCGACTTCAGTCGGTGCTGCCGACTCGCTGAGGAACACTTCATGCTGGGTTACCGTTCCGACGAGGTCCAGCCCGCGTGTTCGCTGCAGGAAGTCGAGATGGCAGTAAACGTAGTCTTCTTCCGCCCGGTTCTGGCTCTCAAAGATGCCGGCGACGGTGACCGTGACATCGCCGATCGAAAACTTCTCACCGGGCTTGATGCCGCGACGCTCCGCGAGCGTCCTCCCCACCAGAGCCGCATCCTGATGATCCTCGAAAGCCGGCCACGATCCCTCACGCAAGGTGAAGTCGCGGACCTTGCGGACCTTGTCGGCCGGGACACCATAGAAGACCACCACATCGAGGCTCGCCCGGCAGTTGTTGGTGAAGACCTGGATCGGGACCACGTCGGTGACCCCGTCGATCCGGGCGATCTGCCGGTCGTAGTCCTGCGGAAGGTGACTGGTGGCTGGACAGAACTTGTTGGCCTGAAAGACAACCAGCACCGCCTCGTTCTGCCGGGTCAGAGCGTCTAATCCCGACTGAACGGCGAGCATGACGCAGAACACGAACATCGCCACGCCCGCACCGTTGATGGTCAGCAGCGATCGTGTCCGGTGTTGCCACAGCGTCTTGAGCATGTACGGAAAAAACTTGAACATCACACGGCCTCCTGGTGGACGACCGGGGCTGGTCGGGAGGTCACTTCGGCCAGGTGCCCCTCAGTGAGTTTCAGCTGCCGCTGGGCGATGGCCGCCGCCTCCAGATCGTGCGTCACCATCAATAATGTCGTCCCCAGTTCGCGGTTGAGCCGCTGCAAGAGTGTCAGAATCTCTTCCGAGGTGTCCGGGTCGAGATCGCCTGTCGGTTCGTCGGCTACGACGACCGTCGGATCAGCCACAATCGCTCGGGCAATGCCGACCCGCTGTTCCTGACCGCCCGAAAGCTGCGACGGGTAATGGTTGGCGCGGTCGGTGAGTCCCACCGCTTCCAGAGCGATCGAAGTCCGACGGCGTCGCTCGTCCCGACGAAGCGGCAGCAGCAACAGTGGCAGCTCGATGTTCTCGTAGGCGGTGAGCACCGGAATGAGATTATGCGTCTGAAAGATGTATCCGATGTTAGCCGCCCGCCAGTGCGCAAGCCGGGTCCGCGACAGCTCGGTGATCTCCTGCCCATTCACGACAATGCTGCCCGAAGTCGGTCGGTCGATCCCTGCGATCAGGTTCAACAGGGTCGTCTTGCCCGTCCCGCTGGCACCGACCAGCGACACAAAGTCGCCTGCCTCGACATCCAGATTCGCAGCACGCAGGGGAGTGATGACCTCTGACGCCTTGCGAAACTGCTTCGTGACCTGCCGGACTTCAATCAGTGACATCAGTGCACTCCCGGGTTCTGCTCGGAATGGTCTGCCGCATTGATGACGGCGTCGATAATGGCCAGGTCCTCCCCCTCGATCCGGATACGCTCGCCGTCGACCAGTTGATCGCGTTCCGAGGCAATCACCCGGCTCGACGCATTCAGTCCGGAGACGACCTCCAGCATGTCGGATGACCCGGCAGAGTTCGCCTCAATCTTCTGTCGACGGGCGACCATTCGTGAGGGGTCGGCCAGCCAGACGGTGTGTCCTTCTCCACTGCTGTCGACCAGCGATCTGGGCACAAACAGACGATAACGGTCAGTCGGCGCGGTTTCGGGAAGATCGCGCTCGGGTGCCAGAAACGTGACGTCGACGAGCATCTCCGGTTTCATGAACGCAGGAGGCTCATCCACCGAGACTTTTACCTCCAGCGTGTTCTTCTGGATGTTGGCGAACCCGGTGAGAAACAGCACGCGCCCGTGCAGAGGTACAGTCAACGCCGGACTCTCGATGAGTACCGGCTGACTTCCGCTCACGCGAGGCAAGTCTTCGAATCGCACATCCACCCGCACCTGCAACTGGTCGGGGCGATACATCGTCACGACGGTCGTTCCTTGCATACCCCCGCTGCCGAAGGACGAACCCGCCCCCACCTGTCCGCCGGGCTGACTGACCAGATTCAGCACGCGACCATCAACGGGTGCAGCGATCGTCATCCGGTTCAGTCGCAGCTCGGCCACCTCGACGTTGACTTGGGCTTCTTCCAGCTTTGCGTGGGCCGCCGCGAGACGCGCCACTGCGGTGCCAACCGCCTGGTGCTCGTCCGTGAGCAATTCCCGTCGCTTCGCCGCCGCATCCCGACGGCGCGCCAGCGCCAGACGCTGCTGTTCCAGCAGTGGCTCACGCTGCGTGAATTCTGCGACCTCTGCCTGTGCCGCGTCGAATTCACTCCGCGCCGCTCGATGAGAATGCCCGAGATCGCGTCCTTGTTCTTCTCCTTGGAATGCAAGTCGATCTCGGCCAGACGCAGCCGCGCCTCGGCGCGCTCGATCTGCCGAGGCAGGTTGGACAGTTCCGTCTGTATCACCGCCAGAGCGGCATCGGCCTCCGCCAAAGGCAGCTCGAGATGAGCCGGGATCTTCAGATTTGTCTGCGCCGCATCGACCGTGGCCTGGGCTTCCTGCACTTCGGCCTCGCGCAGGTGCAGAGTGGCGTCGGCCTGATTCAGAGCCAGCCGTGCGTCGTCATCGATGAGGTTGGCCACCGGTTCGCCTTCCGTCACCAGCTGATCCTCGACGACCAGCAACTCCCGGACGACCCCCGGGGCCAGCGCCGCCACGCTGATCGGCGTCGGTCGGGGTTCCACCCACCCGGCGGCCTTGAACAGCGGCGTGCCCCCGGTCTGCATGTCCGCCAGGCTGACCAGCACCGGCACCACCCGCACCGCGCACCGGGGCAGCAGGTAGTCCCGCGCAGACCAGCCCAGCAACCCCAGGAATCCTGACAGCAGGAATCCCGGCAGGACGTAACGGGAAACGACGTGACGCTGCGGCGACACCGAAACGTCACGCACTTCCTCCCGACGACGCGAGAGTGCCTGCAAGTCAACCGGCGTTGGCACAAGGCACCTCAGTTCTCGTTGACCGGATCACTCGCGCCGTCCTGCGGCTCGACGTCGGAGCCACGGTCGGGATGCGACGCGTCATGCGGATGGTCGTGCGCCGCCCTCCTCTGCTCCGTCATGCGCTGGATAATGCTCCGTCTCCTTGTGCGCATCGTCTGCGAGCGCATGGTCTGCAGAGTCGTGTGACACATACATCTGACTGGCGAGTAAGGTGAGGTTGCCGTCCGCATCCCGCCGCGCCTTGCCGCGGATGACCACCGTATCGAGTTCCGTGACACCCAGCAGCCCCCGGGCGTCAATGGCCAGTGGCTTGCCTTGTTCATCGACAAACTTCACCAGCGTCTGCTTCTGGCCGATGTCCGCCTCGCAGCAATAGTCCCAGGGGGTCGGACACGTGTCTCCGGGAATGTCACTGCACGCCCGCAGCGACTCGTCGACAATGGTGAAGGCCGCCATCCCATCCACCCAGGGCTTGACCGTACCCCCGATCCGTCCGACCACGACGATCTCCTCGTCGTCTGCGGCGTGCTCACGGGCGTCGAGTACACTCTGGGCCCCGTCCGGCTGGGTGGTGAGCAGGTCAGCGCCGTCCCTCAGCCGAGGGAGTGGCAGTGCCGCTCGCCTGTGATGTGTCAACTTCGCTCGCCCGCTGGCAACCGGCAACAGCGCCGATCAGCCCGATCAGAATCAGACTGTATGTAACTCGCATCGTTTCGTTCCTTCGTTGGTGTTCTTGAAGTTCAAACTGCTTTCAGACTGTCCACCACGGACAGTCGACAGATACGAATGGCCGGAGGAATCGCGCCACCGATCCCCAGACACAACGCAATGAGGTTTCCCGTGAGCAACGTGATCCCGTCCATCTGCAGTGTGAAGGCGCCCATCGTGAACCGGACCGCCGCTCCATTCACCAGGATCAGCGCCAGCAGCGACGCAATCATGGCCCCGCTCATCGACAGTAGGGCCCCTTCCTGCAGTACGCTGAGAATCGCCGCCCGCCGTGAGAAGCCGAGCGTCTGCAGCGTCGCCAGTTCGCTGATGCGGCCGACGACCGCACCGTACATCGTATTGAGGCCAACGAAGACGCCGGCTCCCGAGACCAGCAGTACAATGAACCACGAGAGCCAGCGCACCGGTGCATAGTCAGCCCGCAGCGAATCGAAGTACTCGGTCTGATGCAGGGCCTGCAGTTCCAAATCCAGCCGTTCCTTGCAGAACAGGTCGATCTCCTGGATTTGCGCCGTCGGTGCCAGTTTGACAGCGACCAGGCTCAGGTCCTGCCGCTTCAGCACCTGTTGCAGGTCATCGAGCCGGCACCACACTTCGGATTCGAACGTCGCTCCGCCCGCCGAGAACGTCGCTGATATGGTCCAGTCCTTCTCCTCAAACCGCAGTGGCTCGCCGACGTTCAGTTGCGCGGGGTCGAGCCCCAGCTTGGTCGCCGCGAGCCGTCCCACCATGATCTCCCCGCGGCGCAGGCCACTCCCCCTGTTCGATGAAGATGCGATCGTGGACAAGCAGTGCAGCCGGTGTCACGCCGCGGACCAGCCCCTGTGCGGTCGGAGCGTTCGGGGCCGTCTGCATCTTCGTGCCCAGGTACAGTTCGGGAGAAACACACTTCTTTCCATAGCGCTGGTCGATCCCCTGTAGACTCGCGCCAGGAGATCGGAGGTGCGCATTAGGCACCGCGGAGTACTCGAGGTTCTCACCCATCCCCAGTGAGAACACGATCACCGTCCTCGGGTCACTGCTCACGCTCAGCGAGCGATCTAGGCCCCGCGCGAATCCGAGCACCACGAGCACCAGCAACGTGACGATGGCCAGTGCCCCCAGTGTCAGCCCGCTGCGCAGCGGGCGGCGCAGAGGTTGCGGATCCCGTACTCCCAGGGGAGCGGGCGGAAGAACAACACGGCAGAGTCTCCGGAATGAAAGGCTGGAGCATCCCGATCGGTACGGACCACCTGGAGGAGGTCGCGCACATGATCCCGGTGAGTGAAGCTCACCGGGCGGGCGCATCAACAGCGCAGGGAGCACTCCGCCAGCCGCAGTACGCTGCCCTTCGGCAACGTCCGCTCGTCACAGGCGGGTCGCCCGTGAACTTCACCGGTTTGCGGTACATCGGCCGGAATCAGAGTTGCCAGCAGGCACCCGTGGGCATCACCCAGCGGAATCGCGTCGGGCCACAACTGGGAGAGTACGGCCCCGCCGCAATAGCAGCATGAGGTACTGCCATCACTTGCCGGAACAGGCAGATCCGGGGATGCCGTGTCGCTTGCTGCATGCCGGCAGTGAGAACAGCATGGCGCGGACGGCGATGTGGTCGCTTCAGCTTGATCGCACACCGAGGCCGACGCGCCGCACAGCAGCGGGCAGAACAGCACATTCAGAATCAGCAGGAGCGATCCGAGGCGATGTCCCACCGACGATCTCATCACACAACTCATATTCATACTTTATCTGGCGTTTTGTGAAAACGTCAAGGTGTATTGGCGCGTGGCTGATGAGTAGTAGAAAGTCCGCCGACAGCGTCGGCAAGTCTGCACCCCGCTCTACGCCAGGATCCCCTCTACGACTGATGCCTCCTTGACTCCCGTCAGCTTCTGCTTGAGCCCCTGATACGGGAACGTCATCTGCTTGTGCTCAATTCCGAGCAGGCGCAACAGAGTGGCATGAAAGTCGCGGAGCGTGGACCGGGTTTTCGGCCGGCGGAGTAGCCGATCGGGTCGGTCTCGCCGTAGGTGATGCCGGGTTTCACGCCGCCGCCGGCCATCCAGATGGTGAAGGCGCCGGGGTTGTGGTCGCGGCCGACGAATGTCATCTCCATGCCGCCGCGGTTCTCGCGCATCGGGCGTGCGGCCGAACTCGCCGCCCCAGACGACCAGCGTATCCTCGAGCATGCCGCGCTGCTTGAGGTCGGTGAGCAGGGCGGTGATCGGTTGGTCGACCTGGCTGGCACTTGTCGGTGAAGCCGCGTTGAGCGCCTCGCTCCGCTGGCAGCCGTGCGAGTCCCAGCCCCAGTCGAAGAGCTGGATGTAGCGGACGCCGCGCTCGGCGAGGCGGCGGGCGAGCAGGCAGTTGTTGGCGAACGATTCCTTGCCCGGCTGGGTGCCGTACACCTCGTGGATGTGCTTGGGTTCCGGCTTCAGGTCCATCGACCTCGGGGGCGGCAGTCTGCATCCGGAAGGCCATCTCGTACTGGGCGATGCGGGTGAGGGTCTCCGGGTCGCCGAACTCGGTCGTGGCTGCGTCTCGGTTGAGTTCGCTTGAGCGTGTCGAGCGTGGCGCGCGGATGTCGCGGTGTCACGCCGGGGGGTTCGAGACATGAGCACCGGGTCGCCCTGCGGAGCGGCACTGCACGCCCTGATAGACGGAGGGCAGGTAGCCGGAGCCCCAGACGGACTTGCCGCGCGTGGCGGGTCTTGCCGCCGGAGATCAGGACGATGAACCCGGGCAGGTTCTGGTTCTCCGAGCCGAGGCCCTAGGTCACCCACGAGCCGATCGACGGCGAGCCGATCCGCGAGCTGCCGGTGTGCACCAGCAGCTGGGCGGGGCCGTGGTTGAACTGGTCGGTCTGCATCGACTTGATGAAGCAGACGTCGTCGACGCACTGGGCGAAGATGCGGCAGCCGGTCGGAGATCCAGGCGCCGGACTGGCCGTGTTGCTTGAACTCGTACTGCGGGCCGAGCATCTTCGGCACGCCCTGGATGAAGGCGAACTGCTTGCCTTCGAGGAACTCCTGCGGGCATTCCTTGCCGTCGAGCTTCTGCAGCTCCGGGCTTGTAGTCGAACAGCTCGAGCTGGCTCGGCGCGCCGGCCATGTGCAGGTAGATCACGCGGCGGATCCGGGCGCGAACGATGTGACACCAGCACTGCCTGCGGACGGTACTGCCGCCGGAGCCTGGCCCACCTGTCCGGCCAGCCACAGCGCCCCCAGGGCCGCCGGAGAGTCCTGCAGGAAATGACGGCGTGTCACTGCCTCCATCGACTGCAGGCGAACTTCGTCCTCAAGTGTTCGTTTCATCAGTTCCCTCCTCTACCTACCCGTGACAGTAGCCTGAAGCGCCAGCGAAGGGCCACACACGAATCCCTTCGCTGACGCTTCAGGCTTCTTTGGAACCACGCCGATCCTGCGCTTGGACACACCATCACTCGCCTCACTCATCGGCACATCACCTCATCCAGGTTCAGCAGTACATTCGCGACATTCGACAGGGCCGCCAGTGAATCGTCCCTCGCCACCACATCTGAACTCGCGCCGGATGACGCACTGCTTTCTCGCAATTGCTCAAGTGTTGTGTCATACAGCCTCTTCAATTCCGCCAGTTCCTCCGGGCGAATATCCCGGCAGGTGACCGTCAGGAATCCGAAGCGGAGTTGATCGTCCAGGTTGTCTCCTGCATCGAGCATCCGCCGCGCGAGTCCCAGACTTGCCTCCGCAAAGGTCGCATCATTGAGCGTCATCAATGCCTGCAGGGGTGTATTGGACGGCAACCGCCGGGGAGCGCAGAACTCGCGGGAGGGAGCATCGAACGACGCAAACATCGGATACGGAATCGTCCGCTTGGTATAGGTATAGACCGATCGGCGGTAACGCTCCGGGTCGCCAGGTTCCGGTGTCTGCCATTTGTCGCTTCCCTGAAACGGCATCCAGACACCTTCAGGAATCGGTGGATGGGTCGGGGCACCGTGGGGCTTCAGACTCAGCAGTCCCGCCACAGCCAGTGCCTGATCGCGAACCATCTCTGCCGAGAGGCGCTGACGCGGTCCCCGGCTGAGCAGCCGATTCCGCGGATCGACTTCCTGACGCTGTGGAGTCGTTGCGGAAGTCTGACGATAAGTTGCGCTCAGCGCGATCTCCCGTAGCAGGGACTTCACACTCCAGCGCATATCCGACATGAACCGGACAGCGAGATCATCCAGCAGCGCCGGATGTGAAGGTGACTCGCCCGACGTGCCGAAGTCCTCCTGAGTCTCGACCAGTCCGACACCAAACATCTGCGACCAGAAGCGATTAACGGCGACCCGGGCGGTCAGCGGGTTCTCGGCGCTGGCGATCCAACGGGCCATGTCCAGCCGGGTCGCTCCGCCGGTCGAGTGCAGCGGCGGGAAGATCCCGGGAGTCGCGGGGCTGACGGAATCTCCCTTCGTCAGGAAGTTGCCCCGCTCGAAGACATGCGTGGGGCGTGCCATCGCCGCGGGTCGTTCACGCATGATGGGAGTGGAGATCGATCGAATTTCGTCGCGCTGTCGATTCAGCTCGGCCAGACGCTCACGCACGGCCAATAACTCGGGGGAACGCAGCCATTGCGACCACTCGTCGTCGCCAGAAACGGCCAGTCTTCCGCGCCGTGCGACCAGTGGAAATGCCCCGAGCTCGAACACCTTCTGGGAGATTGATACGCGCAACGTCGCGCCCTCAGGGACATCCACACCTTCTGCAAGGACGAACGCGGCACTGCGCCCGTGGTGTATGCGGCTGTAGGCTCCGAAGCCATATTGGCTCTGCTCGTTCAGGCTGAGTTGCGGGTCCAGCAGAGGCTCCGGCTCGTCCGCCACGACACGGGCGATCTCGATCGGGAGCGCCGCATCGCTGTCGGGCACAATCAGTTCGGCCCGAATGTGTGAGATTACGAACCCCCACTCCGAGTCAGCCAGCGCCGTCTCAGGATGCAACGGCAGCCCTGTGAATCGCACTGCCGTCAGACGTTGCATACCCGCTGGCAGTGGGGCCTGCAGCGTGAACGTCGTATCCTTCGAGACCGTCCCGCGGGTGTGATACTCGTCACCATCCTCATGAGAATCGACCACGACCCGGGTATCGTTCGAAGAACTGGCGGAGAGACCCGTCAGCGGCTGCCAGCGAGACTCATCCTGCAAGAGAGCATCTCCGGCACGCCAGTCCGTATTGCGCAGAGCCTGAATCTCATCGTCGAGCTCCCGAGCCCTGCCCCAGTCGGCAGCATTCTGCGGGACGTTCAGCCTCGGCTCATCCGAAGAAAGATCGGTATCGACCGTGTTGTTGAAGAAGGCCAGAAACTCATAGAACTCCTCGTGACGGATCGGATCGTAGGGATGACTGTGACATTGCACGCAGCCGAACGTCAGGCCCTGCCAGGCCTGCCATGTTGTGGTGACCCGGTCGATCACTGCCTCGATGCGAAACTGTTCGTCGTCGGTGCCGCCTTCTTCATTGGTCTGCGTCAGTCGATGTCCGGCCGTTGCCACCAGGTCAGAAATCGTTGGTTCCGGCAGCAGGTCCCCGGCCAGTTGTTTGATGGTGAACTCGTCGAAAGGCATATCGGCGTTGAAGGCATCGATTACCCAGTCGCGATACGGCCAGATGGTCCGCCGACCGTCCTGCCCCAGACCCATCGAGTCGGCATAGCGCACGACGTCGAGCCATGCGCTGGCCCAGCGCTCGACCAAACTGGGGCGAGGCCAGCAGGCGATCGACGGCGGTGGTATAGGCGGCGTCGCCACTGCTCTGGACATCCGCAAGAAACTGTGCACGCTCGTCGGGAGTGGGCGGAAGACCGATCAGATCCAGCGAGGCCCGTCGCAGCCAGCGCGCGGGGTCGGCATCCGCAGACGGCTCCAGACCTGCTGTTTCCAGTGCACTCAGAATGAACGGATCGATTGCCGTCCGAGGCCACGCGCTCTGACGCACCGGCGGCGGGCCGCTGCGGTCGGGAGCGATATACGCCCAGTGCTTTCCCCAGTGCGCCCTTCCTGGATCCAGCGACGCAGCACATCGACTTCCCGCTCCGAAAGTCGACGGCCGTGTTCCGCCGGAGGCATCCGTTCGCCATCGTCGGCTGTAACGCGTTCGACCAACGTGGAATTGTCAGGATCTCCGGGGGTGATGACCGTGAGGGCCTGGTCCTCATAGACGAAGCTCAGATCGGCAGCCTGCTTCACGCCGCCATGACAGGCCACGCAATGTGCATTGAGCAGCGGCCGCACATCGCGGTTGAAGTCGATCGCGTCTTCGGCATGCAATGACTGCAGGACGAGACCACGACCGACGAGGCTGATGAGACTAGAAATGGCGAGCGTTCTGAAGAGCAGCTTCACGACAATCTCCCGTAGGTCGATTTCCCTACTTCATCGTACTCATCAGGATGGCAGGAGACGACCCTGCTCCGGGCAGGAGCAGAGTTGAAGGAGAGCGCATCCGCGGGTGGCCGGCGGGTCCCCGAACCCCGAATGACATCTACACTGCTGTCGCACCGGATCCCCAGCAAAACTCAATCATTTCCGGCTTCCGATTTCTCCCGCTCCGCATTCCTTCGGAGTGAGGTTGCAGACTCAGGCCGGCAATATCTATGCTCCGGCACAGGTTGCCAGGGTGTCGACCTCCTTGTAGATCGACGTCTGCATCTGCGGCGCACCTGTTACCCGGTGGTGTAATGGCAGCACAACAGGTTTTGGTCCTGTTAGTCGGGGTTCGAGTCCCTGCCGGGTAACCTATACATTTGCACAGAGTCGCATGGCCATGCATTTCAGAGTTTTTTCATGCGCGGCCTGTTGGTCGTGCGCCCTGATGCGTGCACCAGCGACTGCGCATTTTTTCGCTTTGGAGCAGTGATCCTCCGTGACCTGCAGGTCGTGTTCCGGGGTCACGTCGGCGTCAATCCTGTGGCACGTCGCGCCAGATCCAGCGCATCGCCTCCGGAAAGATCGCCGTGCCATGCTTGGCGCTGTGCACGCCCTCGCCAAAGACAAACTGGTGATCGTAGCCTTTCTCCTGCAGTGCGGCAGCCATCGCCTTGTTTGCTTCGGGCCAGCTGCCGAACTGATTCACGATGTCGTTGGCCCCGTCCTGCTGGAAGACACGGATCGGCTTCTTCGGTGAGTTGCGTACGAGGTCCGGATAGGCATTACCGCCGCGGATGTTGGTGAAGCTGCCGACCGTGGTGAAACATTTGCGAAACGCATCGGGGTGTTCCCAGCAGGCAGTGAAGGCGCAAATGCCTCCGGAGCTGCTGCCGGCAATGCAGCGTCGTTCGGGATCAGTGGTCAGGTTGTATGACTTGCTGACTTCAGGCAGGATCTCTTCCAGCAGAAACGTCGCATATTCATCGCTGAGAGTGTCGTACTCGGCGCTGCGATTCTTGCGCGGTGCCGGACGTCCATCGGAGCGCCTGCGAGGTGCCTCACCCGGCTGGAGCAGGACATCGCCCGGCTCAATGAAGATGCCGATCGTCACCGGCATTTCTTTCCTGTGGATCAGGTTGTCGAAGACCGTTGGTGCCTCATACATCACGCGATCCTGGCAGACGAAGACGCACGCCGGCTTACTGGGATCGTACTGCTGCGGCACATACACATAGAAGTTGCGAACGGTGCCGGGATAGATTTTGCTGTCGTTCCACGGGTATTTCGTAACCTCGCCTTTGGGCACGCCGGGCTGTGGCAGCGAATCCGGACCGAGCACGTACTGGTCATCGGGAGACGCGGGCTTGGGCTGCTTCGTGGCCGTTGGCTGGGCGAGGCCCGTCGTGACACACAGACTCATCAACAGCAGCAGGACGACAGAACGCGCGAAGATGGGCATGGGATTCACTTCCGGCGACCAGGGTGAGGGACTCAGTATTCGTGCTTGCATCATAGCGATTGCTGACGAGGATGCCGACTTCCCGCGTGGCCTGATGATGCGCAAGCACAGATTCTTGTCCCTGGCAGCGCGGTCTGCGTGCAAGATATCTATCCACTGCCGGCGGTGATATGTGTCAGGCGTGCGTTTCGTCGGGGGCAGAGGGCCTGTGGGGCGGCAGCGGAAAGAAGGCACTCGTGCGTGCGACGTAGTCGGCATACGCGGGCTTTTCGGCAGTCAGCGACTTCTCTAGCAGCGTGACTCCCGAGACGCGGAGCAGCAGTACGGACATCAGGAGTGGACTGATCACGGTCCACCAGTGCTGACCCTGCGCAACACAGACGACAAACATTCCCCACCAGACACAGAAGTCGCCGAAATAGTTGGGATGGCGAGTGTAACGCCAGAGCCCCTGATCCATCACACGCCCCTTATTCTCGGGACGACGTTTGAAGCGGGCCAGTTGCCTGTCTCCAATCGCTTCGAACAGGAATCCGACGGTCCAGAGAGCCAGTCCTGCGATGTGTCCTGCAGCCCAGCCCGATTCTGACCGGGCAATGCCCGTCTGTATCGGTAGGGAGACCACCCACATCACCAACCCCTGCAACGCAAAGACGATGAACAGGCTGGTCCACCAGAAGTGCGGACCTGCGGCGCCTCGCATGCGGGCATAGCGCTTGTCCTCTACCTGTCCGATGTTGCGCACCGCCAGGTGGACCGACAGTCGCAGGCCCCAGACGGTGATCAATCCCAGCAGCAGCCAGCGAGCTGGATTGTCAGGACGGTTCATGGGGTCGTTCGCGGTCAATACGAACGTCAACCAGGCAATCAGTACAAACCCGAGCCCCCAGGCGATGTCAACAATACTCACGTTTCGACAGGGAATGCTGATCAGCCACACCAGCAGCATGAAGATGCCGACAAGGATCGCATTCGAAAGGAGCACGTCAGACATGGCATGCGGTCTGCCGTTGCGTAGCGGCGCTTTGCGGCGAACTGGTGGGGGAAAACGGCGCATGAGTGACGTACCACTCCTCCCCCCCGTTGAACGCGAAAAGTTCCTCGCAGGCCATGAAGAACATCCGCCATCGTCCCAAACGGCGCGCGGGTCATCTCCGGTCGTCGGAGTGTTGAGGGCGCGAAAGCCGCAGGGCGATTTCGGTCGACGTTATCGAGCCAGGCTCGGCAGGTGCGTGCATAGTGCCTGCCGTTCCACCGCCATTGACGAACGAGGGCCAGGTCATCGGCGTAACGCGCAAGCAGCGATTCGCAAGGCATCATACCACCGGCGAAGAACTCGCGGGCCATCCAGTCTTGGGGTCCTTGATCTTCAAACAGGTAGGGCTGGTTGCGGTGGCAGAAGATATGGACGAACAGCCGGCCGCCGGGATTGAGCCACCGGGCGATGCGTCGCAGTACTTCCGCATGATTCCGAACATGTTCGAACATCTCGACCGACACAACGCGATCGAACTGATCTGACGGCGAGAACGAGTTGATATCGGCCGTGACCACACGCAGATTGGTAAGGCCCCGTTCATCGGCACAGGCCCTGATGAACTCTCCCTGGAGTTGGGAATTCGACACGGCGACGATGCTTGCATGGGGGTACCGCTCCGCCATCCACAGCGAGAGCGATCCCCAGCCGCAACCCAGCTCGAGAATCGACTGGCCGTCACGGAGATCGGCCCTCTCACAAGTCACGTCGAGCGCAGCAGTTTCGGCATCAGCCAGTGTCAACACGCCCTCAGGCCAATGGCAACAGCTGTACTTCAGCCGGGGCCCCAGCACCGTTTGAAAGAAATCTGGAGACACTTCGTAGTGCTGCTCGTTCGCGCGATCGGGCACGACGGCCACTGGACCGGCGCTGCACTCGGCCATGAACCGTCGCAGATGCTCCTGCGAACCGGACGAATCCAGGGTCTGCAGGGAACGGGTCCGCCGCCGCAGCAGATGCCGAATTACAGCACGGATCAGGCTGTCGGGACAGCGTCCGGTTTCGGCGGCCCGCATCAGTTGGGTCTGTATCAATGCCAGCATGAGGATGTCACGGGGTCAGGAGTGTGCCTTTTCCCAAACAAACTGCCCGACGTTCACGGCACGTTCCCTGAAGGCAGCTTCGCAGTAGCACAGGTAGAACTCCCACATGCGAAGGAACCGCTCGTCGAAGCCCATCCCGCGAATGTTAATCAGATTTGCAAGAAAGCGTTGCCGCCAGTCGCGAAGTGTCAGGGCGTAGCTCTCGGCGAACTGCAGGCATTCGACAAGGTTCAGTTGGGTATGCTCTCCAACGACCTGCTGCAGCGCCCGACGGAGGGGAGGTGACCTCCCGGAAACACATACGCCTGAATGAAGTCCACCGATCGCCGATATCGGTCGTATCGCTGGTCGGGCATGGTAATCGCCTGAACCAGTAGTTTTCCCTGCGGACGCAGCAAGCGGTCACACTGCCGGAAGAACGTCCCCAGATACCGTTCACCGACAGCTTCGATCATTTCGATCGACACGAGCTTGTCGTAAGTTCCGGTCAAGTCCCGGTAGTCCAGTTGCAGCAACTCGATCCGCCCGTCTAATCCACTCGCGTCGATACGTTGCTCAACATAGGCGTGCTGGTTGCGGGAGATGGTGGTGGTGGTCACACGGCAACCGAACTCGCGGGCCGCATACAGGGCGAAGCCTCCCCAGCCGGTTCCGATCTCGAGCACATGATCTCCGGGTTGCAGATCGAGCACCCGGCAGATGCGCTCCAGTTTCGCACGCGAGGCATCCTCCAGCGAAACATCGGGCGACTCATACACCCCTGACGAATACATCAGCGACGAGTCCAGAAACAGTGTGAAGAAGTCGTTTCCCAGATCGTAGTGCTGCGCGATATTCCGGCGACTGCCGGCCCGAGAGTTGGCCGAGAAGCGATGTTTGATACGGGCCGCGCCGGAGCCGATCCGCTCGATCCAGGCATGCGAGAGTCCGTTGCGATTGAGATTGCGACAGAAGATTCTCAAGAGGGAGACGAGATCATCAGACGTCCATTGGCCGTCGATGTACGTGTCCGCCGCTGCCAGTGCGCCACCGCGGACGATGGCTGGCAGGCAGGAGCCGGAATGCACCGTGGCCTCCCCTTGCAGCTGATCGGATGTCCCGGCACCCAGCGAGTAGGTAGCCGAGGGAGTCGACAGATGGATCACACCCCCGCGCAATTGCCTCAACCGGCTGACGAGCTGGCGTTCAAGCCACGGGACTCTTGAGCTTCGCCGATCCTGGGATCGGCCATCGCTGCAACGGGGAGGGGACTGGCGGCGCGAGGAGACACAGGTGATGTCATTCCGAAATGCTGTGTTGAGTGATCTGGTGTTGTGGACGGGAGGCGGCGGGATGCGGGTAGACGGGAATCCCCTTCCACCACAGCCGCAGTGCCTGCCAGTAGATGGCTGCGAGGACGTGTCCGGTCATCCATGGATGTGTGACGAGAGCCGCTGCCAGGGAGGTCGTCGTCAGCGGACGGCGCTCGAGGGACAGGGCCGCCTCAAAGTTGCATTCACCTTCCAGTTCTGTCGCAATGGAGACCGTCAGGGATTCATTGGGAACTGAGACGAGCCAGTGGTACTGCATCTCCAGGGGGAGGAACGGCGACACATGAAACTGTTTCGCGTGCGTGATGCGAAAGGCCTCCCGTCCAGTCTGACCCTTCACATCCAGCACATAGCAGTGGCGTTCTCCCCAAGGGGTGTTATTGACCTCCGCCACAACGGCCACAACATCTGCCTTCGGTCCCGGTCGGTCGAAGCAATAGTACAGGCTCAGCGGATTCATCACGTACCCCCAGTAGCGGAGATGGGTGAGCAAGCGAACCGGGCCCCGGGGACGTTGACCCGTTTCCACTTCGACAAGGTCTCGAACACACTCCGGAAGCGACGTGTCCGATTCACCCAGATGATCTTCCCGGCGAAAACGGGCGGGTGCCAGACGACTCGTTGACCACAGCCAGCGGCCGGCAAACATCGTCTCCAGCTCAGACAGATCGAGGTAAACCAGGAACAGACGTTGCCGGAACTCGTGGCGAACCGGCCGCAGTCGTCGATGACTCACCATGCCGCGATACAGGCAACTGTTCAGGGGACTCGGTCTATTCTGCACAGGCAAACTCCGCAGGAAGCCTGACCGCGTTTGCAGGCAGCATGGCCATCTCATTCCTCCAGGGAGGAGTGATTCCAAAGGCGCGACAGACTCGCAGCGCGCTCACGACGCCGTCTTCATGAAATCCATTCCCCCAGTAGGCCCCTGCAAACGACGTCCGATTGTGCCGGATCAGATCGCTATGACGTTGCTGTGCTGCGGTTCTCCGGGTGGTGAAGACCGGATGACGGTAACGGAACTCGCGCAGGATGAGCTGTGCATCAATCGAATCGGACTCGTTGAGCGTGACACAAAGCGATTGCGGGGAGTCGATCCGTTGCAGCGTATTCATATGGTACGTGACACTCGGGCGGACTTGGGCATCGCGGCGGACATGGTAGTTCCAGCTCGCCCAGGCCCGTCGGCGGCGGGGCAGCAGCCGTGTGTCCGTATGGAGGACCGCGTGATTCTCGCCATACGGAAAGGCACTCAGCACGCTGCATTCGGATGCGGTTGGCGCAGCCAGGAGTGCCAGCGACTGATCGGCATGACAGGCGAACACGACCTCATCGAACGACTCGGTCCCGGCAGAAGTACGTACGGTCACATCACTGTCAGATCGTGATACGTCGACGACAGAACAACCCGTACGAATGCGATTCCGGAATCCGGCGATGAGGGCATCCACGTATGTCTGGGACCCTTTGCTGACGACCCGCCACACTGGACGGTCGCGAAGCTGCAGCAGCCCATGATGCTGATAGAACTCGATGATGAACCGGATGGGGAATTCCGCGAACCGGGTCATGGGACAGGACCAGATCGCAGCTCCCATCGGCAGCAGGTAATGGTCGGCAAAGTCACGCGAGTATCTCCGATCGTGGAGAAACCTGCCCACCGTCAGGTCATCGGGGATGACATCCAGTACGGCCGGCGCCTCCCGATTGAATCGCCAGATGTCCTTCAGCATGCGTCGAAAGGAAGCACTCACGAGGTTTCGTTTCTGGGCAAACAACCCGCCCAGCGATGAACCGCAGTACTCCAGTCCGCACCGCTCGCATCGGACACTGAAGCTCATTGAGGTGGGATGTGATGGAACTTCGAGCTCGTCAAGCAGTCTCACGAAGTTGGGGTAATTGCGGTCGTTGAAGACAATAAAACCCGTGTCGATGGCGTGGCTGCGTCCTTCGATCTCGATTGGCACTGTATGGATGTGCCCCCCGATCCGCTGCGCACCCTCGAACAGCGTGACATCGTGGTGCGGATGCAGCAAGTAACCGCAAACAAGCCCGGACACACCGGAGCCAACGATGGCGATCTTCACCAGACAGCCCTCAACGTGACGGAGTCCCAAAGCTGACGTACATGTGCGATCTCTCCTTCCGTCAATGCCAGCGGAACCGATTCTTCAGTGGGTTCGATCCCGGATCGATGTGTAAAATCAGCGTACCGACCACAAGTGCCTCCCGCAACGAAGCCAGACCAGTCTGATAGCCACTCGACGAACATACACGAGCCTCAAGAGCCTGTGCGCTCAATGCCGGGGTATCTCTGCGAGATCTGCCGAACAGCACCCGGAAACGGCAGGAGGGTTGTAGTCACGCGGTCGGATTACGACCACCAGGAAATGGGGCTGATTCTATGGCAGCTGTCACCCCAGGTGGCCATCGGGAGACGAAGGGCTATCATTACCCATATTGCGGGCAGCGTATGGACGCCTCCGCACCGGTTCGTTAACCCGCTGCACGGCCATCACACATGCCCAAGACGGTCTCGCCGAAGCAGGTGGCGCGGGCAATCGGCGTCAGTGAGTCTTCTCTGAAGCGCTGGTGCGATCAGGGGCTGATTGAGGTGCAGCGGACCGCCGGTGGGCACCGGCGGATTCCCGTCAGTGCCGTTGTGCAGTTCTTGCGATCAGGTGACTACTCGCTGGCGCATCCAGAAATCCTGGGACTGCCGGCAACGGCGGGACGTTCGGACTGGACACTCGAACGGGCCCGCCCGCGACTCCGCGAGGCACTCATTGGGGGCGAAGAGGAGGCCTGCCGGCAGATCCTCCTCGACCTCTACCTCGCCGGTCATTGCCTGAGCACGATTTGCGACCAGGGGATCGCTGAGACATTCCACGAGATCGGCGCGCTGTGGGAGTGTGGCGATGTGGAGGTCTACGAAGAGCGACGGGCCTGTGAAATGTGCCTGCGGGCCGTGCACGAGTTGCGGCATCTTCTCCCCCCCCCCCCTGTGGATGCCCCCGTCGCCTTCGGGGCCACTCTCGATGGAGATCCATACACACTGGCGGTGACCATCGCGGAACTCGTCCTGCGAGATTCCGGCTGGAATGCCCAGTCACTGGGGCACATGTTGCCTTTCGCAACACTGCATACAGCGATCGAACGGCATGCACCCCGTCTATTGTGGTTGAGTCTCTCGACGATCCGTGACGAAGACTCCTTTTGCACCGAGATGAACCGCCTGTTTGACAAAGCCGAACAGGCACGGACGGCGCTGGTGATCGGCGGACGCAGTCTCTCACCCGAGATCCGTCGCCGCATCCGCTACAGTAGCTACTGCGACACGTTTCTGAACCTCCAGGATTTCGCCGAGACGTTGATCTCCGCCACCAGCGCACGGCGTGATCATCCGGCATCAGGCGATATGAGCAATTCCTCGTCAAATGTAACAGGCCTGCATCAATGAACATGACCTTCGTGTTGTTGGGGATCATGCTGCTGGATGTCCCGACCGACACATCCCGAATGAGTGTGCAGCAATCCTGGCCCCAATGGCGTGGCCCGCAGCGAACAGGTCAGATCGACGCGGGTCGCTGGCCCGAGACACTGGAACCGGCCCTGCTGCGGGAGCAGTTTCGCGTCCCTCTGGATGGCAGCTATTCCGGTCCCATCGTCTCTGATCAAAGCGTGTTCGTTACCGAGACGATCGATGAAAAGTCGGAAGTCGTTCGAGCCCTCGATCGGACGACAGGCCGAGAGCTCTGGCGGACGAACTGGCCTGGGGCATTGTCGGTCCCCTTCTTTGCGAAGGCCAACGGGGATTGGATTCGATCGACGCCGGCTCTGGATGATGGCCGTCTCTACGTCGCCGGAATGCGTGATGTGCTGGCGTGCCTCGATGCGCCGACGGGAAGCGAATTGTGGCGGGTTGATTTCGTGAAGCAGTTGGGGACCCCTTTGCCGGCGTTCGGCTTCGTCAGTTCGCCGCTGGTCGATGGAGAGGACATCTACGTTCAGGCAGGCGGAGGACTCGCGAAACTCGACAAGCAGACAGGCCAGGTGCGCTGGACCACCCTCGCCGATGGTGGTGGCATGTCAGGCAGTGCCTTTTCCTCGCCGGTGATTGACACCATCTGTGGAAAGCGGCAGTTGATTGTTCAGACGCGCACGTCACTGGCCGGTGTAGATCTGGCCAGTGGTCAACCGCTATGGACCCAGGAGGTGCCCGCGTTTCGTGGCATGAACATCTTGACGCCCCTCGTGATCGGTGGCTCCGTTCTCACGAGCAGTTACGGAGGCGGCACCTTTCTGTATCGTCTCCAGGAGGAGCAAGGGAAATTCTCAGTGCACGAGGAATGGAAGTCGACCACACAGGGATACATGTCGACGCCTGTTCTTGTTGATGGATATGTGTATCTGCATCTTCGCAATCAACGCTTGACTTGCATCGACCCGCGCACAGGCGACAACTGCTGGACCACGCAGCCGTTCGGCAAATACTGGAGCATGGTCGTCAATGGAGATCGGATTCTCGCGCTCGATGAAAGCGGCAAGCTCCGCTTGATCGAGGCCAGTCCCGGTGAGTTTCGATTGCTCGATGAGCGATCTGTGACCAACGAGTCATGCTGGGCCCATCTCGCCGTTGCTGGATCCCAGGTGTTCGTCCGGAGCCTCAACTCCCTGATTGGATTCGAGTGGACGCGCTGATGCCCCGGTTACACGCAGCTACGGCGGAGACAGGCTGCGGACACAGGCCAGCGCATGTTCCCGGTGCTGCCCGGCGGCAAACTGCGATTCAAACACGTCCCGGATGATGCCCGACGCGTCGATGACAAAGGTCACACGGCCCGGTAACAGGCCCATGACACGAGGTACGGCGAAGGCACGCCTCAGCTCTCCTCGGGGATCGCTGAGGATGCGATAGGGAAGTGCGTGGGATGAAGCAAAGCGGGCATGGGACGAGACCGAATCTCCACTGACCCCCAAGACTTCGGCGCCGGCAGCGGTGAAGTCCTCCCAGGAATCCCGGAACGCACAGACCTCACGTGTGCAGATGGGTGAATCATCCCGGGGATAGAAGAACAAGACCACCGCGTGCTTTCCCAGGAAATCGGACAGTGCGACACGTTGGCCGTTCTGGTCCTCAGCGACGAACTCGGGTGCCCTATCTCCCCTCTGCATCAGCGGCTCCGTGCCGTCAGACTCTTCAGCCACGAAGCAGCAATTCGCGGCAGCGCCAGGAGGTTGTTCTTCAGAGGAATCCCTGAGCCACTGGGCATCAGCAGTGCGATCGTGAAGTCATCACGCGTCCGGAAGGCGGGGTCTTGCTGTTCGATGGTCTCGATGAGCCGGGGAACCGTCTCCTCCGCTGGCGAATCCGCAAGTTCATTCAGTATTCGCAACAGTCCGTGAACCCCCAGCACCCGCTCGTCTTTCCTTTGGGCTTCGATCAGACAGTCGGTATAGCACAGCAAGCGGTCCCCGGGGGCCAGCGTGATGCTGATGGCGTCGTACTCTGCGTCCGGAGAAATTCCCAAAGGAAATCCGACGCCGGCTTGGGTGGTGGCACTCTTTGGGTCCTGGAACAACGACCAGCGTCGCGTCTGTGCCCGATACAGCATGGGGGGAGGATGGCCCGCCGACGAGACTGTCAGGCGGCCTGTGGGTGCATAGATTGTGGCCACCAGAAATGTGGCGAACGCGCCGCTCTGAGTGAGCCCTTCGAATTCCTGGTTGATCGCTTTCACCAGGCGGCGCTGATCGATTCGATTGATATTCTTCCGCAACAGGCGGGCAAGAACAGCTGCGAGTTCGCTGACCCCCGCCCCGTGACCGCTGACATCCGCCAGCAACAGCCGCGAGATGCGTCCCGAGGCACACGACGACAGAAAGCACAGATCACCCCCCTCGTGAGCCCCTGCATGAGGTTCCGACCTGAGCCAGGCATCCACGCCGGTCATCCGCAGCGACCGGTTGATGGCACTGTGCGTCCCCAGCACCTCCAGACACTGCATCCGCTCCGCGGGCGGAGGAGACAACTGTTTCGTGGCCTGACTCACAGACTGCTCCTGAACGTCAATGTGACCTGTATCTCTGGGCGCGAGCATACCATGTTGCGATCTGTTGTGGCGCGAATGCGAACGAATCCAGCAGTACCGGTTCCATCCTGCAGAACGAGCGAACTGCCTTTCTTCCCGCTAGAGGTATCCTTTGCAATCGGCTCCGGCTCGCATAGACTGCCTGATATCGAAGTCCGGGCTGTCAGGTAGCGGGTGGAAGACGAGTTCGACGGGGCGTAGCTCAGTTTGGCTAGAGCGCCGGCTTTGGGAGCCGGAAGTCGCAGGTTCAAATCCTGTCGCCCCGATTCGCCATCACCCCACATTCCGTCAGTGGGTGCGAATGCAACTGGCGACAGGATTTGAACGTTGCACGATCAAGCGAGGTCGAAGCGATCAAGGTTCATCACCTTGTTCCAGGCCGCGACGAAGTCGTGGACGAACTTCTTCTGCGCGTCGGAGCTTCCGTAGACTTCCGCCAGGGCGCGGAGTTGGGAGTTCGAACCGAAGACTGAGATCGACACGCGTGCCGGTCCACTTGAGTTCGCCCGTCTTGCGATCGCGGCCTTCAAACACGTCTGCGTCTTTCGAGACCGGCTTCCACTCCGTGCCCATGTCGAGCAGGTTCACGAAGAAGTCGTTGGTCAGCGCCTCCGGCCGCTTGGTGAAGACGCCGTGCTGTGCGCCTCCGAAGTTGGTCTTCAGGACGCGCATGCCGCCGACGAGCACCGTCATTTCGGGCGCGGTCAGCGTCAGCAATTGCGCCTTGTCGACCAGCAGCGCCTCGGCCGATACGGTGTATTTGCCCTTGAGGTAGTTGCGGAAGCCGTCCGCGATCGGTTCGAGCACGGCGAAGGATTCCACATCGGTCTGCTCCTGCGAGGCGTCCATGCGTCCCGGCGTGAAGGGAACCGTCACCTCGTGACCGGCATTCTTCGCCGCCTGCTCGACGCCGGCGCAACCGGCCAGAACGATCAGGTCGGCCAGCGAGACCTTCTTGCCGCCAGGCTGCGGTGCTGTTGAACGTCGCTCTGGATGCCCTCCAGGGTCTTCAGCACCTTCGCCAGTTGGGCAGGCTGGTTGACTTCCCAATCCTTCTGCGGCGCCAGACGAATGCGGGCGCCGTTCGCACCGCCGCGCTTGTCGGAGCCACGGAACGTGGACGCCGACGCCCAGGCGGTGGAAACCAGTTCCGAGACGACAGACCGGAAGCCAGGATCTTGCCCTTCAGGGAGGCGATGTCCTGCGCATCGATCAACGTGTGATTGACCGCGGGGATGGGGTCCTGCCAGATGAGTTCTTCCGCGGGAACCTCCGGGCCGAGATAGCGCGCGCGCGGGCCCATGTCGCGGTGCGTCAGCTTGAACCACGCCCGGGCGAACGCGTCGGCGAACTGATCCGGATTCTCCATGAAGCGCCGTGAAATCTTCTCGTAGGCAGGGTCGAACCGCAGGGAGAGGTCCGTGGTCAGCATGGTCGGCGCGATGCGCTTCGACGGGTCGTGGGCGTCGCGGCACGGTGCCGGCGCCGCGCCATCTTTGGCGTCCCACTGATGCGCGCCGGCCGGGCTCTTCGTCAGTTCCCATTCGTAGCCGAACAGGTTCCAGAAGAAGTTGTTGCTCCACTTCGTCGGCGTGGTGGTCCAGGTGACTTCCAGGCCGCTGGTGATCGTGTCGCCGCCCTTGCCGGTGCCAAAGCTGCTCTTCCAGCCCAGGCCCTGCTCCTCGAGGCCGGCCGCTTCCGGCTCGGGCCCCACATGGGACGCAGGGCCGGCGCCGTGGGTCTTGCCGAAGGTGTGGCCGCCGGCGATGAGCGCCACCGTCTCCTCGTCGTTCATCGCCATGCGGGCGAAGGTCTCGCGGATGTCCTTGGCCGCCGCGACCGGATCGGGGTTGCCGTTGGGCCTTCCGGGTTGACGTAGATCAGGCCCATCTGCACGGCAGCGAGCGGGTTCTCGAGATCCCGGTCGCCGGAGTAGCGCTTGTCACCCAGCCAGGTCTTCTCGGCGCCCCAATAGACGTCCTGATCCGGCTCCCAGACGTCCTCGCGACCGCCGCCGAAACCGAAGGTCTTGAATCCCATCGTTTCCAGGGCGACGTTGCCGGTGAGGATCATCAGGTCGGCCCAGGAAATCTTCCGGCCATACTTCTGCTTGATCGGCCAGAGCAGCCGGCGCGCCTTGTCCAGGCTGACGTTGTCCGGCCAACTGTTGAGCGGCGCGAAGCGCTGCTGGCCCCTGCCGCCGCCGCCGCGGCCGTCGCCGGTGCGGTAGGTGCCGGCGCTGTGCCACGCCATGCGGATGAACAACGGGCCGTAGTGGCCGAAGTCCGCCGGCCACCAGTCCTGCGAGTCGGTCATCAGCGCCGCGAGATCCTTCTTCACCGCCGCCAGGTCGAGGCTCTTGAACTCTTCCGCGTAGTTGAAGTCCTCGCCCATCGGATTGGACTTGGAGGAATGCTGGTGCAGGAGTTCGAGCTTCAACTGGTTCGGCCACCAGTCGCGGTTCGACGTGCCGCCGCCGGCGGTGTGGTGGAAGGGGCATTTGGCTTCGGTTGACATGTGGTTTCTCCGTTGTGTTTGAATTGAAAGTTCGTTGATCAGATTTCGAGGTGTCGCTTGGAGATGTTCAGTTGCCGGGCGAGCTGCGATCTGCCGCGAGACACTCCGGACACGTGCCCCAGTAAATCACCTCCGCCTCGTCAATCTGGTAACCCGAGGCGTCGGCAGCGGTCAGGCACGGGGTGTCGCCGACGGCGCAGTCGACGTCGACCGTTTTTCCGCAGGTGCGACAAATCAAGTGGTGGTGATTGTCACCGACACGATCCTCGTAACGGGCCGGTGATCCGGCGGGCTGGATGCGCCGGATGATGCCCTTCTCGGCCAGCATTCCCAACGCGTCGTACACCGCCTGACGCGAGATGGCACCGATCTCGGCGCGAACGTCCTCGGCGACGCCATCCGCCGTGCAATGGGGCCGCCCCGACACCGCTCGCAGCACAGCCAAACGCTGTGCCGTGACCTGGACACCGTGTTCGCGAAGGGTCTTGGCCGGATCGTCACTCACGACGCGACTATAGGGCACTTCTAGACTCTGTCAACAGGTAGACTTGATCCAGCATTGGTGCCAGCGGGTGTATTTGATGTAACGTAATTTGCAGATACGACTTAAGTCGTGCGCTAGGGCGATCACGCCCATGCCCTATGTTTGCAGGCTGCTGAGGAAGGGTTCTAACGGTGCCTTGTCGCCCTGACTTGGCTAGGACCTCCTGGTCGGCAGGTACAAGACATTCAGCTGCAATCTCTCTGCAAGCAGCACTTCTTATACTTAAGGCCGCTGCCGCAGGGGCAGGGATCGTTGCGGCCAGTACGCTGCACATCGCGACGTATCGCCGGCGTAGCGTGGGAGACGGGCGGTTCGGGACGGGACGGTGTGTCGTCGGCTGCCAGCAGGCCATTGTTGTAGGCGGCTGTGAACTCCGCGAGACCCTCCGGGGATCGCATGTCGAATCCCACAGCCAGGCCCATGCTCATGAACGACTTTGCCATGCCGAAGTGGGATGCATCGCCGAGTTCCTTCGCCAAGCGTCGATCGGCATCGTCGTTGAGACACTCGACAAGTGCGGCGGCACCCGGGAGAGAGTACTCACGTCCGATGAACCGGAAGAACGCGTTGAATTCGCGGATCGTACTTTCCGCGTCTTCGGGCTCCATCATGACCTAGCGCGGGATGATGTCAAACAGGATTTCCTGCAGATGCGGGACCGATATTGTGGCCGGCGTGACACCCAGATACCCAGCGCCGAAGTGCAACAGGCAATCGACCATGCCGTATGGCCCGTCGGGCAAGCTGTGGAATTCAGGTGACTCCCTGAACTTGTTCTGCAGGTGCTGGCTGTATGCCTGGAAGCGGTCTTCGTCGAGTTCGTCCTCAATCAGGTCCTCATGGACGTCGAACACGGCGTTCCGATCGCGAGGCGTCGCAGGCCCGGTGTGCGACGCACTGGTAAATCTGGCGCACCATCTGACTCGTGCACTCCTCCGCCCTGAAGTGCTCGGGATCGATCGATCTGCACCACTCCATGCGCTCCTCATACCCCCGATGGTTCGGGTCAGCCACAATCTCGAGCAGTTCGGCGTAGCCCCAGATGCCGCCGCAGTCTTCGGGGAGACATGCTCTCTTTCCGGCCACACAGCGCGGGTATGTGATCGACGGCTCGGCAGGCTCAATCGCCTCCACCACGATGGCGTGAGTCCAGTTGTCACCGAAGTCATATTTGTAGGAGAGATTTGCCTTGGGGCGGCGGACAACATCGCTCAACCACACATTCGTGGAATCACGAACTCCGAAATCGTCATCAAACTCGTTCGGAATGCTGTAGCGAATGCCCTTGATCTCCAATTGGTGCAGGTACGAATCGGTCCAGCCCATCGCCGCCTGGATGAGGTCGTGAAGCTCTGCGAGCGAACAGTCCGGCACTTCGATCCGCCGCCAGATCGGTGGCTTGATGCCTTGCAGATCGATCCGCAACCGATAGATCGTGTCTGTCATCACATCTGGTGGCGTTTTTGCGGCGGGAGCAGCAGCCAGCAATGCCCCGTCGACCGCCGCACGCAGGTTGCGGAGGCGAGTTCGACCTCGACCGGTTTCAATCATCAGTTCAACGGCGATCCGGCTGCTCAAGTGTTGCCAGTCTTCCGGCGGGAGTGTGATGTTCTTCTTGCCCTTTGAAGTCGGCTTGAATGTGTCATCCCTATTCGGCATGAGGTCCGCCGCTGCCTGCCGCTGTGCGTCGGTGAGAGCGATCGCGATGTCGGTAGATTCGTTGCTGGACGGCGGTAGAACGGCGATCCCCAGCGCCTGTGCCCTGCGCACGAGATCGCGGTTCTTCCTCCGCCAGTCGTTGGCGGCGCGTGTTGTCTCATTGGGAAGCGAGGACGGGTCGTCCGGCATTCCCCGGAGAAAAATCGCGTTCGTTTCAAAGTTGTAATACCCCTGGAAGACGAAGTCGTGCCACGGCATCGCCCCCAGGTCTTCTTTGAAGACTGCGGCCAGCCGATCCTCAATACGATCCGATTCCTCACCGTCCGCGGCGAGGGTCCGATCGGGCATCACGCGTTCCAGGTACGCAGTCCAGTCGTCGGCAGAACTCCCCTGCAGGAGATAGGGCGTTGTCAATTCAGAATAATAGTCTGCATCAGGTAGGGCCGGTGGGCCGAGACGAACGAACCGTAGGTCTGACTTGTGCCCCATGTACTGGGTCGGTGCGTCGACGAGCAACTCCCGATTTGTCACCAACTCGCGCACGAGCAGCAGGTCGTCCTCGAAATCTAGGGTTTCGTAGATTCCCATGCGTGAGTCGACGAGTTTCCGCCACATCCCGCGCAGCTCGTCCGGCGTGTCCGCGGCTTCCATGATCTGAAGGACCATTCGGCCAATGTTGTCGTGATCGGGACCGAACGTCAGGTCGCAGAGCAACCACGAGTAGAAGTAACTGTCCGTGATGGGACTCAGCGGAGGACGCGCCCGGCGTATACTCTTCAATTCCCGCCTCCACAGCCGCGCGATACTCATCGGCAATCCCGGAGTGCTCCAGCATCGTTGCCAGGAGCATGAACTGGGCCTGCGCGGTGACGTACATGGCGAACTGCGGATCGGCTCCCTCGGCGATCAATTTCTCCGGATCCGGAAAATCTTCCGGAAGTTGCACGTCCTCTTCGGAATCTTCGAGTTCGTGATGCGCCTGCAGTTCGTCAAGAAAAGACTTGAGCTTTGCGGTGTCCATCGCGTCCTCCGTGATTCTGGAATGGCGTGAGCGTTACCGGTGCTGATTGCCTATTGAGGCCCTGACCGGAGAGTATCACGGCGCCGCCGAAGTTTGCAGCCATCCACCGGGAGTCCATCCTCCGCAGATTGCGAGAAGGAACTGAGGGGTTTAGAACATCAGTCCGAATTCACTCCGTCTCCAAGAACCGGCAGAACAGATCGTCCATCACGCTCAGGAACCGAACCGGATCATTGTATGTCGCGTGGTCCACAGGCACGGTGTGACGATGAACCTTGAACCGATCGATGCCGTCCTGGTGCTTCCTCCAGAGTTGGGCGACCGGGATTTCTTCATAGCAGCGGACATAGATGCCGACGTCCGGTTTCGACGTGGTTGCTTCGATCGATGACGTGACAAGCGCGGTGCCGTCTTCGAAGTGCGTGTGGAACTCACTCGTTCCGCTTGAGAAGTCGACACTGACCATGCCGTCGCTGACGGCCGCCCAGCCCAGCTGGTTGTTTTCCTTGCGCTGGCTGTGAAGCGACAGAGCCTGAGGATGACCGGCATAGCAGCGGGTGATTTCCTGTCGCTCATCCGCATCGCTGACGAAGTCACCGATGCAGCGAAACCCCAGTGCGGCCAGCGTGGCGTCGTGCTCCTGCAGGCAGTCCTTCGAGAGATGCGAAAGATCCGACATCGACGCCGCAGGAATTGTCCGGTGCGGCCTTCGTAGATCACCTCGTCGCTGTGGGGAACGATCTTCGCTTCGCGGAGTCGCTCATTCGCGGCAGTCAACTGGCGAAGCATGTCGTCGAAGGCGGAATCCCCGGTCGCCTCCTCCAGATCTGCGAGATCGTCCTCCTCGTCGGCAGGCTGGCAGAGCTGCTCGTACTCCTCCCAATCGGCCTCAATGCGTGCTCGGGCCTCCGCGATGTCCCATGGGCTGAACTCCTCGAATCGCTCGAACAGAAGTGTCCGGACAACACCATCGCGACTTCCATACGCCGGTTTGATCTTGCCGTTGCGAATCCTGGGTGGCTCTCCCTGCGAGCGCTCATAGTCGCGGCGAACGGCCTGTTCCTCGACCTCAGCGAGCAGCTCGATCGGTCCGTTGTCGAATACCTGTTCGACCAGAGCGAGGGCGTCGCTCAGTGTGCCGGCTGACACCGGCGGATACGCGTGATCCAGTTCCAGACGCTGGTTGCGGAAAGTGCCCGCATAGCGGTGACACCTTTCTGAGAGCCCCTCGACGAGAAACGTCAGTTCGATTCTCGTCCCGTCCGGCGGCGCACCCAGTGACTGCATGAGGTCATGGTTGTCCAGCTCTTGCCGTTCGGAGACTCCATGCCACCAATACGGTGGTGATGCGAAAAAGAATCGCCAGCTGCGGTCTGTGTGTGCCAGCTCCAGTGATGGCAGGTTCCTCCAGTGAAAACCTGGCTGCGCCACGGTGGTCGGGAACTCCAGGAGAACAGACGCCACAGGCTTTTCGGCCAGCAGGTGCACCAGCAAATGGAGCAGTGCTGCGTGACTGACCTCAACCGGACCGCCGGAGATTTCGGTCATGGGACAACTGGTCAGCAGCGGTGTGATCGTCGCGGACAGCTCACCTAACGAGAAATGCGACCAGTCGACTTCTTCAATCGGGCGCACCTCGTCTGGAGCGGCCGCCTCGTCAACCCCCGCATCGATGTCCTGGAGAAACACACCTTCAATTCCCAGGCTTTCCAGAAAGCGTGGCATGTTTCCCACATCCGCATCCGCTTCAATCTTTGTCAGCGGTCCTTCGGTCAGCAAATCGAGCAGCTTCACTCGATCGCATTCGAATCCGTAGTCATCGAGTGCATCCACAATCTGCCGTCCCTGCGCGAGGAATGCTGTGTGCCACGCGCGATGCGGTTTCGCCTTCATCTCCTCAATCACCGCCGCCGGCAACTGAACTCCATACTCCGAGTAGTCATCAAGTCCCGGTACCGTTGCCGCCACTTCTGCGGCATTCTCCGCCTTGATGCGCACCTCCTCCTCGGCGTCCCAGAGAAACTCCAGTTCGGGGATGTACCGGTTGATGCCGGCGACTTCGTCGAGATCATCCTCAGGGAAGTCGTCATCGTGATCGTCCTCGGTCGGGTCGAGTTCGTCTGGCACGCTTCCCACCTGCGTGAAGTGATGCACTCCATGGAATCGGTCACCGCCGGGACGTGTCAGGGTGATCGTCCACAGGATCGCGTCTGAAGAGGTCACTCTCAGCGCCGGTACCGACAGCGAACTGAGTGCATCGTCGATCTCGGTGCCGCCCACGTGCCAGACGCTGGCGTTCGCCCACATCCAGCGGCCGCTGGTGCCAATGCGAAACTTTGCCGATCCCAAGCCGTTGTCACCAATCGAGTCCAGTGCCGCACGGAACTCGAGATCGGTGGCACCATACGCTCCAATGACATGAATCCGCACGGCCATCGTCTGTGCTCCCGGGGGAATGACTTCGTTCACTTGGGGGCTATGATACCTACAGTCATTGGCGACGTCCTGCGTCGGTGGCGTGCATCTGGATTGTAGGTGGCTGAGAGTGATCCATATGTCCGCCCCGCCAGAGGCGATTGAAGATAGCCCCGGGCGTCAGCCCGGGGAACTGATGCCGTCCTGTTATCAGATGAGCCCCGGCAGGGGCGACACACTGATCCGGGAAGGTGTTCTTTCGCCCCTGGAGGGGCTGTGAAGGCACCACTCGCTCTCATTCCCACGGCTGACGCCGTGGGCTACGGTCTTGCGCCCTGACGGGCTCATCAGGCGAACGCAATCTGCTTCCAGCGAGAACTACCTCCCATGAGATCGCAGCTACACAGCTACAATTGAGACACACGCCCTCCTGCGTCGTTGGCGAGTTTGCGACCTCAATTCTCCGGATGAATGCGGGTTGCTCTTGGTGGTACGGCGGGCCGGAGATAGATCCGCGGCATTCCGTGATCTCTCCAGGGGCGGCTCGTGCGAATTGCCTATCTCGATTGCTCGACAGGCATTAGCGGCGACATGACGTTGGCCGCACTGATTGATGCGGGCGTTCCGGCAGAGCTGATCCAGCGCGCGGTCGACTCGCTCGGTGTGGAGGGTGTGCGACTTGATGTCTCGGCCGTCATCAAGGGTGGCTTTGCGCCACTTACGTGAAGGTGACCCATCCGGAACAGCATGCGCATCGGCATCTCAGCGATGTGTGGAAACTTCTGGCAGCCGCCGATCTCACCGACAGGCAACGGACGCTGGCGAACCGCATCTTCACGGCGGTGGCACACGCCGAGGCCACTGTGCACGGCATGAGCATCGACAAGGTGCATTTTCATGAGGTCGGGGCGATCGACTCGATCGTGGACATCGTCGGGGCGGCTGTCGGGTTCGACCATCTGGCCGCTGACGAAGTGGTGTGCAGTCCTGTTCCTCCGGGACGCGGGTTTGTCCACATCGATCACGGAATCTGCCCCGTGCCTGCCCCGGGCACGGCTGAGTTACTCAAGGGGATCCCTCTGGCGGATGTCCCGATCGAAGCCGAGCTGACGACTCCCACAGGAGCGGCAATCGTCCGGACGCTCGTCAATCGCTTCGGGTCGCTGCCGGCCATGTCCATCGAGCAGGTCGGATGCGGGGCGGGAACGATGGACTTTCCGCAGCGTGCGAACATCCTCAGGCTGTATGTGGGTACAATCACCGCCAGCGGCGGACGGCAGCGACAGGACGACGTCGTCCTGCTGGAGACGAATCTGGACGATATCTCGCCGGAGGTCGTTGGGTACACCCAACAACGCCTTCGCGATGCCGGTGCGCTTGACGTCTGGGCGACCTCCATCCAGATGAAAAAGGGGCGACCGGGAGTTCTGCTCAGTGTGCTGTCGCGGCCGGAATCTGTGGAGCGAATGGAGACGATTCTCTTTTCAGAGACCGGGACGCTGGGGATTCGACGACAGTCGCTGCAGCGATCGCTGCTCTCACGCGCCTCCTGTACTGTCAGCACTCCCTGGGGTGAAGTCGCAGGGAAATTGCGCGGTCGACAGACGGCAATCCCCGGTTCACACCGGAATACGAGAGTGCTGCGCAGGCGGCGGCGCACCGATCGGTTCCCCTGCATGCGGTCTATCGGGAAGCGAGCCGGGCCTTTGATTCCCAGTCCGCTGCGGTCCAGCAGTTGATGCAATCGCAAGCAACCGAGCAAGGGCAGTTCGTGGATCGACAAGCCTCACGCCCTGCACCGCTGACGTCTCACGACCACGACCACGACCACGACCACGACCACGACCACGGGATGAACCTTGGTCTGATCATTGAGCGCAGGAAGGAACCGATGCTCATCGCCGCTGCACTGTACGTGTCGATTCTGATTGTTGTGTTCACCCTCTGGAAATCTGCGCGCCAGGAAGCCCGACAGATGGCCCTGGATGACAGCGAACAGATCTTCGCGCTGACGAGGACACGCCGCCTGACAAACGGAATGTGCGAGGATCCGCTGGTGGAGCGGCTCTGGGGACACGTTCAGCAAGGACGTCGCCCCGACGAGCTGGTCTGGCGGTCAGCCATGACGTCGGCAGGCATGACGGGCGAGCAGCGCCGAGGCCAGGTACGTCCCGACATCATCGTCGGGTTCAGTACAGAACCCTCCCGGGCGAATGTCAGCGTCTGGTCGGACGCGGCCTGATCATCACAGGAGGCGTCACTGATCGCTCAGCGACGGCGTGACCGACTCTTCGATCCGATACAGGCGATCTTCAGTGCGGATGATCAGCGAGTTTCCGAGCACTGCGGGCGAGGCCTTGATCGAACCGGGTAATCCATTCGTCGCGATGAACTCGGGCGTGTCACCCACTGGCACCACAATTGTCTTTCCATTCTCCGAGCAGAAGTACAGGTGCGTGCCGTCTGACAGCGGCGATGCGGAGAAGTTGCCACCGAGTGCTTCATCCAGACGCGATCGCCGGTCACTGCGTCGTAACAGGTCGCGACTCCCTTGTTCGAGACCAGATAGACGCGATTCCCCACGACAATTGGGGAAGGGACTTCCGGCACGGCCCCCTTGGCCTTCCAGCGAAGGTGTGATGCGGTGACGTTGCCCGCTCCGCCGAGCTCAATGGCCCACAACTCCGGGGTATAGAATCCGGTGCAGACAAACACGCGGGTCCCGTCACACACCGGGGCCGGCACATTGGAAAACCCCATGTAGCCGATCCTCCAGAGTTCGGTGCCGGTCGCCGGGTCGTACGCCTGGGCCTGATCCGCTCCGGGACAGATGACTTGATCTTGCCCGTCATGTGCCACCAGCAGCGGACTGGAGAAGGCCCGGCGGTAGATCGGATTCTCTCGAAACGCACCGCTCCGACCAGTCTTCCAAGCGACGTCTCCCGTCGTCTTGAGCAGTGCAACCACATACTGCTCGTCGGCACCGTCGCAGGGCACGATCAGCACGTCGCCCCATGCGACGGGCGAACTTCCGGGTCCACCCTGATGATCGATGACGAGACTCGTGTTGCGCCACAGCACGTCTCCCGTTTGGGTGTCGATGCAGGCCGTCCCGTACCGTCCGTAGTGCACATACAAACGCCCCGCCTCAATCACAGGAGTGGGCGAGGCGTAGGTGTTGTCACCATGAATCTCGTCCACATCTTCCGGCTCGAAGACGGTGACCTGATACAGGATTGTTCCGGTCGCTGTATCCACGCAGACAGCGCCCAGGGACGAACCATCGGCGGTCGACTGGGTGACCCAGAATCTGGTTGTCCCACACGACCGGAGAAGAGTGCCCTTCACCAGGGAGCGCCGTGCTCCAGGCAATGTTCGCATCTTCGCTCCAATGGACGGGCAAGCCTTCGGCCGTTGTGAGCCCTTGGCCCGTTGGCCCGCGAAACTGCGGCCAGTTTGATGTCGCGGCATCTCCGGCTGCGGCACAGCACGGACTCAGGACGACAGCTATCAGCAGCGGCAATCCAGTGCCTCGGAGAACAGATGAAATCATTTCAGGACCTGCTTCAACCAGTCATAGACGCGGAATCGCATATCATCCGGAAAGTCGTGACCGGCGTCAGGACTCTCGAGAGTGATTGTTTGCGAGTCACGCGATCGCATCCGTTCGTACACCGGTTCCACTGCTTTCACGACGCCCACGACTCCCTGATGGGCGAAGTTCTCATCCTGCAGCGGCGCGTTGACAAACACAGGTCGCGGAGCGATCGCCCCCAGCACTTCATGAAAGTCAAAGGGAACGCGTGCCGGATCGTTGCCGAACTCACTCGCAATGCGGGGCATGTAACGGGGGCTCGTCCACCCTGAGAGGTCGCCATCCTGATAGCTGCGAAAGTTGGTGAACCCGCAACTGGTCACAACTGCCGCGAGTCGCTGGTCGAAGGCGGCGGTAAACAGTGCGTTGTGTCCGCCGAGTGAATGGCCGATGATGCCCAGCCGATCGGGATCCACCTCGGGCAGCGATTCCAGCAGATCGATGGCGCGGATGTTGTTCCAGATCGCCTGCATCGTCCCGCTGCGAGAGTCGTCAGCGTTGTCAGCGAAATCCGTGTGGTCTTCACCAAATGAGGGATAGTCGGGGACGAGGCACACAAAGCCGCGTTCCGCCAGTTCCTGAGCGTAGTACAGATGCGGATCACCACCCAGACCCACCGGTTCATCCTTGCCCAGTGGAGTCGTCTGATGCAGGCAGAGCATGGCCCGACCGTTCGTCTCCTGATCGCGGGGCAACAACAACCACGCAACAGCCCGTTCACCTGGAGTCGTGGCAAACGTCACCTTCCGACGGACGTACTTTGCGGTCTCGACATCGTCTCCGATCTGCCGCACATCCAGCGGGACACGCAGCTCGGGCCCCGGCAATGGGCCCATCACGCGCTGCATATTGAAAAGAATGTCCGCCCGACGCAGCCCCCAGTCATCGGGTGTCTGGACGGTGCGCGTCTCCCCATTCTGATCTCGAAACGTCGAGAGATTGGTGTGATCGATGTCAGCCTGTGTTGAGGGAATTGACTGGTGAAGTGAGTCGTTGGCCGGAACACGAGTGCCCAGATTCTCGAGCCAGCAGAGACCTCCGCGTGTCGGGCAGATCAGATCAATATCGCCGTCGGCATCGAGATCGACCGCCTTGGGATCGAGATCAAAGCCGGCCCGTGATTCCGAGTCGAGAATGGATCTGCGCCAAGTGCGGGCCGACGGATCGAACTGATACGCGGCGACGATCATAGGATCGAACTCGCCGAGATCCTTGCCATCATGACCGAGGTACCGTTTGCCGGCGACAACTTCCTCGCGCCCGTCACCGTCGAGATCGGCCAGCATCAACGAGTGAAACTGTGACCACTCAGTGTCGATGGCGTGTTGTTGCCAGGTGCGTTGATCTTCGTCGGCCCCCTGCTCCAGCCAGTAGAGTCCCGTGCGGTGCCCGCGTCCCCAGATGATGTCGGCGTCGCCGTCCTGGTCCACGTCGTTCACCAGTACAGGAACGCTCGCATCGTGATGCAGTTCGAACTCCGGCTGCCACTCCCAGCGGCCACTGCGGCGGTCGTCCGGAGCCTGGGCCCACCCTTCGACCCCCACAACATCCCCGCGGCCGTCGCCATCGATGTCACCGAAACCGATGCCATGTCCGATGAGCTGCGGCAGCAGTTCGTGCCTTGTCCAGGTTCCATCAGGATCGATGCTCCACCAGGCGGAAAACTTCGTCCCTGCGGGCAGCAGGTCGAGGCGGCCATCCCCGTCCACATCGAACAATCGCCCCGTTTCCATGTTGCCGGGAGCGGTCACCTTGTGCGTCACCCACTCGACATCCGGCCCGGTGTTTTCGATCCAGAAGATCGATTCACTGCGATAGTTGGCCGAGATGAGATCGATGCGTCCGTCTCCATTCACATCGAGCGGCAGATTCGAGTAGTCGTCGTATCGTCCTCGAATCTCCTGAACATCGCGGAGGAAATGCCTTTCCCAGCCGGGAGCTTCGTACCACCATCCGCCGCTGACGATGTCCAGTCGTCCATCCTGGTTCACATCAATCGCCGCACAGGCGGGGAATGTCGACGTGAGGTCAACATCGTGTCGACGGAACGTCAGGTCGTCGGCCTGCGCGGTTCCTGCAGCGAATAGAACCAGCCAGATCATCGGGGATCGCAATGTCATCGTGAGAATTCCATGAGGAGTGAAATGTTCTTCATGGTACACACGGACGGGTGAACTGCGAACCCGCTGAGGTACGTGCGTGTTTCGAGGACCCCACCCTGCGGCGCCATTCAGGCGGCATAGGACAGACGCGAGGGCTCCCAGGGGGAGTCCATGTGGTCGGCGACGACATCCCGCAGCACGAGCAGGGTTTCCTGTTTCGACGACTGCGCAGCTTCTTCCAGTTGCCGCAGGTCCGTGAGGATCAAAGGCAATGGCACAGGCCGCGACGCTGCACCGGAATAGATCTTTTCATGGACCTTCACGTCGCCTCCCTCGGAGGCATAGAAGAGTTCCTCATGCAGCTTTTCACCCGGCCGCAGCCCGGTGAACACGATGTCGATGTCGCCGGGATACCGCAGGCCCGAAAGCAGAATGAGATCCTTGGCCAGGTCGACGATTCGGACAGGCTCGCCCATGTCCAGGATCAAGACGTCCCCGGAACCTCCGATCGCGCCGGCCTGCAGGACGAGTTGCACGGCCTCCGGAATGGTCATGAAGAACCGTGTGATGTCGGGATGCGTCACGGTGATCGGTCCACCGTTCTCGATTTGCCGGCGAAACGTGGGAACAACACTCCCCGCCGAGTTCAGCACGTTGCCGAACCGGACAATCATGAATCGCGTCTGCGATGTGGCAGCCACTGCCTGCAGGTACTTCTCGGCGATGAGCTTTGTCGCCCCCATCACGCTGGTGGGTCGAACTGCTTTGTCGGTCGAAATCATGACGAAGCGTTCAACGCCGTAGCGTTCAGCGCAGTCGATGACGTTCTGCGTCCCCAACACATTGTTCAGGACCGCCGCCTGTGGATTGTCCTCCATGAGCGGCACATGCTTGTACGCCGCCGCGTGAAAGATGATCTCCGGCCGATGCTCGCTCATCACCCGATTCAGCAGTTGTTCATCGCGGATGCTTCCCAGCACATAGTCACACGTCACATCGCTCGGGGATGCCGACGCGAACTCCTGCTCCAACTCGAACACACTGGATTCTGACTGATCCAGGACGACGAGTGATTGTGGCCGCAGTTCTCGAATCTGCCGGCAGAGTTCGCTGCCGATGCTCCCTGCCCCGCCCGTCACCAGCACGCGACGGCCGGCGACATACTGCCGAATTCCCGCCATGTCGAGCCGGTTGGGTTCGCGACGCAAAAGGTCCGACACAGTCAGTTCGCGAATCGACAGTTTGAAGCGGCCATCGACGAGGTCATCGACGTCCGGAATCACATGGACTTCCAACCCAGCCGCTTTGCATTCATGCAGCAGCTTGCGCACGGTTTGTCCCGGCACTCCTCCCGGAATGAGCAGATGCTCGGCACCGGTCTGCTCGATGATGGACTTCCATCCGTGGTGCTCTGAGAGGATGCGCACACCGGCGATCAGTGAGTTCTGCTCAACGTCACGGAAATCCACGAAACCGACCACACGGTAGTCATGCGATTGTTCGAACGCAGTGGCATTGAGCATTCGCAGGATACCGATCGAGCCCTTTTGGACACCATAGATCAGGGCGGGTTTGGTGTCGCGCCGCTGCCAGGCGGGACGAAGAACTTCGGCAAAGGTTCGCAGACTGACTCGGACGAGGCCCAATGCCAGCAGGCTGATTGCTGCATCGATGAGCAGTAGCGATCGGGGGACTGCCAGAGAATCGGGAGCCAGACCAGTCGCGAGCAGCAAAACGGTACTGGAGGCGCATGTTGTACCGGTCAGGGCGACCATGTCATTCACGGTCGCATAGCGAAACGACCGTCGCCATTCACGCGTGAGCAGGCAACCACTCGCCTTGACGATGAGCACCAGCGGCAGACTGAACCAGAACACCGAGGCGTAGTGTGCCGGAACGGCGAAGTCGAACCGCAGCAGAAAGGCCGTGTAGTAGCACGCCACATGGACGGCGACGTACACCGGAAGAATTCCCGCCAGTCGGTGATTCATGAATGGCCTTCGCGGTGGAAACATGGGACTTCAGCCGGCAGATGTCAGGCGGACTTGCGATTTCGTCGTGAGGTGAGATCCACGCGATTGGACTGCTGCGTGGCTGGCCCGGACGTGGCCTCGTCGATCACCGCAACGGCCGCCAGGCCGATCGTGTGCATATCAACCTCGGAGAGCGTCGGATGAACCGGGAACATGAGACTGGTCTCACCCAATCGTCGGGCAGTTGTGCATAGCTTCGCGGGTGCCAGCTGCGCCTCCTGAATGGCGCGCTCCCGGTAGATCTCGCAACAACTTCCACTGCCAGAGGGGATGCCCCGTTCGAGCAGCTGCTGGACAATCCGGTCGCGCGACCACCCCTTCCTCAGCGATTCGGGGGAGAGGGACGCATAGAACTTGTAGTAGCTGTGACGGACGTCATCCCCAGGAGAGTGCACGGTGATCGCATGATGGGCATTGAAAATCGATGTCAGGATGTTCGCGTTTCGCCGGCGGACGGCCACCCAGTCAGCCAGTCGCTGAAGTTGCACGCGTCCCAGCACTGCCTGCAGTTCGGTCATACGCCAGTTGGTGCCGAGGGAGTCGTGCAGCCACCGGAAGGCACCCGGGGTTGCCGACTGATGTACGCTGTCCCATCCCTTGCCGTGATCCTTGAAGCTCCAGGCCCGCTTCCAGGTATGCTCATCGCTGGTTGTCAGCATGCCGCCTTCACCACCCGTCGTCATGATCTTGTCCTGACAGAACGAGAAGGCGGCGGCATCTCCGAGCGAACCGATCGGTCGTCCCTTGAATGCAGCCCCGTGCGCCTGGGCACAGTCTTCAATCACCCTGAGCTGGTGCTGATCGGCGAGGGCGCGAATGCCGTCCATCTCACACGGCCATCCCGCCAGATGCACACAGATCACAGCGCGTGTCCGTTTGCTGATGAGAGGCTCGATTGTGGCGGCACAGAGGTTACCGCTGATTGGGTCAACGTCGGCGAATACTGGTCGGCACCCCTGCCTGACGACGGCACTGGCGGTCGCGAGGAAGGTACGACTCGGCACGATCACCTCTGACCCGGGCGGGATGTCGAGTGCCTGCAGCGCCAGTTCCAGTGCGACGGTCCCGTTGGCAACGGCGACCGCATGACGCGTCCCAACGTAGTCGGCGAACTCGCGTTCAAACTCGCGGCACTCGTTCCCTGTCCAGTAATTCACACGGCCCGATCGCAGCACGCGCCGACTGCCTCGATCTGCTCTTCGTCGTAGGAGGGCCACTCGGCAAAGCGATTCGGACTGCCCGGAATGCGTAGGCGCTGGAAGTCGGCAGACGTTCCCAGGGGAATGGACATCGACGCATCCGTGCGGTGATGAATTGTTGTGGGATTGCGTGCCGAACCGGCAGCAGAAACTGGACATCGCGAGGCCCGCGAGCCAATGAGGGGCCGGACTTTACGACAGAATCTCAATGGCTGTCAACGGGCAATGCGAGCAGTTCGGCGAGTGAGGCAACTTCGGTGCCTGGGGGGGCTTCCCGCAGCAACGGACACGCGTGGTGTTCCCCTCCTGGGCGTCGGATCCGGACAGTTTGCCAGCCTCGGGCGAGAGGCGCATGGAAGTCCTTGCGGGGATTGTCGGCCACATAGAGGCATTCGGTCGGCGAAACACCGAAAAGTCTCTCGACCTCTGCAAAGGCCCGGTGATGCGGCTTCCAGTATTCCCTGCCCCACTGGTCGGTGAGAATGATGGACGTCGTCCACTGGCTCAGGCCGAGTGCCTCCACTTTGCGTTGCTGACTGATCAGCGGTCCGTCACTGATGACTGCCAGGCCGTGCGATGTCGTCGACGCCAGTTGATCGAGCAGTTGTCTGGCGTCCGGCAGCAGGCAGATCTCCGGTCGATGATGACGGTAGACGTGAATGGCATCGTTCAACGTCTGTTGATCGGTCGGCATGCCGAGTTCAGCGAACGCGACGTTGAAGATCGTTCCTCGGTGTCCATCGATGAAGAGCTGCCGGCAGCGCTCCGCCAGTCCTGCAACACCAAACTCCTCCCGCGCCCAGTGTGCAACAGCTCGAAACCCGCTGCGGACATACTCGCGCTCGAGGTACAGCGTGTCGTCGATATCGAAGACTGTAATCATGATGAGTCAGGCCGCTCGGCGTTCGACCTGCTCCGGAGTCCAGAATACCGCATCGTCCCAGCGGGACATTGCCATCCCGTCCTGCCACGGTACTGCCGACTCCGGAAGAGCGCGACCCAGTTTGTCGTCGATCAACCAGCGGACGAAGTTGGCCCCGGCGGTATGTGTGATTGGATATCCGCCACCGAACCGCGCGTTGACCTCGATGATGCGGATGCCCCTTCGTCCGACAAAAATGCCTGAAAGCACAGCGGTCCCCAGGCGTCGGGCAGCTGCCTGGCGAGTTGCTCGGCCACTCGCATCAGTGCCGCATGGCGCATCGTCATCGCCTGCGAAACTTCGCCGCCTCGTGTGGCAATTCGCGCGTGAGGGACGGCCGTCACACAACGTCGATCGCGATCGACGAAGAAGTTGACCGTGAACTCGCGGCCCAAGGCCTGCTCCTGGACAATGGGCTGGGCCGTCCGCTTGTAGTAGAAGTTGAACTCCTCCGCGTCCCTGGCCAGATGGATTCCCTGCGAGGAACTGCCGAAACGCGGCTTGATGATCACCGGGTAGCGCAGCTGTCCTGCAGTCGCCGGGCCTTCGACATCAAGACAGTGCACTGTGGGCAGATCCCGCGAACGCAGGAACTCAAAGGTCTTCAGCTTGTCGCCGGCGATGGCAATCGTCTGGGGACCTGAGACACTGATTGAGACGCCCGCGTCTGCGAACACTTGGCGATGGGATGCGTAGACAGGCAACTCCGTATCAATCGTTGGAATCAGCAACCGGACATCATTTGCCCGGCAAAAGTCCAGTACACAGGGCACGAACTCGGGACTCGTACATACAGGCACCCGGCTCCAGCGATGGGCCAGTCGCGCGGCAGACGACCATTCGCCGGCATCGATCGCAAACACGCGTCCCCCATAGCGGGCCGCTTCCTGTTTGATGAGTGCCGTCAAGGCAGCACGCCGACCGGCGCTCGATATCAGAATGTTCACATCAACCTCCCTGTCTGTTCTTGACGTTGTTGTCCGCTGTCACTCCCCGCCTGGTGGTCCGTCAAAGCCTGGCTCACGAGTGCCACTGCTGGCTTGTTTAACAGTGCCTTAGGGGGACCGTGAGGTCAATCCGAATTTCTTGCCCTGACGCTGCATCAGGCTGCTCGCGTGGAGGCCTTTCTTGTCGTCGTGTCTGATTGTCGTGCAATCGCCTCGATCCCGGCGAGATGGATGCCGGTCAAGTGGTGCAGACCCTGCAATCCCAAGAACGCCATGTTCTTCATGCCTTGTTGCCAGGCGCTGCCGTGCGAAAAGGGTTGCCCCAGATCGATTCGCTCCAGCTCGAAGCCTTGATGTTCCAGCAGCGACGTCAATGTTCGGGGCGTGTACTGAAACTGATGTTCTTGTGGGTGCAGCACACTCCATCGGCGGGTTCGTAGCCACGACAGGATGCCGGCGTCCTTCCAGCGGAGGTAGTTGAAGTTTGGCACATAGACCGCAAGTGCGCCTCCCGGCCGCAGCAGGGTACTCACTCGCTGCAACAGACCAGAGGGATCGTGGACATGTTCGAGGACACCCAACAGTGTGATGACGTCGAAGCTGCCCGGTTCGAGCGGGGTCTGTTCCAGCGTGGTGGGATACACTTTTGCACCGCTGAAACGTGCCGCCTGCCTGGCGACCTCTTGCACTGGTTCGATTCCGACGACGTCCCAGTTGCCCGAACGGCGTGCTTCTGCCAGCAGGTGACCGCCTCCGCACCCCACGTCCAGCAATCGTCCGGAAGGCACGACGGTGCGCAGCCTGTCTAGTAAAGGGCGGAAGCGGCTCGCATCGTCGCTTCCCTCCCAACAGTAGTGGTGACTGATGGTATTGGCAGCATCATGCTCGTACACGTGCAAGGTGGACGCAGTTGTCAGTCGGGGGCTGACGTAAACGAGGCCGCAATCGCGACAACGGTTGAGACCCAAGCTGGCGCACGAATCCTGAAGCCGATACTCCTCAGTGAGCAACCGGCGGGACTCACGCGACCCGCAGAGATTGCAGCCGACCTCTTCGGTGAGCAGGATGTTCTCGTGCCGGCCATTGAGGCTGCTGTCTGACTTCATGTCGAACTCCAGTGATTCCAGTTGCAGATCAATCAGCGGATAATGTCGCGGACAAGTTGAAAGGCTTCTGCGGCCTGCACATGCACAGTCGCTCCCCGAAATCGCGCGAGAGCTTCTATCGCCTGCAGAGATCGCGAGTTGGGAGGGGCCTTGACTTGTGACTCATAGCACCGCATGGCCGCCAGCTTGATGTCCAGAAAGGGTGCCACATCGACGAAAACATGCGGACAGAATGTCTGGCCGGGGATGGGCGGGGCCCACTCCGTCTCCGACAGGGTTTCGTAGCACATCATTCGTCGCACGGGACAATGTTCCAGCGGGCGGGCGGCCACCAGGGTCGCCTCATAGACCTCACGATGATCGTGATGCAGGTCGCCTTGATGAGGCAGATAAACAAGCTCGGGTTGCACGTCGGCAATGACTCCGCGAATCGCGTTCGACTGCTGGTATCTGGGGACGGTATCCAGCATGGGGGCCGGCAGATCGAGCCAATGCGTTCTTGTGACTCCCAGAATCTCGTGCGCCGGGCAGCCTCGGCGCGAACCTGCGCCACCTGTTCGTCGGGAAAGACCTCCGGCGTGCCTCGCGTGACAATCACCACGTGGACTTCATCGCTCAGATGTGCGTGCCGGGCGATGCTTCCGCCGCACCCGAGCACTTCATCATCCGGATGAGGAGCAATCACCATTACGCGCATTTCCGATCTCCTCCAGAAATGGTCTTGAGTTGCGATTCCAGGGCGACCAGGCGCTGCTCGAGATCCCGGACACGCTGTCGCAAGCTGATCACCTCATCCTCCACGGCCACTCCGAGTTTCACACCCGCACGCAGGACTGGACGGGCAGACCCCGTTGACGACGCTGAGTTTAACTCGACCTGAGAGAGCCAGAGCAGCCCCTGCCCGGTCTGGACGAGCAGTCCGCGAGTTGCGTCCTCATCGACAATTCGGCCCACGACGCCGCGGATCGGAGGAGTGACCTTCTCGGCCAGTTCGGCACGCCAGACAATGACCTTGACGTCACCCACATAGGTATAGGCACCGGGGTGTGGGTGCGAAGCGGCCCGCACCAGCTTGTGGATTTCGGTCGCCGGCTGCTGCCAGTCAATCAGTCCATCCTCCGGCCCGCGGCGGGCGTTTCGCGAAGCGCGGGTGTCATCCTGGGGAGTCGCTTTCCATGCTCCAGCGTTGAGTTGTGGCAGCCAGCGGTCCAGAGCGCGTCGCAGAGCTTGCAACTGCGCTCTCTCGACATCAGACGCATAGTCGTCGGGACCAACATCGAAGGACTCCTGGACGAAGATCGGACCGGTATCGGCCCCGTCATCCATCTGAAAGAACGTCGCCGCGCCGGAGGTTCGGTCCAGCGTCAACCAGGCCAGCGGGGCACGACCGCGACCGGCCGGCAAGTGAGTAGGATGAAAGCCGACGCAACCCCGTTTGGGCAGGGCGAGCACGTCCGGCCCGACAATCTGCGACAACCCGACGACGAACAGCACATCCGGCTGCCACCGCTGAAGAATCGCCCGAGTTTCCCTTGAGTTGATGGCGCTGAAGGGTTCGCATTCGATCCCTGCAGTGCAGGCGAGGTCGGCAAGGCGTGTGTATCCACAGACATTCCGGGCGGCGGCGGGTGCCAACTCGAGGACACCTACGACGTGTGAGTCATGCGCGATCAACGCCTCCAGCGTGGCCCGCGTGCTGCAGACGCTGCCCGCGATCGCAATTCTTGTTGGTGACGTGTGCTGCCCCATTATGCCGCACTTCGCATCGAGTGTCCCGGGGTGTTCATGACGCCTCGTGTCCGGGCGACACGCTCATCCGGTAGCCGTCTCATCGTTGCCTCACCCAGCAACAGAACCAGCACGGTGCGCCCAATACCCGCAAATCCAGTGACAGTGAATGATCGGCGACATACTGCAGGTCATACGTCAGGCGATCTTCACGCGACAGATGGATGTTGCCGTTCACCTGCGCCAAGCCGGTCAGTCCGGGGCGGACATGGAAGCGCTGACGTTGCATGTCATCACATTCGTCCCAGGCCGATGTCAGCCAGGGCCGTGGTCCCACCAGCGACATGTCACCTTTCAACACGTTGAACAACTGGGGCAGTTCGTCGATCTTGAAGCGTCGCAGCCAGTATCCCAGTCGCGTGAGGTCAGCCGTCCGGCCCAAGGTCTCGCCCTGTGTCATCCTCGGGGATCCGGTTGTCGTCATCGTGCGAAACTTATAGATCGCGAAGGGCCGTCCCTGTCGACCGCCACGCCACTGGACGAACAGGCATGACCCGCGCGAGTCCAGCGGCACGAGGGCGGCCACCACGATCAACAACGGTGCCAGCAGCACGATCAGGCTGATGCCGACCGCCAGGTCCAGACAGCGTTTGCCGTACATGCGATAGATATAATTCATCATCGAGTGCGCTTCCTCGTCCTAGGCGGCCCGACGCGTCGAGGTCGCTTCCATCAGCGCTTGAAACTGTCGGGCATGGGTATCCCGGTGGAAGTGTTCGCGAACGTAGTCCCGTGCCGCCTCGCCCATCTCCCGTCCACGGTGCTGGTCGCGTGACAACTCACGAACGGCAGCGGCAATCGCACCCGCGTCGCCGGGAGGCACGGCGATGCCTCCGCCCGAAGCCTCGATCACATCGCGAATCACACCATCCATTCCCAGCACGATGGGTCGGGCAGCCGCCATGTAATCGAACACCTTGTTAGGATAGACGGTCCGAAACATCGGGATGTCCTTCAGCGTCGCGAGGCAAACATCCGAAAGGGCCAGGATCTGCGGCATATCGGTCTTGGGACGGGCACCGGTGAACGTCACATTACCCAGACCGAGTTCCAGCGTTCGTTGTTCGAGATGCCTGCGCTGCATCCCGTCGCCGACAATCAGAACATGAATCTGCGGATCATCGGCAAGTTGTCGGGCTGCCTCGAGCACAGTATCCAGATCGTTGGCCATCCCCAGGGCCCCCGCATACGTCACTACGAATTTGCCGTCCAGGTTCCACTGCTGCCGCAGGTTGTCACCAGACAGCAGCGATTCAAACATTTGCGGATCGACGCCGTTGGCAATGAAGGTGATCTTCCCTGAGGCAACGCCCCGTTCGATGAGGTATGTGCGATACGCGGGTGAATTGACGATGATGTGATGTGCCCGCCGATAGAGAAACATCTCCAGTCGCCGGGACATCCAGATGAGGATCGGATTCGTGAGGATCCCCATGTCGATGGCGAACTCGGGCCAGAGATCCCGCACCTCCAGCACGAACGGCTTCCCGCGCAGCAGGGCGACCAACCAGGCGGAGACTCCCTGAAAGAGTGGCGGCGAAGTGCCCACAACGACGTCCACCTTGCGGACTCTCAGCCCCTCCCCGATGGCGCTGACCATGAACGAGAGAAAGGCGACGACACGCCAGACGAAGCTGCGATGCAAGGAGTTGTAAGTCCATGCTCGCCGCACCTGGACGCCATCGTACTCCTGATGGCGCTCGCCCTCGTGCTTCTGGCCTTTGAAGTAGCTGATGTCGCTGGCGACGATGGTGAAGTCATGCCCGGCGGCGACAAATCGCTTCCCGAACTCGTAATGCCGTGTCCCCCCGGCATCGTCCGGAGAGACGAATCCCTGATGAATCAGCAGGACATGCATGTCAGTATGCTCCTTGGGAACTCATTTCGATACGAGAATCCGGTTCCAGGACCAACGCATCGGAGATGGGACCATTCAGACGAACAGAGTTCACGACCGGGCGTTCGGGGAGACTCGGGCACGACAGATCGATGCACCAGTGTCCCTCCGGCGTGACCAGTTTCAGGATCGAGGTGTAATTCACCGCGGTGGTTGCCGGACCCAACACAGTCCAGAATCCTGCGGCTGCTGTTTGCGTCACCAGTTCGACCGACACTGCAGGCTGACGATCCCGGTAGTGTGGCGCCTGCCAGCCACGTGGGCTCAGGGGATCGGCACGCAGGACGTCGAAATTGTCTTGAACGGCTTGAGGTTCAGCGGTGGATGCATGGAGGACGCCACACTGCACCGCATAGGCCCCCGCATCGGTGCACAACTCGACTCGCTGTCGCTCACAGTTGATTTGAAACGGCGCATCGACCAGCAGCCAGTGCAGGCGGTAGGCATGAGGGGATGTGCTGTGCAAGCGGTCCACGACCACCCAGTTCTCAGCACCGAGCCGCAGGATGGCGCGCTGGTAGGTGACGGCTGCCGGCAAACGCTGGTATCCGTTGTGAGTTCCCTCCCAGCAGGTCACGAGCCCGGTGGGAGACGTCTCGTAGATCGTGCGTTGTCCACGAATCCAGGGCAGCCAGAGGAACCGGCTCGCTCGGCGCATCTGATCGTGGCCATCGACAGTCACGCAGTTGTGATAGCGGCTGCCCGCCAGAGGGTTGTCCCACGGCGGCGGTTCGTTGTAGGTGTATGTCCCGGGATCGAGGGCCACATTCACACCGCGCCACCACACGTCCGCATGCAGCAGGTCCGCATGGGAGGGACGATGACCGGAACCTTCCGGCGCGAGTGAAGACCTTGCCGGACTTGGATCGCAGCACCTGATACCCGCCCGATGCAGCAAACCAGTCGCCGGAGTTGCGATTCTCCACAGGCTCTTGAGGGAAGGTGTCCGCACCGCACAGCCAGAGTGACTCTTCCTCCCAGGGGCCCGGCGGGAGGCAGGCTCCACCCGTAGTGATGCGTGCCGTCGCCTGAATCACCGGCCGGTAGTCATCGGGGGTGCACTCACTGAGAGGGAGCACGAGCGCCCCATCATTCTGCCCATAGCGAGGCAGACGACCACTGTTCTCATCCATCAGAGCCTGGAGAAACTCCCCGGCCCGCGAGACGCGCTGGATGAACTCATCCGAGAGCGGCTGTCCATGCACGCTGCCGAGGCGAATCGCCCACAGGCAGGCATGGAGCATGACCCGCTGATAATTGACGGAGTGCTGTGAAAAGGCACCGTCATCATCAATCAGATCGCGAATCTGCGACTCCAATGCCTTTCGCCCGAGGTTGGCCCAGTCGCCAGCGTCTTTCAGTTCTGCAAACAGCAGTCCCGTTGTCCACAGGCCGGTTGCTTCGACGATGCCGTGATTGTTCTGCTGGCTGAGCGCGTACTTCAGATTGGCGGCGATTCGCTGCGCGCTGACGGCCACCAGTTGGGCGATCATCACCCGGCACTGGGGAGTCGTCTGCGCGCTGCTGGCGAACCCGAACAGGCCGAAACAGGCGGCGAGCAGGCGGAGGGCGATCTCCTGTCCGCACTTCCAGTGCACTCCCGATTGCGGCGGGTTCGCGTCGCACCAACTTGCAATCAGCTGCCAGAAGCGTTGCGGGAAACGTTCGTCAGTTGTCCGCCAGTAGGCGCGGACCAACGGATAGACCCACGAAAATCGGCTGAGTTCCCAGACCAGCTTGATGTCACCGCCGTCAAAGTCCCCTAACTGGGTCCAGTGTCGATCGGATGGATACTGCCGGTTCGTGAACGGATCGCGATGCCAGTTGGGAGAGTCTCCCAAATGGATTTCGTGAGTTTCAAACAGGCGGAACTTTCCCTGGTAGATCTTGTTGGCTGTGGCCACGGCACCGTCATTCGGGGACGTCCACTGGTTCAGGAGGGCCGCCGTACGGGTGCCGAAAGACTCGCCCCACAGGAAGGAGTGGTGGCGTTCGTCCTGCGAGCGCGCGTATCGCTCGGCATCCGCAAGTGTGGGATCGGACAGAAACGACGCGAGCGGCTGTGCGTCCCACGAGGTGGCTGGGAGCGAGCGACGGATGGCACCGGTCCGCTTCCGCAGGCATAGGCCGCCCGATACATCAGCCACGAAGGGCCGAAGTGCCGCGCGAGATCAACGGACGTTGAAACCTGTGTTCTCAAGGATCCTTCCCTGGACTGCTGACGGATCTCCGATCCGCTGTGCCGCGTCGTTCTCTGTGATTCGTCCCGTCACTCCCTGCCGCCAACGAACTCTCGATACCGTGGTCAGGCTGCATTCACCTGGGCGGCGCGGGTCATAATACTGGCAATTCGTTCCGCAGCACGGCCATCCCAGTTTTCAGGTACGCGACCGGCCTTTCCCTGCCCTTTCAGGATGCGATCGACCTCGGCCAGCAGACGTGACATGTCGGTGCCCACCAGCGTGTTGGTCCCCTCGGTGACCGTCACAGGGCGCTCCGTGTTTTCTCGAATCGTCAGACACGGGACTCCCAGAGCGGTCGTCTCTTCCTGCAGTCCGCCGGAATCGGTGATGACGGCCTTGGCATTCTTCTGCAGGGCGATACTTTCGAGATACCCGGTGGGATCGAGGACATGGATGGTGGAGCAGGTCAGGAAATCACGACCCGGTTCTCCAAGCGCCTCGATGCGGGTCTTCGTCCGCGGATGCAGGGGGAAGACGACGGGCAGCTTCTGGCTGATCTCGCGAATCGTCTGGAGAATTCGCTTCAGCATGTGCGGGTCGTCGACATTGGACGGACGATGCATCGTCAGCAGGGCATACTCGCCCGTGAGTCCCTTGATGGACGGCATTCGTGCGCAGGCTCATGAGTTGTCGGACTGTGTCGATCATCACGTTGCCGACGAAGTGGATTCGCTCCCGTGCCACACCTTCGCGGAGGAGGTTCTCCTCCGCTTCGGGAGAGGAAGTCAGCAAGAGGTCGGAGAGTTGATCGGTGACAAGGCGGTTGAGTTCCTCAGGCATCGTCCGGTCATACGACCGCAGACCAGCTTCAACATGAGCCACCTTGATCCCCAGCTTCGAGGCGACCAGTGCGGCAGCGATTGTCGAGTTCACATCACCATAGACCATGACCCAGTCCGGACGACTCTCGAGCACGGTTCGTTCGAAGCGGATCATGATCTCCGCCGTTTGTGCCGCGTGAGATCCGGAACCGACTTCGAGGCTGACATCCGGCCGGGCGATGTCGAGCTGTTCGAAGAAGATGTCCGACAGATTGGCGTCGTAGTGCTGCCCTGTGTGGACGAGAGTCTGGCGAATGCCGGGGTGCTTCCGCAGCGCACGAATGACCGGGGCGACTTTCATGAAGTTGGGCCGGGCACCGACCACGTGAAGAAAATGCTGTTCCATGGGTCCTGCTATGACGGGGAAGTGACTGTGTGGTGAAGTGTGGCTTGCCGGCGAACAGGCGTCACTGTCGAGGAAGACCCCGCGTCCTCGATGGACGCTTGATTGGTGTAAGTGATGGTCTCCCCGGCCTGGGCGGCACGAACGGCGTCGATTGAGACTTGTGCGACCTCCAGCAACTGGGCAGTGGGGATGGGAGGCGGACCGCCGGTCTTCAGCGCCTCGACGAAGGCCACCACACCGGCGCGGTGCCCCTTGTCCTGTCTCCAGAGGTTCATCTTCGCTGCCCCTCGCCATCCGACCAGACGCAGGCGGCGAAAGTTGTCCAGCTGCAGCACCTTGCCACCACAGAAGACGTCCAGTCGCTCCTTGGGGATTGCCTTGTGACCATTGGCCAGGTAGTGCACAGTGCCGATCGATCCGTCAGCGAAGCCGAGCGTGACCATCGTGTTGTCGTCGGAGGACGCGTCCGCTCCAAGACGTCCCAGCGAAGTGGCTTGCAAACTGGTGATGGGATGTCCACAGAGATCGCGCAGCAGATCAATGAAGTGGCAGCCTTCCCCGATGATGCGGCCACCACCCGTGAGAGGGTCGTGCACCCAGTGGTCGGCGGGAATGAATCCCGCATTGACCGTCATCACCATGGCGAGTGGTTCACGAGGACCTTGCAAAAGTTGTTTCATGCGCAGTGTGTGCGGAGCGAAGCGGCGGTTGTACCCGACCATCAGCAAGGGGGATTGACCTCCGCCGGATGCGCGCTCGAGTGCCACCTGAATGCGGCCCAACTCGGACTCCGTCAGACACAGGGGCTTCTCCACGAAGACATGCTTGCCGACCGCCAGTGCGCGACAGACCAATTCGGCATGGCTGTCGTGACGTGTCGCGATGACCAGTGCATCGATGTCCGGAGACTCGAACGGCAGATCCAGATCGCTTGTCACCGTACCAATCTCATGCTTGCGCGCCGCAATCGAGGCCGACAAACCGCTGCGTGAAGCGACCTGTACCAGCTGAGCCCCGGCCGCTTTGAAGGCCGGGATCAGCACCTGCGAAGCAAAGTTGCCAGCACCGATGAAGGCCACGCGAGGTGCGCCGGTTACAGCGCGTGTCCGCTGTCGAAGTCCACTCGTGTGCCTGGTTGCACCGGGAACTCGTCCTGTGAGCGAATGTTCTTGCGTGTAAAGCGTGATGGTCGTTTCCTGCAGCTTCGCGGGATCGACGTGCGGATACTCCAGCAGGACACCCAGCGATTTCTCTTCGCCGCTGATGAGCGAATAGGCGTCCTCGACGCGCTCGAAAGGAAAGCGATGCGTGATCAACGGGGCGGGATCGACCTGTCCCGACTGCATCATGTCGAGCACCGCCTCGAAGTTGCGTTGCTCGGTCCAGCGGACAAAGCCGGGTGGATAGTCATGGCCCTGGACTTCGTATTGCTCGTCGTAGCGCCCCGGTCCATAGGAGCAGGACACCTGAAACTGGAGTTCTTTCTTGTAGAAGTCGTCCCGCGACAGGTGCAGCCCCGCCACGCCCACCAGAACGATGCGTCCCCGCTGACGACACATCTGAGCCGCCTGATGCACCGGGTCGTCACTCTGGGTTGCAGCTGTGATCAACACGCCGTCGACACCACGACCACGGGAGAAGGTCTTGGCGAACGGGAGTGGATCGCCTGCTCCGAGCGGGAAGGTCTCGGCCCCGAACCGTCGGGCGAGCGCGAGTCGTGACTCGTCGAAGTCGAGACCCAGGACACGGCAGCCCTGAGCTCTCAACAGTTGAACGGTGAGCAACCCAATCAGTCCCAACCCGGAGACAACGAACGCTTCCCCCAATGTCGGTTGTGCCAGCCGGATCCCCTGCAGTCCGATGGCCGCTACAACGCCGAACGTTGCCGCCTCGTCAGTCACGCTGTCGGGAATGCGGGCACACAGATTCTTCGGTACACAGACGACCTCGGCGTGTGGACCATTCGAGAGCACCCGATCTCCCGGTTGAGGCCCTTCGGCCCCCTGCCCCACGGCAAGGACCGATCCCACATTGCAGTAGCCCAGTGGGATCGGTTGATCGAGTTTGCTGTTCACGGCCTCCAGAGTGGGGACCAGTCCATCGGTGCGGATCTTGTCGACGACCTGTCGCACCTTGTCGGGCTGCTGGCGTGCCTTTTCAATCCACCCGGCCTTGCCAAACTCGACCAGCATCCGCTCCGTGCCGGCCGAAATGAGCGTGACCCGCGTCTGGATGAGCAGGTGACCGGGTCGCAATTCGGGTGCCGGCACATCGACGATGTCCGTTTGTCCGTTGCGAATGGATTGCAGCAGCTGCTTCATGAATCCGAATCGAAAGATCGAAAGAAAGGGGTCGCCAAACGAGGTGCCCGGAGATCCGACACACCACGAACGTGAACCGCCTGCCTGCAGAAACTCCCCCGGCCCCCGAGGTGACGCGTACTTTAGGTCGATTCGGGGATTCGTCGCTAGAGGGACTTGGGGACTCTCTCCGGAAGGGAGCCGGGCCCATCGGGGGCAGACTGCAGGGAGTGCAAGGTACGAAAATCTGTGTTGACACGATCCGGAGCTTCTCCGACAACTCGCGCCGCCCGTGTTCCGACCTGCCGGATTGAACGATGAAACAGATGATCAAGTCGATGGTCTACTCGATCCCTTGGGTCGGCCCGGCGGGCCGATCGGCTTGGGTGCAGATGCGGCAGAGGACCCTGCGATTCGAGCACTCCTCCTCCTATTGGGAGGGGCGCTATCGGCGGGGGCAGACCTCCGGAGCCGGATCGTACGGGCGACTGGCCCGGTTCAAGGCCGATTTCTTGAACAAGTTCGTGCGGACCCGGAATGTCGCGGGTGTCGTCGAACTGGGCTGTGGAGACGGAAATCAACTCTCTCTGTCTGACTACCCGCGATATGTCGGACTGGATGTTTCGCCCACCGCTGTGGACGTGTGCCGGCAGAAGTTCTCAGGTGATCCCGGAAAGTCGTTTCATGTCATCGATCCTCGTTCGAGTGACGAGGCCTCGAGGGAGTACCGCGCGGACATGGCCCTGTCCCTGGATGTCATCTATCACCTCGTGGAAAGTGACACCTTCGAGGCTTACATGGGGACGTTGTTCCAGTTGGGACAACGCTATGTGATCATCTATTCGTCCGATCATGAGCAGCCTTCGGGGATGAAGCACGTGCGACATCGCCGGTTCTCCCGGTGGGTGGAAACTCGTCAATCCGACTGGACGCTCTCGGCTCATGTTCCTAATCGGTATCCGTTCGACGAGTCAAACGGGGACGAAACATCGTTCGCCGATTTCTTCGTCTATGAACGGAAGTCCTGAGCACGGCCGGCCTCACGCCGCTGCGCTCTCCCACCAACTGATGGCTGACGAGAGCGCCGGACTGCCGCAGTGGCGAGGAGCCAGCAGTCCTTGCCCCCCCTTTCGTGCTGCCAGTTCTCTCTCAGGCGGCCTGTCCCTGTCGGTGCGTCTCGCCGGTAGTAGCGGAAGTGGCGGAAGTGGCGGATACGGAGTCGATTCCAACCTCTGCCAGGCAGGCCCGAAGGCGTTCGAGCTTGGATTCATAGCTGAAGAGTCGACGGACGCGATCCTGCGCCTGAAGCTGCCGTCGGTGCCGTTCGAATGGATTGTCCAGCACCGATTCCAGAGCGTCGGCCAGACTTTCAGGCGACTGTGGAGGCACATAGATGCCCGCATCGCCCACGACTTCTCTGACCGCCCCCACGTCGCAGGTGACGACGCAGGCTCCGCAACCCATGGCTTCGGCCGTGGCCAGTCCGAAGCCCTCGTACTGGGACGGTTGAGCATAAATCTCACAGCGCCGCAGCAGCTCCAGCTTGCGTTGTTTGGACACTTCTCCGCACTGGACGACGAGGTCGTCGAGTTCAAGCCGCTGTACGAGGTCGCGAAGGTAGGGAGATCCACTTCCGGGTCGTCCTGCGAGATACAATCTGACCGGCAGCCCACGCCGCTTCAGTAAATCCACGGCGTGAATCAGGTCCGGAACGCCTTTACGCAACAGGTTCGGGTGGTGTGCCCACGCCAGATTGAAAATCGCCAATTCGCGCTCCGGGCCGGGGCCGGTGAGATATTCCGGTGTCAGCACATGGGGATAGTGGACGGCGTTGCTCAGCCCGAAATGCTCGACACATGCGGTCACCTCATGCTGCGACACGAACAGATTTCTTGTCGCCGCACGCACATTGCTCTTCAGCACCGTCCGAGCCCACCAGGGTCGCTTGAAGTAATCTCGCAGGTCACACGAGTCTGGGAACCGAAGATTGAAGGTGCCCGTGATGAGCGTCGGACGACCGCGCATCCGGGATTGCAGCAGCGGCCATGCCGCCTTGGTCCACCACCAGACAAACATCAGATCAAAGTCGCTCGGCAGCTCGCGCCAGCGCGTGCAGGGAATGACTTCATGGCCGAGATCCTGCAGCGCCTGGAGATCCTGCCGGTAGAACTCCACTGTCTGCAACAATCGGGCGTCGGGAATCCCTGCAAAGAAGGCAATCCGGGCCATGTCGAACTCTCAATCAAGGGGAAACTCAGGCGGCTTTCGGGCGTCGCTGTGCAGGGGAACTGCGGAATTGTCGTGCTGGGGTTCGGCACGGTCCAGGCAGCTTCTGCGGAACAAGTCGGGGCCGCGCGGGACCAATCTGGTAGATCACGAAACCCACGACCATGACGAACAGGCACCCGACATACAGGTCATACGGTTGTCCCCGCATCCCAAGCAGCACCAGTCGTACCGCCTGTGCGCCGATGACGGCAAACCACAGTGGACTCGTGGCGACCAGCCGGTCCACCATTGCCCCCAGCATTCCATAAAAGAACATGACGATGGTGCCTGGCCAGCCCCAGAAGTTGATGAACACATCTCCCGGGATCGAGGGGGGGATCGTCACATCCCACTGGAAAGGCGTATTGAACACCACCTCCCCGAACACAATGTTCGGATCGCGGGGCTTGAGAATCGGGAACTGCGAACTGGGCAGGAAGAACACCAGCATCCGCCGATAGCCCGCCATATTCACGAAGGGATGCTGGTCAGGAAAACAGTGGCAGGCCCCGACAAGGCATTCGTTGTAGTTCAGAGGATCACGTGTCAGGGCCCCGGCATAGGCATCCGCCGACAGGAGAAACTGCAACGTCTCCAGCAGACTTTGATGGGCCATGTACTTGCGGCCCTCGTACATGCCCACTGCCAGCGCCATCAATATGGCCGTGGCGCAGGTGAGCCCGATCAACTGGGACACCGTTGGACGCTTGCGCATGAGAAAGGCGACGATGAATGTCCCCAGCAGACCCAGCGGGAGCGATCGCGCTCCTTTCGAGAACACGAAGAACGTGAGCAATGCGTAGGCACAGATGAAGAGGATCGACAGCACCTGATACCGGCGGCTGAGAAAGAAGCCCACTAACCCTGGAATGAAGGCGAAGCATGTCAGATAGGTGCCCAGGTTGTACAAGACAGGCGATCGCGTGTGCCGGAACTCGAATCGCGATCCGCGCAGCATCTCGCCCAGCGTCGCCTGGTTGGCCTTCTTGATGAGCAGTAGTGCGAGAATTCCCATGGCGATACCCCACCAGAAGAGCCACTTGAGCAGACGCTGCCCCTGCGGGGTGTGAAACCAGCGAATCATGTCATCGACCTGCACTGGCTGGCGGAGACAACGGGCCTGGACGACGCTCCATCCGGCGGCCAACATGACCACACACGCCAGCACATACAGGGCGGCCAGCAATCGCGATGACGGGCTGAACCCCATTTCGAGCAGGTGAGTCGGGGTAATCGCTGGCACCAGTCCATGAATGATGCCCAGCCCTGCAAACACGCCCGCCTTGAACAGATTCGAACGGATATCAATCGCTGCCCGGATGGTGACAACACCGCAAAAGGTGGCTGCGAGGCAGTAAACGAAGGCTGTCATCCGCAGGTCTCGAAAGCGTCGAATCAGGCGGCAGGTCGCGAGACCGCAGCGGGAGTGCACGTCGCGCCTGGCTGCTCCTCGGCTTGGCGTGACCCTCTGGGCAGCCGCAGCGTCAGGTGAGGAATCAGGTCGTACTTGTGCCGGACAACGGCCACGAGTGTCAAATGGCAGATCGCGACAGACATGGAGGTCGCCAGTGCCGCCCCGATCATTCCCCAGCGTGGGATCATCATCAGGCTCAGGCACAGATTGAGAGCAACGGATGCGGTGTAAGTCGCCAGGCACACCTGCTGTTGACCGGTCATATTGAGGAAATAGACCACAGGACCGGAGGCGGCAATGGCGGCCACACCGGCCAGCAGAATGAGCAAGATCGGATACGAGGCCGAGAATGCGGGGCCGAACAACGACAGAATCAGCGGGCCCGTCACCGCGAGTAGTGCCACGATCCCCAGCGTGACCGCGGACGTTGCCGCCGCACATCGAGTCAGAAGTCGCTGTAGTGATTCCGTTTGACCGGTGGCATGCAGCGAGGCGAAACGAGGTGCCACAACCGTATTGACCGCGTGGTAGCCCAGCAGAGCCACATCGCACAGCCGGACAGCCACGGCGTAGAGCCCGGAGGTTTCGGTCCCCAGCAGGAGGCCGGTCAGCAAGATGCCGCTCTGGTTCATGCCAAATGCCATGAGCACGACCGCCATCAGCGGGAGTGAGACGGTCAGCCAGTCGCGGGTTTCGTAGGCGGGTGTGTCCTCCAGTTCGGTGGAGTTCTTCCACCGGCACAGGAACCAGGACGACAACAGCAGCGAAGCGAGTGACGCAACCAGCTGCAAGCCGACGGCAAGCCAGGAGGAGATTGCGCTTCCACTGAAGATGGCCGCCAGCGCCAGCAGAAGAAATAGTCCTGTTCGCAGAGTTGTCCCCAGCAAGCCCTGATGAATACGGCCCACACTTAACAGGGTCGCATCGCGAATCTGAGCGATCGCCATGATGGGGACCAGGCAACCGGCCAGCAGAAAACAGGATAGCAATCCATCCGGCATGCGCGATCGAAACCCCAAGGCCACCAGCAGCCAGCCGACAGCCACGGTCACGCTTCCCAGAAATCCCAGTTGCTGGCTTCGCGCCAGAAATCCCGACAGCAGGGAGCGATTTCCCCGTGCCAGATACTCGGCGGGGTATCGGAGCGAAGCCCGATCCATCCCCAGCATCGAGAAGCCGACCAACAGATTCATCCAGGAGATCGCGAAGGCGTATTGGCCGTAACCCTGCACGCTGAGGTTTCGTGCCAGCACGAGTTGCAGGAGAAAGGCCAACCCGACGGTAACGACCCGTGCGAGCAGCGCCAGTGCACCCCGCCGGGCCAGTCCATCTCCGCCCGAAGATGTCGAAGGAATCGCTTCAGACATCGGCCCCTCCTGGGCCAGGTCGAACGTCTGAGATCACAACAGACCTGCCCCCTCAGGACGCCCGCTCCAGGGCCATCTCCCTCCGCAGATGCGGGTCGTAGGGGGAGAGGGATCAGGATTCCGCCGAAAGATACGGGGGGCGAACGGAAATTTCAGGCAACAACTGTGGCCCGCTGACAAATATGGTTGAGAACGGTTCATTCCGCTCCCTATTATCTCACCACGCATTCGGACTGGTCTGAACAGTCGGCCCAGATGCGCTGCGAACATCATCGCTTTGGTAGCTGATCGTGAACGGGACATTCCCTCCGCACATGATCACGATACCCAACAGCGGCGGGACGATACGGCTCGTTCCAGACGAGGTCAAGTCCAGTCGGAGCAGTCACGGGCTGTCTCCCCCGCCGATCGTTCTAACCCCATTGAACTGGTTCTTGCTCCAGGAAGGCAGCAGTCTCTATGCGACAGACACTCATGCAGGCGATTCAGGGACGAACGGCCACGGTGGGCGTGATCGGGTTGGGCTACGTCGGCTTGCCACTCATTGACGCCTTCCATGTTGCCGGCTTTCGGACGATCGGCTTTGATGTCGATCAGGCCAAAGTCGATGCACTGACCGCCGGCAAGAGCTATATCCGGCACATCTCCTCCCAGACGATTCAGGGCTGGTCAGCGAAAGGGAGGTTCGAAGCAACCTCAGATATGACGCGTCTGGCGGAGCCGGATGCCCTGCTGATCTGCGTCCCAACGCCGCTGAGTGACAGTCGTGACCCGGATCTGGCCTACGTGGAAGGGACGGCTCAGTCGATTGCACGGGTGTTGAGGCCCGGACAACTTGTCGTGCTGGAGAGCACCACCTACCCCACCACAACACGGGACGTGGTGTTGCCCATCTTGCAACAGAGCAAACTGCAGGCAGGGAAGGACTTTTTCCTGGCCTACAGTCCCGAGCGCGAGGATCCGGGCAATCCCGACTACTCGGCGTCGCGAATTCCGAAGGTGGTAGGAGGACTCGACGAAGCCAGCTTGGAACTGGCTTCGGCCTTGTATGCGCATGCCGTGGTCAAGGTGGTGCCGGCCTCGACACCCGAAATCGCCGAGGCCTGCAAAATCCTCGAAAACACCTACCGGGCGGTCAACATCGCACTGGTCAATGAATTGAAGATCCTCTTCGACCGGATGGGAATCGATGTGTGGGAAGTGATTGACGCCGCCAAGACGAAGCCCTTCGGATTTCAGGCGTTTTATCCGGGACCTGGGCTGGGAGGGCACTGCATCCCGATCGATCCCTTCTACCTCACGTGGCTCGCACGCAAGCAGGGGCTGGCCACGCGCTTCATCGAATTGGCCGGCGAGGTCAATTCGCGCATGCCCGAGTATGTCGTGAGCCGGTTGGGAGACTTCCTCAACGATGTCGGCAAGCCGATCAAGGGCAGCCGCATCTGTCTGCTGGGGATGGCCTACAAGAAAGACGTGGATGATCCGCGCGAAAGTCCTTCGTTTGTGCTGATGGAATCCCTGTTGGCCCGTGGTGCCGATCTTACGTACAACGATCCCCACGTACCGAAACTGCCCCGAATGCGTCATCACAACGTTCCGGAGATGTCCAGCACAGAGCTGACCTCCGAATTTCTGGAAGCTCAGGACTGCGTCCTGATCGCAACCGACCATTCGGCCTACGATTACGACTTTATTGTGAAGCATGCCCCGCTGATCGTGGACACCCGCAACGCCACGAAGAACGTACGCTCAGGTCGGGAGAAGATCCGTAAGGCCTGAACCGGGGATCGCGCCGCGGTTTCGCAGTTCGTCCAACGCCTGAGACGTCAGGACCGGTATTGACCGCAATCTTCAGTCTCCGCTACGGTTCCGCCCTTTCCCGCATGGAGTTCGGCACGGCAGGTCCCCTGTGTCGACTTCCTGAGTGATGTGCTCCCGCGATCGATCCAGATCACCGCTCACTGAAATCTGCCATGGGCGAACGTCAGTATCCTGACCGTCGAGGCGCCAGCGTGCCCCGACGAGCGACGCCGTGCCGTCAGCCTGCCATCATCGTCATGATGCTGGTTGCCGGTGGCTGCGCGTCCGCCCAGTTTACCCCCGCTACACTGCCGGAAGATTGGCAGGCCACACAAACCTTCAACGCCCAAACCGTTGATCTCTCGCGACTCGCCAGTCCTGTCGTGCAGAATGACCTGATCGGCGCGGGTGACGTTCTGGAAATCAACATCTCTGCAGGATTGGTCACGGAGGACGACAAGACGCGGTTCGTGCGCGTCAACCAGTCGGGAGAAGCGTTCCTCGCGGGACTGGGCAACGTTCACCTGGAGGGCCTCGAACTCGAAGAGGCTGAGGCGATCATTTCGTCATTGGCCATCGAGAAAGGGCTGTTTCATTCGCCGGATGTCACGGTGATGATGAAGCGTCCCAAGGTCAACCAGGTGACCGTCATTGGTGCCGTCAATCAGCCCAATACCTATGCCCTGCGGACTGGCGGGAGCAGCCTGCTGCAGGCACTCGTTGCGGCCGGTGGACTGGCCGACGACGCCGGGACATTCGTGCGCATCAGCCATCAGGGTTATCGGAACGACGGTTCATCGTCTCGGGCGATTGCGTCCCGGGCGACTGAAGACGTGACGTTGGCCGCTCATGAGACGGCATCGGTGGGGGCAGGAACTCGCAGCGTCCGCGTCGATCTGGTCTCCGCCACCACCGAAGGTAATGGGGGCGGCTACTATCTCCCCGATGGCAGCATCGTCACGGTCGAGCGACGTGATCCGGAGCCGGTTCAGCTCCAGGGACTTGTTCAGAAGCCTGACCTGTACGACTATCCGGTTGGCAAGGAGTTGCGTCTGCTGGGAGCCATTTCCCTGGCCGGAGGCATCTCGAATCCGGTGGCCGACAAGGTGTACATCATTCGTTCGCGACCCGGTGTGGAGGAACCGATCCTGATTCAGGCAAGTCTGAAGAAGGCCAAACATCATGGCGAAGAGAACATCCGCCTGGCCCCCGGCGACGTCGTATCGGTGGAGCCGACGACCTCGACCGTGTTGATCGATACCATCCGCGTGATCGGCTTCACGATCGGTGGGTCGGTCTTCTGACAATCGCATCCCCAGCGGAGTTGCCCGTGGGACCTGGAAGGTCTCGCACGCGAAGTTCGGCAGCAGTGTTCCTGAACAGCGACAACGATACACGTCATGGATGACGAACTGAGTACAGCGAACCTGACTCGCCGCCACGAGTCTCTGGATGTTTTCGCCGGCGCGCTGCGCTTTCTGAAATCGGTGCGTGCCCGCATGCCGGTGATGGCTGCGTTCGTCATCCTGTCCGCACTGGCTGCCATTGTTTACTACGTGATGGCCCCGCGGGTCTATGAGTCGCATGCGGAACTGATGGTCCTGCAGACCGGAAACAAGGCATTCGATGCCGAGTCCGGACAATCGCAGTCACTCAGCGATGTGATGCCCACCATTGAGCGTGTGATGAGTCGAGACAAGGTCATCAAGCGTGCCATTCGAGGGGTTCCGAAGGACCATCGCATCGATCTGTGGGGAGTTAGTCCCGATGAATGGATTGAATCCTTCCGCTCCCGCATGTCAGTCACCACGGCGCGAAATACCAACATCATTACTGTTTCCTATCGCTCGCGGAGTGCAGAGACCGCGTACGTCGTTGTCAGCGAGCTGGTGAATGCCTTTCTAGAGTTCATGGACAACGTCCATCAGAACAACGCCCGGGAGCTGCTGCAGTTGCTCGCCCGCGAGAAGTCGCAGGTCGAGGAGCAGATTCGTGTCAAGGAGGCAGAGCACCTCTCGTTGCTGGACCGTACGCCTGTTGTCTTCGGAGCCGATGAGAAGCCGACGAATGTACTCAACGAACGGGTGATCAGTCTGAACACCGAACTCGTCGAGGCCCAGAAGAGGCGCCTGATGGCCCATTCGCGACTCGTGTCGTTTGAAGCGGCCCTGCGCAATGGCGAAGACATCCAGCAGTTCGCCGTCGAGATGGCCGAAAGTCTGGGGACCGAGCTGCTCCGCCGGCAATTCGGTGTCGGGCAATACGATGGTTACACCGTGGCCCGCATCGAAGAAGAGTTGGTTGAGGAAAGCACCGAACTGAAGACCAAGCAGGATCACTACGGGGACAATCACCCCGAAATTCGTCGGTTGATAGAAAGCATCCGCACGAAGGAGCAGTGGCTCGTCGATCGGCCTGAAGCGGTACGCCAGAGCGTCAGCGATCTGAGTGCGGGCGAACTCGGACCCCGTCTGGCTCAGATTGCCAAGCACCAGTATGAGATCGCACTCGCCAACGAACAGAATCTCCGTGAGGAATATGAGAAGGAGAGCCGGGAGGCGCAAGGCTTCAATACACAGCTCGCCGAGCTGCGCATTGCAGAGCTCGATCTCGAGCGGATGCGGCAGTATCACATGGACCTGATGTCGCGGATTGCGAACCTTGATCTCAACAAGGAGAACGGGCTCCGCACCACCGTGCTCACCGACGCACAAATCCACCCGGCGGCCGTGGCCCCCCGCCTGCCGTTCACGCTGCTGGCGTGTCTGGTCCTGGGAATCTCCGCCGGCTGTGTCACGATCTACATGCTGGAGTTGATCGACGACCGCTTTCATTCCGCGGACGACCTGCGCGACCAGGTCGGCACTCCGGTCCTGGCAGTGGTCCGCAAGTTGCAGCCTCTGGGCGGGAGTGGACTCGATTCGCTGCACACACATCGCAAACCGAACTCGGTGGAGTCCGAGGCATTTCGGACGTTGCGGACCTCGCTCGATTTCACCAATGGTGGCATTCGCCGGATGGCCATCTCCAGCACTGAGCCGGGTGATGGCAAGACCACCATGATGGCCAACCTCGCCGTCGCTTATGCCCAGTCCGGGAAGAGAACACTGGTGATCGACGGGGATATGCGTCGGCCGGGTATGACCAAACTGTTCGACCGTAGCGGCCGAGCCGGTCTGTCCACCGTGCTGCGTGATGAACGTCCGATGACCCAGGCGGTCGAGGGACTGATTCATCACACCGAGCATCCGCTGCTGCATCTCCTCTCCGCCGGACCAAGGCCAGTCAACCCTGTCGAACTGTTGACGAGCGACCGCCTCTCGGAGCTGCTGGGTTGGGCAGAGACGGTCTACGATCAGGTACTTGTCGATGTCCCGCCGTCGCTGGCGGTGGCCGATGCGCCGGTCATCGGACGCATGCTCGATGGCGTCGTGCTCGCCGTGCGACCCGACCGTAATCGCCGCAAGCAGGTGCTGAGAGCTGCCGAGGCATTGACATCGTTCGGCTGCGAATTGCTGGGCGTCGTTGTGAATCAGGTGACAGCCGAACGCAGCGATGAGTACGGCTACGGCTACGGCTACGGTGATTACGGTCACGACGAACAGCCGGAGCCGGAACCCATTCCTGGTGACGCGGCCCGCGCACTGGTGCCCTTCCCCGGAGTCCGCAAAGGTGAGAAAGCCAAAGACGGCCGAGCAGCGTGATGGATATTTGGGCTGACGACCCTGAGCATGAGCAGGGTCGATCGCAGGCGGCTGAAGGAGTCAGGAGACGTTCATGAGCCGCACTTCATTTCGGCCCACGACTCAGTTCTCGAGCGATCGGTCGTTCGGTGGTGCCGCGAAGTCCCGGCCCAGCACCTTGCTGCTGCTGGTCGATCTGGGTCTGCTGGCGATTCTGCTCGTCGTCCCGTTTCTGATGGGGGGGCGGCAGGCGCTCGGACAGCTCACCTTCGCGCTCCTGTGCAGCGCGGTGGCCGGCTTCTGGGCACTCCATCAGCTGACCTGTGCTCGACCGGGATGGCGCGTTACCTGGGTAGAGCCGCTGCTGATTGCGGGCGTGGGCATCGTACTGTTGCAGACCTGCTCACTGCCGGAACGGGTACTTCACGGAATCTCTCCGCATCTGGCAGAAGTGCTGTCCGCCTGGAACGCTGCAGCGTCCGATCCTGCACTGGCAGAGATGATCAACGGTCCCTGGACAAGAATCAGCCTCACTCCGACGGACACCTGCAGTGCGTTGACACAGATCGTCGCTGGCATGCTGTTGTTTGTCGTCGTCTCGCAGCGGATTCGCAGCCCCCACGATGTCCGGCGACTCATCAAAGTCCTCTGTTGCTCGGCACTGCTGATGGCGGTCTTCGGTCTGGTGCAATTGCTCACATCCAACGGGAAGTTCTTCTGGTTCTATGAGCATCCCTTTTCGCATACGAACTACTTCGCCAAGGGAGCGTTCACCAACAAGAACCACTTCGCGAGTTTCGTGGGGATGGCGCTGCCGCTGGCCTTCTGGTGGCTCATCAGCGCCTCGGGAGGTTGGTCTCGCGGGTCGGCAACATCCACGCGCCGTTCTACAGATGCCAAGGGGATTCGCGCATTACTGCTGATTCTGTCGATGGGAGTCTTGGGTGTTGCCGTGCTGCTGTCCCAGTCACGGGGAGGACTAATCGCCACCTGCTGCGGAATGCTGGTCACACTCGTTGCCTTTCGACGATCGGGCACCCTGAATGGTCGTCTGGTGGGAGCGCTCGTGTGTACGGTTGTGCTGGCCATCGTGTCCCTCGCGTGTTTTGGCGAGGACATCGAGCGAATGGCCGAGCAGAGTCTGAGCGACCTCACTTCGGGTGACATCGATCAGATGGACCGCTCTGGTGCTCGCCGGCGGATTCTGGGCGGCCGTTGTGCGGGGGATCGCCGACTATCCGGTGCTAGGGACCGGGTTGGCCAGTCATCGCGAAGTCTACTGGACATACTTCGATCACAATGATGAGGGGACCGAATACAGCCATGCCGAGAACGGCTATCTGCAGGTGACACTCGAGACCGGCTTCGTCGGGCTGTCGCTTGTCGGCCTGCTGATGTTGACGACCCTGGGCTGGTGCCGCTGGGGTGCGAGAGGGGCGGCGTCTTCGTCCGAAATGGCGGGAGTCTCAGCCGCCATTGGCGGAGCTCTGTGTGTTAACTTCGTGCACTCGCTGGGGGACTTCGTCTGGTATGTCCCGGCCTGCATGGGTGTGGTCGTGTCACTGGCTGGATGTGCGGCGGCTCTGCTCCGGTTGGAGGGGACGCGCGGCGCGCTCACCTGACACGGTCAGCTCATTCACCTGGGCACCCGTGCGGCGTGTGTGTTGGGGAGCCGCATTGATGGGAAGCCTGCTGCTCGGCGTGTGGATTGTTCGTGTCAAAGGTCCGGAACTTCAGGCAGAAGGCTACTGGCATGAATACATTCGCGCCTCACGCATGCAGGATTCACCTGAGAGTGTCCTCGACCGGAACGAATTGCGGGAACATCAGTCGAAACTGATACTGGCAGCGTCTCGGGCGAACCCCAATGATGCCCGCCTGCAGCTGCGAGCAGCCCGTGCCTGGGAGGCGCAGTTCGAACTGCGGCAGGAGGCGGATCCCGATCGCATGTCCCTGTCCCACATCCGCGAGGCTGCCCTGTCAGCGGAGTTTTCCTCGCCGGAGGAGATGAACGAATGGCTCGACCGGCCGGGAGTCATTGGTGAGCATCGGCTCCTTCTGGAGGAATCGATGGCCTGCGCACGGCGCACGTTGTCGCTGTGTCCATTGCTGGCACAGGGCTATGTGCAACTGGCCGAACATGGCTGGCTGTTGGGCTCCCATCAAACGACGGCCAATGCCCTGTTGGTCCAGGCGCTCCGCGTCAGGCCCTGGGATCCCCAAGTCAACTTTGTCGTGGGTCGAGAGGGCTGGCGGCGAGACGATGCGGAGTCTGCGTTGCGATATTGGCGCGTGGCCTTTCAACGGGACGCCGCCTACCAGCAGGAGATCATCAATCTGCTGGCACCGATCTTCTCCGCACAGCAGTTTCGCGACGCATTCGAGCCGGATACACAGGCCCTGGTCCGCCTGATGGATGGCTACTCACGCACAGGCAACGGGGAGGAACAACGCCAGGTCGCCCAGGAGGTTGCACGACGATGGTCCGATGAAGCCGAAGCGACCGATGGCGAACAGGCATCGCGACTGTGGTGTCAGATCTGCTCGCTCTATCAGGACTTGGGGGACGAGAACAGGGCCAGCAAGGCCGCAGAGCGGGCGGTCGAAGCGAATCCGAGTTCATTCGCGGCCCGCTCACGTCTGGGGGCCTGGCTAATGGAGCACGAGGAGTTCGCACGCGCCAGGGAGCATCTTGTCTGGTGTGCGCACCGTCGACCGGATGATGCAGCGCTGCAGCAGCAGGCCGCGATGGCCACACGGGAATCGCTCCGCAACCCGATTCGCCTGACAGGAGGCACGAGGGAAGTAGGAAGTAGGAAGTAGGGGCAAATCAGCAGACTGCACTCTTCGATCGGGATTCGTTCATCGGGAGTCAGGGATGGGAAGGAACTGGAACTTAGCAACAAATCCTGCCCCCGACCCACTGATAACTGATGGTTGATGCAGTCCGGCAGGGCTGCCACCGGTCACTCGATCGTGGAGCGAGTGGCATCCCCGAGGGATGCCAGCACCAGCGTTGTGTCAGACGAGTGTGCGTCGTTCCCACATGGGCAGGAACGATGGGCTTTTCAGGGAAGAGGGAATGTGGGTCGCCATCTGCTCGCTATACTGAAGCAGCGGTCATTGATCCCGGCACTCCCTCGATCTGGTCCGGCCATGTCGTCACATTCTGCCTCGTCCGGCACAGGCCCTGTCACGCAGCTGCTCGACGCCATCTGTCACGGGCGGGCGCGTGCCGACGATCTCTTGCCATACGTCTATGACGAACTGCGGAAGCTCGCCGCCCAACGGCTGCATGAGGAGAAACCGGGGCAGACACTGCAACCCACGGCGCTCGTTCACGAGGCGTACCTCAGACTGGTCGGCGACGGGGAACACAGCGGATGGGATTCGCGCGGTCACTTCTTCGCCGCAGCGGCGGAGGCCATGCGGCGAATCCTCGTCGATCAAGCACGGCGCAAGGGCGCCTGCGTCATGGGGGAGACCTGCAGCGAGTCGAGCTGCTGCAGTGCGATGCGGTTGCTGACGAGGATTCTCACAAACTGCTGGCTCTCGACGAAGCCCTCGCCGCGTTTGAGGCTATTGATCATGACAAAGCACGGCTCGTGAAATTACGGTATTTCGCGGGCCTGTCGGAAGAAGAGGCAGCCGAAGTACTGGGCGTCTCCCGGGCGACGGCGTCCCGGCACTGGGCCTATGCCCGGGCTTGGCTCTACGATCGCATCAATCGCGGTTCGTCTGCTCCTTGATTCTGCGAATCCGGTGATTTGGGTGAGGCGCTGGGGCCGAACGTCGCATTGCATGGTGTATCCGAAGTATTGTGGAGCCATGCCGATGTCCGATGATCCATCGAAACCTGCTGACGCTGACCAGCAGGCACCACCCGCTGGCGGCGCTGTCACCACCGATCCCCAGTCGGTCGAAGGGCTGTTTATCGCCGCCCTGGGCCATGCGACTGGAGCGGCGCGTGAGGCGTTCCTCAGTGAGGCATGCGGAGATGACGAGGAGCGGCGACGACGCATCGCAGCTCTACTGCTGGCGTATGACGATGCCGGCAGCTTTCTGGAGCGGCCTCCGATCGCCGGTTCGTCCCCTGAGACTCTCTCGCTGAGATTTCTTTCTCCCAGTTCCGACCCTGGACTGCTGGGAATGCTCGGACCCTATGAAATCATCGAGCTGCTCGGTCGCGGGGGGATGGGGATCGTCTTCCGCGCGCAGAGATCCGAAGCTGAATCGCGTCGTGGCGATCAAGGTTCTGGCACCGGAGCTGGCGGCCCATCCCGGTGCGCGGCTGCGATTTCTGCGGGAAGCGCGGGCTGCGGCCGCCGTCAATCACCCGCACGTCGTCACCATCCACGCCGTCGATGAAGGCCAGGCGAGCGGGGGACGTCAGTCCCCCGATGGTTCCCAGCTGCATCCCACTCTGCCGTACCTCGTGATGGAGTGCATCATTGGCCAGACGCTACAGCAGAAGCTCGACAAACAGGGCTCGCTGCGACTGATGGAGATCCTCCGTATCGGTCATCAGACAGCGCAGGGACTGTCCGCCGCCCACAAGCAGGGGCTCATCCATCGCGACATCAAGCCGGCTAATGTGCTTCTGGAAAACGGCGTAGAGCGTGTGAAGATTACCGACTTCGGACTGGCCCGCGCGGTCGACGATGCGAGCATCAGCCGGACGGGAGACATCAGCGGCACGCCGCAGTACATGTCTCCGGAGCAGGCCTCCGGCGAGCGGGTGGACCATCGCAGCGACCTGTTCAGCCTGGGGTGCGTGATGTACGCCATGTGCACCGGACGTTCGCCCTTTCGCTCGACGACGCTGGCCGGTGCCATCAAGCGGGTCTGTCAGGATACGCCCCGCCCCATCGAGGAGATCAACCCGGAATGTCCGCCTTGGCTGATCGAGATCGTCAACCATCTGCTGCAGAAGAATCCCGACGACCGGATCCAGACGGCCGACGAAGTCGCGCAGTTGCTGGGGGATCACCTGGCAGGCGTTCAACACCCACCGGCAAAGTCTCGCAAGGTCGAACAGCGTCCTCTTTCAAGTGGGGACTCAGCGCTCAAGGAACCTCTCAGCGGTCGTGCGGCGAGGTCGACAGCGGGTTTCAGTGCCACTAGCTACGTCACGGGAATTGTTCTCACGTCATTGATCGGGGTGGCGACGTCGTTTCTGCTGACCAGTCCGGCGCATGTGGACGCAGCGCAGACATACGCTGCGGTGATTCGCTACTCAGCGACACTGGCCTTCATCGCCGTGCTCACGCTGCTCTTTAGAGGAATCAGCCGCCGCGATCGTGGCCAGCTTGGACCCTGGGCCATGGCACTTTCGTCGGCATTTGGCACGATGTGGTTTGCCTTTGTTATCACAACATTGCTGCGGGGGGATGTCATTGATTCAAACAGCGTCATGGGACGCTGGATCTGGGAGGCTCTCGTTTTCGGATTGCTTCTCTGGCTGACCTTTCTGGCGTTCGTCGGAATCCGGGCGGCTCAGGCGTCTGAAGCACAAGTGTTCCTCGACCAGTCACTGGGGGACAAGGATTCGACGGGTCGTTGGATCATCTGGATGGGTGCCCTTCTTTTACTCGTCCCGCTGTTCTTCTGGTTGGCAGCAACCGGGTTCGCATGGCATCCTGGTTCTGTTGGCGTGGACGAGGCGGCGATTCTCGCGGCAGTCTTCTGTGTCCCCGTGGGTCTTCTGGCAATTGCGTTGGGGGTCATCAAAGTTCTGCCCGCCGACTCCCCCCTTGCCACCGCGCTGTTTCTGGTGATGTGTGTGGCGCTGGGGCCCATCGGTGTCCTCCTGTACCTCTATCGTCGCGACCAGATTGCCGCCGGGACTTGGAGGCTGGGACACCGCGATCAGGACCACTCGCTGGGGCTTGCACAGGAACCTCGTGCACATCCGCAGCAGGCTGAAGTGGCAACTCTGCCGCCGTGGTTGGTGACCCCGTTGCCGGGGCCGGGAATGATCATCGGGGTCTTGACTCTTGCGATTGCGGCCCTGCTGATGGGGCAGGCGATCGAACAGTGGTCGGACATGTCGAGCGAAGTGGGGATCAGCCTGTTCGTCGCCGCCCTTGTGCTGGGGACATTGGCGCTTCTGAGCATACATACTCTCGGAGTGTCGTTGTCTGGTTGGCCGGGATTTGTCGCCGCCCTCGGGGCGACTCCGCTCATGTATGGGGGTGCTCAATGGCCCGATCGGGAGTTCAAACGCCGGCTGGCAGGCGAGGCCGACATGGTCGCGCTCTTCACGCTCGTGCTGATGTCCATCTCCGTCCCGCTGATTGCGCTGCTACTGAAGAAGGCCCGGCGCGCACGGAATCATGACGATCGGAGAATCCAGACAACGACGCGAGACAACCTCGGCACTCTGCTGACGTGGAGCGGAATTGCGCTCTGGATCGGTCTGGCCGCCTGGATGGCCGGCGTCGGAGCGGGATGGTTTCCGAGGGTTCCCTTCGATCAGGCACATGACATAGAGCTACCGATCTTTGGCGCGGTCATGCTGGGAGGATTGCTGTTCGGCCTGGGGATGGTCCTCAGCCGGCGTGTCCTGACGCCGGGGCTGGTTCACCAGTTGGCCACTGAGTCGGATGCCCGGCGGTTGACCGCAGGGCCTGCAGCAACTGCCGACGCAGCCTCCGCCCCTGCCCCGCGGACACTCTGGGCACGCCTGCTGTTTCAGATCGGACTGGCGCTGCTGGTGCTGCCGTGGTTGCCGATCCTGTTTGGCCTCGTGACTGGCAACGGCGACCCAATGGAGTTCGGCGGGATGCTGGTGTGGCCACTGTCCCTGCTGGGAGTGTTGGCCGGCGTCGGTGCGTGGGTCACCTGGCTGGTGACGACCAGCATAGATGCGAAGCACACACCCGTTGCCGCCCTGTCGGCCGCTCAGCAGGAATGGGTGTTGACCTCCTCCGCCCGCTCGCCCTGGCGCGTGCTGGGCTGGATGCTCGTGGCCGCACTGGTGATCATCCCTCTGGCGATCGGTGCCATGTTGATCGTGCCCCAGCTGGCAAGAGTCGAAACAGGCATCGTGATGGTCGAGTTCGACAGTCTGCGACCTGTGACACTCATCAACGTGACGGGGGACATAGGAGCCGCACACAACCGGCAGATCGACCGGACGGAGATTGTCACCAGCAACCCGTACCGGTTTCCGCTTCCTCCGGGGGTCTACGACCTGACGATGACGTTTCAGGCCGACGGGCAGACCGGCGCGTTTACGCAACGGACAGAGGTCATCGCGGGAAGGACCAAGACGCTCGACGTCCGTCAGCAGATCGCCCTCTCCCACCAGCTCCTGCACCTGGACAAACGGCCGGCGTCCCCGAGTGACAGCGTCTGATCCAGGGTATGGGGAAGTGCAGTTGACAATTGTCGACCCGGGGCTCTCGGTCGTGTTCGACGACAAAGGCTACGATCTCCAGCCCGAAGTCACCCGTACAACAGGGGAGAGTGGACTGAACCGTCTGCCGTGGGTAGCCGTAGCCGGCGGGTTCTGGTGCAGGATGACCTCGCGGGCTGGCACACGACGACCGAATACGGCGAGCCGGGACCGGTGGAGTATGAATACGCGAAAATCGATCTGATACCCAACCAGCCGGTCGATCTGAAAGTCACGCGCAACTTCTACAAGATGGCGGCCGCCTTCCCACCGTTGCACACAGGCACACACCGGTTCCGCTGGCAGGGCGAGTCGTACACGCTGAACAGTCTGCAGGCGACCGCCGTGGCCATCTTGCTCAAGGCGTACGCTGAGCAGACCGGCGATGTCCACGAAGCCGTACTGCTGCAGGGCGCAACGTTTCAGGGCCGACAGATCATCTTGCCTCAGATAGCCCCGGGCCGAGCCGTGAACCTACTCCTGGCATGGCATGCCGAAGGAAAGTCGCTGCAGAGCGTCTTCGACGACGGCGAACATCCGGCGTGGGGGACCGTGGTCGTACCTGGGGAGAAGCCCGACACGTTCCGGCTGTCGCCGCTTGTCGCGGAGAGCAAGGCAGACGACCCGTTTCAACTCGGACAAGACGCCAGAGCCTGCTCCGGCGACCGATCGTCCGGACACTGCGACCAGGGGAATGACGTTTGCCCCCGATCACCCGATCCAGACGACAGTGACGATGCATGACGACGGTATCCTGGCCGCCCTGCGCAGGATCAGCGTCTTCGACGGCACGAAGGGTGAGGAGAAGACCGTCGGCAAGTACGGCGGCACGGTCTTCCAACTGCAGCCGGGTGACTATGAGCTGCTGATCCGTGACCGGCTGTTTGGCTGGGGCGGCCGGATCGAGACAGTCACGATCGGGGACGATGGTCCCGGGTTTGATGAGTTGCACATCCGCCGCGATCTCGCGCGGAAAGTCGCAGCGCGACGATACTGGGATTCAGATGGCGTTCCTGTGGGATGGGCAGGAGTATGAACTCCCGTACATAGCCGAGCGGCTGGCCGTCAATCAGCTGCTGGGCGCATATGCCGCCGGGCAGCCTGAAGTTGCCGAAGCCGAACTGATGGCTCCGCTGCTCGCCCGGCGTGAGGAGTTGTTCGGCGCCGATCCAAGGGAGACGCTGCAGGAGGTCTTCGACGATGAGGCGGAGCGAGACTCGCAGTCGATACCGGCGTGGGGGAACCTCGTTGTCCCCGGTGAGACAAAAGGGACATACCGACTGGCCCCGGTTCCGCACGCCACGTTGACCGTTGATGGTGATGCAGCCTGGATGTCGGCAACGGTGACTGAGGCTGCAGTAGATCCCCGGTTCAGTGAACGGATACTGGGCGTCGGCGATCGCATCGACCTGCCTCCGGGCAAGTACAACGTCGTGATTCATGATTTCGCTGTCGGCTGGATGCGAGTTGATCCCAAGGTCTGGCCGGCGACGTTCCCCGAGCCTCAGTCGCAGACTCTCAACTTGGCCGCTGGAGATATCGAGACCATCACACTCAGCCGGGACTGGAGCCGGTACGTCGAGCCTGCACCCTATGGCAATGGAACTGTCGACTACTATCAGTTCAGGTGGTTCCCCGATCATTTCGCGAGGATGACGAGCGGGAGATTCGGAGGTGGAGACATCGCGCTCAACACTCGCCAGGCCCGCATCGTCAGCGAGTTGCTGCAGGGTCTGGCCGATGGGAAGCCGGAGGTGCCGGAGTCCGCACTGATCGAGGCTTTGGGGGATCTCCAGGACGCAGACGACAACAGCAAGACGGTCGAGAAGTTGAGCGATCTGTTCGAGGGCCTGCGGGAGGACAAGTGGTCGCACCTCATCGAGCCGGGCGAGGCGGAGGGCTCGTGGCGACTGAAGCCCCCGCCGCCGGTTGAGCAACCATCGGCTGGCAATCAATGAGCAGGCAGAGTTGCAGAGTGTCAAAAGGGCAGAGTTACAAGGGGACGATCACTTTTCGATGCGGATATGTGCTGTGACTTTGGCCGCGCATGTTGGAGTCCAGCCTTCAGGCTGCTCGAGCATGCAAAAGTCGACGGCTCTACTCGAAGCGGACAGCATCGACTATGGCTTTGAGGCAGCCGGTCGCTCTCCCTTGCGCATCATATGCACGATCGCTGCCAGGGCGATGAAGCCGGCGAGCAGACCGTACCCGATTTGCGGTGTGTTGCTCAGGCCGATGGCCCACAGACACAGCAGTGTCGCAATGCCGGCGCAGACGAACATGGCGACGTTCCAGGCGAGCTTCTTCCCGCCGGTCGGCATGTTCGATCCCATCAGGCTCTTCGAATTGAACAGGAAGATGAAGGTCCAGTAGGCGATCGGCAAGAGCGTCATGCCGAACATACTCGTTGGCACCACGAGCCAGAACTGGGCTTCCTCGCTGCCCCAGATGAAGGGCCCGGCAGCACCGCTGAGACCGGCCAGCAACGCCCCAAGGCGATGGGCGGTGCCCTTGGGAGGCAGCCCCAGCATCTCGCAGACCACGAAGCCATTGATGAGCATCAGGATGATGATCGTGGAGATGGCCATCCCGACGACGCCAATACCGAACACAATCTGTGACGTCCCCTTTCCCACCAGTCGCTCCAGCGAACTGGCCAGGTCGTACGCATCGCGTTTGACCATCATGGCCGCGAGCAGCCGGTCAGCTTCGGGCAGTTCGGCCCGCATGACTTCCAGGGCCTCGGAATTGTCGGAAGTCATCAGTGCCGCGATCTTGTCGGGCCCATGTTCGGCCTTGAGTCGCTTGTCGAGTTCGGACTTGTAGCCCGCGATCAGTCCGCCGCGCAATGACTGCGCAGCTTCGGGATCGTTGTAGAGCTGAACAAGCGTCTGATTGTCGGCACTGCGAGTTCCATGAAACTGCGAAGCGGCGGCGATCACCACGCAACTGGTGGCGATGAAGTATGGGATGAACAGCCCGGTCGCGAGGTCGAACGAGGCCAGCCCACGAAACTCCTTGTCCCAACCCCGTGCCAGCAGCGAGTACGGCATGAGGAACGTCATGTTGATCCCGACCGCAGTCGCGACAGCGGTAATCATGGCCCCTTTCTGGATGGCCAGCAGCTGCGTCCTCCAGAAGTCGGCGAAGGGGCCCGCCGCTGCGATTGCCGATTCGAACTCGGGTGAGGGATTGAACAGGCGACTGAAGCCGCGGGATGAAACCGTCGAGCACCTCACTCCAGTTGAGGGCACCCGTGGTGGTCATCTTGAGGACGACTCCGAAGAAGCTGATGACCACGACGCCGACCATGATCTTCAGAATCCATTCGAAGATTCGAATGCCCTTGCCACCAGAGTCATAGAACCAGATGACGATGGTCGCGACGACGAACAGAATGGCGACGCAGGCGGCTTTGCCTCCCGTCTCCTCCAGCGCCTGAGGACCAAGGACGTTCGGGAACAGGTTCTGTTGCAGGGCCGCCGTCCCCAGACCGAACTGAGGCATTGCCCAGACCATGTTGGCCATGAGCGTGCCGATCGCCCAGCCCCAGCCGAGGACCGGATTGACGTGTCGATTGATGGCTCCAAACGGTCGCTGTCCCGTGGACAGGGTCACATACGAGATGGCGCTGAGCATGATGACGCCGAGAATCATCGCCATCGGCTGCCACCACAGCATGCCAAAGCCGGCGAGAACTCCCAGATACAGGCTCCCCCCCAGCGATCCACCACCCAGAGTGATCGCACTCTGCAACCAGCCGGGGCCCGACAGCTTGGCGAACGCCCACAGCAGCGACCCCTTGCCCTGTTTGCGGGCCTGGGCAATCACCTCCCTGTCGTGCTCGACCTTGGTCGGTTCGGCGATCGCAACGGGTTCTTCAGTAGGCGCGAACTGAGACATCGGGAAGCCTCGGAGGAGAATTGAGCAGGTGTCGTGCGGCTTTGCAGGCTACTCGCGAAATCTGCGAGACGCAAGCAATGAAATGGTTTGCGGGGATTCCTGTCACTCGCGGGAAGCGCAATGGTCGTCTACGATCTGGGCCAGCATCCCGGTGGTGGACGGCAATCGTTGGATCTTATGCGAGTACACAGAATGGTCCGAATCCTGAATCCGATCGTGACAATGCTGTTGTTCATGCACTCAGTTGAGGCATGCCCGGCACAGGAATGGACGCGCTTCCGGGGCCCCAATGGTTCGGGCATCAGCGACGCGACGACGATCCCGGTCACCTGGACGGATGAGACTCTCAATTGGAAGGTTGAATTGCCGGGTGCGGGCCATGGCTCGCCGGTCGCCCGGGGGCAGAAGCTGTTCATCAACTGTGCCAGCGAAGATGGCACGCAACGAATGTTGCAGTGCCGCGATACGCATACCGGGGACCTGCTCTGGTCGCAGTCGTTCGCCGCCGAGGCCCACAAGACCCACAAACTCAACAGCTTCGCCACGTCAACACCTGCCGTCGACGCCGATTACGTGTATATCGCCTGGGGGACTCCCGATGAGTTGGTGCTCAAGGCATTGGACCATCGTGGTAACGAGGTTTGGACCTCCTCAGGGCTGGGAGGTGTCAAGGGTGGGCACGGGTTTGGGGCGTCGCCGATCGTGTATCGCGACCTCGTCGTCCTGAATAACGACCAGGATGGCGACAGCTCGCTGGTCGCCGTCGATCGGCGCTCGGGCGAACTTCGCTGGCAGGTTCCCCGTCGCAGCCAGCGGCTCAGCTACTCCACGCCCGTTGTGAGGCAGAGGGCCGACGGTCGGGACGAACTGGTGTTCTCCAACTGGACGCATGGCATCACGGCCATCGATCCCGACAATGGGAATGTGAACTGGGAGATCGACTGCTTTCCGCACGACACGAGTGAGCGAACCATCGGCAGTCCGGTGCTGGCGGGCGATCTCGTGATCGCAACGTGTGCCTTCGTCAATTCGCCGAAACATCTGGTGGCGGTGCATCCTTTAACCGGGGGTGCCGGTGATCGCGACGGTCTAGATTCCGTCACGGAAGCTTGGCGTGTCGATGACAGCACTGTCCCTCACATTCCGACGATGATCGCCTATGACAGTCGTCTGTATGCCTGGAGCGATCAGGGAATCCTCACCTGTTACGAGACGGCAACTGGTCGCAAGGTGTATCAGAAGCGAATCGGTGGGAAGTTCTTCAGCTCCCCGGTCTGCGTAAATGGCACGTTGTATGCAATTGGAAGCGACGGAGAAGTCATCGTGGCTGCCACCGGAGACGAGTTCGTCGAACTGGGGCGCAGTTCACTGGGTGAATCGTGTCAATCGACCCCGGCCGTTGCCAACGGGACGATGTTCATTCGCACAACCGGGCATCTGGTGTCCGTCGGCGGCCAGGAGACTCCATGAATCCGACAACCAGTGGTGAGACAACCGAGCAATGACATCGACGCGTCTGGCCGGCATCTTTACGCCCAATCTCGTTCCGCTGACTGCGGCTGGTGAGATCAATGAACCGGTCCTGCGGAAGTATGTGGACTGGTTGATCGTCAAGGGTGTGCACGGACTGTATCCCAATGGATCGACGGGAGAGTTCACTCGTTTCACCATCGAGGAGCGCCGGCGCATCGTGGAGATCATTGCCGATCAGACACAGGGCCGCGTGCCCATCCTCGCCGGGGCCGCCGAAGCGAATGTGCGTGAGACGCTGCGAGCCTGCGAGCACTATGCATCGCTGGGTGTGCGGGCCGTCGCGATTGTGGCCCCCTTCTATTACAAGCTCTCGCCCGGATCGGTGTACGCCTACTTCAAGGAGATCGGCGATCACACTCCGGTGGATGTGACGCTGTATAACATTCCGATGTTCGCCAGTCCCATCGATGTGCCGACCGTGCAACGGCTCAGCGAGGATTGCGAGCGCATCGTGGCGATCAAGGACTCCTCGGGCGATTTGCCCCACATGATCCGGATGATTACCGCCGTGCGTCCCAACCGGCCGGAGTTCAGCTTCCTCACCGGCTGGGATGCGGCCCTGATGCCGATGCTGCTGATCGGCTGCGACGGCGGGACCAATGCCTCGAGTGGTGTTGTGCCCGAGTTGACACGACGACTGTATGACCTGACGCTGAGCGGCCAGCTGGATGAGGCTCGTCAGATTCAGTACGACCTCGTGACGCTGTTTGACACGATGTTGTATCAGGCGGAGTTTCCCGACGGATTTCGCGCGGCCGCCGAACTGCGAGGATTTGACATGGGTCGAGGGCGGCAACCACTGTCGGCGCAGCAGACAAGTGACCTGTCGACGTTGCGGTCCACACTCCAATGCCTGTTGGCGAATCATGGCTTCGCCCACGAGCCCGTTTCCGGCTGCGATTCCCGTGCGGTTCCGCGAACGTCTGCGGCCCTGGCCACGCTGAGAGCGGCCGCCGAAGCTGAGGGCGTGCAACCCGCTGAGGTGCAGAACATTGTCCAGAATGTGGTTGCCGAACTTCGTCGTCGCGGCCTCATGTGAGGAACAACCCAAGGCCCGGATGCGCTGATTCTCCGGGTCACACCACGCAGCGAGCGATGCTGGTTGACAGTGGTCGCAGACAGCGTTACGACACAGTCAGCTCGACCAACTGAACGGTGAGGAGTGTCCGTTGTCCCGCACATTGCTGCGCTGTCTCGCGTTGATTGTGACTCTGCAGGTGGCCGCTGGCGCGGAGGTCGTCACTGATGGTGCTGGTGGGGCTACCAGAAAGGAACCCTCGGGAGGATTCCTCGATCGCGTCTATACCGACGAGACCGGAGATCACCGGTACGTCGTCTTTGTGCCCGAGACTCCGCCTCCTTCGGAGGGCTGGCCAGTCATTCTGTTCCTGCATGGAGCGGGAGAACGGGGCGTCGATGGACGGCGACAACTGGACGTGGGACTGGGACCGATCGTCAAACTGCAGCAGCAGAGCTTTCCCGCGGTAGTCGTGTTCCCCCAGTGCGAGGACACTACGGGGCCCATACTGTCCGCCTGGGATGCGGACGGCGCCGACGGTCGTCGCGCCCTGAAGATTCTCGAACTCGTCGAACGCGACTTCCCTGTCAATCCACAACTTCGTGCCGCTCACCGGATGGTCAATGGGGGGGTACGGCGCGTGGAGTCTGGCGAGGGCGTTCCCGGAGATGTGGACTGCTGTGCTGCCTGTCAGCGGTGGCGGGGATGTCTTCCAGGCAGAACGTCTGAGAAAGGTTCCGCTCTGGGCCGTTCATGGAGCTGACGATGCCGTAGTGCCTGCAGAGGAGAGCCGGCGGATGGTTGAGGCAGTCCGCGCCGCGGGAGGTCAGCCACAGTACACCGAGATCCACGCAGGGAGACATGATGTCTGGGCTTCAGTCTATCTTCATCCTGTCGTGCAGTCCTGGTTGTTCGCGCCAGGCGAGGTGACAGCAGATCCGGACAGCCTTCGGTTCGATCTCAAGGCCGGCGACGCAATCGTCGATCTCCAACGGCGAGGGGAATTGTTCCCGCAATGACCATTAAGCGAGCGCTCTCGATTCGCGTCGGCAACCCGACTTTGCAGGGACTCTCGCAGGGAATTCATACGGCCATCGATCCAGCTGCCCTGCGGGGAACGATCGCCGACATCGAGGATCATGTCGAATTGGGCGACCAACAACTGGAGATCGCTCTCCAAGACCTGTCGTACGATGCCGAACTGGCACGGGTGCGACTGCGATCCCTGGGGTCGGACCGACTGTCTCTCGTCCTCGAACTGCGCCGCCTCCGACTGCGGATTGGTGAGACACATGTCGCCGCGACCGGCTTCAGCGGCATGGCAGGCCCCGTGGATGTTGTCATCGGTCACCGCATGCCTGTCCCCCTGTCGCTGGAGATCCGGCCCAAGGTCGAAGCCGGCCGTCTTATGCTGGAGCTGCTCAGATCAAGTCTGCGTATACCTGACAACAACTGGTACGTTTCGGCCCCCGAGTCACTCAGTGTTGACGGCACACTGTTGAGCCAGGATCACCTGCGAGTGGCCGTCATGGGAGGACTCTACCTCCGGCGCTCGCAGATTGAGCAAGAGGTACTCTCGGCTGTTCCCGGGATGCTGCGAGGTCTTGAAGGCCGTCTGAAGTTTGACGGGATCAGCAATCTCGCCACAACATTGTGGCCCATTCCCGTTTACCGCCCCGAGATGAGGGTGCTGGTGGACGGCGTCTCCTGTGATCGGCAGGGAATCTCGGCGACGTTTTCACTCCAGGTGGCGGGTGTGGAAGGCGAGGTGCCGTCAGCGGGCGTGGTATCGATCCGCGTCCCGGGGCCGGATGCCTCGCATCTGCCTCATACTGACGACATCCGGGTTACGGTCTCCTCACAGGTCATGGAACAGGTGTCCCGTCTGTTCGCGGACTCCGGCAAGGCGCGGATTCATGCCGCCGATGTCCCTGGGCGTCCGTTTGACCGTCTCGTCGACCGGGCAACGCTGAAGGCGGCCCTTCCCGGATTGAGCGCTGTTGGAGCGGGAGATCTTCGCACGGAGCTACTGCTCGTCGAGCCCTTTTCGGTGCAGCCGGTGGCGAACCCCCGAGGCGATCAGGCGGATCAGGTGGAACTGCGATTGAATGTTCCCAAACTCAGACTGCAAGTCTCCATTCCTGCTCTTGCATCGGCAAGTGTCGTAGACAAAGCGGCGGCACCTTCGAGGCCAGAGACACAGGGGAGTCGGGAATGGAACCCGTTTGCCGAGATCGACTATCACATCGTTCAGCCGGCCGAGATACATATTGTGAAACAGCACGACGATGAACCGGGCCTGGCATTCGTCTGGGGAATGGATCCGGAACTGACGTGCACAGTGCCTGCTGTCGCCCGAGCATGGAGCTGGCGGCACTTTTGACATCTCGCTGCTGACGGAGAAGTTCCAGGAGTCATGGGTCGGCTGGACGACGAGCCGGGCACCCGGAGGCGAACGACTGCGTGACCTCGTGCTGGGACGGACACGGATGGTGCCCTCCAGTGTCGCTTGGTCGGGGACCAATCTCGGAGCGACGTTTGCGCCGCCGGTGACGCGGCTGACCAATGAGACCTCACGGCCCATTGAGTATGCGGTACGCGGTCCTTTCAGCAATTGGAGCGAACTGCGAGAGCTGCCTCCGGAGCAGGAACACACCTATCGCGTGCCCTACCCGCTGACGGTTCGCCTGCCGGACGAACCGGGGCAGGCGGTGCGGACACTGTCGGTTGGCTCTCACGCGAAGGTGCAGGCGGGTCCTCGAGGTGCGCCGGTGATCGCGCCGAGTGAGAGCGGCCAGACGGGGGCGCGGTCGACGGCAGGAGTCGAGATGCCGTTCGCAGACCGCTGACGGGATCGCCATTTGGCCCCGATGCCGCAACAGGGGCGCTTGCAACAGGCAGAGTCCAGTGACAGAATAGGCGCTCCGCTTTTCTGGACAGTGTGTGACTGACTCTGCGCGAGCCGGTCAGCGGTCAGGGTGTGTGTTCAGGCACTCAATTGGCTTGAAGGTATTCAACATGAAGATTCTTGAAGGCAACACTGTCGGCATCGACCTGGGAACGACCTATTCCGCCATTGCCCAACTCGATGAGCAGGGGAGTCCGATTTCGCTGCTGAACGCGGACGATCGTAACGATCACCCCGTCCGTCGTGCTGCTGGGCGAGGATGGCAACGTCATCGTCGGTCCGTCGTTCGAGCGGATGTCGCATCGAAGACCCGCAGCACATCGTCGAAGCGATCAAGCGGCAGATGGGCAACAAGGACTTCTTCGTCGTCTATCAGAAGAAGAAGCTGACGCCCGAATTCATCTCGGCCCTGATTCTGAAGAAGCTGAAGCAGGACGCCGAGAAGCAGATCGGCCCGATCGCGAATGCGGTGATCACCGTGCCGTACTACTTCAACGACGTCCGCCGCAAGGCGACGCAGGACGCCGGCCGCATTGCCGGCCTGAACGTGATCGACATCATCAACGAGCCGACGGCCGCCACGCTGGCCTACGCCTGGAGCGTGAGCGAACTGGGCGCAGCCGAACCTCGGCGAACAGGAGAAGACGATTCTCGTGTACGACCTGGGCGGCGGGACGTTCGACGTGACGGTCGTGCGGTACACGCCGACGCACTTCCGCGTGCTGGCGACCGACGGCGACGTGATGCTCGGCGGGCTCGACTGGAGCCGCCGGATGGTCGACCACGTCGCCGAGCAGTTCCAGCGGCAAGTTCGGCGACGATCCGCGCGAGGATCCGGAAACCATGATGACGATCACGCAGGAATGCGAAGACGCCAAGCGCGCAGCTCAGCGACAAGGCGCAGATCCCGATCAGCGTGTACTACAAGGGCAAGACGCTCACGGTCGCCCTGACGCGCGGCGACTTCGAGCGGATGACCGCCGACCTGATGCAGCGGACCGCGCGACACGACCGAACTGGTGATGCAGCAGGCCGGGCGTCAAGCGCGGAGAGCTCGACGAGGTGCGTGCTGGTCGGCGGTTCGACGTACATGCCGGTCGTCGAGACGATGCTCGAGGAAGTCACCGGCACGCGAGCCGTCGCGGAAGTGTGATGCCGGAAGAGGCGGTCGCGCAAGGGGCGGCCATTCATGCAGCCATTCTCGAAGCGCAAGGCGACCGGCGGCGAGAGCCGGACTGGCTCGAGGCGGTCATCAATCGGCTGCGAGTCGGTCAACACGACCGACGTCAACTCGCACTCGCTGGGAGTCAAGATCACCGATCCGGACAACCGAGTCGCGCAAGATCAATCACATCATGATTCCCGAGAACACGTCCCTGCCGCACAGCGTCACGCAGCGGTTCGTCGACCAATTCAGCCGAACCAGCAGCGGATTCACGTCTGCGTCCTGGAAGGGGACGCCGCGATCCGGATGCCTGCACGACGATCGGCGATTTCCGCGTCTTCGATCTGCCGCCGAATCTGCCGGCCGGTTCTCCCGTGGAAGTGACCTACGAGTACGACAAGAACGGCCGGATCCACGCCTCTGCGGGGAGCTGACCGGCAACTGGAAGCGAGCACAGAGATCGTGCGCGACTCCGGACTCGATACGAACGGCGTCGACGCGTTCGAGAAGCTGGCGACCGAGTACCAGGTCGAGTAGCCCAATTGGAATGAGTTGGTGAGTGGATGAGTTGATGGGCCGGCGTCAGACGGTTCCGACTTGCCGGCTCATCACCTCAGATTTCCCTCAACTCATCAACTTCGCTCATGTCGATCGACGTCTACAAGGAATGGCTGGGCATTCCGGATGGCCCGCGGCCGCCGGATCACTATGAGCTGCTGCGCTGCGTCCGCTTCGAGGACGACATCGAGAAGATTCGCACCTACCAGCGAAGCTGAATGCACACGTCCGGAAGTATGCGACCGGCAAGTACATGCAGGAGTCGCAGGACCTGCTCAACGAGCTGGCCAAGGCGATGCTCTGCCTGACCGACCCGGTTCGCAAGCGGGAGTACGACGAAAGCCTCGGCCGCGAGTTCGAGCCCGAGCGCGACGAGTTCGGCCGTCAGCCATTGCTCGACGTGCTCGTCGGACAGGGACACATTACGCGGGACCAGAAGCGGGAAGTCGAGTCGTTTGCTGCTCAGCGCGGGCTCACGGAACGGGATGCCGTCGTGCAGATGAAGCTCGTCCCGGTCGATGTGGCGACACAGGCGTTGGCCCGGCAACTCGGGTTCTCCTATGTCGACCTCGACGACATGCTGCCCGAGGATGCGTCCTTGACATGGTGCCCCGTCATCTCGTGAAGAAGCACACCTTTCTTCCGCTGTTTATCGATGATGACCGATTGCTGATCGCCTGCGTCGATCAGCCGGAGCACGAGCTGGAGGAGGAACTGCGACTGCGGTACGGGGTGCCCGTGCGGCCCGTTATCGCGACGCCTCGGTCGATCAAACAAGCGATCGCCAAGTACTACGCCCCGGCGAACGGGACGAGGCCAGGCCGCGGCTCCACCCTCCGGAAAGAAGCGTTCGTCTACGAAGACCGGAACAGGCAAGGAAAGGGCCGGCAAGGAGAAATCGACTCCAGGGCCCAAACGGGCATTCGATCAACTGTCCGAGTCAGAACGACAGCAGCGCAAGCAGATGGGCCTGTTGATGATCTGCTGGAGTGTGATTCTGCCGATGCTCCCGGCCCTGCTCGGCGTTGTATGGCCGCGGTTTCAGATGATCCGGGCGGAATGGCCGTCCATCGGCTACATCCCCTGGTTGGTCCTGCTGACGGCACCCCTGACCGGCTACTGGGTGACGCAGAAGTACTGGAAGTAGTAATTTGATTTCTGCTCCACGATCGCTCCTGCAGAGGTTGAGTCCCGAAGCCGTCGTCGTTGTCCCTGTCGACGAAACCCATATAGAGGCAGGGGAATCTAATCCGCCTCTTTGCCGTTGACCTGACAGGGCGGTTTCAGGATCATTCGCGGCTCCCGCAGAGTGGGGAGGGTGTTGCGCCCCTCGTCATGTAAGCCGGTCCAGGAACTGATGACGCAAGTCCAGAAACCGGACCGCTTTGAGGCGGCCCGTCTACAGAAGCTCGACCAGATTGTCGAACTGGGCCACGATCCATTTGGCCAGCGGTTCGACGATCACCTGTCGATTGCGGTGGTGCGGCCCCGGTGTCCGCAGGAGAGCGGCGTCTCCGGCGAGACGGTGCGGGTGGCCGGCCGCATCATGCTGCGGCGGAAGGCGGGCAAGCTGCGATTCTATGATATCGAGGATGCCACGGGCAAAATTCAACTGCTGTTCTCGAGAGGCGATGCGCGGAAGCGCTGTGGGAGCTGATGCGACAGCTCGACCTGGGCGACCTAATCGGCATCGACGGCCGACTGCGGCGTACCGACAGCGGCGAAGTCTCGATCCTCGTCGAAAAGCTGACCGTTCTCAGCAAGTCGCTCGCGCAGCCTCCGGAGAAACTTCACGGCGCACAGGACGTCGAGCTGCTGCGGCACCGTCATCTGGACCTGATCTACAACGACGGGGTTCTCGACCGGATGCTGCTGCGGTCGCAGATCGTCGACTCCGTACGGTCGACGCTGAAGCAGCAGGACTTCGTCGAGGTCGAAACACCTGTGCTGCATGCCATCGCCGGCGGTGCGGCCGCACAGCCTTCACCACGCATCACAACGCGCTCGACATCGACCTGTACCTGCGAATCGCCCTGGAGCTGCACCTCAAGCGGCTGATGGTGGGTGGTGTGGAGCGTGTATTCGAGATCGGCCGCAGTCTTTCGGAACGAGGGCATCGACGCCACGCACAATCCCGAATTCACCATGCTGGAGGCGTATCAGGCCTACGGCGACTACGAAACGATGATGGACCTGACCGAGGCGGTCGTCGTCGACGCGGCGAGAATCGTGTCCGAGTCCAGTGTCCGGAGTCCAGTGACCTGACGGGATGACACTGGACACTCAACTCCCACACTCGACTCATGCTGCCGTGGGGTGATGACGTGATCGACTTCACCCCCCCTGGCCGCGGAGGACGTATGCCGAGCTGTTCGCGAACATGTCGGCTGCGACATGACGGATATTCCTGCTGTGCAGCAGGTAGCCCGAGACGAGGCCGAGCGCGGTCGCATCAGTCGTGAGCTCATCCAGCAGATGGATGCCGGTCACGCACATCCGGACGTCATCATCAACGAGGTGTTCGAGGCCTGCGTCGAACATCATCTGACCGGGCCGGTCTTCTGCATCGACTACCCGTCCAGTCTGTGCCCGCTGACGAAGCGCAAGGCGGGCCAACCGGAGATCGCCGAACGGTTCGAGTTGTACGTCCAGGGGATGGAACTGGCCAACGCCTACACCGAACTCAATGACCCCGCCTGCAGGAAGAGTTGTTCCGCACGCAGCTCGCAGGGACTGTCTGCGGAAGAGTCGATGGCGAAGATGGACCACGATTTCGTCAAGGCCCTCAAGGTCGGGATGCCGCCGGCCGGGGGCCTGGGCATCGGCATCGACCGGCTGGTGATGCTGCTGACGCAACAGTCGCAGCATCCGCGACGTGATCTTCTTCCCGCTGCTGCGGCCGGAGGGAGGTGTCAATGTCTGAGCCAAATGATGTAATTCGGCGGCGTACCGATTCGGACGCACGACTCCACGTGCACTTGCCCGAGTCGTACATTGGTCGGCCCCGTTCATTCCGCCACTGGGCGACTCGCGAGATTCCGTTGAAGTACACATACATGGATAGTTCATGTTCGCGACGCTTTCGGTCAAAGGTAGTGCGTGAGTTCGTCCGTCATGGGTGGAAGCCTTCTGTGGTTCCATGGACAAGGTTGCCCAGGGGGACCGGCGCTCGGAAGATCCCTGAATCGTTATGTTGAATTTGTCGATGCCTTTGATGACTGAGCGTGGGTGCGGCCACGCTCCCCCTGCGGCAAGGATGCCCCCATGTACAAGCTGCTGCTTTGTCGGCGTTATCTCCGCACGCGGTTCATCGCGCTGGCGAGCATCATCAGCGTGATGCTCGGTGTGGCGACGATGATCGTCGTCAACAGCGTGATGGCCGGCTTCTCGCACGAGATGCGAACGCGCTCCACGGCATCCTCTCCGACTCGTCATCGAGAGCCACTCGCTCTCCGGGCTCCGAATCCCCCAGTCGGCGACCTGGACGAGATCGCCGCGCCGGTGGCGACACATCGAGGGCATGACGCCGACGGTCGATCTACCGGCATGCTCAGTTTTCAGATTCGCGGCCGAGCAGATTCACGCGCCAGTCATGCTCATCGGCATTGACGAGGCGACGCATGCGAGCGTGAGCGACTTCGGGCGGTACCTCCAGCATCCGTCGAACCGGCGCGCAACCTCGTTTGACTTGCGTGACGGTGGGTACGACACCGTCAGACCAGCCCTAGGCCGGCCTCGACGATCCGACGCGTCGAACTGATCGGAGGCTGCCGGCTCGGCCCGACTGGCTGGATGTCGCGACGTCTGGAAGCGCGAGCGGCTCGGTCGGCCGAGTGAGACACCGCTCGATCCCGATGCGGGACGGCTCAGGGGTCTCACGACGGATCCATCCGAAGCCCCGGCGACCCTGTGCGGCCGGTCGACCAGCAGGTTGAAGCGGTGCTCGCCGCGGACGCCGAGCCCACAGCCGATGAGCGTACCGGCGAACCCTCTCCAGCGGGGCCGGATCCGTTCCAGACAGATGCGTTCGCAGGAAGGCACGCGGATGGACCCGGTCGACCCGAAGGCAACAGTTCACCGGCACGTTCCAGGCATCGGTCTGGCAGCTTTCAGTACTCGACCGGAACGGATGGACCGGTTTCAATGATGCTGTCCGCCGGAGACGACGTGAAGATGACCTTCCCGACCGCGGGCATGCCACCCAGGCGGTGAGCTACACGGTGACCGTCGTCGACGTTCTCAAAAGCGGCATGAGCGAGTACGACTCGAATCTTCGTGTTCTGCCATCTCGAGACTTGCAGAACGCATCCGCGAGGCATGATCGATCCGCAGTCGGCGCACGGTGAGCGTCACACTCGATCCAGATCAAGCTCCAAGACGGGGCCAACCTGCGACGAAGTGATCGCGACCGCTCCGGACGGCGTTTCCGGCCGATCTCTACGTGTCGCCACCTGGGCGACAAGCAGGGGCCCCGCTGCTGCCGGCGGTCGAGGTGGAGTCGGCCATCCTGAACGTGCTGCTGTTTCTGATCATCGCGGTCGCCGGGTTCGGCATCCTCGCGATCTTCTACATGATCGTCGTGGAGAAGACGCGCGACATCGGTGTACTCAAGGCGCTGGGGGCCAGTTCCCGCGGCGTGATGTCCATCTTCCTCACGTATGGGCTGTCGCTGGGAGTCGTCGGCAGCGGGGTCGGCGTCATTCTCGGCCTGCTGTTCGTGCACTATATTAATGAGATCGAAGGTGTGCTCAGCTGGCTGACGGGACACGAAGGTCTTCGATGAAACCATCTATTATTTCCGCGACATTCCGACCTCCGTGCAGCCATTGATGGTGCTGTGGGTGGCCTTCGGCGCGATGGCGATTGCCGTGCTGGCAAGCGTGCTTCCGGCCCGGCGCGCCTCACGGATGAATCCGGTTCAGGCACTGCGTTACGAGTGACGCAAGTCGAGTGATCCAGGTCGATGCAGCATTCGTGCGGCCTTCAGATGCGAGGTTGAGATGAGAACAGATACCCAGTCCGGTATGAGTCGCGCTGTCAGCGGAAACTCGACGCTGTCCATCCTCAAACATCAGAATCCCATGCATCTCTCGGCGGTGGCGCTGACCAAGGCCTATCAGAAGGGCCAGCACAAGGTGCCTGTGCTGCGCGGTGTGGACATCGAAATGGCCCAGGGAGAGTTTGTCTCCATCGTCGGCCAGTCGGGTTGCGGCAAGAGTACCCTGCTACACGTACTGGGACTGCTGGACAAGCCCGATGTCGGACAGGTGCGGCTGGAAGGTTCGCGCATCGATGACCTTCCCATCGAGACGCGTGATGAGATTCGTAACCGTGTGTTCGGCTTCGTGTTCCAGTTTTATCACTTGCTGCCTGAACTGACGCTGCTGGAGAACGTGCTGACCCCGCTGATGATTCGACATTCGGCATGGGAGTACTTCAAGCATCGCAAGCAGCACCGCGAAGCGGCCCTCGAGATCGTCGAGCGGGTCGGACTCGCACACCGGCTGAAACATCGTCCGGCGGAACTCTCGGGGGGGGAGATGCAGCGGGCTGCGATTGCCCGGGCGCTCATCACTCATCCCGATGTGCTGCTGGCCGATGAGCCGACGGGCAATCTCGACGCCACGACCGGTGGTGAAATCATGGACCTGCTGTGCGGCTTGAACGAGCAGGAAGGCCTGACTATTATCATGGTGACACATGATCAGGAACTGGCCCGCATGTCGAAACGGATCGTCCAGCTCAGTGAGGGACGCATCCAGACTCTGGGCGAAGCGGCCTGAACCCGCCTCGCGGGGAGTGTGTCCAATCAGTAACCCGGCTCTTGCGGGAGTCCGGGTTTCTTTATGCATACCTGTCATCAGCGAAGGCTGTGGCCATGTCCCGGAAAGTGTATCTGGATGGAAAGCTCGTGGATCAGGAGCATGCGAAAATCAGCGTGTTCGATCACGGGTTGCTGTATGGGGATGGGGTGTTCGAGGGGATTCGCGTCTATGGCGGACGGGTGTTCTTGCTCACGGAACACGTTACCCGGCTGTATGAAAGCGCGCTGGCGATTCGCCTGGAGATTCCCCTGACGCCTGAGGCCATGCAGAACGCTGTCGAGCAGACAGTCGCAGCTAATGAAATTGCAGATGGCTATGTGAGGCTGATGGTGACGCGCGGTGTCGGGTCACTGGGACTTGATATCCGCAGGACGAGCCATCCCCAGGTCATCGTCATTGCCGACACGATTACGCTCTATCCCGTGGAACTGTACGAGCACGGAATGGAGATCGTCACTGCGAGTACGATCCGCAACCATCCGGCGGCGCTCAATCCGCGTATCAAATCGCTGAACTACCTCAACAACATTCTGGCCAAGATTGAAGCGACGGATCAGGGAAAGATGGAAGCCCTGATGCTCAATATCAAGGGCGAGGTTGCCGAGTGCACGGGCGACAACGTATTTGTTGTCAAGAACTCGGTGCTGCGAACGCCTCCGCCTGAAGCCGGCATTCTGGAGGGGATCACCCGCAATGCCGTCATCCAGTTAGCCAAAGACGCCGGCTATGTGGTGGAGCAGGTCGCCCTCATGAGGCACGACGTCATCATCGCTGATGAGTGCTTCTTGACAGGCACGGCGGCGGAGGTCATTCCGGTCGTGGCTGTCGATGGACGTAAGATCGGCAACGGCCATCCGGGTCCGGTGACTGCCGACCTGCGGACCCGGTTTCAGCGTCTGACGCGAAGAGAGAGGTAGGCATTGAAAGAAGTCCACGGGCGGCAGCAGCGCGTGGGTCCTGAGTGTGGTTGATACCCACGGAGTGCGATCCGTGGGCTTTGAAACGACTCGCATATCCACCATCAACGACCCACCTGGTGTCTGTCATGAGAGCCATTCGGACACTCAGTCAAGATGGCGTGGCGACCATATCGGTGTTCGTCGTCACGCTGGGAATGCTCGTCCTTGGCTCGCTCGGGGCGGATCCGCCCGCGAGTCTCACGAGTGAACAGCGATCGGCAGCACAAGCGGCCCTGTCGTCCTTCAACTCACTCATCGGAGGATGGCGCGGCGTCGGGCAAGTACGGCGCGGTTCGACGCAAGGTGCCTGGCAGGAAAAATCCTCGTGGTCGTGGGACTTCCAGAGCGACTCGGTCGCACTGATCTGCACGGTCACGGACGGAAAGCTGCTGGAATCGGGGCGACTGATGTGTGACCCGTCGACCCACGCGTTCCACTTTGACGCGACGGGACCATCAGAACAACTGCGCCAGTACACAGGCCAGCTGCAGGACAACCGGCTTGTACTACTCTCCGAGGTGGATGAGGGGGGCGAGCAGCACAGACTGACGATTACGCTGCTCAACGAGAACCGGACGCTGGTGCTGTTCGAGAAACGGGCTCCCGGACAGGAGGCGTTCTTTCGCGAAGCCGAGGTCGGTTACACACGGGAGGGAGTCCGATTGGCACGTCCGGGTGGCGGGCAGCCCGAGTGCATCGTCACAGGAGGGGCCGGCACGATTGCGGTGATGTACGAAGGCAAGACGTACTATGTCTGCTGCACAGGATGTAAGCAGGCATTTGAGGATGACCCGGCGGGGATCATCGCCGCGGCGAATGAGCGCCGCAAGAAGGAGCAGTTGGGGAAATAGCGAGGGACGATGGGCGCGTAGCGAGAAAGATCAGTGGTTGCTCTCAGTCTCTAAACACCTCACCGGACTCGTGCTTCACTCTCTCACGTTCTCGCAACTCGCCGCTCGATTCTCTGCCCTGTCTCCGTATTGACACGATTGGGACCGCAGCATACGGTACGCACCCCAAGTCCTGACCCATCCCATGGAAGGGATGAATCTGTCGCAATTCGCGGTGGGTTTCCTGGCCACTTCAGCGAATGGAGTCGCTGCATGTCCGACGCGATTCTGCATCTCTCCGATCATCTCCCGGTTCCTACGCCGGTCCCCCTCATTGACCTGGTCGAGCAGCATCAGTTGCTGCGCGCAGGATGTGATGGCGGCCGTCGAGCGGATCTTTGACACACAACGGTTCATTCTGGGCGACGAAGTCGCCGAGTTTGAGAACGACGTCGCGACGTTCTGCGACGCCCGACATGCGATCGGGTGTGCGTCCGGTAGCGACGCGTTGTTGCTGTCGCTGCAGGCGCTCGAAATCGGCTCCGGGGACGAGGTCATCACGACTCCCTTCACGTTCTTCGCCACCGGAAGTGCGATCGAGCGGGTGGGAGCAACTCCGGTGTTCGTGGATATTGATCCGGTTACGTTCAATCTCGATCCGCTGGCAGTCGAGGCCGCGATCACTCCGCAGACACGGGCCATCATTCCTGTCCATCTGTTCGGGCAGTGTGCCGACATGGACCCCCTCTGGCGGCAATGCGTACGGCATGGTATCGCGATCGTGGAAGATGCCGCCCAGGCCATCGGTGCGACCTATCAGGGTCGTCAGGCCGGGGTACTCGGCACAACGGGCTGTTTCAGCTTCTTTCCGACGAAGAACCTCGGCGGAGCGGGTGACGGTGGTCTTGTCACGACCGATGATCCTGATCTGGCGGCCCGCCTGCGACGACTGCGCGTGCATGGAGACGCCGGCCGTTATGAACATGTCGAACTCGGGATCAACAGCCGGCTGGATGCGTTGCAGGCAGCCGTTCTGCGGGTGAAGCTGCGACACCTTTCCTCGTGGACGAAACGGCGTCAGGAGAATGCGGGCCGGTATCAGCAGATGTTTGAGGCCTGTGGTCTTTTGGAATGTCTGTCCGTTCCTGCGACGACTCCGGGACGCGAACACGTCTTCAACCAGTACGTCGTGCGAGTGCATGACGGCCAGCGGGACCGCCTGCTGGAGGGGTTGCGGGATCGGCAGGTGGGTTGTGCGATCTATTATCCGGCCCCGTTGCATCTTCAGCCCTGTTTCAGCCACCTGAAGTACCGGGCTGGTGACTTCCCCGAAGCCGAACTGGCCTCGGCCGAGACACTCGCTCTGCCAATCTACCCCGAATTGGGAGCGGCTCGTCAGGAGCTTGTCGTCGGTGCTATGGCCGACGCTCTGGGTGTGGGTCGAGTGGCCGGTAAGGCTCTCACGATGCCCAACCGTGGTAAGCGTGCGGCTTAACTGGGCCGAAAGCAGCGAGTCCAGAGCAGCGACTTGACCAGGGACGAAGTCCACCGCGGGACTGGTGAATGCGGACCGTCACGTTCGGTCCGTCGTCGACGTCTGCTCACTCCTCGCCGCTCGACAGTCGCTGCTCAGTATGACCGGCGGAAATTGCCGATTCTGTAAGGTTTGCCAAGGTCTTCTACCTTGCGTTGCCCAGCTTCCGCAGTCGTCACTCTGCACCCGATTCGCAGCTAATAGCGACGGTAGCTGATGTTCTGACGCCGGGTGATTGCTCGATCCCGATACGATGTCCTTCGTGGGCCAGATCGGAACGCGGCTTGCATTGTCTTGCCGACGATCTGATGTGAACGACTCTCGCCGGACATCCTGAAGACTTCGACGGATCCAGGAGCGGAATCACCATGAGCACCCCATTCCCCGACCACGCCGCACGATTTCTTGTGGCTGCGTTCCTGACGATTGCTCCTGCGATCGTCGCAATGGCAGGAGACGAAATACACACGGACCCTCCATCCGCCATCATTCCCACGCGGCCTTCCGTCATTCCCGCGCAGGCGGAAATCCAGGGGAATCCCCTCCCTTCCGGGACACCCTCCACCAGTCCCTCCCTGGCCGAGAGGGGAGATGAATCCGACGTTGCCTCCGCAGGAGAAGCCCCGGTCCGTGACGACCGCATGGCCACGGCGGTGGCCCTCAACTACTGCCGGGCTGCCTTTCATCACATCCGTAAGTCCCCCACTAAGGCCACACTCGTCCAGGAACAGGAGCAGATTCTCAACAATCTCAACCTGGATGGAGTAGGTGATGCTGAGGTGATTCGACTGTACACCGCGGTTCTGGAGGAGATCAGCTCGATTGGCATTGTCGATCGCGAGCGACACTTGCTTCACGATCAATACCGACGGACCGTGACCCAGAAGGCGACGTGGGACGCGCTGGCCTTCAGCACACAACTGGCGACGGCTCAGTTCGGTTCGGCCGTGCGCACAGGGGCCGACAGCTGGTGGGACTTCCGCAACACGACCAATCAGCGAGACCGGGATCTACTGAAGATGGACCGTCTCGAGATGTCACAGGTCGTGGAGAAGTCGTCGCTGTTTCTAGATACGTTCTGGAAGCTCGCCCAGAAGAAGAACATTCCCGATCGCTGGCTGGTGCGCGGCGAGGACCTCGATCGCCTGGAAGCAGCGATGAGGGAGCCGGATCTCACTGTACGCCTGCGAATTCTCCAGCGGCTGGAGCCGTTCATGGAGGCCTATCCTCCCTACTGGTACTACGTCGCCCGTACGCAGCAGGCCCGCGGAGATCTGATCGCCGCGTCCGACACCTACGGTCGACTCGCGGCACTGGGGGATGGCCACTTCCGCCGCGATGACATGCTCGCGACCGGATTGGCCAATCGGGCCGCGATCCTCGATCAGCTCGATGACCCGAAAGCCGCTGGCGACGGCTGAGCAGGCGCTGCGGTACTCGGCCGATGTGTGGGAGGCGAACCTGCTGTGTGCGCGCGTGCTGGAGCGGAACCATCGACTGGCCGATGCCGAAGACGCCATCCTGCGGAACCTCGACGTTAATCTCGAGCAGCGGTTCAGCCAGACGTTTCGTGTGTCCCTGTATTATCATTCCAACCAGAAGGAGAAGCTCGCCCACGCACTCGCTGATGAACAGGTCGTCGCGGTGCTCCCCATGGCGGCACTCATTCGCTGCGCTGCGCTGCTGGGGCCGCTGCAGACACCCGGTCATGTGACCCAGCGCGTGGCCCAGTCCATCGAGGTCCGTCCACGTGTTATCTTCGGACGGGACGATATTCTCGTGAGTGCTTCACCCGCATGGCAACTGCATCTGGCGACTGCCCGCCTCGAATGCGGAGCGGAAAGCATCACCTCGGCCGAACCGGTCGTCAGTGGGCAAATCCAGCAATTGCGGTTCGTCACAGATGGTGATCTGGGGAATCCATTAACCGGATGGAAGGCTCCCGAATTGGCCATGGTGCTCACCTATCCTGATGAAACCACCATCCGCATGACCTTCGGCAACACCACTTATGCCAGTTCGTCGCTGAGACCCGCGACTCTCGCCGGCAGCTTTCCTTCGCTCCACCTTGCGACGATTGATGTCGGTGAAACCCGACTGGCAATCCACTCCGCTGCGTACGGTCCCCATCTGGAGGCGATGCCTGTCTCGGCCCCCATCACTGGTGAGTCCGGCATTTGAGGCCGGGGTGAGCAGGGGCAAACCGCACCCTACGGCCTTGGTGAACATTCCGTGGGAAGCCGAGCTGGACGTCCCGCCAAACAGGTGATGCCAGGATTCCCGATAGGAATCTCCAAGGCACTTCAACGGCAGAGATGTATTCGATGCGGAGGGGGCCCATGACGCCTCACGTTCGCCAACTCTTGGCGGGAGCACATGTTCCACCGTATCCGATCAACCATTTCGTTGGAGTCCATATCACAGCGGCAGGCGCTTTGTTGACACGTTGGTTCAGGCGCAGGTAGAAGAGAGGGAGCGTCTTGAATGGTTCCTGCGGCATCTGCCGTAGATCAGTGGAAGGACACCCGTGATGTACACTCGAACCGCCCGACTGCTCGCCCTCTTTGTGGTGTTGAGCGTTGCCGTTGCCGCACCTCAGAGGGCCGTTGCACAGTTCTTTTCTGCGGGATACGGTGACTGGCCCGGCTACAGCAGTTACTACGCCGGCTACACCCCCGGTTGGTCGGGCTACCGCTCGTACTACACAGGCTACTCCACCTACACAGGCTACTCCCCCTACACAACCAGTTACTCCCCTTACAGTTCAGCCTATGCCGTCAGTTCTGTATCCACGGGAGGCTGTTGCGGTTCCGGCCTGACATCGGCCGCGATGTGTTGCGGGTCAGCTTGTGGATCCTCGTGCGGCTCCGCCTGCTGGAGCGGGTGCGGGTGCAACCCCTGTAGTTGCTGCGGCAGCTGTGCCGGTGGAGGTTGCCCCGGAGGCAACTGTGGCATGTCGTCGGATACGATCCTTCAGCCTGAGTCAGAAGCTGCACCCTCATCGGGTGATACGTCATCATCAGGCAGTTCGTCCGGGTCCAGCCCGCCGCCGACACCTGCGGGCGACAGCTTTCTTCCCAGGCAGCCGATTACCCCCCGCACCTACTCGGATGAACCGAGTGAGCCGGGGTCGATTCTTCCGGGAGGTCCGGCTGGTGGATTCCAGATGCCATTGCGAGGGGACACCCCCAGCGCACAGGATTCAGAAGCATGGCGACCGATTCGATCTCGCAATGCCGATTCCCGGACGAACGATGACGAAACGGATTTGCTGCCGCTCCCACTCGACACGACGATCGCCCATCATGTCACGATCGAGCGATCCCGGCTGTATTATGAGGCGCGGTACGAGTCGCCCCTTGTCACCCGGCTGCGTGTGCGGCCTGCGGACATCAACGAATGGCAGCCGGTAGAGACCCGTGTCGCGGCCCGGTGATGTGTTGAGGGTTGATTCTCAGTGTCTCGCCGCTCGCTTGTCGCCTGATGGATGATCCTGCTTTCAGCGTACGCCTCTTTCGTTGCGCAGTGTCAGCCAGTCATTCCAGCAGTTGGATGGATCGATGTCGCGATAGCCGCGGCTGATCTGAAGCTGGGCCACGATTTCAGATCGCATCATCGTCGTCCGCGCTTCATCCCGGATGCGGAGTACCTCCTCCTGAGTCAGAGGGCTCTGTTTGAGCTCCTCCGCACGCAGCAGGATTGCTGCCAGCGGCGGTACGAACACCGGAATCTCTCGCCGTTGCTCGGCCATTGTGCGCTTCCCAAATGGACCTGTTTGCCTGCGTGAGCAATGACTCACGACCGCGGCAAACGGTCGAAGCTTATGCTCAATGGGCCACAGACGGCAAGCAGTCTTTCCTGCGCCGAGGCCCTGGGGTTGTATGTTTCTCCGGGAATTCCTGCGTGTCCAAGTCTGGGCGAAGTCCTCTTGTGGCATTTTCTGCTGGATGCTAACGTCCCGCTACTTTCCTCTGCAAACTCCCCCTGCACATCTGAATTTCCGACGGTCCGACACCTGCATGCTGGTCGTCGAGCGCTCCTGTGAGCATTCGGCGAACTGCGGCGACGTCGTTTTCCCGCCCGTCACGAACCTCGATCACGAGAGGTCCTGCGTCATGTCCGCGACTCCACATTCCCTGTTGACCCGCAGCATCCTGCTGCTCTTCGCCTGCTGTACCTGTCTTGCCGGCTGCAATCAGTCAAGTGGACTCGTCAACAATCGCTCGGGCAAGTCGTACTATCGGCAAGGCAACTGGACCGCCGCCCGGCGCGAGTTCGAACAGGCCATGATCGACGATCCGAGGAATCCGAACTATGCCTACAACCTCGGCTCGGCGATGGCCAAGCAGGGGGATCTGATTGGTGCCGAACGCATGTTCCGTCAGGCACTCACCGTCGACCCGAAACATCAGCCCTCGCATCACGGGCTGGCTTCGCTGCTGAACCAGCAGGGGCTCCAGGCGGAGGCGCAGACGCATCTCCAGGAGTGGACCGCCACACAGCCGAATCAGCCGGAGTCACACATCGAAATGGCCTGGATGCAGCGCCAGCAGGGGGATCTTGCCGGGGCGGAAGCGTCGCTCCAGCGAGCCTTGCAACTCGACCCGCGCGATGCCACGGCGATGGCCCACCTGGGGCAACTGTATCAGGAGACCGGTCGTGCACAGGACGCACAAGCTTTGTACGAGCGCTCACTGGCACAGAATCCGTACCAACCAGCCGTCCAGTCGCGGATGCAGGCGATGCCTGCCGCACCCATGATGCCCCAGAACTCCGGCATGTACGCCTCCGCGCCGACCGGCATGTCTCAGTCCACCGCCATGCCCGGCAGCATGCCACCATCGAACGGAATGTATGCAGCGGCTCCGGGTGTCGTGCCGCAGGGACAAGGGGTGTACGCGTCGGCCCCCGAGATCACTCCACAAGCAATTGGGATGTATGCCGCGGCCGCCAGTCCCATTCCGCAAGGTCAGAACTTGTATACTGCGCCGATGGGGACGATGCCCCAGGGTATGCCCGCTGGCAGCTCGCCCTACGCTACCCCCTTACCCGGTCAGCCCTACATGACAGGGACTGTGATTCCCGCCGGCATGGCGCAGCCCGCCTCACCCGCACCCGGTTTCGAGATGCCATACGGCTACCCGTCTCCGACCGGCGGACCGGCGCTCGTGGCTCCCGCGACATCCGCCATGAGTCCCGGTCCCGCAGGGCAACCGGGATACCCAGGTTCGGAGACGCTCAACGGCTCGTCGCAAGTTCGGGTTGCGAGTTACCAGGAGCTGTCGGTCGCCCCATTCTGAATTTGTCGGGAGTCACTCAGAACGGCGAAACCGCAAGCGGCTGTCTCAGGTACCGAGCACCCACAGTGTGAAGTTGCGGGGCTTCAGACCTGCTTCCGCGAGCACTTGGCGGACCGACTTGGAGTCATCCTTGGCGAAGGCCTGTTCGGCCAATACTCCGGCTTCATCACGGTAGAACACGCTGATGCGTCCATCGACGATCTTGCCGATGATGTTCTCCGGCTTGCCGGTCTTGCGGGCTTCTTCGGTCAGCCGATCCCGCTCGGCCTGAACCAGTGCGGGGTCTACATCCTCGACGTTGGTGACGGTCGGCTTCATCGCGGCGACGTGCATGGCCACATCCCGGAGTACGTCGGCCTTGAGCTTGTCTCCGGCCGCTTCGAACAGCACGGCGGTCTTGCCGTCGTGATGCACATAGGCCCCCACCGGTCCCTTGGCGCGGGCAACGCGCACCACCACGAACTTCTCGCGAATCTTGGCATTCGTCGCATCGAAGAGGTCCTTGAGCGACTGTTTGCCTCCGGGCACCGGCTGTGAGAGCAGTTCGTCTATGCTGGAGGCACCGGGACCATCGAGCAACTGCCCAACGAGGGCTTCGCCCAATTTGACGAATTCGCTGTTGGCGGCTGTCGGGGCCGACTCGCATTGCAGTTCGACCATCGCCGCCTGCCTTCCGTCGTCACTGACGGCGACAAAGAATGCGTCCCTCTTCAGTCGGGTTGGCCGCCCGCTTGCCGAGCGCCTTGCCTGACTGCTCTTGCAACAGCGCGATCGCCTTGGCTTCATCGCCACCAGCTTCCACGAGTGCCTTCTTGCACTCCATCATCGGCAGGTCGGTCCTCTCACGCAACGCCTTGACGGCAGCAGCACTGATCTCGGCCATGGTCTTGTTTCTCCTGTGCTAGCGACGTCCGCTGTGCAGCCTTGGGGCCGCAGCGACATCTTTCAGATCTACCAATCGGGGGCCGGCTCGCCGCGCCCGCTCTAAGCCGGCTGTGGATCGAATCAGGGAAACCGCTTCACTGGCACGCCAGTGACCCTCACCGCCCACGTCTGACGTGTTTCCAAGCTGTTCAGCCGATACTCGGAATCGCCTTGGGTTCCACGGCGGCCTGCTGGGGCTCGGGCTTGCGGCATCAGCAGTTTGCCGGCCTCGATCGCTTCCGCGAGATGATCCAGTATCAGCTTAATCGAGCGAATGCTGTCGTCGTTGCCAGGAATCGGCAGGTCGACATCGTCCGGATCACAGTCAGTATCCAGCAAACCCACCACCTTGATGCCCAGCAGCTTGGCTTCATGGACGCAGTTATGCTCCTTGTTGGGATCGACGATAATAATCGCTTCGGGCAGTCGGTTCATCTGCCTGATGCCATCGAGGTTGCGGCGAATCTTGCGCAATTCGCGGAGCAGACGTGACTGCTGCTTCTTGGAATACGTCGCGAGCTCTCCCGTCTTCTCCAGCTCTTCGAGCTGTTCCAGCCTCTGCAGCCTGGAACGAATGGTACGGAAGTTGGTGAGCATGCCCCCCAGCCAGCGTTCAGTGCAATAAGGCATCCCGGCCCGCTTGGCCGCTTCTTCAACAGAAGCCGCCGCCTGACGTTTCGTCCCCACGAACAGGATCAGGCTCCCCTGTGACGCGACCTTGTGCAGGTAACGCTTCGCGGTCAGCAGGCCGCGAACCGTTTCCTTCAGGTCGATGATATGGATGCGATTGCGTCGTCCATAAATGAACCGACGCATCTTGGGATTCCAACGGCTGGTCCGGTGTCCGAAATGGACTCCGGCCTCGAGAATGTCCTTGACGACGATGTCCGCCACTTATCGTCTCTCCTCACTTTGACTTGGGGTGATCTGACTGGAACCGGGCATCGTATCGACTGGTCCGCAAACCGTCAAATCATCCCTTGGGCCTTGAACTCTTCGCTTGGCCAGCGGTCAGCAACGAGGAACTTGCCCGGGTTTCCATGGCGTTACCGTCTCGAAAACCGTCCTAAATCCCGTCGAGGATCGCTTCGGAGCCCCCGATTCGTTCCAGCAGTTCCTGCAATCGGGCGAGTGCATGAATCTGGATTTGGCGAACTCGTTCCTTGGAGATCCCCAGTCGCCCCGCAATTTCCCGGAGTGTATGGGCACGCTCGCCTTCCAGGCCGAAACGCAGACGGATGATTTGACGTTCCCGTTGGTCCAGCACTGCTTCGGCACTCTCAAGCAGTCGGCGGCACAATGCTTCTCTGTCCGCCGCGGCACCTGCAGACTCGTCCACAACAAGTGTCGCTCGTCCCAGGTCATTCAGCGTTTCCGGGGCCGCAGGGGTAAACCGCTCGGCGCGGCGATGGTTCCGGTGACGCAGACGAAACAGGTGTCTCTGAACGGCGTGCGTCGCATAAGTGCTGAAGCGAAATCCCCTCGAGTAATCAAACTTCTCGACGGCGTTCAGGATGATCAGCAGGCCTTCGCAGGTAAACTCCTCGAGTTCCTGCGGGTGATTCGTGATCTTGCTGGCGATGGAGACCACTAGTCGAGTGTTCGATTCGATCAACCGGCAGCGAATCACCTCGCCCTCCGCAAGCAACCTCTCTGCGATCCGGATCGACTTTCGAGAGGGTCGCCGAGCCGCCAGGCGCGATCTCAACACATTCACGCGATATCGCAAGTAATTCATTCGCCGGAAGAGGGACTGCTCCAGTTCAGGGGAAAGCAGAGGTGTCTTCAGGGATGTCAACGTTCCGAACAGTCCACCGGAAGCTGGTTTTGCAAGTGCTGCAAACTCCGCCGGGCCGCCGCGATCTGGCCTGAGCACCTGTTCCTCAACTTGGGCCTTATCGCTCGACATGATCTCAGAGCACTCGAACTCCGCAGAATAGATGAAGGGCGCCTCAATTCGCAGGATTGCTTCGGCCCGTGCTTTCCAAGAAGCGACAGAAATTGGCGCCGATTGAGTGGTCAACAGATGCATGGCTGCTTCCCTCCTGAATTGCGTGGGCTTAAAGCGTTCATAACGTTCATAACGTTCATACTTGTACGTGCTGGGTCATCCCTGCGTCAACCGTAAATTCGTGCAAAACTTCAAAGATCTGATGTATATTCCAACGGAGGCCGGCTGTGTTGAATCAAGAAAAGACGTTCATAACATTCTTTCATGGTGATTGTGGAGTGTAAGCTGAGCCTGCAGCAGGACTTGAGAGTTCGTCGGGAGCCCGTCAACGGAATCACCGCACGGACCCCATCGTCCGCATGACGGAGCGCGTCACGGGGGCAACAGCTGGCGATCAGCCCGGAAGGGCCATCAGCGGAGGAAGATCAGCGGGCGACTTGGGCCGGGAGACACCGAAGGCAGGCACGACCCTGTCCATCGCCGGGCCCTGAGACGCCGGCTGGGACGATGGATCGGTGGTCATCATCCGCGAGGAGTGGCCAGCGTAACGGAGAGTGTGACCTCTTCTCCCTTCCGGCGGACGACGACCTCGACCGGTTCGCCTGGGGAAAACTTGCGGAGCGCGAGGTCGAAGTCGTCTAGGCTGGTGATTTCATCCTGCCCCAGCTTGATGATCACGTCACCCGCCTTGATTCCCCCTTTGTCCGCCGGGCTGCCGGGTGAGACTCCCTGAATCGCGTACCCGCTCCCCTCCGTACTGAAGTCGGGAATGCTGCCGAAGTACGGGCGACTTCCTTCCCGGGGCTGGATGCTCGCACGTCCTTTCACCACCACATATGCCGGACGTTCTGCCGTCGTGGCCGTTGCGACGACCAGCTCCTCCATCATCTGGATGACCCGCTCGATTCCGTCAAAGTTGATCTTCTCCCAATCGTCGGTCGGGCGGTGATAGTCGCTGTGCGTCCCGGTGAAGAAGTGCAGCACCGGAATTTCCTTCGCATAGAACGACGAATGGTCACTGGGACCAAAGCCCTCCGGCTTGGGGATGACCTGCAGCCCTTGTTTAGCCGCGATCGCTTCCAGCACCTCTTCCCAACGCGTTGATGTGCCGGTGCCGAACACGGTCAGTTTATCGTCGGTCAGTCGCCCCACCATGTCCATGTTGAACATGGCGATGGTGTTCTCCAGAGGAAACAGCGGCTCCTTGACATAGTGAGCTGATCCCAGCAGCCCGCGTTCCTCGCCGGTGAAGGCAATGAAGACCAGCCGGCGGGGCAGAGGTTCCTTGCGGCTCGCGAGACGCCGGGCCAGTTCGATCAGGGCGGTCGTTCCGGAGGCGTTGTCGTCGGCTCCGTTGTGAATCTCCTTCACGCCGGGGGACATCGATCCATCGCCTCCCAGGCCGATGTGATCGTAATGTGCCCCGATCACGATCGTCTCATCGGCAAGCGGGCCCTGTCCTTCGAGCACGCCGATGACATTCCGCACCGGTTCCCGCACGAGCTTGAGACTCGTCTGCCCCTGCGCGGTCCACTCAGGAAGTTCCACACTCTGCGGCGCACCGGCCTCGTCGATCTTCGCTTCCAAGTCGGCGAGTGTTGTCCCGAGCGCGGCCTGCAGCAACCGATCGGCGGTCTGCTGAGTGATCTGGAAAGCGGGCAGTGACCCGCCGCCGCGATAGCCGTTGTAGCCGAACTCCATCAGTGGATCGGAGTTGTGTGACTCGAGCAGCCCCTGCACCTCCTGAAGATGCCGAACAGTGTCAGCGAGATGCTGCTGGTTCGACGCCTCACCCTCAAGGCCGCCCGCACCATGTCCCTGCGGGGCGTGAGGATCGCCGTCGGTCTCGACGTCTGAATGGGGATCGGCGGGCGTGGTGGCTGGAGCCGCATGTGGATCCGCGGCGGCCGGTGATTCGTGGGGAGAATGAGGATCGACATGTGGGTCATGGCTCGCCGTTTCGCCTGATCCTTCGTCACCGCTGACGAACGCGATCGCCGCATCAATGACCGATTGCCGGGCCTTCTCCAGTTGTTCCGCCAGCTTGTGGGCTTCCGCGCGGCCCGTATGAGGGTCGTTGACGAACAGCACCGCGGCGGCTTTGTGACGTCGGGCTGCGGCCAGCTTCGAGTTCAGAGCGGCATATTGTGCAAACTCCTGCCCACTGAAGGGGCCTTCGGTAACACCCTGCCGAGGCGTGCACCGCATCGCGATCACGACTTTTCCCTCGACATCAATGTGGGCGAAGTCGTTGTATCCCTTGTCTTCTGCGTCGATTCCATACCCGGCGAAAACAATCGGAACCGAGAACTCACCACTTGTCCCGAACGAACAGGTGCGAAAGTCCTGGTCGTAGGTCAGTTCGATCTGCTTGCCGTCGGGTCCGATGAATGCCAGCGTGTTCGGGGAGGTCAATTCGGCACCGCGGGTGACCTCGAACTCCTGAAAGGCATCGCCATTATCAACTGTCACTTGCAGCCCGGCCTCGCGGAATGCATTGGCGACGAAGTCCGCCGCCTTGTCGAGTCCCGCCATGCCGACACCCCGTCCCTCCAATTCGTCGGATGCCAGATACTTCAGTTCGTCGAGCAACCGCTGCGACTCACCAGCGGGCGGTTCCGCCTGCGCGACCGCGATCAATGTCGTCAGCCACAGGCCGGACAGCAGTGCGTACGTCAGTCGGAAACAAGGCATGTGAAGTCTCTCGCGTGAACCGAAGTTTTCCGTGGAGTGCCAATTCTATCCGATTGCCCCCCGCTGACGTACACTGCCGACGGGCGATCGGCACTCGCGGATGCCTGCGACTGCTGTGTCAACACCTGAAATTCGGGTGCCGCCGGCTCCGCCAGTGCGTCAAGACAAGCGCGCTATCACGACGATCCACTGGCAAAGCCAGTGGCGCACAACGCGAAGATCAAGGTATGACACAGCACTTTAGGGAGCAACGCGGAACGCACGATGGTTCGTCCGCATTCAGAAGTGATCCGATGACCGCCGGTCTCTCCCTTCCCACAGTGGATGACATTCGGGCTGCGGCCGAAAGGATTGCCCCGTTTGCTCATCGGACACCTCTGCAGACGAGCCGGCTCGTCAACGACTGGCTGAACTGCGACGCTTTCTTCAAGTGCGAAAACCTGCAGCGAGCCGGGGCGTTCAAGTTTCGCGGTGCCTGCAACGCCGTGATGTCGCTGAGCGAGCCACAGGCACAGCGCGGCGTCGTGACGCATTCGTCGGGCAATCATGGGGCGGCACTGGCGCTCGCGGCCCGACTGCGGGGGATTCCGGCGTACGTCGTGATGCCCTCCAATGCTCCGCGCGTGAAGCAGGAGGCGGTCGCCGCTTACGGGGCCCGCATCACCCTGTGCGAACCGACACTTGCCGCCCGTGAGCAGACGGCGGCCCGCCTGATTGCCGAAACCGGGGCCGAACTCGTTCATCCGTATAACGACTTCCGGATCATCGCCGGTCAAGGCACCGCCGCCCTCGAACTGCATGCCGAGGTCCCCGGACTCGATGACGTCATCGTACCTGTCGGTGGGGGCGGACTGGCCGCGGGAACTGCGATCGCCACACGAGCAGTGACCAATGACTGTGATGTCTGCTGCGGCGAGCCGGCACAGGCTGACGATGCCTTCCGCTCACTGCAGACGGGTCGCATTATTCCGGTCGATCATCCCGACACGATTGCCGACGGTCTGCGGACCAGTCTGGGCGAATTGACCTTTACGGTACTCCAGCAGCATCGGGTCGAGATCATCACCGTTCCGGAAGAAGCGCTCATCGAGGCGATGCAGTTTGTCTGGACCCGGATGAAGTTGCTTATCGAGCCGTCATCAGCCGTGGTGGTGGCGGCGGTGCGCAGGGCGACCCGAGCGGTTTGCTGGACGGCGGGTGGGACTGATTCTCTCCGGAGGCAATGTTGATCTGCACCATCTCCCCTGGAGTCGCTCATGACGTCTTCCGGAGAATACCTGCGTTACGACTTGTTCTCCCCGCGGAAGATCGTCTTCGGCTGGGGGCGACGGGCCGAAGTCGGACAACTGGCCGCGACACTGGGACGGCGGGCACTGATCGTCGTCGGCTCGCGGACCCTGGAGCGGCAGGGTACCGTCGATGAACTGATGGCTGCGTTGAAGAATGCCGGAATCACCTCCATAGTGATGGGAAGCGTCACCCGGGAGCCTGAAGTGAGTGACATCGACGGTCTGGTGGCACAGGCGCTTGCCGACGGTGTACGCGAGGGGGACTTGGTGATCGGCATCGGTGGTGGAGCGGCTCTCGATGCGGCCAAGGCACTCAGCGCCATGCTCACCAATCGTCAGGGCGCGTCGGTCGCCGATTTCCTCGAGGGAGTCGGCCGCGGGTTGACGATCGACACGCCACCGCTGCCGCTGATGGCGATCCCCACCACAGCAGGCACCGGTACCGAGGCCACGAAGAACGCCGTCATCTCGTCGTACGACCCGTTGTTCAAGAAGAGTCTGCGTTCCGAGGAGATGGTGCCGCGTGTTGCCCTGGTCGATGCGGAACTGACGGTCTCCTGCCCGCGCGACATTACCGCACAGTCGGGCATGGATGCGATTACGCAGTTGATTGAGAGTCTGATCTCCTGCCGGGCGACGCCACTCACTCGTGCACTCTGCCGGGAAGGCCTCGTTCGGGCCTTGCCGGCCATCGAACGGGCCGTAAGGGAACCCGGCGGTCGACCGGCCCGCGAGGTGATGTCGCACGCGGCTCTGCTTTCGGGGATCGCGCTGGCCAATTCGGGACTGGGGATGGCTCACGGCGTCGCTGCCGCGCTGGGTGTGCACTGCCGCGTCGCTCATGGACTGGCCTGCACCGTGATGTTGCCGGTGGCGCTGGAGGTCAATCACAAGGTGTGTCGCGATGACCTGCTGGCAATCGGTCGTATGTGTGATCCACCGGCATCTTCTGTGGCACAGACGATCGATGCTATCCGGAAGTTGAACGAACGCATCGGCATTCCCTCACATCTGCGTGCGTTGGGAGTCACTGCGGATCAGATTCCGGCGATCGTGCAGAGTTCACGCGGGAACAGCATGAGCGGCAACCCCCGTGAGATTGCGGATGAAGAGCTGACCGCGATCCTCACCTCGGCTCTGTGAGGATTTATGGAGTGAAATCCACCCGCGAGTGCACCTCAACAGTGCGACCTTCGCGGGCCGACTGCAGTCCCTTGAGCATGATCTCCGTCACGTGCCGGGCCGTGCGGGCATTCGCCAGAGGAGGCTGAATCCCCGCGCGGATGCAGTCCACCCAGTGCTGGTGGCTGTGGATGTCGGGCCAGGGTGACGTATCGACAGCCGACTCGATCAGCACCGCGTCTTCGTCAATGTCGGAGCTCGGCCGGTAGTGCAGCAGTTCTCCTGTGCGACTGGGATTGACTACCTTGCCCGTCGTTCCGTGAATGCTGAAGGTGCTGGTCCGTCCGCCGTCGCACCAGCCGGTCTCTGCCGTCCCCAGGGCTCCCTGCTCAAAGTCGAGCAGCACCGCGGCGGTGTCTTCGAGAGTGGTCGGCTTGTCGACGGTACTCGTCCGGCAGGTGACGTGGGTGACCGACCCCAGGAGCGTGACGAGAATCGCGATCGGGTAGACGCCCATGTCGAACAGGGCCCCGACGTCGGCCCGTTGCGCATCGAAGAACCACAGGTCCTGTTCCGGCTCCTCTTCAAGAATCTGCTGGATGGTTGCGTAGTAGACTTCGGGGCCTCCATGACTCCAGCGGGCATAGCCCGCACTGATGCGGCCCAGACGTCCCTCGGCGATCATCTTCCGGGCCGCATGCACATGAGGCCGTGCCACGTAAGGCAGTGCCAGAACCGTGCGGTCGGAACTCTCAGCGGCCTGCACGAACTGGTCGGCCTCCGGCAGTGACGTGCTGAGTGGCTTCTGCATGTGGACGTGCTTGCCGGCGACGAGTGCCATCAGTCCGTACCGCACATGCAGCGGATGCGGCAGCGCGATGACGACAGCATCAATTTCGGGATCGTGGATGACCTCTTCGTAGGAGTTCGTCCACCGGGGCACCTGGAACTTGTGACACAGGGTTTCGAGTCGCGACTGGCGGCGACCACTGAGGACGACGACCTCGGCCTCCGTGACCGTCTGCAACTCCGGCAGATGCAGCTTCGCGGCGATTCCCCCGGCACCGATGATGCCCACTTTCAGCTTGCTCACGGCGATGCTCCTTGCGGATTTGAGTCAACTGATGCGGCTTGATTACCCGAATCGTCAATGCAGGGCAATTGTCGGTGGTGGTGAGAGTCGCAAGCCGCGAGGCATCGCCGAGCGCCCTCATACATCCGTAGTCGAAGCTGCGAGCTTCGATTGCCACAGGCACTAGTCTGCCGAGGCACTCGCATCACAGCCACTGCGGGACAAGCCAGCAGTGGCACGCCGGTTGTCGAGTGGGAGTCCTGGTTTATCGACACCCCGATACTCGTGAGTCGCCACCCACGGGCCTTTTTGCCATGAGCCAACCGCTCAGGGCCATGAGCAATTTTACCAACGGTGGGATTTCGTGAGCTATGCTTGTCGCAGGAATGCAACAACAGGGGTTGCTTCCCGCACAACCCTCATGAGCCCTGCGACCAGAGCGGCTATGGCCTTCTCTCCTCAAAACACCGACGATGGATGTCCGAACTGCGGTTCTCCAGAAGACTGGGGGGCCGCTTCGTGGTGCCCGAATTGCGGATACTACCCCGCTGCCGGTGCGCTGGTCGATCCCCATAGCGATGACCACGAAGGGCAGGTCCACGACCACTGGTGGCAGGTCGTGCCTGGCTGGTCGTGGGGATTTGCGCTGGGCATCGTGTTGATCTTCGCCGGGTCCATCGGTGTTCGGTTGTACTTCGACGACAGCCCCATACGGGGTCTGTGGGCGCTGGGCCAGCTGGGTCTGGGGACGATTGTGTTCGTCGTGGCCCATGTGATCGCCTATATGTATGCCTGTTGCCACGACGCCAAGCTCGGCCCGCTCGACATCGTCATCAAACCCTGGGAGACGTGGAAGCCGGCCTTCCGCGCATTGCCGGATACCGAACGTCTTGTCTGCAGCGGCGCTTGGAGCCTGTTCGCGGCGATGCTGGCGGTGTCGGTCATCGGCGGGCTGGACTACGAGCAGATCTTCATCCCCAGTCAGCAGTTCCTCCAGAAGCACCGTGCCAACCTGCTGCAGCGCACGGTGTCTTCGGCTCAGAAGATGGCGAGAAAGTCGCCAGAGCTCGACATGGATCTGGAAGAGGCCCTCAACGATTTTGCCGACAAAGGCGCGGTCGGGGTCAACCAGTGGGCCACCGAGACGGCCGCCGGCCTCACAGGGACGCCGGGCACAGAAGAAGCCGGGGAGTTGACCGGCGAAAACCGTCCCCTGATGGAGTGTCTCGTCTTCGGATTCACCACCAACGAGGACGGCGAACTCCGCTCGCTGCTGCTGGCCGCATTGGTCACACCAACACGACTGCAGTTCGTCAGCAAGTTGTCTGTCGACGCCGTTCCCGAAGAGATGCTGCAGGAGATGGCCCGGCAGTTTCCGCAACTGCAGTCGCGCAAGCGGCTGGTCCCCTGCCCTTACAATGGCCGCTGGATCAAACCTCAGGTGTACTGCACAGTTGCGTACGAAGGCTGGACGATTCAGGGACTGCTGCGGGAGCCGGAAGTCATTCCCCCGAAGGCTCTCATCAAGTCCGGCCTGCCCAGCATCGTCGAGCAACCTCCGGTGCTCGACGATGCAGCTCTGTCGACACTCGAAGCGGGCATCAACTGAAGTCGTCGGGATCGTCCTCGAAGTCTTCGTCTGCGTCCTCCTCGTCGAGTGCGTCGGGATGCAGCGGGCTGCCGGGGTCGAAGAAAAAGTCGCCCAGTCCCATCGGCAGCATGTTGCCACCCAATGATTGCCGCTTCCTTTCCGAGAGTGACTGCAGGTCGATGGCGTCCTCACCCAGGCAGCTGGCCAGCGCCTCCCTCCAGGCGGTATCCTTCCCCAGCGGATGCTTTGGGTCCTGCGCAATGCGCTTGATCGCATACCGCAGCACGTTGATGCCGTCTCTCGTCGAAAAGTCGAGCTTCAACCCGTGGGCCTCCTGCAGAAACTCAACGGTGAGGTTGAGCATCTCCCCGTCCGCAAACGGCAGGTGATACTGGAGAATTTGCAGTTCCTCGTGACGCTGCGGATGTTGCAGCGTGAGGGTGGGCTGCAACCGTGAAAGGATGTAATCGGGAATCTCGAACGTACTGTCATCCTCGTTCATGGTCACACCGCACCGGAAGTCGGCGTGGGCGCGAATGGTGATGCCGGCGACGATCGACTCCACATATCGGCGATGGTCGAGCAGCGGGGCGAGCGACGCCCACGACTTCTCGTTCATCCGATTCCCTTCATCCAGGATGCAGACCCCGCCGCGAATCATCGCTGTCACCAGTGGCGACGCCTGATACTGGATGCGGCCGCTTTCCGCCAGCACCGGGGTGACGAGCAGATCTTCCGGTCGGGTGTCGGACGTGCACTGGTAGACGTACAACTCCTGGTTGCGTGTACGGGCCGCCGCGATCCCCAGCGTCGTCTTGCCGATACCCGGCGGACCCAGCAACCGGGGCGTGAGCGGCAGATCGCTTTCGTCTACGCACAGCCAGCAGGCGAGGAGCTGCTTGAGGATCTCCTCCTGTCCAATCCAGTCCCCCTTCGATTCGTCGGGATGTCCCAGATACAAACGGACGCCATCAATGTCGACCTGTCGTTGAGTCATAAGCCTGTTCTGGTATGCTGCACAAGGATGTCGCGCCGTTCGCCCGATGGGAGTTCGCGGTTCTCAGGGAGTCGAGGGAGTCGCTTCGGGATCCGCAGGTGCATCAGCGGGATACTCCGGCAGTTCCTCCGGAGCGATCGCCCGTAGTGCGTTCGTGGCCGCCTCGCGCACGATCTCTTCGGGATCGTCGAGCAGCAATTTGATCTGTGGAACCGCCTGTTCCGCCGCGGCACCCATGTAACTCAGCGATCGGACCGCATCGCGCCGGACGCGTGTGGCTGGGTCGTCGAGGGCATCGATCAGCGCCGGTATGCCGTCGACGGCACTCGGGCCGATGTCACCGATCGCCTCAACCGCATGTTCGCGAATCGTGGCCTCGCCATCGTGCGTGGCGACGATCAGTGCCGGGACGATGTCAACTGCGGGCGGGCCAATCTTCCCCAGCGTGCGGGCCGCATTCCAGCGGGCCTCGGTCGACTGCGACGTATCATTGAGGAGTTCCACCAGTGCGGGGATGGCTGGAGCGGCCTGACCGTGATACTCGCTAATGGCACGGGCGGCAATCGCGGCATGTTCCCTCTTCAGCAAGGGAATGAGTGACGGGATGGCGAGATCGGCGGGTGTCGAGACTTTCGGAATGGCCGCTGCCGCTACCGCCTGGATGTGCGTGTCCTTGTCCTGCAGTGCGGACAGCAGCACCGGATGGGCAGACTCGGCATCGGGACCCAGGGCGGCGAGCATCTCGGCGGCGGTCCAGCGGACCTCGGCCGTCGCACCTGTCTGCAGCACAGATGTCAACACATCGACCGACGCTGTCCCACCATGCGTGAGTTGTTCGCGGGCCGCCGCCCGTTCTCCCGGACCCGCGGCCAAGGCCCGACGCCAGTAGCTCGCGGGCCGATTGGCGAAGAATGATTCGCCCATCAGCCGTCCGCGGATGAGGCCCGTCGGCTCCAGCACAATCACCAGTGCCGCCAACAGTCCAAGGCCGGCAAACAGCCATCCCGTTGATTTCTTCACGATGCAATCCTGTGAACGCGTTCCGGTAAGTATCGTCAGCGGTACTTCGCCGATCGATCACGACGGCTGAACTGTGATTCCGAATCCTACACGCAATCGTCCCTCAGAACAGCCTGAGCTGACCGCTGGACGATCGCGGCGGGCGAAACTGTGACGCGTCGAGCGGCGTCGAAGGTCGATCGAGTCCATGCCGGGCCCGAAAGATGCGGAACATCTGCTCGATCTGCCCGGCAATGATACCTGTCCCGCGCATCCTGCTGCCGAACTGGGCGTCGTACATCTCCCCGTCACGGGTCGAGCGGATGAGTGAGAGTACCTTCTCTGCTTTGTCCGGCTGCGTTCGCTCCAGCCATTCCTCAAAGACAGGACGCACCGTCAAGGGCAGTCGCAACAGGACATACCCCGCGGACTGGGCCCCCGCGCTCGCTGCGGCGGCGAGAATCTCCGGCAGTTCCATGTCGTTCAGACCTGGGATGATCGGTGCCACCATCACGCGGGTCGGGATGCCAGCCGCCGACAGCTCCTGCAGTGCCCGCAACCGGGCGGAGGGCTGGCTGGTGCGCGGTTCCATCACCCGGGCCAGTACAGGGTCCAGCGTCGTCACGCTCACGGCGACTCCCACCAGTCGCAATCGGGTCATCTCCGCGAGCAGATCGAGGTCCCGCGTGACGAGTGCGTTCTTGGTGACGATGCCGATCGGCTGCCGGGCTTCGAGGGCGACCTCCAGCAAGCCGCGCGTCAGCCGGTACTCGCGCTCCGCCGGTTGATAGCAGTCGGTGACGCCCGACATCATGACCGGCTCGGGGACATATCCCGGGCGGTTGAGCCAGTCGCGAAACAACTCGGCCGCCCGGTGCTTGACGAAGATTCTCGACTCGAAGTCGATACCCGCATTGAGTCCCAGATACTCGTGAGTCGGCCGGGCATAGCAGTAGGCACACCCGTGCTGACAGCCCCGGTAGGGATTGATGCTGTAGCGGAACGGAATGTCGGGGCTGTCGTTTTCGCTGACGATGCTGCGGGAGGCATCGGGCAAATACTGGGTGGGCACCCGCTCCAATGCGGCGAGGTACTCGGCATCGAGGGCGACCTGTTCGAGGTCGGACTGGGCATGCATCTGGCCGAAGCGATTGGGGGGACGCAGCGACGACCCGCGACCGTGCACTGTGGGCTCTTCCGTCATGCGACGATGGTAGTGTCCAGACGATCAGTGGTCGAGTGCCGGGAGAGTGGCAGGACGTCCGCTACCGCTGTCGCGTCCCACTACAGTGTCCTACAGTGTCGCCACCTCCGCTCGGGTTTCCCTCGACATATTGGCGAACTATGCTGGCGGCTCGCATGGCTGACGGATTCCTCGTCAGTCGTCCTCCGCTCTCACACCAGGAATTGCACCATGTCCATTGCGAAAGTGACCGAGATCAAGTCCTCCTCGACGAAGAGCTTTGAGCATGCCGTCAAGGAGGGCATCGAACGGGCCGGCCAGACCCTGCAGAACATCAAGAGCGCCTGGGTCTCATCTCAGGAAGTGAAGGTCAAGGATGGCAAGATCACCGAGTACCGTGTCCTGCTGAAAGTGACGTTCATTCTCAAGGATTAATGCACTGTCACAGTTTGGCTCTCGGGTGCCACTGCTGGCTGGTCCAGCGGTGCGGATGACCATCGGTTTTCGGGTAAACACGGGTTGCGACCCGTGGGCTTGGGCTCGCGTGCGGCTCGATCCCCGCCGCCCTGATGCGACATCGGTCGCTGGAGTGTGATGCATCCATGACTTCGTCGGCGCGGGTGGTGATTGTCGGCGGCGGGTTTGCCGGACTGAACGTCGCGAAAGGGCTGCACCATCAGCGTGAAGTCCAGGTGACACTCATCGACCGCCGCAACCATCATCTGTTTCAGCCGTTACTGTACCAGGTGGCGATGGCAGGTCTCAGTCCGGCGGATATCGCCGCCCCCATTCGGTCTCAGCTGTCCCGACAGAAGAACGTCCGTGTCCTGCAGGAACTGGTGACCGGAGTGGACTTTGCCCGGAAGGTGGTCCTCACCGACTGCGGCGAGTTCCCCTACGATTATCTGTTGCTGGCCTGCGGAGCCCGGCACAGTTACTTCGGCCACCCGGAGTGGGAGGAGTACGCTCCTGGACTGAAGACCATCGAACAGGCAACCGAGATTCGTCGCCGCATCCTCACCGCCTTCGAGCGGGCCGAACGCATCACTGATCCGCAGGAGCAGAAGCGACTGCTGACCTTCATCGTCGTCGGAGGGGGGCCGACCGGGGTCGAACTGGCCGGGGCGCTGGGAGAGATGAGCCGCTTCACGCTGGCGAAGGACTTTCGCAACATCGATGCGACCCACGCGCGGATCATTCTGATCGAGGCTGGGCCACGCATTCTCCCGGTCTTCTCCCAGGAGATGGCCGATCGGGCGATGCGCGATCTCGAAACACTGGGTGTGCAGGTTTGGACCTCCAGCAAAGTCACGAAGGTCGACGCACAAGGCGTCGAAGTGGATGACGAACGCATCCGGGCGTCAACAGTGTTGTGGGCTGCGGGGGTCCAGGCATCGTCACTGGGGCGAAAGCTGGGTCTGGAGACTGATCGGCAGGGGCGGATCATTGTCCAGTCGGACCTGAGCCTGAAGGAACATCCGAACGTATTCGTGGCAGGCGATCAGGCGCACTGTCTCGATGAGGAGGGTCAGCCGCTGCCGGGTGTGGCCCCGGTCGCCATCCAGCAGGGACGGTATCTCGCGAAATTGATGATTGATGAGTTGAAAGGGCGACCGCGAACTCCCTTCCACTACGTCGACAAGGGACGCATGGCCACGATCGGCCGCAGCCGGGCCATTGCCGAGATCGGCCGAGTGAAGCTGACAGGCTTCATCGCGTGGCTGGCGTGGCTGGTCGTGCACATTTACTATCTGACCGGGTTTCGCAACCGGCTGTTCGTCGTCATCAACTGGGCGTGGTCGTATCTCAGCTTCCGCAAGGGGGCGCGACTCATCGTCGAGAAGGAATGGCGCCTCGAACCTGCTGCCCGTGAAGTCCCCAACTCCCTGACTCCGGAGAATATCCCGGCGCGTGAGACCGTTAAGGAGTGATCGTTGCACTCAGGTACACAGGGGATGCTCATCTGAGACGGGCGACCTTGGCCAGCCTCATATCGCTGCCGGCCACGAGCAGTGAGTCGGAATCCTTGAGCCGATAGTCCGGGTCGGGGTTGGGGAGAATGTTGTTCGTCAGATGGTCATGGACCGCCACGACCGTGATGTCGAACTCCTGGCGGAGCTTGAGTTCGCGGATCGATTGGCCGAACCATTTGTCGGGCACACCCATTTCCTGGAGGCTGAAATCCGGGCCCAGCTTGACATACTTGAGCAACCCGGAGGCGTTCAAGCGGGTGGCCAGTTCGGTGGCGGTGTCGCGTTCGGGAAAGATGGTCTCCGTCACACCGATCCGCTTCATTACACGGGCATGTTCACTCGAGACGACCTTGACGTACACCTCGCGGACGCCCAGGTCATGCAGGGCCATGCTGGTGAGAATGCTGGCGGTAATGTCGTCGCCCGTGGACACCACCCCCGCATCCGCTTCGTTGGCTCCGATGCGTTTGAGCGTTTCCATTTCGGTGCCATCGCCCACCGCCGCCCGGGCCACGAAGGGTGCCAGCCGATCCACAACATGGCCGTCGCGATCGATCGCGATGACATCATGACCGAGTTCCGCCAGCCTCGTGGCGACAGCGAAGCCAAAGTTTCCCAGGCCGACGACGATGAACCGCTTCATGGCAACTCCTGTGGGTGGTCGATCTGCATGCGTATCCAACCACGACATCCTCATGGGCCAGTCGAAACTTGCCGCGCTGGGCGAGCTGCACGCGCAGGATCGCAGCGAGCGACAACGGGCCGACGCGCCCGACGAACATCAGCACAATCATGACCCAACGGGAAACGGCTGACAAATGGGCTGTGATTCCCATTGAGAGTCCCACGGTGTTAAACGCGCCGACGACCTCGAAGGCCCGGGCCAGAAACGGATCCTGCTTGTGGAGCAGGTCTCCGATCGACGACACAACCAGGATTCCCGCCACGACTGTTGCCACAGCGATGACCACCAGCCCCACCGCCCGCTGGATCGTCTCCTCGGGAATCGAGCGGTTGGCGAAGGTCACGCTCGATCGTGACCGCAGCCGCGACCAGGCCAGCAGACCCACTAACGCAAACGTGGTCGTCTTGAGACCTCCGGCCGTCGAGCCGGGCGAGCCTCCGACCATCATCAGAAGCATCGTGAGGAAATTGGCGCTGTCGGCCATTTCGGCATAGTCCACCGTATTGAATCCAGCGGTGCGGATGCCGTCACGCTCATGAACAACGAGTTGCTGAGCCGGTCGACAAGTGACAGTTCCCGCAGCACGCCATTCCACTCGATCAGGGCGAAGAGAACCCAACCAACGATCAGCAGTAATGAGGTGCAGTAAATCACCAGTTGCGTGTGTGCCGATAGCCGCCGCCTCCGCCGCGACTTGCTGCTGAACACATGAGTGATTTCTTCGATCGCCACAAATCCCAGACCTCCGGCGACAATCAGACAAGACACGACGGCGATCGTTCCGGGTGAGCCCTGATGACGCACCAGGGAATCGGAATGTGTGGAGAAGCCGGCGTTGCAGAAGGCACTGATGGCATGAAAGACGGCCGGCCACATCGCCTCGCGCCAGCCGAGCTGCGGTCCCCACAGCCCGTACAGGAGGAGTGTGCCGACTACTTCGAACAGCAGTGTGAATCGCACCACACTGATGATGAGGGCCCGCGTCGGAATGTGCGGAACCGCCTGTTGCGAACTCACTGCCACGGCTTCGGATCGCACCGAGAGCCGGCCGCCGATGGCAGCGATGATCATGCTGGTCAGCGTCAGCATTCCCAGGCCGCCCAGTTGAATCAGCGACAGCAGCAGCAGCTGGCCGGCGAAGGTGAAATAAGTCGCCGTGTCCACCACGATCAGCCCAGTAACACAGACGGCACTGGTCGACGTGAAGATGGCGTCGGTCCAGTTCAGCGGCTTGCGCGAGCATACAGGCCGGGAAGCCATTTCAGCCCCAGCGTTCCCGCGACGATCAATGCCAGAAACGAACCCGCAAAGATCTCGGGGGGCGTCAGCTTGCGGCGACTTCGCAGATTCCACACAGGTCGTTCGTTGTCCGTCTGCACATGGCAGAACTCATTTCTTTATGGTTACAGGTGTGCTGGAAAGCCGCACGCGCGCGAATCATCGCACGTCGTGATGCCGGTTTCAAATGGACGTCGCGTGCAAGCCCGCGGGCAACGTCCGGCGGGTAGTCGAACGTCAATGGTCCTCCACACTGCTGGACAAGCCCGCCGTGGCACCCGAAGGTCTTGACGACCTCTGCTACTGCGATTGTCCCTCCGTCGGGTCTTCGGCGACCAATCCCAGCGACTGCATCCGCCGGTAGAGTTTGGGCCGCGTCAGTCCCAACCACTCGGCCGCCTTGCTCTTGTTCTGCTGGGCCAGCTGGAGGGCCTGCAGGATCTGCTCACGCTCCACGGCGTCGAGTGTTTCGGCCAAAGGGCGAACAGCCGCTCGCTGCGGAGGCCGTTCCGACTGTGCCTGCCAGCCGGTGCGAAACCGAAAGGGAAGGTCCGCGACTCCAATGAGCGGTCGCGTGCAGTGCGCTCGTGCTTCCCGGATGACGGCCTGCAGTTCATCCAGATTTCCGGGCCAGTTGTACTGGCGAAACTGTTGCCAGACATCTTCGCTGAAGCCCCCCACCTGCGACTCCTGATCGCGATTCAGCGATTCCAACAGATGCTGAGCCAGCAGTGGCAGATCATCCATCCGCTCGCGCAGGGCCGGCACCTCGATGGTCAGCTCCGTCAGCAGATAGAAGCACGCCTCACTCATACTCTCCTGCGCGACGGCCTCGTCCAGTGATCGAGTACTGGACGAGATCAGACGCAATACAGGTCGGCCGCGGTGCCTCTCGCCCGCGAATGCCTCGACCAGCAGCGACTGCACTTCTGGATGCAGCGTGTCGACCTGTTGCAGATAGATGGTCCCCGGCAGCAGTCGCGACGCCTCGGGCTCGGCACTGTCCTGCAAGACCCGCGAGAGCGTGTGCTTGAGTTCGCGGACGGGGGTTGTGCGGCAATCGAGGGGGACAAACGTCGTGAGTCGACGGTCGCTCTGGTAATGCATCACGCGGGCCAGATGCTCCTTGCCAGTTCCGGTCTCTCCCCGGAGATGCACGCTCGCCAACGAAGCCTGTCCCAGTTGCAGCTGATGGAGCAGCCTGCGAAAAGCTGCCGTACATCCCACCAGACCGGAGACTTCGTACCGGCGCCGCAGGGCACCTCGCAGTGCCGCCAGTTCCGCATGCAGTGACTGGCCAGGTGTCGTTGTCGGAGCGATCGTTGGTTCAGGCAACGGCCGGATGACTCCCAACGTCTGTCCTGCCTGACCTTCGTCGCCGGGCAGCGGGATGTACAACACCTGCTGGGCGGCCCGCTCACCATTGCGATGGGCCACAGAACGCTGGGACCAGCGGCATACTCTCCGGGGCTCCATCCGGGTGGGGGGCAAGGCCCCAGTAAGCGCCTCGATCTGTGCGGGGTCGGGCTCGGACACATAGTCGCACACTTGCCCGATGACATCACCCGCCTTCCAGCCGGTGAGTTGCTCGCAGCCCCGGTTGAAGAACAGCACCTTGCGGTGGGCATCGAGCACAAACAGAGGGGTGCTGGTCGAGGCCAGCCACAGGGCCAATCCTCGCGGGGTGCGGGGACGCTGCTTCATCGCGGTTGCCTGGACGCGGTCTGCTTCACAACGAGATCGGAAGTCATCGACTACCCACTCTATCGCACATGCCGGCAGGGGGACAGCACAGGCGCGTTGGGCCATGGGTGCGTGCCCATGCTCTCGCCCATGCCCAGAAGCGGTTGACACTCTGAAAACCCGCTGATAGTCTTCCGGCGTGCCTCGACGCCAGTCGCTCACGCAACTGCAGGACGAGATACGCCGGGGGATTAGCTCAGTTGGGAGAGCGTCTGGCTGGCAGCCAGAAGGTCAGGGGTTCGAGTCCCCTATCCTCCACTGACTCTAACTGACGCTGAAACAGCAGTTTCTGTTACCTGTCGACGGTCGGCAGTGCAGCCTGAGATTCAACGAAATCCGGTAGTCTACCGGATTCGGTGAACTGGAGGTTGCACTCCCATGCCGAAAACTTCCTCTCTTCGCGTCCCGTCCTATCGCCGCCACAAGCCCACAGGGCAGGCTGTCGTCACCATCAACGGCAGGGACCTGTACCTCGGCAAATGGAACTCCGCAGCCAGCAGGACAGAGTACGACCGCCTGATCGCCGAGTTCCTCGCCAACGGGCGACGACTGCAGGGCGACGCCGATGGGACCGTGGTCGAAGTGCTCAATGCCTACCGGAAGTTCGCGGAAGACTACTACCGCAAAGGCGGTCGGGTCACGAGTGAGTACGCGGGCATCAAGGAAGCTCTGAAGATCGTCCGCGACCTGTACGGCCGGACGATCGCCAACGAGTTCGGTCCCCTGGCCTTGAAGGCAGTTCGACAGCGAATGATTGAGAAGGGCTGGTCTCGCAGCACGATCAATCAGTCGATCGGCCGCATTCGCAGGTGTTTCAAATGGGCGGTTGAGAACGAACTGGTCCGCCCGGACATGTACCACGGGCTGATGGCCGTCTCGGGCTTGCGGAAAGGCCGCTCAGAGGCCCGTGAACCTGATCGGGTGCAACCCGTGGACGATGCGACCGTACAGGCCACATTGCCCCATCTGACGCCCGTGGTGGCGGATATGATCCGTTTTCAGCGGATCACGGGATGTCGCCCGCAGGACGTCTGCAATCTGCGGCCCTGCGACATCGACATGTCGTCGGACGTCTGGCTGTACCGACCGGACACGCACAAGACCGAGCATCACGAACGGGACCGAATCATCCCCATCGGACCGAGGGGGCAGGACATTCTGCGGTCGTACCTGTTGCGGGAGAAGGAATCCCATTGCTTCCGGCCTGTGGATTCGGAGAAGAAACGCCGCGCGGAACAACACGCGAACCGCAAGACGCCGTTGTCGTACGGCAACCGTCCGGGCACGAACCGGAAGCGGAAACCGAAGCGAACCGCGGGCGAACAGTACACCACCGAAAGCTACCGCCGGGCGATCCACCGGGCGTGTGATCTGGCCTTCCCGGCACCCGAGCCGCTTTGCCGTCGCGACGACGAAAGCATAGAGGAATGGCAAGAGCGATTGACGGACACGCAGCGAGTCGAACTCGACCAGTGGCAGTCAGACCATCGCTGGAGTCCGAACCGCTTGCGCCACTCCGCCGGAACAGAGATTCGGAAACGGTTCGGGCTGGAAGCCGCCCAGGTCATCCTGGGGCATGCATCGGCCGACGTCACGCAAGTCTATGCCGAACGGGATCTGCAAAAGGCGGTGGAGATCATGCGGGAGGTGGGCTGACACGAAAAAGCGGCATTGGCTCGTGCATGTCTCATCGTAAGATTGTGCGATGCGACTACGTGACGAGGCACAGACGTGGGGGAGTGAGTTAGTTATGGATGGATCAGGCACGGCGGATCGAGTCGACCGGGTGGCGGTGTCCCCTGGTGTTTCCACGGCTGGAGCCACTCAGACGCGCGAGGTCGATCCGCTGACCGTGACACAGCGGCTTCAGCGGGAAGGCCGGTGGAAAGACATCGAACCCGAGCGGAACGAGATGATGAAGCTCGCCCGGAAGACGATGTCCCGAGAAGGCCGAGGCGCCAACTCTGGGTTTACGCCGAACTGGACCGCATGTACCCGCCGGCGGGCGATCCTCAAAACCCGCCATTGGCGGGTGACCCCGCATCGCCCAGCTTGCCAGCTTCAACAACCAAACCCGCCAATGGCGGGTCGGATAGCGGGCAGATTCAGGGGCTTGGTGACCTGCCCGCGGTCTGGCCGGAGCTGCCGGCGAACGCTTCCCTGTCGGCTGAGATCGCCTGGGTTCAGGCGAACCGGCTTCGGATCGTGGAGGAACGACCAGGGGCTGCGACGCTGGTGCGTCTGGGTAGGGCAATGTCCCCTGCCCCCTCATGGGCTGCGCTGGGCTGGCTTGAGACCAGCATCATGAGCTATGCGAAGTACGTGGACGTTGCAGCCAAGGCCACGAGCACAGAGGAGGGCGAGGCTGCTGTGATGAAGCGTGAGCGCATGGCCATCAGACGAGGTGCGTGAGCTGCTCGATGAGATGAGAGTAGAGGCCAAGCGAAGGATGGCTGCTGCTGAGGCCGAAGAGTAGGCCAAGGGCTGAGCCGCGATCCAAGTGAACCCGCCAATGGCGGTATTCCGATCCGACCGGAAATCGGACCGGACCGGGCCGGGGGTCGAAGGGTCCCATCTGCTATCTCCCCTCATCGCGACATCACCACTCTGGTGTCAAGATAGGCAATGAGCGACGCTGTGGACGGGATGGTCGCGAGGGAACGCACTGCGGGGGGTCGCGCGAATCGCTAACCACGCCAATCCTCACGGAATCCCTTTAGCACCGGCCGGGACTGCTGCTTTGGGAGTCCCTGCCCCCCCTGTGCCAGTCCTTCCACGCTCTGCTCCATCGCATGCACCAACCGCCGGGGGTAGACTGGCAATCGCTGGGTGCTCGCACGGGGTCGCCTCCTCGCGGGCCAAAGCGGGCCAGGGGCATTCGCCTGTCCTACCTTCGACGACCGCCCTCGGCCGCGCCTGGCGGAAGGGTGGGTTCTGATGAGTGCCACAAGCGGATCAGACTACGCGGTGGAACTAGCCTTCGGCTTGGTCTTCGGCCTGGTTTTGTCGTGGTCCGTTGGACTCGCTCCAGCCCTTGTGTATCGCTACGCCATATTCAGGCGGCCGATCGAGAAAGATGAGGTCTTCTGGCGTCTTGCACCATTGGTTGCAGTGTTGGCAATCGCGTTCAAGGTGACGATAGCTGAACTGACCGGCGAACGACCTTGCTGGCGCACCGGTCCGGGATCCTGGCGTGGTACGACTACCCGATCTCGACGGGCCCCCTGGAGGGAGTGAACACGAAGATCACGGTGCTCAAGCGTCAGGCCTACGGGTTCCGCAACCCGCGCTACTTCCGCCTGAAGCTGTACGCGCTGCACCTGACCCGCCACGAACTCGTCGGCTGACCGGACAGCCACTACGTACGCAAGAACACGTTGAGCCAAAAAACTGATATCGAGCAACTTGTTCTTGCAGTGATTGATGCCTGTGTGCATGCTATTCAGCATGTCCAGATCCAGTCGCCCCTTCTTCGCCGCCTGGGGCCTCGTGGTCTGTCAGTTGACGCTTCACGGGTAGAGTGATTTCAGTGTGATGCGGGCCTCTTCGGAGGTGAAGTGCCAGTCGACGCTGATCTGTTGTTCGTTGCGAACTGTCTTTCAAGCGGTCGTTTCGGAGCAGATGCTGTCGATGTCAGGCAGGCGGAGATCGAGTCACTGGTGACTGCTCAGTTCGCCAAGGGACGTGTTGAGCCAGTTGCCGTTCTTGGCGCGTGCACCAATTCGAGCTTGCTCACCAGACGGTGAGCTTCTTCCGTCGGGACGGCCTTGTCGAACGAAGCGGCCTCGTGGGTATTGAGTTTGTCGCAGCCCAGTGTGATCCGCTGGGCCTGCGCGAACCTTGGGTTGTCGTCCAGGTCACGCAACTGATGGGCCAAATCGACGGCAGTCCTCCGCTCGCTGACCCGCCCTTCGCGTCAGCCAGCGGTTCGTTGAACATCCGCACGCTGTAGCAACCGTGCCGACCAGGTTTCAGCCCGGCTCGGTGCTTACCGCTGAGACGATTCCACAGCGCCCTGGATGTCTTATTGGCTGCGAGTCCCGCAGCCACGACTGTGACAGCCGTCCACGCCCATAGCGATATCTTCGCGTTCGGGCGATTTGCGCAAGGTTATCGTTTTCTGTTCGGCGAACCGCCCTCACAGACTCTTCGCCGCGGCGCACGGCACGGCCGCAAGTAGGCGTGCCGGCTGCAAATTTCGTCCGCGATCAACGTTCAAGAAATGCGTAGCGCGAAAACCCATTGGACTGCTCCTGACAGCCCTCCGGCTAAAGCTCATCTTGCCACGTCCAGTGGCACTCATACACAGACCCCGGCTACGGTCGAGCAATCTGAATCATGATCACCGTGTCATTCCCCCCACCAGCGGAGCTGTTGGGAACAACCTTCTCGACCACGGCGGGTTGTTCCGGGTCCGTTCGCAGCACCCAGTAATCGCTGAAGGGCCTGCCATTTGGCAGCAGGACCATCAGCGTCAAGACACCCGGCGTGCCGGTAATCTCTGCGTTTATCACCGGCTCGAGGTCGGCGTCAGATGCCGCCCGCGGGTCGAGCGTTTCGATGATCACGTCCGTCATTTCTCCGCGCGGAATGTTCGACAGGTCAAACGCGACCTGCCAGGCAAAAGCATTGGCTGGATCCTCTGGCGACGCAATCTCCCGGCTGAACCGGGGCCGCAAATCCGAACTCGGCGATCGAACACGCAGATCGCGGTCCGTTGACTGCTCGTTCAGTCTCAGCACCGGCGGACCTTCGGCGTCCACTCCCTCCGACCGTTGAAGTTGAATCTGCAAACGATGGTATTCGTAGCGGCCGTATCGGCTTCGCAGATCGACGATCCGCTGATCGTGGAGCACATCGACTCCTTCCAGTGCTTCCGGTTCCAGTTGAGCAACCTCCTCGAACGCCGTCGACTCCCACGGCTTGACCGGCCCTTGCTCCAGAAGATCGAACATCCTGACCATCATTGGTCCCGCATGCTGCACTGAGCCGGCGACGCTGCTGATCAATTGCGACTGGCGGTACATTCTGTAGCCGACATAGGGGCCGAGCAGCAGAATCGGAATGAGGATCGGGATGTAGATGTACGAGGCCCAGTCCCGGTAGTCCCACATCGTGCTCCAGATCCGTCGCTGCGACGAGGTGTGCAGCGTCCGGGCCTGTTCTGTCGGTCCGGAAGGCACGTTGCGCCGCTCGCGTGGCGTCGCAGGTGCTGCCGCGGCAGGTTCGAGGGCCCCCAGCGGATCCCACGGGGGGCCGCTGGGCAGATTCTCCCCAAACAGTCCCGGGTTCTCGCGACACGTCTTGCGACCGACGCAGTATCCATGACGCAGCAGGCTGCTGATCTCCACCGGTGAAAACCGGTCCATGTCGGTGCGGATGGTGGCGATCCGCCGCTGAAACGCGACCGGCATCGCCGTCTCATCTTCCTCGGACGATACTTCATGAAACTAGCGGCGAAGACCAGTCCGGGAGCGTCCTGAAAGGTCTCGCGCTCCAGTTGACCGACACGGTCCATCAGAATGTCCGAGGAGCGCATCGACGTGGCCACCATACTTGTCGGCTGCGACTCCGTCACGGTCTGAAACGGTCTCCCAGCGTCGCTCACCAGAATGCCGTCCAGACCCGCTCCGAACGGCCGTAGACACGGCTTCCCTGTCATCAACTGCAACGTCGTGCCCAGGATCTGCCGGTTCAACCAGAGATGATCGTCACGGTCGAGTTGTTCGTCGGACGACCGCGCCGCATCGAGCAGGGACTGCCCGTCGGTCAATGCCAGCTGTAAACCGTCAAAAATCGGATTGCGGTACAACTTGTCGTCACGCATCAACCCCGACAGGCCATCCAGCAACTGATCGGCGTTCTCGAAACGAGTCCTGTTCTCCGCAGCGGAGGACACCAGGCTGGCGAAGCGTCCGCCAGGAAGATTCTCCGAACTAGCGAACGAGGCATTGACTGCTTTCAGGGCGGCATCGGCGTCCAGAAAGTCCTCGCGCTGGATGAGGGCTTCGCGACCGATCCAGGAGCGTTCGATGAGCCGGAACATGCGGATCCCCAGGTTGTCGAAGATTCCGCCATCAGTGAAGGCTTGTCGGCCGAAGCTCCTCGCCGATGCGCCCACCTCGGAACTTGACAACTGCAGCGGTGGAAAGAATCCGGGGAAGGCCGACGAGGCTGCTACGCCCATGGCCACCGTCGCCAAGTCAGCCTGAATGCGATCAACCTGGAACGAGGTTGGTGATGTTCGATGCTGCATGACCAATCCCTCCCGCGTGAAGGAGCAAAGTCCCCCCTCGCTGAGGTTGGTCGTCAGCAGGTGCAACTGTGGACTCTCTGGCAGTTCAAACAGGCTTGTTTCACCAAACAGGTGCCGTCGATAGTACGTCTCGAGCAGTCCCGTGCGGGTCAGCCATCGGTCCGTGTCCCGCCTTAGTATTCGACGCATGATTCGGACGGGAATCGTAAACGGATATCGCCGAACGATCCGGTTGCGGACGTCCAATTGCATATAGTCCAGCAACTCGGTTGCGGCGGCGTCAAACTGCTCTGCCGATCCGCAATAGCGGTCCCAGTTTAGGGCCAAGTGTGCGGCGGTGATACTTCCCCCGGACACGGACGTGATGTGCGTGACATCGGGGAGAAAGCCGGCGTCATGCAGGAAGCGGACCAACCCCAAGTGAAAGATCGTCGCGCGGAAGCCTCCGCCGGAGAGAGCCAGACCAAGTCGCCTCATCGTTGTGGATCTCTCCATTCCATCGGTGCAACTGCGTGACGGACCGAGGCGAGCCGCCCGGACCTGTTTACCCAGGATTCAATCTACCGCACTCGCTACACCAATTGCCAAGTTCGTCTGGCTAATCCGGGTCAGTAACCATTCACAGGTCAGCACACTGAAAAACAAGAGCTTTGCGAGTTCAATGTGCAAAAGCCGACCCTCTTAAGTGTCCGAGGCCAAAAAACGTTCTTGAAAATGTGCCTTTCGACCTGTGAGCGGTTACTCCGGGTCATTGCCCGGGAGCCGAACTAGCCGAACATCAGAGGCCGGTTCATGACACTTCGGGGGAGGCCGGCATTCGCAGTTTCTCAACTTTGGCGACCATTGAACTTGCGACTAACTCCTCTAGGTGACATGCTTTAACGACACGCTCGTTGCTGGAAGTTGGCCGGCGATGGACGAACGTTCGGAGAGGACAAAGCCGTATCAGGTGATTCTCTCGGTCGCCGGCGTCGTGATTATTGTGGCCGGGCTGAGATCGGCTGCCTCGATTGTGGTGCCGTTCCTGCTTTCAGCATTTCTCGCGATCCTCTGCGGTCCGCCCCTGGCTTGGCTGGGACGACGTGGCGTCCCGCGCGGGATGGCACTCGTGGTCGTGCTGGTCGTCGTGGCAGCCGTCGTCGTCGGACTCGCCACCTTCGTCGTCGGGACTGTGAACCATTTCGTCGCCGTCTGGCCCTCCGTATATCATCCGAGAGTCGTCGATCTGAGAGACGACTGGAACCAGTGGATCGACAGCCATAAGGAAAGGTTTCCGCAAGTCAAAGGTCTGAATGTCGGGGATGGAAGTCAACTGTGGTCCCAGGTCGCTCCCGATGATCTGACGTCCCACTTCACTTCCGCACTTCGCCGCTGAGCGGAACGCTGAGCAATCTGTTCCTGATTCTGCTGGCGACACTGTTTTTGCTGGGAGAGGCCACGATGATTCCCGATAAGTTGTGCAATCGGGGCCGGATCCGAACGCAAAGTCAACGAATATCAACGCATCAAATCCGAGATCAATCGGTACATGGGGATCAAGACCTGGACCAGCCTGTTGACTGGCGTGGTCATCACGATCGGACTGGCCATTCTCGGCGTCGACCTCGCTCTGCTCTGGGGAGTGCTGGCCTTCCTCCTCAATTTTGTGCCGAACATTGGGTCGATCATCGCTGCCGTGCCGGCAGTCCTTGTGTCGCTGCTACAGTACGGGCTCGGGACCGCCTGTGTTGTTGTTGTTCTGTACGTCGTCGTGAATATGGTCGTCGGCAACGTGCTCGAACCCCGCTGGATGGGCCGCGGTCTCGACCTCTCCACGCTGGTCGTCTTCGCATCACTGGTCTTCTGGGGTTGGGTGCTGGGACCGGTGGGAATGGTGCTCTCCGTGCCGCTGACGATGACCGTCAAGATCGCACTGGAAGACCACCCTGACACTCGCTGGATGGGCATCCTCTTGGGTGGTGGAATCTCGCGAAACAACATCAAAGCAAAATGAGCGTGCATCATGCTCCGAACGGCACTAGACAAACTGTCGGATCGCTCTCCACGGTTTGCTTCATTTCGCACGTGGTTCGCTCGACGGCGGCGGCGCGTCAAGATTGGATTTGTCATCGTCATGCACATGCTGGGTGCCCTGAGTTCCGTTCAGGCCGTGATGTCGACGAGGACGCCGCAGGGAGCGATCGCCTGGGCCATTTCGCTGAACACGTTTCCGTACCTGGCGGTACCAGCCTACTGGGTCTTCGGCCAGTCGCACTTCGACGGCTACGAATTCCTGCGGCAACGCGAGATGCTCACTGACCAGTCGCTGGAGAATGAGACGATCCTGCGCTCTTCGGGAAGAGGGCATGCTCTTTGAACCGGAGAATGAACGTCAGGCGAATCAGCGCACACTTCTGGAGAGTCTGGCGCTGTTACCTGCAGTCCGGTACAACGACGTCGATCTGCTGATCGACGGCGAGGCGACATTCGATGCGATCATCGAGGGCATCAACTCGGCCCGGGACTACATCCTGTTTCAGTTCTACATCCTGCGGTCCGACGACCTGGGAAACCGGCTGAAGGATGCTCTGCTGGCGCGCGCCTGCGGAGGGAGTGCAGGTGTACGTCCTCTATGATGGTCTGGGCAGCAAAGATCTTTCCGAGGACTACATCCGCGAACTCCGGGACGGTGGCGTGCAGGTTGCCGCGTTCACAACCGCGACGCAAGGATGGCGCAACACGGTTCCGGCTCAACTTCCGCAACCATCGCAAGATCGTAGTCGTGGACGGCAGGGAGGCCTTTGTCGCGGTCACAACGTCGGTGACGAATACGTGGGCAAGCATCCCAAACTCACCCCCTGGCGCGACACGCACGTCGCCATGCGAGGGCCGATCGTGTTGGGACCGCAGGTGTCGTTCGTCGAGGACTGGCAGTGGGCACGGGCGAGATCCTTGAACTCAGATGGAAGCCGGCACGGGCACCCGAAGGAGACGTCATCGCGATGTGTCTACCGATCGGCCCTGCCGACGAACTGGAGACAGGGACGCTGCTGATGCTCGACGCGATCAACATGGCCGAGAAGCGGATCTGGATCGCCAGCCCCTATTTCGTTCCCGATGGGCAGTTCCTCTCGGCCCTGCAACTGGCCGCCCTGCGAGGAGTCGACGTGCGCGTGCTGATTCCTGACAACAACGATGACCAACTCGTCAACTTGACGTCTTACTCGTACAAGGAAGTGCTGAACAAGGTCGGTATTTCGATGTACCGCTACGAGCCTGGCTTCATGCACCAGAAAGTGATCCTCATCGACGACGACCTGGCCACCGTCGGGACAGCCAACTTCGACAACCGCTCCATGCGGCTGAACTTCGAAATCACAATGATGTTCAAGGATGCTGGCTTTGCGTCGGCAGTCGAATCCATGCTGGAGGACGATTTCACTCGCAGCCGGTTGGTGCCGCCCAGCGAATACACGGATCGCAGCCTGCCGTTCCGATTTGCAGTGCGGACTGCCCGGCTGCTGGCCCCTGTGCAGTAGCCCTTCCCGATTTGGAATTACTAGCGATCCCCCGCGTCCTGCAGGTGCAGTCCAAGAACGCTCGGATACGCAAACCCATGCAGACCGTGTCTCACCGCTCCTGAGTCGGTCGTTTCTCAGCCTTTGCCCGCGAGAAGTGCATCTGCCCGCCAGCAGCGGAGAGAGTTGTCGTCCACTGCAGCGTTGAATTCTCCGGCCACAGTTCGGACGTGTCGTCCCACTGATTCCAAGGGGGGAGTGTCCGGTGGTCATCGTTCCTGACCACTGACGAACTGACAAAGCTTGCGTGTGAAAGTCCACCAACCTGCCTCGGTCTCTTCGACGTCCCATCACCGACGCGAGTTCCAGCACTCTCGAACTGCTGGAGGTTGGACAAACCGAAGCAGATTCGAGCGCGCCCAATCTCGCTGAAAATGCATCAGCCGACGTGACTTGGCTGATTTCCGTCACCGCACTCTTCTCATATCTTCGGATTGTCTTGGGGGAAGTTTGCGGCAAAATGCCGAAACTGAAGCGGTGTCGACATCGATGCTTGGGCGCAAACCAGCTACGCTGGATCGGTTCTCAAACTTCGTTCACGAATATCAATCTCGACCGACATCCGGTGAATAACTCGGCAAGAGTTCGGCAATGACTCTTCGAACAACCCAACCTTTGATCTATTCGTCACCGTTGTTTGTCCTGCTGTTCCTCACGGGCGAAGCGTGGGCGGCAGACATGGAGACAGTGAAGATCGCCCCCAACAAGAAGGGGTTCGTCCTTTTTCCGTCTGGTGACCGCTACGTGCCCTGGGGCCACAACTACGCCTCGGTCGACATCCTGGAACGTCTGGCCAAGGAACCTGCCCGTGTCGCGCGGGAATTCACCGAAATGAAGGCCGCTGGCACGACCGTGGCTCGGATTCACCCCGAGATGCCACTGATCCTGGCCGCTCCGGACAAGGCCAATCCACAAGCACCGACCAACTCAGAAAGCTCCTCAAGATCGCCGAGAACTCGGGCATCCATCTCAAGATCACAGGCTTGGCCTGTTACAAGATTGAAAATCGTCTGGACTGGTATGATTCGATGGATGAGCAGGCTCGCTGGAAGACGCAGGCCTTTTTTTGGGAAACCATCGCCCAAACTTGCGCCGAGAGTCCAGCTGTTTTCGCCTATGACCTGATCAACGAACCGGCCGCCATCGGTATGCCCGCCGACGGCTGGTACATGGGCAGGATGGGAGATGTCGAATTCTGCCAGCGGCTCAGCCTGGATCCGGGTCATCGCACGGGTGACGATGTCTTCCGCGAGTGGACGAAGCGTATGGTCGCCTCCATCCGCAAGTACGACCAGACGCACTTGATCACCATGGGAATGCTCCCGTTCCCTGACGCATACACGGCCGCTGCCGAACAGCTCGACTTTGTCTCGCCGCATCTGTATCCCAAGTCAGGCAAGGTGGATTACGAGATCAAGCTCCTGCAAGAGTTCGACTGGGGTAAGCCGATCGTCATCGGCGAAACCTTTCCCTTGAGCTGCGGCGCAGACGACGAGCGAGATTTCCTTCTCAAGAGTCGCGAGTTTGCACACGGCTGGATCGGACACTGGCCAGATGAATCCCCTGCGGAACTCGCCGAAATCAAGAAGACCGGTAAGGCCACAATCCAAAACGCAATTTGGCTCTCCTGGGTGGACCTCTTCCAAGCGATCGGTCCGCAGATGATCGGCGAAACATCAGAATGAGAACGATCGCCTGCGCACAGCGACAAGGCCCCCGCGGTGAGCCAGACCGCCTGCAATTAACGATCCCCCAAAGTCGCGGAGGATGCATCGCCCGCCTGCACGACGGGTTCGTGCGTCAGCGCAGCGGAGAAACCCACCGCTCGCAGTTCAGGCCAGCGAGAGGTGTAGTCCGACTGATCGCTCAGTCGGGGCATTTGCCAGCTGCGTTGATGACGACGGTCGAACCGTCCGAGGTCAGCAGAGCCGAAATCATAACTGCCCCGGACCCGGCTGTGGGCGATCCCAAAAGGGGGACAATGTCCCCTGAACCCGCCTCCCCCGAAGCCCCCCGGTGTCCCAGACCACAACCCGACAATGTCAGGTGAACCCAGATCACCAGAATCTCCAGAGTCAACAAACAGCGGTCAGATTATCACCCCACTCCCAGCGTCCACTCGGCCCTGGGCGGCCTCCCGCCCCCCCGCGAGGAGCCCCTGAAGGTCTCGGTCAAGCGTCGGCTGGAGGCTGAAGGCCGTTGGTACGGGCAGATCGAGCTCGAACGCAACGACATGATGAAGCTCGCCCGGAAGCAGGGAATGGACAAAGCGCAGGCCCAGGAATGTATGTACGGCGAACTGGACCGCATGTACCCGCCCCCGGGCGACCCTCAAAACCCGCCAATGGCGGGTCGGACAGCGGGCAGATCCAGGGCCTCGGTGACCTACCTGATCACTGGCCCGAGCTGCCTTCGAACGCTTCCCTGTCCAGCGAGATCGGGTGGGTGCAGGCGAACAGACTGCGGATCGTCGAGGAGCGACCTGGGAAGGCGACCCTGGTGCGGCTGGACAGGGCAATGTCCCCTGCGCCTCATGGGCTGCGCTGGGGTGGCTTGAGACCAGCATCCGGAGCTACGCTAAGTTCGTGGACGTAGCAGCGAAGGCCACAGCTTCAGAGGAGGGTGAGGCTGCTGTGATGAAGCGTGAGCGTGTGGCCATTGACGATGTGCGGGCCCTGCTCGACGAGATGAGGGTCGAGACACGCCGACGCATGGCAGCCGCTGATGAGGCTGAGGACGCCCAGGGCTGAGCCGCGATCCTCAAAACCCGCCATTGGCGGGTTTTCGGAGTCGGGTTCACCCGCCATTGGTGGGTAAAGACGGTCCAGTTCGGCGTACACCCATAGCTGGGCTTGGACTTTTCCAATCAGTCGGTGGGCGCCAGCGCGGAACCCCGGCACCTGAGGCTCCCCGCAGCGGGCATCAAAGTCTGTATAGGCACTCCCACGTCGCACAGAATCGCCCCTGGTGCGTTTCGGGCCGAAATCCGACGAAATGTACGCATGAACACACTGAACGCACTTACAGTAACTTCTGTGGGCTCTGCTGGCGGCTGGCCTGCTCACGCTGTTGGCGGTCGTCGCGTCCCCTGACAGGTCATTGCGCGGCTCCCGCCTGTCATTGGGCCCAGTTGGCTGGCCGGTCCTGGTGTGCCGCCCCAGCCGGAACTGAGGGAAGCGTTCGCCGGCAGGTCGGGCCAGCCCTCGGGGATATCATCGAGCCCCTGGATCTGGCCATCCGCACCCGACATTGTCGGGTTGGAGCCGCGACCGGCCGCTTGCCCGGGGCCCCCAGTCTCTACACTTGAAGGCGACAACGACAATGTCGCCTTTTGTGGATCGGTGGAAGGCGACAATGTCGCTTTTTGGGGTTCGTTGTCCCCCGTCCCAAGGGACGCGTAGAGCAGGTCCAGTTCGGTGTAGACCCACGCCTGGGCGTAGAACTTGGACATCCCCTGCTTCCGGGCCAGCCGCATCATCTCATTACGCTCGAATTCGATCTGCCCAGCCCACCGGCCCAGCGTGTCGGGCTGAGTGCAGAGATGTCCCTTCGACGAACACACCGCTGCGACTCAGGCGAAGGCCGTAGTCGCGCTGGTGATGCAACCGCATGCGCGAAGCAAGTGTCGTAACTCGCGTCGGTCGGGATCCCCGAGGCGTTTGGCGGAATCGCTCCTGCGAGAATTTCTGACTGCATCAATATCGGCAGTCGTAGATTCCTGCCTGCGCCCGTCGTATCCTGAACGTCGCTATGAACGACGTTACGCAGATCCTGGGCCAGATTGAAGTCGGTGACCTCTCCGCGGCGGAGCAGCTATTGCCGCTGGTGTATGAGGAACTGCGCCGGCTGGCGGCAGCGCGCATGCGCATGGCGGAAGAGCGCAGCGATCACACGCTGCAGGCGACCGCTCTGGTCCACGAGGCCCGTCTGCCAATCAAATTGGGCTTATCTCTGGTCGCGCGGAACTCATGCCTAGTGGCTGACGAATATTCGGACCTTCATGCCGACGTTCTGCTCAAGCCTCGGCGCTTGGCGCGTGCATAAAGTGCAACGAGACAGAGGAACAGTTCCACGCTGAAGATCATCCACAAGAACTGGTGGACGACAAATCTTGCCAGGGGGTTCCCCTGATAGATGGTCAGCGTTGGGGCATCTAGTGTAGTGTCTCACGCAGATGGGAGCTTATTCAGCGCCGCATGGGCGCGGGTGACTTTCGCGAGGATGTCCTCCGCCTTTTTCGTCCACACGAAGGTTATCGGATTCTGATTGTGATGAGCGATGTAATCCTGAATCGCCTGGATCAACTCAGGTACGCTGCGGAACACTCCATTGCGGATGCGGTTGTGCGTCAGGTCCCGGAACCAGCGCTCGATCACGTTCAGCCACGAACTGCTCGTCGGAATGAAGTGGATGTGAAATCGTTTGTGCCGCTTCAGCCAGCTCTGCACCTTCGGATGCTTGTGCGTCGCGTAGTTGTCGACGACCAGGTGCAGATCGAGGTCCGGCGGCGTCTGCGCGTCAATCGTCTTGAGAAACTTGATCCACTCCTGATGCCGGTGCCTGGGCATGCATTCGGCGATGATCTTGCCCTCCGCCAGTTCAATGGCGGCGAACAAGGTCGTCGTGCCGTTGCGTTTGTAGTCGTGCGTGAGCGTCTTCAGCCGGCCCGGGAACAGCGGCAGGCTTTTCTGAGTGCGGTCGAGTGCCTGAATCTGACTTTTCTCATCGCACGAGAGCACCAGTGCATGCTCCGGTGGATCGAGGTACAGTCCCACCACATCCACGAGCTTTTCCGCGAACTGCGGGTCGTTCGAGACCTTGAAGTTCTTGATGCGATGCGGCTTGAGGCCGTTGTCCCGCCACACCCGCTGCACAGTGTCCTTGCTCACACCGACCGCCTGGGCCATCGACCGTGTCGACCATTGGGTGGCGTGGGGGGCGTCTCTTGCGTCGTCTTGCGAATGATCTCCGCTTCTTTGTCCGACCGCACGGCCGGGGTTCGGCCGCCGCGCGGAGCGTCCTGTTCAATGCCGGCCAGTCCGTGTTCGGCAAATCGATTGCGCCACGTGCCGACGGTGCGTCGGCGCAACCCAGGTCCGCGGCAATGTCTTTGTTCTGGCGACCGTCCGCGGCGGCCAGGACGATTCTGGCGCGCAGCACCAGCCGCGCGGGAGTGCTGCGTCCCCGCGACCATTTGGTCAGCGATCCCCGCTGTTCGTCCGTCAACGTGATGACCTTTGCCACGCGCATCGACTGATCCTCCATGTTCGGAGAATCAGACACCAGCACACGCCGATAAGTTCCCGCATTTAGGCGACATTACACTAGAAACAACATTGCACCACATAGGCACCACTTGATGGCCGAGGCAACAGCGCCCGCCCATACCGCCCAGAGAACGCCACCGATCATCCGCAGACCAATCCAGGCTATGACAACATTGAGCGCATCGCCGGCGAATGAGAACGCCACAACTCCGCGACGCGAAACGTTTCCAAGGGGCCTTCTGTTGCAAGCATCGGAGCCAGTGTGTTCACCAGTGTGGACAACGCTAGAACGAGATTCACGACCAACAGCACTCTCCCGGCGTCCGCGATCCGCTGAGGTTTGCGGGCCCACCAACGCAGGTGGTCGAACCACGAAGCTCGTTGTGCTTGAATCGGATCATCGTTCAAGAATCGTTGCAGGTCGCCGGCGAGTTCCTGCACCGAGGCGTACCGGTCTTCCGGATACAGCCGCAGGCACTTCAGGCAGATCTGCTCGAGCGGTCGGGCCACGTCGGGGCGTCGCTCGTGCAGGGCCGCAGGTTGACAGTCGCGCAGTCGTTCGAGGATCTCCAGGAAGCCTGATCCCAGAAAGGGTGGGTCGCCCACGAGCAATTCATAAAGAATACATCCCAGGGCGAAGATGTCGGACGCTGGACCAACCTGTGCGTCATTCTGCTGGGCCTGTTCCGGCGACATGTACAACGGTGTTCCCAAGATCATGCTCGATCGGGTCTCGTGCAGATCCCAGTCAATGGAACGGGACAGCCCAAAATCCAGAATTCGTGCCTGAAACGGCGCGGCCGCCTCGGCAGATCTGTCGACCGTCGAGACCAGCAGGATATTCGCAGGCTTCAGATCCCGGTGAATGATGCCCTGGGTATGGCCGTAATGTGTCGCTTCGGCGATCTGTCGAATCAGTTCCGCTGCCAGCCGCTGATCAACCGGCCCCGGATTGCGCTCCAGCCAGCGAGCCAGGTCTTCGCCGTGGCAGTAGGGCATGACGTAATAGAGACACTGATCGGTCTCTCCGGCTTCATGAACCGGCACGATCCCCGGATGTTCCAGGCGGGCCACCGATGCCGCCTCGCGCAAGAAGCGATTGGTCAGTGCGGGGTGGCTTGACACCTCCGGCCGAGCGACCTTGATCGCCACGTCCCGCTGCAGCCGCGGATCTCGGGCTCGATACACAATTCCGAATCGTCCCCGCCCAATCTCCTCCTCAATCAGGAAGCGGCCGAGTTGGACCGGTGCCGCCCAATGTAGAGTACCTTCTGCAATGCTCACCGGGCGAAATGCGCCGGATTCCTTGGCAAGCTCCGGAGAAACCGTGATCGTCGATCGTAATCCAGGCTCGTGTTCCAGACGTGGCCAGACTGATGCGATCAGCTCCGCGCAACGCGACGTTCGGCTCAGAAGCCGAGACAGCGACAGGTCGTCTGCAACCTCCCCCGGCGGTGTACCAACCTGGGAGACGTCGTCGGGAGCAGCGTCCGCACGATCGTCGAGCCAGACGTCGAAGTAATCCTCAACGATTCGCCAGTCTCGCTGCTGTTCGTGGTCGGTCATGAGTCGACGACGGGCGGACTTGTGGCTGGGGACATCGATGACGGCGCATCGAGTTTCCGGCTGAGCTGGTCGAACGCACGATACCACAGCATTCGCGCCGAATCGGCGCTGCGATTCATGCAGCGGCCGATCTCGTCAAACGGCAGACCTTCGCGATGCCGCAGTTCCAGAACCTCGCGATACTCAGACTTCAGACCAGTCAGCGCCAGGAGGAGCTGCTCCCTTTGTTCGCCGTTCCCGACAAGCTGACTGGCCGAAAGTGCGGAGTCGGCCACGCTGTTCACTGACGGGTGCCCATTCCCCTCCACCGCAGTCTCCCGGTGGACGTGGCGCTTTTCTGCATTCCACCAGCGCACGTGATTGAGGAGATTGTTCAGCAGAATCCGTTTCAGCCAGGCACGAACTTCCTGCCGTGTGACTCCGCGAAACCGGCCAAAGTCGCGGTGGGCCTCCAGCAGCGATTCCTGCACAATGTCCGAAGCCCCGAGCTTGGCCCGGAGGGCGGAATCGAGATTCGATTCGGCGGTCAACAACAGATCGTGGCGAAAGGCTTCCAGCAGCCGTCCCTGGGCCTCAAGCGAACCGCTCCTGACACTCGCCAGGAGACTTCCGAACGTCTCTGGATCAGACAGATCATCGAGTTGAGGCGCCCGCCGCTCCGACATGCTCCCGCTCCGCGCCAACAGGAAACCAACGCCGCGTCCGCATTCGAGACGTCATCGGGGCCGGTTGACCGGCCTGCCACACGGTTTGACGCGAGATGGCTCGACCCAGACTACGGCGGTTCCAGAGCGATTGCAACGAACCGGCGCGGCAAACTGCAACACTTTGCCTGGCGGTGACGTAATGGTCTTTCTGAAAACATGTTGCGTCCGAAAGCGAAGGGCACCAGAACCTGGGTGATCAGCCGGGCTCGCCGCACGTGTGATCGATTGCTGAAAAACTTTCAGGAATTCCCCTTCGGTTCTGGCCGCCATGGTGCCTCTGGAGGCAGGAGGAAAGCGTCTGCTGCGACTGCCTGCGGGTCATGCGCTTACGTGCCACTGCTGGCTGGTCCAGCAGTGCGCCGATGTCATCACGACGAGTACCCACGGGCCGCCGCCCGTGAGCTTGGGAAACTGACCACTGACAACTAACGCCTGACAACTCGAAACATCCCGGCCGGTGAGATCACGCCTGCAAGCAATCCCTCACCGGCCGGGTCAGCACCCCCGGACTCACAGTCTGCGCACCCGGCGGCCGCTGCCATTGTACCGCGCGGGCCACACATTTCACCGGAGCATGACCATGATGCCGCGACTTCCCCTCCGCACTCTGCTCACCCCGCTGCTGCTGACGGCCCTGGGTGCGACGGCCTCCGCCTTCCCACCGGCCGGGGTGCGGTACGAGGTCACACTCGTTCGATCCGCCGGCTTCGATGCCGGCTCAATGCGACATGCAGTTCTACGACTGCAACAACCAGGGCCAGGCCGTCGGCAAGGCGACTGCGTCCGGCGTCGCACCCAGGGGCATTCTCTACGACCCGGCGCGGAACCCCACAGCCGCCCTGGATCTTAACGACATCACCCTGGGTATTCCCGAGGGCTACTACCTGAAGGGACGCCTTGGCGGCATCAATGAGGCGGGCCTGATCGGTGTCATGCTGTCGGAAATCGGCGTAACGTCAGGTTTGTCCGTCTTTCCGGGCGTCGTTGACGCCGGTGTCGACCGCGCCCGTGTTCTACGGCATTCCCACACCCGACGATGGCTACGCCAGCGTGTTCGATATCAACAACTCGGGTGATGTGCTGATCTCCCGCAGACCCGATACAGCGAGCCCACGGACACTGTTCCTGTTCAACCATGGACTGATCGATCCTGCTCTCGCCACTGAAGAGATGGAAGAGATCCCCCCGCAGTCGGGAACGACAGTGAGGTTTCGGACCGGTTGCCTGGCGTCTTGTTTGTGATCGGCTCCACCCCTGACAGCAGTAAACAGCCGTTCCGTTACAACGTCCTCACCGGTGCGATGGAAGTGCTGACGCCACAGACGTCCGGCCCCAGCAGCAACCAGATCCACACGGTCTATCAGTACCCGTCCGGTGTGAACGGATTGGGGGACTTCGGCGGCAAGGCGGTGGTGACCAAGACGGTGAAGAAACGCAGGAAGGTCACCACGACCGTCACCGACACGCTCTACGTGCACACGTCGGACCCCCAGACGTTTGAGAATCTGCCGATCAACTCCTTCAACGATCTGAACAGTTCCGGCGACCTGCTGGCATGGTACTACAACACCAGCGGGACCGGGGGGGATTATGGGGCGGGTCGGCTGGTCCATGCCGACCTGGGCTACTTTGTGATCAGGGACCTGCTCGATCCGAACGACCCAGACAAGGCCCTGTTCTGGGGTCCTTACCCGGTCGCTGACTGCATGACCGACCGGATCATGCCGGACAGTTCGTTCCCCGTGCTCTACGGCGATTTCAGGCGATATGACAATTACCCGACCAACTCCGGGAGTTACCAGGCCTGGGGCTTCGTACTGACACCGTTCCCCGTATCTGAGTAGCAGGCAGCGTGGCTGGGGTCAGGTTGCCGCGTGCAGACGCCGATGATCGGGCGACACCTCACAGGCAACCTGCCCCCAGTGCGTGGAGAGCGAAGAGCAGAGAGCCAAGGGCGAGCGGGGGACGTCAGTCCCCCGCTGAGAGCAACAAGCAATGACGCACCCATCGGGAGGCGCACGCCTCCCGTGCCGAAGGAGTCCCCACGGGCCGTCGCCCGTGGGCTTTTCAAGTCACTGACCACTCACCCAGGAGGAATGCCCCCATGTGTCACAAACTGTTGATCTGTGCGGCGTCGGTGTTGACGCTGCCCACCGCGCTGCGAGCCGAGGTGCTCACATTCACCGTGCCTGTTGTCGCCGACTTCGAGTTCTCGTTCTTGCCAGGGCCTTTCAATCCTGGCATGACCCCGACTCCCTTCATCCCGTTCCAGGCCGCCGGGGACTTCACGTTTGGACTTGACTCGTCGCTCAACAGCCCGGCCACGACGGTGCCGTTCACCAGTGCCACCGCCTCGCTGACTGGCGTCCTGCCTTCACCACCTCTCCCCGGCTTACCGTACACGGTCGGCCGTTTTCGTTCGTGGGGGGCTCGCTGACGAATATTGTCCGCGACGGCATGGGCGAGGTGATCTCCGCCGATGTCGATGGCCTCTCCATGCTCTGGGAGATGTTTCTGCCGCCGGAGCTGGGAGGGCTTCGGCTCTACACGCAGGACGGCCTGCCGTTCTCTGCCACCGGCGTGACGATCCCGTTCGCGTTGGGGACGGTGCTGTCCGGGCCGGCACCGTTCGACGTGTTTCTGGACACGGGCATGGGTGACATGGACCCGCTGGTCATCATCGGACAGAACCGGACACTGTCGGTGGTCCCCGAGCCGACGAGCCTGGCACTGCTGGGTCTGACCGCCGCGGGCTTCAGCGGATTGCCCTGGCAGACGACGTCGTGGCGAGCGGGGGTACGCACAGGAGACCCCTCTCTCCCGCAGGGAGAGGGTGGCGAGCGCAGCGAGCCGGGTGAGGGGGCAGTCGTTGTCTGTTCCGGAAGACCCTCCCCTGGCCCCTCCCTGCGAGGGAGGGGGAACCTTCCCCCACGCAGGCGCAGGGTGGCACTGCTGGCTGGTCCAGCAGTGTGCCGGTGTCACCACGACGAGTACCCACGGGCCCCCGCCCGTGAGCTTGGGAAACTGACAACTCAACACTGAGAACTGATCACTGACCACTGATAACTAACAACTGATGCAGCACTCATCCTGCCATATATCGCGTGATCCCCGGCACCCGGTCGAAATCGGCATCGTTGCTTGCCAGGTGGGCCATGCCGTGCTGTCGCATGACCGCAATCAACAGCGCATCGTTGCTGAGCAGACCGGTCTGTCGGCTGATGGCTGCCGCAATGGAAATGAGCTGGCCGGTGACAGGCAGTACGTCGATGTCCGAGGCGAGAACCTCATCGACAGCCTGTTGAAACTGCGTGAGTTGTTGAACCTGGTCGGGTTGCCGGCGCAGCCGGTAAGCGATGCCCGCAAACGGCCAGCCGAACGTCTGTGCCGCTTCAATGGTCATCAGGCGATGCGCAATCTCGCTGAGCATGTGACTGGATGTGACTCCTCGGATATCCCCCTGCTCGATGCGTGTGAACAGGTCGGTGCAGACCTGTCCGAACTGGGAGTGACCGGTGAAGTGATAGATCAGAACGTTGGCGTCCACGAACACCGCAGCCCCCTGCGGAATGTCGGCAAACGTCATGCGCTCTCCTGCGGATCGAGCTCGATGTCGAGAGTCAAGCGGTCCAGCGTATCGGCGTCACCCTGCCAGCGGAGCAGTCCCTGCGTCCGGCCGGACCAGCCTGCCGACGGTTCGAGCGTCACCTGCACGCGCTCATGTTCCTTCAGCGGCAAGGGCTGCGCTGGTTTCAGCACGCCGTCTTCGTACACGGCTTCAATCGTGAGACTCATGGCAACGACTCCCGGGCATGGACCTGTTCCGATTGTACCCGTTGGCCGCATTGGGAACAGCGGAATCAAGCGAGAACCCGACGGCGAGCGGACGTCACTCAATGTCCGGGAACTGGTGGCCGCCACTGCTGGCTGGTCCAGCAGTGTCCTGGTGTGACCACGACGAATACCCACGGGCTGCCGCCCGTGGGCTTGGAAAACTGATCACTGACCACTCAAAACTGACCACTGAAAAGTTCCAAACCATCGAGGGCCGACGATGAACGAACACTGGAAATCGCCGTTGGGGCAACTGGTACTGCCGGTGCTGGTGCTGATCGCCTCCATCTGTACCGGCACGCTGGCCCTGGGCCTGTGGCGGTCATTCGATGTGGTCATGGCGCGTGACGCCCGGATGCTGGCCGAGCAGCAGAAGTTCCACACCGAGTCGGTCGCCGCGATTCAGAGGCTGGCCGAGAACGCCGGCATCATGACCTCCGCAGATCTGTGCCCGGTCCGTTTCCGGCTCCGCGATGAGAACGGGCTTGGCGATTCCCCGGAAGTCTCCCTATGTGACGCTCGTCGCCGGATCACCGCTCGGGAGTGGATCGTTGGAACCGCAGGTCTGGATGAACACGAGCGGGAACCTGGAGTTCGGCCTGAAACCTCCCGGAGCATATCGACTCTCGCTGATGATGCGCGATGGCATGACGCTGGAGCACGACTTCGACGTGCTGCCGGGGGTGCCGGTCGATCGAGTCGTGTACACGCCACGTCCGGCGGTGGGTGATGCGTCACCAAAACTGAACTCACGATCGACTGGCCCAAGTGTCTGGCTGAAGAGCAGTAATCGCGGTCTGCCGGATCGAACCGGCTCCGGCTGTGCTGGGGGAATGGAGGTGGCAGGCGAATCCCGACTGGCAGCCGGTCTATGCCGTCGTGACGAACTGTCCTCCTCACCCGGAGGACATCGATCGTCTCACCTTGCAGATGGCTGCGAACGTCTGTCCTGCGGACCACGTACTGGTGCCCTACCAGTACATGCACCTGACGGAAATCACGTTTCTTAGCTGGCCCCGGGACTCGGAGGCAGCAGGTGACGAACTGATCGACCTGGGGACAGTGCGGTTCCGCATCGCGCAATCGTGACAGCACCGATCCGGTCGAGGCGACGACTTCCTGGACGACCGATGCGCCACCTCCATGCTTTGAGCGTTATCGAGTGCACTGGCATCTCACGCTGCCGGCCGATGTGGTTGGCGAGTTGCAGGCCCGACTCGATCGGCGGTCGGCCGAGCACATTGCAGTTTCGGCAGCAACCATCTCCGGCGTTCTGCGGCTTGGGGACCACTCATCCGACTCTCATTGAATGTCTGGGGTGCCACTGTTGCTGGTCGTGCAGGGCGGTTGGCACTGCACCGGCGAGCGGGGGACGTACGTCCCCCGCTGAAGAAACCAGATGGGAACAATGACGACGTCATTCCTACTCATGCGCATCGGTGTCATGCGTGCCGGTATGACGCATCCCTCAGCAGGCTCACGCCTCACCAAGCTGATGAGTTGCAATCGCTTGAGCAAGATTGCGACCCGTTGAGTGCGAACGTAGACTGGCCTCTTGAGACCACTCACCTCCAACAGCAGTGAAGGGAACGGACACTTCACGGTTGCCGGCGTGCCGGACACGCCTCAAGCTCTGGCCCAGATGGTCATCGGCGTATTCGACAACCTGTCCGGGAAGAAATCCACGCCCGAGGAGATCGCCGAGACGCTCGAATGGGCCACTGAGTACCTTCGCGACAAGCAGGGCCAACCGCCCGAGGCGTCCGGCGACCAGTCATGAATTCGAGTGGCTCCAAGCGCCGCGTCGCATACGGAGGTTTTGGAGACCCTATGCAACCTTGGGAACCCTATACAAGCGCCCGCGTAAGCGAAGGCAGACACGCACCGACCCGATGACCTGATCGGCACGTGCGCCCCGGTTCTCACCCAGTGCGGCTCGCGTCGCGGTCGGGCGACTTGGGCTCCGCCTTGACGTACAGCTCCTGCGGGGCGGACTCGAAGTAGCGGAACAGGGCCGGGCAGAGCCAGCCCTCCATCGCCGGGTCATCGAGGCGATACCAGTTGCCGCCGACCTCCTCGCGGACCCAGGTGAGCTTCCGCTGGAACCCCGGAAACGGCGCCGCCGAGAACAGCAGCCGGAAGCCGGCCTGTGCGTCGGGAATGTCGCCGGTCAGGTCGTCGATCATCTCCGGGATGCCCTCGACGAACGGCTCCTGCTGCAGGTCGACACGCGGGTCGTCAAAGACCCACGTCTGGGCACTCTCCAGCCAGTAGGGGGCGATGACCTGAATCTGGTTGCTCATGTCGTGGGCCCTTTCGCGTGATTCCCCGGTGCGATGGCCGGGCGAGGGGGATGCATCGAGCCCATTGTAGGGACGGCGGCAAGTCCCCCGGCGATATCTGCACAAGGTGCTGCAGGAACTCGTCGCCGCCGAACTGGTGCAGTCACGACCGGGGCCGGGCGGGGGCTACTCGCTGTTGGCGAATGCCGACCGCACCTCGATTCTGGATGTGGTGAACGCGGTCGCACCACTGGAGCGCATCCGGCACTGCCCGTTGGGGCTGCCCTCTCACACCCGGCTGTGCCCGCTGCACAAGGAACTCGATCGCGCCTATGCGGCGACCGAAGCCGCCTTCGCCCGGGTCACCATCGGTGAGCTGCTCCGTTCCAGCCGCGACATCGTGCCCCTGTGTGAACTGTCGCAGCGATGAGCAGCGGCCAGTCGCCGTGTCAGACGGGCTGAGCGCCTGGGACCTCGGGCCGGAATGATCGTGCCCGCAGCCAGCACAGCACCCCGGCTGCTTGTAGCAGCCGGGGTGCTTCTGCGCATGGACTCAGACACATCGCATTCAGGTCGAACAGCCCACACAAGCTCCTTCACAAACTCCAAACGAACAAAAGTCCTGGGGGTTGCATCGATTGCCACAGGCACCGCAATTCAACGCGTCAAAACTGGTGTCGATGCACGAACCGCCGCAGAATGAACTGCCGGGGGGACAATCGCCGCCACCACCTCCACCAGTGCAGACTCCGCTGACGCACGTGCTGCCGCTGGCGCAGACGACACCGCACCCACCACAGTTGGCGGCGTCATTGGACAGATTGACACATGACGTCCCGCACTTCGTCAGGCCCGAGGCGCACTCACTGCCCCCGGCCGTACACGTCCCGGCGATACAGAACGGTGTCGCGCCTCCGCAGACAACTCCGCAGCCGCCGCAGTTGTTGATGTCGTTGCTGGCGTCGATACAGGTTCCGCTGCAACAGGTCAGACCGCTGGCACTGCAGTTGTTGCCGATGGCTCCGCAGTTGGGGTCCGACGAGGTATCGACGCAGGTGTAGGACCCGCAACGTCCACTGATGCGGCTCGTGTCTCCGCCACAGGCGTGGCAGGCATTCAGACACTGGGACTGCTTACTCTTCGTGCATCGACTGCAGAACGCGACACACGGATCGACCGGCTTGGGTGCCCGGCGAGGTGCCCGAAACCGAAAGTAAGGGTACGGACCGTCGCCCGCAGCATTCAGGCCGGAGCCCAGCGGGGCTTGCCCGTCGGCAATCTCCCCACCGGCCCAGCGACCCGTGGCAACAGCCTCGACATGTCGGTCTCAAAGTCCCCCGCCGGGGGCTTGTCTGCGGCACCCAGCGGGAGCCAGAATCAGGAGCGAGGACCGCGCCCAAGGGACACAGGACTCGCCCCTGATTTCTGGACAGGCGGAGTTACGGCACGTTGTGACGTGTGAATAGAAAGTCAACGGCCCCGAGGGGGTCATGCGTATGCGTTTGCATGTAAATCCTCCCCGGATCCGGCAGGCCGTGGTAGCGAACCACCATGACGATGTCCTGCCCCTGCGCATCCGCGAGCGCCCCTCCCGGAAGCACAGAATGTCCTCCGATCATCTGTCCCTCCTTCAGATGAACCGCAAACGTCAGCCGACCCCCATTGCCCACGACGTGTCCGGAGACCCACCCGGCGCCCAACGGGACAGTGCCGCCCGGTTCGAAGAATGCAACCCAGCCCGTATAGACCCCGGGCGGCACATTGACGGCCTTCAGGTGCAGCGTGATCCCCTGATCCGTGCGCATGAGGGTCGATTCCCCGTACTGAACCATCTTCGTGGGGGCGTCCACGACGGGCCTGGTGGTCTTGTCTGGAGGGTCGGCCACTCCCGTCTGGGCAGCCGCGTTGGCAATCGCCATCAATGCCACAAGTTGCAGTGAGTTCCAGCGTCTCATCGCAGTTCTCCTGTTGCTGGTCTGCGTTGGGATGTCACCATCCCCCCGGCGCGCAGACCGTGCGCCGGGGCGATGGGTGGCAACAGCAGTGGCGGGCCGACTGCATGTCGGCCGGTGAAGCCGGCCCTGCCAGAACTCACCGGCCGCCTTCTCTGGTGGCTCAGTCGTCGTTGAGAATCGTGGCGGTGGCCGTCCCGTCTGCGATCGTGGCGCCCACGGGGTTGGAGAGCGTCACGGTGAAGGTCTCGTTCGGCTCGCGTTTCCTGTCTGGCCGCACGAGGATCGTCAGCGACCGGCTGGTCTGGCCCGGCTGAAACGTCACGGTCCCGTGGCTGCCGTAATAGTCGGAGTTGGCCAGGGCCGTGCCGCTGGACGTGGCATAGTCGACGGTCACCTTCTCCGCGCTGGCCTTCGAGAGCGTGACGGTCAGGTTCAGGCTGGTGGAGCCCTTGTTCCCTTCCCGTACCGAGCCATCGAGAATGCTCAGTGTCGGCAGAGGGGGCGGAGGCGGTGATTGGCCCACGCTTCCCTCAAAGGTCACGAGGCTCTCCCGCGAATCGATGTAGCCGTTGTTCCCGGGCCGTCCGTCCCACAGCTCGGAGTACTCGGCCCAGATCGAGTACGGTTCCGGCCCCACGACGGGGTAGCCGTCCGCGTCTGTAGGGAAGAGCGTAAACGATCCGAATTCGTTGCCTGAGAAGAAGTACATGTCGGGTCCCGTGGGCCAGATGTACATGATCGAGAAGTCGTCGCCGACCCCCGACGAGTAGGAGTTCGCCAGATAGATCTGGACCTCCCCTCCGGCGATGTGCTCGCTCACGATGCCATTGAGCGTAGCCGCGTCCGGTCCGAAGAACTCGAGTTCGAACGACGTCGCGTGAATCTCCGTGGCGTAGCTCGTGACGCCGAATGGATTCGTGAACGTCTCGTGCGACTGGCTCGTGCCGTGCAGCGTGAGCGTCCAGGTGTGTTCGTGCCCGTTGGCGAAGACTTCGGCGAGATCGGGGCCGACGGTCCCGGACAGCCAGTTCATGTTGAACGTGCTGCTGATCGTCAGCGTGTCGTCCTCCTGGGCGGGCGCGGCACCGGGCGTCAGGGCGATCGCCAGCGTCAGGGCGGCGACCCATTGAAAAATCGCAAATCGTTTCATCAGAATGTTCCTTTTGAGCGGTCTGCGATAGGATGCAATCATGGCTGTGCGCGCAGACCGTGCGCCGCGACCAATGTCCGGCCGGTGGGGAACTTGATTGGCGTTGAGAGCCCCGCCGGCCGCTTCTTGTGCTAATGGTAAACTCTGTCTCTGGTGGTCAGTTCTGCTTAACAATCGCCTTGAGTTTCGGAGACAGATACAAGTTTCGGGCTGATTCGACTTGCCACCAATGAAATCTGGGTCAGTTGTTCCGCCGCACAATGGCGAACATCAATATTGTCCACGCTACCCCGAAGCCTGCGCCGGCCACAATGAGTTGGACAACGTGCATGGTGCGATAAGACTCGAATTGCGGGCTGACCATCACCCGGGAGAGCATCGCCAGCCCGATCAACAGCGGGAAGATGCACATGACGAGCGGCGGTCGTTTGCGGTTAGAACGATTCGTGTCTTCTGAGGTTGACATGTCTGGTTGCTCCTACTGCGTTGGAAAACCGGGGATCACAGTGGCCCATCCGGTTAGTTTTTCTTCAGCGTCATCTTTAGCTCACCGACCACCTTCTTGATCTCCTCGTGCTCTCGGGTCGCGCCGATGTATTTGTCCTGCTTTAGGAGATCCACGTTCTGGAAACCCTTATCGACCGCGTCCCGCAGCATGGCGAGCGCCAGGTCGGCGTTGAACCGCACTTCGGCTTCTCGGCGCGGCGCATTGAGATCGTTGTTTTCCTCGAAAATGGGCTCGCAACGGGCGTTGTCCATGTTTGTTTCCTGTATCTGACGTCCGTCTACTGGGCCAATCCGCGCTTAATAAGCTGCTTCAGCAAGTTTTCTAACGGCGTGCTTTCTTTAATGCTCAGCAGTTCTGCCGCCTCGTTACGAAGCCATTTGAACCCTTTGTTGTCCGGGTCGTTTTTCTCCATCCACTCGACGGCCTGGTCATATGACTCACGTCCTTTTTCCTTTTCGCCGAGTCGCCCGTAGACCATGGCGAGATAAAAACGATCGAGACTATCGCCGCCATTGTGGAGCTTCGCCGCCTGCTCAAAAGCCACGAGCGCATCGCTCCATTGTCCCGCCCAGTAGTGGGCCATTCCGAGCGTGCACCAGTAGTTCCCTGCTGCCGGAGTCGTCTTGACTGCTTGTTTGGCGAGGTCGACGGCTTCTTCGAAGTGATCGACGCCGGGACGAGGCCAATTCACCAGCAACCGTGCGAATTCATTCTGTGTGACGGCATTTTCGGGTTGAAGGGAGAGAGCCGCTGTATAGAAGCGAGCCGCATCTTCAAATTGAGGAGGATCCTTGCCTGCGTGCAGCTGGGCTAACACGACGTTGTTCCAGAAGTCATCGGGTCGCTGGCGGTGGAGCCTGCGCGTCAGCGTCATTACCTGCTCCCATTGCTCCGATTGATGCAATGCTGCAAAATAGAGACGCGAGGTCGGCCACTGAAGGACACGGTCGTTTTCAGTCGTGAGGAGGTCGCTCAAAGCTTTCGCGTCGCGGGTTTCCTGCGCGTCCCGAATACGATTGCGTAGTTCATCCGGATCGGCCAAGCGCGCGGCAGCCACCAGCTTCTTCGCGATCTCGTCACCCTCAGGTCTCACAAACCAGCGAACAAAAGCCCAGTTATCGAGCGCCGAAGCGAGCTCAAGCCGGATCGTCGTGGGCGAAGTGCGATCTGCGATCTCCTGTGCGCCGAGGATGCGTGCATCGATGCCGAACTGTCGAAACGCTTCGGCGTATGCTTCATCCCCCTTAGCGAAGTCGAAACCGCCCTCGCTCGTGGAACGTGATGCTTCGAGAGGGATGCTCTCCAATCGCAAAACCATCTGCATGTCTTTGCGCAAGTCGCCGGCGCGTTTTTGTAATTCCTGACTGCTGCCGCCGGACAAAAGCGCCTCTGCGCAGGGCTGGTGACAGCGCCTCAGCATATTTTCGCTGCGCCTGAAGTCGCGTAGCCTCTTTCAACGCCAAGTTGACTTCCACTTCGATGGCGGCTTGCCGGCTAGCGCGGTCGCGGACGGCCCAGCCGATGCTTCCGGCCACACCTCCCAAGACGACAAGCAGGGCCAAGGTCAGGACCGTCGCGATCACCAGCCCGGTCTTTTGTCGCCGGGCGAATTTCCGGAATCGGTACCACGCCGACGGAGGACATGCTTGCACCGCCTCGTCGGCAAGGTACCGCTGCACGTCGGCCGCAAAGCCATTGGCCGTTTCGTAGCGGCGGTTGCGATCCTTCTCGAGCGCCTTCATCACGATCCAATCGAGTTCGCCACGGACCAGGCCGCTGAGTTTGTCTGGCTGCATGCTCCGGTTGGCAGCGACCGAAGCCCGTTCTGCCGCCGTGCTCAATCGCGTGCTGGGCCGTGGCGGCTCTTCTTCGCGAATCATCCGCAGCATCTCGTCAAAGGCGGCCTCACGAAGACGTTGTTTGCCGAATGGTGTGGTGCCGGTCAGCAGTTCGTAGAGCAACACACCTAAGGAGTAGATGTCGCCACGAGTATCGACATCCAGCGCGTTGAGCCGGGCCTGCTCGGGGCTCATATATTCCAGCGTGCCCACGATCTGGCCGAAGCCGGTGAACATGGTCCCGTCGGTGAGCCGGCCGCCAGTGGCCTTGGCCACACCAAAGTCGATCACCTTGGGGACCGGCCGGTCGTCGTACACCGCGACCAGCACGTTAGTGGGCTTGATGTCGCGGTGAATGATGCCTTTCTGGTGAGCGTGCTGCACGGCCTGGCAGACCTGTGTAAACAACTCCAACCGCGCCCTGGGCGGCAAGTGGTTCTCATCGCAGTACGTGGTGACAGGCACGCCCCGCACCAGCTCCATCACAAAGTAGGGCCGTCCCTCAGTCGTCGTGCCGGCGTCGAGAACCTTGGCGATATTCGGATGGTCCATCAACGCCAGCGCCTGCCGTTCGGCCTCGAAGCGAGCAATGATCTGGCTGCTGTCCATGCCAGCCTTGATGACCTTGAGCGCCACGCGGCGGGCGACCGGCACCGTCTGCTCGGCCATATAGACCGTCCCCATCCCCCCTTCACCAATCTGCTCCAGCAGCTTGTACGGGCCAATGACAGTGCCTGGTGGCTCGGTACTGGGTGGCCCGGCAACCGTCCTGGCGAACGCGGCAACGGCTGGCGATTCGAGAAAGCTGGCGTGTTCGTCATAGGCGCTGAGCAACTCGCCGATTCGCTGTGACATGGCCGTGTCTTCGCCACAAACCTGGTGCAGGTAGGCCTGACGCGCCTCGCGCGAAGGGATCCTCCGGGCGACGTCGAATACCGCTTGATCGCTGATGTGAGTAGCCGTCATGGTTGAACCTCTGGGCACGTGATGCGTGCCCTCCTGAGAGTCAGTGCAGAATTCGCGGCCGATTTCCCCGATGAGAAATCGGGATTCATTGAGGAATAACGAAAGTGCCCCGCGACGCTGTCAGTCTCCGATTTGAACTCGCAGCCACGCCTTGGCGTAAGCCCAGTCCGCATCGGCTGTAGAATCAGAAATTCCCAGCGCCGTCGCCGCTTGCCGCAGCGTAAGGCCCGCAAAATAGCGAAGCTTGACGAGCTCGGCCTTGCGCGGCTCCTGGAGGGACAACCTATCGAGGGCTTCGTCCAAAGCGATCAGGTCGATACTTCGCGCGGGGGCCACGGCCTGATCGTCCGCCGGTTCGATCCTCCCGAATTGTCCACCCCTTTTGGCGCAGCGCTTCTGCTTGGCACTGTCCACGAGAATCCGCCGCATGGCTTCGGCCGCTGCGCCGAAGAAGTGACCGCGACTGTTCCAGTGCTGGGCCTTGTCGTTGTCAACGAGGCGCACGTAGGCCTCATGAACCAATGCGGTCGCCTGCAGCGTGTGGTCTGATCGCTCATCGGCCATTCGGGCCGCTGCGAGTTTGCGGAGTTCCTCATAGACCAGTGGCAGCAGTTGCTCAGCCGCCGTGGGATCACCCTGTTCGATTGATGCGAGGATCTGGGTGACATCGGACATGCAGATGAGCATACCGCCACGAATTGGGCGAATCCATCATCGCGTGGGCGGAAAGAGATTCGGCGATCAGCCTCCCTGAGGCGCTGTCAACACGAATTCACTCACTACGTCGGACTCGCGCGTCGATGATCACACCGAAGCGACTTACGCGTCCTGCTTCGAGATCGAGGTTGCATCACTCTCAGTGGCTCAGGGTTTTGGTCAACGGCAGGAGGTCTCTGCACGCCGGCGACACGACTGCAGATGACTCGACTCACATCCTGTCGCTCACGACGCCTCCTGGAGCGTCTGGTGAGCCGGCGCGTGAGCCACTGTGGCCCGGACGCTGGGCAACTGACCGCAAGGCGGCACGGATGCTTAGGTACGACCTCGAACCGGCAGGCATTCCCTACGTCGATGAGCAAGGTCGGCAGGCGGACTTTGATGCGCTGCGTCACACGTTCATCAGCATGCTGGCAACGGCCGGCATCCATCCCAAGACCGCGCAGGAACTCGCACGCCATTCGGACATCAACCTGACCATGCAGGCGTACACGCACCTGCGGACCACGGACCTGTCCGCCGCACTCGACACGCTCCCGTCACTGGCACCGAATCGCGAGACGCTCAAGGCCACCGGCACGACGAACGCAGTGGCCACGATCGACCATCGCAACAACGCTCAAGATGCGGGTTCTTTGGTTGCACGAATGGTTACACGCGCTGGCGACATTCCATGCAATCCGCTGAGATTGATTGCAACTGGAACGCCAACTGCTCATGCGAGTGAACACGCATCGGGCGATGATGCACAAGCCGATGATGTGCAATCTGTTGAGCACGATTGCGACACATTGCCGATGGCTGCAACGCGGGTGACGCGAAGGGTGGATAACGGGACTCGAACCCGCGACCTCCGGAACCACAATCCGGCGCTCTAACCAACTGAGCTATACCCACCACACAGACCGATGCGTTCGCGGGGTGCGGCCCGCAGGCTGCGTCCTGTTCAAGCCCGCCGGCTGCGTCCTGCGGGTACTCGAACGTCGATGGTCATCCACACTGCTGGAAACGCCAGCAGCGGCACCCGATCGGCACGAACCCCGCCACGTTGTCGCGGACACGTTCTTGAGGTGGAGGATAGGGGACTCGAACCCCTGACCTTCTGGCTGCCAGACAACTTCTCACAGACGCAATAGCCTGAAATTACTCGGTGTATGATGGCATTCTAGCCACCGAAACGCCTTTTGCAAACACTATCACTCCAGTGCATCGCTTCGCATGTTTTCGCGGTACTCCAAGAATTGGCCCGTGGCGAATCCGGTAGTCTACCGGTAGTCGCCACGGGCCACCATCAGGGGTGACAATGTCACCCTCGGCCGGTGACCAATCCGGTAATCACGCCTTGTGCGTGCGTGTGGAGGCTCGGTTTTCGACTCGCCTCCCTCGGCTCAGAGTGACCTTCCCCAGGCTGCGCGCTCGAGCGTCGCCTACGTTTGTTTGATCGCGTCCGGGAGTGTTGCCTGATGTTCCGGTTTCCCCTGTCCGCGTCGATTCTGGGGGCATCCTGGGGCCTTGCGCCATTCGTCCCGGTGGTCGGCGTGAGGGTGGTTGGGGAATGCCTGCACTGAATCTGGTGCGAGCCTCCGGGACGCGCCCCTGGAGTTCCTTCTCCCTTCCACAGCTCTTAGGAAGCCGAAGTATCGGAACTGCTCCCGAGCCGGAGTTTCAGTCAGTTCGCGCGCGACGGGTTCCCTTGCGATTACTGGGAAAGAATCGCTGGCTGGGCTGTGTCGTTGTCCAACGCCCCGACCAGCGTGCGCAGCTATGCGAAGTTCGTGGACGTGGCTGCGAAGGCCACGGCCTCTGACGATGGTGAGTCTGCTGTGATGCGGCGCGAACGCATAGCCCTCGACGAGGTCACGGCCCTGCTCGAAGAGATGAGAGCCGAGACACGACGCAGGATGGTCGAGGCCGAAGAGGGCTGATCGCCGAATCCTCGACCCGACAATGTCGGGTTCCGCCCATCGGGCCGCTGCGCGTTAGGCTGCAACCTCGCTGTCTACAGGTGATACACTGATCAGCCGTCGATCACGGTGATTAGTTCCTTGTGGCCATCAGCCGTCGCCCCCATCAGCACCAGCAGGCACTGCTTCTGATTGGCGTCATCTTCCAGGCGGACCTTGGCGTGGATGCCGTCGGCCCACACGTAAACGTAGTGCTTCGGGGACAGACCCCGCCGCATCCACTCGTCGTACTCCTGGCTCCACGCCTCCTTCAGTCGGACGACGACGTTCGCGCTGAGAACTGCTTCTTCGCGAGCCTCATCATCTCGTCGCGCTGGGGAACGATGGCAGCCCACCGGCCCTCCTGCTGCAGCCGCTGCGTCACGGTGCGGGCCAGGTGCTCGCGTGTGTGCGCGGCGTCGTCGGGATCCGTAGACTCTGTCGGTCCGGCTGTGGTGATGTTCCCCGTCCCCTGCTCGTGCTCCTGACCGATGCCGAGGTCCTGTTCCTGTGGGTCCTGCATCCTGTGCTGTGTCTTCCTGTGTTTGTCCGTGGAAATGGCTCCGAGGTCCTGCTGCTGCTCCTGGCTGGGATCGTTCTCGTTGGCCTGCTGGTCCTCCTGGGTGGCCGTGGAAACGATCGCGTACTGACCCGACATTGTCGGCCAAGGATCGGCGCACGGCGATGGGCCTTCCCGGACGCCCGAACCGGTCGGCTTTGAGATGCGCTTGATTCCGCACGTCGGCCGACGGACACTGATTGTGGAGATCCCCGGAGGGAGTCTGGTCGTGACGATTGACGGGATGTGACCTCTCGACGGCGCGCGCGGTCGCCCGACACCAAGCCCATTTCTCGGGGAGCGCCTGAGTGACCACAAACAGCGGGCCCGCGGAACAGGTGACAGCAGACGAGACTCCCGGTGGATCAGCGAGCGATCCGCAGCCGGCCAGCCCTCCGATCCGCAACCACTCCCGGCGGGAGAATTGCCCGTCGCGGCCGATCGAATTGTCCTGGAAACTCAACATACTCCACTCTGGCCATGCAAGTTGAGCATAGCACGAGTGCGAAGAGTCCCTGAATGAACAACAGAGCCAGTGATCTTGTGGGCGATTTTCCTTACTGCGGCGAAGTTGGTGTTAGCGGCCAGTCGTCCGTCCGGAACGGTGAGGCTGGCAGGCCGTCCTGGTTGTAGAGGTTGCAGTCCGGGTTGGGGGCCCAGGCGTAACGGACCGCCGCCGGCTGTGAGATCTGGCTGCTGATGACTTCGATCGTGTTTCCGACGATCTTGGCGTCCGCCTTCACAAACTGCTGGTCACTCCCCGCAATGGCGAAGCCTTTCAACGGTCCGTCCTCCGCCACGAGTCCGGCCCCGATGTGGTCAAAGCTGAGGATCGCCTTCGACCCGTCAATACGGACGTCCTTGTAGAGCGGACCGGAGGGGACATGGGACCGACCGTAAGTTTTCGCCAACGCCCAAATCGCCAGCCGCTTGCCGACCGCCTGCTTGTTCTTCGGGTGAATGTCATTCGCTTCGCCGACGTCGATGTTGATCGCCATCCCCGTGTTGGGTACGGCGAGCGACTTGAACATCGCTTCCTGGACAGTCACCCACGGATCATCTTCGACCACCGCCGACTGCGGCGTCTTGAAGTTGGGCAGTTGTGCCCACAAGAATGGAAAATCCCCCTGTCCCCAGCGCGTGCGCCAATCAGCGATCAACGTCGGCAGTTGAATCTGATACAAATGCGCCAGCGCTTTCGCATTCCGTTCTCCCTGATACCAGATCGCACCCCTGATGCCGTAAGGGATCAGCGGGTTGATCATCCCGTTAAACAAGTTGGCCGGCCGGTTCTGGTTGAGTGCCGGGTCCGTCGGTTGCACCGGCCGGCGGGGAACTTTCTTGCCATCCGCCTTGAGGCGTTCCGCACGCTTCTCCCATGCGGCCACTTTCTCGCGATACTCGGCCATTGCCTGCTGCTCGTTCCACTCACCCGGCGGAGACCAGGCATCAAGGATCGGTTTGAGGTTGGCGTTCGCCTGCTGCACCGGCAGGCGTGTCCAGGCTTCAATGGCCGTGCCGCCCCACGAACTGTGCAGCAGCCCGATCGGCACGTTGAGTTCCTTCTTCAATTCACGGGCAAAGTAAAACGCTGTCGCCGAAAAGCTCCCCACCGTCTCCGGACTGCAGACCGCCCATGAACCGCTGGCGTCGTCCACCGTTTCGGTTGACGGGTTGCGCTGCGTGGTAAACATCCGAATGTCCGGATAGTCGGCGGCTGCGATTTCCTGTTCCGCGTTGAGCGTCCGAGAGACGTTCATCGCCATGTTCGACTGCCCAGAGCAGACCCACACCTCGCCCACCAGCACGTCCTCAACGGTGATCGTGTTCGCACCGGTGACCGTCAGCATGTGCGGCCCGCCCGCCGCAAGCTTGTCGAGTCGCACCATCCACCGACCGTCGCGGTCGGCTGTGGTGGCTTGCGATTGGCCGGCAAACGTGACCGTCACTTGCTCCCCCGGATTAGCCCAGCCCCAGATCGGCGCCTCCAATTCCTGCTGCAGCACCATATGGTCCGAAATGCAGGCCGGCAGGTTCACCTCCGCCCGGACCGTTGTCGCCAGTGAGAACAGAGCCAATGAAGCGGTCAGGCCAGGTGGTAGGAGACGTTTCATCGTGGCGATTCCTCAAAGTGGGGACAATTTCAGTTCCCCATAGCGTACCGGCGCACTCCCCCAGTTTCACCACTGCGGCTAGACTGACCGGACCTCTATTAAGGCACCCTCCTGAGGCCAATTCCATGAATCGAACGTTCACCTTGTCGTTGCTCATCATCCTGGCAGGGGCTATCCCGACGATTGCTGATCAGGAATCCGGCACGGTCATTCTGGAGGATGACTTTGAACGGGAAGAGTCGAAGCCCGAGCGGGAGCAGGTCGGCAACGGTTGGGGGACGAACAGCAACAGTCGTGCTCAGGGTGTCAAGCAGGTCGATCTGGCCGCTGGGGCGCTGCACATTACGCGGGCGGACGTGGCCGACCACGGCGTCTCCGTCACCCATGAAGCCGCGTTTGCCGATGCGGTGATTACGCTGCGGTTCAAACTGGTGCGGAAGACGATCTGGGCATCAACATCGCCGACATGAACGAAAAGTCGGTGCACGCCGGCCATATCTGCGTGGCGAGAATCCGTCCTCAGCAGGTGCAGATCACCGACCTCAAGAACGGTCCCATGGACCTGCAGCGCCGCACACGGCGTCTCGCCGGCAACCAGACGGAAGACGACATACAACGGATCAAGGAGACGTCCCAGACGTTCAAAACCAGCCTTGCGATCGACGTCTGGCACGATCTGGAAGTCCGTATCCAAGCGGACACGATGTCGGTGTCGATTGACGGCCAGTCCGTCGGCGAGTTCAGCTCGGCCGGCATTGCCCATCCCACCAAAAGCCGATTGCGCCTGGCCGTGAACAAATCCGCCTGGGTCGACGACATGAGAATCGTCCGGTTGAAGTAGTCACGTGGTCGCTCACTGCATTGGGTAGCTGAGTCGCAACAAAGCGAAGCCACGACCTGATCCTTCAGTTGGAATGATTCCCAGGCAGAGGGGCTCCCCCAGATTCTGTGCCGCCCGCGCGCGTAGCGACAGCTGGCGACTCAGACGATGATGCCAATGCCGGCATCAGGGATCCGCGGGAACGGGTGTGGCGATGACGATGTCATCGCGTCGGCCTTCCTCGTAAAGGATTGCGCCCGCGATCTGTCCCAGATTGTTGATGCATATCCCTCCACCACCACGACCGAGATAGGCCACTCCGGGCGGCAGGTCGCCTTCGACGATCGAGTCCGTCAAGTCGTACATCTGGCCGTCAATGTACACAAAGGCGCGTGCCTCCAGCAGTCAATCGAAGTTGTTGGCGACCCCTCTCCGAGGCTGTCTCAACTCGATTCACAGTTCATCGAACGTGGAGCCTTGTTTGTCAGGAGGTTACGGCGACGCCCGGTCATCGTCCTTCACCCCTGGACAGCACATTCTGACGAAATGCCGGCGAAAACTTCAGCCCGCAAGGCACGTCCTGACGGCATGAAACTGGCCCGTCACTACCAGGCGTTGCTGGACTCCGGCAAGTTCGAAAGCCGGGCCGCGCTCGCCTGCCATCTCGAAGTCAGCCGGGCCAGAGTGACGCAGGTTCTGAGACGACTGAATTCAATCGCAAACATCGATCAAACCTGCAAAGCGCACGCTGCTCAACTTCGGTCCTTCGGCCAGGAGCACTCTTTGGAGAAGCCATCGAGCGCCAATGAGGCGCACTAATCTGTCACGAACGGTGTCGCTACCTACTGGCTCGAACAGCCATGTTCAAACTGTCTTCGTTTTGGTGGCGCAGCTGCAGAGGTCGCCTTCACAGCCAGCGGTACCACCAAACGCTTCGCCGCTTCGTTTTGTCCAACCTCCTGCAGTTTGGCTCCGGCGCAACACAGAGAGGTCGATGTGTCCGATGCAGCTTCACAGAGGGCCGGTAATGACAGATTTCGAAATGTCCTGTGCGCTGAAGCGTTGGCTGGGTCTGCTCCCAGTCGGTTCGGCATGAGCGCCGAACACCTACCGTAGCTAGTGGTCCGGCGTGGCGTTTGTCAGCGACGTCAATTAGATCACAGTGGTAAACGAGGACAGGCCCGTGAACGTCGCCTTCGAATTCGGGGGGAGGAGATTCTGAGGATCGTCCTGCAGCCAGTCGCTACTGTCGTCAGCAGCTCATATGGCGGTGCCGACCCGTTCAGAGGAAACCCGTCGAGTTCGCGCAGGGGGATCTTGGTTCACTTCATCCGTCACGGCAAGCGTTACGGTCTGCTGCAAGGCGGTCGGGACGAATTGGCGCAGAGCATCGTCCATCTTGGCCACTCTCAACAGATTGTTCGGATTCGAAATGACGATGGTCGACGGTTGCTCGTCGGGCATAGCTGAGAACGTGACGGCCCATTCAGGTATTCCATCCGATCAGCTTCTTGGTTTTGAGTTGATAAGTCCGTACGATTGGATGAGCGATCGATGTCGATGGTCTTCGAACTTGCCTTTTGCGGCCGCGATGCCACATAGAGGAGACTTCACTCTTCGAGTAGGAAGGTGCGCCAAGCAATGTTTGCATCGCCACTGCCGACCTATTGTTACCGCGTCGACGCCGGAGATCATCTCGTCTGGGTCGACAAAGCATGGCTGGCGTTCGCACGAGAGAATGGGGCCTCAGGAATCACAGAGCAATCCGTTCTGGGCCGAAGCTTATGGAGTTTCCTGGCTGATGACGGTACGCGGGCGTTGTACCGGCAGATCCACAATCGCATTCGTGAGACCCAGAAGAGTGTCGTCTTGCCAGTTCGTTGCGACTCACCGAATCTCAAACGTTTTATGCAGCTGGCAATCACACCCGAACCCTCCGGCAACCTGCATTATCGAAGTGTGCTCGTCCGCGTCGAACTGCAGCGGCAACTTGCTGTACTGGATGCCCGAGCGAGGCGATCGAGTGATCAACTTAAGATGTGCAGTTGCTGCATGAAGGTCCATGTTGAACCCGGAGGCTGGGTCGAACTCGAAACCGTCGCAGCTGCCTTTCACCTATTTGACAACAGCATCGCCCCGCGCCTCTGTTATTCAGTTTGTCACGACTGTGTCGTCGCCGCTGCAAAATCAAACGTGAGCTGACGACAACGAACGGCTCCTCTTTGCCTGCGTTCAGCATTGCATCCGCATCCCGCAGCTTTCGCACAATCTGTTCCGGCGTATGCCGTCGCCTCTTCCGTGTCGTCACCTTCAGGTCTCCTTCCGCCCGTCGTGGGCTCTGAGACCTTCATAACACATGGATCAGGTTTTCAAAGGCAGACCAGGCGGCCCTCCTGGAGGATGCTCACTACATCGAGTACAGACCTGTTCGCGAATGGCAGCCATGTACTCGTCTAACTCGATCTGGGCATTCATCGGACGCCTCCTCTCGCAGGAGTTCAGAGTAGTCGCCCTTGTTGTTGAGCAAATGTTATGCCGCGTGCTCGCTCTGTCGGGGCGACTGTGGCCCCCTATTCTCGGCGAGTGCTCTGCACAGGGCGACTCCCCCTTTGTGGCTTCGTGGCGACCACCAAGACACAAGGACACAAAGTCTTCACCCAATTCAGCAGGATTGTTTCTTGGCACCCTCGACATCAGGAGAGGATGCCGACTCCTTCACTGACAGGTCGGCGTAGATGCCTCATCCTCTCTCGCCCCGGGTCATCGCCATCCGACGTCCTGTATGCCGATGCAGTCTGACGTCCCACGCAAAGACTGGGAGCCCCTCTCGTTCACTGTGACAAAACCCGTTCCGATTCCAGGTCGAAGTCCTCCTTGCCGTTGACCGACAGCAGGGCCCGCCAGAGATTGTCGTCCATCCCGAACGACATCAGTCGCACCGAGCCGTCCCCCATCAGTACGTTGCCACCCACGACGTGCGGCCCCCCCGCGCGTGACGTGCACTGAATCGCCTCGCTCCGTTCGTCATCCGCGGGTGATCCCTCGCGTCCCGAGAACAAGGCGTCGTGACCGACCACGGCGTCCCCCACCGTCAGCGGGAAGCCGCTCACCCAGCCGGTCGATGCGTTGCACGGTGTCGCCGAGGCCAACTCGCGTTTCTCCGCGACGAACACCGTGTTCGACAGGCCGTCGGTAATCTCCTCCAGGCTGCGGGGCGGCTGCAACTTGATGCCTTCCTCCGACTGTGTGGGAACGAACACGCCGTCGGTCATCGACCGGGGCCCCCCGCCCCACGTGAGCGCCTCCGGCTTCTTCCCTTTGGGCGGCGAGGGTGGCTTCGGCCGGGGTGGAATGACGGCACTGGTCGTCAGATCACAGTTGCTGCACCCATTGCCGACATAGTGCAGGGGTCCCTGGTCCTGCTGCCCGTACACCAGTCGCTGCCGCTCGCGCGACGGACACAGGTAGATGCCGATAGAGGTGCCGCGAACCTCACCATCGGTGGGGTTCCGCCAGCGGTTCTCCTGTTCCAGATAGGGCAGAATCTGATAGGCCCAGCCCCACGCCTGGTCCTTCCCGGTCGCAGGCGACTCGTCAAACGTACGCCGATGCAGTTCGTACCCACTCGCACCGGCTACGTACAGAGCCGGGGCCCCGCCTCCCGGCAGTTCCTGATTCCGGGAGGCGGTCGCGTGTGACATCAGCGCCAGGCCAATCTGCCGCAGGTTGTTCTGGCAATGTGCCCGGCTGGCCGCCTGTCGTGCCGACTGCACGGCCGGCAGCAACAGTGCCGCCAGCACGGCGATGATACTGATGACGACCAGCATCTCGACCAGCGACATGCCCCGGCGCGACGCCGGTGCTCTGATCGTGATGGGTGCATTACATCTTGTGGTTCGCATGGTGTCACCTGCGGGAGAAGTACCGAAAACGATGCGGGCCGATTCGGAGTGGACGCAAGGGGGCGAGGGCCTAAGAGATCCCTCGCCCCCGCGCCGTCCCCCTCCAGCCCCTCGAGGGGGACACGGGTCGAGTCCAGCCCGAAGGAGCAGGACATCATCTGGAAAGTGCATGAAATTCAAACGCTTCGCCATCGTTCCGATTGGCGAATCGCGTGAAGACGTGAGGATCGACGCTGTAATTAACTTGATGGACGCTTCCGTCGCATAAGGCGAAATAGCCTCCCCGGGAAAATGGCCCGCCCCAGCCCAGAGCCTGCTGCCGCTGGCGAAATACTGGGAAGAGGATGGACGCATTTTGCTGGTAGTTCAGTGCTTGCTGCCCATTTCCCAGATCGATGATGTCAGCCTTCCGCCCGACGTCGGTGTCGATGGTGTTCGATGAGGCGCTTGCCCGTCCGGCGGTCCACCCGACACAGCGCCCAAACTGGCAGGTGCTTTCGCCGTCAGGAACCGGCATGGAGAAACTGGTGCCGCACAGCATCGTATTCGACGTACCATCGCCGTCTGTGAGCTGCTGGAACGTGATGGCACCTGCTTCTTTGGGTGCGAACACGCCGTTGAAGGGGGACTGCAGATCGCTCGACGTATACCCCCAGGTGCCATAGGATGTCCCGTTTAGCACGCGCGTGCCATAGTTGCCCGCAATGTCTGTCTGGGCGTGCTCTCGACCCGAGCTGGGATGCGAGACAGTGGGAGGTCCCGCCGGACCGGAGCCGGACAGGTCCAGCAATGGCAACCGGGTTGTCCGCACTTCCAGCGCTTGCTGGGGTGACTGAAGAGCTTGTTTGGCAAGGTTGTTCTGCTCGATGAACGGAAGAATCTGAAAGATCCACCCCCATTTGCTGTCCGGGCCCAACGTCACGGGCCCCCCGTCGGCAGCAGGATCGCCAGAGGAATTCACACCCGGACCCGGAGACGACGGCGAGTTGGGTGAGAACTGGCCTGTCCCTCCTTCCATCATGGAAAGGTTTGAGCTCCTCACGAAGGTGTCGGCGCCGGTCGTCGGAAGCTGGTGGTACGTATCGTGAAACGCACTGACACCAACTGCCAACTGTTTCAGGTTGTTCACTGCTTGCATCCTTGCAGCCGCCTCGCGCACCTTCTGCACGGCCGGCAGCAGCAGGCCAATGAGGATCGCGATGATCGCAATCACCACCAGCAGTTCGATGAGGGTGAAGCCCCTCCTCGTGGCTCGACAGCAAGACTGAGCGGGTTGTGTGGACAGGGAAGCGGGAATCGTTCGTGGACGTCTCATGAGAGTGCCCTTCGTGGTGAGAACGGTCCGCAGTACAATCAAAACGCCGTCCGTCCGGGGCGCGGACCGTGTCCCCGGCAGGTGGCTCCCGTCGCCCGGTGAGAGGTCAGTTGGTCGCTTACAGCTCTCCGGGCGATTCTTCGTTGCTTCAGGTGCAGTTCGCACTTGCAACGGCAGGCGGGTGCCTGCCCTACAAAAACTAATTCCTCGTGGCAGGTACGGTGAAGTCGCCAAATTGCGGGTGGGCGAGAATCGTGGTCGAGTGATTGTCTCCCAGGACATGGATCACCGTCCCCGCATTCAAGACCTTAGGTGCGCCACGATCCATGGTTACAAACTCGCCCAGGGCCGGGCTTCCTGTGACAATGGTCCCGCCGCGGATCTGGTGCCCCTGCTGGTCCGTCAGCGGGTGCAGGTCCCCCAGGCCGAGATCGGCAAGGAGTGCGGTCGGCACTTCTCCGCGTTGCGGAACTGCCCGTTCGGCCGCCGCGGCCGAGACCGTCAGGACGCTTAGGCTGACCAGCGTGAACGACATGCGAACGATGTTAGACATGGATCGTCTCCTCAAGTCCGCGTTTGAATGTAAACGCCGTCCGTCCGGGACGCGGACCGTGTCCCCGGCAGATGGCTCACGTCGCCCGGTGAGAGTTGGTTTGGCGACTTGCGCTCACCGGGCGATTCTGTTGCTTTGTCTCTGTCTGTAGGGCAGGCTCCGCCTGCCGTCTGCTGACAGCTTCAGTGTTCTCTCTGTCTTGTCAGGCAGGAGCCTGACCTACGGGTCTTCGTTTCGGTCCTGAGCTCACTCAGTCACTGGCGTTGTCCTCGATCTGTTCAGTCGGTTCCGTCTCTGGAGGCGCGGCGGCCGCTGGGCGTCGTCGCCATGTGAGTTCGTTTTCTCATCCGCCGGGGCGAACAATTGGTCCGTTTCAGCGCGCAGCACGCGGTAATCGACGGTTGTTGTATTCAGAAGAGGTGCTTCAGCGGCGTCTTTGACCGCCTGCTGGTAAAACTCGACCGCCTTTTGGACATCACCCTGCTGCCGCCAGGCCATCGCCTGGACCAGGGCCGCTTCGAGACTCGCTCCGCCCTTGGCGAACTTGCGTCCACGCTCGATGGATTTGATGGCGTCGGCGAAGTCTCCCATCCGGTACTGGGCAAGTCCCAGGTTAAACCAGAAATCCGCCCCCTGCGGGGAAAGTTGCACGGCCCGCTTCGCGTAGCGGAGTGACAACTCCGGATCCCGAAACTCAATCGCCGGGCACGTCGCCAGCGTCCAGGCGTAGTGATTCTGATGCCGGCACACGTCGGGATACTCATCCGCCAGCTCTCGCAGAATCCGGAAGGCGACCCGAAACATGGCCGACGCCTCCTGCAGTTTCCCGTTCACTTGCAGGACCAATCCGAGGTCGTAGCTGGACCAGGCGACACCCATGCGCTGGAGCGGGTCCTTGGGGAACCGCTCGAGCCAACTCTGGTGCAGTTCTCGGCTCTGTCTCCGGAACACTTCGGCCTCTTCGAAGCGGTCCTGGGCCGTCAACAGACTGGCGAGGTATGCGTACTGTTTCGCGAGCTGCAGGGCGTTCTCGGCGACATCGGGAAAGTCGGCATAAGCCTTCTCAAACCGGGCGATCTCCTCGCGAAGCTGTCCTTCGGCCTCTTCCTGGTCATGGACGATCACGGCATGGCTTCCGACCGAGAACGCTGGTGGTTCCTTTCCCAGTGCGGCCCACGCCGCTTTGCGGAATTCTGGCGCCTCGCCAAAGCGGGCCTGGCGAACCAGCAAGTCAGCCACGCGTTTGTTGGCGAGAAATCGAAGGAACTTCGGTGGCCCCGATTGGGGGAAGTCCGCGTCGAACTGATCCAGCATGCGGAGCGCCTGGTGAAGACGGGCCTCTTGTTCTTCATCCGGCACGTTTCCCCAGTAGGTCGCCGAGCTGCATGAGTCGACGTACCAGACGATGATCTCCCGGCGGTACGACGGTTTGGTGGGAAAGTCTGCCGCGAGTGACTGCCACTCCGATAGCGCTTGACGGCCATGTTCGAGCGCCTTCTCCACTGATCCTCGTCGCCGAAGCGTGTCCTCAATCGCGACATGGCTGCGCGCAAGCAGTTCCCGATACTGCGGGTCAGCCGGGTAGTCCTCACGCAGTTCTTCCAGCAGGCGATGGTACTGCCGCCGATTCTCCAGCTCCTTGACGGTGTCGCCGAGCAGCTGATGAATGGTGCCGACGCGGTCGTACGCATAGGCCGTTTCCAGCCGGATGACCGGATCGTCGCTCTGCTGCTGCATGAAGCCCTGATAGAATTCCAGTGCATCTTCCAGCAGCTCCCGACGAATGTGTTCCATGTGGGGTTCATCGGAGAGATCTTCTGCCGCTCTGGTGAACAGCCGGTCGACCGCCTCCCGCGCTTTGCGGAGATTCTCTTCGGCCCGCCGTCGCTGCTCGTTCGCCTCCTGTTCGTTGGCCAGCGCCAGCCTGGTTTGCCGGATGGCTTCCGCTTGTTGTTCAGTGGCGTCCGCGGCGGCCGCGGCCGCTTCCCGGCGCAGCCGGATCTGAGTGGCAGCCATAATCGGACCGCCGACTGCGAGCAGCGCCATCAGCACCGCGACTGCCGCGCCCATCGGGTTGCGTTTACACCACCGCCGGAACCGCGTGACCGGCGAGACCCACTTGGCCTGGATCGGCTCGTCCCCCAGATACCGCTGCAGGTCGTCCGCCATCTCACCGGCGGTCTGGTACCGGTGCGACGGCTCCCGGTCGATCGCCTTGTGGACGATCGTTTCCAGGTCACGGGGGATGTGCGGGTCGAGCATTCGCAGCCGGGGAGGCGTGCCGGTCGTCACCTGCTTGATCAACCGATGCCGGTCGGTCTCCTCGAAAGCCGGCTTGCAGCGCCAGCAGTTCGTACAGCGTGAGACCGAGCGAATAGACGTCGCTGCGGTTGTCAGCCTTTCCATCGAACTGTTCGGGGGCCATGTACCGCAGCGTGCCCAGCACGTCGCCGGTCTGGGTCAGATCCTGCTGGTCTGCCGCCTTGGCCAGACCGAAGTCGGTCACCCACACCTGGCCCCGGGTATCCAGCAGCAGATTCGCCGGCTTGATGTCGCGATGGATGATCCCCTGATCGTGGGCATGCTGCAGAGCCTGGCCTGTCTGCACCCCGATACGGGCCACACTCTCCCAGTAGACCTTGCGCGAGGGGACATGCGTCTCGGTCGTCTGCCCCGGCAGGGCGAACGAGTGGTGAGCGGTCTCCGACAGCTGGCCCACGGCGGTATCGGGGGGAACGGGTGGAGAGTTGGGTGTTGAGGGTTGAGGCAGGACGGGATCCGCAACTCGCTCACCGGAAGACATCTCGCTGCTCTCTGACCCTTCACCGACGAGGACCGTGCGGTCGAAGTGGCCGGTCAACAGCGACTGGACCACCTGTGCGGCTACGACCTCCTTGGCAACACGTGCGTGGGTCAGGGGATTGGTCGTGACCTTGCCCGCCTCACTGTCAGCCCGCAGCCGGCGGAGTTCGGTCAGCACCTCATCCAGCCCGAGGCCGTGGATGAACTGCATCACGTAATAGTGCAGACCCTCCTGTTCGCCGACGCCGAACACCGGCACGATGTTGGTGTGGTGCAATCGAGCGGCGGCCTTGGCCTCACGTTCGAAGCGTTTGGCGTGCTTTGAGTCGGTCAGCAGTGTTCGTGGCAGAACCTTGAGCGCCACCTGGCGACCCAGCGAGACCTGCTCGGCCTCGTAGACGATGCCCATGCCGCCCCGACCGACCTCTCGCACGATGCGAAAGTCGCCGAGCTGGTGGAGCTGCGGTTCTTCAAAGGACGCCGAATGGGAGACACTCTCCGCTGCGGGGGAGGCCTGCTCCATCATGATGAGCGCAGGGAACAGGTCGAGGATTTCGGAGGCCCGCTCGGGACAGCGCTGCACATACTCGCTGAGGGGCGGGTGATCTCCGCGGCGGTAACGGGTAAGAAACTCCTCCGCCAGCTCGTCAACGATATCGGCGTGTGATGTGGGTTCGGTCACGATGGATAGGCTCTCGTTCCATCCCTGTTCCAGTTATCAACTCACTCCAGACGTCAAGCAGTGTGCTCCCCCAACAGATCCTTGACCTTCTTCAGGGCCCGCAGGTAACGACTGCTGGCGGCCGACTTGCCGATGCCCAGTAGGCTGGACGCTTCCACATTGCTCAATTGCTCGAAGTGACGCAACGCCAACACCTCACGATCGAGTGGATCAAGTGCGTTGAGAGCCTCCTGCACACGGAGTTTGAGCTCGGCCTTCATCGCGGCCTGCGATGGTGAAGTAAGCCGTCCCAGCAACTGCGCGGCCAATGATGCCGAGCTGGCTGGTGGCAGTGCTCCCTGGTGCAGTGACACCTCGATTGCAGCGTCCCGTTTTGCCGCCCCCAGATGCTTGCGGTGGACATCGATGAGTTTGCGACCGGCGATCAACCGCAACCAAAGGTAGAATGACTTCGCGGGATCGTCCATGTATTCCGAGAGCCGGCGACTGGCTTCGAGGAACACCTCCTGGACGATATCCGACTCATCGATCCGGCCCTGCAGGCGTCGATTCAGCCGAAGCCGCACGAGTCGCTTGAGCCGCTCTCGCTGCGTATTGAAGGCCTGAGTGAGGGCCAGTTCATCACCCGCAGCGGCCCGACGCAGGAGTTCAAGAGATGTGTCGTCTGACTCCGTCATCATTGCGATTCCCATAAGGAGAGAAGCGCAGTGCGCAACGCGGCAGCGCACGAATTCCGAGATCGGTTCGCAGAATTCCTAAGATAGCATAAATGGTCCGGGGAGAGTCTCAGCAGCGGTCGATTCACTCGGGCACGCGCAATGGCCTCGATCTTGCCATTACAGCGACTTGCGACCAACTCTGAGCTGGACACTCGTAAGCGTGGACTCGTCCGTGGCGCGTCCAAAGTCTCTATGGGGTTATCAGTCCTCGTGCAGACCCGGCAGTAAGAGGGACTGGGCCGGCGCACACCAGATGATCGATGCTTTGACGCACGGTCTGGGGGAGGACGCTCCAACGGCTTACCAACCGGGTCAGCCGGGAGTCCTGGAGGGAGGCATCTGGATTGCCCGCATAACCATCCGTGTAACCAGACTCGGAGGGGTAACCTAAGGTGTGGGCGTCAAGAGCGTTAACTGAATTGAGCGCCGGGTTGTGGTTCCGGAGGTCGCGGGTTCGAGTCCCGTTATCCACCCTTCTCCTCCCGTACATTGCATTTCGCACCGAAACTCGTCCGTAGAGTTTCGGGCACAGGGCAGACGTAGCAACGAGGGTAGTTCGCGAAAGTCTTGACGACTTCCACAACCCCTGTACCCCGAAGTTCTTGACGAACTGGGTGGCCTTTGACATCTGTGCGTGGATATGCCGGAGCAATCGGCAATTCGCTCACGATCGGCTCAAGTTCTTGCCGGTTGCTGTCGAGACCGGCGAAATGGTCGTCTGGTCGCGGATGAGGGACCGATAGGATGGATCGATTGTGAAAGCGGTGCCGCATGCACATGGTGGGGTTTCAGGTGGGCGTCAGCACCGTCTTCCAGGTGCGGATAAAAACCGAGACAACAGGGCGGACCACCGATGTCCATGCTGTTCGATGCCATCGCCCGCTGTGCGGAGCGATTTCCGAATCGCATCGCCATTGAGCACCACGGGACGACGACGTACCGAGACCTTGTCCGTCAGTCGCGGACCATTGCGGGCCGGTTGCTGGAGGTTGTCGGCCGCGAACCAGGACCGGTCGCGATTCTCACCGAGCACGGAGCACCTACGATCAAGACACTGCTGGGCGTGTGGGCCGCCGGGAAGTTCGCCGTACCCCTCGATGCGTCGGCCACTGCGACCACGCTGCGTCAACAGTTGGTTCACGCGGGACCACAGGCGGTTGTGTGCGATGCTCATGGGTCACCACGGGCGGCAGAGCTGCGCGAGGGTGTGTGTCCCGTCGTCCCCATTGACGAGATTCACGGTCCCAGTGAGCGGGACGTCCTGATGCCAGGATCGGACTCAGACGCCGGGTCTCCTCGGGTTGCAGCCATCGTCTATACATCGGGCAGCACCGGCGTTCCGAAGGGAGTGATTCACACACACCTTGGCCTGATGGCCAATGTCGATGTGCACACGCAGTTGATGTCCCTGACCGAACAGGACCGGGGGCTGCTGCTGGCCAAGGCGTCGACAATTTCGGGACTGACCGACTCGCTCCGCATGCTGCGAAACGGGGGCACGGTGATTCCCCACAACCTGTCGACGGGGGGCCTGTCCGAACTGCTGCCGCTGTTGGACAGAACGCAACCTACCATTGTGCATTTCGTCCCGACGGTCTTCCGGCGACTTGTCCTGCTGATAAAGTCCCTGGGAATAGAGGATCGACACCGCATGCTCAGGCAGGTACGTGTTGTGCATCTGGGGGGCGAGCTGGTCACGCATCACGACTTCGAATTGTTCAGAGAGTTGTTCCCCGACGACTGCGTGCTGCTGCACAACCTGAGCTGCACCGAAGTTCCGTCGTACCGGCAGGGGATCTATGACAAATCATTTCAGGCTCCCACCGGGGCAATGCCGGTGTTGAAGGATGCACCGGGCAAGGTCGTGGAACTGGTGGATCCGGACACGGGAGCCGTCATTCACGAGAGCGGACGTTCGGGTGAGATCGTCGTGCGTTCGGCTCACATGGCGAGCGGCTACTGGCGTGACGAGCCGCGAACGCGCGAGAGGTTCTCGACGACACCTGCGGGAGAATCGATCTACCGGACGGGCGACCTGGGGGAGTGGTCGGCACCGGGTGCCCTGATACATCTGGGCCGCCGCGACGACGAAGTCAAGGTGCTGGGCCGCCGCATCTGCCTGAACCATGTGGAGGCGGTGCTGCGGGGACATCCCTCGGTCGATGAGGTGGCGGTGGTGGTGGTCAGTTCCCCGCAATCCAGTCATCTGGTGGCGTGGTGCTCGGGGGCACTGTTGCTCGAACAGACGTCGCTGCAGTCGTATGCAAGGCGGGAACTGGAGGCTTGGGAGGTCCCGCAGTTCCGCATTGTCGAGGAACTGCCGATGCTCCCCGGTGGGAAGGTTGACCGGCCGCTGTTGCGCAAGCTGTCGCTCACTGTGGCTGAGGATCAAATCAAAGTGTCGAGTCCCCCCCACACGCCGATGGAAATCGCACTGGCCGAAATCTGGCGAGACGTGCTGGCTGTGGATGATCTGGGACGCGATGCGAACTTCTTTGATCTGGGGGGCGATTCGTTGCAGGCGGTCGAGTTGCTGGTCGCCATCCGCCGGGTGTGTGGCAGCGACCTCAGTCTCGCGGAGTTGTTCCGGATGCCGACTCTGCAGCAGCTGGCAGCCTACCTCGACACGGCCCGTCGACCCGCTGCCAGAACGACGTATCTGGAGGTGTTTCGTGAGGGCCCTGCACCGATCCTTGTGCTGGGATACGCAGAGACGGCTCATGCGATCGTCAATCGGCTCACGGGTGAGCGGGGTGTGGTGCTGCTGAAGATTCCTGGTCTGCACGAATCGCCCATTCGCTACTGGTCGATCCCCGATTCCATCGAAGCGTTTCGGGAAGCGCTGTCAGCGGCTGATCTGGAGGCACCCGCCGCGGTCGTCGGGTATTCCTATGGGGGGCTGCTGGCCTATGCGTTGGCGGCAGAGTTGGGGGCATCCAGCCGTTACTCCCGGCTGACGATGCTGATCGAACCGGCGACACCGGCCCGAGTATCAAGTGGAGGGGAATCTCGCTCCCCGGATACCCACGGGTTGCGACCCGTGGGCTTGGATGGTGCCCGACACCGCTCTCCGTCTCGGGGAGGGATTGCAGGAAAGTTTCGTCATGACGGACGGCAAATGTTTCGCAAGTTGGCGCGGGTGCGAAACTGGTTCTATCCGGTACGCTATGCGCGGCTGTGGCTCACCAACCGGCTGGGAGGCGCTCTCTCGGGCAACGAACGCTGGGAGTTGTTTCGGCCGGCGATGCGTGTGAACAAACGCGTGTATCGTCCGCCGGTGTACAACGGACGGGTATTGCTGGTGGGCTCACCACAGTTTCTCAACAGGCGAACTCCGACGTGGCGAGCATTGGCCGGTAATGGTTTGGAAACGCTGGCCATCGGCAACGTGGCGAATCATCATGCCTACACCCTTTCACAGCACGAAGCAATCTGGACACAGGCGCTGTTCGATCGACTGGCGCAGCTGGATGACATCGCTGACAGGATCGATGTCAGATCCCCGCAGGGACGAAATACCCTGAACGGCGACCATGCACTCCGCCGGGTGATCGCTTCGTGAAGCGGGTGCTGGCAGTTGGCGTGCGGCCGATAGCCGTTGAGTGCTGGCTCTGTCAGTGGACATGCCCGTGCCAAGTGGCATGCAGGGCGATGGTGCCCTGCCCCAGTGACGTATGGCTGGCCATCACCAATTCATAAGTGCAGGCCGCCTCCAGAGTCCCGCCGGCAGCGAATTGACACACGGTTGTGTGGTGCCTAGATTGATCGACGGGACCAGGTCACGGGCCGCAGACGCCCGTGTGCAGCGGACTTACGTCCCCGTAGATCAATTGGATAGATCGTCGGCCTCCGAAGCCGAAGGTTGCAGGTTCGAATCCTGCCGGGGATACTCGACTTACGACAAATCAAACGGCCGCTGGTACAGAATCGCGACCATTGACCCGTCGGTTGGACCAACCAACTCAACCGTTTACCGGGGGCTTACAGGCCGCTCGCTGCTACCGGGCCACGCTGCGGATTCGACGCTCGATCAGGACGAAGTGGGCCGACATAGCCTTGCCTGCGAGTGCCGGTTGTTGCTCGGCAATGGCATCGCGAATGGCTGTGTGCTTCACGTTGTTGGCTTTTGTGAAGTCCTGGTCCAGCACCTCGCGACTGATGGCCAGTGATTGGGAAATCAGGTCGGTCAGGAACTGGATCGTATTCAGATAAACGGGATTGCCGGTCATCTTCGCGATGGCCAGATGAAAGCGAACATCGGCCTGAGAGTAGTCGGCATGGGCTGCCCTTGCTCGCTGAGTCCCTGTGGCACGCATGTCGGCGAGTGCCTCATCCAACTCGCGGAGCTGTAAACCGGCACGCACTCTCGCAGCCTCTTTGGCGGCCCAGACTTCGATGGGTTTGCGCACGTCAATGATCTGCTGCAACGTGACGAGCCGTTCGCTGATGCCGTTTTCCAGAGGTGTACGAATCAAGTCAGGTACGGACGTGCAGACATAGTTGCCGCTGCCCGTGCGACGGTCGACATAGCCCCGCGCCTCCAGTCGATTGAGTGCATCCCGCAATGTCGGACGACTCATGTGCAACGTCGCCGCGAGTTCTCGCTCGGCGGGGAGTCGGTCTCCCGGCGCAAAGTGCCCTTCGTGGATGAGTGCCGCGATCTCGCGAAAGGCAGCGTCGCTGCGGCGCGGGCCAAGGGAGGGGGCGGACGAACTGCTTTGATCAACAGGCATGTGTGCGTTCTCAAATCCAGGGCCGAATGCTGTGCGTTGTCCTGCGAGATTCGGAAACTACGGCTGAAGCAGCCAGGCGAGGTTGAAGCGATAGTGCAGTCCACTGGACAGCAAGTGAATGATACCATCAGGAGTCTGCGTCTCGCAGAGGTAGCCACCAATCTCGGCGTGCGTGTCGTCGACCAGGCAGTCGCCGACCCAACCGTAGCACTTCATGATTCGCGGTTCGACGCCGGGAGTGAGCAACTTCTTGACGTGCCAGGTCTCCCCGTCGTCGAAGGAGAGTCCGGCGAACATCCCGAAGACGCGACGCTCCTTGCCATCTGCCGTGGGCAGCAGCATTCCCTGCGGCACGATGGCTTCGAGTCGCTGCATGATCTGGTCGCCATACCGTCGCACGATGTGTGGAAAAGTACACCGCCAGCAGGTCAACGCTGTCAGCCCGGACGCTCATCGTCACCATCCCATGTCCCGCACATAACGGGAGTCCCAGCGTGAAAGCACGCACTTCTGCCGGGTGTAGAACATCACGCCTTCGATGCCCTGCACATGCAGATCGCCGAAAAAGCTGTCGTTCCAGCCTGAGAAACTGAACAGTGCCATCGGTGCCGGCACTCCGACGTTGACGCCAATCATCCCTGCAGGCATCTCGGTGACGAACTGCCGGGCCGCGGCGCCGCTGGATGTGAAGATGCTGGCTCCATTGCCGAACTTCAGCCGGCCCATCATGCCGATGGCTTCGTCCAGTGACCGGGGCCGCATGAGCGACAGGATGGGACCGAAGATCTCGTCCCGAAACAATCGCATGTCGGGCGTCACTTCATCCACGAGCGCGGGCCCCACAAAGAACCCCTCCGCCGGTGCGCGCGCACTGGCATCGCAGGCGATCCGGGCTCCCTCGGAAGGAGCCTGCGAGAGGTAGGTTCCCACACGCTCTCGCGAGGCGGCGTCGATCACCGGGCCCATGTCGGTGTTTTCCACCGTGCCGGGGTCGGCGATCCGGAAGCCGTCAATCGCCGCGACGATGCGATCCCTCCACTCGTCAGCGGTGGGTTGACCGATCGCTATCAGCACCGAGCCTGCCATGCATCGCTGACCGGCACAGCCAAATGAGGAACCGAGGATGGCGCCAACGTTGACTCCGGTTCCGCATCGGGCATCACCAGCAGCACATTCTTGGCACCCCCGGCTGACTGGACCCGCTTGCCATGTGCGCAGCCCAGCTGGTAGACGTGAGCCGCCACCCGGGATGACCCGACAAAGCTGATCGCCGCAATCCCAGGATGCGAGCACAGGGCATCGACGACCTCCGCCCCTCCGTGCACGACATTCAGCACACCGTCCGGCAGGCCCGCCTCCTGCAGCAGCTCGGCCAGTCGCATGGCGGTGAGCGGTACCTTCTCGCTCGGTTTCAGGATGAACACGTTCCCGCAGGCAATGGCGATCGGAAACATCCACATCGGCACCATCGCGGGAAAGTTGAACGGCGTAATTCCGGCGCACACTCCCACCGGTTCACGCATGGTTAGGGCGTCGATCTGATCGGCCACCTGCGGCAGACTCTCCCCTTTCGTCAGATGAGCAATGCCACAGGCGAACTCGACGACCTCGATCCCCCGGCGCACGTCGCCCCGCCTCTTCGAGCGTCTTGCCGTTCTCGCGGGTCACCTGTCGGGCCAACGATTCAAACTCCCGCTCCAGCAGGGCTCGAAACTGAAACATCACCGCAGCCCGTCTGGAGGCGGGGGTGCGACTCCATGCAACAAAGGCCGACTGTGCGGCGACCAATGCGGCCTCGACATCCGCTGCCGTCGACAACGGTGCCTCGGCGATGATTTCCCCGGTCGCAGGGTTGTGCACGGGTGATGTGGCAACTCCGTGAGAGTCCACCCACCGGCCACCGATCAGATTCTTCAGTCGCATGTCAGAACTCCGGCCGCGTCGCCTCGCGTGAGTGATTGTTGATTGTCGAGGCTGGTGCTCGGCGTACGACCAGTGACGGCATCGAGAAGTCGGCCGAACTCGGCACCCGTCACAGGTGTGACCGGCGCAAACTGCGAGCGATTGATGGCCTGGCGGCATTCATCCAGATCGAAAGGCTCTTCCAGTATGTCGAGTCAACTGATGAGGTGACGATCGTAGAGAGTTTCGATCGCATTGTCCCGCGAGTGTTCCCAAGGCACGTCACGGAAGTGAGTCGTCGTGAAGCTGAGCAGAATCTCGAAAGAACGCACCAGGGCATCTGCAACTTCGGCCGCGGCGACGACAGAATGATCGAGGTGGTCGGAAGCAACGGGAACAAGGGCTTCGTGACGCTCGAGCTCGGCGCACTGGCGAGTGGCTTCGGTTCTTGCCATAATCCATAGACTTCAGCGATGGCCTATAGACTTTTCGTGGACACGCATGCACAAAGAGACTCACGCGACCCGCGCATATCAACATCTGCGAGAACTGCTGATCTCCGGTGAATTTCGAGCCGGGCACGCGGCTGTTGTACGGACCGATTGGAAAGACGATTGGTGTGAGTGCCACGCCTGTGCGTGAGGCGGTTGGTCAACTCGTCAATGAGGGGTTGATCGAGCTCATTCCGCAGATCGGAGCCGTGGTTCGAAAGATCGACTCTTCCGAACTGCATGAGATTTACGAAGTCCGATTGGCCATCGAGCCGTACGCGGCTAGCCTGGCTGCCCAGCGTGCGAATGTGAATCAGATCGCGTCCCTCGAGGCGGAGCTGGCACGCATGGTGAAACTCACCGCTCAGCAAGAGGCATCGAGATCACCGTTCGCCGGAAAGCGCATCACGAGTCAGTTTGACAAAGCCGACTATGGCTTCCACCTGGCCGTGATCGACGCGACCGATAACCGTGCCATGGTGCGGACAGCAGGCCAGTCGCACGTGCTGACTCGTGTCTTCGGAGTTCGCCGCCATCGACACAGCGCATCGTCGATGCATGATACGTGCGCGGAACATGAAGCCATCTTGATTGCCATTCGCAAGAAGGCGAGTCACGAGGCATCAGAGGCGGCCGCCAAGCATATCCGTCACGGTCTGGAGCTCTCGGTACGGGCCCTCGAAGCCGAGGCACATCCCGAGAGGCCGCACTAAGTGCTGCCATAAGGCAAGAGGCACAACAGTCACACGCTGCACTCACAGCGGAGTCGACAATATGTCCCGGTGGGAAAAAATCAGCGACAGACACCGCGTGCTGCCCGGCAACCCATTCGAAAGAGAGTGAAACCATGAGAGTCATCCGCCTGACGATCATGTGCTGTGTGCTGGGCCTGTGGTCCACACTCACGGTGACTTTCGGACAGGACTCTGGCAGCGGACCGGACAAAACCTCGGGTCGTAGTCGGAACCCGTTGTTTTCACCGGCGGAGCCCATTTCTGCGGGAACGTCACCGCGCCGAGGACAGATCGGCCGTCACACGGAGTCCACCGCAACGCATTCCGCGCTGCATTCTTCGATTCCGCTGGGGACTGCCGACGTTTTCGGCAACGGACCGTTCGATTTGTTCGTTGCCCCGAACCGACTGTACGCATTTCAGGAATTCACACCAGACGGCGCTCCCCTGTACGCTCGTGCGAGAACTTTTGGTGGTGACGACGTTCAGGACGTCTTCACGCTGCCGGATGGGACAATCTATGGGCTCACGGCGGCTGGCCGGAACGTGCATGTCAGCCGGTTTGACAAGCATGCCCTCGCGTTCGAACCCTTCGCGTCATCGCACGAACTTAAACTGCCGGAGGGCCTGGGTGGTGGAGCGGCGGGCTTCGTCGATGGTACCGGACAACTGCATGTCTACTGCTCACTCTCCGAACCTGGTCAGGGAGCCTACCAACCACCTGGAGATCATCATTCCGCCAGTTTCATTCCCTATGACGGCGCAGGATTCTGGCGCGGACACATCCCCCGCCGAACGCTCTACCACATGCACTTCGATTCCCTCGATCTTCAGCGCATGGTGAATCTGGCCCGTGTTGGCGATGGCCCGGGCCAGTTCTTGTTCGGCGTGCGCACGGTGACCATTGTTGATCTGGGTGAAGATCGCCCACCCACACTCGTCTCTGGCGAGCAGTTGGGCGTGATGCGCTGCTTCGACATCGCTCCCTCAACCGGCACGCCGGGGTTGCAGCGGTTTGTCAACGATCAACAGCACGTCGCCTTGCGGCATCCGGAAATCAACGTCAGTCTCAAAGCCATCCCTGACGCCGAAACCGGTCTGTCCAACCTGATTGTCGCGGGATCCGGACGAATCTGGTTTTATCGGTTCTCTGGAGAGTTTTCCCGGAACGGATCGCCGATCTACCTGCCCCGTCAGCCGGTGCTGGCCGAAGACGCGCCGATCACACTCGGCAACTTGCCGGTCATCAGTCCTGGCGATGTCGATGGCGATGGACTCACCGACCTGATTGCCGGGAACAATTGCGGCGACCTGCTGTTCGTCCGCAATATCGGTACGCCCATGCGCGCAGAGTTTGCCAATCCGGTCGCTGTTCCCGTCGGTGGTCGTCCGCTGGACATCAAGGCCGGCTATCGCGGGTCGATTCAGGGCCCTGGCGAAGCCATGTGGGGCTACACCTGTCCAACGCTTTACGACTGGGATGGCGACGGTCGGCTGGATGTGATCCTCAACAGCATCCTGGCTGACTACATGTTTCTGCAGCAGATTCCCTCGGAGGGCCTCCCCGCATTCAGCGAGCCCCGGTCGATGTACTGCGACGGACTCCAGCTGCACCTGGCATGGCGGAGTCAGCCGGCCATCACCGATTGGGGTGGTGGCGAGCGACTTTCGATGATCGCGCTTGACGAACAGAACCTGCTCCGCCAGTTCTGGAGGATTGACGATCAGAACCTGGAGCGCGGAGATCTGCTGCGGCTTGCCGACGGCTCACCGATCACTGCCAACGTCGATGAGGCGGCCGGGCAGACCGGCCGAGCCAAACTGGTGGCACACGACTGGGACGCCGATGGAGTCATCGATCTGCTGATCGGCACATCTCGCGGGCTCTCGATCCCCGCGTCCAAGACCGCTTGGCTGCCAAGTCACTATGGCGAAGATCGCCAGGCATCGGTGTTACTGCTGCGTAACGTCGGGACGAACAAGGACCCTGTCTTCGACTATGTCAAACAGATCGCATTCGCAGGAGAGCGAATCAAGCTGGGAGTCCATTCCTGTTCTCCGGCACCTGTTGACCTCGGTCGAGGAGTGATTGATCTGCTGGTCGGCGAGGAGGCCGGTTCTGTGCGCCACTTCCCTGCGCGGGTCGCTCTCGGTCATTGGTCTAGACGAGTAGCAGTTGATCCGAATTCCGGACCGGGGTGTGAGCCCAATCTTTGGTGGCAGAGTCTCATCGCAGTGATCCCATGACAGATGATGTTGTGATCGTTTCCAGGTGGTGAACCCACTGACAACTGTTCGGTATTGGTTGTCGATGACCGCGAGCCACGCACATTCAGTGACAGTCTTGATGGACACGACCGCACTCGCTCAGCCCGCCCGCCCACCGCTTCCCCGCACATGGACGCATTGGGTCTGTGTCTTCGGTCCGGGTGCCATCATCGCGTCGCTGACGATCGGAACTGGGGAACTGATCTTCTCAACACGCGGCGGTGCGCTGTTTGGCTATCATGTACTGTTTGTCTTCGCGGCCATTTCGCTGCTGAAGTGGGCTCGTCATCTCGTCGAGCCGCCACATGATTCTGACCGGAGTGCATCCGTATCGCCGGATGATCGATCTGCCCGGGCGCGCGGCTGGTTGCCCATTGCGCTGCTGATGATGGCGACGATCTGCGTGCCGATCTGGATCAGCTTTCACTCCGGTGTCCTGGGAAACCTGATGTCGTGGATCAGCGGCACACGCAATCAGTTTGGCGGTGGAGTGGACTATCTCTGGGGGGCCGGATTCCTCACAGGCATGCTGATACTGACATCCACCGGAGGTTACTCGGTTCTCGAACGCCTGCAGTTGTTCGTCATCACGGCGCTCGTCGTCTGTGCAGCACTCTCGCTGATCCTTTACCAACCCAGTTGGCTTCAACTGCTGTTCGGCTTTGCCCCGCAGCCCTTGTCGTTTCCCCCATGGCTCGGTGAGAGGTATCCCGAGATTGCCGGGGACTCCGTCTTCGTCGAGACCACTCGATATGTCGGCGTCATTGGCGGGGCCGGCTTTGACTATCTCGCATACACATCCTGGCTGCGCGAAAAGCGCTGGGGCATTCTGCCGGACCGGGCCACACCGGAGCAGTTGAATGAGATTGCCGCGAATCCCAGACACGAAGTGCGTCTGTGGATCAAGGCCCCCGTGGTGGACTGTACCATCAGCTTTGCACTGGTTCTGGCTTTCTGTGCGGTCTTTGTCGCTTTGGGTGCAACGATTCTGGGTCCGGAACATCAGGTTCCCAATGAGGAGAACATGTTGACCCTGCAGTCCCGGATTGTCACGCGGATTCATCCCTTGTTGCTGCCTCTGTACCTGGCCGGCGCAATGCTGACGATGATGGGAACGTTGTACGGAACGATCGAAGTCGGCTGTGCCATCGCAGATGAAATCGTGCGCTCGTTTTGCGACGAATGGACGATTCCGTCTGCAAGACGACTGAGACGAATCGTGATTGCCTGGTCGGGGACAGTGGCGATCAGCATTCTGGGCTGGCTGTTCCTGCGTCAGTCTGGAACCGCAGACGAGTTGAGTGTTGCCCATGAAGTCCGAGCCGGACTATCAGCCGATGCGATTACCAACGTCGCGCCGAACCCGACCGGCAGCAGAAGCCGCGACTGCTGCTGACCATCCTGACACCAGTCAATCTGTTCACAGGTGTGCTTTCCTGCGGACTGATCTGTCTGGTCGTGATCTGGGCCGATCGACGCTGGCTGCCCGACGCCCTTCAGCCGCCGCCATGGCTGACGGTGTTGAATGTCATTTCCACTGCCGTATTCGTTGGCCTGGGATGCAAGGGATTCTGGGACAATGACGAGCGGCAATTCATCCTCGCGAGCCTGTGCGGCGTCTTTCTCTTCTCCATGCTGTTGGCTGCCGCCATAGATGCAAGACGGCAGACGTTGCGGGCTGACCCTCCGGCTGAGAAATGAACGCCGGGACAACATCAACGCTTGACGTTGCTGAAGGTCGAAAGGAGTTCGGTGAATCGAGCCGCACCAGGGAGACGAATTCCGTTCGTCAATCAGGATGCTGCTCACTGAATCACTCAATGCAAGTCCGGGACGAGAAGAAAATCGGAATTGCGGGGGAAATGTGGTTGGAAATGGTTGCTGACAGCAAAATGGTCTGATGTATTTTTGGTCACCTCTCCCAAACAGCAATCGTCATTTTTCGGCCAAAAAAGTCTATAGACTACGGGGGCCAGTTGTCGTTCATTGAGCTTGGCATACCCGGAGTCGAATCATCTCACCCCGCTTCCTGAAAGTGATCGTCCAGAGCGTTTACATCGTGGCGTGTATCGCATTGAGGGAATCCGGGAAATGGCACGGCATTCTAAAGTCTATAGAGCAACCGGCGACACAGTCGGGGCAAGTGAGTCCACTTGCATTGCCGAGAAACATCGTGTGCGTCAAGGAAGGATGAGGATGCAAGAGTTCGCCGACGGGTGGCGGCGGTATTCGTGTCACGCGACCAGTCGTCGACTCCTGGCTACCCCGTGAACGCTTCTTCCAACCAGACGGCGTTTCCAGGAACGTGCTGAAATGGGGCTTTGGTGGGTTCGGAAAGTCTGACTTCGGTAACTCTCTCTGACCAGGATTGAAAGGTAATGCCATGTTATCTACGAAGTTGAAGAGACGGCGAGGATTCACGCTCATCGAGTTACTAGTCGTGATCGCGATCATTGCGATCCTCATTGCACTGCTGCTGCCGGCGGTTCAGCAGGCGCAGGAAGCGGCCCGCCGCACACAATGTCGCAACAATCTCAAGCAGATCGGCCTGGCATTGCACAACTATCATGATGTGCACCAGTGCTTCCCGCCGGGGTTTCTGGGGACGACCACGAATTGCAGCCATGGTCAGAAACGGCTATGCGCCGAATACAGCTCAAGGCTGGGGGTGGGGAACGTTCATTCTCCCCCAGATGGACCAGGCTCCGATGTACAATTCCATGAACGTCAATGTCCATCAGATCGTCTGCGACGTCCCATTGCCGCCCACCGACAACCCGGCTGTGGGCAACCCGGCCAGCGGACGATATGTCCTGCCGGCCTTCATTTGTCCAACCGCGACGGATCCCGATGTGTTCTATGCATGCAACGGCCCGACGACAAACCAGCATTCCAAGTCGAATTACGTCGCTGTGTGCGGCGTGGATTTCACGGGAGTGCTCACGAACGCCAATCTCGGAGCGGACTACAATGTGGGCATGAGGGGCATCTTCGGCGATGCCACAAAGCATGGATGCACAAAGATCAGGGATGAAACGGACGGCACCAGCAACACGTTTATGATCGGCGAAGCCTATCGGAAGGACAACGACGGGAACTATACAAACTGGATCTCCGGTGTTGGCGGAGAGCGTCGCCCGGGGCACTGGTTCGGCCTGGCTGCTGACGATCAGACAGCGTGCGTCGTCAGGCAGTTGCGGACGACCGGCGTCATTCGCCATCAATGGTGGTTCGTTCAATGCATTCGCCAGCCAGCACAGCGGTGGTGCGTTCTTCCTGATGTCGGATCGGCGCGGTACCGATTCATCAGTGAGAACGGAGACCAATCAACCATTTCCCGATTTGGAACAATCAACGATAACAAGGTCGTTGACACGAGCCTTGGCTTGTAAGAACAGGCTGAGCCAGAAGGCCTCGTTCTCGGGAAGGGGGTCTCTCTGGTCGTCATGTTGGATCAGACCGGTCCACGCGCCATCGCCTTCACGATCCCCCGCGTACAGATCGATCGGGCGAAGGGGGACGAGGTGCTAGCGGGCTGGCATTGTTCAATTCACCAGATGCATGTGGGTTTCGTCACAGCTTGTCGTTGAAAGGGTTTTGATTCATGGAATACTACCGGAATTGTAGTGTCCTTGGAGTGATCGGGGTCTGTTTCCTGGTGGGCTGCGGCGGTCGCGGCGACCGTCCCGAGTTGGGCACGGTTACGGGTACGGTATACATGGATGGCACACCGCTTCCCAATGTCTGGGTGATGTTTAATCCCACAGAAGGCGGCCGCACCTCCATGGGGCGGACGAACGAGGAGGGCGAATATGAGCTGATGTATCTCGAAGGAACTGAAGGGGCCAATATCGGTCCGCACAAAGTGGTCATCATGACGTACCATGAAGACGAAATTGAGGAAATGAAACTCAATACAGGAAAACCCGTCAAGGAACCGATCCCCGCCAGGTACAATTCTCAAACGAGCCTGACCGAGGTCGTCGAGGAAGGCGCAAACGTCATCGATTTTCACTTGGAGTCCGTATTAATAGGCTAATAAGCCGCGGAATCTGCCCATGGATTCCCGGCAAATGCGATCTCACGGGTCAGTCGCCGGCGTCGTCTGCTCATAGAACACGTCGGCATCGATCGCCACACTCAGTTCCGGCCGGCACGTTCTGACGCGATGCCTTCGACACTCCCGGTCTGACCATCCAGGCCGGGGTCGTTGGACCGGACGACCCAGGACCAGGTGACGGGCGCATCGGGACTGAAACGCAGCGTCTAGGTCGTTCCGCCATCCCAGAAAAGCGGGATCGTGCGCAGTGGAGCCATCGGGACTTTTCAGCTCTGCATCGGCCTCCAGCTCCGCATGAGGATTCCCATACTGCCCTGTCGCTGAAAAGTCTGCTCACAGACGTCAAAGCGTCCAATCGGCGCTTCGGCAGCCAGAGCGAGCCGACTCGATGCGAGTGCGGCCAAGACCAGTGCAAAGCAGGTCGAATAACGGCTGCGTCTCATGATGGGTAGCCTGATGAATGACCGGAGCGGAGTGAAGGAGATTGGTAAGACCACTTTTGTGCTCGATGTTTGTGCCAGGTTCAAGTCGTTCCAGAGCAAGTCCTGTCGCTGGCCCGGAGGCCGCGAAGAACCTCCTTCATTGACGCTCGGGACTTTCATGGCACGGAGCTGCAAGGTCGTCGAGACAAGCACTGACCATTGCCAGTTGAGCGAATCGCGAACGGCAACAAGACATTAGTCCTCAACGATCTACTCGAATCGGTACCAGTTCGGCCTGACGAAGATCAGCACAATCACCAGCGCGAACAAGGCCAGCCCGAACAGCATGTAGAACACCAGCGTGAAGTCGTTGGTTCCCTTGACCATCGTGCCGACGCGTTCCACCACAAGCGCTGCGAAACCGGTCTCGATGCATCCCACCCAGGCCGAGAGACTGGCCACCTGGTTGAGCGCCACATCTTGCTTGAAGGCGTGCTGACTTGCGAGGAAGGCCCCGATGCCCAGCATCGCCAGGCACAGAACTGCGACCGTGAGCACGATGGAACTCACCGTCGGCAGCAATACGACCGACATCACGCACAAGCAACCGGCCACAATCACCAGCTTGCGAGTGGGGAGGAGTCCGAAGCCCCGGCGCATCATCCAAAGAACCAGTCCGCCTCCCGTCCACAGGCCGATGTCCAGCATCAGATAGATGACGGTTAGCTTATCCCCCAAAAACTGATCGTACGCCTGTCCCAGCGCCAGCTCGAAGTACGATGGCAGCCACTGTGTTGCGAAGTACAGGATGGGGACCAGTCCCATGCCCATCAGCGTCACGCCCCAGAATCCCGGACTGCCGAAGATCTCCTTCAGATGCCCCCACTCGGTCTCCAGACGCAGCGGACCACCACCGGCCAGCGACCGGTCCCAGTGCAGCACCCGTTGCTCGGGGTGACGAAAGATGATCAGCCAAGGCACCAGCCACAACAGGCCCAGTGCACCGGCCACCACGAAGCTGAGTCGCCAGTTGTAGTGCGCCGACAGGAAGATTACCGACTTCGGTGCGATGAGTGTCGCCGCGAATGCTCCGCTGCCGAAGATGCCCGACGCGAGGCTGCGCTCGTTCGCAGGGAACAGCCGGGCAATGATCATCAGGCAGATGGGGAAGTTCACCGCCTCCCAGAACCCCAGCAGCCGTCTCAGCCACAGGATCGTGTTGTAGTCGTGGGCGGCGGCCACCAGCATCGTACTGAGGGACCAGCCGCAGACCATGAACGCAAAAAACCAGCGGATGTTGCGAATCCGGTCAGTGATGAACCCGATGAGTGGTTGCGACAGCGCATACACGAATACGAATGCCGCCAGCAGCCGCCCGCGCTCCACTTCATTGAATCCAAACTCCTTGGCGATTGGAGGCATCGCCGCCCCCAGCGTCTGCCGGTCGAAGTAGTTGAGAAACGTCGCCAGAAACAGCGTCGACAGCACAAACCACCGCCAGTGGCGCTCATAGAACGTCGTGTGGCGATCGTCGTCAGAGTGTGTCATCGATTCTCAGCAGGCGTCGCGCGTTTTCGCTGGTCAGTTGCCGGATCTCCTGTTGATTGAAGCCCGCCTCTATCAGCCGATGAATGTAGTCCCGCAGGCCCTCCGCCGGTGTCTCGTACTGCGGCATGCCGTAGTCAGTCGCAGCAATCGTCGTATCGACCCCGACGGCCCGCGTCTGGGCCACAATGGTGTCGAAGCCGACGCGCAGTGGAATGTCCGGCTGGATGGAGACGAGACACCGCTCGAAGAACACGCCCCCGAGCGGGACAGTTCCTGCTGCACCGGAACCGGCATCGCCGTCACCCCCCATTCGGGATGCGTGATACTGATCCGCTGCACTCCCAGCGACAGTGCTTCTTCGACGAGAACGCGGGATTCCTCCGGCGAGAGATGACCCGTCGCTAGCACCCGATCGGCAGCGGCCACCAGCTTGAGGATGTCAATCACCTCTGTCCGCAGTCCCGTCCGCTGCTCGTCCTTCAGGACGCTGATCCCGTCGCTGCCGCCTAAGTAGTGCTGATGATTGGCCGCCGATTTGGTCGGCATCCAGACCTGAGTCGCCCCCAATCGAATCGCCGCGTCGACGGCGTGTGGATTCAGTCCGCCCGCTGCATGGTTGAGGACGATCCCCCCGAACACTTGCACGTCGCCCTGCTGTTGGTTGAGGTGCCAGGCCCGCTCACAGGTGCTGCCGTGATGACACTTCAGCACCAGTGCCCCGATTCCCGACGACTGCGCCTGCTCCACCAGCGTCCGATCGTTCACCTTGCGAACGATCACATCAGGAAAGCTGTGGACATGCGTGTCCACAGCCCCGCGGAGCAACTGCGAGATCGTCTGGTCGTGAGAACTCACTGGCCCAGTTCCTGCTTGAGCAGCTTCCAGCGATCCAGACGCTGGTCGACAGATTCACGATCCTCTCCGGATTCGATCGCCGCCCGGATGTCGCGCTCCGCCCCTTCGGCGTACTCCGCGAACCGCAACACAGCTTCGAGGTGCTGCTGCGGAATCACGACGATGCCATCGTCATCCGCGATTACGAAGTCACCGGGAGTCACCTTCACTTGAGCTTCAATCTGGCCGGTAAGGTGCACCGGTTCGTTGATGTCGGTGATCTGGAATCGGCCGTGGGCGAGCACGGGTGTGACGAACCGGCAGAACGTGGGGAACTGCATCTCGACCAGGTCGGAATAGTCACGTGTACCGCCATCGATAATGATGCCCGCTGCCCCCTTGACCCGCGCCGTTGCAGCCGTGTTGCCACCCCACGGCCCTCCCTGGGCATGCCCGCCGCAGTCGAACACGATCACATCTCCGGCTTCAATCTGCCGGAAGAACTCATAGCTGAAGGCGGTGCCCCACTTCCCTTCATCCTGCCCCAGCGACTTGCCTCGAATCGTTCGGGCCGGCCCTGCGATGCGGCGGCCCCGCACCAGCGGGCGGATATCCGCATGCACCGCCTGGTTGGGCAGTCCCATCTTCAGCAGGACGTCATAGACGGTCGGCGACGAGATCTTCTCGTAGCGCAGATCAGTTCTTCGCGGTTGTGTGGCATCGTGTCAGTCTCGCTGCGTGAAGCAGTGCGCAGAATCCTGCAGTTCCGGGACGACGTTGATCAGGGGTTCGCCATTTGTGCAGCGCAGCAGGTTGTCGAAAGCGGCCCGCATCTTCGTACTGAGAGCATCCCGCGTCCCCGCCGAGATATGCGGTGTGAGGATCACATTCGGAAACCTGAGCAGCAGATGCTCAGCCGGCAACGGCTCAGTTTCGAAGACGTCCAGTCCCGCCCCCCAGATGTCCGCTGTTGAGCGACGCGATCAATGCCGGTTCGTCCACCAGCCCGCCGCGGGCCGTGTTGATCAGTACCGCACCACGCTTCATATGGGCGAGAGTCGTGCCTCGTTGATCAGATGATCGCGTCTCGGACGTCTGCGGGATATGCAGGCTGATAATGTCCGCAGCACCCAGCAGGTCCGGCAGTGACGTCATGCGCGAAGGACGACTGCGACCGGAGTCGTCCTGGACCTGGGGCCGTACGATCCTCGCGACAGAACGGATCGAACCAGATCACCCGTGACATCGAATGCCAATGCACGTCTCGCGACCTCACGACCAATTCGCCCATAACCGACCAGCCCCAGTGTCTTGCCGGCCAGCTCGAATGAGTTCTGCCGCAGCGACCACTGCATCCAATCCCCCCGGCCGATGCCGTTCATCGCCACCACCAGTCGCTTGTATACCGCGAGAATGAGCAGCAGCGTGTGCTCCGCGACGCCGACGGTTGTGCCCTCCGGCGTCAGACCGACCGGAATGCCCCGTGCCCGGCAGGCAGCGAGATCGATCTTCTCGTAGCCGACTCCCTGATGCTGAATCATCCGCAGGCGCGGTGCCGACGACAGGTGCCTCTCAGTGACTGGCTCGGTGGCAACGACGATGAAATCGGCCTCAGCCAGTTCTCCGGAATAGTCACCCGGGGCGAGCGGTGTCGTCAGCCGCCAGTCGGCGGGCATCTGCTCCCGAATGATCTCGCAGATCTCCCGTGTGGCTCCAGGATTCATGTAGAAGACGGTACAGCTCATACGGCGGCGGTTGCCTCCTGCTCCTGGAGCCAGCGCAAGCTGTCCCGCTGCAGCGAGAACACATCATCTCCCGTGTAGCTCTCGATGCTGACCCAGCCGTCATAGCTGGCTGCACGCATCAGCACGACCGCCTCGGCGTAGTCGATATCGCCGTCCCAGATTGGTGCAGGTTGGCCGGAGCGATAGTTCTTGACATGCCAGTATCCCGCATGGGGTGCCAGTTGGGCCAAAGCTTCGCGCCACTGACACCGGGCCTCCACGTTGCGGACCAGGTTGCCGAGGTCCGGATTGATCGACACGTTCGGCTCGTTGATCCGGTCAAGCATGTGCAAGCATAGCTCCGGCGTGTCGAGGAGCCCGTCGTCGTGCAGCTCCAGCACCAGTTGAACACCGGTGCCGGCTGCGCGGCGTGCGACTTCCTTGAGTACATCGGCGGCTTCCTCCCGATCGCTGGACGGGACGGTCTGACCAATAAGTCCCGGTCTATCTGCAGACGGCGGCTGGGGCATGCTGAGCGAAATGATCACGATCCCCGCCCCCAGCAACGGGGCGACTTCAACGCTGCGGCGAAAACGTTCGCGGTGCTCGCTGGCCTCAGAGCACCGCGTTACCATGGAGCGGTTCAGGTTGAGAGCACTCACGCACAGGCCCTCGTCCGCGGCTTCCTGTTTCAACATCGCCAGTTCGCCGTCATCAACATCGTGAAAGTCGAGCCAGCGCGGTGACCACTCGATCGCCTCGAAGCCAATCTCACGCACCAGCCGGTAAAGCTGCACACGCTCCGCCGGAGAGGGGGCCGGCTGCCAGCCAAAGCGTGGTGCATTCAGGATCGTTGTGTAGGCAAAGTGCACGCGTGTTTCGCCCCGCCCGGAAAGTGGTATGACCAATCTATAGCACCAGCGTTCAGGCTCGTCAATCGCCGGATCACGTTATCAGCCCTGGCACCACCGGCGACCGGGACGCCTCGTTGAAATGCAGAGGCGATCCTCCGACAATGCGCGAGGCGTCGCTCCGGCACGGCACCGGCCCGTGCATCTGTTCTCAACCCAAGGCATCACGCAACCATGAATTGGCGAATGACACGACAACTGAGGATCGGTATGGCCCTGTGCAGCGGTGTTCTGGTCAGCGGCATCTCAGAGTCGCACGGTGCGGAACTGACGGACCTGGTAAAGGGAGATGTTGCCAAGGTGGCGGGGGACTTCCAGTTCACCGAAGGACCCGCATGGCATCCTGATGGCTATCTACTGTTCTCGGACATTCCCTCCCAGCGCATCGTCCGGTGCAATCCCGATGGTACCATCTCCACATGGATGGCGGACTCGCGGGGCACCAACGGGTTGATGTGCGACCGGCAGGGTAATGTCTATGCCTGTCAGGGAGAGGCTCAGCGGATCGCACGACTGCGTGCCCATGGTGAGGGAGGCACCCTGGCGGACGTACTCGCCGACAAGTTCGAGGGAAAACCGTTCAACAGGCCCAACGACCTTTCACTGGACAGCAGTGGCGGACTGTACTTCAGCGATCCGATTTACGGACCCGGCGACCCCTCGCAGCCGGTTCAGGGTGTTTACTACATCAGTGCCAAGGGAGAGGTGAGCCGCGTGATCGACGATCTGCCCCGCCCCAACGGCGTGCTCGTCTCACCAGATGGCAAGTCGCTGGTGGTGGCCAATCCCAACCTGCGGCAGATCATCCGCTACGCCATCGAATCCGCCGGTAAGTTGTCATCGGGAAAGGTGCTGTTCACTGGAGACGAAGAGCAGGATGGGAACGGTCCGGACGGCATGACGTTTGACAACCAGGGAAATCTGTATGCAACTTACAAGTCACTGGTCGTCCTGAATCCAAGCGGACAGGTGATGGGCCGCGTCGAAATTCCGGAGAAGCCCTCAAACTGTGCGTTGGGCGGGCAGGACATGCGGACGTTGTACATCACGGCCCGCACGAGTCTGTATGCCATTCCGATGAACGTTGCTGGTTTGCCGTTGCATGCTGCGGGTCCGGGGGCGGCCCTCTCCGACATCGCTGCGGTTAAGGACGAAGGCACGGCTGGTGAAGACCCGGGCGACAAGACTCGAGAGGTGCAGGCACAGGATCTCAAACTCAACGTCCCGGTCTCGTGGACGAGTGAGCCTCTCTCGGGAAGTCTGCGACTGGCGCAGTTCGCCGTCCCGCCAGCCGAGGGGGATACTGAGGGTGCGGCGTTCGTCGTCTTTCCCCCGTTTGGCGGAACGGTCGTGGCCAACATTCAGCGCTGGCTGGGTCAGTTCGACGAGGAAGGCCGCGAGGTGCAGATGTTCCAGGGCTCAGCGGATCAGGGGGATTATGTCCTCGTCGATATCGCGGGGACGTACAACAGGTCGGTGGGCCCGCCCGTACTCGGCAAGAAGGAGATGAAGCCCGGCTTCCGTGTGGTCAACGTCATGTTCTCGGCCAAAGCCGGAGGCAACTACTTCTTCAAACTCGAAGGACCGCAGAAGACCGTAGCGGCTCAGTTGAAGAACTTTCGGAAGGCGTTCGGTGTATCGGCGGAGGGCGAGAAGAAGTACACACCCAATGAGTAAACTTCACCGCTCGTCAACCGGCCAGTTGTTGTTGAAATCCAAGATACAAGCACGCAGCGCCAGCAAGTGCGTCTGGTGAGTTCACCCACTTCTGGACAAGCCAGCAGTGGCACCCCGGCGAATCCCCCCTCTCTTCCGCCCCCGACCAATCGAGCCCCCCAGACCTGATATGATCGATCTCATGCCTCACGCCCTCCGACGACTTCTGCTGGCCGTGTCGGTGGTCGCCGTGGCTGGGTCGCTCCACGCTCAGTTCGATGAAACGGGCGACATGCTTCCCGGGCTCCTGGGAAAGTACACGGCGCAGGGGGTGACCATCGAACGGCTCGACCCGTGCGTGTCGTTTTACTGGGGCACGTCGGCCCCCGACGAACGGCTCCCCGCCGGAGAGTTTGAGGTCGACTGGACTTCTCAGATTCTGATGCGTGAGGAAGGCCTTGTCACATTTCACGCCTATGTGGAGGGCGCGCTCACGGTGGTGCTGGATGGACAGACGGTGCTCCAGGCTGATGCTCCGCACGCGGCATGGGTCTCCGGTGCCCCGGTGGAGGCGACCTTCGGGTTCCTGCCACTGGAGGTGCGATACCAGGGCAATGCAAAGAATGCGAGGGCCCACCTGTTCTGGTCCTCCGACAGTTTTCCGGTGGAGCCGTTGCCGCAGCATTTGCTGTTTCGCGAAGAGCCGCGTCCCGATCTGGCATTGGTGCACACGGGGCAGGTGCTGTTCGACGCGCACCGCTGCAACCGCTGCCATCAGCGAGAGCATGACGCCTCCAGTCCACCGGCACCGGGGCTGTTTCATGTGACAGACGGCCTGAATCGCGACTGGCTCATCGAGAAGTTGAGATGGGGCTCGATCAACGACTCGCACTCCAAGATGCCGGACTTCGGATTCTCGGCGGAGGAAGCGGGAGACATCGCTGCCTGGATCGACCACTTCTCGCAACCGGCCGATCTGGTGAGCATCCCGAAGATCAAGCCGCCCAAGGAAGGGCCACCGGAGGGCGATCTGTTGCTCAAGTCGCTCGGCTGTCTCGCGTGCCATACTATGGGCGATGAAGGCACCAGCGGTCCCTGGGGCGGACCGGATCTGACACACATCGGGGCAAAACGCTCGCGGGAATGGATGTACACCTGGCTGTCTCAGCCGGAGAAGATCAACGTGCAACACCGCATGCCGGTGGTCCGTCTGACACCCTTGGAGCGAGTTAGCCTCGTCGACGCCCTCTCGCCATTGGGCAACACATCGAAGAACCGGTTTGACGCTGTCGGGGAGTCGAATAGTCGGGAAACGGAGCAGGTCAAGCGGGGTCGCGAACTGGCGCAGGCGAGTCGTTGTGCGGCGTGCCACAAGATCCCGGCGATGGAGGCGGACCTCGCGAGCATCCCCTCGCTGCAGAAGCCCATCGTGGATTGGGAGAAGTCCTGCATCGGCGAGACGGCGGACCGGTCCCGGCACCGGCCTGTGTATTCCCAAACCGACCGCGAAGCGTTGCGGGCGTATGTCACTTCCCGGTTCGAGCGCCCCCTTTCTCCCCTCAGCCTGTTCGACCAGGGACAGTCGGTCCTCGCCCAGAGGAACTGTCTGGGCTGTCATGAGCGCAACTCCGGAAAGGGCATTGTCCCCGTAGCGGGGAAGGTCTCGACCAGCGACACACGTCTGCGCGGTCAGAGTCAGGCACTCATCCCGCCGGCGCTGACTGCGGTGGGGGACAAGCTGCATGAACAGGTATTGGCCGAGGCCGTACGCGGTGCCCAGAAGGCCGAGCGACTTCCCTGGTTGAAGGTGCGCATGCCCCAGTTTGTGCACACTCCGGAGGACGAACAGGCGCTGCTGGTGTTCTTCATCGGTCGAGATCGCATCCCCGATCCGATGCCTGTCGTTGCCGGCGCTGCAACTCCTGCGGCAGGAGCACGTGAAACGTCGACAACAATACACTCCCCGGCAACCCCTGAGGCAAGCGGGGAGCACGACGAACAGACGCTACTCGTCGGACATGCCCTCGCCGGTGCCGGCGGGTTCAACTGTGTCGCCTGTCATCAGTTCGGCGAGTACACCCCCCGCAACGTGGCGCTGGGGACGCGCGGTTCGGACCTGTTGGGGATCGGCCGGCGAATGCGGCGCGAGTTTTTCGAGCGATGGACCCGGGCTCCGCTGCGGATTATCCCGGGCGTCGAGATGCCGAACTTCAACAAGGCCGTGCCTGGAGTGCTCGACGACAAGGTCGATCTCCAATTGGCCGCACTGTGGGATGCGATCCATGATCCACGGTTCAAGGCCCCGACGAATCCCACGCAGGTCGAGCAGTTGCTGGCGGTGAACGAGGGAGAACGGCCCCGCGTCGTCAGGGATGTCTTCACCACCAGCGGCCCCGAAGGAATCGCCTATGTCGTCCGTCCTCTCGCGATGGGGTTCAACAATGGACACAGCCTGCTGTTCGATCTGGACCGATTCTGCGTTCGGGGGTGGACGCTCGGCGACTTCGCGCACAGAGCGCACTGAGGGGAAGAGTTGGTACTGGGATCTGGCGGGAATCGATCTGATGACCGGTTTCACATCCCGGCCCGAGCTGCTGTTGCGGGACCTCATGAGCGGCCAGATCCTGTTCCCCAAGGAACAGCATGCGCGTCAGTCCCGGCTGCTGCGTTACGAGGTTCATGACTCTCCGCCGCGGGTCACGACGGTTCACGAGCTGACATTCAAGAGCGGTGATGAACCGGTCGAGGTGATCGTCGAGCAGGTCTGGACAACAGCGAACCTGGAACTGCAAACCGATGCATCGGAAACGGGGATTCGGCGATCGCTTTCCGCGACTCTGCCGCGGGGGTATCAGCTGCTGGTGCTTCTGCCGGACGCGGCACCGCTGGTCGAAGGGCGCGAGTCGTGCCGCTGGCTCCTCACCCCGTGGTGGTGGAGACGGCGAGCATTCGCTTTCCAGGAGACATGGAGCCGCAAAACGTGCGTTTCCTGGCTGCTCGACAAGACGTCCCGGCCAGCGAAATTGAATTAGCATATCTCAGTCCGCTGGTGCGTCCGATCACGCCGATCAAGCCCAAGCCCGACCTGCCGGGAAACGATGCCCAGGTGACGACGCTGCCCGGCTTCACCGGAGAACGACTGAAGCTGCCGGCGTCGATCATGCCGACCGCCCTCACCTGGATGGCCGACGGCTCGATGGCGTTCACCTCGCTGAAGGGGCACGTCTTCATCGCACGGGACGAAGACGGCGACGGGCTGGAGGACCGTCTCATCGAGTTTGAGGAGGGATTGCCCGCTCCCTTCGGCGTGCTGGCGGACGGCGACGATCTGCTGGTGGCCACCAAGGCGGACCTGCTGCGGCTGCGCGATCTCGACGGGGATGGTCGCTGCGACGAGCGCATTGTGGAAGCCGATGGCTGGGGATACACCGACAACTATCACGACTGGACCACCGGTCCGGTGAGGGATGCAGAGGGGAATCTCTATCTGGCACTGGGGAGCGACTATCAGCAGGAGGAGCGCCCGAGGTCGACGACCCGGTGGCGGGGCAAAGTCATTCGGGTCGCGACAAACGGAGAGGTGGAACCTGTGGCGGACGAACTCCGCTTCCCGCAGGGGATTGCCATTGATCCAAAGGGACGGTTGTTCGTGACCGATCAGCAGGGGGTCGCCAATACCTTCAACGAGATCAATCACATCCAGGAGGGGGCGCACTATGGTGTGAAGGGGTTGACGGACCCGGATGACGAACGCCCCGAAACATTGCCCGCGGTGCAGGTGCCTCATCCGTGGACCCGCAGTGTCAATGGCCTGTTCTTCCTGCCCGAGAACATGCCCGGGCCGCTGACACCCTTTGCCGGTCACGGGATTGGCTGCGAGTACAACGGTAAGTTTCTGGTGCGGATTTCGTTCGATGAAGTGAATGGACAGCTGCAGGGAGCCGCTTATGAGTTCTCGCATCCCACCTGGGAGAATGAACAGCAGACGTTTCTCGGACCGATTTGTGGAGGCGTGAGCCCCTCGGGAGACCTGTACATTGGCAGCATCTACGACTCCGGCTGGCTGGGAGGTCCCAACGTCGGCGAGATCGTGCTGTTGCACGCCAATGGTGATTCGCTGCCAAACGGCATCCGCGAGATCCGGGCCACTCCGGACGGTTTCGAGGTCGAGTTCATCCGGCCCGTGGATCGGAACGCTGCCGCCAATCCGGAGAGCTTCTCACTCTCAGGATACACGCGTGTCTGGGAAGGGGCGTATGCGACACCCGATTCCGGTCGATACGCACCGCAGATTGAATCGGTAAACCTCTCCCCCAATGGCCGTACCGTCCGGCTGCGCATCGACGAATTGCGGGAGCGGTACGTCTATGAGATTCGGGCGTCGTTTCCGGACGTGAATGGATCGGAGCTGTTTCCGAACACAGGTCACTATACCATGAACCGGGTCCCGTCCCGGTGATGAGCGAGAGCGAACGAGCGATCAGTTCCGGGGCGATCGACTATGAAGTCGAGTTGAAGTTCTGCATCGAAGACGACGCCGATGTCACGGCACTGCTGGGGCCGCTCGGGGCGACCGCCGGTGCTGTACTGGAGCAGCGTGACGTTTATCTCGCCCATCCGTCGCGCAATTTCGCAGTAACGGACGAGGCCGTCCGCATCCGCTCAATCGGGGACGAGAACCGGCTGACCTACAAAGGCCCGCTGGTCGATATGCAGACCAAGACGCGCCAGGAGGTCGAGGTCGCATTTGCGCGGGAAAAGGGAATCGGTCGGCGCTGCTGACTCTGCTGGAGTCCCTCGGGTTTCGTCCAGTGGGCGAGGTCCACAAGCACCGGACGACGTTTCACCTCGACTGGGAGGGACGAACCGTCGAAGTCGCCGCCGACAGCGTGGCCGGTCTGGGATCGTTTCTGGAGCTTGAGACAATCGCATCCGACACTGGCTGGGAAGCGGCGAGGGATTCACTACTGCGACTCGCCGCGAAGCTGAACCTGCAGAACGCGGAGCGACGCTCGTACCTGCAACTGCTGCTGGAGCGAGGCGCGGGGACTTGAAGCACCGGAGCGGAAATGTGAGCGGAGGGCCAAATGCCGCCGGGTGTGCCCAGAAGCATGGTGTGCACATCCTTTCCAAGGTTGCCCGAAATCGCCAGAATCGGCCCAAGAAGACTTGCCAGACAGGGAGATATTTGTACACTAGTGGCGACGCTCGAGTTTTTGCGTCTTGCCGGATCGCACACGACTGTCGGAAAGCACATTGACCATGGCCGCACGTACCAAACCCGCACGACGATCGACCGCCATCCCCACACAGAGTGAGCATCAGAAGCTGCTGGCGAACGCCCTCGGCCAGATCGAGAAGGCGTTCGGCGAAGGCTCGATCATGAAGCTCTCGGACTCGGGGAGTGGGCAGGTTGACGGGATCTCCACCGGTGCCCTGTCGCTGGACTTGGCACTAGGAGGAGCCGGGTTTCCTCGCGGACGGATCATCGAGCTGTTTGGACCGGAGTCCAGCGGTAAGACAACGCTGGCCCTGCATGCCGTCGCCAGTGCCCAGCGCGACGGGGGCATCGCCGCCTTCATCGATGCCGAACATGCCTTGGATCCCTCCTGGGCCCGTCGGCTGGGGGTCAACCTCGAAGAATTGCTCGTCAGCCAGCCGTCCTATGGTGAGGAGGGACTGCAAATTGCCGAGACGCTGATCAAGACGAACGCAGTGGACGTGATCGTCGTAGACTCGGTCGCCGCCCTGGTTCCCAAGGCGGAACTGGATGGGGAGATCGGCGATAAGCACATCGGGTTGCAGGCACGGATGATGAGTCAGGCAATGCGGAAAATGACCGGGGCGATCTCTCGATCCCGTACCTGTGTGATCTTCATCAACCAGATTCGCGAGAAAATCGGCGTGATGTTCGGCAGTCCGGAGACGACGCCCGGCGGACGGGCGCTCAAGTTCTACAGCTCCTGTCGGGTTGATGTGCGCCGCATCGCCTCGCTGAAGGATGGCGAAGAGACGGTCGGCATCCGGATGAAGGCCAAGATTGTCAAGAACAAAGTGGCACCCCCGTTTCGGGTGGCTGAGTTCGACATGCTGAGTACGCGCGGAGTCAGTCTGGAGGCTGATATCCTCGACATGGCAACGGCGGACCGGGTAGTACAAAAGAGCGGCAGTTGGTTCGCCTTCGACGATGTCAAACTGGGCCAAGGGCGGGATAAGGCGCGAGTCTTCCTGGAAGAAAACCCGGAAGTGTTGGCCGAGATGCGTCGCAAGGTGCTGGAGAAACGCCAGCATCATATGCCGCCGATCGCCTCCAACGGCCATGAGGCGGTGGAGGAAGAATGACCCTGTTTTTCCGGTGCACTGATAACTGCATTCCTGAGCCATGCAGCGGCTGCTAAAATCAGCGCAAGCTTTCACCCGTGGCGCTCGATCTGTGCGGCTGGCGGTGACACCTGACAGCGGATCGCAGCAATCATGGATCGGAAGTTGCTCCGGCCTGACGGATTCAGGCTCACTGATCTCATCGATCCACCGTTTGAGTTTCATGCGCACAGCCGTAGTTCTCGTTGTCGTCTGCTGTTCGTCGGTCAGCGGCAGGATGTTGCCGGCCGACGACGTGAATCCGGCTGTGACTGCGATCGAATCGGCATTCATCGAGGCGATCGCGCGGGCTGAGAACTCCATCGTCAGCTTGGCGATCGTCAGCTCGACAGAGGCTGAAGAGATCAACCCTTTTCATGGGTTCGATCGTCGTCGTGAACTGGACCATCCCACGGACCTCAGCTACCTGCCGGAGCAGTTTGGGAGTGGTGTGATCATTGCGGGACTTCAGGGGGGCTCCGACAGGTTTGTGCTGACCAATGCCCATGTCTTGAGCGGCTACAATTCGATCACGCAAGGACGACTACCGAGGATTTATGCCCGATTGTCAAATCGACGATTGGTGGGAGCGGAGGTCGTGGCCATTGATCCACGCAGCGATCTTGCGGTGTTGCGACTTGCCCTGGCCGGCAGCGAGATTAGTCCCGAGGCTGTGGCTCCGATCAAGATGGGGGATGCCGATGGAGTCCGCAAAGGGCAACTCGTGCTGTCGTTGGGAAATCCTTACGCGATTGCGCGGGATGGATCGGCCAGCGCCAGTTGGGGCATCATCAGCAACATCTCACGCAGGCCGGCTCCGCCGGCTGCCGACGAACAGGCGGAAACATCGCAGGAGATTGTTCATCGGTACGGAACACTATTGCATGTCGACACGCGGTTGGACCTGGGCACAAGCGGCGGTGCCCTGATTAACCTGCGCGGCGAGCTGATCGGTCTCACAACGTCGTTAGCCGCGCTGGAGGGATACGAGAAGTCCGTGGGATTTGCGATTCCGATCGACCGGGCCATGCGGCGCGTGATCGAGTCGTTGTTGAAAGGGTACGAGGTCGAGTATGGATTCCTGGGAGTGCGGCCCAGCGATGTGCGGCCGGATGCATTGGCAGCACTGGGCATCCCCCATGATTTCACTGGTGCCGCTCGCACGGTGCATGTTGCTGCCGATTCACCCGCTGCGCACGCACGGCTTACGCCCCGACGATCTGATCCTTCAGGTCGATGAGCGTCCCATTCGAGGTTCGGATGACCTAATGCGTGAGGTCGGCCTGCTCGCTCCGGGGGAGGAAACCAGCCTGCGTGTCTGGCGGCCGGATGCGCGTCGGCAACTCCTGATGCGGGTCCGCCTGGGCAAGTGGCCTGTCGAGGATGATTCACTGATCGTTGCCACGCAACGTCGGTTTGCTCCCTGGCGCGGAATGGAGATCGACTATCCGACGGCCCGGAGGCGTTATCTGACCAGCGACCTGATGGAGCAGTATCATCGGGCTGTCGTCGTGCTGGCCGTCTCCGAGGGAAGTCCTGCCGCCGAAGCAGGACTGCGACCCGGCGACCTGGTAACCATGGTGAACGGACTGACGGTCGAGACCCCCGACGAGTTCTACGCCGTGGTATCTTCTGCTCGCGATGACGTCGCTCTGACCCGGCTGGACGGTGAAACGATTCATGTTGCCGAATCCGTCCAACCCTGACATTAAACCTCCCACAATTCACTGCGTGATGATTCCCTGACTCGCCGGCACGAACGGATCAGTCATGCCCAGATCAACTGATGCCCTGTATGAAGACAGACGAACTGCGTGAGAAGTACCTGGAGTTCTTCGTCGGCAAGGGTTGCGTACGTCGCCCGAGTGATGTGCTCGTCCCGCGTGATGACCCCACAGTGCTGTTCACTCCCGCCGGCATGAACCAGTTCAAGAACCAGTTCTTGGGGATTGGTCCGCTTGAATTCACGCGTGCGGCAACATGCCAGAAATGTCTTCGCACGGGAGACATCGAGAATGTTGGGGTGACGGCGTATCACCATACGTTCTTCGAGATGCTCGGAAATTTCTCCTTCGGCGACTACTTCAAACGCGAGGCGATTGTCTGGGCCTGGGAGTTCCTGACGGGTCGTCGCTGGCTGGGACTGGATGCCGACCGACTCACGGTGACCGTGTATCTCGACGATGATGAAGCGGCACAGATTTGGGAACGTGAGGTTGGTCTGCCTGCGGCGCGCATCAAGCGTTGCGATGAGCACGAGAATTTCTGGCCGGCCGGAGCACCCAGCCAGGGTCCCGATGGGGTCTGTGGTCCGTGCAGCGAGATCTTCTTCCATCCTCCCAGCGGCGGGAAGGAAGTGGAAATCTGGAATCTGGTCTTCACTCAGTTCAATCGGGTCGGAGCCCCTCCGAACAACCTGCGTCCGCTGCCCAAGAAGAACATCGACACGGGGATGGGGCTGGAACGGACGGCAGCTGTCCTGCAGGGAGTCGAGAGCAACTTCGAGATCGATATTCTGCGTCCTCTTTGCGAAGCTGCCGGAAAAATCGTAGGCGTCAAGTACGCCTTCCATGAGAAGCAGGGGCGGGCACTGCGTCGCATTGCCGACCATCTGAGAGCGTGTACGTTCGCAATTCATGAAGGAGTGTCTCCCGGCAGCAAGGAGGAGACCTACATCATCCGTCTGCTGCTCCGCCGCGCGTTTCTCGAAGGCTATCTGCTGGGGCATCGCGAACCGTTTCTGCATGAGATTGTACGGGCCGTCGTCCGCGCCATGGCGGGGCCTTATCCCGAGCTGCGCAAGACCGAGGAAACGGTCAGGGGCACCATTCGTGAAGAGGAAGAGCACTTTCTGGGTACCATCGAACGGGGATTGTCCAAGTTCGAGCGACTGGTCACCAAAGCGGTGGGCAGCGGATCGAAAGTGTTGCCGGGTCAGGAGGTATTCGACCTGCACCAGACCGATGGGTTTCTGCTGGATCTGACGACTTCACTGGCCGCCGACCGGGGGCTGTCGATCGACCGCGAGGCCTATCAGCGCCGCGAGGAGGAGCACAAACGGGTGAGCGGCGTCGGCAGCTGGGGCGTGATGGCTACCGGTCCTCTCGACACCATTGAGAAGGAGTCCGGAGGGACGACATTTCTCGGTTACGAAGCGACGAGTGCATCGGCCCGGATTGTGGGTCTGGTTGTCGACAAGGAGCGGGTCGAGCAGGTCGACCAGGCTGGTACGAGCGTCGATGTGATCCTGGACCGCACGCCATTCTACGGGGAAGCGGGTGGACAGGTCGGCGATACCGGAGTGCTCCAGACGAACAACCTGCAAGTCCAGGTGGAGGATACCCAGAAGCATGGAGGGTTGTTCGTGCATCGTGTACGCCTCCAGAAGGGAGTGCTGCGGGTAGGGGACGAACTGCAGGCGGAAGCAGACGCGGTTCGTCGTGCCGGGATTCGCCGGGCGCACTCCGCGACCCACCTCCTGCATCATGCCTTGCAGACGGTGTTGGGTGAACATGCGATGCAGCGCGGGTCCAAAGTCGAGAACGACCAGTTGCGCTTCGACTTCTCGCACTCCTCGGCGGTTCAGCCCGAGGAGCTGGTGCAGATCGAAGACATCGTCAATGAACGCATCGCCGAAGGTGCCCCCGTTACGACTCTCGACATGGACATCAAGGAGGCACGGGCCGCCGGAGCAACCGCGCTGTTCGGCGAGAAGTACCCGGATCGTGTCCGGGTTGTGACAATGGGCGACTTCAGCCGTGAACTGTGCGGTGGGACGCATCTTTCCAATACGGGGCAAGTCGGCCTGTGCAAGCTGGCTGGCGAAGAGAACATTGCGGCAGGAGTTCGACGAATTGTGGCCGTCACCGGTCACAAGGCTCTGGAGCGGGTGCGCAAATCGGAAGCGCTGCTGAAGGAACTGGCCGTCTCCTTGAAAGTGTCCCAGGTGCAGGATCTGCCGCGTCGCGTTAGTCAGCTGCAGGACGAGGTGCGGGCCCTGTCACGATCACTGTCCGAATACACCCGGGCATCGGTTGCCGAGCGGGCCGGTGCCCTGCTGGGAGAGGCTCAGGTGGTTGGAAGTGCGAAGATCGTCTGTCGCGAAATCGAGGGGGCAGACCGCGAGTCCCTGCGGGAGTACGCTGATCAATTGCGTGCTCAGGGAGGGGAAGTGGCCGTCCTGCTGGCGAGTGCCGCAGGGGGTAAGGTCGCGTTGCTGGCCGCCGTGAGCCCGAGCCTCGTCAAACGGGGCGTTAAGGCGGGAGATTGTGTGCGGGAGGTGGCACGATGCGTTGGCGGGAATGGAGGAGGACGCCCTGACCTCGCGGAAGCGGGTGGGCGTGATCCCGCACGCATCGGAGAGGCTTTGCAGGCAGCGGAGGAGTTCTTTCGTCGCGCACTGGAATAGCCGCATCGATTGACGAGTGCACAGAAGTATATTAGAGTTCAGGCGCACACTGGTCGTGTCCCTGGGAGCACAGGAATGACGGGTCGCGCAGAACTGACTGAGCGTCAGCAGGAAATCTATGACTTCCTTCGGGACAAGATCATGAACCGCGGGTATGGACCCACGGTTCGGGAGATCGGGACTCATTTTGGGATTCGCTCGCCCAACGGGGTCATGTGCCACCTGAAGGCGCTGGAGCGCAAGGGACTGATCACCCGCGAATCGTATATGTCGCGCACGATTCAGTTGGCCGACAATCCGCAACTGAAGCGGATGAGTCTGCGTCTGGCCGGTCAGATTGCCGCAGGAAATCCAGTCCTGGCCGTCGAAAGCGACGACCGCATCGATTTCGCGACGCTGTTTGAGGACGACAAGTTCTGTCTGCGTGTCAAAGGGGACTCGATGATCGAGGACCAGATCGCGGATGGCGACTATGTGGTCGTCCGCCGGTCAAAGAACGGCTCGGGACGGCGATATCGTGGTGGCGCTGGTCGACGGGAGCGAAGCCACGCTCAAGCGGTTCTATCGCGAGAAGAGCCGCATCCGCCTTGAGCCGGCCAATTCCGCGATGAAGCCCATTTACTCGAAGGACGTTGAGGTTCTTGGGCTGGTCGAAGGGGTCATCCGTCAGTATTGACCCAGTGCCGCAGCCATCTCCATCGAAGTCGCCTCAGCCGGCTTTGGACTGCGACTGGTACTGGTGCAGCTTGTTGTAGAGCGTCTTCAAGGCGATGCCCAGTTCGTCGGCGGTCTTCGGTTTGTCTCCGTCGTACTTCTCCAGAGTCTGCAGGATGACCTCCTGCTCGATCTCCCGCAGAGACATCGGCGCGGTGAACGAATTGATGTCGAGCGACAGATGGGGACCGCCCGAGGATCCGCCCACTGTCATCGGCAGGTGCTCGGGGAGAAGCGTCTGCCCTCCCGCCATGATGGTCGCGTGCTCCAGGGCATTGGCCAGTTCGCGCACGTTGCCCGACCACTCGTGAGATCTGAGCACCTGCACTGTCTCGGGAGCCAGGATATCGGTCGGAATGTCACTCCGCTTCATGTGCCGGGCAATCAGCACGCGGGAGAGGGCCGGGATGTCTTCCTTCGCTCTCTCAGCGGCGGGAGATGGATTTCGAACGTGTTAACCCGGAAGAACAGATCTTCCCGGAATGTACCTTCATGGACCATGTCCTGCAGCGGCCGGTTCGTGGCACAGACGATGCGGACATCGACGTGAAACGATTCACTCTCGCCGACACGGCGCACTTCGCCCGACTCCAGAAACCGTAACAGCTTGACCTGCATCTGCTTGTCGAGTTCGCCGAGTTCGTCGAGAAACAACGTGCCACCGTTGGCGACCTCGATCAGTCCCTTTCGGGCGGAGTCGGCACCAGTGAACGCCCCTTTCTTGTGCCCGAACAGCTCACTCTCCACCAGATTCTCAGGCAGCGCCCCGCAGTTGACGGGGACGAATGGCATCGAGGCGCGCTGGCTGAGATCGTGGATGCGGCGAGCCACGAGTTCTTTGCCGGTTCCCGTCTCACCGAGAATCAGCACGCTGGATTCGGTCGGGGCGATCTTCTCCACGAGCGATTTGACCCGCAGCATGGCGGGCGTTTCACCGATCAGTTCGGTCGGCCCCTGCACGGCCTTTAGCCGCGTTTCGAGGGCGATGGTCTTATTAGTCAGCGCCCGTTTGTCGGCCACCCGCTGAAGCACATTGGCGATCGTCACCAGTTTGCAGGGCTTGGGCAGAAAGTCGTACGCTCCCAGCCGCAAGGCGCGAATCGCATCATCCATGCCACCATGGCCGGTCGAGATAATGAAGTCGGTCTGGGGCGCAATCTCTCGCAGCCGCTCAATGACCTCCCAGCCACTGAGTCCCGGCATTCTCAAATCGACGATGGCAGCATCAAAGACCTGGTCTTCGAGGGCCTTGAGTGCTGACGCACCGTCTGCACACACCGTGACGTCATGCCCCATCCGAGGCAGTTCGGCCGACATCACCTGTCGGATCGGCGCTTCGTCATCGACGAACAGGATGCGAAGATTATTTACCCGCTTGGGTCCCACGCCATCACTCCTTGACGACGGTACGAATGCCCAGCATCCGCAGTCTGGTTCCGGATCTCTGCCGAAGGGGGGAAGTGTCCTGGTGTCACTCGTCGGCGAAGCCCCCACATCCGTGTGAGCAGGCCCGCGTTCTCGTGACGGCGGTGCGACAGAGGAGAGGCGGGTTGATATCATAATCACAGGAGTGGGGCAATCTGGATCTCAGCGATCGTTGTGTTCTTCTAACACAATTCTGCAAAATGAGTTGCGAGCTAATCGCGATGCAGGCAGCTGGTCACTCCGGGGAATTGAGTGCATGATCCACGCAGAGTAACGAGACGGGATGAACTGGGATTTCTGGATCGATGTGGGAGGCACATTTACCGACTGCGTGGCCCGGTCCCCGACGGGAGATCTCAGGACGTTCAAAATTCTGAGTTCGGGATCGGTCAAGGGCACGGCAGTCACCAGCCATGGCCCCTCTGGGTTTATCGACCCGGCACGCGCCAATGATCCCGAAGGCATCTGGAATGGATATGACCTCAGGGTGATCGGCCGGGCAGGTGAAGTGATTGCCAGGCGGCGCGTCCGCTCATTCAGTCAGACTGAGGGCTTCACGCTCGATTGGCCGCTGTCATACGATGTGCCAGTCGGCACCTTTTATGAGTTGCACTCAGGAGAGGAATCGCCAATCGTGGCGATCCGCTATCTGCTGGGACTGCGGCTCGATGAGACGATCCCTCCCGTCAAGCTCCGGCTCGGGACGACGCGGGGTACGAATGCCCTCTTGGAACGTCGTGGGGCCCGGGTGGCCTTCCTCACCACACGGGGCTTCGCCGATCTCCTGCTGATCGGGAACCAGAATCGTCCCCGGCTGTTCGATCTCTCGATTCAGAAATCCTCGCCATTGTTCACAGGTGTGGTCGAAGTCGACGAGCGCATAACTCCTGATGGTCATGTGTTGGTTGCTCTCAACTCGCTGCGCATTCGCGATCAGTTATCCGCTCTCCGGTATGAAGGAATCGAATCTGTCGCGATCTGTTTGCTGCATGCCTATATCAACCCCGCACACGAATTATTGGTCGAACAACTGGCGTACGATGTGGGCTTTGTTGAGGTGAGCCGGTCTTCGCAGGTTGCTCCGCTGATCAAGGCAGTCGCGCGCGGAGACACAACGGTTGTTGACGCCTACCTCAACCCGGTATTGCGCGATTACGTGCAGACGCTGCGGCGAGGACTCTGCTCCTCCAATGTGAAAATAACGTCTGAATCGTCATCCTTTCGGGTGATGACCTCTGCCGGTGGACTCGTCGATGCCGACCACTTCATTGGCAAGGACAGTCTGCTGTCCGGCCCCGCCGGTGGTGTGGTCGGACTGGCATCGGTCACTCCCGAGGCCGGCTTCTCCAGGGCAATCGGGTTCGACATGGGAGGGACCAGTACCGATGTCTCGCGATTCGCGGGTCAGTTCGAGAGGGAGTTCGAAACCGAGAAAGGAGGCGTGCGAATTGTCGCCCCGATGATGGCCATCGAGACCGTTGCCGCAGGCGGGGGAAGCATCTGCCGATTTGACGGAGTGAAACTGGTGGTGGGGCCCGAGAGCGCCGGTGCTGATCCGGGACCGGCCAGTTATGGACGTGGCGGGCCGCTGACCGTCACCGACGTCAATCTGTTGCTCGGTCGCATTCCGCGCGATCATTTCCCCTTTCGACTGGACCTCGAGGCGGTCGAAGCGCGGCTCGCCGACATCACGCAAGAGATGCGACAATCCACGGGCATCACGACGCTGACATGCCGGAACTCGCCGCCGGCTTCGTGGAGATCGCCAATGCCAATATGTGCCGCGCCATCCGCAAAGTATCCGTCGCCAAGGGATATGATCCGGCCGATCATGTCTTGGTGACGTTTGGAGGTGCCGGAGGTCAACATGCCTGTGCGATCGCCCGCATGCTGAGGATGCAGACGATCCTCGTGCATCCCCTGGCGGGATTGCTCAGTGCTTATGGAATCGGATTAGCCGATGTCCGTCGACTTGCGGAGCGTTCGGTGCTGCAGCCATTGACCGTACAGTCGTTGAGCGATCTGGACGCGATCTTTGCCGAATTGGAACAGCAGGCCATCGGAGGTGTGCATGGTGACGGAGTCCCTTCTGAGCGGATCGATACACCACTGCGTTCACTCGATCTGAGATACGCGGGCGCAGAGCCGTTCATCAACGTGCCGATGCCGAATGACGGCGACTATGCAACTGCTTATGCCGAGCGACATCGGCAGCTCTATGGATACGACCGTCCCGGCCGGGCGATCGAAATTGTCGCCGCACGAGTTGAGGTCGTCGGTCGCAGCCTGCACATACCGAGTCCCTCGCTCCCGGTGCGGCCCAGGACTCCGGAGCCAAGACATGCGTCGAAAGTCTGGTTCGAGAGACAGTGGTCTACTGCCGCCGTCTATGAACGCAAAGAGCTGCAACCGGGGGATCGATTTGACGGCCCGGCTATTGTCTGCGAGCCGACGTCGACGACGGTCGTGGAACCGGGCTTTGCCGTCGAAGTCACTGGCACTGGCAATCTGCTCATCAGCGACACTGGTGCCAAATCGTCACGTCGAGGCAGGCAAGCGTCGTCCTCTCAATGCGAAACCGCCGATCCAGTGCTGCTGGAGATTTTCAACAACCTGTTTGCCTCGATTGCCGAACAGATGGGTGTGACGCTGCAGATGACGGCGGTGTCCACCAACGTCAAGGAGCGACTGGACTACAGCTGTGCTTTGTTCGATGCCCATGGCGATCTGGTGGTCAATGCCCCTCACATCCCGGTGCATTTGGGGGCGATGAGCGAAACCGTTCGCCGCATCAAGTCCGACCATCCGCAGATGCAGCCCGGGGATGTGTACATCACCAACGATCCATACCGCGGAGGATCACACCTGCCCGATGTCACGGTAATTACGCCGGTGTTTGGTGAAGGAGGATTACTGTTCTTTACGGCGAGCCGGGCGCATCACGCCGAGATCGGGGGAGTCACACCGGGAAGCATGCCGCCATTCTCGACGACGCTCCAGGATGAAGGTGTGCTGATCCGGAGCTTTCGACTGATTGCGGCCGGCACATCCCACGAAGATGAGTTGCGGTCACTGCTGAGTTCCGGCCCTGATCCTAGTCGCAACGTGGAGGACAACCTGGCCGATGTCGCTGCCCAGGTTGCTGCCAACCAGACCGGCGTCCGGTTGCTGCGCGATCTCGTGGATGATTACTCACTCAGGGTCGTGCAAGCCTACATGCGGCACATTCGCGAGGCGGCGGCGGCGAAGACGCGGGCGGCACTCGGGGAGATACCGGATGGCGACTATACCTTCACCGATCATCTGGATGATGGTTCGCCCCTGCAAGTCACCGTTCGGATTGCGTGCGAGAGGGTCGTCGTCGACTTCACAGGCACCGGGCCGGTGCTGTCGACGAATCTCAATGCGAATCGGGCGATTGTCACATCGGCGGTGCTGTATGTTTTTCGCTGTCTCATCAACGAGGAGATTCCGCTCAACGGCGGTGTCCTCGACCCGATCGAGATCGTGCTGCCCGAGTGCCTGCTGAATCCGCCGGAGCATGAGGATCCGTCCCGGTGTGCGGCGATCGTCGGCGGGAATGTGGAAACGTCCCAGCGCGTGGTCGACGTGCTGCTGGGGGCCATGCAACTGGCGGCGGCCAGTCAGGGGACGATGAACAATCTGACGTTCGGCGATGAGACGTTTGGCTACTACGAGACGATCTGCGGCGGGAGCGGTGCAACCGTTGCAAGCCCCGGAGCTGATGCTGTTCACACTCATATGACGAACACCAGGCTCACGGACGTCGAGGTTATCGAACGCCGATATCCCGTCCGGGTGCGGGAGTTCTCTATTCGGCGGGGGTCCGGAGGTGCCGGGCGTCAGCAAGGCGGAGATGGTGTGGTGCGTCGCATCGAGTTCCTGAGGCCACTGCGAGTTTCGCTGCTCAGTCAGCGACGCGGCTCTTTCGCCCCCTATGGCCTGCACGGAGGACTGCCCGGCGCACTCGGCAAAAACTCGCTACAGCGTGCAGGAATGGAGGATTCAATTGAACTGCCGGGCTGTGTCGAGATCGACGTCGCCGCCGGAGATGTGTTGACGATCGAGACTCCAGGTGGCGGAGGATTCGGGAATCCGTCCGAGTGAGTGGTGGTGGAGGTCGAAGTCGCCGGACTGATTGCCTAGACTTCGCGGGACGTCGCCTCACTCCGGGGCGTGACACCCCCTCTTCAGCGGAGAACCTGATCGTGTCCAACCGCCGTACCGAGGTCGATGCCGTTCTCAAAGACCTAAACTTCGACACTCACAAATACGTCATCGAGTTTGAAACCAGCAAGGGTCCGATTCGTCTGGCCCTGTGGCCCGACATCGCACCGGGACATTGCCGGAATATCATCGGACTGACGAAGATCGGATTCTATGACGGCATCGTCGTCCATCGCGTCATTGCCGGATTCATGATGCAGGTGGGCTGTCCACAGGGGACCGGGACCGGTGGTCCGGGATACACGATCCCCGCCGAGTTCAACGATCGGCCTCACGAGGCCGGCGTCCTGTCGATGGCGCGCACCAGCGATCCCAATTCAGCCGGTTCGCAGGTGTTTATCTGCCTGGACCGGGTTCCCCATCTTGATCGACAATACACCGCCTTCGGAAAGACAGCGGATGATGAAAGTCTCAAGACCGTGCTGACGATCGGCACCGTCAAGACAGATGCCAGTGATCGGCCTGTCGAGAAAGTGCAGATCATCAAGGGGCGCGTGATTGAGACCGCGTTGTAGCAGCGGATGCTCGTAGAGACCCGCCCGTTGACGCCGGCGGCAGGCATTCTCTGATGTCCAACCTCATCACTGGAAGATGTGAATCACTTCGGTGAACCGGCGGCGGGCTTGGCCTTACGCGACATCATCTCCCGATAGGCTTCTGCCGCACTGCGATGCCTGGGTGGAGCCTCGCGCCGGGCACCACCGAATCCTGCGGCTGCCTCGCGCGGTCCGTCGCCGCCCTCTCGCGTGGCGCCACGAGAGCGGAAGTCGATCGTCCGCAGAGTTTCCTCAAACTGACGGCGCCGCGCCTCAGCCTCGGGAGTCAGATCGTCACCCTGGTCTGCCAGGCGTTCTTCGAGTCGCTTGCCGAAGTCCCGGAGTTGTTCGTCGGTCACACCCAGACGTTCCCTCCAGTCGGCATCCATCTCGCCACGTTCCAGTTGTTCTTGGAGTTTCTGCAGCACGAGGTTGGCGGCCTTGCGCTTGTTAGCGAGATCGGCTTCTTCGGGAGTGATGGGGGCCGATGTCCCACCCTCACCGGAACCTGCGCCCTCCGGCTGAGGATTGCCGTCGCCGCCACCCGCGCCCGCAGTGGGGGCATACTCCGCATTCGATGCGGGGATTCCGCCGCCGCCGTTGGCTCCCCCCTGTGGAGCGCCCCCTGCCGCTTGCTGGCCGGGCTGTCCTCCCCCTTCGGCCGCACCGCCGCCGCCACCTTCAGAGGACTTCTCGCCGCCACCGGACTGGGCCCCACCTGGTGGCGATGCATCTGATGGGGGAGCGCCACCATCGGACATGGGTGCCGGGGTGTTCTCACCTCGTTCCTCGTTGTTCATAGGCGGTTGATCGCCGGTATCCTGCTTTGTCGAAGATTCATCACCGCCCCCTTGACCGCCCTGCTCGCCTCCGGCTCCGGATTGCGATCCTTCGCCCGCCTGCTGACCCGGCTGCCCGGTCGATTGGCCCGCAGGCGTGTCGCCGCCCGGTTGATTAGAGGAGTCGCCGGCACCTGTGGCATCGCTCCCCTGTGTCCCTTGAGTGGCCTGCTGACTACTGCCTCCCTCGCCGGTCTGTGGTTGATCGGATCGTTGCCCGTCGGGTCGACCTGCACCCTGCAAAGGTTCGTCAGGACCTTTTGGCTGCGATCCACTGCGGGCCGGTGGTTGGGTTGTCGGGTCACCGGGGTTGGTCTGACCTGGCGGCTGGCCTGGACTGGGCGTCTGGCCCGAGGGTGGCTTCTGTCCCGTTGGATCAGTACCGGTTCCTGGAATGGGAACTCCGTGCTGAGGTGTCCCTGCCTGTGGGGGTTGAGTGCCGGGCTGCGTTGCGGGGGGCTGACCATCCTGCGGCTGCGTTGCTGGTCGTGCACTGGGACTGTCGGGTGATGCCTGTTCAGGCGACTTCCCGGTTGGCGGTGGTGAGGATGGATCAGCGGGCGATGTCTCACCCGTCTGAGCGTCGTTGGTCTTGTCCTGTGTCGCGGGATTCTGTGTAGAGTCGTTGGTGGCTGGGCTGGTCCCGGTTCCATCTTTGGAGGGTTCCGCAGTCGCCGGGTCGCCCGAGGGTGGCGCATCTCCTCTAGCGTCGCCTGGGGTCGATGGTCCACCGGCTGAGGGGTCGGGCTGTGTCCCTTGACCTGCAGACTGTTGCGGAGACGACTGTGGTGATCCCTGTGAGTCATTGCTGTTGGGCGATCCGGTCTCTCCCGGAGTCTGACCCGGCGGATCAGACGGCGGGGTCTGTTGCGCGTCACCAGTCTGCGACGGATCCGCGGGTGTCTGCGGATCGCTTGATGGCTGTTCGTCACCCTGCTGGCCGGTTCTTTGCCCCAGGCGGCGAGCCGTCCTCAGGCGACGTCTGTCCCTCACCTTGTTTCTGATCCTGTTCCAGCTCCATCAGTTTGCGAAGCAGTTCATCAAACGGCTCATCCCCTGACCGGTCTTCAGGATTCTGCGGGTCGCTTTGTTTGAGCCCCTGGCCCTCATCACCGCCTCGCCCATCGCCCGTCTGCGGGTTGTTACCCGACGTTGAAGGTGAGGGCGTCGGTCGCTGTTGCGAAACGCTCTGGCCATCGCCCTGCGATTCGGCACCGGGTTGATCCCCTTGGGGAGGCACATCACCCGTTGGCGGTTCGTCTCCCGGTTGGGGAGGTTGCGAAAGTGGATCTTCATTCGGTGACGCATTCTCCGGATCGGGAGCCTCATCGTTCGCGTCATTTGGGGTGGTCTGCAACCGATCGCGGAGCTCCTGCTTCTCCTGTTCGAGTTGCTGCTGAACTTCCTCGGGAGCGATCGCTTCGACGATGTCGATGTTCAAGCGGGGGGTGTTCGAGCGGTTACCGCTGCGGTCGGCGAAGGGCTCCATGTTGTCGCGGGCTTCGAGCCAGTACGTCAGGCGGTCCCCGGGACGCAGCGGCAGCTTCGACAGATCGAGATCGTAGGTTCGCGCGATGCTCTGCTGGTACGGGGGACCTTCGTAGAGTCTTGGTGCCAGAGTGTGCTGCGTACCGTCCTGCTCCAGCCGCAGGATGACGGTGCGCAGCAAAAAGTCCGGATCGGCGGCCTCGAACATCAGCGGAACGACGGCATTGGCCGGTCGCTCGATGTCACTTTCCGGATGAAGCAGCACAATTCGCGGCGGCTCATCGGGGCGAATCTTCAGGGCATACAACGTCGGCTCAGGGTCACTCTCACCGGCATCGTTGCGCACTTGGATGCGATAGAACTGCGGCTGCGTGCCGTCCGATCGAATCCGCAGCTGCCATCGAGCGGTGATGTTCGTCCCTTCCGCGATAACGGCGTCGATCTCCTCTGCCTTGAGGTGCGAGTCCTCGTCGTCGCGAAACTGCACGACGGCGGATGTGACTGGCATGTTGGTGGTAGCACGAACCGTGACCCACGTCCCCTCCCAGGCGTCGATTGAACCTCCCGGCTGCTGGCGGTTGTCGAACCCCATGTACGCCGGATACTCGTAGAGCACCTCATGGACAGTTGCCGTCGGTGGTTGTTTCACCCGGATGTGATACTCGGGACTGAGGGCATCACCCGCCTGGATGCGATACGTCAGGTCCTGCAGGATGCCGCGACCATTCTCACCCGTCAGGATGGCCCGGTAGCGCCGGAGGCCATCGTCGGCCTCGCGCATGGTGAGGGGCTCATTGACGAAGCGGTGATCCGCGGTCGTGAACTGCAACGTGACGACATCCGGCAACTCACCCGAGAGATCCACGAACACGGGGAGCTGGGACCGCGCCAGCACCTCAGCATCGCCCGGATCGACGCGGTCGATGCGCGTTCGCGTGTCGACAACTACGCGGGAGGTCGGAATCAGCGGCGCCAGAGGGAGTTCGAGAGTTTCTTGGGTGAGAGAACCGTATACAGACTGGTCGCCACCACCAGACCCAGCAGGACGTACGAGAGTTGCATCAGCAGTCGTCGATCGACGGCGTCGTCGACATTGATGCGTGAGAGACTGCGAGCGGCCCGTTTTTCCAGGGCTGACTTGATTTGCTCAGGAACCTCGCGCCCCGATCGCTGCAGATCGACCAGCGTCAGCAGCATATTCTGGAATTCCGGGTCGGCCGATTCGATCTCGCGTGCCGCATACAGGGCCGTCACGCGGCGCAAGTAGGGCACAACGAGCTTCCAGGTGCACCAGGCGGTCAGCAGCAGGACCAGCAGAAACAGGAGAATCAACCGTGTGCCCCGGCCAAAGCCCCCATCAATGACCCAGTGGTCGAAGATGGCGAACATCAAAAGATACAGCAAGACGGCGGCCGCCCCGCCAATGAGGGCGGTCAGCAGATCGGTCGTCTTGATGCCGGTTTGTGCCTTGTGAATCTGGTAGTCGATGAACTCGTCAAAATCGACGTACCGGGATGCAGGCGAGCCGGGCTCCGTGGCCGTTGACATGAATCCGGGGGTCCTGAATGCTCCGGGAACAACTCTCCCATTGTATTCGACGCGGCAAGGGGCGGGTATGTTCCCGCAATCGCGCCTGTCTGCCTCACCCACAGAAGGTGCTTGCATCTGACCCGATTATATGGGTCAAGAGGCGAGTGGCGAGGTCGGACTTCGTTCAGATACTCACGGGACGCTGCCCGAAGGCTTTCATCCACTCCCCCTCACACCAGACCCCTGCGTTTGCGAAAGAACCACTCCGCGGTCAGCAGTGTCACGAACAGACCCAGGAGTGGCCAGCCGTCCCAGAGGTTGATTTGCGTGTGCTTGGTCAGTTCGGCGGTGATGCCGGCCTCCAGCAGGCTTTCAAGAAACGGTCCAAACTCTTCAGCCGGGACTGGTGCGGTTCCTGTGAGGGCGGCGATCTCCGCCATCAGGTCTGGGTCAGCAGCGGGATTGTCGAGTTCGGGATCGCGTGGATCGACAATGAATCGTGTCGTTGCCGGGACCCCGATCGGCGCTCCCGTTCTGCGCGCTGTGACGGTCACCCAATAGTCACCGGGGTCGAGAGTCTCCCGAAACTCGGCCAGATGAGTGCCGCCGGCCTTTTGAGCCGGCGGTTCCAGCATTGTTCCATCGGGCTTAGTGATATTGACTGAGAAGGTTGCATCGTCGACCGGCTGGCCTTTATCGTCACGGGCACCGAATGTCATCGTGACCAGTGACTGCGGTGCATAGTTGCGTGGATCGACACGCACCCAGACCTGCTGGTCCCCTTCCAGTTCCTTGCGTGCCAGCCAGAGGATCACCTGCTGCCAGAATCGCTGATGGATCTCCTCGAAGCCATGCATGTGCCACATCCACGTACTGTCGGCGGCGAAGGCCATGGTGCGCGATCGACCGGTGTCGGAGATAATGAGCAACGGCACATGATCGGACGACTCGGCGAGCACATCGGCGGACTTCTTGGGGGTCAGACGTGTCGCACCCAGCAGAGGTGGAAGCTGCTCCCAGGTGCGCCGGTTGTCGCGGGCAGCGACATTCATCACGTAATGCAGGTTGCTCCCCGAGCGGGTAGGCAACATCTCCAGCCGTCGATCGATCTGCTGTTCCGGCGAGAACTCGTCATCGGCCAGAATGTCGGCGGGGCTCATCACAACCGGCAGCAGATCCGCAAGGGGTGAATCGGCGTATCCGCCGGCACCGAAGTTGTGCTGGCCGCCGATCATCATCAGCCCTGCCCCTTCGCGCACCCGATCGGCGAGTTCAGCGAGGAAGTCGCGGCCCCCCTCGCGAAATACGCGGGCGGGCACATCGCCAATGATGTAGACGTCGTATGCCCCCGGATCGAACAATGACGGGCGGAGCTCCGTGAGTTGAGCCAGCTTCCCCGGCAACACCACCTGCCAGTCGAGCTGGATTTTGGCCGTGCGGTTCAGCTTGTCGATAAAACGGGATTCGTTGCGTCCCACGACGTCGATATAGGCGACGCGCAGTCCTCCTTTGCGAACCGTCAGCAGGGTCTCCAACCGGTTGTTGGTGACCTTCAGTTCGCCATCCAGAGGCTGTACCTCGACGGCGATCTTGTATTCGCCGGGCGTCTCAGCCACGAAGGAGAGTTCCACGGGAATCGTTTCGTCGTTGTCGCGGGCCTCCAACTCCAGCATCGGCGTCACACCCGATGAGAACGGCACGGGCAACAGCTCTCCCGTACGACCGGCCCCCTGCCCGCTCCGGTCCTCGCGCAACAACCGCACGTTGACCTTGCGTCCGGCAGCACCCAGCAAGCGAATCTGCGCCCGCACGGGAACCGTTTTCTTCTCGAACGTCACACTGTCCACCAGAAACAAGTCCTCGACAGCCAGATCGAGCCCCGCGTTCGAGAGTTCAGATGCCCCATAAACGATCGTGTGGATCGGGATGCCGCGCTGCTCGGCAAAGCGTCGGGCTGCCACCCGGGGATCGAGATCGAACGGCGGAATGGCGCGCTGGGCTCCGTCGCTCATCAGCACCACCGCGAACAGCCGCTTTCCCGTGTCGTCCTGCCGCAACTCGTCAAGCACGGATCCAATAGCGGTGAAGCGGCCTTCAGCCTCTTCCACAGGTTTGCTGACGGGGCGATAGTCCTCGTCGAAGTCGACGAATCGCAGATCGACGGTTTCGGAAGCTTTCGTCAGGATCGGCTCGGCTTCATTCAGCGTGCGGAGGATGGCGTCGCGCCGCGTGATGCCTCCCGGACCATCGGGGGTCTGCATACTGGCGCTGGTATCGGACACAATGACGATCTCGGAGAGCTGTTGGTCCGATTCCGAAAACATCAACGAAGGACGCAGCATGGCAAACAGCAGCACGAGCGCTGTGAGCAACCGCAGCGCGAGCAGTGTACGCCGCCAGCGCGGTGAGAGGTGCCGTACCCGGGAAGGATACGTCCACAGCACGAGCGCGATCAGTCCTGCCCCCACGAGGAGCACGACCGGCCACGACCAGACAGGTTGGAACAGAAGACTCATGGGCACATCAACGTGATAGCCGGTATCCCCACGGGCCGCTGCCCGTGGGCTTTCATCAACTCACAATCTCCTCAAACCGTTAACGCAACAACTCTCAGAGCGACTCTTCCTCATAGAATCGGTTCGCGATCAGGTGCTCTCCGGCGAACAGCAGGACGGTGAGCGCCATTAACCAGGGGAACAGTTCCTTGCCCAGATCGGCGATATTGATCTCCTCCTTGAGTTCCGTGAGGTTCCGCGCCATCTGGTAGCGATTCTCTCCAAGCAGGTGGTCGAGATCGGCCGCATCGATCGACGTGAAGTCGCTCTCCGCAGGACTGGCATTCACACTGAAACCTGCCACCACTCCCGGTGCCCCCTCTTCCAGACGCAGGTCATAGTTTCCCAAGGCATCCACAGCATCGACGGCGAGTTCCGATTGTCCGGCAGGCAGCAGCAAACGCGACTGACGGAACTCCGGACGCTGAACGAGAAACCTCCGCTCCTGATTCTCGGCGGCCAGATGCACGACGGGGGTCTCACCCACCAGGTAGTTGAGCTGCAGGTCCGAGAGTCCCGACAGGTACTGCATCAACTCGTCGGCGAACACGAGAAACGGCCAGACATCTCCCTGGGGGCTCGACAGGTAATTCCATTCCGAGGCGTAACCCTTCAGATCGACCGCGGTGGTCAGCATGGTCACGCGACCTTTTCCGTATGGCCGTTCCAGCAGGGCCGCAGACTGGTCCGGGTCGCTGTAGACCGCGAGAACTCCGGCTTCGTCAGTCGTCTGCACCTTCCAGAAGCGATAGATGTCCGTCACTTCGAGATTGGCGATGCCCCCTTCCGCTTCGAGCGTACGGAACACGGGATGATCCCTCCTGTTCACACTGAGGAAATAGGGACTGTTCACCGCGCGGGCCGTGTAAGCCTGCAGGACACCGGGAAGAAAGACCTGTGGCTCGGGCCTGTTGTAGTTGAACGATTTGATCTCGGTGTCCCCGAGGAACACCGCCAGTCCCCCGCCCTCCTCAATGAACTGACCCAGCTGATACCAGACATCATCTTCGAGCGACGGTACGTTGATCAGACACACGACGGCAAACTCGTCGAGCGAAGTTCCGCGCAGACGTTGCGGTGATGCGAAGACGGTGCGAAACCCGGCCAGTTCCACGGCCCCATTCCATTCAAAGATGTCATCCTTGTTGGGAGCGACAAGCAGCACCGCCGGCGGGGTTTGCAGTGAGACGGTGAACTTTCGGACATCATCGAAGGCCAGCGGATCACTGGCGACAAGGCGAACCTCTCCATGCACAATGGGCCCCGAGTCGATCCGCAGTGGCTCGAAGGCCAGACGCTGCATCCCCTCGGACGAAGGCTGGAACGACTGCTGTGCCACCTTGATCTGCTGGCCTTTGCCATTGGCGATGTACAGCTCCGCCACATGCTCCCCGCCCGTGTTCCCTTCGGTCGCGACGTTTGCCGTTACCGTCAGGTCACCCCCGGCAGAAATCTGCTGGCGGGACAGGTCCACCGCCGTGACCGCAAGGTTCTGTCGATTGTTCTCACCAACGTCAATGAGAAACAGGTTCACTGAACTGAGTCGTTCGAGTTCGGTAGCGAGCCGCGAAGACCCTCCAACACGCCATCCCGATCGCGCCAGATCAGTAAACACATAAATGCGCCGGAGATAGCGATCTCGCTGCTGCTGTTCCGGGACGGCTCCCTGTTCCGACAAGGTGCGCTGACGATCATCCTCCTGAAGCCGGAAGGCTGTCAGGATGCGGTCGTTGAGTGGGAGGCTCAGTGCCTCGATCTCCAGTGCATCCATCCGGGCCTTGGCGTTGCCCAGCGTCGACTGAAACAGCACGGGATGATCGGTGGAAGAGTCCGTGACTGCCACCCGGCTGCCAGTGGGGAACTCGCTGAGGTGCGTGATCGCCAGTGCGCAGGGCATGATCCAGTCGTGTCTGCCCCGCCTGACGGTATTGCATGCTCAGAGAAGTATCGAACAGAAACACCGCGGCGACGGGCAGCTCAATGTTGCCGGGAGGTGACGGCGCTTTCATGGCGGCCCTCACACGACGCTGATATGGCCACGCGACACTCAGCAGCAGGGCCAGCACCGTCGCTGCGGCCAGCCATCCCCGCAACTGTCCCCGACAGTGCCGCAGCTGATGACGCGGCAGACTCCGGGCCTGCCACAATCTCAGCACCACCAGGTAGGCTGCGATGGCCGCGGCGAGGACACCGCCGAGTGTCAGCCATTCACGCAGATTGAGTGAGTAATCCGCGGCAGGGACGGAAGGACGGACAACGGCCAGCACTAGCAGCGCGATGACAGCCATCCGCGCCAGCAGCAGCCACAGGTGCCTGAGCTTCATCCTCCGCACGTTCTGCTTGCGCCGGTTCTCGATCAGACGCAGTGCCGGGAACAGCAGCTTCCGGGGTTTCTGACGCAGCAGCAGATGCAGGAGGATCGGCAGGGCGACAAACCCCAATCCCAGCAGTAGTGATGGGTGCAGCAGCGACATGAACGATCATTGTCCCCTGAGAAACGGTCGAAGTCATTCTAGGGCGAGATGCGAAACGTGGGGAGGGGGAATGGGCCAAGGGTTTGACGGGATGATGAGTTGAATACCGAGATACGGCGTCAGCCGCGACGCATCACCGAGATCCAGCTCTGCCTCCCGCCCCTCACCGAGCCGACACGCTGGCGTGTGCATGTGATTCCGGTACACTGAATCCAACCCGCTGCCTGATGAGTTTCTCCCCTCCTGGAAACACGGTCCCCTGCTCCGATCCGGGAGAACCTCTGCTGCGTCGTCGTGCTGACAATACGTTCACGAACTGGTCATGGAGTCTTCCCCGATGAGCCGCTCACGTGCGTTGTCCTGTCTGCTCTGTGTCCTGTCGATGTGGTTGGTGCAAGTGTCCGACGTTCGGGCCCAGGAAGGCAAACGCGACCGGGAGTTCGTCTCCCTCTTCGACGGCAAGTCACTCGAGGGCTGGAGCGGGGACGAGAAGTTCTGGCATGTGGCCGATGGCGCGATTGTCGCGGAGTCGACTTCCGAGAACCCGTGTACCGAGAACACCTTCCTCACCTGGTCGCTGGGGGAGGTGGACGATTTCGAACTGCGGCTGAAGTTCCGCATTACGGGCACCGACTCCGCCAATTCCGGTGTGCAGATTCGGGGGTCCGTCCGGGAGGATGGGCACGTGATCGGCTATCAGGCCGACATCGACCAGGCGTGGACAGTGGGTCGGTGCCCTGTATGACGAGGGATCAGATCGCAAGCTGCTCGCCGTCGCGGGGACAGACGGTCGATCGCCGATGACGGCAAGCGCGAGCAGGAACGGTTCGCGACGGCCAACGAACTTTTCGCGCACGTCAAACGCGACGACTGGAACCAATACATCATCATGGCCGAAGGCGACCAGATCACGCTGGCCATCAACGGTCAGCAGATGTCCGAGGTCATCGATCGCCAGACGGGTGAGAAGGACCTGATCGGCAAACTCGCCCTGCAGCTGCACGCCGGTCCGCCGATGAAGATCGAGTTCAAGGACATCGCACTCAAACGGTTGCCGATCTCGGGACGCAAGAAGGTCGTATTCATCGCCGGCACACGCAGCCATGGGTACTTCGCCCACGAACACCGTGCCGGGTGCTTGCTGCTGGCTGATCGCTCAACACGGGCGCGCGTCGAACAGGGTCTGCCGATCATCGCAACAGTGTACACCGAAGGTTGGCCCAAGGACCCGACAGCCCTCGACAATGCCGACACCGTCGTCAGCCTACTGTGACGGCGGCGAGCGGCATTACCTCGTGAACCGGCTGGAAGAGTTCGACGATTTGATGTACGCGGGCGTCGGACTGGTCTGTCTGCACTATGCGGTCGAAGTGCCCAAGGGCCCTGCCGGCCACAGTTTTCTGAACTGGATGGGCGGATACTTCGAGCCGTTCTGGTCAGTCAACCCTCACTGGACGGCCAACTTCCACAACCTGCCGGTGCATCCAATAACTCGCGGCGTGAAGCCGTTCGAAATCAACGATGAGTGGTACTACCACATGCGGTTTCAGCCGGAGATGAAGGGCATCACGCCAATCCTCACCGACATGCCGCCGCGGGAGACCTTGAATCGTGAAGATGGACATCACTCGGGCAACCCGTTTGTGCGTGAGGCGGTCCTGCAACGGCAGGAGCCCCAGCATGTTGCCTGGGCGTACGATCGGCCCGCAGGCGGGCGTTCATTCGGTTTCACCGGGGGCCACTTCCACGCCAACTGGCAGGATGACAACTTCCGCAAGATCGTCCTCAATGCGATTGTCTGGACGACCGGACTCGACGTGCCGGACGAGGGTATGAAATCAGCGACACCCACGCAGGAGGAACTTGAGGCCAACCAGGACTTCCCGAATCCGAAGCAGAACGCGCAGCTGGAACCGCCCCAGCGCCCACGGGAAAGAAGAGGGAAGGCCCGGGCACCTGAGTTCTCCTCTCCGGTCGTCACCTCCGCGACTCCCGGCCATTCAGTGAAGGTCGACGTACCGATCGCAGGAGCGAAGAAGTTGTACCTGGTGGCGACCGATGGACGCAACGGGTTCTCTTGCGACTGGTGCGACTGGGCAGAGCCCCGGCTCATCGGCCCTGACGGCGAGCAGAAGCTCACCGATCTCAAGTGGTCGGCAGCGAACTCCGAATGGGGACAGGTGCGTGTCGGCGCAAATGCGGACGGTGGCCTCCTGCGAATCGACGGCAATCCGGTGGCCGAGGGTATCGGCACACATGCCAATTCCATCATCGAATACGACCTCCCCGAGGGGCACAAGTTCACCCGGTTTATGGCGACCGCCGGTCTCGACAACGGTGGCACCGATCAGGCCGGCGGTCGTGAATCGAGCGTGCAGTTTCATGTCATGACGCAGCGGCCCGCGCGAGCGTTCCTCCTGCAGGTGGCCAGCACTTCGACATCCGATGCCAGCACGAGCCATGATCTGGATGAAGCGATCAGCCAGCTCGATGTGCACCCCGACCTTGAAGTCTCAATTTTTGCCGGCGAGCCGCAGATGAGCAATCCGACAAACATCGACATTGACCATCTCGGTCGGGTCTGGATCTGCGAGGTCATCAACTACCGGCGATTTCGCAACACCGACATGCCCGAGCGAAAGGAGGGGGACCGCATCCTCATTCTGGAAGACACCAACGGCGACGGTGTCGCGGATGCCGAACTCGACGTTCTATCAGGGTCGCGACGTCGACTCCGGCCCACGGCATCTGCGTGCTGCCGACTTCGACGGGTCACGGGCACCAAGGCACTGATCTCCGCCAGGATGAGGTCTTCTTTCTCATCGACGACGACGGCGACCTGCATGCCGATCGCAAGGAAGTACTGTTCACCGGACTCGGAGGAACCGAGCACGATCACGGGATTCATGCCTTCGTCTTCGGTCCGGACGGCAAGCTCTACTTCAACTTCGGCAACGAAGGCAAGCAGATCAAGGATGCCCAGCGGGAAGCCGATCATCGACAAGGCCGGCAATGAGGTGAACAACTCCCGCAACCCGTATCAGGAGGGCATGGTCGTTCCGCTGCAATCTGGACGGCAGCGAGTTCGAGACGCTCGGCTGGAACTTCCGCAACAACTGGGAAGCTGGCCGTCGATTCGCTTCGGCACGATCTGGCAGTCAGACAACGACGACGACGGCAATCGCGGCATGCGCATCAACTACGTCATGGAGTTCGGCAACTACGGCTACAAGGACGAGATCACCGGGGCCGGCTGGCAGGAGCCGCGCACCGGGATGAGCGAGGAGATCCCCCTGCGGCACTGGCACCTCAACGATCCGGGCGTCGTCCCCAATCTGCTGCAGACCGGCGCAGGTTCGCCGACCGGCATCTGTGTCTACGAAGGTTCGACCTGCTGCCGGAGCCGTTTCGAGAATCAGCTCATTCACTGCGATGCCGGGCCCAATATCGTCCGGGCGTACCCGGTCACGGTGCACGGAGCCGGCTATCCGGCGAGAGATGATCGACGTGCTCGTGGGGACACGCGATCAATGGTTCCGTCCGTCGGATGTCTGTGTCGCTCCGGATGGGTCGCTGTTCGTGGCCGACTGGTACGATCCGGGCGTCGGTGGTCACCGCATGCAGGACGTCGAGCGCGGCCGACTGTTCCGCATCACCCCCAAGGGAACGGACCGTTCGGATCGCTATGAGGTCCCGTTGGTGGATGTCTCGACTCCTGATGCTGCCGCCGGGGCGCTGCAGAGTCCCAATGCGACGGTGCGCTACATGGCATGGACAGCCCTGCATGAGGCCGGTGCTGCCGCACAGCCGGCACTCGACAAGCTCTGGAAGTCCTCAGAGAACCCTCGGTTTCGTGCGCGGGCTCTGTGGGCACTGGGCAAGCTCGACATTGCTCGAGGTGCCAAGCTTCCCTATCTCTTGTCGGCCTTGCAGGACCTGAACCCCGATCTGCGGATTACCGGCATCCGCTTGGCTCGACAGTTGGCCGCTGAAGGGGCCATTGGCATCGATGACATTCACGAGTTCATCAGTCTGAGGGATCCCAGTCCGCAGGTGCGGCGTGAGATTCTTCTCGGCTTGCGGGAAGCAGACTTCGAGGATATGCCCATCGCCTGGAGCGAACTGGCCCTGCAGTACGACGGCAACGACCGCTGGTATCTCGAAGCACTCGGGATCGCGGCCGAGGGACGGTGGGACGATTGCCTGGGGATGTGGTTGTCGAGTGTCGGTCGCGACTGGCAGACCAAGGCGGGACGCGACATTGTCTGGCGCTCGCGGAGCACGCGAACCACCGAGCTGCTGGGCCAGATCATTCGCAATCCGAAGACGCCGGTCTCCGAGCTTCCTCGCTACTTCCGTGCCCTCGACTTTCAGGACCCTTCACAAACCACCGCCGTCCTGGAACAACTGGCAGTTGCCGAAGGGGCCACTCCGGAGGCAACTGCGTTCATCAATGGCGAGGCGTTTTCCCGTCTGGGAGGAGGCGAGTTGTCATCCCGGCCCGAGCTGAAGAACGCACTCAATGCCGTCCTCGATGCGAACGACGGCAACGAACAGTTCATCAAGCTCGTGGACAAGTTCAGCGCCGAGGACCGGTATCCACGGCTCTTGGCCATGGCGCAGCAGGACCCCGTCTCGCAGTCTGCGGTCGATGCCATCCGCACGTTGTTCAACAAGCAGCAGCGAGCCGCGATTCGCAAGGAACTCTGGTCTGATGATCCCAAGCAGGCTGAGGCAACGATTCTCGCATTGGGAACCGCGGCCGAGAATCGTGGCGTCGATCTGCTGCTCGACGTGATGGCCGATCAGGATCGGCCTCTCGATGTGCGACGGGCTGCGGTCAAGGCAGCCGGGCAGGTGCTGCCGGGGGCCGAGCAACTGCTGAAGCTCGCGGAGTCGAAGACCTATGATCCACTGCTGGAGGCGGCACTTGCCGGTACGCTGCATACGGCCCAGTGGCGGAGCATTCAGGAGCCGGCCCTCAAGCTGTTTCCGCTGCCCCCGGCCAAGGACAGCGAACCGCTGCCTCCTCTTGCAGAACTCGCCGCGCGGACGGGAAACATCGACCGCGGGCAGGTACTGTTCCACTCCACCGCGACCTGCAACAAGTGTCACATCGTCAACACTATGGGACGCGACGTCGGTCCCGATCTGTCGGAGATCGGCAAGAAGCTCAGCAAGCAGGCGATGTACGAGTCAATCTTGTACCCCTCCGCCGGGATCAGCCACAATTACGAGTCGTGGACGGTCGTGACCAACGACGGGCAGATCATCACTGGATTACTCGTCAGCGAGACACCGGACGAGATCAAACTTAAGGACATCAACGCACTCGTGCACACCGTGCCGCTCGCCGATATCGAGCTCCGCAAGCAGTCGGAGCTTTCCCTGATGCCCGCAGACCTGCAGAAGGTGCTCTCTGCCGCGGACCTCGTGGACGTCGTCGAATATCTGCAGACCCTGAAGCAGCGAAAGCAGTGAGTTGATGAGGCGAGCGGGGGACGTCAGTCCGCCGATCGCTTTTCTGATCCAGCTGACGCCTTAAAGCGCGATCGATTCGTACCTCAGGACTACTTTCAATGACCGTCAAAGAGTTTGCGACTGCCGTCATTCTCGGAATGCTCTGCTTTGGGTTCACCACCAGAGAAGCCTACGCCGACGCCGACAGCCGGCCCAACATCCTCTGGATCATCGCTGAAGACTTCGGCCCCGAGCTGTCCTGCTACGGGCATCCACAGGTCTGGACGCCGCACATCGATTCGCTCGCGGAGAACGGTGTACGTTTCACGCGGGCCTATACCGCCACTGCGGTCTGTTCCACGAGTCGCTCATCGTTCATGACTGGCATGTACGCCATGACGATCGGAGCGCACAACCATCGATCCCATCGGGACGACGATCATCCTCTTCCCGAGGGAGTGCGTCTGCTGAGCGACTGGCTGCGGGACGCCGGGTACTTGACCGCCAACCTCCGCCAGTTTCCGGGAGAGGCGAAACTGACAGGCACCGGCAAGACCGACTGGAACTTCACCTATACCGGCAAGCCCTTCGACTCGGCAGACTGGTCCGATCTCAAGCTGCACCAGCCGTTCTACGCGCAAATCAACTTCCCGGAGACGCACCGTGGCTCCTCATGGGATTCCGCTCACGAGCAGATCGAGCGTCGTGCTGACCCTGCCCTGGTGCAATTCCCTCCCTACTATCCCGATCATCCAATCACCCGGGCCGACTGGGCGCAGTATCTGAACGCAGCGATGTCGCTCGACCGCAAGGTGGGTCTCGTACTCGACCGACTCCAACAGGATGGACTGGAAGACAACACGATCGTGGTGTTCATGGCCGATCATGGGCAGGCGATGGTGCGCGGCAAGCAATGGCCCTATGAGAGCGGACTGCACATCCCGTTGATCATTCGCTGGCCGCGAGACATCTCCGCACCGTCGGGGTACACACCGGGCACCGTCGAGGATCGCCTCGTGGAATCGCTCGACCTGACGGCGACGACACTCGACTGGGCGGGAGTCGCCAGGCCGGCGAAGATGCAGGGATGCGTGTTCTGGGGAGAGCATGACGAAGGCCCGCGACAGTACGCGTATGGAGGACGCGACCGCGGAGATGAAACGGTCGATCGCATTCGCACTGTCCGCGATGAGCGGTTCCGGTACATTCGCAACTACTATCCCGAGCGACCTTTCACGCAGACCAATCGCTACAAGGAGCGGCAGTATCCGGTCCTCCGGCTGATGCACCGATTGTATGACAGCGGCGAACTGCAGCGAACCAATCCCCATGCGGCCCGGTTGATGGCGCCCATGCGCCCCGCTGAGGAACTTTACGATCTCGAGAGCGACCCTTACGAGTTGCACAATCTGGCCGATGATCCGGCGCACCAGGACACGCTGCTGCGACTGCGCAATGAGCTCGAAGACTGGGTCGAGCGGATTGATGATCAGGGGCGATTTCCTGAAGACCCTGAGACGCTCGAGGCTTGGGAAGCACAGCTCAAGGCCACCTACGACGAACAGCTGCGCGACCTCCGCAAGCGTGAGGCCCGGTGACCGCATCACTCAAGGTGATGGTGTTGTTCCCCGGAACCGCTGCGAGAGCTTGCGGCCGTACTCGATGAAGATGTAAATTTCCCCTTCGACGCCTGAGGCCTCCGCTTGGGCCGCCTCGGCGTGTTGAATGGCCTCATCTAGCTCCTTGAGTGCCGAAGCTTCGAGCTTCTGACTGGTTTCCGCCGACGGACGCGGCGTCCTCACAGCCTCCCCGTATGCCTTCTCAAGTTCGAAGCAGGCGTCACTCCACTGCGGCACACGCGACTGCACATCGCCATCCGCAGCCATCGCTGCATACAGCCGTGCCATCGTGTTGAGCTGTGCGGCCACCTGCCTCGTCCAGAGTACATAGTCCTCGAATGGCAGTGATGGTCCCGTCGGTTCGTCTTCAGGATCGATCTCGATGATCTGCGTCGTCATGGTCCGCTGAGAACCGGAGTGACCTCCGGCCGAGGGACGCGAACCCATGCCCGTCGTGCCCGGCTGCTTGGCTGCTGGAGGTTGCGATGAGTCGATCAGCGGGGCACGCTGATCGTAGGGATTGACACCTGCCCCAGGCGGAGGTGCTGATCCGCCCGAACAACCCAGACCGGCGACACTCGCCAGCGCGATCAACCACACAGGCTTCATCATCCCTACTCCACTCCGGTGCCGCTCGCGGCCGGACGTCCATCATTCACCGACAGATTCTCCCGCAGGAAGCGGTGGAACTCTTCCTGCAAACGTGCCGCAACCGGTCCAACACCGCCGGTTCCAACAGGCTGTCCATCGACCCGGGTGATCGGCAAGACCTCGGCGGTCGTCCCTGTCAGAAACAACTCGTCCACCGTTGGTAGTGAATCGCGCCGCAGCGACTCCTCCCTCAGCAGGATTCCGGATCGCTGGGCCAGACGTACGACAAGTCCTCGCGTGATGCCCGGAAGGATGTGGGAGCCCAGCGGAGATGTGAGTACGGCTCCATCACGCACGCCAAACAGGCTGGTGTGAGAACCCTCCGTCAACGTTCCATCGGCCGCGACCAGAATGGCCTCGACGCATCCCGCCTCGTGAGCTGCCTGAGCCGCAAAGCAGTTGGCCAGCAGGTTGATGGACTTGATGTCACATCGTTTCCAGCGCAGGTCGTCCACCGTGATGACCGACGCTCCCTGTTCGCGAACGTCGGCGAACGGATCCCCCGCAAGTTCCCGGACGTAGATCAACTCATTGGGGGCGACCCGCGGCTCGGGAAAGTGATGGGTCCGAGGTGCTTCTCCGCGCGTGACCTGGATATAGATCGTACCCTCGACAACCCGACTTTCCTGCAAGAGTTGTGACATCCGAGTGCAAAGGTGATCGACATCGCAGGCGATGCGGATCGCATCGAGACTGCGCCGCAATCGGGCCAGATGTTCCGATTCAAGAAACGGCCGGCCTCCATAGACGCGTAATACCTCGTAGATGCCGTCGCCAAACAGAAACCCACGGTCCAGCACCGACACGCGCACCTCTGCGAGGGGCATGACGATCCCGTTCCAGTTGGCCAGTGTCGCGCTGGTCACGACTCATCCTGCGTCATCGACGGCATCATAAGGATCTACTTCGCGGGTCCGGTGACCGGCTTGTACTCGTGGTTCCGCTTGCGGACCACGGTTGCCGACTGAATCTCGTCGTCGACTTCCAAGGCAGCCACGACATCCATCCCCTGCGCGACCCGGCCGAAGACCGTGTGCACCGATTCGGGACGAATTTCCTTGTCGAGGTGCGGCGTCGGCAGATGTGTGATGAAGAACTGCGAACCACCGGTGTCTTTCCCCGCGTGGGCCATGCTCAGCGTGCCGGTGAAGTGGCGACGAGCATTGGGAGCATAACATTCGCAGGCAATCGTGTAGCCGGGTCCCCCTTGTCCGGGGGCACCGAATGAACCCGGCTTCGTATTGGGGTCGCCTCCCTGTGCCATAAAACCGGGAATGACGCGATGAAACTTGGTCCCGTCATAGAACTTGCTCTCCACCAGGCTGATGAAGTTGGCCACCGTGTTGGGGGCCTCGTTCTCAAACAATTCGAGCACGATATCGCCCTTGGTCGTCTTGAACATGACACGCGGAAGTTGCGCCTCAGGAGGTGCTTCGCTCTCGGCCTTGCGAATCTGCCGCTCTGTCTCCCAGTACCCGATGTACTGCTTGGCCGGTTCGAGAAACGGGCCGCCCAGTTGAGGATGCAGCACACCCAGGTCAGCCGCCTTCTGCAACAGCGTCACGGCCCCGGGGAAGTCCTGGATGCCAAAGTGCGACACGCCGCCGATATTCAGGGCCAGGTGATGTTCGGGATCCTTGGCAAGCACGCGATCGGCGATCTTGGTTGCCTTGTCGTAGCGGTTGTTGCCGTACTCCACCTGCATCAGGATCTCGCCAGCGTTCGGGTCGTCGGGATTCTGGGCATACACGGCGGGTGCCAGCTCGACCATCCGGGGCGAGATCTCCTGCTGAAACTGTCGCTGCAGTTCCTGGGCCTGGGCGATGATCTTCTGTTTGCCGGCATCGTCCGCCGCCTCAAACTGCGCTTCGATCTGCTTCATCTGGGCGACGAAGGCGTCCTTCTGCTGCGAGAGCTTGGCCCATTCCGCGGCGTCGACGGGAGCCGTCGTCTGGGCAGGTGCGGCTGGTGCCTGAGCCAGGGTGATTGGAGCTACAGACACCAGCATCCAGGAGGAAAGGAGTGCCGGAGCCACCAGTGTCGGGAAATACTTCATGAAACACTCCTGGAACGAAAGGGTAAATGCCGGGGCGGGATACTGCGGGTGGTGATATGGGCAGGGCGATGGTCGATCCATTTGCGACCGGTAAGTCTAGGCAACAGCATGCCCGACGAACAGTCCCCGGATCGCCCGCCTCTGACGTTCCTGAGAGAGGTCATACAACCTCAGAAATCAGCGAGACTTTCATTGCGCCCTTCAGCCAGGTTCCGCGAGGAAGCGCTCAGTGTCGGGTGACCCGCCTCAGCATGTAGATCGCCACGGCCAGCACCAGCAAGTTTCCGACCCACATCGACCAGAGCGGGTCGAGATGTCCCTGTTTGGATTGTGCCACCAGCCCCAGAACCAGCGGATAGTAGATCGCCACGATCGGTCCGAACGTATACAGAAAGCTCGTCAGAAACTGGCTCTTGGCCATCAGAATGGAGAACGGGCTACCCACGAGGACGAAAAACAGGCAGCTGCAGGCGAGCGCATAGCGACTGTGCAGTTCGGTCCGCAGCCGGTTGCGGCGGTCATCGCCCTCATCGAGTTTGGAGTTGGTCGCGAAGCCCGCAGACGAGAGTCGATCGAACTCGCCCAGTGTCAGTGCGAGGGCGGCCTCGACGGCCCGACGCTCCTCAAAACGCGCGCGATCTTCGGTCACCTCCGTCAGTTCCTGTCGAATCGCGCTGACCGGAAGGCATCGAGGCTTGGGGCGTGCGTCATCCTCCTGCAACGGAATCTCAATCGGATCGAGCCGACGCGACTGCAAGCGGTTAACGCCCCGATCCGGAAAGTCGACAATCGTGTCCCGCAGGCTGATGATCGCCATGTTGCGATCCAGATCAAACTCGATCGACGCCTCGCTGGCTTGGATGGTAAACGGGCGGCCATCGGCTCGATGGTAGCGGATCACAGGCTGAATCAGACGACGTTCGATGACATCGGTCACCGTAATGTCGATGCCTTTAGGTTTGTATCGCAACTGCTGCTCGGTCCGCAGCCGGTCCAGAAAGATCTCCTCAATGGCTGCCAGCAGAGTCTTGCGGATATTCGCTTCGGCCCAGGGAATCACCCGGTCACTCAGCACAAGCGAGCCGGCACTGAGCACCGCCCCTAGGATGATCGCAGGCCAGATCAGGCTGATGACATTGATGCCGGCGGCTTTGGCAGCGACGATTTCAAAGTCCCCGGCGATTCGCCCATACACGATCGACACCGTCAGCAGAAGTGTCGCCGGAATGGTGAACGGCAACATGCTCGGAACGATGTAGGGGAGAATCTGCATGAGCTCCTGTGCACCCAAGCCGCGCTCGGTGGCTTCCTTGAAGACCCCGACAAAGACCAGCAGGATCGTCAGCCCGATCAGCACCATGAGGAACACGCGCAGCAGTTCACCAAAGATGTAACGCTGCAGTCGTGGGATGAGGAATTGCATCCGGATAGCGGTGGCTGAGTGGCGAACCTGGGCGAAAAGTGCGGTGATGTATGTCATCCTTGGCAGTTGAGTCAACCCGCCGATGACTCCATGGGGAGCCCGGGTGACTTGGGTACATTGGGTGCCCGGAAGTGGCCCGAAAAAGATCGGTGGGAAGAACACCCCAGACGGAAAACTTACCCCGAAGGTCGCGATCGTCAGAGCCAGATGGGCCCCCGCGACTCATTGAGTGTACGCAGCTCCCACCGATGACAGCGCGTTCCAGAAGTCCCTGTGAAGCACAACGCGCTCTCGGGTCGAAACACTTGGCGGACCCCCGCACTCGGTAGACATTTGCATCCGCTCGTGCGCCATCTGGAGACTCAAATGGAACTGCTCCACAACCTGACCGATGATCAAACGGGCATTCTGGCCTGCATCTTGCTGTTCGTCGGCTCCGGCATGATCCTGACGATCAGCTACTACGTCGGGCAGATGACCGGCAAGTCGCAGCAAGTCGCTGACACTCGACCTCTGGCGAACCCGCAGCAGGCTGCGACAACACGTCGCAAGTCACGGGCGGCCTGAGCCGGCCCCTGGTCGCTACGAGACGTCATTCCGGCCTTCACTGTGTGTCGGTCGATTCCAGACCAGGTGCGATCACCGTACGCTCCTATTAGACTGACGGAGCGTATCGCGGATCCACTGTCCTGGAGTCTCGGCCATGTTTCGACCGACATGCTTCTGCCTGCTCGCAAGTAGCCTATTGCTCACATCGCTGCCGCGCACGCACTCGGGCAGGAAGCGCCCAGTGTTGAGAATGCGCAGCAAGCACTGCATCGGGCGGTGCGGTTCTTCCGTGAGCAGGTGGCCGCCGAAGGTGGCTACATCTATCGCCTGAGTGCCGACCTGAACAGGCGCGAAGGTGAGGAAGCGGTCGGCCCGACGACGGCATGGATCGAGCCGCCGGCTACTCCCAGTGTAGGCATGGCCTACCTGTCGGCCTGGCAGCTGACTGGCGATGAAGTGCTGCGAGACGCGGCCATCGAGACCGGCATGGCATTGGTGCGCGGGCAACTTCAATCGGGGGGCTGGGACAATTTCATCGAGTTCAATCCCGAGAAGCGAAAGCAGTATGCGTACCGTGTCGACGGCGGGCAGGGCCGCTCGAACATGACGACCTTTGATGATGACAAGTCACAGTCGGCTCTCCGCTTCCTGATGCATCTGGACCACGAGCTGCAATTCAAGAACCAGGCCATTCATGAGGCAGTGCAGTATGCAATCGACGCCTTTCTGCGAGCTCAATACCCCAATGGGGCCTGGCCGCAGCGATACCGTCAGTTTGCGGACGTGGACGACTTTCCGATGCGACATGCTTCGTATCCCGAGGAGTGGTCGCGGACCTATCCGGCCGTTGACTACCGCGGTTTCTATACCCTCAACGACAGCACGATCTCGGACCTCGTTGAGACGATGCTCGTGGCCTATGACATCTATGGGGATGAACGCTGTCTGAAGGCGGCCGAGCGAGGCGGCGACTTCTTTCTGCTGGCCCAGATGCCCGACCCCCAACCAGGGTGGGCGCAGCAGTACGACCAGGAAATGCACCCCGCCTGGGCCCGCAAGTTCGAGCCGCCGGCCCTCTCAGGAGGGGAGTCCCAGGGAGTGATGCAGACACTGATGCTGCTGTATCGTCGCACGGGAAAGCAGCGTTTCCTGGAACCGATTCCACGGGCACTTGCTTACTACAAGAACTCACTGTTGCCCGATGGACGACTGGCGAGGTTCTATGAACTGCACACCAACAAGCCGCTTTACTTCACCAAGGACTACATGTTGACTTACAGCAGTGACGACATGCCCACGCACTATGGGTTCATCGTCAGCTCCAAACTCGATCGCCTGGCGAAGGATTACGACAAATTGAAGAGTGCGGACGTCGGCAAACTTCAGGAATCCGGTGCCCGGCTTCTGGAGCGCCCGAAGGCCCCCAAGCTGACGGACGACCTCCGTCGGCAGGCGGGTGAGGCCATTTCGAGTCTCGATGAACGGGGAGCCTGGGTGGAACCGGGCCAACTGCGGGCCCATCCGGATGACGAGACGACAAGTGTCATCGAGACCGCGACCTTCATTCGGAACATCGGCGTGCTCAGTGAGTACATCGCCGCCAGCCGCTTGAAGAGTGCCAAGTGAAGATTTGAGGCACCGAACTGGCGACTTCCGGGCTCAGGCAGTGCGAACTCATCACCCCAAAATGGGAGAAAGCCGAGAGGACCAATGGCGGTCCTTTCGGCTTTCCTGGGGAATTGGGGAGGTGTGCAGTGCGGGCGGGATTGGGGCCCTTTCTCAAGGGGCCGGAAGGGTCTCCTCTCTCTCTCATAGTGCGTGAGCACTGAAGCAAACACATTGCAGGGAGTGTGCCGCTCGTGCTGGTTTTGCCGCTCGTGTTCTCGTTAGATTCTGCAACACCATGGCGGCAATCAGCTTATGGCCTTGCGGTCATGTTGGGGCCGGATCATGGCTGCTCAACGGAGTCGCGGCTCTTGCACAAATTACACTCACTTGACCGGCTGGATTGCAGATTCTCCAGCGAGACGAAGACTCATTTGGTCGACGAAACGTCAATCTGGATGCGTCCCAGACACTCCACCAGCGGCAGGAAGGCCGTTAGCGGGTCCGGGCCTTCGTCCGACAGACTGGAATCAGCGATCTTGAGATGACCGGCACCGATGCCCCCCGGCCCAGGGTCGCATCCAGAGGTGTCCATTGCCCACCGAAATAGCCCTCCGTCCACATGTGCCCGGCGAAGGCGGAATGCTGTTCGGAGTACACCAGCCCCACAGCCACCCGGGAGGGGATCCCCCGAGCGCAGCATCGCTGCCAGCAGCATGGCATGCTCGGTGCAGTCTCCTTCGAGATTTCGTACGACTTCCGACGCCGTGCCCGGCGCCGTTGAGAAGTTCTTCTTGCGAATCTCCCGGTAGACGAACTGCTCAAGATTCACTGCCACACGGGCCGGATCAGTCGCGTCGCCGGCCCCTTTGTTCGCGAGATCGATGATCGCATGGTCCGCGGAATCAAGATAGCGGGATGCCGCACGGTACTCCTCTGCAACCGGCGCTCCTGCCTGACTTGAGTCAGGCGCGACTCCGGACACATTAAGTCGGATCGTGTCGGCATCCACTGGAGTCACAGTTTGGCTGGCGCCGGTCGGAAACATCTCCAGGAGATGCGGGTCTGCCGCGGTGATCTCGTACACGATGCTCTTCGACTCATGTGGCCTGGTGAGGCCTTCGACAGGAACGAGCGTGGCCACTGCGAGATCGAGATCTGCTCCCTCAATCGCCTTCAGGGCCTCGTCACGGGTGACCGCGAAGGCCTCCATCCCGAGCAGACTCGTTTCCGTCTTCAGGGTCTCCCCATCCGGGCCCAGAAACGTGCGAATGGTGACAAGCGGCAACAACGAATGCCGAATGGTCACCAGCGGTAACACACGCAGGCTGCCGTCCAGCAGTTTGGTTTCTGCCGGTCCCTCCCCATGAAGATCCAGGGTTGCGAAATCACCCAACTGGGGATCGTAGATACGGAACGAGCGGGTTTCCCCATCATTCAGCGGGTCGGACTGCAGGAGTCGATCCTGGTACGCGGGCGATTTGACGTCCGGATCCCAGGTCTTGGACTGCTGCGTCGACTTGCCTGCTGTTTCGGTCGTCAGCTTCAGTTCGCCGTCCACGACGGTTCCGATGATCGTTGTCTGACTGAAGGGTGGATTCTCGGTGCGGCATTTGAATGCGATGAGGTCGCCGTCTGGGTCCTCTTCGGTCGTTTGACTGACAGTTATCGTCAGCGTTTCACCAAAGCGCTTGATGGACATGCGCGAAACCGATTCCGACCAGTAATGCAGTTGGCCGTCGACCGTGGACGTCCACGTGCGGCCGTGCAGGTATCCCACCCGCTGCCCCTGCAGATAGATTACCTGCCAGCTCTCGTCTCCGGAGGATGTTTCAGATCCGGCGTCTTCGGACTGGACCGGGGCCGGCAGAAGCAGCGCCATACTCATGATGAGAACACCCCAGGTGCCTGCCGACCAACATGTCGACGAGGTCAGAGACTGATTGACACCGTTGAGGATGCGAGGTCTGCGGGAATAGGACATTAGAAATCGGCTCCAGCGTGATTTGCAGAGTTCAGTTCTCTTCGTTCGCTTTGTGCGGGTCAAGTGGGGCCCGCTGACGATTATGAGAATTGCCCGGCGGTGCGACCAGTAGAACAGGTCGGCTCAACCGAGATTCCGTTTCCGTCCATTTGTCATGTTCCGCGCTGTGCACGGTGAGTGCCCGGGTTTCCGGCAAATGGCCTGATCGATGTGGCAACTAGTTCGCAATTGCAAGGTAGAGTTGGCCGTCCCGTGACACGGGGCTTTGAGTGAGGGGACAAAGCGGCGACACAGGAGTGGTCACCGCCATCAGGTTCAGTCCCGGTCGCACAGGAGGAACGAACCGGTGTCTGAGGGGTTGATAGCCATGGGCTTCCTGAAGCGATTCACCAAGACGACCTCGCGAGACGAAGTGTCCATCAAGGGACACAGTAGCTTCGAGAGCGTCTCGCCCGATCAGTTGGAAGAACATCTGAACGTGGCCCGCTATGGCAGCTTCTTGCTCACCGATGCCGTGCGCCCGGCATACGACTTGCAGGTTGTGCCTGGTGCCGGTTATCGCCGCGACACCTACCGCGACAAGGAGACCGGGGCGGATGTGCCGGTTCTGATGGCTGCCGAGTCGCGCGAGCAACTGTTTGACCTGTTTCTCGATCTGCTGGATCCGCTGGGTGATGAGGTCGATGTCGTTCTGGAGACGAGTCACGACGCTCAGGCCGGCTCTCACGCAGACCTGTATCGGGAGGCAATCGACCTGCCGGTGCTCAAGAGTACGCTGTATGACTACGAGGAACTGCTGCTCGATGACGGCTGCACCGGGATTGCCGTCCTCAATCCACGCATCCCGATCGAAGTTCAGTTCGATGAGCACAAGCTGCTGATCATCTACGGACAGGAGCTCGAACCGTTTGAAGACATCTTGGCACAGTACACGCTGCGGTGCAGCTCAAGCCTGCGATTCATCACCGAAGGGGAGCATGTTCACGCGTCGAGTGATGAGTTCGCCCGCCGCTTCGAGCAGTTGAAGTATCGCCTGGGAGTTGAGGAAGAGCTCTACTGAGTTCACGGAGACTCGGCCGGTGGATTGCCTTCGAGGCTCCGTTCACATTCGACGCAATTGCTGGCGTAGGGAATCTCGCGCAGTCGGCGCTTTCGGGATGACGGCTTTCGTCGGGGATTTGCCTTTGCCGACGCAGCCTTGGCAGATGCCGTAGGTGCCCTCCTCCATTCGCTGAAGCGCACTGCGAATGGCATCGAGGATGCGCTCATCGGATTCAGCCACTCGCAAGGTCAGTTCCTGCTCATACGCATCGCTGCCCAACTCTGCCATGTGTGTGGGACTGCGCGAATCGATCTGTAGATCGAGGGCTTCGTCCGTGAGGTGTTCGTAGTCCCCACGCACGCGGGTCTCCAGATCCAGAAGCCGCTCGTGAAAATCATTCAATTCGTCGGCGGAGAGCATGGGGCCGGACTCCGGTCAAGAGTTGCGTCGTTTGTAATACTGCATTATTCACAGGAAGCAGTCCCAATCAAGGCACCTCAACGGCACATGGCTCCGCTACCCATTCAGCTCCCGCTTCAATGCCGCCAACTCCTCGTCAATCTCCCGATCTCGGTCTACGCGATCGGCAACGCAGTATGGGACCGGATCGATCGAATGGACTGCCCCCGTGCCCTGCGACGCGGCGGGCTCATTGAGTTCCTGCTGACGCCGCCGGGCATCGGCGAGTCGTGCCTCCAGAGCGTGCAGAGTAGTCGTCAGATGATCTCGTGTCGCCTCGGCGGCGGCGTGCTGCTGCTCCAGACCCGCGATCAGATCCTCGACCTCCCGTTTCCGCATCAGATCCTGCCGGGCCTTTTCCTCCAGTCCGGACAACAAATCTCCCTTTGCCTTCTCCGCCCACCGCGCCACTTCGCGACACTGATCGTCGATCTCCAGACGCAGCCGCGCGGCGTTGCCCGCCGCCGTCTTGACACTGCGCCTGCGCCCCGGCGAGCCCTTCTTCAATTTCTCGAATGATTTCCGCGATCGCCTCACGGGGATTCTCGGCGGTCTCGAGTAAGGCAGTAAGGCTGCAGGTCACAATGTCCGTCAAGCGGCTGAAATAGCTCATTTTCTGCTCTCTATTGTCGATGCGCCCGTTTTTCCCGTCCGAAAACACGACCAGCTCCAGGTTCCGCGCAATTCCTCATATCAGCGTCGAGCGTCCGTCCGGGTCTCTGGACAACGAACCAGATGCGATGCCGGATCACGCCGGCGTCACCGGCTGCGGCAGATTTCTCGAGTTTGAGCAGTCAAATCATTCCTTGTGCGAGGGGGGCCTGACCCCCAGACGACGCAGTTTCTCACTGAGCTTTTCCCGGGCCAGCCGCAGGCGACTCTTGCAGGTCGGCAACGACGTCTCCATGATCTGCGCCACGTCGGCCAGGGGCAATCCCGAGTAGTGATGCAATGTGAAGGTCAGCCGTTGCTCTTCCGGGATCTCGGCCAGTGCGTCATCGATCAATGCGGCCACTTCCCGGTGATCGACTGAGGTGTCCGGCGACAGGAACTCTCCTGCCAGGAGTGCCAATTGGTCATCATCCTCGGCGGTGCGTCGTCGGGTCGCCCGAATCAATGCATCGTGGGAACGCCGGCGGACGTCATCAATGAGGAGGTTGCGTCCGATCCGATACATCCAGCCGCGAAAGCGACCCAGGGGAAGATAGTCCCATGCCTGATGGAACACCTTCAGCAGCGTTTCCTGGGTAAGGTCCTCAGCGAGCTGTGCATCCCTGGTATTGCGAAAAAAGAACCCCCACAGAGGGCCTTGGTATCGCTCGACGATTTCTTCGAACGCCCGGCCGTCCCCCTCCTGGATAAGAATCATGAGGCGATCGTCGTCGGTCATGCCGTGGGTGATTGGAGTCATGCAGGAATGCGATCGAATTCTGCGCGAGTGGTCCGTGCGCTGCAGCAGGCCGGGCTTTTCACACAGCCGCCGCGCAAGAATGTTGACCCTTGGGATTCACAGTCCCTATAGTTGCGTTCGAATCTGCAAGATATCAACCAGTCCCGTGCACGGAAACAGCGGGCATGCCAATGCTGGCTCCCGGCGCAGCTTATGACGGCTCTCGACATCCGCTTGACATACGGTTCGACTGGCCGGTTCCAGTGCTGGTGCCCCTCGCCTCAGGTGGTGGCTTATCACTGTGGTCCGCCCCCGCTGCAGGAACTGTCGACCGCCATTGACACGGCCCTCGAGTCGCCGCTGGACTTCCCACCACTGCGTCAGGCACTCACTCCCGGCGATCACGTCGTCATTGCCCTGGACAGGCACACACCCGGCAGCTCAATGCTCATTCGTGCCTTGTGGAATGTGCTCTCCCGGCGGGAGGTCCATCCGGAGGATGTGCTGATTCTCCAGCCGGCATCGTTCACCAGTACCGACATGCCCGATCCCCGCAGCGACTTGCCCGAGGGAGTGCGTGAGCGAGTTCGGTGGCAGCGGCACGACCCGACCGATTCCAGCCGGTGCGCATACCTGGCGTCCACCACATCGGGGCATCGCATCTATCTGGCGCGGGAGATTGTGGATGCCGACATCGTTCTGACCGTGGGCACGATGGCCTTCGACAGTGTTCTGGGATATCGCGGGACCAACAGCGTTCTGTATCCCGGACTCTCGTCCGTCGAGGACGTCCGCAAGGCGCACGGTCAGGGTCACGATGAACTCGGTCCTGACGAGGTTCGGGCCGTCCGGCAGACGATTGATGAAGTCGGTTGGTTGCTGGGAGTGCAGTTCACACTGCAGGTCGTGCCCGCCGCTCAAGGGGAAGTCGCTGCGGTGCTGGCCGGAAATCCCGATGCGGTCTACTCGCAGGGACGAGAGCGACTGGCCGAATTTCTGGCGCGTGGATGTCGATGAGCGTCCGGAGTTTGTCGTCGTCGCTGTTGATGGCGAGACCGCCGGTCGCGGATGGGAGCTGATCGGCTCGGCCCTGGAAACGGCCCGGCAGGTCGTTGCGCGCGACGGCCGGATCCTGGTGTTGACCGATGTGGCAGATCTGCCCAGTGCGGGCTTTCGCATGTTGCGGGAGAGCCGGATCCCTCGCGATGTGCTGAAACCATTGCGACAGGTATCACCGCCAGACCTGCTGGCCGTAACGCAAGTCGCCCGCGCCCTGGATTGGGCGAACGTGTACCTGTTGAGCCAATTGACACAGGATGCGGTCGAGGAACTGTTTATGGTCCCGGTCGGCAACCTCGGTGAAGTCAAGCGGCTTCTGGATATCGATGCGACCTGCGCCTTTCTCGGATCGGCTCAGCACACACACGCTCATGTGGCCGTCGGCGCGTCAAACAGATAACTCTCAACTCGAGCGTGACATCAGTCGTTGCGAAGTTTCATGTCGAACTCGGCAAGCTTCCCCCGAATCTCATTCAGCGAGGTGACGCCGAAGTTCTTGGCCGACAGGAGTTCATCCGGAGTGCGGCTGACGAGTTCGCTCAGCATCGTGATCCCCAGACGGGTCATGCACTTTCGGGAGCGAACCGACAGGTTCAGATCAGTCACCGGACGAGTCAGCTTGAGCTGCTCTGCCGGAGAGAGGTCCTGTACATTGTAGACCGGCTCGCGCGTGGTCTTGCGATGCAGGTTCTGGCCAATGGAAAGGCTGTGTGTCTGCATCAGTTCTCTGATTTCGAGCAACGAGGTCTCGCCGAAGTTCTTCCCGGCCAGCAATTCCTGCTCGCTGATCTCGGTGAGGTCGGCCAACGTATGAATTTCCATGCTGGCCAGGCAGTTCCGGCTGCGGACGGAGAGCTCGAAATCAGTGACCGGCCGGCTCAACAGGTGCTCGAGGCGCACCTGATTCTTCAGGGTCTCTTCGTCATAGTACATGTCGCCCGTGGCTTCGATGTCCTTCAGATACAGCCGGGCCCGCTCATTGATCGGGTCGAACCGCAGGACCTGCTCGAAGCAATACTGGGCCGCTGAATAGTTCTCCTTGTCTTCGTACAACAGGCCCAGATTCAGCATCGCGCCCATATAGTACGGTGGCTTGGCCAGCGAGCGCTCATACAGTCGGATCGCTTCGTCATCATTACCATGCAGGCTGTTTTGCAGAGCCAGCGAAAACAAGGCACGGGAATGATGTGGGTCCATATCGACCGCACGCTCGAAATACTCGATTGCACCGAACGCGTCACGGCGATCCGCCAGGATGCATCCCATCTGGAACGAATACTCGGCACGGCGGGCTCCTTCGGCTCCAGTGCTGCGGATGAGGGCTTCTGCCTCATCGATCAGACCCTGTTGTCGCAGTTCTCCCGCACGGCGCAACTTGCATTCAATCGGATCATATCCCAGGCTTGCGGCCTGTTCGTATTCGGCTGCGGCTTCGGCGTGCCGGCCCAGTGTGGAGAGGGCCTGTGCGAGATAGAAGCGACCAGTCGCGTCGTTGCCGCTCTCAGACAACAATCGCACCGCGTCGGACGGACGACCGAGATAAAACAGACCGACGCCGGTGCGCACACGTACGGCCGCATCCGAGGAGGACTGGGCTTCCGACTGCAGCTGTCCCACGAGCTGTTGAAACTCGTTCGCCTGTGGTCCGGACGCGGCCTTCAAGACTGTCCGAATCTGCTCAGAACCGAGGGACGGCGATTCGCAGAAAACTTGCCGGATGTTAATCGGCTCCATGACTGCCTCAGTCGCTCTCACGTTCAACGCTCCTGGGATATCGGATGTGTAGAATGAGCGCGGACCGAACCCCCCCGGGGGGGGTGATCTGTCGCGATCACCTGCCGCAACTAGTATAATGTTCTGCGATTCGTCTGCAACTGCCCGTGTGATTTGACCTTGTGGAGCGGCCGCGCCCGATGAGCATCTTGCGGACTGTCGTGCGGCGTGTTGGTGTCGTCCTGCTGGGCCTCTTTATAGTGGAGGCAATTGCGGTAGGCCGATCGGTTTCGGCGGGAGACTGGCCGGAGATTCTGGGACCACGTCGTTCCGGAATTGCCGATGGTGAAACACTTTCGGATCGCTGGCCGGCGTCAGGGCCGCGGGTTCTGTGGAAGCGGAAGGTCGGGGCTGGCCAAGCTGGCGTGGCCGTCGTCGGACAGAAAGGTGTGCTCTTCCATCGGCTGGACGATGAGGAGTTTGTGGAAGCATTTGACGTTCAGAGCGGCAAGAGATTGTGGAGCCAGAGCTACCCGACTGACTTCCAGCCGCAGGTTGGTGGCGACAATGGTCCGTTGTGTGTCCCCACGATCGCCTCGGGACGGGTGATCACGTTCGGCCCCCAGGGGGTGCTGACATGCTGGAATCTCGACACTGGAAAGCAAGCCTGGCAGCGGAATACACACAAGGACTACGACGCACATGAGGGATACTTCGGAGCGGGCAGCAGTCCCGTCGTCGTCGGTCAGAAGGTGATCGTCAACGTGGGAGGCCGCCGCGATCGCGCAGGTGTTGTGGCCTTTGCCCTCGACAATGGCCAAGAGTTGTGGCGGGCTGTCGAAGATGGGGCGAACTACGCGGCCCCCAGACTCATCACACTGGACGGTCAGAAACTCGTATTGGCGGTGACACGACTCAAGTGTGTGGTGTTGGACCCCGAGACAGGCCAGGAGAGGTTTGAGGTCCCGTTCGGCAGGATGGGTGCCAACGTGACCGCGGCTACTCCGGTCATCCTGGATCAGCATGCCTTCCTCACCGCCAGTTACGGGATCGGTGCCTTGCTGATTCGCATGGAGCCCGCATCAGCCAGCGAGGTCTATCGGCGCGGCGACGTCATTTCCAGCCAGTACACCACACCCATTGCACACGACGATTTTCTGATCGGGATTGATGGCCGCGATGACGGTCCGCCGGCACAGCTAAAGTGTGTCGATCCACTTTCGGGCGACACGCTGTGGACCAAAGCCGATTATGGCTATGCGACACTGATCGAGGCGGACGACAAGCTGTTGTTGCTGACCGCTGGTGGCGAACTCGTATTGGCGCGGCCTCGACGCGATCGGTACGAAGAACTGTCACGGTTCGCATTGACCAGGCAGACAACTCGTGCCCTGCCGGCCCTGGCCAACGGCCGGCTATTCGTTCGCGATACCGACACCTTGTACTGTCTGGATGTCTCGCGAGGCCCCTAACGAGTTTTCAGGGAGGCATCGCTCTGTCAGAACCCATCAGCGGTCACTCACTTCAATAGCCGCACGAGCAGCACCCCTCATAGAGAGGAAGCTCGTATGTGACGGAGCTTGGTGACGGGTGTTGTTCCCGAATCTGGCACACGCAGCGGGCACGCTCCGCGAGTTGGTCGCCATCACTCAGGGTGGCGGTCACTTCCCCGGTCCCTGTCCGATCCGCAATCGTCGTGAGTCGTGTCCGATACATCTGGCCGGCGGCGACCCGCTCGATGCGATGCTCCAAGACCCGGCCATGCTCATGGTTCAGCTCCGGCGACAGGTCGACATCGAGCAGAAGTCCCACGGCATCTGCGCCACCGGTATTGTGGACCTCAAAAACTGTCCAGACTTCACTTCCGGGTCTCGCCGAATCGACGGACTTCATGCGCAGCTGAAGCCGGGCCGGTTGCTGTTGAGGGACAGCCGTGACGGGTGTTGAAGTGAATGGCACGTCGTCCCGGGGTTCGATGTCATCCCGCTCATCATTCACCGGCTGCTGCGGCTCAGGAGGAGCACTGAAGGGTAGGATCGGACGACTGGGCGGAAGAATGGATTTCGGCGGGACCGCGACCGGCTGGGGTTCCTCATCGGCAACAATCGCGAACGGATTCTCGGGAGGCTCTGGAGTGGGCTCGTCCACCGGGGGAACGGTGTCTACCACCGGGGCCGGTTCAGCCTGCACGAGTGTCGAAGAGGCGATCTGTGTTTTTACTTCGACATGGCTGGTCTGAACAACGCTCGACACATCGCCAGGACGAAGCTCGATCGATAGCCGACGCTGTTCGCCGGGGGCCAGTCGCGACAGCCCCCAGTGCAACTCCCCATCGACAACGGTCGCAGGAGGCCGGACATCGACCACGCGGCCGATGTCCTCCACATGTTCGCGGACCGTCACATTGTCGAGCGGTTCCTGTCCCCGGTTTTCGACCAGCACCTGGTAATGCAGAGGGACTCCTGATGCGGATTGCTGAGGGACGAACTTCTCGACGTGCAGGATCGGCATCCGCTGCGGCGGCAACTCATCGTAAGTCGCCGACGTGAGTTGGATCGGTGCATCCCATTGCAGCGTGTCGTGGAACGGTGTGGAGGCTGTGCGTTCGATGTAGGGGATGAAGGCGCTCGACCGGGGGAAGTCGATTGGGCTGCGACCGGGTCCAGCCCTCAGCCATCGAGAATGCTGCCAGTTGTGACCAGGACGAACGCTCGCGGGTGACGGGTGTATGTGAGACGACGTGGAATGTTCGAGTCGGATCCCAGTCAAACGGGAGACGCAGTCGGCGGAAGCTCGTCACCAGCAGGGGAGATGAAGGTTCCTGTCGCGGCAGAGCACCCAATGGACGCGCGAACGGGTCGAACGGTTCAGCCACTTCCTCCACCGTCCCGAGAAGTGGCTGGGGAACGCTCTGGGGCACCGGCACTGTTTTCACTTCCTCGGCCCGTGCCGGTCCAATAGAGGCGACGACGCCTCCGCGCGGCATGGCATGAAACAGGAACAGCAGAATCGTCAGGATGATGCCGAATGTTCCCGCCAACGCCGAGAAGCTCCAGACCGGAATTTGCCCAATCCAGCCATACATGTCGCTCGCTGCGTGCCTCAGCCGACGCATTCTTGTGCCGAAGTGCTCGAAGAACGCCCCGATGTTTTTCGCGAACTCCGCCAAGGCGATCCAGGCGGTGGTCGCTGCATCACGGACCGCGCGAAACGGCCGGATGATCGCGGCCGTCAACGTCTCCAGCAGACGATCGACGGGCAGCGTAAACAGCCAGACAATCCGCAACAGCAAACGGCGAAAATGAATCCACGGGGCCACGACCTCTGGGAAAAGGTGCCGGAAAGCCTTCATCCGGCTGGAACGTCGAAAGCGTGTGAATTCAATCATGGTCTCTCCCCCGTCACCTCCCTGTACGCGTCGCGGGCACCCTGAAGACCGGGTCCGCACACCGATGCCGATGCCTGCCGCGCGGAGTCGATGTGCGGCGATCGATGTCCGCACATTTGTCCTCTTCTGGCACGCAGAAATAGCAGATCGCGCGGATTCGGGAAAGATGGACCCACGTATGGGCTTCGTTCATGCCAATTGATCGGAAGCTGTGCCCCCTTCGCGTCTTGGGCTCGCGTCGAAACTCCCTGACTTTCGTGCTCGACAATTGGTCTTGGCGATCGACAAGTGGGCTGCGTATACTCCCGCCCCGCTTGCCGACTCATGACCGGGTGGCAAGATGCGATTCTGCCAACGCGACTGCGCACGCCATTGCATGGAGGCACAGCGTGAGAACGACCTTGATTGTTGGTGTCGAGACGATTGCCGGAGCTCATATCGCTGCGGTCCTGGCCGAACAGTCGGAAGTCATCGGCCTGACCGAGGCACCGACGCTCTCGCTGCCCCACTGCCGCACCATTCAGGCATCACTCGACGGAGCTGACGCATCGTCGTGGATTGCCGACCTGCAGCCGGCGACCGTGATCCTGTGTGGTCCCGCCGCCTGTTCTGCCTGGGATCCCCGGACCAACGGACGAATCAATGAGCACATGACCCAGCAGGCGTCTGCCTGGGCTGCTGCTGCCAGCGAGCACGGTTGCTCGTTTGTGTACATCTCTTCGGATGCGGTCTTCACCGGACCCTGGATGTTTCATGAAGAAGAAAGCCTGTCGGTTTGCGCCAGTCGTGAAGCCGCCCTGTTGAGGGACGGCGAGCGGCAAGTGGTCCAGCAGTGCCCCGAGGCATTGATCGTCCGGACCAACACCTACGGCTGGGCTCCCGAATCCACAGCGCCCGGCTGGATCGAGCAGATCCTCGCCGACCTGGATCGCCGATCTCTGCAGCAATACGACTTCATTCGTCACGGCACCCCCATTCTGGCGAGTGACCTGGCGGACATCCTGTCCCGTGCCATCGATGAGGGTCTGCAGGGTCTGTACCACGTCGCTGGTGCGGAGCGCGTTAACCCCCTGCAGTTCGCGCAACGCCTTGCCGATCACTTTGAGCTTCCCTGGTTGGCCGTGCGGAGATCGGAAGAAGCCCTGGTGGATCCGGCGGTCGGTTTCGGAGCGGGTGAGACGTCGCTGCAGACGAAGCGCATCCGCAAAGCCCTGTGTGTGGCCATGCCGATGCTCTCCGAGGGACTCCGTCGCTTGCATGAGCAGCAACTCGCTATCGCGGGAACCCAGTTTGGTCCCGACTACCCGGTGGCACTCCGCCAGTCGGCCTGAGCGAACCCACGCGGCATCACGATTGTTCATTTGCCCGGAAGTTGCGAGCTTGCTTGTTGCTGGACCCGCTCAATGGCGGCCATTGTCTCCGGCGACTTGCGGAAGTTCCCGGGACGATGACCCTCCGCGATCTGCATCGGTGTCCAGCCGCGATCATTCTGCTGATTCCAGACGTCCATGTCGGCCCCATGATCGGCGAGAAACTGCACGACGTTGATCCAGCTCTTGTAGGCAGCACCGTGCATCGCCGAATTCCCGTTATCGTCGACTGCATTAATGTCGGCACCCAGATCGAGCAACAGCTGGATCGTTGCGATCGCGTCGTCTTCGGTGCCTGCTGTCTCGTCACCACTACTGAGCACGCCCACACCGGCCGCGGCCAGTAGTGGCGTGCAGTGATCGGCATTTGTCAGCGACGGATCGGCACCGAGTTCGAGCAGCAACCGCAATAACGGCACATCACCGGTCTCGGCCGCCAGCAGGAAGGGCGTAGCGTCGGTACGATTGAGTCGGTCATTGGGCGCCGGTTGCTTGCCATGCCGCACATTCACATCGGCCCCGTGCGAAGCCAGTACGCGGACGAATTCCAGACTGCTCAGCGAACCTGATCCGACCGGTGCCGGATCGCCATCACCCCGCAGCGGTTTGCGGACCCAGGTGACTGTGTGCAGTGCTGTGTATCCAGCGCGTCGGTCATTGGGATCGGCACCAGCGTCCAGAAGAGCGGCGGAGAGTTCGAGGTGTCCATTCTCGACGGCCAGAATCAGGGGACTGGTACCTGCCGGCGGGCTCTTGCCGGAGGTCGATGTCGGTTGCATCACGTCATTCACGTCGACACCGTCATTCAGAAATCGAAGGACGACGTCGATGCGGCCTTCGCGCACCGCGAAAAAAAGTGGCGTGAACCCGGACTTGAGCGGTGTGCGGAAGTCGGCACCTGCCTCAAGGAGTGCATTGACGACCGAGACATGTCCGTCCGCTGCCGCCCACATCAGGGCAGTCTGCCCCTGCCGTTCCTTTGCGTTGACGTCGGCACCGTGATCAAGCAGCGTTTTCACCGGTCCCGGCTTGCCGGTGCGAGCTGCGGTCATCAGTGCCGTTTCTCCACCGCGCAACGTCGCATTCGGGTCGGCCCCGGCTTCGAGGAGCGACTCAACGATGGCCGTGTTCCCGTTCTGGCAAGCCAGTGACAACGAAGGGACACCGTATCGGTTCGTCATCTGGACATCGGCACCAACGGCAAGGAGTCGCTTCAGTGTTTCCAGGTCGTCGTTGTAGACGGCCCAGTGAAGCGCCGTCATCCCGTCAACTTGCGGAGCATTCACATCGACATGCTGCTGGAGGAGACGGTCAGTGCCCTCGCGATCCTGTTTCTGGACGGCATCGGCCAGCGGCGAACGTGATTCCCCCGCCGATGTGCCGGTGACCGCCACCAGCAGTGTCAGTCCACAAACCAGAATGCAGGCAAGAGACGCACGCGAGTGGGCAGATGAATCCGTGTACACATGTGTCTGCGCCGTCTGATTGTGACCTCTCATCTTTCGATTGCCTACACGTCCAATGGTTCAAAAAGTTCGTCCAGCTGGCCGTGGCTGTCGGCGAACGAATCGAGTTCGACGCCCACCTTGTCCAGCAACGTGAGGTGCAGATTGGCCAGCGGCGTCGGCTTGTCGAACTGGATATGCCGACCGCCGCGCATGTTGCCCGGCTGCACCGCCTGCGACCAGGATCGGCAGGTTCGTGTGGTCGTGGACGTTCGGATTCCCCATGCCGCTGCCGTACAGGTACAGCGAGTGGTCCAGCAGCGAGCCGTTCCCTTCCGGCGTCGCCTGCAGTTTCTCCAGGAACTCGGCAAACAGCGAGACGTGGAACTGATTGATCTTGGCCACTTTGGCGATCTTCTCCGGATCGTTGCCGTGGTGTGTGAGCGGGATGATGCGGATCGGAAACGCCGATCTCCGGATAGGTGCGGTTGCTCGTCTCGCGGGCCAGTTGGAAGGTGATGACGCGCGTGATGTCGCCCTGCAGCGCCAAGACTTGCAAATCGAACATCAGTCGGGCGTGATCAGCATACGAAGCCGGCACTCCCACCGGTCGATCGAGATCCGGCAGCGGATTCTCCTCGATCCCGGCTTCGGCCTGCTGAATACGCCGTTCGACCTCCCGGACCGAGTCGAGATACTGATCGACTTTGCTGCGATCGCTGGGGCCCAGCGTGTTCTGCAGTCGCGTGATCTCTTCGGTGACCGAATCCAGCAGGCTGGCCCGCTTCTTCAGTGCCGACCGGCGCTCTCGACCTGCTGCCCCCTTCGCCAAACAGCGTCTCGAACACCATTCGCGGATGCGCTTCGGCCGGCAGCGGCGTCGTCGGCGACGACCATGAGAGATTGTTCTGATAAACGCACGCATAGCCGTTGTCGCACTGACCGACGACGGACAGCAAGTCCATCGACATTTCCAGCGACGGCAGTTGCGTCTGCTGGCCGATCTGTTGCGCCGCAATCTGATCGACCGTCGTACCCAGATAGTAGTCGGTGCTCTCGGTCCGCTTAGCTCGTGCCGCACTCAGGAACGCCGCATTCGACGTGGCATGCGTGCCGGGATAGGCGTTCTGCAGTTCCAGATTCGTGATGGCAGTCACATGCTCCCGAACCGCGGCGAGCGAACTAAGGCTCGGCGACAACTCCACCAGCGAGCTTTCCCCCGGCGGTGTCCAGCGGGTGACATCGCATCCCATCGGCATGTAGACAAACCCGAGACGTCGCAGTCGCGTCGGACTGGCCGCGGTGTCCGCGAGTGCCGTCATCGAGGGTACCATCGCGTCGAGCAAGGGCAGTGCCAGCGTGGCACCGATCCCTCTCAGAAAGGTTCGTCGGGGCAGAGCCCTTTTGGTGACGATCATGGGGACGTTCTCATCTGGAAGGGAACGCTCTTCACGATACCCAGAATCAGCGACGAAAAGCGGTAATCCTCCGCTGCGGCGCCTCTGAACGACTTGACGCACAGCCGGCGCATCAGACTCGTCCAGTCCTCGCCCCAACGCATAGGTCAGCAGCTTCTCAAGCATTGTACCAACAAATATCTCCGGACGACCAAGCAATCCGTCCTCGATGCCGTCAACTCCCGTGAATGGATTGCCGCCGGGAAGGCCGCCGGAGGCGTCGACGGGCCTGCCCTCCTCCACATCTCGCCATCGTCCCACTGCGTCGAAATTCTCCAAAGCAAAGCCAATCGGGTCCATCAGGTCGTGGCAACCGGCACAGGCGGGATTGGCGCGATGTTGCGCCAGCCGCTCGCGAACCGAAAGGTTTGCGGACACGGTATTGTCCTTGAGCGCAGGCACGTTGGCCGGAGGCGGCGGAGGGAGGGGTCCCCAGGATGTTCTCCAGGATCCACTTGCCGCGAATCACCGGCGATGTGCGAGTCGCATAGGACGTGACCGTCAGGATGCTGCCCTGCCGCAGCAACCCCCCGCGCCGGCTGTCAGCATCAAGTGCGACCCGGCGGAAGCGTGCTGCCATACACGAATGGAATGCCGTAGTGCTTCGCCAGACGTTCGTTGAGATACGTGTAGTCGGTTCTCAGCAGATCGAGAACACTGCGATCCTCACGCATGATGCTCTCGAAGAACAACTCCGTCTCCTTGCGCATGGCCTGCCGCAGGTTGTCGTCGAAGTCCGGGAACAGTCGACCGTCGGGTGTGAATGACGCGAGATTGCGCAGATGCAGCCATTGCCCGGCGAAGTTGTCGACCATCGCCCGCGAGCGCTCATCAGCCAACATCCGCAACGTTTGCTCTTCGAGGACCTGCGTATCGCGGAGCTGTCCGCGTTCGGCCAGATTCAGGAGTTCGTCGTCGGGAATACTGCTCCACAGGAAGAACGACAATCGCGATGCCAGTTCGACATCGCTGATGCGGTACGCCGTCAGTGGGGGGATGTCGTCGGGATCCCGCTCCACGCGAAACAGGAACTCGGGATTCACGAGGACGGAACTCAGTGCCAGTTCAATGCCTGCCTCGAAGCCTTCCAGGGTGCGCGTCTCTTCAAACAACTCGAGTGGTTTCCGGAGGTCCGCCTCGTTGATCGGCCGGCGATAGGCTCGCCGCACCAGAGTGGACAGGATTTGCCGTGCACAATCAGTCTCATCCTCCATACCGGTCGGCTGACAGACGAAGATCCGTCTCCGGCTGGGCGTGTCTCCGGGACCTGCCTGTGAGAATGGGCCCGCCACCGAAACCTGGTACACTGCCGGACTGAGCCGGGGATGACGGTACATGTTGAAGTGCACGTTCAGCGGTTGCCGGCTGGTCTCCAGCAAGGATGAGGGATTCTTCAGGAACGTCACGCCGATCTCATGGGGGCCAGCAACTACCTGGACGCGCACCTTGAGGTGACGGTCCACGTTCTGATGCGTCGGCTTGTCATATTCATCAGACACCTTTGCCCGCCCGCGCGGCGGCTTGACGGTAAACAGTGCCACGCGCTCACGATCGAGCAGCAACTCCAGTTCGTGAGGCTCATTGAGTCCTTCGACATGCTCATCACGGTCGCGCGCCAGGCGAATCTGGATTTCATACTCACCATCCTGCGGGAAGGTGTAGAGGATGAGCGCTCCGCCCCGCGTGCCAAGCGGAAGCCCCTCAATCCGCTCTTCCTGAGTCAGGTCCGGGGGAATGCGGAAAGTCTCGCCGCCGGGAGACTTCCCGGCGCGACCGACCGCCAGTTGGCTTATCTTCTGAGCCGCAGAGATATAGCGATTCAGCAGCGTTGGCGAGAGTTCCCCGACTGTGATGTTGTCGAAGCCATGACTGGCCTCGTCCTCCGGCAACAGCAGGGTGACATCGACATCCAACGACAGCAGGTCGCGGATCGCGTTGTGGTACTCGTTGCGAGTCAGCCGGCGAAACGTGTCGGTGCGACCCGGCCGCGGATGTTCGCCGGCGATCTGGTCGAGTGTCTGCTCCAGCGAACCGAGCGCCGAAACATACATTGACTCCTCCGGTCGCGGCATGTCACTGGGAGGCATCTGCCGGGTCCGCAACTTGCGTATGACCTCTTCCCACGCATCCGAGTTCTGCGAGACAGCCACCGAGGAGAGGGTCTCCAGGTTGAGGTCGGCGTCCGGTTCGCTGCCACTGTGGCAATCCAGGCAGAAGCCGCTAATGAGATGCTGAACGACCGGCGTTGGTTGTTGCTGTGTTGTGGGACGGACGTCGGGTGCAGATTCACCACGCGCCGATGTGGTGGCACCATCTATCAGCACATACAACAGAAGCAGGATCGCCAATCGAATCATGTCGTACGACCGAAGGACAGCCTGATAGGGAGGGAATCTATTGTAGGTGATTTTCCAGGAACTTCAGCACCAGTTGACGCCGGGCGTCGTCGAAAAACAGGTCGCCGCCATGAGCACCACCGTCCACGACTTCCAGGCTTGCCTTCACCCCCTGGCGTCGGCAGGCGGCAAGTAGCTCGTGAGACTGGTTGATTGGCACTTGCGGATCCTGGTCGCCGTGCATCATCAGCAGCGGCGGGTCCTCCGGATCGACGTGAAATACAGGGCTCGCCAGGCGCGCCAGCTCCGGCAGATTGTCAGGCTGACCACCCAGCAGTAACTCAAATGCGGGGATGCGAACACTGAGCCCGTGTGGCGTCGACTGGCTGAGTATCGTCGTGAAGTTCGTCGGCCCATAGTAGTCGACAATCGCATCGATGCGGGAAGTCTGATCGGTATTGCGCCCCACATGTCCCTCCAGCTCCGCATGGCCGTTAGTCAGTCCGATCAGTGCTGCCAGATGTCCACCGGCCGACGACCCTGCGACCGCGATCCTTCGGGCGTTGTAGCCGTATTCCTCCTGTTTCGCGCCAGTAAGCGGATCGCCGCCTTGCAGTCATGGACCTGGGCAGGAAAACGGGCCACTGGCGAGAGCCGGTAGTCGATGCTCGCCACGGCGTATCCTTTCTCAACGAGCCATGTCAGTGGCATGTTTGCCTTCGATCCGCTGCGCCAAGCTCCCCCGTGAATCCAGACGACGAGCGGGGCCCCGTCCTGGACGTCGGGAAGATACAGGTCCAGCAAGAGCCGTTGATCCCCCTCGTGCGCGTATTCGATGTCCTCGAGAACCCTAAACGCCGGCCTAGGGGCCGATTCCTGAGCTTGCAAGGAAACACACATCCAGCAGAAACTCATGACGACACATGCCAACCTGGTGCCCATGGCCTGTCCCTTTGACGTCACTGGTGTTTGACTGTGGTCACTTCAGGATACGGGATTCCGGCAGCGAATGTCATCAACTCGCCTTGGACATAGTCGGAAAACGCAGGTCAGTTGAACTGCTTCTAGGACTGCAATCAGGCGGGAAACTCTGCACAGGGCCAGTCTTTGCTCACGTTTTCAAGTTTCGATATCCTCACATGATGCCGATAGTTTGCGCCGATTGGAAATGGCACAGTCTCGATGCGTTTCGACCTACTCACCCTGTTTCCCGCGATTTTTGACGGGTATCTGGAGCAATCGCTGCTCAAGAAGGCGATCGATGCCGGACTGGTCGAAGTACGTCGCTGGGACTTTCGCGATTGGGCGACTGACAGGCACAAGTCAGTCGACGAAACGCCCTATGGTGGCGGACCGGGTATGCTCATCCGCTGTGAGCCGGTGTTTGACTGTGTCGAACATGTCCAGCGGGAGGGGAGTGCTCCCGGGAAGCTTGTCCTGCTGACTCCGCAAGGCCGTCGGCTCGACCAGTCTCTCGTCGAAGAGCTGTCGGGCGAGCAGCGCCTGCTGCTGCTGTGTGGTCGTTACGAGGGATTCGACGAGCGGATCAGTGAAGGACTCGCCCCGCTGGAAATCTCGGCGGGAGACTTCATCTGCAATGGGGGCGAGGTCCCCGCCATGTTGCTGATGGATGCCGTCATCCGCCTCGTTCCGGGGGTGCTCGGCGACGAAACGAGTGCCCGGTACGATTCGTTCGCCGACCGCGGGCTGCTGGAGTACCCGCAGTACACCCGTCCCCGAGAGTACCGGGGGATGGCGGTGCCGGAGGTGCTGCTCAGTGGCAATCACCCTGAAATCGCCCGCTGGCGGGACCAGCAGAGCCGCGAGCGAACAGCCCAGCGGCGTGGTGATTTGCTTGATCCCAACAAATCTCCGCCATAGGCCGGGAACCTTGGGAGCCGAGTATAGAATCTTCCCCGGCCCCTGAAATCGGTGCTTGTCCGCTTTTTCCGCAACCCCCGAACCGCTATACTCCCGAACTTCTTAGAACTCCGGACGCTGACACATGCACAAACTGATCGAACTGGCCGAACAATCGAGCCTGCGGGAAAACTCCCTCGAATTCACCATTGGCGATACGGTGGACGTCCACACCAGGATTCTGGAAGGGGACAAGGAACGGATCCAGATCTTTACCGGTGTCGTCATCGCCAAACGTGGTGCCGGTGCCCGGGAGTCGTTCACCGTCCGGCGGATTGTCGCCGGCGACGGGGTCGAGCGAACCTTCCCGCTGCATTCGCCGAAGGTGGCCGACGTGGTCGTCAAGCGACATGGCCGCGTGCGTCGGGCGAAGCTGTACTTCCTGCGCGACCGCATCGGTAAGGCCGTGCGCCTGCGTGAACGGCGTGCCAAGAAGGGCGAAGTCGAGATCACCCGCTGATCTCGTGACGAAAGCCCACGGATAGCAATCCGTGGGTATTGGCGGGCCGCCCTGATGCTCGATGTCGTGTGCGGCACTCAGCCGGGCGTGGCCAGCAACTCGCTCTCCGGCTCACCGTTCGGCGCGACACCCGTTACCCACGGGACGTCGGCGAATGACCACCGCCAGTACAACAGCAGGATGCCTGCCAGCAGTGCGGTCGGGACGCTGAACAGTGTCTGGTAGTCGACCACGCCGGTCTCGTGGTCGGTGCACATGCGGATGAGCGGCTTCGAGAGCAGCAGTCCCAGCGGCATTGCCACCCCCAGCGTCATAAAGGCGAACAGGTTCTGGGCGCTGGCCCGCAAATCGCGAGGACAATGGGCGTCTGTGAACAGTTGCAGCACAATCACCAGAAATACATGGCACACGCCATGCAGGCTGATCCCCAGCAGAATCCACACACCGGCCTGACTCAGTGAGAACAGCAGATAGCGCGCGATCCAGGCCAGAATCCCGATTGCAAACGTCGTCCGCAGACCTGCCTTCCGCAGGAACAACGGCAACAGCAGCAGGGCCGGAAACTCGGACACCTGCCCGATCGTCATGACCGCGGGCACCCAGTCGGCGGAAACTCCTGTCTGTTCGAGCAGCGTCGGTGCAGCGATCGAGTAGAGCGGCATTATCACTGCCATCAGGCAGCTGATCAGCATCAGACGCGTGAACGTCCGATGTTTGAACATCCCCAGGACCGCCAGCGGGGCGATCTGCCCGCGCAGCGCGCGAGGCGGCGGGGTCGCCGGAAGAAACACACAAAAACTGCTGAGCGCGAACGACAGCAGGGCCGCCATCAGGAAGCAGTCGCGACTGGATGGGGGAGGCAGCCAGGAGAACACGTCCTGCAGCCAGTTAACGAACGGGATGGTCCTGGGCAACGTCTCTTGCAGCCACTCCTTCGCATAGGTCCGTCCCAGCCAGACTGACAGCCCGACACCCGCAAGCACCCAGCCCACGGTGCCGAACACCCGGATGCCGCCGAACTGGGCCCGGGGACGCGGCAGGTGCCGGAACGTCAGGGCGCTGGCCAGGGGCATCGTCGGCAGATAGGCCGTGGCATACAGACCGAACAGCACAAGGATCGCGTTGTAGCCTTCTCCCGTTTCGCGATAGACGTCGGTGGCCAAGGGGATGGCCAGCAGCGTCATCCCGCCGCAGAAATGAGCGATCGCCAGGTAGCGTTCCGTGGACATCCAGCGATCGCACACCTGTCCGACGACGAAGGGGGCGATCCAGAGTCCAACCGCACCGATCGCCAGCAGCGGACCAGTCTCATCGAGTGAGAGTCCGTTGCGTGTGAAGTACAGGGGGAGATACGTCAGCAGCGCCCCTGTGATGCCCCATTCCAATAGCCACAGCACCGACAGCCGCCAGCGAATTCGCCACGGGACAGAGCCCCTCACGGCGAGATCAGTGGTGGCAGCGGTCATGGGACGACTTCTTGCGGGCGTGATTCAACGTGTGCCGGACAACTTCGGGGCTTTGTTCATTGTACCGGTACATCCGACTCCGGCGGGATCGTGATGCCATGCAATCCAGCCAATCCTACCGAAACAGGATCACAAACAGGACCAGGGATACGAGGGCTCCCGCGCACGGGACCAGCCAGAACCTCCGCCAATTCGTGACCCGGATCGGCTCGTTGGTATCGGGATCGATCCCGTCGGATGTCATTTTCTCGTTCAGCCATCCCGAGGCTTCGGTGCCGAGCCACATGCCCAAGCCGTAGGTCAGCACGGCGAACAACGATTACGCACTGGCCGAGATCGCCGCGGGGGCCTCATTCTGCACATGAATAAAGCCTGCGGCGAAGAAAAAGTCGTAGCAGATACCGTGGAGGGCGATTCCCAGAATGATCAGCGGAAACGGCCCACCGACCGCGAACAGTGCGTAGCGCAGTCCCCAAGCCGCCATCCCCGGCGCTAGAACCCACTTCATCCCCAGTTGTTGCAGGAACCAGGGCAATAGCAGCATGAATACGATCTCGGTGCACTGGCCGATCGTCATGATGGGACCGACATTCTCGGCGCGGACGCCATTAGCACTTTCGAGAAACAGTGCGGTGAAACTGTAGTAGAACGCCAGGGCGAGCGTGATGAGGAACGACACACCGAAGAACACGGCAAAGGAGGGATCTCTCAGCAGTTCCACGGCACTCAGGAAGGGGATCGCATCGCCGCTCGCGGCCGGTGGAGTGTGCGGCAGGAAGAATGAGAACACGCCCAGGATCAACGACAAGATGGCGGCCAGCAGCAGCGGACGATTGTTCACCGGCTGTCCGGGTTTGATTATCAGCACCAGTGACCAACCGGCAATGATCCAGCCGATTGTTCCCAGAACACGGATTTGCGGGAAGTCGCGCTCTGCATCAGGAACGTGTGCGAACACAACAGAATTGACCAGGGCGAGCGTTGGTGAATACACGAGGGCATACGCGAGTGCGACCCAGTAAAACCTTTGCGGCGAGGTGATGCGTGACATCCAGAACAGCAGCATCGCCCCTGCCAGGTGGAGCACACCCAGGAGAATCTCGCTCGCGAAGTACTTGTCTGCGATGGATCCGATAAACATCGGCGAGACAATCGCTCCCAGCGACATCGTGGCATACACGCTGCCGATTTGCTTCCGCGTGAACCCCAAGGCATTGAGGTAGTTCCCCAAGACAACAAACCAGGCACCCCAGATAGCAAACTCCAAAAAGTGCAGGGCAGAGAAGGGGATCCGCAATTCGAGACTCAGTGGCTCAGCGTCGGCAGCGAGCATCGCGAGGAAAGGATTCAAGGCAGGCTCCGGATGTTGTTGGGATATCGCGAACGGATCGCACCAGCTCGGCAGATTCCGATGATGCCCGTTCGATCGGGAATGAGCAAGCCATCACTCTTCCCGATCCGGTCCCGATTAGCCGCAAGACATCGTCGGGTGCCACTGACGGCATGTCCGCCAGCGTGGATGGGCACTTCGGGCAGGTGTCCGACGGTCGCAGTGAAGATGGGAATCAGAGCCGCGAACGCGAGGGATTGGCCCGTATGTCTATTGCCCTGCTCATTGCGGAGTATTCACCACGAAGTTCCAGAGGCACGGAGAACAGCAGGTAGGTCGTGTCAGGAGATGGCAAGACATCACAGGCTGTGAGCCAGAACCGCAGTGTACGTGGATCGAACAATGATCCGATTCGCCTCGGTGATGAGTTTCGTCACGAGTCTCCCAGGCTTTCGCTTTGCGAATGCCGCCGCTCCTCGTCGCTCGTCGTGCGCGGCCCAACTCATCTCGACCCTCGCCAGCGTGCACGTTACGATCCCGTCCGATACAAGTCCTGCGAACAGAACCATCCACAGGCAGGGAGGCCATGGAGACCACGCTCCACCGCCAGCTCAAGTCACTCTTCGGCGGAACCGAGGAACACACCGAAGTAGCGGTCAACGGCTATCGCATTGACGCCATCGCCGATGGCACCCTCATTGAGGTGCAGCTTGCATCGTTGGGGGCCATTCGGGCCAAGGTGGCCGACCTGCTGACGTCGCACGATGTGCTGGTTATCAAACCACTCGCAGCCACCAAGCGACTGATTCAGCGTGAACGCCGCGGCGGGCGAGTAACGTCAGAGCGCACCAGTCCCAAGCATGAGACACTCTTCCATGTGTTTGACGACCTCGTGCACTTTGTCGACGTCTTTCCCCATCACCGGCTGACCATCCAGATCCTCCTTACCGAGCAGGAGGAACATCGAGTTGCCAGGCGCAGTCGCCGGTGGCGAGGCAAAAACTATCGCGTCGAGGACCGTCGGCTGATCGGGGTCACACACCGTGAGCAGCTGGTAAGTCTCCGCGACCTGCGCATGTTACTGCCCGGCGACCTGCCGGAATGTTTCACGACGGCAGACATCGCGCAGCGTGCGGGGGTGCCACGCTGGCTGGCGCAGAAGGCCGCGTACTGTCTGCGCAAGACCGGGGCCGCACAACTGACAGGTAAGTCGGGCAACGCACTTACGTACTGCTGGACAGTAGAGTCGTCACGCAAGCAGCGCCGGCGGAAGGCGGCGCGATTGCTCAGTCGACCGAGACCTGACAGAGTTCATCCGCCGCAGCCTCGATCTCGCTGCGCGTCACCACGTCGAGCCGATCGGCATACCCCACCAGCAATGCGAGGTCGCAGATCTGATTGATCCGCCGGGGAACTCCTTCAGACAGGTCGGCGATCTTCGCGTATGTATCGGTCGCGAGATCTCTCGCTCCAGTCCAGCGACCTGCAGGCGATGGGCCACGTACTGTCCGGTTTCCTCGGCATCCAGTGGATGCAGGCCGATCCGGATCGAAATCCGCTTGTCGAGCAAGGCGACCCGTTGTACCTGCGGTAGCAACTCGGGCTGTCCAGTGAGGATCAACGACAGTCCTAGACCCCGGTCATGACTCAGATTTAACACCATCGACAGGCATTCCAGCACCTCGGGCGATTCGATCAGATGGGCATCGTCGATGATAAAGATCGGGTGTTTGCCGTCTGAGGCCAGTGTGGTGCAGCGGTCTTCGAGCGACTGCCAAAGTGACGACAGGTGTGGAGTGCCGACATTTTCGGTTCTGGCTCCCAGCCCCGCCGCCAGGTAGGCAAGCGTGTCGACGGCAGACAGTCGGGGAAACATCAGGCGAACAACGGGCTGAAACGCGTCATTCAGATAGTTCTCCAATTGCCGGGTGATGCAGGTCTTGCCCAGTCCGTGTCCTCCGACGAGCAGCGGCTCCCTTGGACTGTTCCGCGAGAAACTGAAGCTTCAGCAGGGCTGCTTCATGCGAGCGACCCGCGAAGAAGAACGTGGAATCGCAGTGGTTCTCGAACGGCATTCGTTCGAACTGCCAGTAGTGTTGATACATCACAGTCCTCTTTGGCTGTCCTGGAACTCAAGGTTGTCGTCGTGGATTGTCGAGACATTCAATGAACGTGCAACGTTGAATGGCCCTGTCTCGGAGTATGCGTGCGCGAGAGTCATGGAGAGTGACGAAGTCATGCCGTGTTGCTGCATGCGCTCACTCACTGACTCTCAGACATCCATACAGAATCGTCGTCGCAATGACCGACTTTATGTCATGGTTGTAAACGGCAGATCCTTTGCTCAGTGTGGACCTCCAGTGCTGTCGAGAGCACGTTCAAATTCCGTATGGTCGGACACTTGGATCAGTTCGATCTGACCATCGAGCCAGACCGGCGGACTTGATTGCGATGTGTTGGTGCTGCCGGACTGATTGGACTTCAGGGTCGACTCCACTCGCGAGTTCTCGGCAGGTGTGTTGGCGTCAGCTACGGATTCTCCCGTCGCAAAGTGTGCCGTTGGCGGTGCAGCAACCAGATCGCCGAACACCGTGTCCTCAAACCGGGACTCGCTCACCGGGGGGGCCGCCGAAGGGACCAGACCGCGGACCGCAAAGCAGGTGCCTGTCGCAGCGAGCAGCAGTAGCGCAGTACGCTTTGCGCGGACGCCCGCTGATTGTCGAGTGCCCGATTGCTGGGACATGGGACGTTCCAACGTCGCTCGCGCAAGAGTTCTTGAGCCCGCCGGCTTGCGGTCCGCTGCATCTTCTATCGACGCTGCCCCATCGCCTTCTTGAGGGTTTTGCCGGTTCTGCCGGTTTCGGCGATTGGACGTTGTGGCGAACGTCGCTGGTTCCGCTTACAGTGCACTGATGTCGACCTCCTCCCCCCTGCCCCGCCTGCTCGATCTGGATCGTCCGGCCCTTGCCGCGTGGTGCCAGCAACTGGGTCATGCCCCCTTTCGGGCCGACCAGATCCGGCGCTGGATGTTCGGCAAGCGCGTCGACACGTTCGAGGCCATGCACGATCTCCCGGCCACTCTGCGAGCTGATCTGGCCGCGCACTTCTTTTTGTTTGAGGCCGAAGTCACCCGGCATCAGATCGCGTCCGATCGCACCGAGAAGTTGCTCCTGCAACTGGGAGACGCCGAGTTCGTCGAATGCGTGCTGATGCGGGAGACCGGCCGGCAGACGGTCTGCATCAGTACGCAGGTTGGCTGTGCGATGGGCTGCATCTTCTGTGCGAGCGGCCTGCAGGGAGTGAAACGCAACCTCAGGGCGGGAGAAATCCTCGAACAGGTGCTGCGTCTGGACCGCCGGCTGAGTCTCGACGAGCGCATCACCAATGTCGTAGTGATGGGGCTGGGCGAACCACTGATGAACCTCGGCAACCTGCTCCCCGCGCTGGAGACGCTCAGCGACAAGGGGGGCCTGGGCATGGGGGCCCGGCGGATAACCATCTCGACCGTCGGTCTGCCTAAGGGGATTCGACAACTGGCCGAGTCAGGCAGGCCATACAATCTCGCCGTCTCGCTGCACGCGCCGAACGATGAACTTCGCAATCACATTGTGCCGGTGAACGATCGCATCGGCATCGCCGCCATCCTCGAAGCCGCCGACGAGTACTTCGAGAAAACAGGACGGCGTGTGACCTATGAATACGTGCTGCTGGGAGGCGTCAACGATTCACCGGACCACGCCCGGCAACTGGCCGGGCTGCTGCGCTCGCGGACGGCTCATGTGAATCTCATCCCGATGAATCCGGTTGATCCGATCGACCTGCACGCCCCCTCACGCGTGGCCGTCGCGCGGTTTGTGGAGGAACTGGAAGCCGGCGGGGTCAACGTGACAATCCGCAAACGCAAAGGGGCCGACATCGATGCCGCCTGTGGCCAACTCCGCCTGCAGGAACTGACGACGGCGAAGGCGTGAGTTGCTGTACACCGTGGATGCCAAGGGTGCCATGATCGGCAAACATGCTGTCCGAATCCAGCTTGTCGAGGCCGACGACGCAGCTTCCGGAGCAGCTGACAGGGCGAAGGGCGCCGCCACCGGGCTCCCCGCGGCGGCGACGAATGGTTCGATGGTCAAGGATGTTCAGGCAGGGACCAACGAGATCGACATTAGGCTCTGAGCCAGGGACCTGCGGTCTCACGCTACCGGAACGCACTGCGCAGGTCTCACATAATCTTGCAATTCAAGTGACGATCGGCTAACGTTCGAACAGCTGTTCGCTGCCGAGTTTTTGATACGGCAGCCCGACGTGCGGAGAATGCGTCGATCACACTGCGGGGCCTCTGTCATTTCTTGTCGTACCAGCTCGAACATTTCAGGTGGCGCGAATGAGCCAATCTCATTCATCCCCGTTTCGGGTGCGCAGTACGCGCGTGATCAACCCTCTTCGCACGAGTGTGATCTATCGTGTCTTGGTGACACGTCGCTGTCCTTGTTTCCTGCGGAGACCCTGTGGTGAACGCCCGTACCCTGCGAAGACCCGGCTTTACTCTGATTGAACTGCTGGTCGTGATCGCGATCATCGCGATCCTGATCGCTCTGTTGCTGCCGGCCGTGCAGCAGGCACGCGAGGCCGCCCGTCGCACCCAGTGCAAGAACAACCTCAAGCAGATCGCGCTGGCGCTGCACAACTACATGGACACGCATGGAGTCCTGCCGATCGGCCATGCTCATCGGGCGGGGACCCTCCCTGCCAACGCCGGTGGCCTGGGCGGGCCGGGTTGGGGCTGGTCTGTGTTCGTCCTGCCGTTCATCGATGGAGCACCACTGTACAATCAGATCAACTTCAATTTGAGCACGATGGATGTGGATCCCTCGGGGACGCAGGTGACGACCAGCATGAATCGCCAGCTCATTCAGACGCCCGCCGCCTGGGCGCGATGTCCCTCAAGCACGGCCCCCACGAACGGGAACTCTGGTGGAAACGCTGCGCCATTTCAGCACGTCAACATGGGCGTTTCTACGTACGCGGCCTCTGCAGGATCGTTCGAAAACAATCTGTCGGCGTTGCCGACCGGAAATGCGCAACGGATCAATGGCCTGTTCTGCCGGGACAGCAACGTCCGGATCCGCGATATCACGGACGGCACATCGAACACGTTCGCGGTCGGCGAGTGTTCCGATTGGAATCTGAATGGTGTGGGGCGATTGTATGGAATGACTAACCCGAATACGGGGCTGGCAGACGGAAACAGCGACCGGCTGATGGCCAATGCCGAAATGCCGCTGAATTGTCCCCCGGGAATTCCGAATGTCCCCTATGCGCGCCTCTTCCACAGTCCTCACGTGGGTGGCGGTCACTTTGCGTTTGCCGACGGTTCCGTACATTTCATCAGTGAGAACATCCACCACACGCAACGCTGCTGGGCAGATGGCGCGAACACGTTCAATGTCAACTGCCCGGGTACCGCGCAGTTCAATACCGCACCCGAGCCAGGCCGGACGAACAGCTTCGGCATCTATCAGCGACTGGCTGGGCGGAACGACGGTATGGTCATTGGCGAGTTCTAGATCCGGGAAACTCCGGTAAGGACCAAGGGAGCGTCGATCCGACAAAGTGGTCGGGAGGGGGCGCGGCATAGATTCGCCCCCCCCCTCGTTTCGCACGCGGGTGCGATGATCACGTTCAGCGCTGCGGGGCAACGGCTGACGGACGCGGGATGCCCGATGTCATTCAACAGGATTCATGGGGAACAGGTGTGATGCATCGTAATCGAAGTGCCATGCTGGTCGTGGCTGTTGGAATGTTGGCGACGCTTCCGGGGTGCGGCGGCAAGAAACTGCCGGGGGTCTCGGGAACAGTGACCTTGGACGGCGAACCGGTCGAGAAGGCCACGGTGATGTTCATTCCGGGTGCCGGTAACCCCGGCCGAATGTCGGTGGGGGTTACCGACAGCGGTGGCCACTATACGGCGCTGTACAGCACGACGTCGACGGGGATTGCCCCCGGGAAGTACAAGGTGGTGATCTCCACGTATTCCCAGCCGGTCAACGACGGCGAACAATTGGTCGGCGAACAGGCTCCCGAGAGGATTCCGGATGCCTACAACGCGAAATCGACGCTCGAAGCTGACGTGACCGAATCAGGGGGGACGTTTGATTTCGACTTGAAGTCGTCTGCGGGCACGGTCGTGCAGCCCAAGCCCGTACGGGATACGAATTGAGGCCCGCGGGGACCGACAGGGAATCCTGTGAGGGAAAAGGGTGCGCCTGGATGCTACTGCCGGGCTTGACGAGTAGTGCAGTGACAACTTCCGGAATGTCAATCAGCAATCAACCCGGAGGCCCATGTACTGGAACCGAAGCTGGCAGATTCGGCCATGACCGACGAGGGGCGTCTGCATCCCTCTGCTCATCGCTCACGCGATGACGGCCTCGATCGGATCGGCACCCTCCACGCCGACCAGCTTCTGATCGAGGCCGCCGTAGAAGTAGGTCAGGCCGTTCGGGTCGAGGCCCATCTGGTGCAGGACCGTGGCGTGCAGGTGCTTGACGTGCAACCGATCCTCGACCGCCGTGCTGCCGAGTTCGTCGGTGCTGCCGAAGCTCACGCCCCCCTTGATGCCGCCGCCGGCCATCCACATGGTGAAGCCGTACGAGTTGTGGTCGCGGCCGGTTCCCTTGGCGTACTCGGCGGTCGGCTGCCGGCCGAATTCGCCGCCCCAGACGACGAGCGTGTCGTCGAGCAGGCCGCGCTGCTTGAGGTCGGTGAGCAGGCCGGCGATCGGCTTGTCGGTCTCCGCGCGTGCAGGTTGTGGTTCGATTCCAGGTCGCCGTGGGCGTCCCAGTTGGCGTCGTTGTGATTGCCGCCGGAGTAGATCTGGATGAACCGCACGCCGCGTTCGACGAGCCGCCGGGCCAGCAGGCACTGGCGGCCGAACGTTGCCGACGTCGGGTTGTCCAGGCCGTAGAGCTTCTGCGTGGCTGCGGTCTCCTGGGCGAGATCGACCGCCTCGGGGGCATGCTGCTGCATCTTGAAGGCCAGTTCGTAACTGGCGATGCGGGCCGCGAGATCGGTGTTGTCGGCACGCGTGCGTCAGATGATCCTCGTTGTAGTCGCGGAGCGTGTCGAGCAGCTTGCGCTGCGCGTCGCATCGAAAGTCCCTCGGGCGGCTTGAGGTCGAGGATCGGCTCGCCCTGCGAGCGCATCGACCGTCGCCTGGTACGAGGCCGGCATGAACCGCCGCACTCCAGTTCTTTGGCGCCGCTGATCGGTCCGCCGCGCGGGTCGAGCATCACGACGAAGCCGGGCAGGTTCTCGTTCATCGTGCCCAGCCCGTAGTTCACCCACGAGCCGAGGCAGGGGCTGCCGCTGAGGATGCGGCCCGAGTTCATCATCAGCATGGCCGAGCCGTGGATCGGGGAGTCGGCCGTCATCGAATGCAGGAAGGCGATGTCGTCGACCTTGGTCGACAGGTGCGGGAACAGGTCGCTGACCCACTTGCCGCACTCGCCGTACTGCTTGAACTTCCAGCGGGGTTCGACGATCCGGCCCTCGTTCTTGTGGCCGCCGCGGCCGAACGTCTTGACCTCGACCGTCTGGTTGTCCCGGCCGATCATCTCCGGCTTGTAGTCGAACGTGTCGATGTGGCTCGGCCCGCCGTACATGAACAGGAAGATGCACGCGGTCGCCTGCGGATCGAAGTGCGGCTGCTTGGGGGCGAGCGGATTCTGGAACGGGGTGACGCCATCGGCCCGCACACTCTGCGAGCCGAGGAAGCCGTCCTGCCCCAGGAGGGCCGTGAGGGCTGTGCCCGCAAACCCGCAGCCGGTCTGCCAGAGGAACTCCCGCCGTGTCCGCCCGCAAAAGTTGCTGTGCGACTCGCTCATGATGACTCCTGGGAAAACGTCGTGCCTTCGCCGTCAAGTATAGAGGACTGATAGTGGCAGGTCAGCCATGCGTTGTACGATTCTCCTGGCCATTGGGGCGTCGCGATCCGGCTTTGAGCGTGTGTCTTGCCGACAAGTGACGACCAAATCACACACGCCGTCGCCGGGATCGTACCTTGCGCCTGTACGCGGACGTCGCCCCGGCTGTCGAATGTCAGCAACAGGGCTCCATCCGCAGCAAGGTGATGAAAGACTTCCTCAATCGTCGCCGCTTCTCCCGGCCACGGAAAGACGTAGATCACGTCGAAATCGGCAATCTGCAGCCCCAGCTCCTCGTAGGCATCGGCCCCCCCTTCGGCCAGCCACGAAAATTCGTTCGAGGTGGTGGCCAGTTCGGATGCCTCGTGAGGCAGAAATGTTCCACAGACAAACTCCGCCGGGAGATCGCGCAGCGCTGCCAGCTTCGTTGCTTCCTCGACCAGATCCGGCTCGATTTCGATTCCATAGGCAGTGAACTCCAGCCAGGCTGCCAGACAGGTGACGACGCCGAACCCGCTGCCCCACTCACAGAAGTACGATCCCGTCGCAAGGCCAGACTCGGCAATCGCGCTTAAGGTCCGCCAGGCGGCCTCGAAGTCGCTGGGGACAAAGGCCGGCAGGGGAGACATTCGCCGAGCCTCGGTGAAGTCGTCAATCCGCCGCGTCGCGCGATGGATGAACTTGTGCACTTCCGGAGGAAGCGGCTGATCCCGCAACGGCAGGTCGACATCCACTAGCGACACGGCTTGACCCCGGCGTCCAGTTCATCACAATCCGGCAACATCATGTCGACATTCATCGCCTACCTGCAACTGTGTCGTCTGCCGACCGTCTTTACGGCTATGGCTGACATCTTCCTTGGCTTCCTGCTGGTGCATCGCACTCTGACCAGTACAGCGGATGGCTCTCTGCGGGAGTTGTTGCTGCTGCTGGCCTCGTCGACGGGACTGTATCTTTCAGGGATGGTCTGGAACGACGTGTTCGACCGCCGGCAGGATTCCCAGGAACGTCCACAACGACCACTCCCCTCGGGGCGGGTGACGCTGCCGGGAGCCATCATCTTCGCGTCGGTGTTGATGCTGGCAGGACTGGGAGCGGCGGCCCTCGCGAGCCGGTACAGCTTGGTCGTGGCGGTGCTGCTGGCCGGGTGCATCCTCTTGTACGACGCCGTGCTGAAGCGGACACCACTGGGGCCGATTGCCATGGGAGGCTGCCGGTTTCTCAATGTCATCCTCGGCGCGAGCAGCGGCTGGTTACGGTTCGAGCAACTCTGGTGGCGTCCGCAGGTGTGGGTGGCGGCGGGTCTGGGAATCTACATCGTGGGTGTCACCTGGTTCGCCCGGACCGAGACGCGTGAGAGTAGGAGGCTGCCGCTGTTCCTGGCGATGCTGACCGTCAACGTCGGACTGGCGACACTGATCGGGTGGATCACTCACTGGGCGGGCCATGATCGCGATGCCGTACTGATGGTGATGGCGGTGATCGTGTTGACGACCAACCGTCGTCTGTCGGCGGCGATCTTCACTCCGCAGCCGGTGCGTGTGCAGAATGCCATTCGGACCATGCTGCTCTCGATCATCATGCTGGATGCGACGCTGATCTACTTCAAGCTCGGACCTGAGGGTGCCGGGTTGGCCGTGCTGACAGCGGCCCTCATCCTGCCGGCACTGTTTCTGGGACGATGGATTCGCCTGACGTAGATTTCATCAATCCTGAGAATTGGAGTGAGCGTCCATTGAAGCCTGAAGCGCGAGCAAAGGACGATTCACAGGTTCCTTCGCTGGCGCTTCAGGCTAAGATCCTGCGGTCAAATGTTGACGATGCACGAGTGGCCCCGCCGCAGTCTCCGATCGGAGCGGTCTACACTCCCGAGCCTCTGGTTCGCTGGATGGTGAAGGCGGTACTCGCCGAGGTTGACGCAAAGAGGACTGCGGAGGGCAGTCCGCCGTTGCGAATCGTGGATCCGGCCTGTGGTGATGGCGCGTTTCTGATGGTGCTGCTGGAGGAACTGATCGGGACGGAATCATCGTCCCATAGCGCATTGAGGCTATTGGGGACGTCATTGTTTGGAGTCGACACGGACGCAGTCGCCGTGAGTGTGTTGAACAAGCGGATCACGCAGCGACTGGGTTCAAGGGGGGCTCCGTCGGCGGACATCGAAGCTGGGTGCCAGCGGAACATACTCGTGGGAGATGCCCTCACTGGTCATGGCTTTGGTGAGGAAGGCGAAGTGGGTGACAAAATGGTCACCGCGCCCAGTGACGGCATCGACTGGGCGGGTACATTCCCTGCGGTCGCTGCCCAGGGAGGCTTCGACATCGTCATCGGCAATCCTCCCTACTTGCGCGAGAAAGATGCCAAGGCGGTCTTTGACCGGATCACGGCGACGCCGCTCGGCCGCGGGTGGAGCCAGCCCCGCATGGACTTGTCGCACTACTTTGTCCACAGAGGACTCGATTTGCTGAGACCCGGCGGCACGCTGTGCTTCATCGTCAACAGCTACTGGATGGCCGCCATCAGCGCGCGGCGGATGATCCAGCGCCTGCGCGAGGAGACCACGCTGCGACGGATCGTCCTGCTGGGGGATGTCCCCCTCTTTCCCGGAGTAGCGGGCCGGCACATGATCCTGCAACTCACCAAGGGCCGCCGTGAGCAATCGTGTGAAGTCGTTGACCTGTCGGCTCAGCCGGATCCATTGACGCTGCTGACAGGCTCTCCCGCAGCTGTCGTGCCCTGGAAATGGTGTCAATCGCAGGACTCGCTGTTTGTTGGACTGCAGGTCGTCGCGTTCCGCCCGCGTCCCTCTGCCCGGCAGATGAAGGGTCGGCAGTCGCTGGAAGACGAGTTTCTCGTCAGGCAGGGGATCGCCGAGAATCCTCCCCGGGTGACACGACGAATGAGTCAGGAATCCGGCGAGACGCTGACCCCAGGTGCAGGCGTGTTCGTGCTGACATCCTCCGAAGTCGCAGGCCTAGGATTGTCGGACATCGAACGTGAGCATCTGCGCCCTACTTTTCCGCGGCATGCATCGACCGCTTCGCTCTCCCGCTGGAGCCGACGCACTGGCTGCTGTACCTGACCCGGCACACGGCCCCTGAGGTTGAGTGTTTGCCGGCCATTCAATCGCACCTGCTGCGGTTCCGCCCGGTTCTGGAGCGCCGACGCGAGGTGCAGATTGATCGTATCCGCTGGTGGCACCTGCACTGGCCCCGGCAGGAGTCACTCTTCATCCATCCGCGAATTCTTGCGGTGCAGATGGGGTCATATCCCCGTTTTGTCCATGTGGAGCGACCCGCGTACGTCGGCTTCTCAGTCAACGTGATTCAGGCCAAATCACCACATGCCCTGTCACTCCGCGCACTGACCGCCGTGCTCAATTCGCACACAGCCCGGGAATGGTTTGAGACACACGCGAAACACCGGGGAGTGCATCTCGACATTTCGGGGACGGTGCTGCGACGGTTCCCGTTGCCCGCAGCAGACGCCGAGGCTGCCGCAACGCTCGATCGACTGGCCCGCAAGATGCACAAGCTCGCAGCTCAATCTGATACGGCATCGCAGGTCGCAACGCTCGACTCGGCGATCGATTCGCTGGTCCGAAAGTTGTATGCGATTCCACCCGAGTGAAGATGGTGACCCACCGCGACAGTCATTTGGACTGAACCCGTGAGAGGAGGTTGGTTCACAGGCCGACATTCTGGTACACAGTGACGGCGGTTTGTCTTACAACACGCACCGATCGAAATGATGATTGTCCGTCGTCATATCTCGCTGTCCTGGCTGGTTGTCATCGCTCTGGCTGTCCTCGCATTCGGACTCGGACTGAGAGGATTCTCGAAACACTTTGCTGACGCCGGCGTGCAACCACCGGCAGGACAGGCACTGTACCTCACACTGCAACTGTTCACTCTGGAGTCGGGTGCCGTCGCACCGATGAACGTCGAATTGCAAGTGGTGCGCTTCCTTGCACCGTTGACCGCTGCCTATGCACTGGTACGCGCCTTGCTGGCGTTGCTGTCAGTCGAGGTGCGTCGCGTCTGGCTGTCACTGACGGGGGGACATGTGGTGATCTGCGGTCTGGGCCAGAAAGGGGGTGCCTGGTCGAGCAACTGAGGGCACAGGGCAAGCGAGTGGTCGTTGTGGAGAGCGACGAAAAAAACGACGACATCGCCCGCTGCCGGGAGTTGCAGGCCTTCATGGTCATCGGGGCTGCGAACGAAGAGTGGGCCCTGCGGCGAGCCTGTGTCGATCGCGCCCAAACGCTTATCTCGGTGACGGGGAATGATCAGACCAACGTCGAAACCGCCCTGCTGGCTCACCGGCTGAACGACCAGAGCGAACGTTCGCATCTCCGCTGCATCATTCACATGACGGATCCGCATCTGCAGGCGGTGCTCCGCGAATTGCATGTCGATGCCCGGCGAGACGACCCCTTCGGTATCGAGTTCTTCAATGCGTACGAAATCGGGGCCCGCATCATGTTGCGAGATCCTCCGCTCGGGGCCCTGTCGGTGCCCGCTGCACACGCTCCCCCTCACCTGGTGATTGCAGGCTTGGGACAGCTGGGGCAGACATTACTCTGGCGTGCTGCCCGCGATTGGCGGATCGACCGCCCGGAAGCCTCGTCGAGGCTGCTGGTGACGATCGTGGACACGCAGGCGGATCAGCGGATTCAGGACATGCTGTCGCGCTATCCCCGACTGATCGAAGTCGCCGAATTGCACTCGGTTCCGTTGGACATCTACTCACATGCGTTCACTGTCGGTGAGTTCCTGCACGGCCAGCAGCGATCGGACGACGCCGCGCATCCGGGCATGGCATCTTGCGTCTATGTCTGCCTCAAGGACGATTCGTTGGCAACCTATGCGGCATTGAACCTGTTTCGCCACCTGCGTCGAAGTCCCGTGCCCGTGGTCGTCAGCATGACGGAGCGGGGAGTCCTGTCCACACTACTGGATGCGATCCGGCAGCCTGATGACTTGTGTACGCTGCGCGTGGTGGGACTACTGGACATCGCCTGCTCGTGGGACCTGGTCTCAGGGGGATCACGTGAGGTGTTGGCCCAGGCGTTGCACCAAGGATATCTTGCACAGCAACTCGTTGATGTACAACAGCCGGTCACTTCACGCACTCTGGTGGGCTGGGACCAGTTGTCGGAGGAACTGAAGTCGTCGAATCGCCGGCAGGTCGACCATCTCTGTACGCGACTGAAAGCGTGCGGTTTTGAACTTGTTCCCTGTCCTGATGGCGAGATCGAGTTGCTCGTTCTCTCCCCCGATGACGCCGATCGACTGGCCCGTATGGAGCATGAGCGCTGGTTGAATGAGCGTATGAACGCCGGGTGGACACATGGAGCCGTCAAAGACCTCACTCGGCGCATCAGCCCCTTCCTGGTCACCTGGGACGAGCTGTCTGATGACGAACGGGAATACAATCGAATGATTGCTCATCGGTTGCCGGCCGTGTTGGCCAAAGCGGACTACGCCCTCGTGAAGCAGGCGGAGCAATCGCGCGTGTGATTTCCGCCGGTGCAGTTGGATGCGGGAGCCGAATGCCGTACGATCCTGATCTGTGCTGCGCGATGCGCTCTCTATCGATTCCGCCTCCGGAATCTGTGCTCTCCCGGGATCATTTCCATGAATGACTGCAGAAGCCGGCGACTGCTGCCGGGCATCCTTTGCCTGCTGACCACGTCCGCCGCTCTGGCGCGCAGTCAGGGGGCGGAGCGTCCCCCCAACATCGTGTTCATCGTCAGCGACGACCAGGGATACAACGACCTGGGCGTGTTGAACGGTGAGGTCATTTCTCCCAACCTCGACCGCCTCTGTCCACGAAGGTGTGCGACTGACAAGTTACTACGTCGCCTGGCCCGCCTGCACTCCCTCGCGCGGCGCGCTTTCTGACCGGACGTTACCCTCAGCGGAACGGCATCTATGACATGATCCGCAACGAGGCTCCCGACTTCGGCCACAAGTACGAACCAGATGAATACGCCATCACTTCGAACGCATCGGCGGCATGGACGCCCGCGAAGTCCTGCTGCCGCAGATGCTCAAGACAGGCCGGGTACTACTGCGGCATCTTCGGCAAATGGGATCTCGGCTCGCTCGCGGCGCTTTCTCCCCCTGCAGCGAGGCTGGGACGAGTTCTATGGCTTCACGAACTCCGGAATCGATTACTTCACGCATGAACGCTACGGCGTACCTGCCATGTACTCCGGCAACGCCCTCACCCAGCAGGACAAGGGCACCTACTGCACGTATCTGTTTGAGCGTGAGGCGGTTCGCTTCGTGTGGGAGAACAAGGACCGGCCGTTCTTTCTGTATTTACCGTTCAACGCACCTCATGGTGCCAGCAATCTCGATCCGGTGATTCGCTCGGCGGCCCAGGCACCCCCGGAGTTTAAGAAACTCTATCCCCATCTGAGTGACGAACTGGCGCAGGGAACAAGATATGGAAGGCCGGCGCAAGTCGCTACCAGGGAGAAGAAGCTGCTGGAGTACCTGGCGGCGATCGCTTGCATGGATGCTGCGATCGGCCATGTCCTCACGCTGCTCGACGAAAATCAGTTGACGGACAACACCATCGTCGTGTTCTTTTCGGACAATGGTGGCTCGGGATCCAGCGACAACTCACCCCTGCGCGGACATAAGGGGGACGCCTTCGAGGGGGGGATCCGCGTGTGTGCCGCTGTCCGCTATCCGGGTCACATTCCGGCCGGGAGTGTCTGCGACGAGTTCCTGACGAGTCTCGAATGGTTTCCAACGCTGCTGAACCTGGCGGGCGTCGCTCCTCCCATGGGAGTCGTCCTTGACGGTTTCGACATGCTGCCAGTTCTCGCGGGTAAAGAACCGTCACAGCGTCATGAGATGTTCTGGAAGCATCAGGAAAAGGAAGGGGCGCGGGTGGACGACTGGAAGTGGGTCCGCACTGCCGATGACGAGTTTCTATTCAATCTCGCCGACGACGTGGGAGAGAAGCACAATCTGGCCGGGACGCAACCCGACCAGCTGGCAACGATGCGCAACCACTTCTCCCGGTGGCAGACGGCGATGGACGCCGCCGAACCGAGAGGGCCGTTCAAAGACTATTGACTGTTCAATGACTACCACTGCACTACCGCGTGACTGAGCGAACGATTTACGGGACCCTTCGTCGGCACTTCAGGCGTCGACGATCCCCTGCATTGCCGCGATCAGCCGAGTGATGTCGTCCGTCGTGTTGTAGAGGTGGCACGACACCCGCAGATGCACTCCTTCGTGCCAGTCGAAGACCGGGACCTCAATACGGTGTTCGTCCCACAGCCTCACCTGCAGAGGATGAGGTTGGCCCGGCCACGATTCGCTGCGTGGAACGTTCGGCAGATGCACTGTCACCATCGACAAGCCCCTGTTAGGACCGCCCATCAATGGCACGGCGCTGAACTCGCTCTCAAGTTGCGTCGCTGCCTGTGACGCGAGTGCGCGGGTCTGTTCGCGAAATGTGGACCAACCGACAGATTTCAGAAACTCGATGGCCGAGGGAATTGTCAGGTACCCTGTCGGATCAAACGTCCCCGGCCAGTGAAACTCATCCTGCCAGCGAGCCGCACGGCCGCACAGGCTGCGGCCCCAGCTGGTCACGACTGGCTGCAGTGACGACTGGTGGTTTCGCCTGACATACAGCAACCCGCTCCCCAGCGGTGCACTGAGCCACTTGTGGCAACTGGCCGCGTAGTAGTCGGCTCCGATCTGCGTCAGGTCGACTTCAACCTGCGCCAGTGCATGGGGTCCGTCAATGCAGCTGAGGATGCCGCACTCGCGGGCCCGACGGCAAATCTCGGTGGCCGGAAACTCAACCGCGGTCTGCGAGGTCACATGGCTGACGACGATCACCCGCGTACGGTCAGTCACGCGGTCAAAGAGTGCGTCCAGAATCTCATCAGTATGAGTCCACTGGGTCGGCAGCGAAGCGAGTGTCGTCTTCGCACCGACAGCGCTGCAACGTCGACCCCACAACCGGCGGACGGCGCCGTACTCGTGGTCCGTCATCAGCACCTCATCCCCGGCAGCCAGAGGCACACTGGCCGCGACGATGTTCATGCCGGTCGTGGCATTGGGGACGAAGATCAGATCGCGACCGGCGCAGCTCAGCCACTGGCCTACGGACTCTGCGGCCTTGTCCAGGGCCGGTTCCAGCTTGCGGACGAAGAAGTCCATCGGATTCGCTTCCAGCTGGTCAAGCCATGCCCGACGCGCCGCGCGAACCGGTTGCGGCGATAGCCCGAAAGACCCATGGTTGAGATACGTCACTCCGGGCGCGAGCGACCAGCAGGTCTCCCTTGTGTCTCCAGTGCACGACGTCGCAGTGTCAGTCATTGGAATTCATTCCCTGATGCAGCCCAAAGTCCACGGGCCGCTGCCCGTGGGTACGGCGAAACCGCTTGCGGTGGATGAAAACCTCAATGCTCCAGTGGTGCGGCGACGGCCACTTCGGCCGCGGTCTCCATTGCCGCTGGCACGATGGTCACTTCTGGGGATGAAATCCCATCAACGTCATGATCCATCACGCTCATCGTCTTCCAGCGCCCCTGCTGAAAACGCACCACGAACCCGGTGCCGATCACAATGATGTACACCGAGATCGCCCACCAACTGAATGTCAGCGTCAGTCGGTTCGCCCTCCACGCGAGGTAGACCGGCAGCACCATCAGCAGCCAGCCGCACGCGAAGCTGAACCACAGGGAGAATCGTGTATCCCCCGCGCCGCGCACCGCCGACCCGAACACGACAGACAAGGCATCGAAGGCCGAATACAGCACCACGAACTTGAGCAACAGGATTACCATGGGCCGCAGCTCGTTGAAGGCCTCGACTTGATCCGCCTGGACGTAGGCTACGTAGGGTGCCAGCAGCAGATTCGGAGCCAACAGGTACAGCACGGACCAACCGCCGACGTACAGAACGCTCACCCAGAACGCCAACCAGGCGGTACGCACGGCAAGTTCGGGAGCGCGCTCGCCGATGCGTCGCCCCACGAGAATCATCACGGCAGTGCCCATGCCGATCAGCGGAATGAACGCCAATGAGTTGAGATTGAAGGCCAGCGTCGTCGCGGCCAGTTCCTTCGCACCAGATGTCCGACGATGGCGATGAACACCACGAAGCCGGCCACATCGACGACAAACTGCACCCCATTGGGCAGCCCGAACCACAGCATCCGTCGCACCAGTGAGAGATCGAAACCAGACTGTTCGCGCAGCGGATAGCCCTCTCTCGCGCAGATGCGGAACATCATGATGGCGAACATCACGGCAGCCGTCGCCTGGGCCAGCACGGTGCCGATCGCCGCCCCGCGCACCCCGAGTGCGGGGAATGGTCCCAGACCAAATACGAGCAGCGAATTGAGGACGATATTGACCAGCGCCACGAACATGTTGACCCACATCACCACGCGGGTCTGTCCTCGACCGCTGAAGAATGAGGAGAGCACCGCCGCCAGCAGCATCGGGCCCGCTCCCCACACAAGTATCGAGAAATACTCACGTTCATATCGCTGAACAGCTGCCGGGTGTCCCATCAGCCGGAAGATGGGGTCGGCGAGAGGCTCAAAGGCCAGCAAGGCCACGCCGGCGACGATCGCCAGGAAGACACCCTGCCAGATGGAGGCAGCGACGCGATCCTTCCGACCGGCACCGTCGTACTGGGCAATGAAGGTGTTTGTGTAGACGGCGATGCCCATCGGCAGGCTGATGATCAGCCAGTACACCATTCCCGAGGGGAGTGACGACGCTAGCGCCTCCGGGGAAAGCCAGGTGAAGAAGATCCGGTCCGCCACATTCATCAGGGAGAATGACCCGGAACTGATCACCAGAGGCACGGCCACCCGCAGCAGCTCACGCAGTGTGCCGCGATCGGAGTCGGCCAGAGCGGAGGTGGCGGCTACGGACACGGACGGTGGGCCATTCGGGCAAGGTCGGGAATGAGGTCGGTGATCCGACACACAGGTCGCCGCACCGGTTCGCGTGCTCATAAATCCGGAGTGTCGGCGGACGGATCATAGCAATCGCTTGAGGTTTCGCCGAATCGGAAGTGGAACAACGTGATTCGCACGGCAAGACCACCAGCGACACTTTCGGACCCGGCATCTCAGCTATTCAGCCATCCGACGCTGCCGGGTTTCGGGCGCAATCAGCAACACGAGGCAGCCCACCAGGTAGAGCCAGCTCAGCAGCGAGCAGGCCTGGTTGAGGCCGATGCGGGCGATGCTGAGTGAGAGATGCTCGGACTGAAACACGAATCCGTTCTGCAACCACCCGCTGAGGAACAGGATCGGTGCTGCCGCGATTCGTCCGCCGTTAAAGCAGAATCCGGAGCCCGTTCCCCTCAGTCGGGTGGGAAACAGCTCCGGGAAGTAGATCGCATACCCCGCGTGCATCCCGAGGGTCAGAAACCCAAACAGCGGCAACAGCAGATAGAGGGCCGACAGGGAGAACGACGCCTGAAACATCACGAGTGAGATGACAAATCCCCCGATGTGATAGAGCAGAAACGCCAGACGTCGCCCCATGAACTGTGAGATCGACCCGAACAAGATCAGGCCCAGCCCTCCGCCAGTCGTGACAAGAAACATCCCGAGCATCTCCCAGCGTTTGAGCGCGGTGGTCCGATCGGAGTCTGAGAGTTCCGGCTCCTGCACAGCCAGTCGCTCCTGCGCGGCGGTCTTCATCAGCGACTTCCCGTGGATGTGCACCCCCCAGAAGGTCGCCATGCCCACCGCAGCCAGCGTGAACCCGACGAACGTGTTGCGCAACAGATTGGAGCCGAACAGTTCTGAGAGTCTCCCGACCTGCCGGGTTTCGTCGCTCGCTGCCTGTTGTCGCGCATCACGCCATTCGTCCGGCTCCTTCAGACTGGTGCGAATCCAGATGATGAGCAGCGCCGGGAGTGCTCCCAGGGCGAAGCCAATCCGCCATTTCACGGACGCCGCCAGAATGGGATCCGTGATCCCCCACGAATGTGCCCAACGGGTGAGGGTGTTTCCCACCACCGCATTGCCGATGAACAACGTTGCCGCCGCGATGGCGAGCCAGGTGCCCAGAATGCTCGAGGCATGAAAGATGCTGCCAACCTGCGCACGCGACCGCTTCGGAAACACTTCGAACACCATGGCGCTCGCAACAGCCCATTCACCACCTACCCCCATCGCCACCAGAAATCGCAATCCGGCGAGTTGCCACCACTGTGCCGAGAATGCTGACAGGCAAGTGAACAGTGAGTAGAACACGATGGTCCAGGTCATCGTCCGCTTGCGACCGATGCGATCGCTGAGCATCCCGAACACGATGCCCCCGACCGCCCCTCCCAGCAGAAAGGCGGCGAACGCGCTGTTGTTGTAGAACTGCTTGCGTCCCTGCAGCTGCTCGGCGCTGAGGACGATGCCCGTTTCCCGTTCCTCTTGCGCGATGAAGGTCGGCATCGCGTCGTCGGAACTGGCGACGAAGATCTGGCCCTCAAAGATGTCGAACACCCATCCCAGTGAAGCGATGACCAGCACCAGCCATTGATAGCGGGTGATCCCCTCGTACCAGCGACGAGGGTCGTCATCCGACAGGGTCGTCGAGGGGGCGCTCACGGCTCGTCCTCTTTACATTTGAGGGTGGGGGGACAGTGCACTTGTCTACCCGGAAGCCTGTCCATGTGCAACCCGGTGACAGGGACAACGATGTGACTCGCAACAACTGACGGTTCTCCCTTGATGTTGCCTCGCGATGAATGCTTCGACTCACCTTCCAACCGAAGCGAGCCACTCTCCAGAAGGACATGGTGGCTGAGCGCGAGGATTTTGCGTACCACCACTACCGTTGTTCAGGACCGACAACTCGGGGACATGGATGAACTCGAATGATGGGATTGTCCTGATCAACCTGCTATGATCGCGCCTCATGAGGTTGAAGACATCCGGGTCGCCACGACGGTCGAATGCTCGAGATGCCTTCATCAGTTGGCCGAATTCGACGCAGATGGGCTGCACGAGGTGGCCTGTGCTGCAATCAATCACAGAGGAGAGATGCCATGGTGAGGATTCACGCGTTGCTGCTGGGTGCTCTTGTCGTCGTCGGTTGTGCTGAGTCTACGCAACAGACAGTCGACACGCCGGAGACACCGACGACGGTGACAGCCGGCAAGATCCCGGGTGATGATGCCAGCGCGACACCCGAGACCGGTGATCAGCCGGCGGTGTCACCCGAAGGTGCACCTGTTGACACCAGCCATGCAGAAGGTATCGAAGAGCGGATCAAGGACGCGGGAAGTGCCGTGGCAGACTGGACGGCTGATACTCGCGACAAGCTGGTCGAGCAGGCGGACAAGCGGCTGGCCCAGGCCAAGGAAGAGATGGACCGTTTCAGCGTTAAGGCTGAACAGCTCGATGAAGCGGCCAAGGGACGCTTTGCGGAACATCGAAAGGTGCTCGACGAAAAGTTTCAGCAGTTCTCCGCGCAGGTCGCCAAGCTGAAGGAAGCCGGCGACGAGAAGTGGAGTGCGTTTTCCACGGACTTGTCGAAGTCCTGGCACGAGCTGCAAGAGGCGATCAAGGCCGCTGCAGCCGATTTCGGGTAGGTCTTCTGTGCGGATGGCCTCCTTTCAGCGACGCCTCGATCTGTCGTGCGCTGAAAGGAGGCTTGCCCTTCCCCAGTCAGCAATCATGCCATAGCGACAGGACCAGTCCGATGAGCCGTCACGTTTGTTGTTTGGTGGCGCTGCTTCATCTGAACTTGGCTGCATTCGGTATGAGCGACGAAGATTCGCTCAAATCAGCTACACAAGACAAATCGCGAGATTTGACTCAGCCGGTCATCGCCCGCGATCTCGAGTTTGAAGAGGTCGATGGACTTGTTGCGGTTGAGGCCGAAGACTTCTTTGATCAGTCCCTGATCGACACCCGGGCCTGGTTTCGCTCCTCAGCAGAAGCGACCCCAGACGTCCTTCCCGATGGCGACGGGCCACACTACGTTGGTGCCAGTGGCGGCAGCTACTTGGAGGTGTTGCCTGACACGCGTCGGACTCATGACGATCGCCTGATCAACGGCGAAAACTTCTCACCCAAGGCGGGAGAGATGGCTGTCTTGTCCTATCGCGTCCACTTCAACACGCCGGGGCGGTATTACGTCTGGGCGCGAACGCATTCCACCGGTACCGAAGACAACGGCCTGCACGTCGGGATTGATGGAACCTGGCCTGAATCCGGACAGCGCATGCAATGGACGGCCAAGAACCAGTGGTTCTGGGACAGCAAGCAGCGCACGCAGGAGAATCACTCCGGCGAGCCTGGCAAACTGTATCTCGATATCGAAGAACCAGGCGAGCACGTGATCAACTTCAGTATGCGCGAGGATGGATTTGAGTTCGACAAGTGGCTGATGACCACCGAAGCCGGCTTTGCTCGACCGGAGAATGAAGGGCCGGCACCAAAGTTCAGGATGCCCAAATCTCCTGCCAGTTTCCGGCGGTAGCTGGCTTTTCGGGCTTACCTCGCCAGGGCGACTGTATCGCATCCTACGGCAGGTATTTGTAAGTTGTCGTTCAGTGGAGCCTGATTCGCTCTTGATTCAGGGCGATTCTTGTGTTCTGCTACTGCAAATCGCAGCGTGTCCTATCAGCGCGCAGCTCCTCTCTCCCATTTCTGCAGTTTGCTGTTGTCGCACTTGCGGATAATTCGTTTGTGTCAATGCTACCGACCGCGATCAGGGCCTCGCATCATGCTGAGGGGTGGCTGCAAGTATTGCATGTGCGCCGAAGTCAGACCCGCTCATTTTCATGCGGGGGAGCAGATTCTCTTGCTGCTCCTGGTCCGTCCAGGGCGATGTTGCCACTGCCTGGAGCGCCAGTACTACAACCTGCTTCCCGTCGATCGCCTGATCCGAGCCTGCAAAAACCTCACTGGCAATCTGAAGAGCCGACGACGCCCGCAGCGAACTAAGGCTGCGAGCGACGACGATGATTCGGGCGTGGTCTCAGGAAAAAGCCGACGACCAACGCCCCAATGACGACCGGCAAGGCCCTGCGGGGACTGTAAACCACGAAGACCAGGGCAGCGAACAGTCCCACCAGCGTGAGGGGCGACACGTTTGCCCACGCGGCTTCGCGTTGTGCTGTGGGCATCGCCAGCCAGATCGCAGACATCACCATCCCTACGCGCATGAAGGCCGCACACCATACGTTCTCCCACGAATCCCAGAACATCAAACCCAGCGCGAGTGTGATGCACGCAGCAGCAATCACGCCGACCAGTCCGCGACTGACTTCAACCTTCGAACCACTCATCACGCGCACGCTCTTGTCGTCAGTTTGTTGCTGCGGCGGATTCTACAGGACGATCCCGGTCGCTTCACTTTCGCCTGTTCAGACCCGGACGCGATTTCTATGATCGCGCATTCATGACGTCCCAATCGCTCCACCCAATCTCGCGTACAACGCCCTTGACTGCCAGTCACGGACTCCGATTTGAAGAAAGCCGCTTCTGGATCACGCATCGTCGCAGGGAATTTGGCCCCTTCGACTATGAGTGGAGCCCGGACTTGCGCGGACTGGAGTTGACATATCGCGGTCACAAGTTTGGCGAAATCTGCAGCGAAGACCAGTTCTATGCCGACTTGCGCGAGTTCCGTCTCCCCATGCGCGTCGTGGAGTTGGCCACACTGACGTTGGGATATCTCTTGACCGGAATTCTTCAGGGACTCCCGGCGAACGAACGTCGCCGCCTGCTCGCTGCGCGATTGCGCCATCATGGATTCGGGAACTACTGGCCATTGCCGTCCGACGACAGCGACTCTCAAAAGCGCTCCTGAATTGCGGTCGACTCGGCTCACCTCGCTGAGCACTTAGCTGACCATCGAGCGGTGATCTGGTCTTTCTCTTCAGCCGCACGCTATCGGGAAATGCGAGCAGGCACTGCTTGACGAAGCGGCACCCCGCGCACCGTGACCCCAAGGTCGACGGCCATATTGGGTGGCATTCGGGAATCTGTATCATCAGACGGCAAAGCGGGTTGCGGCAGATTCGCGAGGGTGATTGCACTCTGACCTTTGCAAATTGGGCATCCCGTTTGCATGTTTTGGTATTCCCGCATTCTGCAAACTGATGTAGCGTCCGCGGTCACTTTCGCTGACGTCTCTCAAAAGGAGTTGGGGGATGACTATGCGATCTCGTCAAGGACGACGAACCCAGATCGTCATATTACTGGTCGCAGGCTATGGCATGTTGGGGCCACCCCCGATTGTCAATCGGGCGGACAGTGACCCTCCACCTCGGCATCCGCCTTCCCCTCACGCATCCCCTGCAGATCGGTCCGAACAGAGCAGACATTCCCCTGCGCTGCTCCGGTCTCATCCCGATTCTCCACCCGCAGCAACTCCCGAATCCCAGCCTGCACCCCCACCACTTCCGGCAGCAGATCCCGTTGGCCAGCAGGATCCTGTGTCCTCTGATAAGTCGGAGGATGCGGACTCCGACTCTCTCCGGAACTCGCTCAACCAGGTGCTGCTTCGGGACCGCCACCATCCGCTGTTCATCGAACGCGGAATCACGGACCTCTCGGCCGGTCGAATCTCCGCTGCCTTGGCACATCTTCAGGCGGTACTCGATGCCCCCCAGGACACCTTCTTCTGGGACGACGAGCAGCAATGCCCGGTGCCCGCCTGTGAAGCCGTCAGTCGACTGCTCTCGAATGCTGCGCCCGAGACTCGTCACACCTACGAGCGAGTTTATGGCCCGCCCGCCCGGCAACTGCTGCTCGACTCTGCGTCTTCTGAACAGGCGACCTGCGATCTCTTGCGCCGGTACCTGCATACAGAAGCTGGACGGATTGCAGCGATTCGGCAGGCTCGAATTGCCCAGGACACAGGTCGTCGCAGCCAGGCAGTCGCATTGTGGAGTCAATTGCTGGCTGATCAGTTTCACGCCGCACAGCTTTCGGCACGGGACATGGGGATCGCCAGGCAGATGCTCCAGAACCCGGTCCATGTGGCACGACGATCAGATGCGGAGTCGAGGGTGTCGGCTGAGGTGACGTCACCCTATCCGATTCCCGTGTGGTATCGGCAGCACCAGGAGGACAGGCGTGCAGGGGACGAGGACTCCCTGAATGATTGGATTGCCGGGTCATTGCAGCAGTGGAGTGATGAACGGACCGAGCGGGCCTTGCCCCGATGTGTCTCTTGCCGTCCACTCATTGTGGGCGATGTGCTGATCTATCGAGACTTCAGCCACATTCGGGCGCTCCATGTCGACAGCGGTGCTGTGATCTGGTCGTACCGTCCCGAGATGTCACTGGTGACTGCGTGGCAGCAAGCAGAGCAGCACGGAGGAGGGACTGGAGCAAGCGCCATGAGCTTCACCGACGCGTTTGCGGGAAACTCACTGTTGGGGCATTTGTCGACCGATGGCCAGCGCGTGTATGTCATCGATGCGTTGCCCAGGGACGATCAACGGGTCACAGGCGAAACCCCATCCATACCTGTGGATGCTCTTGGCAGAAAGGCCACCAGCAATTCTCTGCTCGCCCTGCCGTTGTGGTGCACAGGAACTGATCGTGAATCGGAAAAAAGACCTGTGTGGGTCCAGGGGGCATCGGTGCCTGCGGATGGCAGTCGTCTTCAAGGTCATTACTTTCTGGGTGCTCCCACTCCAGCCAATGGCCGCCTCTATGTGCTGACAGAGTCGAGCGGACAGCTCAATCTGGTCGCATTGACCGCTGCCACCGGAGACGTGTTGTGGGTGCAGGGCATCGGTCTGGCGGAGTACCTCGTGGGGGACGACGCCCGGCGGTCACGAATGACGACGTCGCCCGTCGTGGCCGGGAACATCGTCGCCTGTTCTACGGAGGCGGGGACTCTGATTGGGGTCGATGCGATCACTGGTAAGCTGCTGTGGCACTATCTCGACGTGGATGAGGATCGCCGGCAGGCGGTAGGGCGGTGGGCGGCGACCTCCATCAGGTCCTATGGTTTGTCGGAGCTTCCGAGCCAGCCCGTTGTTACTCATGGCCACATCTTCTACCTGCCCGATCGATCCCGGTATCTTCATGCCGTGGAACTGCAGACCGGGGTCGGGTGGAAGTTCCCCCGCGATCAAATGCGTTTCATTGCTGGAGTCTGGGGCGATGTGCTGATGCTTGTGGGTGATCATGTCTGTTCGGGCATTTCACTATGCACTCGTTCGATCATCTGGCAGAAGCGCATTCCACTGCCTGCAGGACATGGAGTACTGACCGGCGATCAGTATCTCCTCCCCACCGGCAACGGTGACGTCATTGCCCTGCGATTTGCTGATGGGGAGACAAGCAGAACGCCTCTGTCGCGACTCGTGCAGGCGACTGCCCCCAGTCTTGATGGCTCGTTGCCAATTCCATCTGCCACCTATGCTGCACCGGCCTCAAACAACTGGATCGGCGAGCTTCTGCCTCACCGCGATCTGCTGATTTCTGTCACACCCACCACGCTCGCCATCTTCAGACAGTCAGGACCATTGCTCGAACAACTGAACAGGGAATCCGCCAAGCGCACCCTTTCGGACACGGAACGGCTGGCATTATCCATCCTGCACATTCAGGCGGGCCAACTGACTGCATCCAGGGACGACCTGCAGGCTCTCGTGCAGCAGCCCATGTCTGGAGACGTCCAGGCCCGTGCCATCGCTCTCTTGCGAGAGATTCTGCATACCGAGGTTCGGTCCTCGCATCAGCCTGAGCCATCGTTCGCGCTACTAGAGTCCCTCGCCGTCACCCCGAGTGATCGGGCCCGCGTCCTGCTCGATCGACTGGAGTACGATCCGCGACCTAATCAGCCGTCGCTCGTGATGGACATTGTGCAACAGTTTGTCGCTCTGGAAACCGATCCCTATGTGCCTCTGGCCGACGATGGCGAATCGCTCGTCCTCGCCTCCTCTCGCTGCTGCGAACTGCTTGGACGTTGGAGAAGCAGGACTTCCAACGAGCAGGTCCAGCAGTTCGCTGGGGCACTGTCCGCGCGGGAGGCCCAACTCGACACGACCGAGGGACTGCATCGTGCGCATCAATTCCTGCGTCTCTTGGACACATGGGACGAGACCGCGACACTACGCGGGCATCTGGCGAGTCGGCTGACTGAGCAGGGCCACCTTCAAGAGGCCGAATTGTTGCTGCTGAGAAACTCCCACCATAAAGATCCGACCATAACCGCACGGGCGTTGCGATCCCTTGCCGAATTGTATGACCGGCAGGGTCTGGTTTCGGAGTCTGCAGCGATGCTGATTCGACTGGGCAGTCTCGATGACGACACAGAGTTCGGCTCAATACAGTCGAATCGAGATCTGCTCGCCGGTCTGGACAACCGGAGTGAAACCCTCAGGGCACTGAAATATCAACTGGCAGAACCGGTGCGAATTGATTCGGTGATCATCAGTGAGCATCGCTGTGATGAAGAGTGCGATACCGCGCGATCCTGTGAATCGCGGCAACTGGCAGAGCAGCATGATCGGGTTCGACGGCGGATTGTTCTTGCCGAGCACCCGTTCCTCAAAGTGCTGGACGTAGGCACGCCCGCAAATTACCGGGCTGAGAGTCTCTTGCGTCTGATTGACAATGCCTCGGGACGGTGGCTCGGCGAGATTCCGCTGCCGATCGCCTACCCTCAGATTCCACCGACAGCCGGCCATGCGGGACATCTGCTTTCTCTGGGCGGTGGCACGGCCCACGGAATCTCACTACTGGAACGACGTCAGTTGTGGCAACGTCCGGAGTGTGATGATTTCGGCACGCGTGACAAGGTGAGAATCGGCCCGCGCGGTCTGACGTACTGTGTCCTCCAGACAGGGAACCACCTCGCCGTCGTGCACCCGGCGACGGGAAAACTCCTATGGGAACGTACGCTTCTCGCGCACGATGCCGGCATGCAGCACAACGAAGTGACGGGCGTTATCGGAGACGAGCAGGTATTGATCGTGTTCGAAGCCGATCAGCTCACCTACTCGATGTATCACATGCGCTCTGGTCGGTCACTGGGTACAGGAGCCCTTCCCACCTCTGGCAGCTCCGAAAGCCTCCGGGTCAGGCAAGCAGCTGGCCGGTGCCTGTGCTACATTTCCGACAGCGAAGGCCAGAGTCGACTGCGGATCTGGGATCCTGCGGCAAAGTCCTTGCTGTTGGATGAGCTGCTTCTAGCCCGTATGACCTCGCAATGGACGGCCACAGGTGAACTCGCCTACATCTCTGCCTATGGCGTCCTGCGCGTGATTGATCCCCACAGTGCAAGTTCACTGATTGAAGTCGTGTTGCGGCCTCATCACCTGGAAGGGCTGACTTCATTCAGTCTGACGGGTGATCGAGATCGACTCTATCTTGATCTCGTCCACGACGGGCGTCGCGTCGGCGACGATCCGTCACTGACCTCCGCCGATGATCTGGAAGTCCCCTCACATCGACTACGCGGGCTATTGCTGTCCATTCTGCGGTCGACGGGTGACATTGAGTGGGAACATCGTCTGGGTGAGGCCAGCCTCGTGATGGTGAATGATGCGCGCATTCCAGTGTTGGTTCTCGTCCAACGCCGTCGCGACGGTCATCCACAACATCCTGGCACGCTGCTCATTGAGGTCCGTGATGCGGCGACCGGCGAGGTGCTGGGGAGGCGCGAGAATCTCCTCAGAAACCGCATCGTCCATTGCCACTATGATCCGCTGCGAGGACAGATGTCGCTCGTCGGGGCGCAATTGCGCATCGACGTGCGATTCGGAGCAACGCGGGACCGGTTCCTCATTCATGCCGCGGCGGAACTGGACGACGACATTCCACCGTTGATTCGCTGAGTCGAGTTCTCGAGGGCTTCTGATTCAGGGCGACTGTGCCTCGCGCAGAGGGCCGCGTCTTCGCCATCCAGACGTAGTGTGAGGCACTTGGCGCTGCCCCCCGCTTTGATGAATTCGTCGAGCGGAGTTGCATGCGGCTGATAGCCCTGCTCTGTTAGTGTCTGCTCGAGCCGGGGGCAGCCTGTGTTGAGAATCACATGCCGCCCCAGGACAACCGCGTTACAGGCGAACCTCAGGGCTTCTTCATCGGTCACGTCAATCAGTGATTCGATGTGCTCCGCCAGCGCTTGCTGTGCGTACTTGTCGAAGGCCGGCCGGTGAACAATGGCTTCGGTCGTGCTCAGCGGACAGAAACAGGTGTCGAGATGATAGAAGCGATCATCCACGAGTTGCAGCGGAATCACGCGGCAACCGATCTCACCGGCGACCCACTGCAAGGCCCGTGCATCACTGCGAATCAGATAACCGCCGAACAGAGTCTCCCCGCAAAAGAGTGCATCGCCAGCTCCTTCAAAGTTCATTCCGTGCGGCAGATACCTCACGGCAAAGCCATGCCGGTCCAACCACTCATCATCGACGGGTGTCTCGCGCTGGCGGGCTGTATGACGAAACCGCGACAGAAACGCTCGGTCTTGATACATCAAGGCCGCGTTGGCGGTGAACACAAGATCGGGCAGGCTTGGCACAGGAGACATGAGTTCGACATCAGCTCCCAGTGAGACAATCAGCTCGAACAACTGATGCCACTGAGTCTGCGCACGCGCCGTATCGCTCCCCCGGCTGCGGTTCATCCAGGGGTTGATTTCGTACTCAATCGCATAGTGATCCGGAGGGCACATCAGGACGCGCTGCACGCTCGTGGTCATGACGTCGTCGCTGTCAGGGACATGGATTTGGCGCGGTCTTTGGCCGCGTGGTAAGGTTCGGCCGATCAGTCCACAGGCAGTGTTGTGAGCAAGGGGTAAGACGGTGTCAATGACAAATTCGTTTCCGGTCAACTGGGATCTCGATGGATTGTACCCTCCTCCGCAGACCACGGAGTTTCAGGAGCTGTTTTCCCGACTGAAGACCGACTTGAACCAGCTGGCAAGCGATTCGGAGCAGCTTCAGCCTCCCGAGTCCAGCCAGGCTTCTGCGGTCCAGTGGGCGGAGTTTCTCGAACGGATTGCCGATCTGCAATCTCGGCTGGAGGACATGCACTCCTTCGTCGGATGCCATGCTGCTGCTGATGCTGCCAACAAGGAGTGTCAGCGGCTGGAAGGAGCCTTGGCAGCCCTCGAACCGTTGCGTGCCCGGGTGTCCACCAATCTCGAACTGGCGCTGATGGAGTGCGACGGCTCCCGTCTGAGTGAGTGGTCAACCCTGGACCATCGACTGCGGCGCGACCTGTTTTTTATGCAGGAGTCACGACGCAATGTTGCGTTTCGTTTGCCCAAGGAGCAGGAACTGCTGGCCGCTGATCTCGACGTCGATGGCCGTCAGGCCTGGAGCCGGCTGTATGACCGGCTGTCAGGTGAATTGCGCGTGGATGTGATGGAGAAGGGAGAAATCGTCAGGAAGTCGCCCGGTCAGGTGCGGATGGATTCACCCGAACGCGCTGTCCGCCAGAACAACTTCTTTGCGTCGTGTCGTGCCTGGGACAGCATCGCGGACTCGTGTGCAGAAGCTCTCAATCACATCGCCGGCAGTCGCTTGACCCGCTACCGACACCTTGGCGTCCAGGATCATCTGGAACGCCCGTTGCGCCTGAACCGCATGCAGCGTCAGACGCTCGAGACAATGTGGAACGTCGTCAATGAGCGGAAGCCGGCCCTCAAGGCCTATTTCAACGCCAAGGCAAAGTTGCTGGGAGTCGACCGGTTGGCTTGGTACGACATTCAGGCCCCGTTGGTTCGCTCACCGTCGGCTGCCGCCGACACGATTTCCTACGACGATGCCTGCCGGACAGTCATTCGATCGCTGGGAGAGTTTTCACCCGACTTTGGTCAGTTCGCAGAGCGCGCCTTGGCCGAAGGCTGGGTCGAGGTCGAGGATCGGCCAGGCAAACGACAGGGGGGCTTTTGTACCGGGTTTCCCACAAGACAGCAGTCACGCATCTTCATGACGTTTACGAACTCCCAGGACAGCATGTCGACTTTGGCGCATGAACTGGGACACGCCTATCATTCGTTTGTACTCCGCGATGAGCCGATGCTGCTGCAGGAGTATCCCATGAATCTGGCCGAAACGGCCTCGACCTTTGCGGAAACCGTCCTGGGTGAACAGAGACTCGCAGCCACAGACAGCACGGAGGCACGGCTGACACTTTTGGACCACAGTCTTTCGGATGCCGTCGCATTTCTGATGAACATCCATGCCCGCTTTCTGTTTGAGGACCGGTTTCATCATGAGCGACATGCTGGAGAGCTGAGTGCGGAACGTCTCTCGGAGTTGATGCTGCAAGCACAGCGGGATGCCTATTGCGACACGCTGGCCGAGGATGGATGGTATCCCGGATTCTGGATTTCCAAGTTGCACTTCTATATCAATTCCTGGCCGTTCTACAATTTCCCGTACACGTTTGGGTATCTGCTCTCGATGGGTCTCTTTGAGCTCAGAGCCCGGATTCCCGACTTCTCATCGCGATACCGCCAGTTCCTGATCCTGACAGGTTCTCGCGAGGTGGAGGCGGCGGTCGCCGAGTCGTTCGGCTTTGACCTGACCCAACCCGACTTCTGGAACACCAGCCTGGATGTTCTGGATCACCGGATCAGTCAGTTCCTCGCGATTGCATAGGTTCGCAGCTGGAGTCCTGCAACCGCTGGTACGCGCTGGATGGCCAGGACTAACTGGCGCGCCCTTGTCGCAACCGCTGTCCTACACACAGCATACGGGATTCTTTTGCTGCGGGGCATTGCCCTCCGGCGGTGCACATTCCAGGTGATATGTTTTGGAAGCGATCACGACTCATAACCAGTGTCATCCGGCGCCGAGGGCAAGGCAATCTTGATGGAATACCTTCAGGTTGTGCTATTGGGCGTAGTACAGGGGATCGCAGAGTTTCTCCCCATCAGCTCGTCGGGGCACCTGGTCCTGGTGGAGACCCTGATCGGAACCAACCTGGAAAGTCTGGCCCTGAACGTGGCGCTGCACGTCGGCACGCTGTTCTCTATCGCCGTGGTCTATCGGCACCAGAATCTGGGAGATGCGGCACCAGCCACGCGTTGTGCTGGCAATCATCGTCGCCACACTGCCCATTGTGGTCGTGGGTCTGTGTCTGCGCGACGAACTCAAGACGGCATTCTCTTCTCCTCTGGCGGCAGGTGTGTGTCTGCTCGTGACGGCGATGCTGTTGTGGTGGACGCAGTTCATCGATCGCGGGGAGAAGTCGCTGAACGAGATCACCTTGCGCGAGGCAGTGATCGTGGGACTGTTTCAAACGATCGCTCCACTGCCTGGTATTTCCCGTTCCGGCGTGACGATCGTCGGAGGCTTGCTGGCGGGTCTCAGCCGACGCACTGCGGCTGACTTCTCCTTCCTGATTGCCCTGCCTGCCATCGGAGGAGCGGCCACTCTGGAAGGGTTGGACATGATTCACCAGGGAGTTGACGGACAGACGCTGCTCCTTATGACGACGGGAGCTTTAGTCGCGTTTGTCGTTGGCATTGTGGCACTCAAATGGCTGCTCGCGATCATTGTGGCACGACGGCTGCATCAGTTTGCCTGGTACTGTGCGGTGATCGGCTTGCTGACCATCGTGACGTGGGCCTATGTGCATCTACCGACGCCGTCACCCCGGCACACCGAATTCCAGTCCGGCTCCCACGCGTTGGTCACCCCGAGTTCAGGTCGATAATTGACGCTTGAGCCAGAGGTCCCTTCCCTGAGTGACGAGGGGAGCTGCCAGGAGAAGCAGCCCGGCAAGCCATTGCCCGCCGAACAGCACGAGAGCCCCCAGGCCCAGACACCCCGAAGCGGGGTGTTGCCCGCACCATTCGGCACAAGACTTCAGGCGTCCCCTGATCGAATGCACCTGCAGCACACAAAGCAAGGCACCGATTAGAAGTGTCAACAGCAGGAGACTGAGTTGACCGCGATCGATCGCCTGATATTGAACTCGTCGCTGGCCATTGACCAGCAGCCCGAGCAGTTCGCTGTCAGCTCCTTCTGCATGAAGGACTCGGGGAACTTCGACCGTTCCAGAAGAACGAAAGCGGCCAGTGTGTGATATGGAGCTTTCGGGGAAGGATGTTGCCTGGTTTTCCGATACGCTCGCCAGGGTCATGTCCCATTCCGTTCGTGGCCTGACCTGTAGCCCCGTGACTCCCCACAGATCGACGGCCGGTGGATGGGAGATGGCGACGAGATGCACTTCCTCGGAAACTCTGTCAAGGCGAGGCACGGTGACGACTCGGGTGAGTCCACGCTGAGGTGTGTCGTTCGTCCACCAGAGTCTGACTTGCTGCAGGTCGGGAGATTTGGAAAGGTGAATTTCGGCGGAGCCGTGATGCGCGGGGCTCTCAGGAATGATTCCATTGAGTGACATCGCCGAAATGGACACGTCCTCCTGTGTGTCGACACTCACAGGGCCGGTGTGTTGAACATGGAGCCACCATGTCGTCACGCCCGAAAGACGTCCATCCTCGCATGACCATACGATTGACTCGGCCACCGGAGCGTGGATGTCATGCTCATCGGCATCATCTTTACCGAGAATCCATACTCCCTCCGGGCTGCGGAAGTGCAACAGCGATCCAGTGTGATCCTGAGAAAGAACGGAGCTGACCCACTGTGGAAGAAGATTCTCTGACACGGCTTCGTATTGGCCACCGTGAGGTTTCCAGGAAAGGTCGCTGTCCACAGCAAGAAAGTACTCGCCTGCTAACGCTGTCGTGACTGTGATCTGCGGAAGCGACCAGGATTCTCCTTCGATCGGACCGATATCAAAGGACATAGAGATTCTCATTTCGCCGGATTCAGTCCCGCCTGAATGAAAGGTCAACAACTGCTGACGATCGCCCAGGGGCTGACTCATGACCGGGAGCGGATTGATCTCCGCTTCGTCCACAATACCGGCAAGTTCTGCAGGCAGCAGAATGCCGACATCGTCCAGAGCTGCATCCTCTGCTCGCACAATGATCTCGACGTGCAGTTGGTCTGCTGTTTCCGCTGTCGGCCTCAATACCAGCAACTGGTCTGCGACAAACGCCTGCGGACCCGGTCGAATGCGGACGTGCGACGGAGCAGTCTCGGTCCCAAGCTCAAACGTCCCGAGCTTTCCCGCGGCGTTTTTCTCCGTCAGAGTCTCAAATTCGCCATCGGGCTTGAGACGGAGCACATCGAATTCCAGTGGCGAGTCGTTGGTGATCTGCAGATCGGTCGAGAGAACCCGGCCATCAGTCAGCAAACACTCAGGAAGTGGGACCACGTCTCGTTGTTGAATGGGTCGAACACCTCGGATGGAAATCTTCTGAAAGCCTGTCAGTTCATCGCTGAGAAACAGCATGAGCCGACCGTCCTGGCTTCGTGACCAATGCACCATGCGTTCCGCGCTGTCCTGTTGCACCGAAACCGATTCGATGGAGACGTGCGGGTCGATCCACAGCTCGTGCATAGCCGTGGCCACAAGATCGACATCGAGCAGAACCTCTGCTGTCCACAGAAGTGTACGCGGCTGCAGGGTCACCGACTGATGGATGTTGGCGACCTTCAATGGCTTCAGCGGCGACTGCCGAAATCTCAGTACGGTGGGTGTGGTGAGCTTGTATGCAAATGCCGGGCCCGTCCCGGTTTCGCCTACGGACCATGATCTGGCGAACTCTCCGGGGGTCAGTGCTTGCACCTGCTCGCTGGCCAGATTGTCGGAGAATGGCGCAAGCCGATATCCGGTCGTGGGCACGACGCCCAGAATCTGCACGACACGCAATGACAGGTGCTCCCTGCCCACGAAATCCATGGCCGGAATGCGGACCTCGCCATCGACTGAGGTCACCGGCATCGTAAACTCCACATCAACAGCGATCGACGTCAGGCCGGATGGATCAAAGACGACGGGGACGAGCAACTCGTCTCCGTCCATCTCGCGACTTGTGGTCGCCGCCAGGTTGGGAACAGTGATGCGGCTGATGGTCGAATGGATCGGCAAATGCAGCGTGATGTTGCTTGTCGGCAGCGCGAATGCGGTCCCGGTGGGCACGCTCATCTGCAATCGCGCACGCACGTCCATCCGCTTTGGATGAACCGTTACCAGGGCTGTCACATCGTCCAGAGTCCAGTCAGCAGGCGACAGGGATGCTGGACGATTCCGCGTCGACAGCTTCAGTTGGTCAACGGAACCAATCTCAGAAACGACCTCATTCTCTGCATTCCCTGGCGCAGTAGTCCCGTTGCCGTTGAGCAGACTGAAGTCGCTGTCTGCCGGCTTGACCACGATTGAGGAAAGCACGCGTGGAATGGCAATGTCTGTCGACGGCCCGGCCGGCATGGACAGTGGGAGACGACAGGTAAGCTGTATGTCAAATCTCCTGTATGGAGTCGCGTCGAAGCGGGACTCTGAACCCGACGGATTCGAATCCCGATCAATGAGTTCTCCCTGCGAGGCCGCATTATCCTGTATATCCCATTCGACGATGAGACCAGACTCATCCCGGACAAGGGATGACTCGTGCGGGCCGGCCATCGACAAGACATGCGTCGGCATCGCTCGGGACAATGATACTTCGCAAAGGCAGAAAGAGGCGCGCATTCCGCTCGCTCGATAGTTTGCGTAGAACTTCAAAATGCATCTCGACCTGCAACTCATCGCGGACCAGATCAAGATGGTATTCCGCACGGCGAATCAATTCGGGTGGCAATTCCTCCATTGACCCGAAATCCGCAGCTTCGATCGCAAGGGCCGAACGGCGTACGTAGACCACGGGTGACGTGACGTCCGCCGGGTCAGTGTCGGAGACCGGGATCAGGGCATCAATGCGTGCTTCAGCTGTCCGGGCTCCAGTGGGCAGTGCCGCAGGTTCTTGGCCGTGCGCATCGATCACCAGGAACGCGAACACGATTGCCGGAATCGTCTGCAGGAAATGAGAGGACCTCACGGGGGTCTCCAGCGACTGATCGCCTTGTCGTTTACTGCGATCTCGCACGAGTCCTGAAAGCATCAGAACGACCCACATGCCGACGAACAGGCCACCGAAGACAGGACCAACAGCTGGTGGAGCCAGGAGCGAGTTGAGTGCTGCGACAGCCAGGACGGCGATGATCCCGCGCCATGAGAGTGATCGATCTGGTGCCTGGCAGGCCGTAGCAATAATCATCCCGAGGAACAGCACGACCCAGGACAGGCGCTGAGCAAAAGTGCGATTCCACAAACTGAACGTGAGTGAGTGAGCGTTGAACGGGAGTGACAAGCGAACAGGCGCATGTGGCCCCGGGAGGGTACTTCCTCCGCGGATGCTGGCATCTGGGTCGCGCCATCCGCCGTCATGCGACTTTCTTGGAGAGACGACGTCCTGAATGCATGCCCCAGTGGGCCGAGGAGTCGGTCGATCCACCGCAGTCTGACGATCGACCCTCGAACGATACTGCCGCTCGCTGACAGCAACGAGCTGTCTGCGGGGTATTCCAGCCCCCAGGTGATCTGTGTTGTCATCCCGCCCCATTCCGGTAACGGAACCTCGAGATCTGCGCTCAGCCAGCCTGCGTTCACTGACGTGTGATAGTCGAGTTGAATTTCGTGAGCCGCAGCATCATCGGGCAGTGAGACCTCGGCAGCTCTCGGCAAGTCGCTACCCTCGACATCTTGACGATCGACCTGGACTCTGACGAGCCGCGCGCCCTCAGGAACGCGAACCAGAAACCGGTGCCCTGCTCCCTCGGCAGTAACCCGCAGCCAGACACGATGCAAGGCCCAGCCATGCCGAACGGCCGGAATCACCGAATGTCCAATCAATTCACCTGTGATCGTACTCACGTCTGTGTCAAGAACACTCGAGTCCTTCTGGTCCCTGGCGAAAACCTGATCAATCTCGCGGGGCTGATCGTTGATCTCCCTGAGCCGAAACAAGGGTCGTGCCAATGCGTCTGGCGCATCGGTCTGCAGAAAGAGCATGCGTGAAGCCCCCGCGAGATCTGCGTCGCTCCAGCCAATGAATTCGTCCCAGGCCTCCGGCAAATCACTGACATCGATCTGCGTGAAGGTCGGGTCGAGCGTCGTTATCAACTGCTCACGATGTGGAGGATGGATCCCGTAATATGATTGCTGAGTGCGGGCCCTCTGGAGATCGAATGTGGGAATCGTCCAGGTCCGTGCGCGGTGGCCGTCGATCTGTCTGGCAACCAGCCGCAGCACGGCCTCCTGCTGCGGCGTGACAGCCTCTGCAAACTCGACCAGCAGCTCCTCGTCGCCCGCCTTGTTCGTGTGCACACGCCATGCGGCGATGCCGGGTCCATCGGCACCTTCCACAGATTCGAGACGGAGGATTTGCCATCCATCTGGCACCTTGCATTGGAGCAACGATGTTGATCCAGCATGAAAGTTGACTGAGATCACCGAGTTCAACTCGGGGTCTGTCACATCCCATCGGATGTGTGTCAGCGTGCGAGTGGTGAACTCCGTGCGCGGCAGATCGACCGTGACTTGCAATCGGGATTCACGCTCGTACTCTTCGAATTCGATGAGATCTCCGTTGAGACCATCGCTGGTCGTGCTCATCACCCGAAATCCGGAGCTGTCGATGGACTTGATCTCCAGTGGACGGGCGACACTCAACCTGAGCGTCGAGGCGAGTGATGCACTCGCCCGCAGTTGCACCCGTGGGATTGCGACGGGGGTGCCCCGATCGAGCCGGGTTCGTCCGCGAATGCGGAGCACGGTCCGACGCTCGCCCTCGGCCCCCGATACATCCACAATGACAAGCCTGCGTGCAGATTTTCGATATGGGATCTGGGCCTCTCCTCCCAGACTGATCGACTCCAGAGAAAAACCGGCGGGCAGCTGAAACTCCAGTGGTGTGATCTGCTGCGGTGCATTGATCAGGGAGAAATCCGATTGGATAGATATCTCATCGAGTGCCAGGGAGTACAAACTTGACTCCTCCACGAGGAGCAGCGACGGAGAAACTGGCCATACCTTGCGGGAAATCGTGACTCGCGCCTGTTGCCGCTGGCCCAGGTCGATCTGCCATGGGACCGATGCTCGATCTGCGCTGGCGTCCGGGGGAATCACGACACCCGCATTGGCGGAGAGTTGTCGATCGGCAGGGAGATCCAGATGCAGCCGCGACATCACACCCGGCAACAGGTGGATGTTGAAGACGGCGTCATCGAGGACGCGTTGCCCCTGCAGCGACCAATCTCCCCTGATCTGGCCCCCGGTGGGTCTCGCAACAAGCATTGCCTTCCCATCAACTGTTGTGCCCCAGATGCACTCTTCATTGGTATCCGACCAGCGGAGTGACAAGATCGCCAGAGAGGGCAGTCCCAGCGGCACAGGCGACCACTCGGCAGTGCGATTGACAACCGTTGCGCGGAAGCCCCCTTGATTCAGTGTCGCTCCCTCCAGACGCGCCTGATATTCAGTGGACTCGATCCACGCAGACGGCACGTGCACCGTCGTGGATGTCTGGGCCTTGCGGCTGATCAGCTTCCGGTAGTCCGCTGTCGCCACTGGAACCCAGTCCCCTGGAGGCCACGCCTCTGGCTGGTTCGCTGGCACGAATACCTGCCGCCAATCGAGTGCCTGCTTCGGGGCGATGCTTTGTGCAGAGACATCCGCAGACATGGCTTGGAGAACGAGCACCAGCGTCGTCAGCCTCGCCACGAGGAGCAGCGTCGGCATCATCGTGCTGAATGCCGTGCACGCCCGACCTGACAGGACGGAACGTCTCGGTTGAGTCGGCACAACTCGTCCCGCGAACATCATCGCTGTGCACCGGAATCAGAGGTCATGGGCGGGTGGAGCAGCGTTGTTGCGACAGGTGCCGCCCCCAGCTGTTGGCCCAGAAGTGAGGATTCGTCCTGTCGAGATGCGGAATCTAAAGCAGGCGATTTCGATCGTATCCCAGGACGGCGAGTCGTTCTGCGATCGAGCAGCGCAGCACAAATCGGCAGGATAAGTCCGAAAACAGCAGGCTGGAGCAACAATTGTACGGGCTCCAGATACCACAACATCGCAATACTCAGACCGAATCCGATCAGCAGCCAACCCCAGATGCCAAGAAGACGAGGCAACTTAAGCAGCAGGAATCCGGAGATCAGTGTGACACCCGCACCGATCAGTACGATCATGGATTTGCTCATCGAGCGGAAACTGACTTCGCCTGGGAGCCCAGTGCTGCTCAGCAGATAGAGATGTCCCCCCGGTTTCAGGGCCGTGACTGGCTGGGAGCTTCCCGCACCGACTTGGTTCCAGGCAGCCAATGACTCGGGTGTGGTCGTTCGCTGCCAGAAGACGAAGTTTCGCTGCCACTCATAGCCCGGTTGCAAGCCCTCAGGTGCCCGGAACAAATGATGAGACCGGGGTAACTCGATCTTCCAATAGGATTGGCCCACCCACGTGTGCTCGCCGAAGGCAGGCAGGACGACCGTCTGTCTGCGTGTCCAGTCGAGCGCGGCCGACTGGGTATCGTACGAGATTGTCAACCAATTGCCTCCGGATGGACTGCTCGGCGGCTTGTGAAGAACAAAGGTGTTCTCGGCCCCGGAGACACGCACCAGGCTCGATGCCTGCACCTCCTCGGGTCCCCACAGAAAGCGCGTCTGGATCGCCCCCTCGGGTAGTTTCACCGCGAGCTTCGTTAACTCCGCGGGCAGCAAGTAATGGGCCACGACGCGCGTTGTCCCGGTGTCTGCAACGGCAATCTCGATGAAAGCGCGCTCGATCGTGAACTGCTGAGGGATCAGTGAGAACGAACGATCGATATGGAGCACTACTTCATCAGGTGAGGTGCTGGACACCCACTGCACGCCATCCGCAACGGTACTCAGTCTCGTCCAGGAAGGATCGGTTATGATTGCTGAGACGGTCTGTCCATCGTCCATGATCAGACGGGTGATTCGAAACGTCTGATCGAGGCTTTGGATGATTGGAACCGCAACATGTTCCTGTGCTTGTGCAGCGTCATTCGGGACGGATCGGGTATCGATGACGATGGTAAACGGCCCGAGAATCGGACTGGGCAATTCGAGAGTGACGTCGTTCCCCTGCCAGCGCGGGGTCAGTGGAGTCTCGTCATTGAGCCGAAAACTCAGGGCTTCGGCGGCGAACTCAGTTGGAATCTGCTGAGCCAGTCCTGCGGGGATATGCAGCCGCACACGGTTCAGACGACCAAACTCCACGTCGTAGCGGATGATCTGCTGAGCCTCGATCGCACCACCCAGGCCGGACAGCATGACCGTCGAGGACGTCTCGACAACTCGCTGACGGACGACTCGACTGACGAGAATGCGGGGATCGGGCTCAGAAGTGGGAACGACGATGCGATGTTCGGTGACGGGCTGTGAAGCCATCATTTCAGGAAGTGGGTCGCCGACGTTGCCGGCAGCGGGTGATGGCTCGAGTGTGGCAGGTTCTTCAGCGACAATGGTGGCTTCCACATCGTCCGCTGTGGCGATTATCAATTGACCAGGAAGAACGCGGCTGGCGACGACTCCCGGCAGTGGCAATACCAGATCGTCCATATCGGAATCGTCGATCGGCCGAGTCGCACGCAAGCTGATCATGGAGCGCCCGCTGATCACCTGCAGGGGACGTGCGATCCACTTGCGCCTCTCCTCGGCTTCCTCTCCTGCAACTATCGAGGGAGATCGAATCTCCTCTCCAAAGGCACCTGTCGTTTCAACCGACCAGAGATGTTCTGCCGCCCCATCCCATGCGATGGCGACCGTGTCGAGAGTGCCGTGATCAAGTGCCAGTTCGAATCGGGCTTCCAGCTGGATCTCATCATGCGCGATCAACAGGTAGTACCGTGGCGTGGAACGAAAAGAGGGAGGAATGCGCTCGATATCCAGCACGAGTGAGAAAGGCACGCTGCTGTACTGGAAAGCACTCGTCACAAAGGCACCGGGGGCCGGCAACGCGTCAACATCCAGTCGCTGGATGCCGTCTTCCTCGCGCTCCCGACGCGTGATTCGGTAGGGTTCAAAACCCTCCAGACTGATCGTGCCTCGCTGGCTTTGCGCGCGGCAATATCAAACCCATCGATCGCTGCCGATTGACCGGAGGAATTGAAAGGTGCCCGGAACTGCCATCGCAGCTGGATACGCGGGCCCGTCACATCGACGAGTGGCACTCGCATCCAGCCCTCACGTTCACTCGCCACGGGCAACAGCGGACGCTCGGCTCCACCGGCGTCCGTCATCATCACTTCGGTCCCCTCCTGTGCAAAATTCGCAGGCAGCCGAATCTCGAGTTCCCTGGCACCGGCTTGAGACAAGTACAGTTGCTGAACGGCCGTCAGCCGTAACATCCCTTCCTGCCGTCGAAGTGTGATGTCTGTGTTGGCAAGGCGCAGTCCTTCCTCGTTTTCTGCACCCTCCACCCAGCGCAGGTCAAATCGGGGACCCGAGAAGTCGCCTCTCACAATGGTCGTGTTCGCCTCTTCTTCGGGAGGTAGCAGTCGCACGTTCTCGGCCGGTCGCAGACTGAGCTTCACCGCAGGAATGCGCAGCTTGAAGTCCGCAACCAGATGCTGTGGAAGCACAGGCGTATTCAACTGCAGTTGGTGACCACCAGGCGTGCGTTTGAGCGGGACCCGCATCTCGAACGTCATGCGATAGTCACCCGCGCCGCGGAGCAGCCAGACGATTCCCGATTCCTCAGGAGCCGAAGGTGCCGGGACCGACATGCCTTCCGATTCGCACTCGTACTTCAGCAGGTGTGCCTGGTCGAGCCCCAGTCGAACAACATGCGTCTTCTGGCCTTCAAGGACTCGCACCAATACTTCGGCGGTCAGCTCGGCACGATCCTCAACAATCTCCCCCTCCCATGAGAAACGCGACACGAAGTATTCCGGAATTTCATTCTCTGCATTGTTGCCCCTCGCGTCTTGGGCAGCGGCTTTCGGAAGTTCGTCGAGCGGCGCAAGCTTCCAGCCTCCTGATCCGTCCGGAAGGAAGATCATGTCGCCCGGACGTGGTGCAATCGGAGCAGTGTCCCTGGACCCAGCTGTGGATTCTGATGCAGCCTGCGCATAAACCAACGAGGACCAGGCAGCCAGAACTGCGACCCACGTCATCCGTTGCAGGAAACTTGTTCGATGGGGCACGGGCTTCGCCATTCGGTCAGCTGGCAACCAAGGCCACAGACCTCGCTGGAGAACACCAGGTCTTGAGGACATCTACTGAGCAACCGCTGGTCCCGGCCACGGGACATATCAGCGGGAAGGGGAACACAAGCCAGTGTTGGCTCCTCAATCTTAGCCTGTCCCCGAAGCTCCCGGAAGGACCTTTAGCGAAGCCTCCATTTGCGAGCAGGCTCGAATCGATTGCAACGATCACTCCGGATCAGCAGCTGTCACGACCCCTGCAGGAGTCGCGAACGCAACGCAGGTTGAACCTCTGATGCGTGACAGTACTCCTCAACGGAGGAGTTCGATCAGCTCCGCATGCAGCGATGTCCCGTTCGTGGCCAGCAGGTCCGGCTTATCGACGCAGAAATCCTCCCCGCCCGTGCCGCTCACCCGCCCGCCGGCCTCGTGAACAATCAGCACTCCTGCCGCCATGTCCCAGGGACACAGACTTGTGGACCAGAAGGCTTCGATCCGTCCCGCAGCGACGCCACACAGGTTCAAGGCCGCCGACCCGGTTCGTTGAACATGTTGCGCCGCTTCCAGCACCTTCAGGAATCGCTGCACGGCGGGATGATGTCGATCTGTTTTTACTGGCAGGCTGGCCATACACAATGCCGCAGCAAGATCGGATCGGTCCGAAACGGCGATCCCAACGCCGTTGCAGGTCGCTCCCTGGCCGCGGGCCGCCGAGTACAACTCATCCCGTGTGGGATCGAAAACCGCGCCGGCATTGAGCTGTCCGTCCATCTCGACAGCCACAGATACGCAGTAGTAGGGGAATCCGTGGACATAGTTGGAGGTGCCATCCAGAGGATCAATCAGCCAGCGGCAGTTCGCATCAGTCGATTCCGTGGCCAGTCCCTCTTCACCCAGGAACTGATGCGTCGGAAACTCCCGACTCAGGAATCCATAGATCGCCTGCTGGGATGCGAGATCTGCTTCGGTGACCAGATTGGAGGGACTCTTTTCACGCGCAGTAAAGCGACCCGCCCATTGCTGCAGGATTGCTCCCCCCATACGCGCTGCCTCTTCCGCGGCCTTCAGCAACTCCATCGCAACGGTCCTGTCTGTGGGGGGCACTCCTCACACATCTGCACTGAGTCGCTCCTGCCAGCAAGCCTTCAGGACATCAATAGACTCGTTGATCAACAGATCTCCCTCACAGCCCCGAATCGCGACCCGGCCAGACTCGTTGAACGATCCGAGTCGCACCAGCGGCAAGTTACCTTCACGACGGATCAGCTCCGTGAACTGGTCCACCAAGTCCTCTTCGACTTCGACAAGAAAGCGAGAATTGCTTTCGGAAAATAGCACAATGGTCTCGTCCATCTTGCCAAACTCGTTGAGCGACGCGTCGATCCCCAGTCCACCGGCGAATGCCATCTCGGCGATAGCAACTGCCAGCCCCCCTTCGCTGAGATCGTGACAGCTTCGCACAAGACTGGATGTGATCGCGGCATGAATGGCTCTGAAGATGCGCGGTGCCCGATCCAGATCGGGTTGCGGAACCGCGGTCGACGAGAGCCCATGAACAAGTTCGTAGTGGCTGCCGCCCAGTTCCGCCTTGGTCACTCCCACTAGAAACAGCACATTGCCCGGCTGTTTGGCATCCATCGTGACGCACATCTCCACATCGTCAATCTGCCCCAATGCGCTGATCAGCAGAGAAGGGGGAATTGCCACGGTCTGTTTCGTGCCCAAGTCATCGACGTAACTGAACTCGTTGTTCAATGAATCCTTGCCGCTGATGAACGGGGTCTGGTAGGCAACAGCCGTGTCGTGACATCCCAGAGCCGCCCGTACCAATGATCCCAGTGTCTCGGAACGTTCGGTGTTGCCCCAGCAAAAGTTATCAAGGATCGCAATTCGTGTCGGGTCCGCGCGAACAGCTACCGCATTGCGTACCGCTTCATCGATCGCCGACGCTGCCATCCAGTAGGGATCGATATCGCCGTAGCGTGGATTGATCCCGCAGGAGATCACCAGGCCTCGTGACGAATGCAGCAGCGGCCGCACGACCGCGGCATCAGAGGGGCCGTCATTGGCGATGCCAACCAGCGGCTTGACGACGCTGCCACCCTGAACCTCATGATCGTACTGCCGAATGATCCACTCTTTCGAGCAGACATTCAGCGACGAGAGGATCTCCTTGAGTGTCTGGGTCGCATCGAGCAACCCGCGCGGCCGACTGACCCTCTTGGGCCGCACAGCGGACGAACGCGGCGGGACATAGACGGCTTGCCGCACAACCGGTGGACGACCCTCGTGCAAGAAGGCGGTATCCAGATTGCCCACTTCATGCCCTTCGTAGGTTAGCACCAGACGTTTCGTATCGGTAAAGCGGCCGATAGCAGTCGCCTCGACCCCCTCCGCTTCACACAGCCTGCGGAAACTGTCCCACGTCGACTCGGGGACGGCCAGCACCATCCGCTCCTGAGCCTCGCTGATCCAGATCTCGGTATAGGTCAATCCGCTGTACTTGAGAGGTGCCCGTTCGAGCCAACCTCGGCACCCGTTTCTTCCGCCATCTCGCCGACCGCACTGCTGAAGCCCCCGGCCCCACAGTCGGTAATCGCGTGAAACAACCGTCGATCCCGCGCTTCCATCAAGACGTCCATTACCATCTTCTCGGTGATGGCGTTGCCGATCTGGACGGCCCTTCCCGAGAGTTCCTCGCTGTCTTGTGTCAGTTCAGCCGATGAGAACGTGGCTCCATGGATCCCGTCGCGACCGGTGCGGCCGCCGATGGTCACTATCAGATCGCCCGGAATCACTCGCTTTTCGCTGAGGCCACGTGGGATGGTCGCGCACATTCCCACAGAACACCAGCGGATTCCCGAGATAGCGCCATCGAAGCAGACCGCCCCGTTGACGGTCGGTATCCCCATGCGATTGCCGTAGTCGCGCACTCCCGCCACGACGCCATTCATCACCGTGTGCGGGTGCAATACTCCAGGTGGAAGTCCCGCATAGTCGGTCTCCGGGGGTGCGAAACAGAACACGTCGGTGTTGCAGACCGGACGGGCACCCAGACCCGTTCCGAGTGTATCGCGAATCACGCCCCCCAGACCGGTGTTCGCACCACCATACGGCTCCAGTGCCGAGGGGTGATTGTGGGTTTCCACCTTGAAGCACACATCGTGGGTGTCGTCGAACCTCACGATGCCCGCGTTGTCCTTGAACACGCTGACGCACCAGTCGTCCGGGCCCAAGTCTTCCCGAATCTTCCTGGTCGCGGCGAAGACTGTTTCCTTGAGCATGTTGTCGAACTGCCGCTCGCTGTGTTCATCGCGATAGGCAATCCGACCGCCCAATGTCTTGTGAGAACAATGCTCGCTCCAGGTTTGCGCGATCGTCTCCAGTTCGATGTCGGTGGGATCGCGATCCAGGTCACGAAAGTACCGTTGAATCGTCTGCATCTCCGTCAGACTGAGATAAAGCTGCCCCCGCACACTGAGATCCTGCTGGGCAGCGGCATCCATGTCTCGCAGCGCAACGCGAATCAGAGCGAATTCGTAGCTCTTTCCCAACGCCAAGCTCCGTAACGGCAGCGGGCCTTGAATGACCTGCTCGATCGCGTCGTTGGCCAGAACCCGACTGGACAACCGATCGAGGTCGTTCGCCTCCGCATCCCCATTGATCCAGTACTTGCGGCAGGTCGCCACGCGCTGCACGAGCAGACCCAGCCTGTCCAGTGCCTCCGCGGCAGTGTGACCAACGTTGTCGGTCACGCCGGGCTTGAACAGGACATTGAGCAGCTGTTCCGGCCCGTTGCTCCCGCCCAGAGCCGCTCCCCCCCAGTTTCCTTCGTCGGGGAGCGGATGGACCAGCGTGTCCTCGACGATCGCGTCAGCCAATAACCGGACAACTGGTCCAGCCACGACTTCCTGCTCAAGCGATCCCTCAATCAGATAGGACCGTGCCGTGCGGACTTGCACGATGGACCCGGTGCCCAACGCCCGTGCCTCACGAAGCACCCGTTCCGCTTCCCGGTCTTTCTCACCTGCAGCGGGATGAATCTCGACTTCCCAAAGCACCTGACGCCCTCGCACTCGTTCGGATGGTTAACAGCCGGATTCTACTGGAACCATTGAGACGAACGAAGCGTCAGCAGGACTCGCGTTCGCGTGCGCGCACCGGTAATGAATCTCTTCATCGAGTGAGCGATGCGGTGCGTATGCAATCACGCCTGGAGCACGACTCCACCGTAGCACGGGGCTCCGCATTCATTGTGAAAGCCGCTCAGAACGCTCTGCGACCATATTCGCTGAGAGAGAAGCGGTCACTGCAACCAGCGACAGGCTCACTTGTTCCTGGAGAGCTGCACAACTTGGCGCGTGTACCGCCCGGCCCGGTAGGCGAGTTGCCGACGCTTGGGTTCACTGTTGGCGATTCTTGCCAAGTGGGCGTACTTGTCAGCCAGCGCCTGCTTGACCTCGATCATTGTCTGTGTCTTCTTCATAACCGGCGGATCGTCCTGGGAACCTTAAGTCCGCCGCGGCGGATGTTATCGGGAATGCGTTCTGCAGATGGGGGATATCGCAAGGCTGTTGGCATTGCAAGACCACAGGCGCATTTTGTACAATCAAAAACAAAGTTTCCAGCAGCAGAAAACGTCGTATGTCATTATCAATGAACAGCCTTGCGTCAAGGTTCGGTGTTGGAGCGGTTGTCGTTTCCATGGCCGGACTGACAGGGTGCGATTCGTCATCGCCCGCCAAATCGTTGTCTCAGGGTGACGCAGCGTACACGGTCGTCTGCACGACAGGCATGGTGGCCGACATCGTTCGTCAGGTGGCCGGCGATCGTGCGAACGTCGTGCAGCTCATGGGGGCAGGAGTCGACCCACACCTCTATCAGCCCACGTTCGACGATGTCTCCCGGCTTCGGGACGCCGACATAGTTTTCTACAACGGGCTGCACCTGGAAGGGCAGATGCAGCAGACCCTCGAGTCCCTGGCACGCACGCAACGGGTATATGCCTTGACCCAGGACATTGATCCCACGTTGCTGCGAACGCCTGCGGAATTCCAGGGGCATCCCGACCCACACGTGTGGATGGACGTCACATTGTGGATGCAGGCAGTCGACGCCGTCGCCCGTCGTCTCGAGGAGTTCGATCCGACGCACGCGACGCTCTACGAGCAGAACGCGGCACGATATCAAGCCGAGCTGCAGGAACTCGACAAGTATGTCATGGGCATCGTCGCCACGATTCCCACGACTCAGCGGCACCTGCTCACCGCACACGATGCATTCGGCTACTTCGGCCGACACTACAGCATCGATGTGATTTCGGTTCAAGGGATTCGACCGAATCCGAGCCGGGAATCAACGATGTCAATCATCTCGTTGACTTTCTGGTCTCGCACAGCGTGCCGGCGATTTTTGTGGAGTCGAGCGTTAACCAGAACAGCATTCGTGCGGTCCTCGAAGGGGCCGCGAGCCACGCTCACAACGTGCAGATTGGGGGAACGCTCTTCTCCGACGCCATGGGAGCCGCGGGTACCTACGAAGGGACATACATGGGCATGATCGATCACAACGCCACGATCATCACTCGAGCACTGGGCGGAGAAGCCCCCGTCCGAGGTATGCAGGGACTGCTCGCACCAGAGGACAGCCATCGATAACCAGGCACATCCTCGAACGGCATCCGGGACGTGGGCCGTTCCTGCGGAAACGCACGGAGCCGACCATCCTGAGACGGCACCACTGTCTATTCATGATGTGACCGTGGCCTATCACCGCCGACCAGTCATCTGGGACATCGACTACGATGCCCCCTCGGGAAAGCTGATCGCGATCGTCGGCCCCAACGGAGCCGGCAAGAGCACGCTGATAAAGGCTGTGCTCGGTCTCGTTCCGATGGTTTCGGGAGATGTGCGGCTCTTTGGGCGTCCCTATGAGGAACAGCGCTCCGTCGTGGCCTATGTTCCCCAGCGGACCAGTGTGGACTGGGATTTCCCGGTCAGTGCACTGGATGTGGTGGCAATGGGGCTGTATCGAAAGATCGGCTGGTTCCGCCCGGTCACCCGCCGCTGGAAGCAGCGGGCGCTGGAGGCTCTCGATCGCGTTGGATTGTCCGACTTCGCGCAACGGCAGATCAGTCAGCTTTCGGGAGGACAGCAACAGCGCGTGTTTCTGGCCCGCGCGCTGGTGCAAGAGGCTCGTCTGTACCTGATGGATGAGCCGTTCGCCGGGGTCGACGCAGCCACGGAGCGAGCCATTCTCGAAGTCCTCCGCGACCTGCGCTCACAGGGGCAGACGGCACTTGTCGTCCATCATGACCTGCAAACCGTGGGCGACTACTTTGATCATGTGCTGCTGATGAACATGCGACTCATCGCCGCTGGTCCCACATCACAAATCCTCACACCAGAGAACCTCCGTCGCACCTACGGCGGCCGACTCGCGTTGCTCGACCAGGTCGGCAACAAACTGGCGGAAGAAGGTCGGGGATGACGTCACCGGCGACGACAGCAAACGATCACGTCCATAACATGGGCGTTGTGTTGCCGAGCCGCACTCGACGTCGCTGGCAGAAGTTGATGTTGGCGATACTGGTGCCGCTTGGAGTCAGCCTGAACTGCGAAGAGACGTCCCGGGCCGACGATTTGCAGCCGCTCTCATTCGTGTCACAAGCGGACGACGCGGAAACCAGTGCATTGTCGCGACCATCACCTGTCGATGATCGCCCCCCGTCGCTGGGCGCAGACTTCTGCGGGTGCTCAGCCTCCGAGACTATAACACCCGCATCGTGCTGCTGGGGACGACGTTGCTGGGGATGACGGCCGGCGTCGTTGGGACATTCATGCTGCTCCGCAAGCGGGCCTTGGTAGGAGACGTCATCGGTCACTCGGCACTACCAGGGATCGCCACGGCTTTTCTGGTGATGGAAATGATTGCACCAGGAACCGGGAAGTCGCTGCCTGGATTGTTGACAGGCGCGTTTCTCTCAGGGCTGGCGGGGGCAGTCTGTGTGATGCTGATCGATGGCTACACACGGATCAAGTCGGACGCGGCCATGGCCGTTGTGCTCAGCGTCTTCTATGGATTGGGGGCGGCCCTGTTCACTGTCGTGCAGCGAGTTCCCTCGGGAAACGCCGCTGGACTCAAGTACTTTCTGAACGGCAAGGCCGCATCACTCTTGGCTGGCGACATCTGGCTGTTCATCGGGGCCGCTCTGCTCGTTGCGACCACGCTGCTCATGCTCAAGGAGCTGACGATTCTCTGCTTTGATGACGAGTTCGCTGCCGCCTCGGGCTGGCCGGTCTTCTGGATGGACACGCTGCTGATCTGTCTCGTGGTGGCAGTCATCATCATCGGCATGCAGAGCGTCGGGTTGATCCTCGTCGTGGCGACGCTCATTACTCCGCCTGCAGCGGCCCGCTTCTGGACCGACGACATCGGCCGCATGACCTTCATCGCAGGTGGACTGGGAGCGGCCGGGTCCTTGATAGGTGCGGTCATCAGCGCACTGTTCCCCCGCATCGCCACCGGTGCCGTGATCGTACTGGCTGGAGCGGCGCCGTTCGCTATCAGCCTGTGCTTTGGCATTCGTCGGGGCATCGTGCTGCACTCTTGGCGGCAATACCGCGCGCGGCAGGAGATTGGCCGACACGATCTGTTGCGAGCGATTTATGAGTTCATGGAGGGCGCGACAGGACAAACGCCAACCCCATCGCAGATGGCAGACACGCGATTTCGTATCGACGACCTGCTCCCGCTCCGTCATTGGAATGCCGCGACGGTGACTCGGCTCATCGAGGCAGCACGCCGTGACGGTTTGCTCTTGGCGGACGGCCGGCAATGGCAATTGACCCCGGCAGGTGTGGCGGCATCGCGTCAGACAGCGCAATCACCGCCTGTGGGAGATGTACCTCATGCGTTATGCCGACATCGCCCCTAGCCACGTCGACCGGGACGCAGACCTGATCGAGCATGTTCTCGATCCAGGTCTGATCGAGGCACTCGAACAGGAACTCAATCAATCCGAAGCGCCGATTCCCGCCAGTTCCCATGTCACCGGTACAGGAGGTTGAGCCAACATGCGCTGGACCTCGCTCGACACATCCATTGCACTGATCGCGGTCCTGTCCGCCATGTCGTGCGCACTGCCGGGAACCTGGCTGGTACTCCGCCGTCACAGCATGATGGGCGACGCCCTGAGTCATACAGCATTGCCGGGAGTGGTGATGGCCTTTCTGGCCGCCGCATGGCTGCAATCATCCGGGGTCATCACCGCGTCACGGGAGGGGACCGTCCTGCAAGTTCTGCTGATGGCAGGGGCAGTGCTCGTGGGTGTCGGTACATCGTGGCTGACGGAATGGGTCCAGCGACTCGGCCGGATGGACAGTGGTGCCGCCTTGGGGGTGGTCTTTACGTCTGTGTTTGCCCTGGGATTACTGCTCGTGCGTCTGTTTGCCGATTCGGTTGACATCGATCCCGACTGCGTCCTGTTTGGAAACATCGAGACTGCGGCTCTGAAAGTGATTCCAGGGACGGTGATTCCCCAGGGGGCCGTAGTGAACGCAGGGATCCTGATATTGAATCTGGGGCTCACAATCATTCTGTTCAAGGAACTGAGAATTGCAGCCTTTGATCCCGGGTTGGCAACGGCCCTCGGAATGCCGGCCAGAGCCGTCCATTACGGACTGATGGCGGCCACGGCGCTGACGGTTGTGGCCGCATTCAGGACTGTCGGCAGCATACTCGTGATCGGGCTGCTCATCGTCCCGGGAGCGACGGCGTTGCTCCTCAGCCATCGTTTGAGGAGAGTCGTCATTCTGAGTGTCCTCGTCGCCGCCCTTGGCGCACTGCTGGGGCATGTTGTGGTGCGCACCGTTCCGGGGTGGATTTTTCCGCGACTGGGATTCACGAGTGTTCGGGATGCCGGCACTGCCGGCATGATGGCTGTCACCTCAGGCGTCCTGTTCCTGCTGGCCCTGTTCCTCGCTCCCCAGCAAGGCCTGATCTCGCGGGCGGTGCATCGGGCACGCCTGGCATTGAGGATCGCTGGTGACGACGTGCTCGGCGTGCTGTATCGTCTGGAAGAGCAAGGGCTGGATCCGGCCCCCATGAAGCCGACTCGAAGCGTCGTCTCGAAGCTGACGGGGCTCGGTCCATGGATGATGTCGCTGACCCTCAGACGCCTGCAAAACAGAAAACTCATTACCCAGCAAGGGCCCGAAGCCATCGAGTTAACCGAGCAAGGATGTGAGGCCGCGCGTTCGCTGATCCGGGCGCATTGCTTGTGGGAAGCCTACATGTCCCGGCATTTTGAACTCCCCGACGACCACCTGCACGAGACGGCACACCGCGTGGAACACTACATCGATGATGACATTCAGGGCCGGTTGACTGATGAACTCGATTCGCCGCGACGGGATCCGCACGGTCGGAGGATTCCGACCGGGACGGAGACTCCTGGGTCTGCTCCCGCCCACGGGCGCTGAACCGTCGACATCACCGCGCGGGCATGTGACTCAACGACACGCCGTCGTCGACCGTTGTCGAAGGGTCGCGTCAAATGACGACGAATGATTCACCACCACGGTTGTCGCCGCTGGTCAGCGACGCGCTGTCTGGGTCAACGGCTATGCGGTTGTCGACTGGGAGGACACGCGCCCACCGGACGAGAACCCCCGGCGCGGCCTGCGGACCGCTGTGGGCCACATCATCCTGCAGGGGCATGACCCAACGACGAATCTGTCGTTCCGCAACCTGCAGATCGCCGAGATGCCGGAACAGTAAGACTGCATGGCGCTCGTCAGTTTGACTGTGACTGCGGCACGTGCAGGCCGATGCCCGAGTAAATGAAGCCGCGGGCCACCATCTTCTCGGGGTTGTAGAGATTCCGGCCGTCGAAGATCGCCGGCGATTTCATCTTGTGCCGGAGATAGTCGAAGTCCGGAGTCCGATACTCGTTCCACTCGGTCACGATCGCGAGGGCCTCGGCTCCGTCGAGACCGTCGTAGTGATGGGCGTGATAGGTGATCTTGTCGCCGATTTCCCGCTTGACGTTCTCCATCGCCACCGGGTCGTGCACATGCACATCGGCACCTGCGTCGAGCAGTTGCTGAATCAGCACCAGCGCGGGGGCCTCGCGGACGTCGTCGGTGCGGGGCTTGAAGGCGAGTCCCCAGATGGCGATCTTCCGCCCCTTCAGCTTGCCACCGAAGTGCCTGTCGATCTTGTCGAACAGGACATGCTTCTGGCGATTGTTGATGTCGTCGACCGCCTCCAGCATCCGCATGACGAGGCCTTTCTCGGCGGCCACGTGCGAAAGGGCCCGCACATCCTTGGGAAAGCACGAACCTCCATAGCCCACGCCGGGAAACAGGAAGGCGAATCCGATCCGCTGGTCATGGCCGATGCCCCGGCGGACGTCGTTGATGTCGGCCCCCACATGCTCGCACAGGTTGGCCATCTCGTTGATAAAGCTGATCTTGGTCGCCAGCAGGCAGTTGGCGACGTACTTGGTCATCTCGGCACTCTCGCGGTTCATCGCGATGAAGGGATGATCGGTCCGCAGGAACGGCTGGTACAATTCGCGGCAGGGTTTCGGCCACTTCCGGCCGCGTGACACCCACAACGACACGGTCTGGCTTGGTGAAGTCGTCGATCGCGCAGCCTTCCTTGAGGAACTCTGGGTTGGAGGCGACATCGACTTCACGTCCGGTCTTCTCACGCAGCAGGGCTGCCACCGCTGATTCGTGCCGACCGGTACCGTGCTCTTCACGACGACGACAGCGTCATCTGCGAAGATGCGGGGCGATCGACTCCGCAGCCCCGAAGATGTATTCAAGGTTCGGCCGAGCCATCGTCCCGCTGGGGCGTTCCGACGGCGAGGAACACGCAGCGGGCCTCCGGCGACAGGGCCTTCGACCTCGGTGGTGAACGTCAGCCGGTCCGCCCTTGACGTTGCGATGGACCATCTCCGTCAGGCCGGGCTCGTAGATGGGGATCTCACCCCGCGTTGAGCCGCGTCGATCTTCTGCTGGTCGATGTCGACGCAGGTGACTTCGTTGCCGCTGTCGGCAAAGCAGGTTCCCGTCACAAGGCCGACATAGCCTGTACCAATCATCACGACTTTCACGTCAACGCCTCCCAACTGATCTGCCGGGTGAAAAAATCGGAGTAATTCGCGAAATGCGAAGAGGCGTACATGTGCCACTCCGGCAAGATGTCCGCCTCATGCACTACGTCGGATCATCGCAGCCGCTGACCGTACTGAGTTTCGTAGTACCGCTGGTATTCTCCGGACTTGATCCGCTCGACCCATTCCGATGGGATCTGATACCAGTCGATCGTCTCCCGCAGGCCGGTCTCGAAGTCCATCTGTCGGAGTCCAGCCCAGTTCCCGCTCGACCTTGCTGCAGTCGATCGCATAGCGCAGGTCGTGACCCAGCCGATCGTCGACGTAAGTGATGAGCGAGTCCGGCTTGCCCAGCAACTCCAGGAGCATGCGCGTCAGGTCGATGTTCCGCATCTCCGAGCGTCCGCCGAAGTTGTATACTTCGCCGACCTTGCCCTGACGGAGAACGGCCTCAATCCCCCGGCAGTGATCGAGGACGTGAATCCAGTCGCGAACGTTCTCTCCCTTGCCGTACACCGGGAGCGGACGGTCCTCCAGTGCATTCGAGATGAACAGCGGCAACAGCTTCTCCGGAAACTGATACGGGCCGTAGTTGTTCGAGCAGCGTGTGATAATGGCGGGAAAATCGAACGTGTGACAGTAGCCCCGCACAAGCAGGTCGGCCGCCGTCTTCGAGGCCGAGTACGGACTGTTCGGGGCGAGCGGCGTCTCTTCGGTGAAGTAGCCCTCGGCACCCAGCGAACCGTACACCTCGTCGGTCGATACCTGCACGATAGCGGGGAATGCGTTGAGACCGGCTGGCATCGAGCAGCACCTGCGTGCCGACGATGTTGGTCTGCACGAAGGGACCGGAGTCGAGAATGCTGCGATCGACATGGCTCTCGGCGGCAAAGTTCACGACCGCATCGACTGGCAGATTGCGACAGTACTTCGCCGATAAACTGCCGGTCACAGATGTCTCCGTGACGAAACTGTACCGTGAGTCGTCCTCGATGTCGGCAAGATTCTCGGGATTGCCGGCGTAGGTCAGTTTGTCGATATTGACAATCGACAGCTCTGGATCGGATTGCAGCATGTGCCGAACGAAGTTCGAGCCGATGAAGCCGCAACCGCCGGTGACCACAATGCATCTGAACGTGTACTCTGCCATCACTCCCTTTCGCAGTTGTGCCGTGCGGATCAGGTGTCAGCGTCGATATCTGAGTCGGCGTCAGTCACAACCGCCGGAATGAGTGCAATGGATGCCAGCAGATCCCCTTCGTCCAGGCGTCATGATGCGGACGCCCTGGGTGTTGCGGCCGATCTCGCTGATGTCGCCGGCGCGGATGCGCTGGATCTTGCCGCTGGTGGTGACCATCAGCACGTCGTCGCCGTCGTCGAACCGCAAGGATGCCGATGACCGGCCGTTGCGCGTGGTCGTCTTGATGTCGCGAAGCCCCTTGCCGCCGCGGTTTCTGACGGCGGTACCGCATGCTGCTGTTGGATGACGACGTCTCCTCGCCGTCTTCGGTTGGGGTGCCGGTTTCGTCCTCAGTCCGTCGGGTACGTCCGCTGTCACTTCCTCAGACATCTTCATCCAGATCGCCGAGACCGAAGGGGGTCCGTTTGCCGTAGCCGTTCTCACAGACGGTCAGCAGCGTCGCATTCTCGTGAGCCACAACCAGGCCGACGACTTCATCGCCAGCGGCGAGTTTGATCCCTTTGACGCCCCGCGAGTTGCGTCCCATGGCGCGGGCGTCCTCCTCGACGAAGCGGATCGACATGCCGCCCGCTGTGCTGAGGACGACGTCGTCGTCCGGGGGGACCTTGACGACATCGATCAGCCGGTCGTCCTCCTCCAGCTTGATCGCGATGATGCCCCCCTTGAGCGGGCGGCTGTACGCGAGAGCGTCGTCTTCTTGACGTAGCCATTCTGTGTCGCCATCAGCAGAAATCGCTCGTCGTCGAACTCGCGGACGTCGATGCAGTCCTGGACCCGTTCGTCCTCCGAGAGCTTGCAGCAGGTTGACGAGTGCCGCGGCCCTTGGCCGTCCGCGCCTGCAGCGGCAGGTCGTAGACCTTCTGCCAGTAGACCTTGCCGTAGTTGGTGAAGAACAGCAGATAGCTGTGCGTGCTGGTGACGAACAGATGCTCGATCGGGTCCTCTTCGTCGGTCTTGGCTCCCTTGATCCCCTTGCCGCCGCGATTCTGGGCCTGATAGACCGACAGCGGCGTGCGCTTGACGTAACCCCGCTGCGAGAGCGTGACGACCATCGGCTCCTCGGCGATCAGCTCGTCCTTGTCGACATCGGTCAGCTCTTCGTCGGTGATCTCCGTGCGACGCTTCGCCGGGAACTTCTGCTTGAGGTCGTCCATCTCCTCGCCGGACGACGGCCCGGATGTTGGCTCTCGTCCGACGAGCAGGTGCAGGTAGCTCGGCAATGCGTCGAGCAGCTTGCGTGTGCTCACCTTGCAGTTTCTCGCGTTCGAGGTTGGCGAGCGAGCCCAAGTTGCATGGACGACGATCGCCTCGGTCTGGTTGGCCGAGAGCGAGTACGTCTCCTGCGTCCCCTGCTCTTCCTGGAACCGTGCGGAAGCCCTCTTCACCCAATGCCCGGGCCACCAGTTCGGCCGGAATCTCAATCTGCCTGCAACGCCGGACCTTCGCCTCGGCCCGGCTGGGCTGAGCTGCGAATCGTCTTGATGACCTGATCGATGTCGATCTGCGCGATCAGCAGACCTTCGACCGTGTGCTTGCGTTGGCGGGCCTCGGCTCAGCAGGAACTCGGTCCGGCGGCGGATGACGGTCACGCGATGCCGGATGAACTCCTCCAGCAGATCGCTTGATGGTGAGCGTCTCGGGCCGATTGCCGACCAGCGCCAGCAGGATGACGCTGACGGTCGTTTGCAGCGGCGAGAACTTGTAGAGCTGATTCAGCACGACCTCGCGGTCGGCATCGCGCTTGAGGTAGATGTGCAGCCGGACCTGCCACGTGGGGATCTTGCGGTCGGTGTAGTCGACGACCCTCGAGATCCCCTTGAGTCTTGTCCTCCCGGACGAGATCTTCGAGCTTCTCCCGAATCGCGGTCGCGTGTTTCAAGATAGGGGATCTCCTCGGACGACGATCACGTCGGTGTTCTTCTCCGTCTCGAAGTCCGACCTTGGCGCGCAGGGTGAGCGTCGAACGTCCGGTCATGTATCCCTGCCGGATGCCCATCCTGCCCGCAGATGATCCCGCCCGTCGGGAAGTCGGGTCCCGGGCATCACCTCCAGGATCTCGTCGATGCGTGGCGTCCGGATCGTCGATCAGCAATTGAACGGCATCGGCCACTTCCGACAGATTGTGCGGCGGAATGCTGGTCGCCATGCCGACGGCGATGCCCGGTCGATCCGTTGACCAGCAGATTGGGAAACCGCGACGGCAGCACGACCGGTTCCGTGTTGCCGCTGGTCGTAGGTCGGAATGAAGTCGACCGTGTCGTGGTCGAGGTCGTCCAGCATGTCGGCCGCCGCCGGTGACAGTCGGGCCTCGGTGTACCGCATCTGAGCCGGCGCCGAGGCCGGCAATCGAACCGAAGTTCCCCTGCTTGTCGACGAGCACTTCCCGCATCACCCATTCCTGGGCCAGCCGGACGAGCGTGGGATAGATGACGGCTGTCGCCGTGCGGGTGATAGTTGCCCGATCGTGTCGCCCGAGATTTTGGGCACTTGGTCCGTGCACGCCGTCGGGGCCCAGGTTCAGGTCGTTCATCGCGACCAGAATGCGCCGCTGCGACGGGCTTCAAGCCGTCGCGTGCATCGGGCAGCGCACGGCTGATGATGACGCGACATCGCATAGGTGAGATAGCTCTGCTGCATCTCATCGCGGATGGGAATCTGCTGAATGTTCCCGGCACCCGGTACGCCGTTTTCGCCTTCGGGATCGTGTTCGGGAGTCGCGTCCGATTCAGGGTTGCCGTCAGCCAAGCGTAGAACCTCCTGTTATGCTAATTGATCTTTGTGAGACAGCCGCACAGATCACCGATTCACGATTCGATCCATGCATTTTGGCGGATCTGCTTTGCAGGAGAACTGCCCGACCGCCTCTCCGCTGCGAAGATGATCCATCGTTTGTCGTGCCAGCAGGGGACTCCGTTCAGGCCAGTATTCATGCAACGGCGGAACTCGTTGTCTGGCGATCGACGTGGGGCTGCGGAGCTCATCTCTTGATCGGAGCGGAGACTCCGTTGTTGGACAGAATTCTAGTCGATTTGAGGGGACCCGACAACGCACCGGTCCCAAGCGGAGGATATCGGTTTCAGGCCGTTTTCAGGGTAAGTTGTCCATGAGGCCGCCCGCGCATTTCTCCGGTGGACTGCCTACACTCCAGAGACGGACGTGACGGCGGTTTCCGCTCATTTCAGCCCGGCCTATGAACCGATCGAGCCATCCGACATCGGACTCAGTTTCTGCACCGGTGGACGATACTGTTGTCCAGGATGAGGGCGCGTGCGCGCGTTCCCAGGGTCTCAGCAGTCAGATGGCCCGTCCCCCTGGGATTGTCTCGGGCTACGAGATCATCCGGTCGTTGGGCGAAGGGTCATTCGGATCGGTCTGGCTGGCCCGCGAAGTCAATACGGGGAAGCAAGTCGCCATCAAGTTTTATTCTCATCGGCGCGGGCTGGACTGGTCACTCCTTAGCCGCGAGGTTGAAAAACTGGCGGTGCTCTACACCTCGCGCAACGTTGTCGGTCTGCTGGGGGTCGGCTGGGACCACGATCCGCCGTACTTCGTGATGGAGTATCTCGAGAACGGGTCGCTGGCCCAGGTGCTCCGAAACGGTCCGCTACCTCCGGAACAGGCGGTCCGAATCGCTCAATCGATCGCCCGGGCCCTGGTGCATGCCCATGGCAGCGGGATTCTACACTGCGATGTGAAGCCGGCTAATGTGCTTCTCGACGGCAACCAGGAGGCGCGGCTGGGTGACTTTGGCCAATCTCGGCTCTCCAACGACCAGAGTCCCGCCCTGGGTACATTGTTCTACATGTCGCCCGAACAGGCCGATCTGGAGGCCGTTCCCGATGCGCGGTGGGATGTCTATGCGTTGGGCGCACTGCTCTATCACATGTTGTGCGGACAGGCTCCCTTTCGCACAGAACTGAATGAGGCGCGACTTCGCAGCGCATCGTCACTTCCCGAGCGTCTCGCCACTTACCAGCAGATCATCGGGCGGAGTCCGCTGCCGGACGCTCACCGACAGCAACCGGGCGTCGACCGCTTGCTCGAACAAGTCGTCGACCGTTGCCTGCAGCCGGATCCTGCGCGACGATACCCCAACGCGCAGGCGGTACTGGATGCCCTGGAGCAACGAGACCGGATCCGGGCCAAGCGGCCTCTGATTGCACTGGGATTTATCGGTCCGCTGCTGTTTCTGCTGGCCATGTATGTCATCGCCCGGGCCGCCATCCCCCAGGCACGCGAGGCCGCTCAGAACAATCTCCTGTCGCTCATTCTCCAGGGGGACTCTGTCACTGCCCACATTCTTGCAGGGAGCATTGAACAGGAGCTGACGTTTCGTCAGGACATGCTGGAAGCCCTGGCCGACACACCGACCGTACGACAATTGATCGCACAGGCCGCCATCATGACTGATGAGGAGTTGCTGGAGGCCTGCCAGCAGGAAGTCGGTTCATCAAATCTGGAATCCGATCCGATCGCGGCCCTGATGCAGCTGGAACAGGCCAGCGATCAACGATTGCGCGAATCCTCGCGCACAGAAGATGTGAGCTGGTTTGTAACCGACGCAGCCGGGCGTCAGATCTTTCGGGTCCCTGCAGAGGGCACAATTGGAGATAACTTTGCCTACCGGGACTACTTCCACGGCCTGGGGCGGGAGCTTTCCGAGGATGCCGATCTTTCAGAGATTCGTCCCCGCAAGACGCCCGGGATGTCACTGGCGTTCCGCAGTCGGGCGACCGACAAGTACATGGTGGCCATAGCCGTCCCGATCTGGGATGAAGCACGCGAGACGGTGATTGGTATCCTGGCGAGGACCATTCATCTGACCGATCTGCTCGACCAATGGGAGGGCCTCATCCGAGGTGAGAACCGGGCAGCCCATGAACGCTTCCTGACTCTGATCGATACGCGCTCAGATTCAGGGCTCATCCTCGATCACGACTGGATGACACCCTCAAACCTCGGCGGCAGGTCGGACGTGGAACTGCAGCAGATTCTGCGGATCGATCCCGATCAAGTTCTGAAGTTGCGGAGTGCTGACTTCAGTGATCGTTACATCGATCCCATCGGTCACATCGATTCGGCGTACAACATACCTTGGCTGGCTGCGTATGCGCCGGTCGGGGAAACAGGCTGGGTTGCGGTCGTTCAGGAAAGCCGCACCGCCGCTCTGAAACCGGTGGAGGACTTGCAGTCGGTCTTTCTGCGGTACGGAATTGCCGCGCTGGTCGTCTTCAGTGTCATGCTTGCTATCCTGTGGTATCTCATCCACCGTTGGTCGACCTGAAAAGAAGCCCCCCCTTTGGTGAATGCGGACCAAGAACGCCCGGCACGATGAATCCGATCCCCGGCATCATGAACTCCTGCTACGACCTGAATACTGAACCGTGACTTGAGGTAAGAATCTCGCCGTGTTGCAACTTCTGGCGGAAGGAACCCTGCCCCGGCAGCGATGCCGTTTCACGCTGCAGCCGGGATCCGTCTATCGCCTGGGACGAAGCGCGGAAACTGACCTTCCCGTGCCATGGGAGCGGTGCTTGTCCCGAGAGCATCTGTCGCTGAAAGTCAACGGCTCCCTGTTGATGCTGACTCAATCGGCGGAGGCGCGCAATCCGGTGTTCGTTAAGGGCGAAGCACAGCGGACAACGTCCCTCCGGACAGGCGAACACTTTGTGATTGGAGAGACAAAGTTCCATGTCAGCGAAGCTTCGACGGCGCAGGACTCGCCTGATGGTCAGCCGTTCGAGGAAGTGACCTTCACGCCGCGTCAACTGCGACTCGTCCGATTCGCCGATGCTGACCGCCGCATCGATGTACTCTCACGTCTTCCAGAAGTGATCTGGGGGGCCCGCAACGAGGCGGAGCGCAACACGCGACTGGTGAATCTGCTGCTGGCCGGCATTCCCCATGCCGAAGCCGTGGCGATCGTGAGCTGCGACGCACAGGGCCACATCCGGATTCCCCACTGGGATCGCCGGCGGGAGACCGCAGGTTCGTTCCGTCCCAGCAAACGGCTGGTGAGTGAGGCACTCGTCAAGCGACGTCAGTCGGTACTTCACGTCTGGGAGAGCAGTGATCTTGTCAGCCCCGACTATACGGCCAGTGCCGATTTCGACTGGGCCTTCTGCACGCCCGTGGCCCGCCGGGCATCCGCACCGTGGGGCGTCTACGTCGCCGGCCGCATCGATTCGGTTGTCTCTCTGGGCGTCGCCGATGCCGGCAATCCGCCCCTGCATGCCGACGTCAAATTCACCGAACTCGTGGCTGAGATTATCAGTTCTGTGGAGCGACTGAACCGGGTCGAGAGTGATGTATCGGTCCTTCGCCAGTTTCTCTCCCCTCCGATTCTGAAGGCACTCGAACGGGGAAACGATGATGAGGCCGGTCTCGACACACAGCTCCTTCAGCCGCGCGAGTGCGAGGTCACTGTGCTGTTCTGTGATTTGCGCGGTTTCAGTCAGCGTGTTGAAGAGTCAGCGGACGATCTGCTGGGTGTGCTCGATCGAGTCAGCAAGGCACTCGAAGTGATGACCGGCAGAATCCTCGAATTCGGGGGCGTGACGGGAGAGTTTCTGGGGGATGCGGCATTGGGATTCTGGGGATGGCCCTTTGCTTCTGAAGAATCGGTCCTGAAGGCCTGTCAGGCCGCGCTGGCCATTCGCCGTACATTCACCGCGACGTCAGCAAGTCCCCGACCCCCGCTGGGTGACTTCCGGGTCGGTATCGGCATCGCCCATGGTCGGGCCGTCGCCGGGCGCATTGGTACCAGCGACCGGATCACCGTGACTGTGTTTGGTCCGGTGGTGAATCTGGCCAGTCGGCTGGAAACGATGACTAAGCAGCTGCGAGTTCCCATCCTGCTCGATGAGCCGACTGCCACAATTCTGAAACGTCGGATGGGCCCGGAGATGGGACGCCTTCGCAGACTGGGGCGGGTTCTCCCGTTCGGACTTGAGACTCCGCTGACGGTGACGGAGTTGCTGCCTCCGGAAGCGGAGCTGTCGGAGTTGACATCGTCGCTGATCCACCAGTACGAACAGGGGGTCGATTACTTCATTGCAGGAGCGTGGGAAGAGGCCTATCGCTGTCTGCATGCCATGCCCCCTTCTGACCGGGCCCAGGATTTCCTCACCTTGAGAATCGCCGAACATAATCGCGTGGCACCCCCGGGTTGGGACGGAATTATTCGTTTGCCGGAGAAATGAACATGACCAGCGCCCATGTGGATCGAGATTGGGAAGGCCGCTACCGACTCGGAGAAACGCCCTGGGACTCGGGGCTCCCTTCTCGTGAATTGCAGCGTGTCCTCCGTGAACACAACGTCGCCACCTGCCGAGCACTGGAACTGGGCTGCGGGACCGGAACCAATGCGGCCTACCTCGCGACGCAGGGTTTTGACGTCACAGCGGTTGACTGTGCATCGAACGCGCTCGAACAGGCGCGCCACAAGGCGGAACAACTGGGAGTGAGCGTCGGCTGGCTTCAGACGGATGTCCAGCATCTCGACAGCGGACTGGAGCCGTTTGGCTTCGTGTTCGATCGAGGCTGCTACCACTGATGTCGGCGCGTCGATCTGCCCGGCTAACTGGCAACGCTCCGTCGTGCGACCCGTGAAGGAAGTCTGTATCTGTCACTTTGCGGCAATGCTCACGCAGTTCATCCACACGGGCCTCCGACGGTTACAGAAGCTGAGATTCGCTCGGAACTGGGCGAATTGTTTGATGTCGTTGCCCTGCAGGAGTTCCGGTTCCAGGATGCGGAAGGCGTTGAAGGACCGTTAGGCTGGTCGGCTCTGCTGCGGCGCCGGGCCGTTGACGACAACTGACAACCACTTCTCATCTGATGAAGGCGAACCGATGAATCGGCCGCAGACCAAATCCTTGATAGGAAAGCGGGAAGTCTCATGACCACAATTGTCGCCAATGAAACACGTTTCATTGTGGAGGAACGCGGCAACGGGGTCCCCTTGCTGCTCGTCCACGGGTTTCCGCTCGATCATCAGATGTGGTCCGCACAGTTGACTGAGTTGTCGGCGACGTTCCGTGTCATTGCGCCGGACCTGCGGGGCTTCGGACAGAGTGACGTCACGCCGGGAACGGTCACCATGGCACAGTTCGCCGATGATCTGGCCGGGATTCTCGACGCAGTGGGAGTGAGCGAGCCGGTCCATCTGTGCGGGCTGTCGATGGGGGGGTACATCGCCTGGCATTTCTTCAGACGACATCGCAATCGTTTGGGGAGTCTGGTTCTTTGCGATACGCGGGCCGTTGCCGACTCTGCGGAGGCGAAACAAAACCGGATCGCCACTGCCGATCGTGTGCTGGCGGAAGGGCCACAATTCCTGGCGGACGCCATGCTGGAGAAGCTGTTTGCTGAACATACGAGGAGCGACCGGCCTGAACTCGTCGATGCGACCCGCGGCGTCATCATGGCGACATCACCGGATGGAATTGCCGCGGCCTCTCGCGGTATGGCAGAGCGACCTGACGTTTCCGACTGGTTGTCCGGCATCGATGTCCCCACGTTGGTCATCGTGGGCGAGTATGATCCGATCTCGCCTCCGTCTGAGATGAGAGGGATCGCAGACTCGATTCCGGGCGCGGTGTTTCGAGAGATCCCAGGTGCCGGGCACATGTCACCCTGCGAATCACCCCACGAGGTCAACACCGTACTGTCAGACTTTCTGGGCCGGATCAGCCGATGAATGCGATCCCCGACCTCCGCATGCGGTTTCGCCGCCGAGTCTTGCCAGTGAATGTTCGGACGTGAGCCGACCGCCTCACGGAAACATCGTCGGTTGCGGCAACGGCAGACCCGACTCGATGGTGTGCAGAAATCCGCGCAACACATCATTGACGATGGGCACCTGTGCACGAGTCGAGATCTGCGGCTGATTCGGCGTGCCCGTCACCTTAACATACACCCAGTTGTCGCTGACCACTCGTCCGATCTGACTGATGATCGGCATCCTCAACAGCGGAAGCCTCTGCTCGGCTTTCGAATACAGATCGAGTTCCATCGGCTGATTCAAATCCGGGTAGAAGCGTACATAGCCTTGGCCCAGCAGACTCATGACATCGCCGCCCAGTTGAATGCGCCGGGAGTCGCGCGGGCGGGCTGAAGGTGTGGCTCCAAAGTCAAACAGGCCATCATGAATGCTGCATTCGAGGTAGGCGTATTTGAATGCCGTCTTGTCGCGGTTCCGGGGATCCATCAATTGCGAGAGCACCTGGGCAAACACGGGAAGTTCGCCGAGTCGTGCATCGGTGATCTGCACCCAACAGTCGTCACCGCGCAGTTGTTCGGCAGAGTCACCCATGCCGTACACGTTGAGTTCGCCGGCCATGCTCCCCGGCAGATTTCCTGAGGCAAATCCGAGTTCGCGTGCCCATCCCGCCAGCGAGGCATTGGCGAAGGCAATCCGCGCCCGGTACGTTGACTGTTGTGGTGTCTCCGGACGCAAATGGGCATCCGCATTCAGCGCGACCAGTCCCCCGTAGGCAGCCGCCGTCACCTGATTCTCTCGCGAAACCTCGGGGCGTGCCCCCACTGCGGTCGATGCATCCAGCAAGACGGTGGTCCCTACGACCACGTGATTGCCATCAATCTGAAACGGGCCGCGTACGTCGGTCAGCGTCATCCCCAACACCGAGGCGCTGGCCAGGTCAATTCGTCCGGCACCGACCACCTGTTCTCCGTCCCATTTCAAACTTGTATCGACGATGCCGGAGACATTCGTCAGCTGCATGCCGGCTGCCAGCCGATCTCTGGTGAGCTGTGTCCGCCAGGAGCAGTGAGCCGTGATGCGATCGTCCGGCTGGTCGTGTTGCGGAAAGGCCTTGATCTCCAGTCCCAGATGTCGCAGATCGAGTGGACCGCGTGGGTCAAGTTGTTGCAGGACAGAGGCAATCTCGGCCGGCAATGCCCGGGGGAGATCTCCCCCGGGATCAAGATTCGTTACATGCAATTCCGGGAGCCGGAGATGCCAGTTCATCTCTCGTTCTGGTTGCACAGCGAAAAACGCCGCATCGTCGTTGAGTCGGCCAACGATGCGGGCATGGGTTTCGTTGTGCCAGCCTTCAGCCTCGACAATTCGGATGCGTGATCCGTCCCAGTTCAGGTCGGCCTGGACACGATCCCACGCATACGGGAACGATCGCAACAGCAGTCGTCCGCCTTCGACCTGAATGGAGGGCAGCTTCACCACCGGGCTGGAGCCGGGGAACCACAAGATACGGATGTCGTTCAGTTTCAGCAGGCCCGCGGGATTGAGTTCTTCCCAGGCATTGCGCAGTGCGGGGTTGGCTGTGATGGATGCCAGAAACAGGTCGCGGTCCAGTGGGACGCGCTCGGCAGAGAGAACCAGGTCCAGCTGCCCGGGTGTTTGATCCACACGAAACGCGGCCTCACCCCGGATCGGTGCCCCGTCATGATTTCCCGAGAGCCTCAAGAACCGCCAGACCTTCTCCTTACGGGGATCAAACTCGATGCGTCCTGACAGGTCGTTAACGGCGTAGGGGAATCGCGCAAAGTTGAGCGACGCCTGCAATACATCGGCGGCCAGCGACATCTCGAACTTCTGATTGACTCCCGCAGGGCGTGCAAACTTCATTCTCACGTCGGCGAGACCATTGAGATGGAGGGCCTCCAGAGCGTGTTTCACTCCCGCCTGCCTCGGATCAACCAATGCCCGGGAGAATTGCTCGTCGACCGGGTATTGATCGACGGCGACATTGATTAGCGTTGCCGCGGCCGGTCCCAGCCCCTGCACCCATCCGGTCAGCTTGACCGGTCGCTCCCGGGCCCATCCCCCCAGGTTCAGCGCGAGCGTGTCCCCTTCCTGCCGGATCGATCCTGTGATGCCGGTTACGGGAGTCTGAAAGGCTGCATGGGTGATCTGGCAATCGAGAGCGGCAAACTCGTCAAGTTGAATCCGGGGAGGCCCGAGTCCGTCGCTCTGGAAGCGGGCCTTGATGGTAAACAGTCCTGAGGGGTTGAGCAGGTCGAACAGGTGCTGCGCATTGGGTGGAAGGATGGTGCGGATCTCACGATCCAGGTAGAGATTCGTCGCGACGATCTCAAACTGACGAGACGAGGCGTCGGGTTGCCGGCTGAGTTCTCCTGACAGATACAGCTCACTCTCGCCGTTGCTTGCGCACTCCACTGACGACGACGCGTTCGTTCTCCAGGAGCAGACGTCCGGTGAGCCCTTCCAGAGGGACGGGAGACAGCGGCTCGGTCACCTGTCCATCATAAATGGTTGCCTGGACGCGATAGTTGGGGATCGCCTGGCTGCCATCGTTGCTCAGTGCGAAGGCGAGACCAATGTTCGCGGAAAATCCCAGGTTCGGCAGTCGAAGCTGCGATATCGCGGGCGTGACCGTATGTGCGAGGGCCACCGGGCGAACCAACGTCGACATGTGCTCGTTGTCACGCTCGACGATTCGTTGCGGAGCCTCCACGACGTCTGGAGGAGAAAGCTCCGCAAACTGACGATGGAAATCGGGCGACAGGATGGCCGCGTTCTCGAACAATCCCGCATTCGTATCAATGCCCTCCGCCTCTCCGGTGAGACTCCACGCCTTTGAATTCAGGTCGGCCTCACCACGAAAAGTCAGAGCGCCAGCACTCTCCACGTGTGACTTCCCCTGGATGAGAAATCGCCGTCGACCGGAGGGAGTCAGTCGCATGTCAACGTCGTGGCTGGCGATCTCGGCAGCGGGAAGTGTGTCGGAGGCCTCGGTACGAATGACGACCGAGCCACCCGTGATCTCGATTTCCGGTGTCTGCTCCGATTCTTTGGGGGGAGCGAGGCGCTGCCAGTTCCACAGCCCGTCCTGGTGCCGCAAGAGCGTCAGTGTGGGCCCGTCGATGTGAATCCGACGGATCGCCAGTTCCTGGTGTTCGAGCAGCAGCGAGAGGTCGACGTGCAACTGGCACTCAGGAATGTGCAGCAGATCCTGTGACTCGCCCTGCGGGCGGATGTGAATGTCACGGAGTCGGACCAGTCCCCCCTTTCCCAGATGGGCGTTTTCGATGCCGACATTCCATTCCGGAGGAACGCGTGACGCCACATGTTGTCGCACTCCTTCCAGCAGCAGGTCATCGGTGTGTCGGCGTGTCCAGTACACACCCCAGGCTCCCGCTGCTGCGATCAGCAACGCCAGCACCAGCATCCAGCGAAAGACCTTGCGAACACTCATGGATGGGACACAGTGGCTCTATTGGGACAAGGCGGGACGCGAGTGAGGTCGACGTCGCATTGCCTGGATCCCCACAGCGGTCATAACCAGCATGGGGTACTCGGTGGGGAGGCGATATCGCAGCGAACTGACGAACACCATATGCAGTGCTGCGAAGTACAGGAACGGACCAAGCGTCAGCAGCCATCCCCACGCGTAGGTGCGCGATGTCCAGCAGCCCCAGGCTGTCAGGACATAGACCGGGATCGTGAAGCCGGCGATGACCAGAGCGGGTAGCAGACCGGAGAACTGGGCCGCATTGGGCCACGGCTTCACAAATCGCCAGAGCTTGATGAGGGCCAGCTCGACCGCACGCTGGGGGTCTTGGACGACGAAGTTCCTCGCAGCGGCGCGGTAGTGGCGGTCGACGTCGTACTCCGACATCCCCTGCCCCATCAGATTGTCGCGATCAAAGAACGCCATGTCGCTTTCACCAGTAGCGCTCGGATTGAGCCCGTCATACAGACTGGGTCCCACCCACAGTGTTGTCAGCACGAAATGTCCCGTCACTCGCTGATTGCGAAGGCCCCAGGGAACCAGTGTGAGTAGCGTGGCGGTCGTCATCACGACGGCTGCTGCCCATGCAAGTGGCTTGTCTGGCGAGAGGACAACGATTGCCACTGCGAGGACTGGTGCCGCCAACAGCCAGCTGGGGCGGACATAACAGGTCATCCCGATGAGCAATCCCGTCGCCAGCGCCCAGCCCAGCGTTCGTCGGTGTGACCGCTGTGATGACCGTGCGTCGTGCTCTGACGGGAGATGTCTGAGAGTTGCCGGAGTCAGCCAGCCGGCCCCCTGAAGAAGACAGGCAACGGCAATCAAACTCCCGAGCAGACCGGCGGCAAACAGGGTTTCGCTGAGAATCAGTGGCGTGAAACCGATGAGGGCTGGTGCGATGGCACTGAGACTCATGGCCGTCAGGCCCACAGTGGAATCGTAGAGCGTCTTGCTCAACAGATATACCAGCGCACAAGCGATCGTTCCGACAATCGTGAGCAGGATGCGGGCACAGAGAAACGGGCTGGAACAGTAGCGAATCGGAATCGACAGGAGTGCCGGAAAGCCGGGCATCCTCAGCACATGGCGGGGCGGCGAATAGATTGAGTAGTCCTCACCGGCGGCGATTCTCTCGCCCAGATGCCAGTAGCCGTTGGCATCTCCCTCAATCACGAAACTGCGCTGCCAGCGGTGGTCCAGCAGCCACTGTATGCCGATCGCCGTTCCCAGGCGCAAGAGAAAGGCCACGGCAAGAATGAACCAGAAGCAGGTTCGTATTCCAGGGGATGGCATGACAAGGGGGAGCGAGCGCGATCGCTCGGATCGGTGAGGCAGGAGTTCCGTCGCGATACGATGTCCTTCAAGTGGCGCGGCAGACAGGAACCTTTGGCGCGCCCCCGGTGCGAAATGGCCGCGAATCCTATGTGCACTTGCCAGATCGGGTCAATATCGGCCAGTCTCGACAGGGTGCCCAACACCCCTGGGGCCCGCAGGGAGCCAATGCCCGCTACTCCTCGGCGAGGTTGCTGGCTTGGGAAAGGGCCTGCTCTCGTGTGTAGATCTCTTCATTGAGCTGAGCATCGCGGACAGTCCCCAAGATCTGCCGGAACCTCGGGCCGGCTTGCACCCCAAGCCGTTGCAGATCATCGCCTTTCAGTAACTCGGGGGGATCAAGAATCTCAGTGGGGGTCTGTCTCAGGTATTCCTCCGCGTACTCGATGCCTGCGGAGTTACGCTGCTCGGCTTCGACACCCCGCCGTGTGAGTTGGAACAGGTCATCAATCTGCGGGTGACTCAGCAGACGCTTCAAGGTGCACAGCGGCAGCGTTGGGGCGTCCTCCAGGTCGTGTTGATGACCGACCAGCCAGGTGATGTGATCCACTTCCTTGTTGGAAAGTCGCAATCTGCGACACACGTCGCGAACGGTTCCCTCGGCACGCTGTCGTTTTCCGGAACGTTCGGTGGGTGAAGGAACGGTCCGCAGTAGCGAGGCCAGTGCCAGTTCGAAGCCAGGTTGTTCGAGATTTCCGAGCACATGCAGCGTATGCCACCAGTGGCGTGGGCCATCGGCGTCGGTCATCAGCGGGACCAGTTCGGGAAACAAGTGATCGAGCAAGCCCTGATCGTGGCACAATCGAATGGCGCGTTCCCGGTGTGCGTCGACAAGCATCCTTCGTAGCTCCTGGGCGATGCGCTCCCAGCTGACAACGAGGATCTCCGGAGACATCTCGCGGACGGCAGCTCCTGTCTGATCGTCGAGTTGGAATTCGAGAGTCGCGACAAACCGGATGGCCCGCAGCATACGGAGCTTGTCCTCTGTCATGCGATCCCGAGGATTCCCGATGGCGCGGACGATCCCCTCGCCCAGATCCCGCTCACCTTGAACATAGTCGCGCAGCGTATGTGTGAGGGGATCATAAAACATGCCGTTGATCGTGAAATCGCGTCGCTGGGCGTCCTCCTCGGGAGTGCAGAAGCTCACCGACTCCGGCCTGCGCCCGTCGCGGTAGGGGCCCTCCTTGCGAAACGTGGCAACCTCAACCTGCCCCGCCGTTCGGTTGGGCCCCAGGACAATGATGACGCCGAAGCTCTGGCCGACGGCCAAGGTCCTCTTCTTGCCGAACAGTGTACGCACATCTTCGGGCCGAGCACTGGTGGCGACGTCGTAGTCCTTGGGAGGACGTCCCATCACCAGATCCCGCACACACCCCCCGGCCCACAACGCGACATGCCCGGCATCGGTTAATCTGCGGACGACATCGATCGCAAACTCACGAGAGGCATCAGCCATCAGGGAATAATCTTCTCCACCGTCGATGTCGCACGCGCTTTTCGGCAGATTCCCGGGGTGGGTGTCACAGTCCCAGGACATCAGCCATCGTGTACAGACCCGGCCGCTTGGTGACCAGAAACCGGGCGGCAGCGATGGCTCCGTAGGCATAGCTGTCGCGTGTGTGCCCGCGTACCGAGATCTCCAGAGTTTCCCCCATCATTCCAAAAATGATGCTGTGTTCGCCAACGTTGTCGCCGGTCCGCAGCGCATGATAGCCGATCTCGGAGCGCTTTCTGGTGCCCACCTGTCCCTCGCGCCCATGCCGATGTTCCGTCTGTCCCATGGAGTTCGCCACGATTTCGCCAAACTTCAGTGCGGTGCCGCTGGGGGCATCCGCCTTGAACCGGTGATGGCGCTCGACGATTTCGACGTCGACGCCTTCGGGAACAGACTTGAGGATCCGTCCCGCGTCCTCGACCAGCTTCATCGCCACATTGACGGCGAGACTCATACTCGGGGCGAGAATCAGTGGCGTCGTCTGTGACGCAGACAGCACGGCCTCCCGCTGGTCGGCATCGAGTCCCGTCGTCGCCGCGACGAGGGGAATCTGACGCTCGCCGCACAACTGTGCCATCGCGAGCAGTGCTGAGGGAACTGAGAAGTCGATCACAACATCGACACGCGAGACCAGCTCCGCGCAGATCGGAACCCCCAAGGAGCCGATCCCGCTCAACTCACCGATATCCCGTCCCAGTGCGGGACTTCCAGGGGCCTCCAGCGCCGCAGCGAGTTCCAGTGTCGGATCATCTTTCGTGAGTGCCACGATGCGCTGGCCCATCCGGCCGGCAGCACCGTTGACAGCGACTCGAATTGACTCTGCCATGTTGTACTCCAAGTCGTCGGACTATTCACAATCGCGGTGGACGGTCTCGCGTGAAAACGCGGGCAGACACACCGTTATGTACTCGGCACCCTCATGAGGCGGCGTACCGTACTGCACCCATTCCCCTGCGGAGACAATGATTGCTTGACCGGCCGTGAGGTCGATCGTAGCGTCGCGTGTACGGAGCCACAATGACCCGCTGAGCACGACAATGTACTCGGAGAACGCGGGCTGCTGTCCCGGTTCCGTGCAGCCTGCAGGCACCTTCATCAGGGCCACGCTGACTTCTCGCGTATTCGAATTGCGCAGCCCAATGACCTCGCGGACATCTTTGGATGTTCCGTCTGCGATCTCAATGGGGGTCGTCGTGGAGATGAATTGGACCATCTGATGCAGGGAGTCAGGAATCAGAAATTGTGCGTTTCTCTCAACTCTGGACTCTCCTGCAGCGCCGCTTCAATCTCCAGGCGAACTTCGCCGACAGTCTCTGACGTGAGGCGTTCTGCGAGTTGCGAACTGGCGAATGCACCACCGATCTTTCCCAGAGCCCATGCCGCTGCGCCCCGGATCAGCGGATCGGAGTCATTGAGTGCTGTCCTGAGGAACATGTCCTTGGTTTCCGGTGTTTCCCAGGACCAGGCAGGCGTTCCTCAGCAGGCCACCCCTACCTGCTCGGACGAGGGGACTGTTTGGGAATCGCATCAGAAAACCGTGCTCATCGAGTTGCAACAGTTCCACGGCATCGAGTGACGTCGCACCATCGGCCGGCATGAACTGCGGTTCGGTGCTCTGGGGTGCCTTTCGATTCCAGGGACAGACGTCCTGGCAGATGTCGCACCCGAATAACCACTCCCCGCAGCCTTCGCGCAGATGGGGCGGAATCGCCTCGTTACGAAGCTCGATCGTGAGGTACGAGACACAACGCGTGGCATCGAGAACGAAGGGCTCCGGAAAGGCGTTCGTCGGACAGGCATCGAGACAGCGCGTGCAGGTTCCGCAGTGAGACGTCTCGTGAGCCGCATCCGGAATCAGCGCGACGTCCGTCAACAGGCTGGCGAGAAAGAACCAGCTTCCCCGGCGTTTGTTGATGAGCATGGTGTTCTTGCCAAACCATCCCAGTCCGGCCAGTCGTCCAAAGTCCCGCTCCAGCAAAGGTGCGGTGTCCACGACTCCCCGCGTTCGGCAATCCGGACACTTGTCGTGAAGAAATGTCGCCAGCTTGTGCAGCATGGTCCGGATGACACTGTGGTAGTCCGCTTCCCCCCATGCATAACGGGACACGCGACCAAAGCCCGACTCCAAGGCAGCGGGAGGATCCTCGTTGCGATAGTCCAGTCCCAGCATGACTACACTGCGAACACTCTTGAGGACATGCCGAGGGTGGGAGTAAGCGTCCCGACGGTTCTCCATGTAACGCATTTCACCCGCAAAGCCCTGCTCCAGCCAGGTGAACAGATTGTCATACCCGGGCGGAGCGACAGCGGGAGCGATCCCGACAAGTGAGAATCCCAATTCATGAGCGCGACGTTTGAGCCCCTGCGTGATCTCATCCACGCGATCATCGTCATCTCGTTCGTAATGAATGTCTTGCGTCAACATATCCTGTTCACTTCCGCAACACGGCAGAGCTGTTTGTCTCCAGAAATGATGTTGACCAATTGGAGGTGATCTGCAAAAACTGCCGGTTCCTTCCGTCGTGCAGAGGCCATCGACGGAAAGCCGCACCTCGCCAAACCTTCAGCACAGCAGGTGGCTTCGCGCCAGACCCAGACCTGCTGGTCCAAGCGGCTGACCCACATCCTAACCCGCAGCAGGTCTCCCCGTGAATACACCCCTACTCTGCCTGATGGCAGTGGCCGCTGCCGGCCCGCCCATCGACGTGCAAACGACCATTTATCGGCCCCAGTCCGATTTCTCCGTGTCATTGACGTCGGACGATCTGGCGCCGATGGTGGTTCGCGCCAGGATTCACCCTACTACGGGGGCGAAACGCCTCCCACCTACGACTATGGCACGCCGGGAACACCCGCCCCGGTGTTTCCTCCGGGGACGGTGGACCCCTATGGCGGTTCGGTCCCTGTGCAACCCTATGGTGGCGGCACGGGTGATCCGTGGATCGGGGGCGGGCAAGTTGGTCCGTATGCGAATCCCTATGGTGCTGTGGATCCGTCTCAGCTCACGTTCGGCCTGAATGGACCGCAGCCGTATCGATTTGGATTTAACACTCGTCACGACCTGACCTACCTTCCCAGCCAGGGGACTTCGTCGCCCGACGTCGGAAGTTTAGGCGTCTTTGCCTACGATCTGGAAAAGGCGTGGGTGACTCCGGTGGCCGGCAACTACGTCTTCACCATCGCTCCTCAATTCAATTACCGATCCTGGGATGGCCCCCGCGGCACGCCGGGTAATGCCGGGCTCCCGCCGAATGCGTATCGTTTCGGACTTGGCCTGAAACTGGCGACACCCCAGTATGGTGGGTGGAGTGCAGAGTTTGGCATCACGCCGGCAATTGCGACCGACTTCGGGAGTTCGCTCTCATCGGATGGCGTGATGCTGGACGCCATGGCTGTGATGTACTGGAGAACAAGTCAGCAATGGATGTGGGTGTTGGGCGTCGCCTATCTGGACCGTGTGGATGACTTGTGGATTCCTCTAGCCGGAGCGGTGTGGAATCCCAACGACATCTGGGAATTCCGCCTGCTCGTACCCGAAGCACGAGCCACAGCCTTTCTGGGAACGCCCTTCGGAATCCCAACTTGGGCATATGCGACTGCTGGATACCGCGTCGAATCGTACCAGGTTGATGTACAACCCAGTGACACGACGACGAGAGTTCAGATGCAGGATCTTCGTGTGCTGGGCGGCTTGCGCTGGCAGTCCAGCATCGTGACCACGTTTGCCGAGGCGGGTTGGGTGTTCGACCGCGGGGTCGAGTTCGCCAGTGCCGGAACCGATTTCGATGTGTCGTCAGGATTCATCGGCCGCGTCGGCTTTCGCTATTGAGGCCGACAGTCCTCATCATGGTCCGTTGGATGTCCAACCGAAACGCAACCTGCTGAATTGTCAACGTGAGGCGCGCAATGTCTGAGGCTGTCGCCGTTGTTCTCGCGGCTGGTCAAGGCAAGCGGATGAAGTCGGACCTGCCCAAGGTGCTGCACGAAGCGTGCGGCAGGCCGATGATCGAGTATGTCCTTGATGCGGCACGTGACGCCGGAGCGAGGCAGATCATCGTTGTCGTGGGGCATCGAGCAGATGAGGTGAAATCCCGGCTCGCATGTCACCCGGACGTCAGCTTTGCCGTGCAGACTGAGCAGCTGGGAACCGGCCATGCCGTGAAGATGTGCCGTGAACATCTGGCAACTCACAATGGCCCGGTCGTTGTACTCGCCGGGGACACACCTCTTGTCAGAAGTGAGTCGATCCGGGCATTGCTGGACAGTCAGCAAGGCGAGGATGCCGCGTGTGTCGTCGGGACCGCAATCACCCAGAACAACTTTGGGTTGGGGAGGATCGTTCGCGATCCTATAGGAGAATTTCTCCGCATCGTTGAGGAAAAAGACGCGTCACCCGACGAACGGCAGATTACTGAAATCAATACCGGTTGCTTCGCCTTCGATACCCAGGCTCTATTGAAAGCTCTGGGCGGGATTGGCCGGAGCAATTCCCAGGGCGAAGAGTACCTCACAGACTGTGCCGAGATTCTGCGGCAGTCTGGGCGACGAGTGGTAGCACTCAATGCCTTCGATATTAGTGAGGCATTGGGCGTCAATACCCCTGAGCAACTGGCGGAGGTGGAGCGCGTCATGCGATGGCGCAGCTGATCGGTCCGGCCGGGTCTGTCCGGTAGTGGATCGATTGCTGGTCGCTGAAGCGAGAGCCCCGTGGATCTGGTTTCGCTTCGCCGATTCTGAAGCCGGCCTACTTCTTGCCCGCAGAACCCTTTGCCGCTGGTGCGGCCTTGGCGGCAGGCGCTCCCTTTGCTCCTGCGGCTGCCTTGGCGGCCGGTGCGGCTGCTCCCCCCTCTTCTTCCTCTGCAGACTTCTTCTTTTTCTTCTTGCCGAGGGCCGACTTGATCACGCGCACCTTCGGCAGTCCGAAGGGGCTTCTCTTTTCGTCCCAGCGATCCTCATACATCAGGCGGGCGATCCGCTCATCCCGCTTGAGGACGTTGCGTGAACGGCTGAGCCGACCCTTGCGCTTCAGACTGCTGTCGATCGTCACGTGTGTGTCTCCAATGGAAAGGACAGTGCCGTCCCGACTCGTTGTTGAGATAATGCGTTCGGCATGAGGCCGATGAAAGCTTCCTGGAATCGCCGAGCAAATCGTAGCTGCACAGGACGGGGCAATCAACCGAGATCACGACGTTTTGACGCGTCAGCGAACTGTGTTTCGATCAGAACTGCCTCAGGAACCTCACATCGTTCTCATAGAACCGGCGAATGTCGTTGATCCCGTGCCGTCGCATGCAGAATCGCTCGACCCCCATGCCAAAGGCAAAACCTGTCACGTCATCGGGATCATAGCCGACAGCCCGTAGCACATTAGGGTCGACCATCCCGGCACCGCCGATCTCGAGCCAGTGATTCCCCCATCGCATATCGGCTTCAATCGAAGGCTCGGTGAAGGGGAAGAATGAGGGGCGAAACCGGATCGTCACGTCACTCCCCAGATACTCTGAAGCGAACAGGCGCAGGACTGTCTTCAGGCTCGACAAGGTAACCCCCCGGTCGACCCACAGTCCTTCCATCTGATGGAACATGCAGGAGTGTGTGGCATCGATGGTGTCGGGGCGATAGACGCGGCCGAGAGAGACGACCCGCACCGGGGGCGGAGTCTGCTCCATCACGCGAATCTGGACGGTCGACGTCTGGCTGCGGAGCAGGACCGGACGGTCGGCGGGTCTTCCGGCCACCGCCAGATAGAAATTATCCAGCGGGTCGCGGGCGGGATGAGCCAGCGGAATGTTCAGCGCCTCGAAATTGTGCCGTTCGTCCTCGATCTCCGGACCGTCCGCCGCCTGAAACCCCAGACGGGCCATGATCTTGCGGAACTCATCCATCGTCTGCGTCAACGGATGCCTGCACCCGAGCCTAATGGTGCGCCCAGGTAGCGTGACGTCGAGGCCGGACTCAGCCTGTCGCGGCTTTGCGCTCGGCGAGTTGTGCATCGAGGACCGATTCCACGCGGTCCTTGACCTCGTTGAATCGCTTGCCGATCAGCGGGCGATCTTCGGCGGACACCTGCCCCAGCAGCTTCTGCAGATGCCGCAGACGTCCCTTCTTCTTCCCGAGGAACTCGACTCGCACCGACTCGAGCTCTTCCGCAGTCTTGGCGCTGGAAATCGCGGAGAGAGCGGCCTGTTCGTAGCTGTCGATCTGGTTGATCGCGTCCATGAGCAGTCGTACCGGTCACAACGTCCGGCCGCCATCCGAGGTTGCCGGAACTACGACGTGGCGGCGGTCGCCTGCTCGACCAGTTCGTCAAAGACCTGCGGTTCGTGGATCGCGATCTCGCTGAGCATCTTCCGATTCAACTCGATCCCGGCCTCCGCCAGTCCATGAATGAACAACGAATAACGGAGGTTGCGGGCCCGGCAGGCAGCCGTGATCCGCGTAATCCAGAGTGCTCGAAAGTCACGTTTGCGATTGCGTCGATCCCGATATGCGAAGGCACGCGATCGAACGATCGTCTCTTTCACTGTGCGGAGCAGCTTGCTGCGGCCACCGACGTTGCCCCGCGCCTCCTTGAACAGCCGCTTCTTCGACCGTCTGCGGGCTTTGCCGCTACTGACTCTCATGGTGATCCTCTTAGGCGCCGGCCCAATCCGGCAGAAAGTGGGCTGAAAGATGCTGAAAACCCGAAAGAACTCGCCTCTGGTCCGTCACAGACCCGGGCGGAGTGCATCGGCAATCTTCACGGCCTCGGCTCCTTCGATGACGCCGTCCTGACGCAGGTGCCGCTTCCGGTTACCGCTTTTCTTGCCGAGAATGTGGCCACGGAAGGCACTGCGGTGCTTGACCTTACCGGTCGCAGTGACCTTGAACCGTTTCTTCATCCCCTTATGGGTCTTTTGCTTAGGCATTGTTGATCCTTCGGAATCTCTGACCGGACCGGACATCCTGTGCGTGGTCGCTCAGCCAGAAAACGTGCGATGATAGTGGCCAGCCCTTCGGAATTCCAGCCAGACTGGGGGGCTTCTGCCCGAAATTTCGGGCCGGCAGCCGATCGGTCTTGCACAACGGCATAGACTTTCAAAGAGCTTTCATCGCGTCTGCCCGCTTCCGTGCACGACGTACTTGTAGGTCGTCAGCTCCTTCAGCCCGCAGGGGCCCCGGGCGTGAAACCGGTCGGTGCTGATGCCGATCTCGGCTCCCAGACCGAGTTCTCCCCCGTCATTGAATCGCGTGCTGGCGTTCACCATGACCGCTGCCGAGTCCACCGCCGACGTGAAACGTCGAGCGGCCGACAGGTCGTTCGTAACAATCGAATCGGTGTGATGGGACCCGTAGGCATTGATGTGACGGATGGCTTCATCCAGGTCGTTCACAACGCCAACCGACAGGATCAGATCCAGGTACTCGGTGCGGTAGTCTTCGTCCTCGGCGACTTTGGCGAAGGGGACGAGTTCCCGCGTGCGGGCATCTCCCCGCAATTCGACGCCGGCGGATCGCAACTGATCGGCGATGCGGGGCAGAAACTTTGGTACCACGTCGGCATGCAACAGCAGCGATTCGGCCGCATTGCACACCCCGGGGCGTTGACACTTGCTGTTGATCACAATGCGCTCAGCCATCTGCAAATCTGCCAACCGGTCGACGTACACGTGGCACACTCCATCAAAGTGCTTGATCACGGGCATGGTGGCTTCCGCGGCCACGCGCTGAATCAGTGACTTGCCTCCACGGGGGATCACGACATCGATCTTGTCGGGCATTTTGAGAAAATGTCCCACGACCTCGCGATTGGTGGTTTCGACCAGTTGCACCGCATGCGGGGGCAGTCCCTCACTTTGGAGCGCCTCCACCAGCAGCCCATACAGCGCCTGATTGCTGTGCAGTGCCTCTTTGCCACCACGAAGAATGACGGCATTGCCACTCTTCACACAGATGCCGGCGGCATCCACGGTTACATTGGGGCGTGACTCGTAAATGAAAAACACGACTCCCAGTGGGACCCGGACTCGCGTTACCAGCAATCCATTGGGACGCACGTTGCTGTCGATCACTTCGCCCACAGGATCCGGCAGCATGGCAATCTGTTCGAGCGCCTCAGACATCCCTGTGAGCCGTTCGGGAGTGAGACGGAGACGGTCAATCGCCGCGGCTGCGAGCCCAGATGCGGGAGCCTGTTCAATGTCGAGGGCATTGGCCGTCAGCAGGTCTGCGGATCGTTCGCCAATGAGCTGTGCCGATCGACGCAACCAATTGTTCTTTTGTTCGCCGGTGACCAGATTGAGTCCATCAACAGCGGCCTTCGCACGTTCTCCCAGAACCAAGGCGTACTCGGACAGGTCGGTCATCGCGGGGCTCGGAGCTTCATCAACGCTCAATGGTCAACTCTGGGCAAATGTTGTGCAGTAATTCGTCTCAGCCAAGTATCCGGCAAGGCCTTCCGGGAGTCAACGAGCGATTCTGATTGGCAGTATTTCTACACGGCATGCAGCGGAGTTCACTCAGTGGCCGGCCGGTTGACCACCCTTGCGGGGATCACTGGCACCGGTGACCCCTGCCGCAACTCGTCGAGCCGCCTGAACGGCACCCAGCACCGCCCTGGGTTCAACGACATGACCTCGCGCCTGCATCGGTTCCGTTAGTAACGGCATGAGGTCGGGCTCAACAAACAGCGTCTCGGGCAGCCACTGATGGTGGTACCGCGGCTGGGCGACAGCGTCATCGACAGGCATGTCGGACCTCACCATGTTCAGCAGCGTCAGCAGTGTCGCGGTGATGATGCGGGGGCCCCCGGACGCTCCAGCCACCACTTCCGCCTTGCCATTCTTGACCAGAATGGTCGGAGACATGCTGGAGAGCGGCTTCTTGCCGGGCGCGATGGCGTTCGCATCGCTCTGCACGAGGCCAAAGGCATTCGGCTGACCTGGAACTGCCGCAAAGTCGTCCATCTCGTTATTGAGCACGATCCCATATGTGGGTTCAACGATATAGCTGCCGAACAGCGTGTTGATTGTTTCGGTGCCGGCGACGGCGTTTCCGTGGACATCGATCACGCAGTAATGACTGGTGCCGCCGTCCTTGACCGGTCGTGTTGTGCCATAAGTGCGGAGTTCCCCCGTGTGATCGAGGTCGATCCTCTGGGCCAGAGATTTCGCGTACCTGCGGCTGATGAGCCGCTCGACCGGCACGGATGCGAAGTCGGCATCACTGAGCCACTGGGCCCGGTCCGCGAAGGCATGCTTCATCGCCTCGACCACAAGTTGCACGAATCGGGGATCGTCCGCCCCCCAAGTGCCGACAGATTGCTCAGGATGCAGATCCTGATAAGCAGCCAGCGTGTTGAGAATCTGCAGAATTGCGACGCCCCCACTCGAGGGCGGGGGCATGGTCACGATCCCGTATCCTTTATAATCACCCAGCAAGGGTGCGCGCGACACGGGCGTGTTTGCCGCCAGATCGTCGATCGTGAGAATGCCGTCCTGGTGGTCGACCTCAGCGACGATGGCTTTGGCCAGCGGTCCGGAATGGAACGCCGCCGCTCCCTCCCGGGCGATGAGCTCCAGTGCCGGGGCCAGTGGGGAATGGAATCGATCGCCGACGGACCACTTCCCTCCATCGTTGAGATACAGCGTCCACAGCGCATGAAATCGCTGGCGGTAGTCAGGATGCCGCTCAAAGTCTGCCAATGCCTGTTCCTGACAGGTCACGGCATGTTGATCGAGGGGGAATCCCTCCCGAGCCAGGCGGATCGCCGGTTGCAGTACGGTCGCGCGGTCCAGCGTGCCGTATGTCTCAAGGATCCAGCACAGGCCGTTGACATCACCCGGCACAGCGACAGCGAGTCCACCCACTTGACTCTTGAGCGGGTCATCCGGTTGACCTTCCAATGCTAGAAACATGTCGCGCCGGGCCGCTGCCGGGCGCGTTCGCGGTAGTCGATGGCCTGCGCCTCGTTGGCGTCGGCATTCCAGATCACCATGAACCCGCCCCCTCCGAGTCCACAGCTCTCGGGCGGCACGACGCTCAGTGTGAATGCCGTGGCGACGGCTGCGTCGACCACGTTGCCGCCGGCCTGCAGGATTTCTGCTCCGGCGTGACTGGCGAGCGGATGATCCGCGACGACGCATGCCGTGGGAAATACGGGTGCCTCAGCCAACAGCCGGTTGCTGATAGCCATTACGAGGACAAGGAGCACCCACGATCGCGCCATGTGTGATTTCTCTCAGTTGTGCGGAGCAACTCGCGACGATCCATCGCAGTCACTATAATTCGCCGGAAAAGTGATCCCGTGGTCTGTAAGGAATTGTCGGGTGTCGAGTGCCAATTTGCCACCGATGTCAGCGTCACCGACCTGTCGCACGCTGACGCTGGGTTGCAAGGTCAACCAGTACGAGACCCAGCTCGTCAAGGAAGCCCTGCTGAAAAATGGCTTTCGCGAGGCCGGTGAGAATGAATCAGCCGACCTGTGCGTCGTCAACACCTGCACGGTGACGTCCGAAGGCGATGCCAAGAGCCGCAAGGCAGTGCGACAACTCGCTCGCCAGAATCCCGGCACTCGCACCATTGTCATGGGCTGCTATGCCACCCGTGATCCGGAGAGCGTCTCCCGCTTGCCGAACGTGTTCGAGGTGGTGACGGACAAGCGGGAGCTACCCGATGTCCTCGCGCGGCAGGGTGTCATCAACATGCCGTCAGGCATCAGCCAGTTCGACGGCAGGCACCGCGCCTACGTCAAGGTGCAGGATGGATGTGTGCTGCGCTGTACGTACTGCATCATCCCGCATGTGCGACCGCACCTGCGCAGCCGGCCGGTGGACGAGATCGAGGCGGAAGTCCGAAGGCTGGTCGACAACGGATACCGGGAGATTGTGATCAGCGGGATTCATGTCGGTCATTTTGGAGTCGACACCACTCGGGGCAAATCGGGATTGGCACCATTTCGGTTGTGGCACCTGTTTCGTCAACTGGACCGCATTCCTGGTGAGTGGCGGATGCGGCTATCGAGTATCGAGGCGAACGAAGTCAATCGGGACTTCATCCAGGCATCCGCCGATTGCGAACATCTGTGTCCGCAGTTTCACCCGGCCCTGCAAAGCGGGTCGGATGCCGTGCTCACGCGGATGAGACGGCGCTATCGGGTGGGACGATTCCTGGACAAGGTGCAGCAGATTCGCGACGTCCTGCCGCTGGCAGCGTTCACCACGGACATGATCGTGGGCTTTCCCGGCGAGACAGACGAGGAGTTCGAGGCGTCACTTGCGGCTTGCCAACAGGCCCAATTCATGAAGATTCACCTGTTTCCGTTCAGTCCGCGGCGGGGTACACTTGCGGCTGAGAGGAACGATCAGGTCCCTCCCCCCGTGCAACGCCATCGCATGCAGGAGTTCGCCCGTCTGGAACGTGAGTTGGCAATGCAGTATTATCAACGGCACATGGGCCGCGAGTTGGAGGTGCTGGTCGAGCGTCTGTGTTCAGAGACTGCCGGCCAGGTAAGAGGCACTGACCGCCATTACGTCCCGGTGGTACTCCCGGGAGGCGAAGATTCCATCGGGCAGTTTCGCCGCGTGACGGCAAACGAAGTCCATCGCAATCACCTGCAAGCCATTCGATGACGGATTCTGCTGATTTCGACCCGGCATTCTTCGAACTCAGGCGCGACGGTGACGTCGCGATTGTGAGCCTGCACGATACGCGCCTGACGGAAGAAGATAATCTGGAACAGTTCGGACAGGAGCTCTTCTGGCTGGTCGATCATCTCAACTGCCGCAAGGTCCTGCTGCGGTTGCAACCCCTGCGCTATGTCACGCGCGCGGTGCTGGGCAAGCTCATCACGCTGCATCGCAAGCTCGGGCGAAACGAAGGTCAGCTCGTGCTGTGTGAATTGCATGACGACCTGCGTGACGTACTCCAGACCAGTCGACTGCTGACGTACTTTACAACAGCGGATGACGTCCAGAGCGGTCTGGCCGCACTCCAGTGACGAGAGAGGGCGACTGATGGCCTGCCTCATCGCGCTGGAGGGCATTGACGGTTCGGGCAAGGGAACGCAGGCTGCCCTGCTGCAGCGGCGACTCCAGGAGCGTCTCGTCTCTTCGGCCGTGTTGAGTTTTCCCCGCTATCGGGAGACGCGGTTCGGCGAGGCAATCGGCGACTTTCTCAATGGTCGCTTTGGATCGCTGCAGGACGTGCATCCCCAATTGGCTGCCGCACTGTTCGCAGGCGACCGCTTCGAGTCCCGTGACGTGATCGTGAGCGCACTCGAGCGGAAGGATGTGCTGATCTGTGATCGATATGTCGCGTCCAACGTCGCACATCAGGCGGCCAAGCTGGACGGAGCGGAGCGAGATGAACTCGCGAGTTGGATCGAACGCATCGAGTTCGAGGTCTATCGCCTGCCGCGACCGCAAATGACGATTCTGCTGGATGTCCCCGTGGACGTCGCCCAGGACCTGATCGCCCAGAAGGGAGCACGCTCGTACACCAGTGCATCCGCAGACCTTCAGGAGGCCGATGCCGCGTATCTTGACAGAGTCCGCAACGTGTACAGACAGCTGGTCGAGGGGCGGAGTGACTGGACCGTCATCGAATGTGTTTCTTCGTCAGGTTTGCGGCCTGCGGAAGAGATCGCCGAGGAACTGTTGCAGATAGTACTGAGAATCCTTGGCCGGGTCGCCGGCCGCCAGTCACTCGCACAAGTCATGAACGACGCCACCAAACTGACGACTGGCGAGGACGTGCGTCGGGCGTGTCGTGCGGGACTCTGGACGCAGCCGACAGTGGGCCTGGCACCCGGATTCGCACAAGCCAATCTGGTGGTGGTCCCTCAGGATGTGGCATCCAACTTTCTGCTCTTCTGTCAACGCAATTCACAAGCCTGCCCGGTGCTGGAAGTCACAGAGGCGGGCGATCCGATTCCACGCGCGTCCGCTCCTCAGGGCGATCTGCGCACCGATCTGCCCCGGTACCGCATCTGGCAGCACGGAGAGCTGCTGGCTGAGCCGACCGACGTGACCGGTTGCTGGCGCAGCGATCTGGTGTCCTTTCTGATCGGATGCTCGTTCACCTTTGACAGCTTGCTGCTCCAGGCGGGCTTCGACGTGCGTCACCTCTCGCAAAGCCGCAATGTCCCCATGTATCGCACCAGTTTGCCCTGCCGCAGCGCCGGCGTGTTCCGGGGGCCTCTCGTCGTCTCCATGCGTCCTTTCCCACACCAACACGTGCCGCGGGTCCAGGCCCTCACGAGCCGATACCCACGGTGTCACGGCGGCCCGGTGCATGTGGGGGATCCGGCTCAGATCGGGATTGAGCAATTGTCGGTTCCAGACTTTGGTGACGCCGTCGAGATTCGCGCAGGTGAGGTGCCGGTCTTCTGGGCCTGTGGGGTCACGCCTCAGTGTGCACTCGCCGAAGCGCGAATTCCCTGTGCGATCACACACTCTCCCGGTTGCATGTTTGTGACCGATTTGCGAGAAGTTGGACTGCTGCCGGACGAGCCCGGAGACCAGAGCTGAGAGACAAGCGCCGTCCTTCAGCAATCCCTGTCCGTCAATCGTCCGTCTGTTCACAGGGTTGTGGGTCGTGAACGCAGAATTGTTGGATCGCAGCCTGAAGCGCAAGTGAAGGACGACTGAGGTAGACTTCGAACTGGCCTGACGGCAGTCGCTCAGCCGATTCAGATCCTCACCACCGCCCCAAAGCAAACGGAACATCCTGTGGCGACGGCCTGCTTCATCTCAGACTTGCATCTCTTTGCCAATCGCTCGCGTGCCGATCGGTTCCTGGAGCCGATCCGACAGGCGTCTGACCGGGCAGACATCTGTGTGCTGGGAGGAGATATCTTCGATTTTCGCTGGTCGACTCTTCCCAATGAGCAGGCCACGGTCGAGGCTGCAGTGGAATGGCTCGACGATCTGACATCACGCAGCCGCAACAGCCAGATCCACTTTCTGCTGGGCAATCACGACTACAATCGGGCATTCATCGATCGACTGCCTGAACTGGCCGACCGGCATCCGAACTTCCAGTGGCATCGCTTCTATCTTCGGGAAGGCGATGCGGTGTTTCTGCACGGCGATGTCGCCGATCGCAAGATGACGGCAAGTAAACTGGAACAGCGGCGTGAACGGTGCCTGCATCACCGGCCCCGGGGGCGGTTTCACAGCCGGGCCTATGACGCGGTCGTCCATGCCCGGGCTCACCTGCTGGTCCCTCGGGCCGTCTATCCGCACCGGCTCGTGGCCCGGCGCATCATGGCTTACCTGCAGGACATCGGAGAGGGCCCCTCCGCAGGGGTCCGTCAGGTCTGCTTCGGGCATACCCATCTGGCGATGGCCGACTATCGCTATCGGGGAGTTGCCTTTCACAATGGCGGGGCCCCCATCGGCAGCGGACGATTCCGCATTCTGGATGTGACCATCACACACTGACCAGATCGCCTCATCCGGTTATTCCTCACGTGTGCTTTCGTGTGTGGTTGATCCCGGGGGACTTGCGTGTCAAACGGCAATGGGACCGGTCCACGCAGTCGATTTCTGCTGAAGGACGACCTGTCCACGTCTCCGAGTGCGCACACCTCGTCCGGTCGAATCAACACACCTGCCAGAATCGATGAGCCGACCATGGGCTGTGATGATTGGATCAGCGATGCCTGCCACCTGTTTACCGACGCGACCGGCTGGCGCATGCGATTTGATGAACCAGGAAACACGGGGCCATCTGCTCACATCCTTGGCGCTGATCTGTCCCGCGCCTGTTGGCGAACCGAGCTGACCGCCGGTGGGCGGCACTACGGGCGACTGTCTCTGCTCCGTCCCACGCGATCGCTCGCCGACTCCAGATTGCTGAGTGTGTGCGATATGGCTGACGTGCTGGCGGCTACACTCAGGCATGTGCTGGAAGGCGATGCTGCCGCCGAATGCGAGTCGAGAGGAACGACAAGACCGGATTTCCAGGCGAATTCAACCCCATCTGATCGATGCGGGACCATCGAGAACATCCTGTCGGACCTGATTCATCGCACGAAGTTTCATGCGGCAGCGCTGTTCGTGAAGGATCCGGAGACCAGTCTTTTCCGGCTGCACGCCAGCTGCGGTATTGATGCCGCCCATGTGCCCTTGCATTCAAGAGACATCACCGGGACTGGTCCCGATGCACAGGCCCTCAGGGTGGGTCCGATTTCTGTGCATCACCGCGACACTGTGGATAACAACCTGCTTCCGACCGGAATGACAACTGCATACTGCCAGTCGGTTCGCGTCGACGAGCACGTTCTGGGCACCCTGTGGGTCTTTGGTGATCGGCACGAGTCCCACTCGCTTCGCGATCTTCATTCCCTGAAACTCGCGGCAATCCGGCTGGCGACACAACTGGAGCGGGACGTGCTCTGGGAGGAACATGCCCTGCAGAATCAGATTCGGGCAGAACTGCGGATCGCTTCAGAGGCACACACCACTGCGGAAGTTCGCCATTCGCCTCGAGACGGGTGGTGCACGTTGGCGGGACGTTCGCAGAGCCATGGGCCGGTGGGCGGTGATCTGTGCGAGGTCCTGCCACTCGGTGAGGAGCGTATACTGGTCGCGATTGGTGACGCTGCCGGGCACAGCATTCCCGCGGCGATGGTAATGGCGACCGTACGTGGCGCACTGCGGATTCTGATCGAGGCGACACCGCCGGCAGCACTGGAACCGGCAGTCGTACTCCAGCATATCAACCATGTCTTGTATTCCATCCTGCAGTCTCATCAGTTCATGACGCTGATCTGTGGGCTCGTGGATCGACGCGGGCCGACGTTCTCGTTCGCCAGTGCAGGCCATCCCGCACCTCTGCTTGTTCAGAAAGGACGTGTTCGCCCGTTGGAATGCCACGGCCTCTTGCTGGGAGTGACACCACACGCAACGTATCAGACATCAACGGTGTCTCTGAATCCGACCGATCTGGTTGTGTTGTACACCGATGGCGTGACGGAGGCGAGTAATCGGGATCGCCGCATGTTCGGCAAGGACGGACTGCTGCGCGGACTCGACGAGTGTCGTGAACAGTCACTTGCGGGAGTCGTCGATTCCCTGTGGCTTGAGCTGGATGCACATCTCGGCGGACAGAAGCCTGCCGATGATCGCACTCTGCTCGCCCTGCGGATCGCGTCCCAGGTCAATACGTTCATCGCTGCGCTGGTCTGACGACCTGATGTGACCACAGGCCGCGACCTTGTTTACGGGCCCTCACTTCTGCTGCGTCGAAACGGGCCAACATGTCCCGGCGAATCGGAAAGCCGTGGAGTGCTCGCCCTAGGCCAGCCTCAATGAGCGACTCATTCAACAGCGTTCCATCCACGTATACATAGGCCAGCACGCGTCCATACCGGTCGAGCCGTTCGCGGTCAAACTCGAGCCGCACCTGACGGGATTCGACAAGGGTCGCGGCATAGCGTGTCGCCTCCTCGCCATAGGGCTCGATCGGACGATCAGGATGATGGGTCTCAGGACAATTGACCCCGAGCAGACGCACCGTGTGACCCGAGTCCAGCAGAAGGGTGTCGCCGTCGATCACGCGATCCACCCTGTGCAATTCCTCGACATCAGGCAATCGCGGGAAGGGGCGGTTGTGAGTCACAACCTGAAACGCGAGCAACACCACAAGCCCCATCAGCACCAGGGTGGGGATGTGGGGCCAGCGGCGATAGCACTTCAATTATGGCTGTACCTCAAGCGGTGCACAGGTTCCCGACGCAGCGGATCCTGTTGATACTTCTGACGGCAGTCCGGACACAAATCGAACCGAAAGGATTTCGGCGACGGATCGTCGATCTCGAAGTCGCCGGTGGACTCCATGGCCTGGAGTGATTCGGAAATCTCACTCAGATGGTCCGCGTCCAAGTGGCCTTCATCGAGTTGGTCCGGGTCATGCGCAGGAGCCATTTCGACGCGCACAACGAACCGCTCATCGGTCAGCTTTCGTCCACAGAGGTCGCAGGTAAAGTGCAGCATAGCAGGCAATTCCATTCCGCTCTCAGGCGAACCATTTGGCCATTAGCGGATGACAGGTGAACTGATGCGGGGACTATCATTCCAGTCAGCGGCCGGTGGTCGATTCCCCGTCGTGTTGAATTGAAGCACATTTTCCCCAACAGTGAAAGTCCGGTCCCCGCATTCGTACCTTTCGAAAGGGATCATACTTGTGGAGTAGGGATCATACTTGTGGAGTATTGTTCAAAGTGTCGGTGAATCACGACGACGACCGGTCCCCACGGAGGGACGCACTTTCTGGACATCGGTCTCACGAGGCTCAGGTGGTGGAATCGCCGCCTCCGGGTCCACCAGACGAGCCTTGGCTTGCTCGACGAGAAATGTAAACTCCGGATTGGACTCATACAGGCTGACGAGACTTTGCCAGCGACTGCGGGCCCGCACAAGCTCGCCTTGCCGATAGAAGTCGTCCGCCTGCGCCAGTTGCTCCCGGACAAACTGCACAGGGTCGTCATCGTCGCCCAGAGCATCCCTGATCGACTGGGCCTGTCGGCGTGAGAGGTTGACGTACGGGCGCACGCGTCTCATCTCTTTCGAACAGCGTGGGGATCGCGTCATATTTAGCCAGCGCGGTGATCCGGTCTCCGAAGCGTTCGTACTGTTTCGCTTCGAGATAGACGCGCTCTGCATGACTCTCGGGATCACGGCCCAACTTCGCACGCAGTTCGGCCTGCTTCTCCGCCTGATCCATCGCAATCGTATCCAGCCAGCTGCGCGCCTGGGTCGCATGTTCTCCTTCAGGGAATCGTTTGAGCAAATCCTCGATGCCCGGTTTGGCGTCGTACCAGTCCCGCGACTCACGGCTCTGCATCAACGGCTGCAGATTTGCATAAAGTTCGTCCTCGCTGCTGGGCCAGACACCCCAGGTCACCAGGCCCACAATTGCCAGCAGACAGGTCAACAGGAACCACGTTCTTTCGTACCAGGGGGCATCCGCGCAGTTTGCGCTTCTTGCGGGACTTCTTCGAAAGGATGCGGCCCAGTTCCTCTTTGTCAACTTTGAGGGTGATCCCCTCACCGCCAATGGCTGTCTGTCGCGCGATGCTCTGGCGATCGGCAACGTGCTGCTTGACTTCTTCCAGTTTGACCTGAACGGCCAGAGCGTCAAAGGGGCGGTCGGCGGGCTCCTTCTCCAGCAACTCGTCGATCAGTTGATCCAGCCACACGGGGACATCGTGATTGAACTCTCGCACCGACGGCGGTGCTTCGTCGAGATGTTTGAACAGCAGGGCCGGTTGTGTGTCCGACTGAAACGGCGGCCGGGCCGATAACAGTTCGAACAGCACACACCCCAGTGCGTACAGATCGGTCCTCGCCGTGATCGGATGCTTGCCGGTGATCTGTTCCGGGGCCATGTAAGCCATGGTCCCCAGCGTCTTCCCGGCGGCCGTCAACGCCGTGCCTTGCATGTCGCGCGCGATCCCGAAGTCACTGAGCTTGAGGACCCCTCTTTTGGTCAGCAGCAGGTTGGCAGGCTTCAGGTCGCGATGAATGATCCCGGCGTTGTGAGCATGTTCGAGGGCCTTCGCAATCTGCTGGCCGTATTCGACCACTTCTTCCCAGGGCCGCGAGCCCTTTCGCTTCAACTCGTCTTCCAGTGAACCTCCCTTGACGAGCTCCATCGCATAGAAGCGCTGATGGCCGCTGGTGCTGCCTCCGTAATACTGAACGATGTGCGGATGTTTCAGCTTCTTGAGGATAGCCATCTCCCGTTCGAATCGCTGGGCGATCTTGGCATCGGCCATCAGATCCGGAGAGAGCACCTTGACGGCGACATGTTGCCCGGTTTTGACGTAACGGGCTCGATAAACAATGCCCATGCCACCGACGCCGAGCTTGTCCTCGAGCTCGAACGGACCGAGGCGGCGGTTTTCCGGAACTGGAGTCATGGTGCGGAGCGACAGACGCGAGATTGGTACGACATCTTCAGTTTCGCGAATCCTTGTCTGGCTCGCAACGGCGATGGGATCCATGTGGCGTCAACTTCGCCGCGCCAGCTAGTACAGGAAGATCCGCGAACTGTCCTCGAACTGGCGGCATGGCTGCACCGTCTCCTGCACCCTCCTGCCGAGGGTCCTCGTTTCCGGACGAATACGCCAGAGGGTCATGGCAGTTTTCGGAGGGACACGTCTGACCTGCACAGGAGCCATGTTCTTCCAGTGACCAAGCATGTGAGACCATGCAGCCGATCGGCAACGACGACGGATATGGATTGGATCGAGCCCGTACCAGTCTCGCTGCGGTATGACGACTTGAGTTCCAAACGTACGGCCGAGTTCTTCCAGGCCCGAATCGAGTTCGTGGATCATCTCCTGCATGTCGGTCCAATTCGGGCCACGCCCCGGGAAGAAGCAGAGGCGCGTCGCGTGATAGCGCACGCTACTCATTCTCAGCACGCTGCTCAGTGGGAGTCGGGTCAGGATCAGATCGCATTCATGCGCGGACAGGCGGGTCAGGCAATCCTCGACCCATTTGAGAATTGTGTCCGGAGACGCTCCGAACAGGAGATCGTTGCCGATGTCTGTCACCAGTGCACAGATCCTCACCGGCGGGAGGGCCTCCAGTTGCTTCCACAGTCCACATCGCCGAATCCCCGGCAGTGATCGGTGAAACACGTGGCTGGTCACTCCATACGACCGGCCATGTCCGTGCGCCGACAGGATCTCCACCGGCCCATCAGATACACCGCGCAGCGCTTCGACGAGCGCTGGAAACGCGTAGGTCAAATTGCTCGCACCGAGCAGCACGAATCGGGCAGGGTGTTCGTTGATGGTGGTTGATGAGAAGAGAGTTGTGGAAAACCCGCCGACCGCGTCGGTGGGAAGGAGTCCGGCTGGTAACCGCGCTCCGCGGGTCTGATGACGGCTCACGGTTCTCGATCAGGTATAGACCATAGACAATCAACCTTCGATCCGCACTTGACGGACCGCGTCTGAGTCCCCACGCTCACCAGTTCCTCATTCCGCAACCATGAACTGGCAGGAAGCATGGGCCCCTATGGCGGTTTACCTGATTGGCACCCTCGATACCAAGGGCAGCGAAGTTGATTTCGTGCGGCAACGGCTGACGGCATTCGGAGTGGATGTGCGCGTAATCGATGCCAGTTGCCTCGGTGAACCCGCCGTCGCAGCCGACATCTCCCAACGGGATGTGTTTGCTGCGGCCGGGACATCACTAGACGAGGCGCGGGAACGGCGTGATCGCGGCTGGGCTGTGGACCGCGCTGCGGAAGGAGTGGCACGGCTGATTCAACGAGTGCATGCCGATGGTCGAGTAGACGGCGTCCTGGGTCTGGGGGGATCGGCCGGAACGACCATTGCGACCGCCGCCATGCGGCAGTTGCCCATCGGAATCCCCAAACTGATGGTGAGCACACTTGCGTCGGGAAACGTCCGCTCCTGGGTGGGGGACAAGGATATCCTGATGCTCAACTCCGTCGTGGATATTGCCGGGATCAACCGGATCAGCCGGGCGGTTCTGGAGGAAGCCGTGCGGGCGATGGTCGGCATGGTCCGCCTGCCGCGAGCATCGGCCGATGCTCATCAACCACCTCTAATCGCTGCCACCATGTTTGGCGTCACCACTTCCTGCGTACAAGCGGCACGAGCGATTCTGGAGGACGCGGGATACGAAGTCCTCGTCTTTCATGCGACAGGTAACGGCGGACAGGCCATGGAGTCGCTGATTGAGGAAGGGCTCTTTGCGGGAGTTCTCGACATGACGACGACGGAACTTGCCGATGAACTCGTCGGAGGGACTCTTTCGGCTGGTCCCGATCGACTGACGGCGGCGGGGCGTGCCGGCATTCCACAGGTCGTCAGTGTCGGTGCCACGGATATGGTGAACTTTGGTCCTAAGGAAACCATCCCGGAGCGATTTGCTCACCGCCGTCTGCATGTCCATAATGCTGCCGTGACGCTGATGCGGACCACGCACGAGGAATGTCGCCAGTTGGGTGAGGCGATCGGTCGTAAGGTATCTGCGGCAACTGGGCCCGCAGTCATCATGCTGCCAATGAAGGGCGTCTCCGCGATTGATGCAGCCGGACAGCCGTTCGATGATCCACTCGCCCGGCAGGCCCTCGTTGAGGGCGTCAGGGAAACAGGATCGGCCTGCACCATCATCACCAGAGGCGAACACATCAACGATCCGGAATTTGCACAGGCCGCCGCACAACAGCTTCTGGAGATGCTGAAGGCGACTGCTCCGACAACGGCCAGAAGTTGACAACACCGTCGAGAATCCCATGCACGCGGCAGACTTCCTGCAGAGTCGCACCTCCGTCGCTCCGAATCCGATCGTGGTCCTGCACGGCAGTGAGTGGCAACTCAAGCAGGAAGCCTTGCGTCAGATCATCGGCCAAGTTCTTGGTGAAGGTGCCGACGATGATCTGTCCGTCACCAAATTTACGGGCAAGGACGTCGAACTCCGGCAGGTGCGTGATGAGTTGCTCACCGTGTCGATGTTCTCGGTAGGCCGGGTCGTCGTCGTGGAAGAAGCAGACGAATTCATCACAAACCATCGCAGTGGTCTGGAAGAGTACGCCGATAAGCCGGCGCGGTCGTCGGTACTGGTGCTGGACTGCAAGACCTGGCGCAAGAACACGCGACTGGCCAAGCTAGTGGCTGAGAGCGGACTCGAGATCGAGTGCGGGGAACTGACCGGTGCCCGGCTGATGAAGTGGCTCATCGATCGCATGCAGGCCGCCTACGACAAGCAGCTCACGCGTGATGCAGCCGGGCTGATGACGGAACTGGTGGGCAACAGCCTGGGACTGCTCGAACAGGAACTGGCCAAGCTCGCTGCGTTTGCAGGCGAGCGGCGGTCAATCGGTGTCGATGATGTGCGCGGTCTGGTAGGCGGATGGAAGGCGCAGACCACCTGGACGATGACCAATGCCGTTCGTGACGGCGATCTGTCCGTGGCATTGTCATGTCTCGATCAACTGCTGGTTTCCGGCGAGGCTCCGCAGAAGATTCTGGGAGGCATCAGCTTTGTCTTCAGAAAGGTGGCTCATGCGACGGAGCAAGCCCGCCAAGGGGCGACGCTCAACACCGCTCTCCGGGAGTGTGGCGTGTTCCCCCGGGACGTCGATGCGTCGGTAAGTTATCTCCGCAGAATCGGACGCGCCTGGGCCGAGAAGATGACGGGCCGCCTCCTGCAGGCGGATGCCGATCTCAAGGGCAACAGTCGCTTGCCCGAAAGATTGCAACTCGAGCGACTGTTGGTCGACCTCGCGCAGCGGACGTAAGGATCCGCCGAGGAACCAACGATTCAAGAGGTGTGCATATACACATCCCGGCTGGGATAGGGGAAGCTGAACCCGCGCTGGTCGAACCCCAGTTTGATGCGTTCGACGAGATCGCACTTCACCGCGAAGTAATCAGACGACTGCACCCAGGGGCGAACCACAAGGTTGACGCTGCTTTCGCCCAGATCGCTGACGGCGACAACAGGCTCTGGTTCATCCAGAATCCGCGGCTCTTCGTCCAGCACCTGATGCAGGAACGACTTGACCGCCAGCAGGTCATCTCCATAGCCGCAGCCAACCTGCAGGTCAATTCGTCGGGTGTTCTGCGCGGAGTTATTTGTGATGTTTGCCGACGTGATCTGACCGTTGGGGACAATGATCTTTCTGTTGTCCGGAGTCCGCAGGACCGTGCTGAAGACCTGCAGCTCTTCGACGATGCCCGCCGTGCCTCCTGCTTCGATCGAGTCACCCACCTTGAAAGGACGGAACAGGATCAGCATCACCCCGGCGGCGAAGTTGCCCAGCGATCCCTGCAGCGCCATGCCGACGGCAAAGCCCGCGGCCGCCAGGATCGCCGTAAGCGACGTCGTTCTCACTCCCAGTTGCTCAAGGGCTGCCATCACGACGACAACGAGCAACAGCGCCTTGGTCACATCCGCCAGAAACCGGACCAGCATCTCGTCGACTTTGTGGCGCTGGAGCATCCGGCGGATGACCCCGGTGAGCATGGACGCCACCATCCGACCGATGAAAAATATCAGCGCGGCGACGAGCAGGTTCGTGGCGAATTCCATGCCGTTTTCCTGCACGAACTGCAGGGCCTGGTCCCTGACCGCAGTCAGCCGACTGCTCGTCTCCCCCGCCCCTGCGGTCTTGTCCGCTTGCGCGAGCAGTTGGTTCAGATGCATCATCGTTGGCTCCATTCCTCAGGAGGAGATCGTCCACGACCCCTCAGGTTCGTCGGATTTGCGAGAGTTGTAGTCAGTCACTATGGTGCTGTCTACGCACGTCAGTCGCTGCGTTCTCCCTCGCACAATCCTGGTCGCGTAGTTTGCTAACAGAGAGCAAGTTCAACCCTCCGGCATCCTCGGTTTGCCATGATCGATTACGAAAAACTCGGTGCCTTTTATCTGGGAAGTCGTACGATCCCGCTCACGGTGAGGTCGACAACGACCTGATCATGTACGACTCGAAGGATCTCACGACGCACGCGGTCATCGTCGGCATGACCGGCAGCGGCAAGACCGGACTGGGGGTGACGCTGATCGAAGAGGCGGCGATCGACAGCATCCCGGCCATCGTCATCGATCCCAAAGGAGACATGGGAAACCTGCTGATCGACCTTTCCTGAGATGCTGGCGGAGGATCTCGAAGCCCTGGATCGACCAGGGGGAAGCGGCCCGCAAGGGAATGTCCCCAGAGGAATATGCAGCCGAGTGTGCGACCCGTTGGCGGGAGGGGCTGGACGTCTGGGGCCAGAAACTGGACCGCATTCAGAACCTGCGAGACACAGCCGAGTTTACGATCTACACACCTGGCAGCGATGCCGGTCTGCCGATGGCCGTGCTCAAGTCGTTCGATGCACCCCCGGCCTCGCTGCGCGACAGCGCCGATGCGATGCGCGAACGAGTTGCTGCGGCGGCGTCAGGTCTACTGGTCCTGCTGGGGATCGATCCCGATCCGATCCGCAGTCGCGAACACATCCTCATCTCCAATATCCTCGATCATGCCTGGCGCGAGGGCCGCAACCTGACGATTGCCGAGCTGATCCATGAGATTCAGCTGCCTCCGTTCGAGCGGCTGGGGGTGATGGATCTCGATACGGTGATTCCGGAGAAGGACCGCCTCGCGCTGGCGATGACAGTCAACAACGTGCTGGCGTCCCCCAGCTTCAGCGCGTGGATGGAGGGGGAGCCACTCAATATTCAGCGACTCCTCTACACGGAGGGCGGCAAGCCACGCGTGTCGGTCATCAGTATTGCGCACCTGTCCGATGCGGAGCGCATGTTCTTCCTGACGATTCTGCTCAACGAAGTGCTGACCTGGATGCGTTCACAATCGGGCACGTCGTCGCTGCGCGCACTGCTGTATATGGATGAGGTCTTCGGTTATCTGCCTCCCGTCGCCAACCCACCGACGAAGTTGCCGCTGTTATCCATGCTCAAGCAGGCGCGGGCCTTCGGACTGGGCCTGGTACTCGCGACGCAGAATCCGGTGGACCTCGACTACAAGGCCCTGTCGAACACAGGCACATGGTTTCTGGGCCGGTTGCAGACCGAACGCGACAAGCAGCGGGTCCTGGATGGTCTGGAGGGCGCGTCGGTCAGTGCCGGTGCGAAGTTCGACCGCCGCCGGATCGAGCAGGTCCTCTCGAGCCTCAGCAGCCGAGTGTTTCTGATGAACAACGTCCACGAGGACGAGCCGGTCGTCTTCCACACGCGTTGGTCGCTGTCATTCTTGCGGGGCCCACTGACCCGCGAGCAGATCGGCCGGTTGATGCACCCAATGAAGGAGGCGATCGCTCACATGTCGCCCACAACAGATGTCGATTCCCCTCGTCCCGGGAAGGTTCGCCCTGTTTCGCGAGATGCAGATGACGGGGACCTCAGCCCGTTGCCTCCGGTCGTGCCCGGCGGCATCGTTCAGCAGTATGTGGCCATTGCGAGTGAGAGGTCACCTGCGGACCAGGTTGTGTATCGCCCCAGCGTCGTCGGCACGGGGCGAATCCATTTTTCCGATCGCAAGTCGGGGGCCGACAAACTGGTCGACATCGTGCGGGTGTGCGACGTGAGCGATGGCGTACCCCGACGGCTCTGGAGTGATGCGGAAGTGTGGGACGCCGGATTCGTGGAATTTGAGGATCGCCCGCAGGCCGAGGCGCGATTCGCTGTTCTCGACAGCGACCTCACCCAGCCGAAGAACTTCTCCACCTGGAAGTCCCGGCTGAAGGATCATCTGTACGGCAGCGAACAACTCACGCTGCTCTATTGTGATTCGCTGGACGTCTACTCAGAACCCGGGGAAGCAGAAGGAGATTTTCGAGTTCGCCTGAAGCATCAGGCCCATGAACTTCGTGATACAGAGGTCCAGAATCTTCGGACACGTTACGCACCTAAATTCGAGAAGCTGCAAGAACGCATTCGCAAGGCGGAGCAGCGAGTCGACGTTCAGCGCGAGCAGGCCGAGGCGGCGACCACGTCGGCCGCCGTGTCTGCTGGTCAGACGGTCTTCGGATGGCTGTTCGGACGGAAGCTGCGCAGCACGGCGACGGCTACGAGCGCCGGTTCGGCCATGCGGTCGGCCAGTCGGGCATCGCAGCAGAAAAGCGATGTCGTTCGGGCCGAGGAAGATGTCGACAAGCTGCAGGAGGAAAAGGAGGCGCTGCAGAGAGAACTGGAGCAGGAGATTGATGCCATCACACAAGGGCTGAGCGTCGATCAACTGATTCTCGACTCCTATGTCGTCAAGCCCTACAAGAAAGACATCAGCATAGACACCTGCGGCCTGTTGTGGCTCCCCGGTTGCCGCAATGAGGATGGCGACGAGGAGTCGGCATGGCTACGGCCCGATGTGTAGGTGTCTCCGACAAGTGACGCATTCCCCGGTCGACGCCTTCACGAGCAGAGTCCCGTCTCTTCGACTGCACAGACGGGAATCCAACAATGGCTGCCATGCCGTGTGCAACTGGATGCCCGCCTTCGCGGGCATGACGGAGTTTTGCATCGACCACTTCAGATGGCTAAGATGTCGCACAATTCGTGATTGTTTCGCATTGACAAGTGACCGACCATGATCGTCAGCTGGAACTGGCTCCGTCAGTACGTCCCCCTCGACATGTCTGCCGAGGACCTGGTGCATCGACTGACGATGAGCGGCCTCAATCTCGAGTCGGTCGAGACGCAGCCCGGCGATATCGCCATTGACCTTGAAGTGACCAGCAATCGGCCCGATTGTCTGGGGCACATCGGTATCGCCCGAGAGATCAGCGTTCTCTACGGAGTCCCGCTCGAAATTGCCGCTGCTGATGTTGCGACGGTTTCAGAGCCGACGTCATCGGTGACGTCCGTCGAGATCGAATGCCCCGATCTGTGCCCCCAGTACATTGCGCGGGTCATTCGCGGAGTCAAGGTGAAGGCCAGTCCCGACTGGCTGCAGCAGCCGTTGCGAACCGTGGGTATCACGCCCATCAACAATGTCGTCGATGTAACCAACTACGTTCTGATGGAGTGCGGGCAGCCCCTGCATGCGTTTGATTTCGACAAGCTCGAGAAGCAACGGATCATTGTTCGGCGTGCCCGTCCGGGGGAGACGATCGAAGCGATTGACCACAAGACCTATCCACTGTCAACGGACATCTGCGTGATTGCCGATGGCTCGTCTCCGGTGGCGATCGGCGGCGTGATGGGAGGAAAGTCGACCGAAATCACCGAGGGGACAGTGAACGTGCTGGTCGAGACGGCAAACTTCGATCCTCTGTCCATCCGTAGCACGGCCCGCACACTCAAGCTCAAGAGCGACTCCTCCTACCGCTTCGAACGGGGCGTTGATGAGCAGCAACTGTTATGGGCCAGCCAGCGCTGCTGTCAGCTGATCCAGCAGACGGCGGGCGGTGACCTTCTACCCGAGCCAGTCGTTGCCGGGACGATCCCTGCGTGGAATCCCGAGCCCATCACGTTCCGGGTCTCGCAAATCATGCGGATTCTCGGCATCGAGATCCCTCGTAAGGAGTGCGTGCGGATTCTGACCAGTCTGGGACTGGATGAGTCTGCTGAACTCTCGGAGGATTCGGCATCGTTTGTCCCACCCTCGTGGAGACGTGACCTGACCCGTGAGATTGATCTGATTGAGGAAGTGGGCCGCATTGTTGGATATGATGAGGTGCCCGAGGACGCTCTCATTCCAGTCGTAGCGACTCAGGACAGCCCGGCAGAGGTGGTGCACGAGCGCGTACGGGACACGCTGACGGCACTCGGCTACTTCGAGGCAATCACCCTCAGCTTTGTGAGCCGCGACGTCTTCGACCTGTTCACCCCCTGCCCGGATCATGAGCCCATCGTGGCCGACCACTCGACGAGGCGGGAAGAGAATCTACTCCGGCAGTCGCTTGTGCCCAGTCTCCTCCTGAGCCGCCGGGAGAATGAACGCAAGGGAACGTTCGATGCCCGGCTCTTCGAGATCGCTTCCGTCTACCGCCGGGCTACTCCAGAGGATCCAGCGAGTCAGCCCCGCATGCTGGCACTCGTCAGCAGCGAGTCGCTGGCCGACGTCGTGGCGTCGATCCGCTGCGTCGTCGAGCGGATCAGAAGCTGCGCCCGTGTCACCGCAGTTGCGGGTGATGTCCCGCAATTCGCTCCGGGCCGCGGGGCGACATTGCTTCTTGATGGCCAGCCCTTCGGCTGGGCGGGAGAGCTCGACCGGCATGTGACCGAACGCATCGATCTGCGCGAAGCCGTTACGGTCGCCGAGATCGAATTGCCGCCCTTGTACGACATCCTCGAGCGGGCCCCCCAATTCGACCCACTGCCCCAGTATCCTGCGATCGAGCGGGACCTGAACTTCGTCATCGCAGCAGACGTGACCTGGAAGCAACTGGAGACGACCGTGCGAACTGCGGCCGGTCCCTGGCTGGAATACGTCCGGTTCGTGGACCAGTATCGGGGCAAGCAGATCCCGGCCGGTTGCAAGTCGTATGTGTTCGCGGTTTCCTACCGTTCACCCGAACGCACGCTCACCAATGCCGAAGTCGATGACGCCCAGGCCGCCGTCGTGGCTGCCTGTCTGCAGGAGCTGGATGCCACACAACGCTGAATCGTCCCCGTGAGACCCGCACCATGGCCAAACATCACTCGCCCCGTTTTCTGCAGATCGTCAACCAGGCGCGGCAGAACGTCCGGGAATGCACCGTTTCGGATGTGAAGCAGCGGCTCGACACCGGTGAGAGCTTTCACCTGATCGATGTTCGCGAGGAGAGCGAGTATGCCAAGGGGCATCTGCCCGGAGCGGTGCATCTGGGCAAGGGAGTCATCGAGCGCGACATCGAACAGGCCGTGCCCGATGCGAACGCCCCTCTCGTTCTCTATTGTGGGGGCGGTTATCGATCGGCTCTCGCAGCCGACAACCTGCAGAAGATGGGCTATACGAACGTGATCTCGATGGATGGCGGCTGGCGCGACTGGACCGCCGCGGACTACCCGACCCAGCAGTGATGTCGCGGACCCTGTATCGCTCCAGAGTGACCAACGTCAATCGATGATCTTATCGCGGTGATAGTGATCCCGCAGCCGCTCGAACATCTCAGGGGTCACTCGTGTCTGGAACAGCCGCAGCGACTTGATTTGCGGGAACTCAAAGAGTTCTTCGGCCCCAGCGTCAGTGATCCCGAATCCGCCGACATTGAAGAACTCAACTGCCGGCAACCCGCGCAGCTGCTCGAGGTGCCGATCCGTCAACGTGCTATAGAGACTGATACTTCGCAGACGGGGGAGTGCCTGCAGCTCAGCCAGTTCCTGGGGATCATCGGGCGGGAGCTGCATGTATAACTCCTCCAGGGCCTGCAACCGGTTCAGCCCCGTAATGCGGTAGTCACCATCGTTGCGGGTGAACACGTGCAGCTTGATGATGGAGACAGGCAAATGGGCAAAGCTCTCGTCACCGAGTTGAATGCCGCTAAGTGTGAGGAACTCCAGCGACGATGCGCCAGCCAGTTGCTGGACGTGCTGATCGGTCATGTTGCCCTCCATGTCGACGTACTGCAGCCGGGGCAGCTCCGACAGGAAAGCCAGTTGCTCGGGGTCAACGGGTGAGTCACGCAGCGTCAGCGCTTTCAGCGCCGTCAATCGTCTTAACTCCCGGATGTCAGAGGTCGGATCGATGCGCGTGAGCGAGAGACCTGTGAGCGTATAGGGAATTACGGAGAGATTCTCGCTCGTCATCCGCATGTCACTCAATGAGAGTCCACTGGCGTTGGGGTGGACGGCCAGTAGTTCCGCCAGCCGCTCGCCGGCGGCGCGCCCCGAGAAACTGGCGCCCGTGTCCGTTGACAGTCCGACTTCACCAGTTCGCACCAGTGGTAGAACCGGCGGATCAGCGAACTTGCCCGTATTCCAATCGTGCGGAAACGTCCTCAGCAGCAGATAGCCGTCGACGTCCGCATCGGTCTCGAGCGCCTGCCCGTATCCTGGGAAGAGATCTGCCTCCTCGATGGTGAGCTCAAGCTCCGGGCGCGACCCGCAGCCGTTTCAGTTCCTCTGGAGGTAATCCGGTTTTTGCCAGCATCACCGACTCGAGCTGGTCCGCCGAGATCAGGACATCGACTGCATCGCTCGTAAGTCCCCGGCACTCACTCAGTCCGAGTGCGCCTGACTTCCCGTGCCATCCAGCAGCCGCTGGAGTCCTACGTGCGTCACCTTCGTCCCCTGCAGATCGATCTCCCGGATGCCGGCAGCGTGGCCAGCAGCTCCAGAGTCTCGTCGGTGACCCAGTCGGCACGGCTCAGAGTGAGAGTCTGCACGCCCGGATGACGGGACAGAAACGACGGTCCGCCGGCCACCTTCTTCGTGTTGCTAAGGTCGATGTGCCTCAGCGTTGGGATGTCCTCGATCACCCTGATGTGCGCGGCGGTGACCTCCGGAGAGATGAAGCGAGCGAGATATATCTGATCCTCGATGTTTTCCTCGAGCTGCATGCTCTGGCGGGCGATGTGAGCCGATCGACGGTCTTCCAGCTGATAGATTCCCCAGACGATCAGCGGCGAGGCCAACATCAGGATTGTCCCAATCAGCCAGCGGGGAATCGCAGGCTTTTGTGGGGCGTCTTCAGGAAATGACAAGGTTTCTGAGTTCATGTCGGGATCTCGTCCCTCGATGACTTCATCCCTTGGCGAAGATCGTCTGCTCACGATCCGGACCGACGGAGACGATCTCCACCGGGAAACCGACCAGTTCGGCGATCGCATCGACATACTCCCGGGCCGGTTTCGGGAGGTCCGATAACTTCCGCACTCCAGTGATGTCGCACTTCCAGCCGGGGAGCGTTCGGTAGACCGGCTTCGCCTTCGCCAGGTCATGCGACGTGAGATGGGAAGTCGCTTGTCCGCTCGTCCGTCGATCTCGTACGCCTCGCAAATCTGCAGCTCGTCCAGCTTGCTGAGCACGTCGAGCAGCATCACCGCGAGGCAGTCGACCCCGCTGATCCGGGCACCATAGCCGGTCGCCACCGCATCGAACCATCCGCAGCGCCGCGGTCGACCGGTGACCGTGCCGTACTCGTTTCCCTCGTCGCGGATGTGCTGGCCGATCTCGTTCATCAGTTCGGTCGGACACGGACCGCCGCCGACGCGCGTCGTGTAGGCCTTGACGACGCCGATCATCCGGTCGATCGTCCGTTCCGGGACGCCGCTGCCGACGTGGATGCCGCATCCCGAACTGTTCGACGACGTCACATACGGAAACGTGCCGTGGTCAATGTCCAGCAGACTCCCCTGGGCCCCTTCGAACAGAATCGACTTCCCGTCCTCGCAGCGGCGCGATGGAGGAAACGCCGTCGTATCGCAGACGTGCGGTTTCAGCCGCTCTGCGTAGGCCGAGTACTCCGCGAAGATTTCGTCGGCATCGAGCGGGTCGACGTGCCGGATCGAGCAGCCGTGAGCATCGCGTTCTTCTGGGCGACGACGTCGTTGCAGCCGTTCGCGGAAGAACTCCGGCCGATACAGATCGCCCATGCGGATGGCATGCGTGCGTCCGGCCTTGTCGCGGTAGCAGGTGCCGATACCCCGCATCGTCGTGCCGATGGCGTTGTCCCCGCGCTGCTTCTCCAGGATCGCCTCCTCGGCCATGTGATACGGGAAGATGACATGTGCCCGGTCGCTGATCAGCAGCGTCGCCGATGGTGACTCCGCTGATCGGTCAAGTGCGTCGATCTCATCGAGCAAGCGCCTGCGGGTTGATGACGACCCCGGTGGCGACGACGTTGGTCACCCCCGGCCGCAGAATGCCCGACGGCAGCAGCGACAGTTTGTACGTCTCGCCGCCGAACATCACGGTGTGACCGGCGTTGTTACCCCCCAGATAGCGGACGACGACGTCGTGCTGATCAGTGAGCAGATCGACAATCTTTCCCTTGGCTTCGTCGCCCCATTGCAGGCCGACGACGGCTGTAACAGCCATGAAGTGGACTCCCGGCGGCAATTGTGGATGAGAACTCATCCAGTGTACCCCGCCCATCACCGGAAGTTGAGTCAGTTCGCAGCAGGATCATCCGGGGAATACGGAATGCCGTTCCACCTGGCAGATCTGGAGCGAGTACGACGCGTACCACTCCCCTCGACCACGGTGCTGGACCTCCAAGTGCTCGCTGTGCCGTCGCCAGCGGTCAATAGACTCGCGATCGGTCCAGTACGAGACCGTGATGCCTCGGCCATCCGCGCCACGGGCCGACTCGACCCCCAGAAAGCCGGGCTGCAGCCGGGCGAGTTCAAGCATACGGGCCAATGCCCGCTCGTATCCCTCAGGATCGCCTGCGGTCCGCCAGGACGTGAAGATGACGGCGTAGTACGGTGGTGCGGGGAGCTGATCTACTGATTCCATGTGTCGCCGATCAATATCAGACGATCAGGGCGGTCGTTTCGTCGAAGCCGCACATCAGATTGAGGTTCTGCACTGCCACACCGGCGGCCCCCTTGATCAGGTTGTCGAGCGTGGAGAACACGAGGATGCGATCCCGGACACGCCGAAAGGTGATGTCGCAGTAGTTGGTAAAGGCGACATCCTTCGTTCGCGGCAGATGCTCGACGATGCGAACGAACGGCTTGCCCGCATAAAACCGTCGGGCCTTGTCGAGCAAATCCTTGTCTGATATCGACACCCCACTGTTCGTCGGCGTCGCGTAGATCGTGGCCAGAATGCCGCGGTCCATCGGTATCAGATGCGGCGTGAAGATGACCTCGACAGGTCTCTCCGCAACCTGCGAGAGAACCTGTTCGATCTCCGGAGTGTGACGGTGAGTGCCGACCGCATAGGCGGACAGACTCTCATTGCACTCCGCATACAGAATGTTGAGCTTCGGCGTCCGTCCCGCGCCGCTGACGCCGCTCTTGGCATCGATGATGATGCCGGTCGGTTCGATCAGACGTTCCGCCAGCAGCGGAGCGAGCGCGAGGATCGACGTGCTGGTGTAGCAGCCGGGATTGGCGATCAACTTCTGACCGGGGATCCGATCGCCGAAGAGTTCCGGCAATCCGTAGACCGTTGTGCCGAGTCGCGTCGGATCGGTGTGCACGTGGCCGTACCATTGCTCGTAGACGCCGGTCGCGCGAGCCGGTAATCCGCCGAGAGATCGATCACCTTCAGCCCGGCGGCCAGCAGTCCGGGGATGCTCTCCATGCTGGCGACGTGCGGCAGACAACAGAAGCAGACGTCGGCCCGCTCGGCAATCTGCTCGGCTGTCAGATGTTCGAGGCGGAGATCGAGTCGTCCGGCAGCGAGGGATGCACCTCGGACACGTGCCCCGTCTCCGACCGGCTGGTGAGAGCCGTGATCTGCGACATGTGGGTGCCGGAGCAGAATCCGGATCAGTTCGAGTGCCGTATAGCCGGTGGCTCCCTGGATTGCGACACGTGTCATGGGCCGGACAGTCTGACGAGAGTAAAAAGATCAGTCGGGGTCGCATTCTACCGGCCCGGGAAGGACACGTCGACGACATCATGTGTTCGGGCGGGGTGCGGCCTGCATTCTACGACCTGCTGACTGAGGAACACGGGTCGCTCGGCAAATCGACGGCCGCGGTCTGCCTTTGAAAATCAACGGATGAGCGTTCACAATGAGTGCCTGCAGCGACACTTACGCGCTTTCCCGCAATCCTGTTTGAACAAGGCGGCGACCAGAAGGGTCGTCGGCCCGGAGAGATCGACCATGGCGAACGTTGCCCAACTTGCTGCCGACGCCCTGACCGAAGCCGATGGAATGTTCCGCGACTGGCCCCGACGTGGGTGCCGCGGTCGTTTCTGCAGCCTGGCCGTCGGCTGAAGCTGCATCCGGACGACTATTACGCCCTTGGCATGCACCGCGGCGGCATCGATGAGCGTTGGTTCGGATCGACCACCGAAGCGGCCAACGAGAACCGCAACGCCGACGAGGGTCTCAGTCGTACTGTCGTGCACGGCGACGAGCGGTTCCTGCTGCGCGACGCGGTGGCGGAACTGAGGCGCGAGGTGATCGGCGACCACATCTGGAAGACGTACAAGAAGTGGCCGGTCTACTCGAAGTTCTTCGACAACATGGGGCCGATTCCGCATCACATGCACCAGAACGCCGAGCAGGCCGCGCTCGTCGGTCAGGAAGGCAAGCCGGAGAGTTATTACTTCCCGCCGCAGATGAACCACGATCGGCAACAACTTCCCGTACACCTTCATGGGGCTGGAGCCGGGCACCACCAAAGCAGGATGTCGTCGCATGCCTCGACCGCTGGAACGAGGGCGACAACGGCATCCTCGACCTGTCGAAGGCGTACCGACTGAAGCCCGGCACCGGCTGGCTGATTCCCCCGTGTGTGCTGCATGCCCCCGGGTCGCTCGTCACTTATGAACCGCAGTGGGGCAGCGATGTGTTCGGCATGTATCAGTCGCTGGTAGAAGGCCGCATGGTCCCCCGGTCGCTGCTGACCAAGGACTTTCCGGAAAAGTACCACAACGACAACCAGTACCTGGTCGACGCCCTCGACTGGGAGAAGAACGTCGACCCCAATTTCAAGGATGCGAACTACCTGGAACCGATCGTCAGCGAGGAAGGAAAGGGCTGGGTCGATCGGTGGATCGTGTACGGCAAGGTCGGTGGACAACAACTCTTCACAGCCAAGGAACTCACACTGCAGCCAGGTGCAAAATGCACCATCAAGGATGGTGGCGCTTATGGCTGGATCACGGTTCAGGGAATGGGTCGGGCCGGCAGCATGCATCTGCAGTCGCCGGTGATGATCCGCTTCGGTGAGATGACCGAGGACGAAATCTTCGTGACGGCTACCACGGCAGCAGAGGGTGTGGAGTTCGAGAACACTGGCACTGAGCCACTCGTGGGACTGCGCTACTTCGGCCCCGATGCGCAGCCGAACGCTCCGGTGAACGGGGCATGGCGGAAGTGATACAACTCATTGGGCAAAGCATTTCTCGACTTGATTATTCAATGACTCCTGGTTTTCCTTATTCGCGCTGATGGCTGTCCCAGACTTTCAATCTCTGATGCTTCCGCTGCTCCAATGTGCAGCCGATGGCAACGAATGGTCAATGTCGGCATCAAGAGCGGAGTTGACAGCGAGTCTTCGCCTGACTGATGAGGACTTAGCCGAGAAGTTGGCCAGCCGATAGAGAGTCTGCTCGTTCCTCTGACTAGCACGCCGATGATCAAGTTTCTGGTTCGGCTCGTCCAGATCGGCGGGGCAATCGGTGCGACAGGTGCGATGCGACCGTTTTGGTTCACTCAGACGCGCCGCACGGAGATCCCAGAAGTGCCGGGCGGGGGGCCGGGTTGAGTTCGCAGTCATTGCCGTGGCGGCGCAAGCGGCCCAACCTGGCGAACGTGCGCTCGACGATCCACCGATTGGGCAAGTCCTCGAACGCGCGGCGTCCGCGGAGCGCTGTATCAGTTCGATCACGAAGCCCAATGCGCGCTTGACGAACCTCGGGGAGAGACCGCATTCTCATAGCTGCCGGTCTGTCCCCTGTCCCGCCCACTGCAGGAAAGTTCCCACCATGACGTTTCGCTTGCTCCTCATGCTGCTGGTTAGTTTTCTGACGTCGCTGCTTTCGGCTCCGGCCAAGTCGCAGCAGAGCGACGGGCAACGGCCGAACATCCTGTTCATCTACGACGACGACCACTCACCAAAGACCATCAGCTGTTACGAACGCGCGTATCCGATGGCCCGCACCCCGAACATTGACCAGTTGGCGGCCACTGGTGTGCGCTTTCGGGCCGGGTACATGGGTTCGTGGTGCATGCCCTCCCGGGCGGCCCTGCTGACCGGACTACATCCGCATGCCATCGAGACCATGCGGATGGAGGGCCCGTATCCCGGCAGCACTTACGACCCCCAAGTCTGCCGTTTCTGGCCTGCGATCTTCCGTCAGCAGGGCTACCACACCGCCCAGATCGGCAAGTGGCATACCGGCACGGATTCCGGATGGGGACGCGACTGGGACTTTCAGATCGTCTGGAACCGGCCCGCCAATCCCGACAATGCCGGCAGCTACTATGGTCCTCAGATCATGGACCTCCATGGCGAACGCAGGACGGTCGAGGGCTACTCGACGGACAATTACACACGCTGGGCGTGCGACTACATCCGGGGTGAGGGACGCGACGCCGACAAACCCTGGTACCTCTGGTTATGCTACGGTGCCATTCATGGTCCGACGATCCCGGCAGACCGTCACAAAGGACTGTTGAAGGACCAGCCCGCCGAGCTGCCTGCCGACATCTTCGGACCTCGTCCCGGGAAACCGATGTATCTCGAGAACACCCAGGCCTGGCGGCCCGGTGCCGAGGGAGGGGCGGTCTTCGGCAACGGCAAACGCACGCATACCGAATGGCTGCAGCAGGTGAACGAGTGCATGCGCTCGGTCGATGAAGGGATCGGACAGGTGATGCAGACACTGCGGGAAACGGGGCAACTGGAGAACACATTGGTCGTCTACACCTCCGACCAGGGCTTCGCCAACGGCGAACATGGCATGAAGCAGAAGGTCGCGCCCTACGACGCTACGTATTCCTCGCCGATGATCGTCAGCTGGCCCGTACGGTTTCCGCAGGGCAAGTTCTGCCGCCATGCGGTGAATGCTCCTGATGTCGTCGTGACATTCTTCGCCCTCGCCGGGTTCGAACTCCCCTGGCCGATGCACGGACGCGATTTCACGTCCCTGCTGCTGGATCCCGAAAACGCGTCCTGGGACCGACCCACGTTGTTTGTTCACACTGGTCGGGACTACGGCTCCGACGTCACGAGGGCCATCGCCGGCGAAAGGGAAGCCGTACACTCCGGCGTGCCCTACTATGCGGCGCTCAGCCATCAGGGGATGAAATACATCCGCTATCTCGCCGGGAACGAAGCAGAAGAACTCTACGACCTTGACAGAGATCCGGAAGAGCTAACCAACCTAGCAGGCGAGTCCGGCTCGCAGGCTGTCCTCAGCCGGCTGCGGGAACAATTGCTCGACGAGCTGCAACTGACGGATGCGAAGTTTCTGGAGCACCTGCCGGCTGTCGCTGCGGATCGCTAAGCCTCCACGGTGCGATCCACCCGGACCACACATATAGACCTTCATGCAGATCTTCGCGAGGCGCGCCGACGGTGTCCTCAGCGAACAGTTTGACCCGGGGTCGCCCTTTGATCTCGAGCGCTGAGACGAGATGGTCAGCCGCTGGTGGCTGTGAGGCCATGGTCGTCTCCGGATCGAGAGCTGACCTTTGGGCCGGAGTCACGCGCCACCGATCATCTGTTGCACCCATGTTGCCCAGACCGCACCTCACATTTGAAGTGGGTTGAGGCAGCTGCATCACGGTGCATCAACTGGCTCCAGCATGCCGATACGCCATTGAAACTGACCATAACCCTTGCCGGATTTGTGGCTGTCGAGCATTCCCTGAAAGACGAAGCGCAGGTTGTCCGGATCAACAACCAGATTCTGATCATATCCGTGTCGAATCAGTTCGCCGTGGCTCACGTTATCGGTCCATGCTTCAACACTCGCGGCCGGCCTGATGTTCTTCCAGCCCGCGAAAGGCGTATCCTCTGTATCGGCAATCGGTTTCCAGTGGCCATCCAGACGATCCGCGATATACGCCTTGTAATAGCGACGGCCGTTCTCTTCGATGATCGTGACGTACTTCTGCATGCCCTTCAAACGGTACGTGTGGCTGGCTTCAAAGATTCGTGCCCGTAGTGCCAGCTCATAATGGCCGAAGCCGTTCGGGAAATCATCCAGTTCAGTCCACAGTCGCCACATTCGACCATCCAGACTCGTAAGAAACAGGTAAGCGCGCTCGTCATCACAAATGACCCAGTAGTCCAGACCCCCAACCGTTCGAGGATCTCCCTTTCCACCATCGAGTATCGGCCGCGCTTCGGTCCATGAGTTCGGGTCGCTGATGTCTGAGGTGGTGGAATACGCGACCCACATCTTCTCTTGCCCAGAGACACCCATCTGATAGACCAGATACCATTTTTCGTGCGGTGTGAAATAGAAGACCTGCGGAGCGCAGTAGTAGTCGCTTTCGCTGACCTTTAGTATCGTGCGGCGTGATATATTGGCGTCTTCCCAGCGTGCGAATGCACAATGTTCGATTGCGGATCGGCCGGGCAGCTTGACTGTCATGAAGACATGCCAGCTTCCCTTGAAGAATACGATTGTCGGGTCTTTCTGCGCACGGCTGCGCTCCTGCTCGCGGTCCTCGGGTCCGATCAATGGCGCCGAGTACTCCCAGAGTGCGGGGACGACGAATGCATCTGGATCCTCGGCTATGTGATCTTCGGCACAAGTGGCCCATTGCTCCGCGACGACAGCCAGGGTGAGACAGGCCATTGCACTGACGACTACGCGCTTTCGCTTCGAAACCTTCACGCAGTAGCTCCTCGTCCCTCAGCGGTTGTCATCTCGATCGAAGTGTACTGTAGACGATCGATCTTGGGTTGGTCGATGATGTCGATGTCCATAGGAGAAGCCTCAATTGGCCGGCGATTACTCGTGCGAAACTTTGATCTCGACGCCGTATCGAGGCGCTGCTTGAAGCAGCTTCTCGATCTCGGCCTGACTCGGCGGCGGTGCGGTTTCTGCATCGTCAGCGAGCAGCTGGCCTACCTCGAAGAACACTTGCTCCAATCCGGCTGGTGCAATGGAGATCAACAGTCGTGCGGTCTTCTCGCTTTCGTTCTTGAAACAGTGCAGGCTGCCCACTGGCATGTTGAGAAACGTGCCTTCGCCAGCGACGAATCGGTCTTCGCCAAGTTGAAACGTCATCTCACCTTCGAGGACGAGGAACGACTCTTCTTCTCTGCTATGGGTGTGCGGGGGAGGACCGCTTCCTGGAGGCACGATGGCCTCGAACGTAGCGTACTTGCCGTTCGTCTCTTCTCCCGTCGCGAGGAAGCGGTACAAGTCGCCGACGATCCCAATTCTTCGGCCTTCGCCGGGCTTTCGCACTGTGGCGTGATGGGTCATAGTCTGTGTCCTTAAGTCCAAAGTTGTATCCGGGTAACCACCGATGATTGGATGATAACTGCAGTTGTCATCAAACAGCAGTGCGATGAACGAGCTCAATTTGCAGACGGCGGTGAGAAAGCAGAGCGCACGGTGGCCGGGTTCCGGAGCGCTGCTGTCGTGCTGTGACATTGTCCGGGTGTGACGAGCGACTCGAACGCGCCGGGAGTCTTTGTCGAGTTCGTCGTGGATACGTCCGGGCTTGGGCGTTTTGAGCGACGGCGCTTCGTCTCTTCGCCTGGTCCACCTTCAGGCGGCCGTACGTCCCCCACCAGCGGTATGACGTCTGCTCCGTGACACCAGTTTCTTGCACACTTCGGGAATCATATTCCCCTGAGCCAGAAGCACCTCTGTTTCTCCAAGCTTGTGGATGATCTCCTCCGCACGATAACGCTTCCTCGACACGACCAGCTCTCCTGTCCGGGGGCGATGATGTCGAGACTGTGCTCAACCTCCGGACTCTTTTCAGGGAGCTGGGTCACGACCCTCCAGAGGTGCAGCTTGTGTTTCAGGAACTGACTCGAAATACTCGTGAACAAGCACAGCAGGCGACAGCGGAGTCGATACACTCACACTCCACACGCAGTCACCTTCTGAAGTACTGCCAGAACCAAGCCTCTGGGTGACACTTCAGCGATCGATGCCCCACACTTCTGAAGGTAGTGCGAGGGAAGCCGGCGAAGAGGTTGATGGCGGAATACACACACACGCATGACGGACAATCCCGAACGCGATCGACTGGCCGATCATGACGCCGCGCGGTGCGACTGGAAGCGCTGGGGGCCATACCTCAGTGAACGTGCCTGGGGCACCGTACGTGAAGACTACAGTGCCAGTGGCGATGCCTGGAACTACTTTCCACATGACCAGGCGCGCAGCCGTGCATATCGCTGGAATGAAGACGGCATCGGCGGCTTCTGTGATGACAAACAGTATCTCTGTCTGGCGGTCGCGCTCTGGAACGAGAAGGACCCCATCCTCAAGGAGCGGATGTTTGGGCTGAGCAACCTGCAGGGAAACCATGGGGAAGACGGCAAAGAGTACTACTTCTTCCTGGATGGGACTCCGACCCATTCCTGGATGAAGATGCTCTACAAGTACCCACAGGTGGAATACCCCTACGACGAACTGGTGAAGGTCAATGGGCAGCGGGATCAGTCGCAACCGGAGTACGAGCTGTTCGAAGCAGTCAAATGCACGTTCATCGAGAACCGCTACTTCGACGTGTTCATCGAGTATGCGAAGGGAGGCATCGAGGACATTCTGTGCCGGATCACGGCGATCAACCGCGGCCCCGAGGCTGCACCGATTCACATCCTGCCGCATCTGTGGTATCGCAACCGTTGGTCCTGGGAGAGCGACGGGCATCGCGAAATGATCTCAGCTGCAGGTCCGGGCGCTGCACACACATCACACTCGGTGCTGGGGGAGCGATGGTGGTCAATGCGGGCCTCGGACGGCGAAGCGGTTGATCTGTTGTTTACTGAGAACGAGACCAACCTGGAACGGCTGTTCAACGTTCCCAACAAGTCACTTTGCGTGAAGGATGGGATCCACGATGCTGTTGTTGAAGGGAATCAGGCTGCGGTCAATCGTCAGCAGGGGAGTAAACTTGCCGGTCACGCACATGCCATCGTGCCTGCAGGGGGAACATTCTCGGTTGATATTCGCTTCTCTTCAGTGAAGCTCACTTCACCGTTCGCCGACTTCGACGAAGTTCTGTCGGTCCGTAAGTCCGAAGCCGATGCGTTCTATGAGGCGCTGCATCCCCCCGGACTGAGCATAGACGCTGTACTGGTCGCGCGACAGGCGTTTGCTGGTCTGCTCTGGTCGAAACAATACTACCACTACGATGTCTACCGCTGGCTGAAAGGTGACCCCACGCAGCCACCACCCCCGGACGAGCGCTGGCAGGGGCGCAACTGGCGCTGGAAGCAGCTCCACAACGCCGATGTCATCTCGATGCCGGATACCTGGGAGTATCCCTGGTATGCCTCCTGGGATCTGGCATTTCAGTGTGTAGCCCTGGCGCACATCGATCCTGAATGTGCCAAGCAACAGCTGAGGCGGCTGGGCTACGAATGGTATCAGAACGTCAATGGGCAGTTTCCGGCCTACGAGTGGAGTTTTGACGACATCAATCCGCCGGTCACTGCCTGGGCAGCTTGGCGCGTCTATCAGATCGACCAGGATCTCAAGGGAACCGCAGACACCGGGTTTCTGAAGGAAATCTTCCAGAATGAGATGCTGAACTTCAGCTTCTGGGTCAATCGAAAGGACCGCAGCGGGAGGGATGTCTTCGGTGGCGGGTTTCTGGGGATGGACAACATCGGCGTGTTCGACCGCGACAAGCCGCTTACCAACGGCGGCCAACTGGAGCAGAGTGACGGCACGAGCTGGATGGCGCTCTACTGCATCTCCATGCTCACGATCTCGGCCGAGCTCTCGCGAGACGATGCCTTCTACCAGAACATGGCGATCAAGTACTTTGAGCACTTCCTGTGCATCGCCCATGCGATGACGAACATCGACGGGGCAGGGATTGACTTGTGGGATCCCGAAGACGACTTCTTCTATGACGTGATCCTGTTGCCCTCCGGAGACCGCATTCCGCTGCGGGTGCGCTCGATGGTGGGGCTGGTGCCGATGATGGCTGTGTTTGCGGTGTCGGCTACCAAGCTTCAGGGACTCGACACGTTTGTTGAACGGGCCCAGTGGTTCGGCGCGCATCGTCCTGATCTGCTCAAGAATGTGGGACCGGTGTTCACTCCGGGGCAGGACAACACGCAACTGATGTCCATTGTGACGACTGAGCGGCTCAAAGCTGTGCTGCGCCGGATGCTGGACGCTGACGAGTTCCTCGCCGACTATGGCATCCGCGCGCTGTCCCGCTGGTACCTGGAACATCCGTATCAGCTCGATCTGGACGGCCAGAGCTTCAAAGTGACATATCTGCCGGCCGAGTCCAACAACCGGCTTTTTGGCGGCAATTCAAACTGGCGCGGCCCCATCTGGTTTCCGGTCAACTACCTGCTGATTCGCTCGCTGCATGAGTTCGCGCTGTACTACGGCGACAACCTCAAAGTGGAATGTCCGACCGGCTCCGGTCAGATGCTTACGCTGCTGGAAGTGGCCCAGGACCTGGCGAGAAGACTGGCGAGCATCTTTCTGCGCGACCCGGCCCGCGGAGGGCGGCGCGCCGTCTGGGGGGACAATTCCTACTTCCAGACGGACCCTCAGTGGTGCGATTACATCCCGTTCTTTGAGTACTTCAATGGCGACACCGGGGCCGGAATCGGGGCGGGTCATCAAACCGGCTGGACGGCACTCGTCGTCTCACTGCTCTATGAGTACTGGGAACAGCATGGGCACTCCTGACACCTCAGCAGGTCAAGCGAACCCCATCTGTCTGACGACGAGCACCGATATCAATGTGGACCGAGAGCCGTCATAATGCTTCTCGATGATTGAGTATAGTCGACAATCGCGGGGGAGCTGCCCATGGCTGGCCAGTACGATGTCATCATCATTGGGAGCGGTGCTGGCGGCGGAACTCTGGCCCGACATCTCGCACCGTCCGGCAAGAACATTCTGCTGCTGGAGCGTGGTGACTGGCTGACGCGCGAGCCCGAGAACTGGAGTGCCGAGGAAGTCTTTGTCAACAATCGCTACGTCTCGCCCGACATCTGGCACGACAAGCACGGCAAGCCGTTTCAGCCCGGCGTGCATTACTATGTTGGCGGCGCCACGAAGATGTATGGGGCCGCTCTGTACCGGTTGCGGAAAGAGGACTTTGGCGAACGCCGGCACCAAGACGGCATCTCGCCGGCGTGGCCCATCAGCTATGACGAACTGGAGCCGTACTACACCCGGGCGGAGCAGATGTACCATGTCCACGGCGCGCGGGGAGAAGACCCGACCGAGCCGCACGCGAGTGCACCGTATCCACACCCGCCCGTCTCGCACGAGCCCCGCATCGAGCAACTGGCGGACGACTTGGCACGGACCGGTTACCACCCGTTTCATTCCCCTTGCGGCATCATGCTCGACGAATCGCGAATTCCCTTCAGCCCGTGCGTCCGGTGTATGGACTGCGACGGCTTCCCCTGTCTGGTCCATGCCAAGAGCGACGCTGAGGTGCTGGGCGTGCGACCGGCGCTGGAATACGCGAACGTGACGCTGCTGACGAACGCTATGGCCCTGAAGCTGGAGACGACTTCCACGGGCACTGCGGTCACAAACGTGGTGGCCAGTGTCAATGGCGTGCAGGAAATCTTCCAGGCAGGCATGGTGGTGATCTCCTGTGGGGCGGCAAACTCAGCCAAGCTTCTGCTCCTGTCCATGAATGACAGGCATCCCCGCGGACTGGCCAACGGCTCCGGTCAAGTCGGCCGCAACTACATGTTTCACAACAGTCAGGCGGTGCTGGCCCTGTCGAAGGAGCCCAATCCCACGAAGTACCAGAAGACGCTGGGACTCAACGACTTCTACTTCGGCATGGAGGGCTTCGAGTTTCCGATGGGGAACATCCAGATGGTTGGTAAATCGCAGGCTCCGATGTTTCGTGGTGAAAAGCCGATCGAAACCGCACTTGCCCCGCAATGGTCGCTCGACATGGTGGCTCGCCATGCGGTCGACTTCTGGCTCTCGACGGAAGACCTGCCCCGCCCGGACAACCGCATCACTGTCGATGCCGAGGGACGGATCACGCTCAGCTATACACCGTCCAACCAGACAGCAAAACAGAAGCTGTTCGACAAACTCAAGTCGATGCTCAACGATCTGGACATGCACGAACACCTGATTCCGCGAAACCTGTACATGAAGAACGAGATCGATATCGGTGGCGTGGCGCACCAGGCGGGGACATGCCGGTTTGGTGATGATCCGGCGACGTCAGTGCTCGATACGAACTGCAAGGCCCACGAACTCGACAACCTGTACGTCGTCGACACCAGTTTCTTTCCCAGTATCGGCGCAGTGAATCCGGCACTCACAGCGATGGCCAACGCCTTGCGCGTCGGCGACCACCTGCTCGCACGACTGTGATAATCACAAACGTCAGCGTCCGCAGTCCCGCGCACACAACTCAGGAGAAAGTTACATGAGCTTGACAGGCAAAGTGGCGGTCGTGACCGGTGGCAACAGTGGCATTGGCATGGCGATTGTTCTCGAACTCGCGCGGCAAGGGGCAACAATCGTCATCGACTACATCTCGCATCCCGAAGCGACCACTGCCCTGGAGCAGCAGGTGGCGGCCCTTGGCGACCAGGCGATCGGTGTCCAGGCGGACGTGAGCAAATGTGCAGACTTGCAGGCGCTCATCGCCGCCGCCGTCACGAAGTTGGGGCGAGTGGACATCATGGTGAACAATGCCGGCATCGAGACCCGCACATCGGTGCTGGATACGACTGAGGCCCAGTACGACCGTGTGCTGTCGATCAACCTCAAGAGTGCGTTCTTCGGCACGCAATTCGCCGCGAAGCAGATGGTCGCGCAGGGGGGCGGAGGTCGCATCATCAACATTTCGTCGGTTCACGAAGACTGGCCGATGCCGGGGAATACCGCCTACTGCCTGTCCAAGGGGGGCGTGCGGATGCTCACACGCACGGCGGGGGTCGAGCTGGCTCCGCACGACATCACGGTGGTGAATGTGGCCCCCGGGGCCGTGGCAACACTCATCAACCTTTCGACGATGAACGATCCGGCACTGCTGAAGAAACTGGACAACGCCATTCCACTGGGTCGCATGGCACAGCCCGAGGAGATCGCGAGAGTGGTTGCCTTTCTGGCTGGCGATGGCGCCAGTTACATGACGGCGACTACCGTGTTTGTTGATGGCGGGATCATGCATAGCAGTCCGGGACTGTAAGTTGTTGATTCGATCAAGCGGGAGAAGCGAGATGGCGGACGTACCGCAGGTGGTTGTGCTGGGTGCCGGATTCGGAGGGATCGGTGTTCTGGAAACACTGCCAGACAATGTCCACATCATGCTTGTGGACAAACACGACTACCATACGTTTCAGCCACTGCTGTATCAGGTCGCGACCGACGAACTGGCTCCGACAGACGTCGGCTTTCCCATTCGTAATCTGCTGCATCGGCACCAGAATCTGTCTTTTCATCAGGGGACAGTAAGCCGCATCGATCTGGAGTCCCGGAAGGTCGTCATCGAGGGCATGGATCCGCTCGAGTACGACTACCTTGTGCTGGCTCTGGGAGCAGTGGTTAACTTTTTTGATACTCCCGGCGCACGCGAACATGGGTTGCCTCTGTACACGATGAATGACGCGCTCCGGCTCAAAGCGCATGTGCTCCGCGTGTTCGAGGAAGTCGACAAGTCGCCGCAGCTTGCTGGTGAGGGGGCGCTGATGTTTGCCATCGTGGGGGGCGGACCGACAGGTGTGGAGCTCGCCGGGGCGCTGGCCGAGTTGTTGCACGCCGACTTGAAGGAGGACTATCCCAACCTGCCGCTCGATCACGCGCGCATCCTGTTGTATGAGCATTCGCCCCACCTGCTCGGACCATTTGATCCCAAGCTCCAGACCTATGCCCGCACGGCCTTGGAAGAGCGAGGCGTCGAGATTCATACGGGCACCGGCGTGAGTCGTGTCGATGCCGACGAGATCGGACTCTCGACCGGTGAGACGGTGAAGACCCGCACGCTGGTATGGGCCGCTGGCCTGTCGGCGAATCCTCTTGCCGGATCTCTCGGAGTGGAGACGGTTCATGGAGGGCGCATTCCGGTCGGTCCCGACCTGCAAGTGAAGGGGCACACCGCCGTCTTTGCGATCGGAGATATCGCCGCGATGACCGACGGTCAGACAGGCAATGCGCTGCCGGGACTCGCCGCTGTCGCACTGCAGGCGGGACGGCACGTTGGCAAGTCGATTAGCCAACTGGTTGCGGGGAAGCCACCGGAGCCGTTTCACTACGTCAACAAGGGGACGATGGCGCAGGTGGGTCGCGGGGCCGCCGTCGTGGAGTTGCCGTATGGGATCACCATGACGGGCTATCCTGCGTGGCTCGCCTGGCTGGGCGTGCATCTCGCCCTGCTCAGCGGCGCAGAAGCCAAGACCGATGTGTTCATCGACTGGGGCTGGAACCTGCTGACGCACCGCCGCGGCAAACGGATCATCCTCGATGACGAAGGTCGGGAGGACAGTGCACAGTCCAGTCCGCACACGTCATGAGCACCCGGGCTCAGGGAGTCGAGGCGGTGGGCTGACTCGATTCCGCGGTGCGCCGGGTCTGCAGGAAGTCGAGCAGCAGAGACAGCTCTCTCGAAGTGATCGATCCGGCAAAGGCGGGCATGTTGTAGCCGCCGTTGTTAATGCGGATCGTCAGTTGATCGCGGGTCAATTGGTCCGCGATGTCGGACAGCTCCGGACCCCGATGTCCGCCGAACCCGTCGATGTTGTGGCAGTACAGGCAGCCCTTCGTGTGTGCCAGCTTCGCGCCTTGGGCAACAGGCCCCTCGTCGACGCCGACCACACGGATGGGGAGCGGTTCTACGGTGAAGTCGGGCGACCAGGGCTCGCGATATCCGTAGATGCTCAGCACCACCAGGGCGGCGACTCCGCCGACCACTGCCGCGAGCACCAGGGCCTCTTACTGGGAGGCGCGATGTCCCCGATTTGAGATGAGCGGCAGCAGAAACAGTCCGAGGAATCCTACCACGGGGAGACCCAGAATCACCCAGGTCTCGAGCCCCGGAGGCAGCAGCGAGAGCACCGCGAAGTACCACCAGAAATACCAGTCGGGCATCGGGTTCGCGTGGATGCTGGCGGGATCCGGCGGTGTCGACAAAGACGGCGGTCCCAGCACAATGGCACAACCGAGGATGGCCGCGACGACGAAGGTGGAGAATACAACGTCGCGCCACATCGCATCCGGAAAGAATGGCATCCCGGTGCGACTTCAGCCGCGCTTCGTATGCCTGCTTGTAAGTCGCCGGGTCGACCGGCTGGTCGACATCGGGCATCTCCGAAACGCCGTGCCTCATCAGCAGCAACAGATGCAGACCAACCCCGGCCATGATGATGGTCGGCATCATGAAGACGTGAAAGACGAAGAAGCGTGTGAGTGTCGAACCGCCGACGGTCTCGCCTCCCAGAATGAAGCGCGAAATGGACGGGCCCACGATCGGCGCACGCCCCGCCATCTCCGCCGCGACGACGACCGACCACACACCGTTGGCGTCCCACCGCAGAAGCTGCCCGGTGAAGCCCATTCCCAGCACCACGAACAGCAGCACAACGCCACTCATCCAGTTCATCTCGCGGGGATACTTGTACGTCGCATGCAAGAACACCTGCAACAGGTGGATCACCGCCAGCGTCACCATCGCCGACGCGCCATAAAAGTGCATCCCCCGCATGATGTTGCCAAGCGGGGCCTGTTCGGTGATGTATTTAAGGCTCAGGTAAGCGTCCTCGCCACCTGGGACGTACGTCATCGCTAGGCAGATGCCGGTCACAATTTGCACGATGAAGGCGGTAAGTGTCGCACTGCCGAAGACGTACCACCAGCGCGCGTCGCGGGGCACGGTGTGCTTCAGCAGAGGCACGACGTAATCGGAAAAGCCCGATCGATCGTCGATCCACCGCCACACCGATTTGAGTCTTGTGAACTGCATGTCATTCACACTGCATTGGGCAGCACCGGACGAGTGTGCTCAGGCGTCCAGCGGTGTCGTGGTGAGTGGGACCGGACTGTCTTCAATCTCGACCCGGCCGTCCCGCACGCGAACGGGATACCGATGCAGCGGCTTTGGCGGAGGTCCACCCGCGACTGTGCCGTCCGCGTAATACACTCCGCCATGACAGGGGCACATGAACAATCCGGCTCCGTCGACCCAGCGCACCGGGCAACCCAGGTGACGGCAGTTGATCGAGAAGGCGATGAACTCTGTCCCAGACTCACGCCTCAGCCAGGCACCGGTGTGGCTAGTTATGCCCGCCCACTTCACCGGTCTGGCATCCTCAAACTCCACGAGGACAGTGGCACCAATCGGAAACGTGTCGACACGGCCGACTGCACGCCATGTAATCGGAGGACGTCGCAGGAGAGGAGCGAATATGAACCCGACACCCGGCAGCGTGACCATCAGCCCGATCAATCCGGACAGCCCCAGTGTCAGCCATTGCAGAAACGAACGTCTTGAATCAATGCTGATCTCTTCAGCAGATGCACGTTGATCGAGCGTCATGTCGACCGCCTCCACTCGCTCAGGATATCACTGCACCAGCGTCCCAGTCCCCAGGCCAGCAGGCATCCACCCGCCAGCGACAGGCTCCAGTGTGTCAGCAGCCCCCAGGTAAGCATGGCGCAGGCCATCGCCGTTGCCGCCGGTGCGTAGGTGGGCTGCGGCACCGCTGGGGCATCCATGACGATGTTGGAAGGTGGTGGTCTATCAGACATCAACTGCGCACTCCAATCGGCATAGACTCTGCAGGCGTCGATTGTGCTCGCGAACCTTCTGGACAGGCGTACCACCGCCTGAGCAGCCCCAGACTCGCGCCGACATAGAACAGGCACGGCGGCACCCACATCAGCAGCCCTCCCAGATGCTGGTCGATACTGGGAGTCAAACCGAGGTCAGACAGGCGAGTCATCATGCCGATGCGGCCCGGTGGACTGGCAAAGGCCGGGCAAACGGACACCGTCGTAAAGGTGATATAGATCCCCAGCAGCGTGCACCCCAGACACGCCGAGAACAGATAGACGATACCCGAGAGCGGGTCGAGTCGGCTGTGTCCTTCGGGGGCGTAGATGGGCCACCAGAAGGCGAGGCCTGCCGCTACCAGTGATGCATCCCGCAGAACGCCCAACCGCGAATCGAATGTGGCCGCGCTGCACAGGCTCGGCACGTGCCACAGCCACATGGCTCCCACTCCACAGATCCACGCCGCGACAGTCGCCGCCGGAGTATGCAGAAGTCGGCTCCCTGCTCCCTCCCACTTCCTCCTTGCCTCCAGATCTCCCGGCAAGCTGTTGACCAGCAGCAGTGGAACGACCAGCAACAACACCAGGTGCTGCACCATGTGGGCGCTGAACAAGTAACCATCCGACAGAACCCCCACCGGCGAAACGAAGGCCAGCACGAGCAACACGAGAGCGACTCCGAACAGCAGTCGCTGCCAGACGGAAGCACCACGAATGCACAGCAGGTAGATCATGCCGGCTACGGCAGCAACGAGCCAGACGGGCGAAGCCAAGTTCCACAGTGATGCCGAAGAAGTCACTGCAACACCCTCAGATAGATGATCGAGAACACCAGAATCCACACCACGTCGACAAAGTGCCAATAGACGCCGACAGCGGCGAAGACCTGTTCACCATGATTGGCCAGCACGCCCCGGCAGCCGAACCAGAACATCACCGCGAGTGCCACCAGACCAGCCGATACATGCAACGCATGAAAGCCTGTCACCGTGAAGAATGTCGAAGCGAACAGGTTGCTGTCGATGGTGATCTGGTTCGACAGCAGACCGGCATACTCCCAGGCCTGCCCCCCGAGAAACACGATGCCCAGTGACATGGTGAGTCCCAGCCAGCGCCGGAACTGCGGCAGTCGACCGGAGCGAAGACTCTGTTCTGCCAGCCAGAATGTCAGGCTGCTCGCCAGCAGGAAGACTGAGAAGACGGCGGTTCGCGGCACGTTCAGGGCGGTCGCTGCTGACGGGCCGTCAGTGGTGTCGCGTGTGTTGAACACCACGTAACAGACCAGCAGCAGGATGAAGAAGATCGCTTCGGAAATCACGAACAGCCAGACGCTCGTCTTCGCGCGTGAAGGTCGCTTGCCGTTATCTTCCGTAGTTCGTTCGGCTTTCCAGTCGGCAAACTCAGGATGCTCCATGTCCCACACGGGCCGCCGGCTTTTGATCTCGGGCAGCGTGGTGAAGTTCTCGGCGGGTGGTGGGGATGTCGTCGCCCATTCCAGAGTAAAGGCATCCCAGGGATTGTTCCCAGCCTCGCGACCATGCCGCAGGCTCCAGACAATGTTCCACACCAGCACAAGCGTGCCGGCGATCATCAGCGGCACACACGCGGACGAGATGCCGTTGAGCAAGGCCCAGCCGGGGTTGTTGGCATACGTGTAGACGCGCCGGGGCATCCCCATCAGCCCCAGAAAATGCTGTACCATGAATGTGCCGTTGAAGCCGATGACCCACAGCCAGAACTGCCATTTGCTCAGCCGCTCATCCAGCAGTCGACCCGTCATCTTGGGAAACCAGTAGTAGGTGGCGGCGAAGGCTGCGAACACAACTCCGCCGATCAGCACATAGTGAAAGTGGGCGACGACGAAGTAGGTGTCCGTCAATTGCCAGTCTATGGGGACGGCCGCGAACATGATGCCGGTCAGACCACCGATGACGAACTGCACCAGAAATGCGATGGCAAACAGCATGGCGGTCGTCAGCTGGATCTCCCCGCCCCACATCGTGGCGGTCCAATTGAAGATCTTGATCCCGGTTGGTATCGCGATCAGCATCGTGGCGGCCGCGAAGAACACATCGGCCCAAACTCCCAGGCCCACCGCGAACATGTGGTGGGCCCACACGGTGTAGCTCAGCAGCAGGATGGCTGTCGACGATCCCGCTACGAATGCATAACCGTAAATCGGTTTGCGGCTGAAGACCGGAATCACTTCCGAGATCATCGCGAATGCCGGCAGTGCAAAGACATAGACTTCCGGATGACCGAACATCCAGAAGAAATGCTGCCACAGCACGGCATTGCCGCCGCGGGCCGGCTCGAAGAATCCCGCATGCAGCCAGCGTTCGATGAACAGCAGAGCCAGTGCCGAGTTGAGCGGAGGGATGGCGATCACAATCAGCAGGGCCTGCATCAGCATGATCCAGACAAACAGCGGCACACGCTGCAGGCTCATTCCGGGGGCACGCAGACACAACACGGTCGCAGAGATATTGATGGCCCCGGCAATCGAGCCAATGCCCAGCACGAGCAATCCGATGATCCAGTAGTCGATGCCACTCCCCAGACTGTAGGGGTTCGTCGACAGAGGTGCGTACGCAGAACCAGCCGGCATCGGGGGCCGATCCGGTCAGAAAGCTGAAGTACAACAGCACCGAACCGGCGGGCAGCATCCAGAAGCTCATCGCATTCATTCGCGGAAACGCGACGTCGCGGGCACCGATCATCAGCGGGATGAGGTAATTGCCGAATCCGGACAGCAACGGCATCCCTACCAGGAATACCATGGTCGTGCCATGCATCGTAAAAAGCTGGTTGAACATCTGCGGCGAGAGAAAGTCATTGCCCGGCACCGCCAGTTGAATGCGGATCAGTACTGCTTCCAGCCCGCCGACCAGCAGGAAGATGACGGCGAGCAGAATGTACATGATGCCGATCCGCTTGTGGTCGACTGTCGACACCCACGAGAGCAGCCAGCCGGGCGAACCCGCCGTCTCCGGTGTCGGTCGTCGGTCAAGCACCTCAGCGGTCAACGCAGCGACTCCAGATATGTGGCCAAAGCATCGACATCGCTCGCCGACAGGTTGAAGTTCGGCATGAAGCACCCGGGCTTGAACTCCTGCGGGTTCTTCAGCCAGCGGCGGAGGTTCTCGGGCGTGTTCTGCAGCACTCCTCCGCCCAGTTCCTTTCGTCCGGCCAGATGCGTGAGATTCGGACCGATGCGCAACTGCGCCATCGTGCCGTCGATCGTGTGACAGTTCACACAGGTCTGCGCGAAGAAAAACTGCTTGCCCGCGTTCACCTCCGGATCTGAGGCGAGGTTCGCTGCCGCCGCCTGCTGAGTCTCCAGCCAAGCGGCGTAGTCCTGTGGCGTGTGCACATACACCTGAAAGTTCATCCATGCATGTTGATTACCGCAGAACTCGGCACATCGCCCCTGAAAGACGCCTGGTTCGTCTGCCTGCAACCAGATGTAGTTGTCGCGGCCGGGAATGGCATCCATCTTTCGCGCGAGCTGAGGCACCCAGAAACAGTGGATTACGTCCGCTGAATTCAGCTTCACACGGATCTTCGCGCCGCGGGAACATGCACCTCGTTGGCTCCGACGACTTCTGATTTGCCGTAGCGAACTTCCCACCACCACTGATGACCAACGACCGTCAAATCCGCGTCAGCTTCCGTGCCGACTGGAAAATCAACGCGGGGATAGGCACTCATCGTGAAGATCAGCTTGGCACTGATCGTCCCGATCCACAGGACGATGAGGATGGGAGCCACCATCCAGGAGATCTCGCGGCGAGCGCTGCCGAACTCCTGTTCCGGCAGGCAACTCTTGCTTCGGCCACGACCAATCGCGATGAAGATCAGCACGCTGACCACCGCCAGATTGGCGGCACTGATTGCCGTCACCAGCAGCAGCAGGTCGTACATGGCCTGTGCTGCGGGTGATTCGGGCTGCAGAACAGGGAATGCCGTTGTCAACACGAACACTCGTCACTTTCTGGGATACGGCGCGATATGGCCCTCGAACGGGCGTCAGAGTAGTCGTTCACGAACGATGAGACAACTTGCGTAGCGCCGCGGCATCGCGCATGACATCCGCTACTGACGACGGACCTCGTGAGAGAGTGAGCGTCTGTCTACGTATCCAGAACCCCCGACTTCTGCTGAAAGCCCGAGGTTGTGTTGACAGAGGGGACGTGTGTGTGACATTACGAGCGAGCAGGTGCTGGAGCGTCTGAGCGATCTGTTCGTGAGGCGTGGCGTCCCCCGCTACATCCGCAGGGATAATGGTCCAGGTTCACGGCCCTCAAGGTCATCGAGCGGCAGGAACGGGTGATCGTGCAGACCCTGTTCATTGAAACGGGCTGGTCGATGGCGCAGCAGATCAACAGCCGGCTCGTGGTCGAACTGTTCGAAGTTTCGCCACAGCATCAGACTGCAACGCTGAAAGACATCCTGTGCATCGGCGTAATGCGGCAACAGTGCGCACGTACGCGAAAATCCGAGCCTGATCCCGCAGAAAATACTGCAGAAACTCTTCGTACAGTTGGCATTGGGTTTCGTTGTCGTGGGATTGATTGTCCTTGGATTCGTCAGTCACGGTCAACTCGATCGCATGAATCATTTCGTCTGGTCAGGACCATCACGTGCCAGCAATTAATATGGTACGAAAGCTTCCGGACTTACCGAAACAATTTTCTATGCCCTGGAGTCTTCGGCCCTGGAGGCCAGCGCGGCCAGCGGTAGATTTGTACAATTCATCGTCGACTTCCAGTGAGGTTTTGCAGATGGACCTGGTGACGCAGGTCGGTCGCGCTGGCTTCGACGAAGGCCTCTGATCAGTGGTGGGGGCGTGCCAGGATATACAATAAAGAATTGGCTGCTTCTGATTCAGTTTCCCGGAATGCGCCACTTGTCGCGTGACTGCCTGCCAGCCCTGAAAGGATACGACGTGAGACATCTATTTTCGCCGCTTGCCCGGATGTTGTTGACGGTGCTGTTCACGACTCTCTTTGCGGGGCCCATTGTTGCCGATGACCACGAGCAACTTACTTCTCTGTTCACGCAAGCAAGCAATGGTGGGATCGTGACGATTCCGCCCGGCGATTACGTGCTTGACGGGGCAGCCCCGATTCCGCTGTCCTCAGAACTGACTGTAAACGCCTATGGGGCACGATTTCATTTTCCGGATACGCACGGCGACAAGGCGAGGTGCGTCATGTTTGCTGGCGAAAATGTGAGCAACTTGCGGTGGTTTGGCGGTCATTTTGTCGGTCACGTTTTCGATCCGTCAAAAGCAGAGAGCTCGTGGGAGCCCAACGCGAATACGCGGGCAATTCTTATCACAACCACGCCCGGCGGTCGCTCGGAGAAGCTGACATTCCGCGACATCACTTCCGACGGTCTGGCAGGGGCGGCCATCACTGTGTTGGGCGCTGAGAAGCAAGCAGGTGAACGCGATGTCGAGACCTTCACGCGCCACGTGACAGTCGAAAACTGCACGCTCGAACGCACGGGGAAGTTTATGTGGGACTACGGCTACCTGTGGCAGATCACCGTGTGGCCCGAGGACTACTTCGAAGCCGAACGCGCAATGGCGGCGAAGTATTTCCGGCATGATCTCGTGCGTGGCCCGCTGCAGATGCGTGCAGGTGATGACCGCGTGCTGTTCGACAACTCGAAACCACTGCCAGTATCGGAAAAGCGAGAGAGGCCGGATGCTGACCGATGTTTCCTGAACAAGTGAATTTGGCTCTTCTCAGATTAGACTCGGGGTGGATGCTACAGCAGGACCATTCGCAAGGCCCACTACCTTGAAAGCAGAATTGGGCATTGCAAGAGAGATGAGATGCACAAGATTTTTTCATCATAAAATCTGGAGTCTAAACTACGTGAATTTAGTCTTCCTGTCCGCAATTTTCCTGTCTTCACTCTTCCTGACGCCGCTCATCGCAGACGAACCTGCCGCAACCGTTACGCAAACGTCCGGCCTTGTCGCGTTCTGGGACTTTGTCAAACGTGAGCCAGATGGTGCTCGTCGCTTCACCGCGCATGTGCCTGCGGGCGCGAAGACCGATTATCCGCTTGATGCCGCGAACTACATCAAGGACTACTGGGGCTCTGGACGCGAATCGACTTACGCGGATTTTCCACAACTCGGACGCGGACCGTTCGGTAACGCCATTCGGATTGTCAAAGAGACCGATCCCGATTTTCGACCGTTCCTCTTCGTGCCGCGTTCTCGGCTGCACGATACTCCGCTCGATATCAAGGGAGCAGGGAAGTCGGTCACGGTGGTCGTGTGGGCGATTCGCGAAAGCGGCAATCATGCGCTGGCCGGAATCTGGCACGAAGGGACCGATCTGAAGCAGCAGGAAACGGCCGGAATCGCCAAGGTCGAGCGCGGTCAGCGACAATACGCGCTATTCGCCGGACTCAACAAAGCTGGTAGCGCGTGCGGCCATGTTTCGGAAAATGGAACCAGTTCGTTCCTCAACAAATACGCCCTGCACAAGTGCAACTCGGCAGACCAAAGCCCTGAAGTGCCTGGTGACACGCCCCCCGAAGTGCTTGATGCCGCGTGGAGTTGCTATGCCATGACGTTCGATCATGAACGTGATGAACTCACCGGCTGGCTGAATGGCGTCTCCGGTGATCGTTGGCTCGATAACCCCAGGAACGACAGACTCATCTCCTCCGCGTACAACGCTTACATGCAAGGCCATTACGCCAAAACGCTAGACAAGGAACCTGCTGAAGATCCTTCATTCCCCAAAGATCAGTATTACAACCCGCCCGAGGGCGAGCCGCTGAGTGTGAAAGTCCTGCGCGATGAGAATGGCGATCGAGTTGAATTGCGCGAGTATCGCTACACGAAGGTCGAAGTCACCTTGCACGACGGCAAGGAAGTCTCCCGCGACATGGTCTCGTTGCGGCTCAATCCGTGGTGGTATCCGCACGATCTTTACAGCCCGAAGGACGCCCAAAACGGCGGGCCATTCACGATCGGCCGCGTCATACACAGCAGCCGCGGTGTCGGCTTCACTGGCTGGATCGGCGGCGTCGCTGTGTTTGACCGAGCGCTGACCGAAAGCGAACTCCGCCAACTGGCAAATACTGTCAAAGCACGACCGGCGACCTCGCCATCTCAACAGCGTTAGCCAGCCACCGGATGTCCATCAAATTGTTCTTGTGCCATTCACTGTGGCCCGCTGACCTGTGTTTCCCTCGGGCAAGTGTTGACGGGATTTGAACCTGGTAACTCCCTGTCTGACAGTAGGTTTTGCGAATCCCCCATCCTTAGCGTCAAATTCTTTCAAAATATTTGAACTCGCCACTGCCGGCGCCGTTGATCACTTAACTTGTGACTGCAAAACGAGAAACAGCTCACCGCAAATGAATGCGACGAGCTGTTTTGATTTCAAGTCGGGACGACAGGATTTGAACCTGCGACCTCTTGACCCCCAGTCAAGCGCGCTACCAGGCTGCGCCACGTCCCGAATTCGTGATTGTACCCTTGAGTGTTTCTACTCCGGTTGAGGACTTCCCGATCGCTCTTGGGCCACCGCACACGGCTCGACAGGGCCGTTGCCCGGCGAGTCGAATGATTGCGGGAGTCTTGTCTCCCGACCAAGGCCCAGCTCAACGAGAAGCACTTGGTTCCTCAGGGCCGTGGTGCGGAGGTTCACCGCTGGGCAGAATCTTAGACAAAAGTCAATTGCGCGTACAGTTCCAGCAGCATGGATGCGTTCGGGGAGATTCTGATACGATGCTTCTAGAAGCAACTTTGCAGTGAGATGTTCCGGAAATTCCTCACGGTTCCCACTTGGCAGCTCCACCAGGGAGGTCGCCGGCATGATGCGGAGAGTTGCGTTCGCTGTGCTGTTCGCAGTCGTGTCGGTCGTCCCTGAGCCGGGTGTTCGGGCAGCTGACGCCGATGGTCGTAGCGATACCGACGGGCTGACGCTGTTCGAAACGCGGATTCGTCCGCTGCTGGTTCAGCATTGTTACCGTTGCCATTCGGGGACCACGGCCAGTCCGGAGAGTGGGCTGCGTCTGGACACGCGCGAAGGTCTACTGACCGGTGGCGATCGGGGACCCGCAATTGTTCCTGGTCATCCGGAAGAGAGCCTTCTGCTGTCGGCAATTTCTCACATCGATCCCGATCTGACCATGCCGCCCAAGAAGGAGCGGCTGCCCAAGGCTGCTATTGAAGACGTGCGCCGCTGGATTGAGCTGGGCGTCCCGATCCACGCGAATCGTCTTCGGCAGAGACACTGGGGCCGCTGGATGTGGAGTCGGCCCGGCAGTTCTGGGCCTATCGGAAGCCAATCCGCACGCCCGTTCCCGAGACTCAGAAACCCGACTGGGCGCAGAGCGAGATCGATCACTTTGTGATGGCAAGACTGGAAGCGGCGGGACTTCAGCCGCGTGAGGATGCTGATCCGGCCACTCTGTTGCGGCGGGTCCACTTCGACCTCGTCGGGTTTCCCCCATCACCAGCCAACAAGCAGCGATTTGTTGAGCATGTGCAACGGGCCGGCTTCATGTCGGCGTGGGAGGCGGAAGTCGACCGGCTGCTGACGTCGCCGCAGTACGGGGAACGGTGGGGGCGTCACTGGCTGGATGTCGCCCGGTTTGCCGAGTCGAGCGGCAAGGAAGCGAACATCTCGTTTCCCTACGCATGGCGATATCGGGACTATGTGATCGACAGTTTCAATGCCGATGTCCCGTTCGATCGTTTCCTCGCGGAGCAGATCGCCGGCGACCTGCTGCCGGCTGAGACTGACAAGGAACGGGCGCGATTGCTCATCGCCACTGGATTCCTCGCAGTCGGACCGAAGAACCTGGATGAGGCCAATGCCAAGCAGTTCGAGGCCGACGTCATCGATGAACAGATCGATGCCCTGACTCGCGGGGTGCTGGCCAACTCGATCGCCTGTGCCCGCTGTCACGATCACAAGTTCGATCCCTATTCAATGGAGGACTACTACGGACTAGCGGGGATTTTCGCCAGCACGAAGACGTACTTCGGCACGGCGGTCTCGCCTGCAAACCGGGTGGGGGGCGATCCCCTGCCCTTGCCTGCTGGTGCTCATCAGCCGATCCTTCATGTGGGCATCCCGACACGGCGGGTGCAGGAACTGAAGGATCAACTGGCCGCCTTGAAAATGGAGCACGAAGAGGGAATGGCCGCAGTCTACAAGGCGGTCGCTGCCGGGGAGGATCCCGGTGATGTCTTCACGCTGAGAGACGCATTGCGAATTTTCTGGACGTCGGGAGGCATCGAGGGACAGCTCGAGAAGGTGGATGAAACGGGGGCTCCCTTACCGCTGGCGATGGGCGTGCTGGACCGGCCTGAGATGGTGGACGCACCGCTGCTGGAGCGGGGAGACATCAGTCGACCGGGAGATCCGGTACATCGCCGGTTCCCTGAGGTGATCATGCTGTCCGATGGTCCTGGGGTTCCAGAACATCAGAGCGGGCGAGAGGCGCTGGCCGAGTGGCTGACGCATCGAGATAATCCGCTGACCGCCCGGGTGATGACGAACCGCGTCTGGCATCATCTGTTCGGTGCGGGCCTCGTACGGACGGTCGACAACTTTGGCCTGACCGGTGAGGTCCCGAGTCATCCTGAATTGCTGGACAACCTGACCGTCAATTTTCTCGAGAGTGCTTGGTCGATCCGGAAACTGGTCCGTGAGATCGTGCTGTCACGCACCTACCGGCAAGCGTCCACCTTTGACCACCAGTCATTCGAGATCGACCCGGACAACCGGTTGCTGTGGCGGATGTCGAAGCGCCGGCTCGATGCAGAGTGCATTCGCGATGCGATGCTCGCTGCGGCAGGCGAACTTGACCTCTCCCGCCCGGAAGGGTCGCTGGTGGGCCGAGTGATTGGCGATCGACCGATATCGCTGATTGGCCTCGACCCGAAGATTCCTGCCGATCTCGATGGTTCACGGCATCGGTCGGTGTACCTGCCGGTGCTTCGAGACCGATTGCCGGACGTGCTGGAACTGTTCGACTTTGCCGAGCCGAGCCTGGTGACCGGTGATCGCGATACAACGAATGTCGCTGTGCAGTCGCTGTATCTGATGAACAGCCCGTTTGTACTGGACCGCGCCCATGCATTCGCCCGGCGTCTGCAGGATGAGACGGCTGACGATGAACAGCGAGTGCGACTGGCGTTCGAGCTGTGTTTCAGCCGGGAGCCGGATGACCGGGAGTTGCAACTCGCGCTGGAGTACCTGCACCCAGGGACGACGGATGAGGCCGACAGCGCCAAGGGCTCCTCCAATGAAGAAGCCGTCGACAAGACACTGGCGAGTTACTGTCAGGCTGCTGCTGGGCACTGCAGAGTTCCGGATGCTGGACTAGGAGCAGGCGGTCATGGGTTACCCGACGAGCTTTGGCGACAACCCGGCGGTTGGTTCGCGACGAGCGGCCCTCAAGTCACTCGCCTCAGGATTTGGCTATCTGGCGTTTGCCGCCCTGGCGCACGAGCAGGCGTCCAAACATGCCACGGCTTCAGGGATCGGCGAAACACTCCGGGCCAAAGCACCGCATTTCCCGGCAGGGCGCAGCGAGTCATCTTTCTGTGCATGAACGGCGGCCCCTCGCATGTCGACCTGTTCGATTACAAGCCCGCTCTGAACGACCAGTCTGGGCAAGCGACCGACAATTGGTCGTGACCGCGGAGGTGCCCGTTTGCTCGGGTCCGCAGCCGAGTTCTCTCAGCATGGCGAATCGGGATTGTGGTTCTCGAATCTGACGCCGCAGCTGGCCGATCACGCGGACGACCTGTGCATGATCCACAGCATGCACACCGACCTGCCGAATCATTCGCAGGCGTTCCTGCAGATGCACACCGGCAGCTTTCAGTTCACGCGGCCGTCGCTCGGAGCATGGACGCTGTACGGTCTGGGGACCGAGAATGAAAACCTGCCCGGCTTCATCACGATCAACCCGCCCTCCGACAACGGAGGCGTGCGGAACTACGGCAGCGCCTTTCTGCCGGCAATCTCACAGGGGACGAGACTGGGAGGCAATCAGATCCCGGCTTTTTATGCGGCACTGCTGGGCAAAGATGAAGAGCCAGGGCCGCCGCTCCGAAATACTCGATAATACCAAGCTGTCGCGCTCCCAGCAGCGTGAGCAGCTCGACCTGATCCGCGAACTGAATGCCCACAAGCTCGCAGCGGGATGTAGATCACCCGGAGAGTCGAAGGGGCGATCGAGTCGTTTGAGCTGGCGTTTCGCATGCAGGACGAAGTGCCTGACGTACTCGATGTGCGGGACGGAACCCGAGGCGACCCAGTCGATGTACGGCATCGGCACGGGACTTCCGACCGACCGCTTCGGCCGGCAGTGTCTGCTGGCCCGCCGGCTGGCAGAGGCCGGCGTGCGATTCGTCGAGGTCACCGCCCCGACAAGCTGGGATCATCACTTCCTGATCCACGAGCAACTCCCCAAGAGTTGCGAGATAACCGATCAGCCGGTTGCCGCACTGTTGGCCGACCTGAAACAGCGCGGGCTGCTTCGACGAGTACGCTCGTCATCTGGGCCGGTGAATTCGGACGGACACCCTATGGTCAGAGCGGCAGCGGTCGCGACCACAACAACAAGGGCTACACGCTCTGGATGGCGGGCGGCGGCGTGCGGGGTGGTCTGGCATTCGGGGCGACCGACGAGTTCGGCTATCAGGCGGTCGAACATCCCGTGCACATCCACGACTGGCACGCGACCATCCTGAACCTGCTGGGGCTCGACCACCAGCGGCTGACCTTCAACTACGGCGGCCGCGACTTCCGGCTGACCGATGTCTACGGCAACGTGGTGACGGACATTCTGCGGGAGATCTGACCACCGAGTCGCGAGCCCTCCTGCATTGCATCTTCCGAACCGGTGAACTGCTGATTGAACCCGGTCTCCGCTTGGGGTAGAGTGCAATCAACGGGACGATGGAGTCCGGTCGCTGCGATCGGCGACGTCATCCCGACAGCCGCTGGGTTAATGTGCGACGAATTGGGCCGAACGCTGCAATACGATGAGGGAAACGCCGACTCACGCGTCACAGTCGTCGCCGGCGGATGTTCCTCCTGCGGTCTGGCAGGCCCTCGCCGAGCGGTATGAGCATCGGCGTTTTCTGGGCAGCGGAGGCATGGGTGTTGTCTATCTGGCACATGATCGTGTCCTGGACCGCGATGTTGCCCTCAAGTTCCCCCAACCGGCGTATGTTGCGGACGACATCTTGCGGCAACGCTTTCAGCGTGAGGCTCGTGTCACGGCCCGTCTGGAACTGGAAGGAGTCTGCCCGATCTACGATTCCGGCGTGGCGGCGGGGTTCTCATATATCGCGATGCGGTTTATCGAAGGGATGGGGCTTGATGAGTGGATCAGGTCTCATCGACTGAGCGAGCGGGGCGTCCTGTCGCTGATCCGACGATTGGCCCTCGTGATGGACGATGTGCATCGGCGAGGGATCGTCCATCGAGATCTGAAACCGGGCAACATTCTGATCGATCGAAACACGCAGCGACCGGTCATCGCCGACTTCGGGTGCAGCAAGTACCTGGACCAGGGCACGTCGGGAGAGGATAAGCACGCCGCACCATTGACGTCTTCCAACCAGTTGATCGGGACTGTTCCCTATATGCCACTGGAAGCGTTCGAGGGGGCAGACATTACGGCATCGACACAGTGGGACATCTACAGCCTGGGGGCGATCTTCTATGAGCTCATCACCGGCGAAAGGCCCTTAGGAAACCAGTTTCATGAAGTGGTCAATCGTCATGTGAAGGGGCCGCCGCCGGTACCGGTTGCCCAGATTCGCGACGATGTCGACCCCCGGACGTCGGCCATCTGCATGAAGATGTTGTCACAGGAGCCGCAAGATCGGCACGCATCGATGGGCGAAATCGCCACAGAAATCGAGGGTGTGCTGTCATCGCTGAAGGCCACCGCAACAATCCCGGAGACGACATCCGAGCTTCCCCAGAGGCGATCGACGAGACGCGATGCGACTGTGGGCATCATCGGTGTCGTTCTGGCAGCACTGTTCGTCTTGATCCGCGGAGCAGAACATCTGCCGGACCCGGATACCTCTGTAAAGAGCGTCGAGCAGTCATTGGTCAGTTTGCCGCCGAGCCAGCAGGAGTCGATTCCCGAACTGCCGGTGAAATACGGGGCGAGCGGTGCAGCGTCAGCACCGCTGCCATCGCGTCGATACTTTCTGGGGGTGGCCATCAGCCAGTTTTCGACCGATGACTACAGCGGGTTCCCGGAGGCCGAGCAGGAGATGCAGGACTTGAGTGACGCACTGGAAACGCGGGACTTCCAGACCATCGCCTTGTTGAGCGGGAGCGATGCCGGGCGTGACATGATCATTTCGGCACTTGGTTCACTGCGCGAGACGCCACGCAGCCGCGAGACACGCTCGTTGTTGCCCTGTCATCGGATCACTGCCTCGATCCGAGAGGGACGGGTCGAGTCTATGCCGCCTGCTACGACTCGTCCGCGGGTTCCGCCGAACAGGTCGTGGGCACGACACTGGGGGTGGATCGCATTGTTGATGAACTCGGCCAACTCAAGGGGCGCAGAATCCTTCTCGTGGCGGATGTTGCAATGGGAATCGGCACTCAGGTCGACCTGGAACAAATCTATCGGCAACGAGTCGCTGAGATTTACCCCGATGTCGGCCCGCAACTGTGCCTGCTATCGTTCGTATGCCCGTGGCACAAGCGCGAGGATTCGCCCCCTTCCGCAGTGCGGGAGCTCACGCGCTGGCTCAATTCGCAACATCAGGGGAGTGCCTCCTCGTTACTGGCTGCGATCGGTTCCGATCCGGACTTCTGGCCCGGTTGGCTCAAGTTCCCCGACCCGAGTGCACCAGACGTATCGCGTGACTTCGAGCTGATTCTGCCGGTCGATCCAGTCGAAAGGACGCCCTGAAAACTTTTTCCCGCACGGTCAATTTGTTGTCCGCTTGTTGGCACAAAGCGTGATCTGTCGGTGGGGAATGACTGATCATTGAGGTGCGTCGTTCGGCCCGCCGATGATCGCCACTTCCCGGGGTACTGTGTCTGTAATGAGAACGACTTATGTCTGAAGAGAAGCGTCAACGCCGCGTAACTCCTGTCCTTGCAAGAACATGGGGAGTTGGCTGCCTGCTGCTGGCGGGCTTGGCGCTGCCCCGGATGGCCGCAGCTGAGCGGATCGAGAGGGTGTTCGCATTCGTTGTCGGGGTCTCAGACTACGACCATCCATCGCTGGGCGACCTCTCGTTCGCGAGCCGTGATGCCCAGCAGTTTGTGGCCACTCTGACGGAGCATCTCGGAGTTCCCGGCGCGAACATCACCGCCTGTTATCAGGGGGAGGAGGCTGTGGTGTCTCCGACCATCGCCAATGTCCGCTCGGCCTTCAAAGCATTTATCAAGCGCACCGCCGGGACACCACCGATGACGATACCGTGATCTTCTTCTTTTCTGGTCATGGAGTCGTTGCGAGCATGGGTCGGGACGTGACCGGCTATCTGGCCGCCCAGGACTGCGACCCGACCAATCTCAGCAAGACGTGCATTGCGCTCTCGACACTGCGACGGGAACTGGAGTCCTGTCCGGCCTGTGCGCGCATTTGCCTGCTCGATGCCTGTCATTCGGATGCCGGTGTGTCGGATCCCCTGATTGTCGAGGTGCTCCAGGGTGTCAAGGACTTCTATGCACTCACGAGTTGTGGTGCCCGCGAGCAGAGTTACGAGTCTCCCAGTCTGCAACACGGCTTGTTTACTTACTGGCTGTGCCGCGGCCTGCGCGGTGAGGCGGATACCGGCGGCGATGCGGCGATTTCGCTCGATGAACTGTACGACTACGTTGTCGAGCGCGTGCCTGCGACGGCGCTGAAGGACCACAAGCAGCAGATCCCGACGTTTCTGGCGGCAGCGTGCAGGCAAGCCGGCACCGGAGTTCTCACTTCGGCAACGTCCCTACGACGACGTCCTCGAAAACCTGGCGACGACGATCAACACGCTCATCCGGGAGCAGTATGGTGCTCCCTGGCCGAATGTCGGCTCGATCGAGTTCGAACAACATCCTCTGCAAGGTCAACCCGTGCTGAGCCAGGAGTACAGCACCTTTGCCAGAAAGCTGTCCGGTGGCATCGTCGATACCCTGCGCGAACACAACGACAACCTCTACACGCTCAAAGATCCGGAACGTCTGATGCAGGACCTCGCAGCCAAGGGACGCGACGATCTGCAGCCCAAGGACTTTGACAACCGGGAAGCGCGGCAGCGGCTGGTCCAGCAGGATGGTGTGCCGCAGCTATTGATCCGTGGGACCTTCGCACCCTGGATGGCAAACGCCTCCGAAGGAATTGTCGTCAACTGCAGCGTTCTGGACTTGCTGAAAGGAGAGGCTGTCGGACAGGTGAGTTCGCACATTCGTGTGGATGCCGATCTGCTCCCCTACCTGTCGTCGCTGATCCCGTCCCAGAAGACTGTGGATGCTTGCCCCGCCTGGAGAACGCCCGAGAAAGTGGCCCTCTATCGCGAGCGGCTGCTGGATGATCTGCACACGCAACAACAACAGCCTCATCTAGCGATGGCCGGTGAGGGTCCGTTGAAGATCGACATCCTACGAAGCCGGCAAGGACAGCGGGATGCTATCCCTGTGCCACTTCAGACCATCCCCGGAGATAGCGGACGTGAGCGCGTGGGCTTCGGCGTCACTGCAGGCGACACATTCTCGCTGCATTTACGAAATGTTTCGAAGGATGACTTGGCCGTCGTTGTGCTGGTCGATGGGCGAAACGTGCTGGGACTGAAGTCTCCCCCACGGGGCGGGGAGCCGGTCGAGCGACTCGTCCAAGAGTTGGACGATGCCTGGGAATGGCTCTTTCCGGGCGGTTCAGAACAGTCGATTGATGGCTGGCTGACGCGCACGCACCTTGACGGGGGCCGGCAGAAGTTCAGTTCGGCTCCCTTCACCGTTGCCCGAGTGTCTCAGGCGTCCCGCAGGGCGAGCTATCATGATCTTCCCGGCGAGATTTCGATTGCCATTTACGGTACGAAGCCTAAGCCCACCGGTGCACGGGGTGATCTGGCCATTGTCGCAGGAGCAGCCGTCGTCGAGCGAGAGTTCGATGTCAACGATCAGTTCGTCATCAATCATGCCGACTTCCGGGGCGTCGTTCGCATCGCCTACTTTGATGACCTCGGAGGCAATGCCTCGTCCAGTACCGAAGGTAGTGCCGCCCCTGCCCAGGCACACCGGTAGGAGTCGCTTGCAAGAGAGCACCTCATTCAGGAGACCCTTCCGACTCTCCTCCCAGTGGCAGATCATAGATATCCAGGACCTCTGAGGGCGCGAAGAGCGGACTCTGAATTAAGACTCGACCTGCCTGATCGGTGGAGTACGCTTCGGGTCGTGCCGACATCTGCCCGCGGACATAGTCCACCGCTTCCCTCAGAGTGACGCTCCCGTCACTATTGCCGGCATACTTGTCGGCGAATCCTTCCAGTCCTTGCAGCAGCAGGCCCGTAAACAGGCCGTTCAGTGGTCGGTCCGCCAGGAATCCCGAGGCGATGCCGTCATCAGAAGTCGCTGTCAGAATCATGGCACGCCTTTCCTTAAGCGAGCGGATCAGCAGTTTCTCCGCGTCTTCCGCCTGGGACGCCGGCGCACCCAGCAAGTGACCAGAGCGACATGCATCGACAATGAACAGCTTCTGGCAAGGCAGTTCCAGCAGGGGTCGCAAATCATCCAGTGAGAGCGACGACTTGCTGAGTGTCTCGGCATCCTGCAGGTTCTGTAAGTCCGGATCCGGCAGCACGAAGTAGAACTCAGGACGTTGGGGTTGCGTGGCGGTCACGGTGCCATGCCCGGCGAAATAGAAGACGATCGTGTCGCTATCCGTCTGGAAACTCCCCTTCCCTGCCAGCGATCGGATCGCAGTAAGGACTTGAGAGCGAGTCACATATCCCTGTACATCGTCGGCAATCAACAGGCGACTGGAATCACGATCGAGCACGTAGTTGCTTTCACTGTGAACCCTCATGTAGCTGAAAAACGCATCGGCGTCGTGCTGTGAATTCACGGCCTCTCCTAGGCGATCACCATAGTCGGAGATGCCAACGGCCAGCAGATGCAGACGCGGCTTTTCGCTGTCCATCCGTGTGGTCTCAACATACACACTGTCGGTCGAGGGAAGGGATCGATCCCCATCGCTCGCGTCCAAAACGTCGATGCGATTCAAGCGGCGCTGCATAGCAGCGGGGAGGTCCCAGGTGAAGTCATCTCCGTCCCTCCGGGGCTGTGCGCTCACAGGCACGTAATTGACATACAGCTCCGGCGGTCGAGCGCCGGTCTGAGGGTCCTTCGGACCGCGTGATACGGGCGCGAACATGCAAGTCGGAACGATCCCGTTGAACGTCGCCCGTTTGTGGTTCAATGAGACGGACCTCGGTCCGGGACAGCACTTCACTCCACAGCGACTTCGCGACGAGATGCTGAGGCGACGGCTGCTGTACATTCTGGGAGAACAGGCGTTGGATGGCATCACGCTGCTCAAATCGCTCGCGAAATCGACCCGCCGAGAAGAACCCAGGCTCCTCCTGGGATCCGCGATTGACCTGCCAGCCGAACAGCACGTCCCCAGTCGCCGACGCGTTGTATGTGCCGTCGGGCATCCAGACGGCCCACTCCCCGGAGCGATCGAGGAACATCGTCACCATTGGTTCCCATGCCGGGACGATTTCGCGACGCTCCCAGTTGGACTCTGCGGCACCCTCGGAGGGCTCCCAGTCATTCGTAATGCGATTGGCCAGCCGATCGCGGTAAATGACAATCGGTGTCCACACTGGCCGTTCGTTGAATGCCCGAAGGATCCCCGCGGCGGATTCCGCCGCTTCATCAGATCCACGCCCCCAGCGGACACGACGGATTCGGTCACCGGTCGCAAGGCCGCGTCGCTCGGCAATGCCGCCCGGAAGGACTTTCCCGACGATGACTCCGTTCTGAACGACAAACTCCGCTCCCCAAGTTGCGATGTGGGGCGACTCCCTGGGAGCTTCGGTCAGGCCCTTGAGACTCCAGAGTTTGATAAGCCGATCCTCCGCGAGCGAACTGAGGACCGTGCCGTCTTCCGAGGCATCGAGGTGTGTGACTCGACCGGTGTGGTCTCGAAACGACCGCACGAGACGCACCGGACCCTGCCCGGCGGTGATGTGATAGACGTAGATTCCGTCCCGGTCGGTACCGACGGTGAACCACAGCTCGCGCTCGGATGTTTGCGGCAGCTGTTCGACACACAGGGCCCGCCCCTGCGCGTCCTCATTGAGGCGCAGCGTGATGGGCGCGTCCGGGTGACCAAGGTGGTTGACAACGATCTGATCCGACTCAGCAATCTCGATCGACCATTTCGAGCCCGGTGGAGTGCCGTTCGCCGGGAGATTCGGATTGGCCACCCCCGGATCCGCCGCAGAATCGGGCTGTGTTCGTTTGATTCCCCCGAACTCGGCGTTGAACTCCCAGCCACCCGGGTCGCTGCCCGCGACTTCAATCGCCAGCCTCGATCCATCGCGTTCGATAAAGCGAATTGCGTCAATGTCATGACCGCTGAACAATCGCAGTGCTCCCTGCTCACTCAGAGGTGTGGCTCGCAGTTGTCCCGCGTTGTCCAGCAATTCAAAGACCCACAACTCCCGCGGACCATTCGCATACACAGCGGCCAAGGCACCGTCGTCACTCAGCGCACAGGCATAGGCATCGTCGCTGGTGCCCAGGCCAACTCGGTCGATGAGGCGTTCCTGCCCTCGTTCAACGCTCCATAACTCCAGCCACGATTGACCCTCTGCATCCTGGGCGGTCGCTGCCAGCAGGACCGACTTCGGCCCTAGCTGCAGGCTGAAGATCCGCGTCTGACCGCTGCGAAATCGCGTTTGTTGGCGAACTCCTTCTCCCATGATGATGGTTCCGTCGCGAAGTGCACAGGCCCATGCCGCCGAGTCATGCGCGCAGTGAAGCGCCGTCACCACCTGCCCGCGGACGACCGGCAGGACCTCCCGGCTCCGTCGCGCGCCTGTGTCATCGTTCACCAGCGACTGGCCAATCGCCGAGCGTTCTTCTTGAACAGGTCGAAGAAACGAACCATCCTGGAGAAAGCTGAATGGCTGAACGTCGTCAGCGACAAACGTCTGTTTCTCAGCAAGCTGCTCGCCGGCGGGGATCGACCAGATGCACACCTCTCCATTCTGATCGACAGACGCCAGCCGGGCTCCGTCGTCCGAAAACTTGAGTCGCATGACCTTGTGATCGTGTCCCTTGAGAACCCGCTCAAGTTTGCGCTCTGGTCGATGATAGAGCCAGATGTGCCCTTTGCCATAGGCACTCTGTCCACCGACGGCGACCCATTCGCCGTCTCGTGAGACATCCAGTGCATAGATCACCCCATTGGGGCCGCGCGCGATCGGCCAGCGGAGTACATGCGAGCGCACCAGCCGATGGGGTCCGTGTTCCGTCGGTGTGTGCAGAATCCACTCGTACACGAGTTTGTCAGCACCCGCACCGATGAGGCGATGAGTGCCCGGCACAAACCGCAGGGTGTGGAGACGTCCGACGGGGCCGTGAGTGTCCAGCAGTAATCGCGGCTCCTCGGCCCAGGTCGAGCGGACGAGAACCATACTTCCCATCACCCACAGCAGTACGCGACACCGAAACAAACAACTTCTCTCGTGTGTCCGTGCGCATCGCACACCGTTTCGTGGTTTTTCAGGCATGTCAAATCGTTGCATCCTCGGAGGGATGGTGACCTTTGTGTCAAGCTATCGGGGTTGTAACGACGATTTCAGTACAACCGGACTGTTCGGAGTATTCCGCACAACCGGTACAAACGGCGGGTCGTCGGAAAACGACGCACGGGGGTTCGACCGCCACTCTGATCACGATAGGTTTCCGGCCGTCGGGGGGCGTCCATGTGCCGATTGGCAATGACAATACAGTTTGTGACTCGGCCGGGCATGGTGCTCGCTGTTGCCTGCCTGCTGGCGCGCCCTTCTGTGGCGGAGGAAGAGGGACTCGTTCGACTGCAGGCGGGGGGCAACTGCCCACCACCGGCGATCTCTGCGGGTGAACCAGCAGTTTATCCGCATCAGGGCTGGAACTGTCCACCTCCAGCCAACATCGGACCGTACGGCGCTCAGTCAGCCCCGGCCCAACCGATGCCGACCAGTCCCGATCGTCCCGGTACTCTCGGCGACCAGCGCGCCCAGGCACTGCTGCCTCCGGTGTCGCCCCTGGCGAATCTTGGTGTGGCTCAGCAGGCTGATGGCGGCATCAACCTCGCCAGTGGCACGGCCCTGGGGGAGCGGAGTCAGGGTGCATTTCATGAGATGATCAGCGACTTCTTCGGAGGTTCGACTTCGGAAGCCACGATACTGCCCGGAGCCCTCGTCGATCAGGCGGTCCTGTTCCAGCAGCCATCGAACTCCCCTTTGCTCAGCTACTATCGCTCTGTGACGCCGCTTCTACCAAGCGGGTTTGCCACCAACGCATCGGTGTATCTCGGTGTTGACTCCGCCGCACAACCGCAGTCAGTCACTCCCAATGCCTCACCTCCACAGACACTTTCGCAGTTTGCCGGAGCGACGTTTGTCGGTAACCCAGTGACGCTGGGGCCGATCACGAATCCGGGGCCGTTCATCTCACTCGACTCCGGCACGGTGGGCGATGTCAACGCCGTTGCGACAGAAGGTGTGGTTCTGCTGGCGGAACCGATCTACAATGTCTACGACGCCCTGTTCGTCTATGTTCCCAGTCCGGGTGCCGGCGGAACGGTCGGTCGTCAGAAGATTGCTGAGAACGGTCGCGTCGTGCCCAGCGATCGGGTTTTTGTGAACAACAGCGTCTTTACCAACGTGCCGCTGACGTCCAATGGCGTGGATGTCTACCGCTTCGTTCCGGGCTTCGAAATCGCCTTCCAGGAAGACCTGATGTCGGTGGAAGTGCGGGTTCCATTCGCTGTCTCGCTCGATTCCGACATCATCGCCGGGGGCGTGACCGACACCAACTCGGTGGAGTTCGGCAACGTCGTGACGACGTTGAAGATGTTGTTGGCGCGGACCGACGACGTCGCCATCGGTGCGGGTGTCAGCCTCGCCTATCCCACTGCTTCCGATATCAGTGTCAAGGATGTCGCGGGAACGCCACTACTGAACATTGAGAACCAGGCCCTGCATGTACTCCCCTATGTGGGTGGAGCACACACACAGGGGAGACTGTCGGCCCAGGGGTTCCTGCAGGCGGATATCGGTGCGAACGGCAACACAACCTCCGTTCGCAACTTGGAAACGGGCCTGCTGGAGGAGTCGGGCAAACTGAACGATGCCGCCTTCCTCTTTGCGAGTGCTTCGCTGGCCTACTGGCTGTATCAGGATGTCAGCATCTCGCGGACGTATGAGCAGGCCTGCGGGACTCACTACAAGTCGACGACCTACTCCGTCGGAAACACCTTCCTCACCGGATTCGCCCCGATCGTCGAATTCCATTGGAACCGTTCGTTGCAGCAGAGCGATGCTGTCTATTCGGGACCAATCCAGATCTCGAACGTCGACAAGTTCTCTTTGACGAACGTGGTCCTCGGTGGTCTGTTCACCTTCGGGACCGGCGGATCATTGAATGTCGCCTGGGCCGCTCCACTCATCGGACGGGACGACAGGCAGTTCGATAGCGAGTTTCGCCTGATTCTGAACTTCGAACTCTGATCGGTGTCTCCGGTGGACGTCGATCCACAATTCGCACGCATCGCATGACACTCAATCAGGCGGCCCGTCGGATGCGGAGTGATGGGATCGGCGGCACGACGTTCACATCCGCTGATGACTCCGGCTGCGATCGCAGACCTTGAATGGATTTCGGCGTCGAGACGCTCGAAAATGCACCAGTGGCAGAGGTTGTGGCCTGATCGAGTTCGCGACGCACTTGCCGATAGAAGGTTCGCATCTGCCGATGGAGGCGTTGCGATGTCGCCTGCCGATCGTGCAGCAGTTGGGCGGACTGGCTGCTGTGGGCCTGCTGCCGGCTGCTCGATTCATCCGCCCGGGACCGAATGTCGGACCAGCGCTCGTAGCTGAGGTACGTCGCTGAGAGCCGCTCGGTCATGATGCACAGGATGACGGCACACGATGCCAGAAACAACTCGACCAGAAGGATGGTCACGATCGTTTCCCAGGCATTCTGAGTTCCCAGCCAGCGGACACACAGGCAGGTCAGCAGGGCCGCTCCGGCTGCGAACAACGGTGCGGTCCAACGTGAGCGGATGCAGGGGATCTGCGGTTCCATCGCGATTCGTCCGGTGACAATAGTGGAGAGGGAGTATCGGCAGACAAGGACCGTCCGCGAGTGTCGAATACATGAGCCATTCCGCCCTGGGGGATTTCGGGGCGGTTTGTGGTGGCAACGTGAGAAGTGTGTCGTGAGAACGGGGATTATAGCGAGAGGCCCGTTCGGGACAATGGCGGCTGTCCGCTGTGCAGTGGCCAGTGAACCGGGATCCACCTGTCGATTCAACCGCTAGAAGCGAATGCAGTTACGCCCTTCGTTCTTGGCTCGATAGAGGTTTTCGTCGGCCTGCTGCAGTATCTCGGTGACCGTGACCGGGCCCTGTCCGCTCGTGAATCCGATGCCGGTGCTGGCCGTCAACCGGATGGCCCCCTTCGAAGTATTGAATTCACTCCCCTCGATCAGCTTGCGGATATCCTGGGCGATGCGGACCGCCTGTTTCAGAGTGGTTTCCGTCAGCAGCAGGGCGAACTCCTCACCTCCGAAGCGCGCGAACAGGTCTTCTCCGCGAACTCGCTCGAAGATGCGAGTGCTGAAGAGCTTCAAGCATTCATCACCGACCAGATGCCCATACTCGTCGTTAATCCCCTTAAAGTGGTCGATGTCCAGCAACAGCAGAGCCAGCGGTCGCCAGTGCCGCTGGGTCCGCAGCACCTCGCGCTGAAATGCGTCCTCGAAGTAGCGTTTGTTGTAGGCATTCGTGAGGGCATCCACCGTCATCATCTGGTAGACGGTCTCGTGATACTGGGCCTCGACATGATCGGCCGAGAGGTACTTCAGGATGTGATTCCCCAGTCGGATCTGGTCGCCGGGCACCAGGAGATGCTGCTGGATCCGGACGTCGTTGACGAACGTCCCGTTCAAACTCTGGCAATCGGTAATCCGGAGCCGCCCTCGCACGACCTCGACGACGGCATGTTGACGCGAGATGAAGTCGTCGGCCAGTTCGATGTCGCAGTCGGCATCGCGGCCGATGGTAAAGCGTTGGCCGTCCAGGGAGATCAGGCTTCCGCTCACACCGGCGGGATAAATCCGCACCAGGCACGACTTTTGCGCCGGCTGCGCGGGGCCTTCGTCGGAGGCAGGATCCGCTGAGGGAAGTCGAATGATGGGAGCTGTCTGCACCACAGTAGAACGCCTGTTCGCCCGTCGATGTGAGGATCTCATCGGAACCCGGCAGGACCGCCCAGACCGGTCGCCGCGTAAATCTACGATGAACTTTGCGGTCGGGCGAGAGAAATCTGACGATGACCTGCGGGGATCGGCTCCACAGGAACGACGCGCGTTCCAGAGCGATTGTTCACACAACAGGTTCTGCAGAGTGCGGCAGATTCTGCCGGTCCAGGTCGACAGATTGCGGACTATGGGGATGATGCAGATGTGCACGCGTGTGACGATTGCACGCCCCAGCACATGATGGGCGCAACCACACGGGGCCTCAATAGAGGGCCGGCGTCGAATGCTGTTATGCGGCGATGTCTTCCGGTTCTTCCACCTGGCAAGTTTGGGGAATCTTGAACTGCGCGACGTGCCGATAAACACATACAGCGGTGGGGGGACTCGATTCGCCGGGGCGCGATTGTGTCAACACGCTCCCCATCGAGTCCATTTGAGACAGGGTGTACTGCCATGCCGCGTGAAATCAACGTGCTGGCCCTCGTCAAGGACGGCGAGCGTTATGTCTTTCTCTATGACGAGCACAGCGTCGCCAAGCTGCTGCAGACACTGGGGCGCTACGCCGCCGATCCCGATCTGAGTTTCAGCTGGTACGACGCCGCCGTTCTCAGCCAGAAGGTGCGACGCCTGCAGCGAGACACAGCCCAGGGCTCGTCGGGTCTGCCGTTTCGCGAAACGGCCTGACGCGTAATCAACTCTTCCAGCTCCGCTCCCGAATCGGTCCTGTGCAGACTGCCATTCAAGCCTTTGAGCGACACCTCCGTAACGAGCGGAATGCCTCTCCGCTCACGCTCAAATCGTATTCCGAGGACTTCGCGAGTCTGCTCGACTACTTCACCGAGCGAGTCGGCCACGTGCCCGATCCCGATCAGGTGACTGTCGAAATCCTGCGCGGGTATGTGACCTACCTGCACGATTGTGCCTATGCACGCACGACGATCGCGCGACGTCTCGCATGTCTGAGAAGCTTCTTCCGGTTCTGCTTGCGTGAGGACATCACCTCCACGAATCCTGCCAAGGCATTGCGGACGCCGCGCGTCGGGAGGAAGCTTCCGCATTTCCTCACGAGCGATCAGGTGAGTTCGCTGCTCGAAGCCCCCCCCGCCAATACGACGATGGGTCTGCGCGACCGGGCGATGCTCGAAGTCCTCTACTCGGGCGGCCTGCGTGTGGCGGAGCTCGTCTCGCTGGACGTGAAGGACTGGGAGCGCGACGCGGGCATCGTGCGCGTCCTCGGCAAGGGGCGTAAGCAGCGCATCGCGCCGGTTGGACGGTTTGCCGCTCGAGCCCTGGAGAGATGGTGCGACGTGCGGCAGCCGGATCCCGCACTCGGATCACAGGGGGAAGACCCGCTCTTTCTGAACCGCTTTGGTCGACGATTGACGACACGCAGCATTGGTCGCATGCTGGAGACCTACCTCAAGCTGACGGGTCTCGATTCCCTGACCTCGCCGCACACACTCAGGCACAGCTTTGCGACACATCTACTCGACGGCGGGGCCGATCTCCGCAGCGTGCAGGAGTTGTTGGGACACAAGAGCCTGACGACCACCCAGATCTACACGCACGTCAGCACGCGTCGTCTCAGAGAGGCATACGAGCAGTCGCATCCGCACTCAGCCCGGACGCCTTGATCGCCGCGTCCCCTGCGAGCGGCGCCGCATTCCGTCCCGATGTCGACGACCTCGCGTTCATGAGGTGACGCTCCTCGCCAGGTCGATCATCCGGGTCTGTGTCATTCGTCGGGATCGGCGTGGATGCTATCACCGTCCACCAGATCGTGCGTCAGTGGTTCCGACTCCTGCGGGACCGGGATGACATCGGACTCACGTGAACGCTGCGACGGAGGGCGCGACTCCAGTGCACCATCAGACAGCTCCTTGATCAGCAGATGGTACACCTCTAACTGTACCTGGGGCGATTGAAAGGAATTGACGATGGACGCCATACTGGGCAGATTCGTCAACAAGCGTCGGTAGTTCTGAGTGCTCATCAGCGACGATCCCTTCGGCGATCTGTCGGAACGGAGAGGTTGGCATTCACGACCGCTGCAACTTCCGTGCGCACCTCTGCGAGTTGCCGGCGTCAGAAGTCACTGATCCATCAATCTTGTGAATTGTGACGGTAACACGCCTTGGGCGGCCGACGCTCTTGAAGAGCGACCGGCGTCACCGTTGTGTTGGTGGGATCACGTCCGGTTCCGAGTCATCAAGTTCAGAGAGCTGCCCGCCGCTGATTCCCAAACGCCACAGTCCATGTTGCCTGTTGGCGACACGGGCATCGCCCCCTGTGGATTGGCAGTCACAGATGCAATCGTCCCGCCGCTTTGTCACAATGCATCCGCACCTGGCCCGCCGAATCCGGGAAACTTAGTTGGATCATGTTGTTGCTGGCTCACGTTGTCGCCACTGCTGTCTCCCCGGCGGAGTCGTACGTTCCATGGGCGCTCCTGTGGTGGAATCCCATCCTATCGTGGGGGACGTGGTTGTACCTGCCCCTGCTCGTGTGGATGGTGTGGTGGTGCCTGCGCAACGATCCGGAACGTGGCATCTGGCTGTGGATTATCCTGCTGTTTCAGCCGCTCGGTGTGGTCATCTACTTTCTGGCCCGGTGGATCCCTGCTGCGAACCTGCAGCCACCGGGGTTCCTCCAGTCGCTGACACGGGGTCGCGAGATCCGTCAACTGCAGATTGCCGCCAGTCAGATCGGAAACCCGCATCAGTTCATTGAGCTGGGAGATGCCCTGCGGGAAACCGGTCGGATTGAAGAAGCGTCAACGGCCTACGAGAGCGCACTTCGCAAGGATCCGGACAACCTGCAGGCGCTGTGGGGGGCCGGCTGGGTACTCTTTCAGGAAAAGAAATACGAACCGGCGCTGCAGCGACTCTCGCGACTGATCGAGCTCGATCCGGCCTACAAGTTCGGCGATGTCTCCCTGCTGTACGCGAAGACACTCCGGTGCCTGAGGCAGAATGACGCGTGTGAGCGGCATCTGGTCAACCACATCCGGCGCTGGCGACATCCGGAAGCATTGTATCTCCTCGCCTGCCTGCTGAGCGATCGTGGTGAGGTCGATGGCGCTAGGGAGCAGCTGAACGCGTTAATCATGGACGTCGACTCCAGTCCCCGGGCAATTGCCCGCAAGCAAATGGTCTGGAAAAGTCGCGCCCGCCGGATGCTCAAACGCCTCCCGTCCTGAGTTTTCGGGACCTCAGGATGATGGATCCGTGCGCCGCCCCCCGCCAGTTGTGAGGGTCGTGCTTACTGAATTGGCGATGGAATGGAATCTGTGCTAACTCCCTCAACTGCGAGGGAATCGGCCGGATTCACTGATCTTGACGTGCCGAGAAACCTGATGATCTGGGTAGATTCTGCGGACACAAGGCATTTTGCAATATGTTGAAACATTTTGACGTGTACTGATTGATTAGTGATTCGCTGTGCTGTAGATTGCGTAAGTTGACAAAGTGGAATTGCCACCAATTGTGACCGATGCTGGCCGAACAACGACGCGATCGTATCCTGAAACAACTGGAAATTCGGGGTCATATCTCTCTTCAGGAGCTGGCCTCCGCTGCGGGAGCCAGCGAGTCGACGACTCGGCGTGACTTGGAATATCTTGATCGAATTGGACAGATTCGTAGGACCCGTGGGGGTGCAGCCTATGTCGGCGAATCACTCACCGCCTTCGATGATCGGCGTGGGAGGGCGACTGAGGAAAAGAAGCGGATCGGCAAGGCCGCAGCCGAACTGATTGAATCAGGCGAGACGGTTTTGATGGACGGCGGGACGACGACGCTGGAGGTTGCTCGGCATCTCGCGGGCAAATCGCTACAGGTTGTTACGAACTCACTCCCGATCGTCAATCAACTCGTTGGAGCCAGCAACATCGAACTGATTTTTCTGGGCGGATACCTGTATCCGAAAACAGGTGTCGCCTTGGGGGCGATCACCGTCGATGCTCTCAAAAGAGTGCATGCCCGCCGCCTTGTGATGAGCGTGGGTGGGATTACGGAGGCTGGACTGTTTAATACGAACTCCCTGCTGGTCGAAACCGAGCGGCAGATGCTGGAGGCGGCCGACGACGTGATTGTGGTCGCCGACAGTGGCAAGCTGGGTCACTCGGAACTGGCTCATCTTTGTCCACTGGATGCCATTGACCGACTGGTGGTCGATTCAGATCTGCAAGGGGACTGGAAGCGAATCGTCCAGGACCATGGCATCGAACTGATTACTGCCGAGTGAGAAGAAGCGGGTTCCGCAGGAAGCAATTTCGCAGGGATGCAGATCGAACTTACGGCCGCGTGCCGATATGGCGCGATTTGAGACGATATGACTGTGATCACTGCCCCCCTTTCTCGCGCGAGTGTGGAACGGGTCGTCCGCGAGGCACTCAAGCGTCGGCTGAAGCCGGCGACGGGCGGAAGTGCCAAGCCCAATCCGCTGGTCGTGAACGTCTCGGCACGTCACTGCCATCTGACCGAGGAGCACGTTGAGGTGCTATTCGGCAAAGGCCGGACGCTGACCCCCATCAAGGATCTGTACCAGCAAGGCTACTACGCCGCTGAGGAGACCGTGGCCATCGTCGGGCCGCGACGTCGGATGTTGCCCGAGGTGCGTGTGCTGGGCCCCTGCCGCGGTGACTCCCAGGTCGAACTTGCCTTCACCGATGCGGTGTCCCTGGGTCTCGACCTTCCCGTTCGGATCAGCGGCGACATTGAGAGAACGCCGGGCTGCCTGCTGGTCGGACCCGCAGGAAGTCTCGAACTCAAGCAAGGCGTAATCCGGGCAATGCGGCACGTGCATATGTCTCCCGCCGACATGGCGTACCACGGTGTGGAGAGTGGTGATGCCATGCAGCTGCGGGTTGAATCACCGGGGTGCTCGGCCGTTCTGGAGAATGTCATCGTTCGGGGTGGTGATGACAAGATTCGACTGGAAGTGCATCTCGACACGGATGAGGCGAACGCCATCAACGTAGAGCGGGCGACGAACGTTGAGCTGGTCAAGGCTGATCAACCCTCGCACGCATGTGGCTGCAATCGATGATGACCAGGCAAGCGGCCTCCGCCGCAGCCTCGAGTAGCTAACTGTCTCTCAACAATAAACCTTCAACCTTCAACCAATTGGAGACCTGAACTATGGCAAAGACTATGGAAGCTCTGGGCATGATCGAGACGAAAGGGCTTGTCTCGCTGGTGGAGGCGACGGATGCCGCCCTGAAGGCCGCGAACGTCGAACTGCGCGGCTGGGAGAAAGTCGGCAGCGGGCTGGTGACCGTGTTTCTCGTGGGTGACGTGGCTGCCGTGAAGGCGGCGGTCGATGCCGGTGCCAGTGCCGCGAGCAAGATCGGCGAGGTCGTGAGCGTCCAAGTGATCCCGCGTCCTCACGAAGATGTCGTCAACGTTTTGCCTGCGATCAAGGCCGCGAAGTAGTTGCATGACATGACGGACTCACCGGGTGAGGTCCGTGAGCAGAATCCTTCCACTATCTACGATCAACAATCGACCAATTATGAATGATGCCATTGGACTTATCGAAACGAAGGGGCTCGTTGCCCAGATTGAGGCGGCGGACGCCATGGTCAAGGCAGCCAACGTGCAGATCGTGAAACAGATTCAGATCGGCGGGGCTTATATCACCACCGTCATAAAGGGAGATGTCGGCTCGGTGCGTGCTGCCGTTGATGCCGGTGCGAGTGCGGCATCGAAAATGGGCGAGCTGGTCAGCGCACACCTCATCGCCCGCCCGACTCCCGGACTGATGGACATGTTCGGAGCCGGCGGCTCCAAGGGAGAGTGAGCTGCGGTGAACGTTCTTGTCGCGAATCTGGGATCGACCAGCTTCAAGTATCGCTTGTTCGATATGCGCAGCGAGACCCAGCTTGCGCGCGGCGGCATCGACCGGATCGGACAGTCGGCGGACTCCACCTGTCTCGTCGAAATCGGCGATGGGCGACAGGAAGTGTCCCGCGCGATTCCGGATCACGCGGCGGCGGTGCAAATGTGCCTCGATCAGTTGACGCAGCCCCAGACCGGATGCCTGAAGTCTGTCGACGAGGTTGCGGCGATCGGCTTCAAGGCCGTGTTTGCCGGAAAACTCAGCGGGGTGCGGCTCGTCGATGAGGAATTGCTGTGCGCCATGGAGTCGCTGGCAGATGTGGCACCGGCGCACAATCCTCCTTACGCGAGGGCCATGCGTCAGCTGATGTCGGCGTTCCCACAGATTCCACTGGTCGCGGCCCTGGAGACGGCGTTCCACGACACAATCGCTCCCGAGTACCGGACGTACGCCGTGCCGCTTGAATGGAAGGAACGGTACGAGATTCAGCGGTGGGGCTTTCACGGTGCCAGCCACCGCTACATTGGCACACGGATGACTCAATTGCTGGGCGCGAGGATCTGCGAGTGATCTCGTGTCACCTCGGAGGGAGCAGTTCGCTGTGTGCGATCAGGAACGGGCGGTCGCAGGCCACATCGATGGGAATGACCCCTCAATCAGGATTGCCCCAGAACAATCGCGTGGGAGACTTCGACCCGTTCGCGCTGAGGCTGCTGCAGCGACTGACCGGCAAGGACTACGACACCCTGCTCGACGAGTTGTCTTCCCAAGGTGGACTGCTCGGACTGAGCGGCATCTCGCCCGATGTGCGTGACATTGAAGCCGCCGCGGATGCAGGGAACGAACGGGCCGTGCTGGCCCTCGCGGTCTATGCCGCGGACATCAAGAGATACATCGGACAGTCGCTGGCGATCCTTAACGGGGCTGATGCAGTCGTCTTCACAGGGGGGATCGGGGAGAACAGTGCTCGCATCCGGCGGATGGTTTGCGATCAGATGGACTTCGCCGGAATGGAACTGGATCAACAGCGCAATGACACCGCCCGTGGAGAATCTCGCGTCTCCACCGATGCGAGTCGTGTCGAAATCTGGACGGTGCCGACGAATGAGGAACTCGTGGTCGCGCGACAAACAGTGAGTCGAGTGTCCAGTGTTGAGTGTCCAGAGTAAGACACCATGCTTGGCCCACTGGACTCTCAACACTCAACTCTGGACTCCACCATGTTTCTCGCCAAAGTCACCGGCAACATCACCGCGACCCAGAAGGTTCCCGTCATGACGGGGCAGACGCTGTTCATCGTCGAACCGTTGAGGGTCGATGAGCAGATGAAGGACACACTGAAGTCGACCGGCCGGACGTTCGTCGCAGTCGACGCCGTCGGAGCGGGGGAAGGTGAAGTGGTGCTGATCGTCCAGGGGTCGAGCGCCCGCTTCACCGAAGAGACCAGCAAGCTCCCGATCGACTGCGCCATCATCGGCATCGTCGACAATGTTCGGCTGGGAAATCAATCGATCTACAAGGCTCATGACTGAATCGTCGGCCAATCTGGATTCACACCTGCGCGTGATACGCATCATTGCCGGCGCATTGATTGCCGGCGTGCTGCTGTTTGCAGGCATCGTTCTGTTGCTCGTGCACGGTAGTGGAGAGCCGGTGCAGCCCCGGGGACAGCTGATCAGCCTCATTATGGCCGGGCTAGTCGCCGTGGAACTGGTCCCGTTTGCACTGGTCGCCACCATGATTCGTGTCGACAGTCCGGCGATTCAACAGTCCTTGCAGAGGCAGCGGGCAACTTCGCCGCCGGTCGACCCCGATCAGCTCCATCTGGCCGTGTATCAGATCCGCATGATCATTCGCTACGCGATCCTGGAAGGAGGGGCATTCGCCAATCTGGTGGCCTACATGCTGGAACGCAATTGGTGGTCACTGGCCATCGTAGGCGGACTCGTGTTTCTCATGCTGACGATGTTTCCCACGCGAACACGACTGGAGCATTGGCTGGAAACACAGCGAATGCTGGACATCTGACACACTCTGCCGCAGCGTGAATTCGGCAACTTCTCGACTGACATTCTCAGAACACTGACTGAAGCGACACATCATGCCGACTACCGAGCAAACCATTCGAAATGTGGTCGAAGAAGTCCTCGCCGAGCTGGGCAAGAACCGTGACCGGGGAACGGCCCTCAGGCGTCAGCCGTCAACAAACGGCATTCCTGTAATGACCGCTACGAATGGCCATCAGCCACGAGCCAACGGGCATCAGTCGGGTGGGCCCGACGGCGTGTTCAGCTGCGTTGACGGCGCAGTGGCTGCTGCGAAGGATGCCTTTGGGCAGCTGCAGAGGAAGTCAATCGCCGACCGAAATCGTATCGTGCAGATCGTCAAGGAGATGTGCGAGCAGCAGGCCGACGAACTGGGGCGGATGGAGCTTGAGGAAACGAAGATCGGCCGGCTCGATCACAAGATCGAGAAGCTGAAGATCATCAAGCTGGTGCCGGGGGCCGAGTGGCTGAAGCCGACGCCTGCAGCGGCGATCACGGGATTGACGCTCAGAGGAGATACGCCCCGTTCGGTGTGATCGGCGCGATCACGCCGGTGACGCATTCGCTGCCGACGCTGGCGGGCAACGTCGTCAACATGGTCGCGGCCGGCAACACGGTCGTCTTCAACCCGCATCCCTGCCGGAGCGCCGGATCGCCTGCGAAGGCGTGCGGCGTTCAACGGGCCATTCCTCGAGGCGGTCGGGCATCGAAAACCTGGTCACGATCATCGAACAGCCGACGATCGAATCGGCCGACGCGATCTTCAAGCATCGCGGACGTGCGGATGCTGTGCGTCACCGGCGGTCCGGCCGTCGCACGAGCCGCCCTCGCCACGCGGCAAGAAAGCCGTCGTCGCCGGTCCGGGCAATCCGCCCGTCGTGGTCGACGAAACGGCTGACCTCGAAAACGCGGCGCAATCGATCGTCGCCGGAGCCGCCTACGACAACAACCTGCTGTGCATCGGCGAGAAGGAGGTCTTCGCCGTCGCCAGCGATCTTCGACGAGCTGATGGAAGCCGTGCGGTCGTCACGGCGGCTTATCGATCTCAACGCCGCAGCAGATCGACGCCCTCACAAAGCTCGCCTTCTCGCCGCCCAAGGAAGCCGGGCGGACATGCCGTGCTGAACCGCGACCTCGTCGGCAGGACGCAGCCGTGCTGGCCGCGAGATCGGCGTGCAGGTTCCCGCCGGAACGCAATTGCTGTTCGGCGAGACCGACACCTCAAATCCGTTCGTCCCCGAAGAACAGATGATGCCGTTCGTCCCGTTCGTCCGTGCCGGGATGCCTTGCAGGCCATCGAACTGGCGCACGAATTCGAACACGGCTTCGGCCACACGGCCATCATCCACTCGCCGCAACGTGCACAACATGACGATCATGGGCCGGCTGATGGACACGACGCTGTTCGTCAAGAACGGCCCCTGCATGGCCGGCCTGGGACTCGGCGGCGAAGGCTACCTGTCCTTCAGCGTCGCGACGCCGACCGGCGAAGGCGTGACGAACCCGCTGACGTTCACGCGGTCGCGACGGTGCGTGATGGTGGATGAACTGCGAGTGGTGTGAAGAAGTCCGGCGCCGACAGCTGCCGGGAAGTATCAATCTCCATGTGACAATTCACAAACAAGGAATCAATACTCAAGTCTCAAGTCTGATGCGTGGTAGTTGTCAATTGTTTGAGATTTGTCACTTGCTACTTGAACAGTCCGCCCCATGCAACTTGCCAAAGTCATCGGTCGAACCACGGCCACCGTCAAGCATCCTTCGCTCGCCGGCTGGCGGATGCTCATCGTTCAGCCGTTGCTGGTCGATGGTTCTCCCGATGCCGAACCGCTGATCGCGATCGACAGTCTGGGGAGTGGCATCGGAAGTACAGTCCTGCTGACATCAGAGGGTACTGGA